>CAWKKG010000001.1:0-228394 GCA_963850115.1 uncultured Actinomycetota bacterium
GCTGTTCATCGACGACTCGCCGAACATGTCGCTCATGGAGATCCGGGCCAAGTGCAGGCAGCTTCAAGCAGCGGCACGACCTCAAGCTCGTGATCATCGACTACCTGCCATTGATGTCCACCCCGGGGAAGGTGGAGAGTCGCCAGCAGGAAGTCTCGGCGATGTCCCGGTCGCTCAAGCTCCTGGCTAAGGAGCTCGAGGTCCCGGTGATCGCGCTCTCCCAGCTCAACCGAGGCCCGGAACAGGGGCACGACAAAAAAGCCCATGTTGTCCGATTTGCGCGAATCGGGTTCGATTGAGCAGGATGCGGATGTTGTCATACTTTGCATAACGAAGCGCATATGAGCAGGGAGTGCGCGCCCGCGGGCGGGCGAGGCGGACCTTATCGTAGCAAAGCATAGGAATGGGCCGACCGCCACAGTAACCGTCGCTTTCCAGGGACACTACAGCCGCTTTGTGGATATGGCACCAGGCTGATGACTCTTTCTGCTGAACAAAGATCCCAAGTTGAAGAGTGGTATCGAGCAGGAATCGGCACCACCTATATCGCTTCACGAGTGGGGGTGTCCACGGCAGCCTACCATCGCGGCCCTCTTGAGGAGACGTGGCATCGATTTGCGGTCTCAGCTCAAGCTTACGGATTAGATAAGGACGCCGCCGTCCGATGGTACGTCGCTGGGGAGTCAACAGCGCAAATTGGCGAGAAACTGAATGTGAGTTCAGTGACTGTGCTTAAGGTGCTTCAGCAACGCGGCGCGGAAGTGCGCGGCGGAAGGGAGGGGCAGCGAGATGACGCCTTCGACGAGTTTACTCCGGAGGCCGCTTACTGGGTCGGCTTCCTCTTCGCCGACGGATGCGTGTTCACGAGGGCCGGCCACCAGCCTGTCATTTCAGTGGGTATCGCTGCGCGAGACCACTCCCACTTGGTTAAGCTGAAGGCGTTCCTGGGCTCCTCTAACTCCATCTCGTTGGTCAAAGGTAAACACCCGTCATGCAGGCTCTGGGTCACCTCTGCGGCACTAGCATCGCGGCTGATAGCAGTCGGCCGTTACAGCGGTCCGATCGACCCGAAGCTTGTGGGGTCTCGTCACTTCTCGCGTGGGGTAGTCGATGGCGATGGATCGATCGGACAATACGCAGGGCGCCCTGGTGGCCCTCTGCGGGCGCAGTTCAGGCTTTGCGGTGAACAGCGCATTCTGGTGGCGTTTCTGGATTTCCTGTGAAATGCCAGCGGATTCGATACCAACATATCCGTCCGCCCACACCACAGCATTTACCAGGTAGGCACTACCGGCCCGACAGCAGCACGGATCATTACGCATCTATACGCCAACGCGCCCGTCGTGCTCGACAGAAAAGCCGAAGTAGCGGCGCGCGTCACTTCACCAACAGGCCCGCAGGTGCCCAGGCAGAGGGAGGGCCCGACACGACCTGTACCGGACCTGATCGTAGCCAAGCACAGGAACGGGCCGACAGCGACCGTGACGGTGGCCTTCCAGGGGCACTACAGCCGCTTCGTTGACATGGCCCCGGCTAACTAGCCGGAGGTTGTGCAGGTCGTCACGCAGCGCGTCGGGCTCACGGCCGGTCGCACGGTCGCATACAACATGTCTGCGAGACCACCGGAGCCCATGACTCCGTCATTCGGCGAGCTGGGTCCTCGCTCTTTATCGCCGGTTACAGTGTCTCGGCGTCATTGCGGCGAGCCAGCGCAGCTCGCCTGGTGCGGTCAGTGCGGTGCCGAGACCAGGCCTGTTTCGTAGGCGGTGATGACGAGCTGGACCCGGTCCCTGGCGTCCAGCTTGGTCAGTAGCCGGGCCACGTGGGTCTTGGCGGTGCCCGCGGTGATGTACAGGGCGGTGGCGATCTCGGCGTTGGACATGCCCTGGCCGACCAGCCTGAGCACCTCGCGCTCGCGGTCGGTGATCCCGGTCAGTTCCCGGGGCTTGCGGCCAGGGCCGGGCTGGCCGGCGAACTGCGCGATCAGGCGGCGGGTGACGCCGGGCGCGATGATGGCGTCGCCGGCCGCGACCACGCGGATCGCGGTCAGGATGTCCTCCAGTGCCATGTCCTTGACCAGGAACCCGCTGGCCCCGGCGCGCAGCGCGCCGTAGACGTAGTCATCGTCGTCGAACGTGGTGAGCATGAGCACGCGGGTGGACGTGTCGCCGGAAGTGATCATCTGGGTTGCCTCGATGCCGTCCATGCCCGGCATGCGGATATCCATCACGACCACGTCAGGGCTGGTGTCCCTGGCGAGCCGTACCGCCTGGGTGCCGGTTCCTGCCTCGCCGGCCACGTCGATATCGGGCGTCTGCTCGATCAGCATGCGCAGGCCCGCGCGGATCAGTGGCTGGTCGTCGGCCAGGATGACCTGGATGGTCATCGGGCAGGAGCGGGGAGCGGCAGCCGGGCGGCGACGCGGAAGCCGCCGCCGGGGCGCGGGCCGGCCGAGAAGTCGCCGCCGAGCAGCGCGGCGCGCTCGCGCATGCCGGTGATCCCGTAGCCGGTCCCGGCCACCCCGCCACCATGCCCGCTGCCACCGCGTCCGCTGTCGGTGACCTCGATGGACAACTGCCCGTCCTGCCGGTCGATGCAGACCTGGCACTGGCCGGTGCCGGCGTGGCGGACCACGTTGGTGACCGCCTCTTGGATGATGCGGAACGCCGACAGGTCGATGTCGGCCGGTAGCGGCTCCCGGCTACCGTGCCAGTCCACGTCGACCTTCACGCCCGCCTCCAGGGTCGTGGCGGCCAGTCGCTCGATGGCGGCCAGGCCGGGCGCCGGGCCTAGCGGCGCCTGCCCCGGCCCGGGTTCCAGGTCGGCGCGCCGCAGTCCGGTCACCATCCGGCGCAGTCCGGATAGCGTCTCCCTGCTGGTGGCCTCGATGGCGGCCAGGGCGTCGCGTGCCTCGTCGGGACGGGCGTCGAAGACCCGGCGGCCCGCGCCCGCCTGGACTGCGATGATGCCGATGCTGTGCGCCACGATGTCGTGCAGTTCGCGGGCGATCCGCAGCCGCTCTGCCATCGCGGTCTGGGCGGCCGCCTGGGCGCGGACCAGTTCGGCCTGGGCCTGTGCCTGCCGGATTGAATGCCCGATAAGCCAGGCAATAATCGTGGCAAGGGCCATGGCCGGCTCCACGTTGCCGCCGCCCTGAGGTGAGCCTGCAGAGGGCACTTCCAGGAGCGGAATCCAGGCTGACGCCAACCATGGCCACGCCAGTCAGCGAGACCCTGCGGGTGCGTGTCACTGCTATGTAGCAGATCTCGAGGCCCACCGCACAGACGACCACGACCTGCAGGGCACTCGGCTGCAGCGCCATGCTGGCCACCGATCCGCCAAGCATCACGGCCAGCGCCGTGAGCGGCCTGCGGCGCAGCAGGAGGGCGGAAGCCAGCAGGGCGCAGCCAAGCACCGGGAATCCCCACATGATCATGGCGCCTCCAGCCTGCCGGGGCATGCTCACGGCAGCGATCGTAGCCGCCTCGGGCTGCCGGGTCGTCTGCCTGCGGGCGTATGCCCGCGGGCGGACTGCGGCACCGTGCAGATGGGTCCGCGGGCAGATGCGGCGCGACTGCGGACCGCGGCATCTTGTGGCCATGGACGCGACTATCAAGATTGACGGACTGCATAAGCGGTTCGGCGAGACGCAGGCGCTGGACGGGATGACGTTCACGGTCCGTCCCGGCCGAGGGCCGGGTGCGACCAGCAGCATCCGGGCCGTCCGGTGGCGCGGGCGGCCGCCTGCCCTGCGGATCGTGGCGATCACCGTCGCCGCGGCCGCAATGGCCTTCGCGGTCGTGGCGTGCTCGAGTTCCAGCCCGGGCAGCACCCCGGACGCGGGATCATCCCCGGTTACTACGGCCCAGCTCGTGGAGTTCGCGCAATGCATGCGCAGCCACGACATCAAGAACTTCCCGGATCCCGTCAACGGAGGATTCAGCTTCTCCGGCGTCGGCCCTGACAGTGTCGATCCCAGCTCCCCCGCGTTCCAGGCCGCGAAAGCGGCGTGCATCCACCTAGTGCCGGGCGAGGCTCAGCGACTCGCGGTGACGGCTCAGGACCTGGCCGCGGGCGACAAGCTCGCCGCCTGCATGCGCTCTCATGGCTTCCCGGCCTTCCCCGATCCCACCAGCCAGAACGTGTTCGACGTACCGAAAAGCATCAACATCGCCCTGCCCAGCTACCAGTCTGCGTTCAGTACCTGCCAGTCGCAGGCGCACGACAACAACGGGGTATTCCCGGGGGCGGCGTCGAACGGGCAGGGGTCGTGATGGCGGACCGGGAATGCGGCGGGCCGACACGGATAGGGGGCTGACCGTGAGCGAGATGGTTTCGCCGGGCCGCGGGGAGACCAGCGGGCCGGCAGATGCTCCCGTCTCCGGGCATGCCGCCGGCGCCCCGGAAAGCCTGCGTGCCCCGGCGGGGGCACGCAGGCATGGCCGGTTCCGGTGGGTGGTCCCGGGGGCAGTGGCGGTGCTGGTAGCCGGCGGGGTGCTGGCGGCGTGGCGGACCGGTGTTTTCTCGCGGCCCGCCGCGTCCGGGGGCGGGCAGGGGGCGGCGGCGCCGGCGACCCAGCCGGTGGTGCGGGCGAACCTGTCGGTGCAGACGCCAGTGAACGGGACGCTGGGATATGCGGGGTCCTACACGGTGACCGGGGCGGGCGGGGGGACGCTGACCTCGCTGCCGTCGGCGGGGCAGGTGATCCGGCAGGGGCAGGTGCTGTACACGACCGATCTGACCGATCCGGTCGTGCTGCTGTACGGGTCGGTGCCGGACTGGCGGGCCCTGGATGAGGGAGTGACCGGGGCGGACGTGACCCAGCTCAACCATGACCTGGTGAATCTCGGCTATGCAGACAGTACGGATATCAGCGCATTGGGCTGGGATTACTTCTCGTGGGAGACGAAGGCGGCGGTGGAGGCGCTGCAGTCGGCGGTGGGGATCTCCAGCCCGTCGGGGTCACTCGCGGCGGGGTCGGTGGTGTTCGAGCCGGAGGCGATCCGTGTCACCAGCGTGCTGGGCAGCCTGGGCGGCCCGGCGGCCGGGCCGGTGCTGTCGGGGACCACGGACCGGCATGTGGTGAGCATCGCGCTGAACACCTCGGATGAGTCGGAGGTGGCGGTGGGGGATTCGGTGAGCATCCAGCTGCCGGACGGGGCCAGCACGCCAGGGAAGATCTCCTCGGTGGGCGCCGTGGCATCCGGGTCCGGGAGCTCGGCTACGGTCCCGGTGACGGCGGCGCTGACGGACCCGTCGGCGGCCGGGAGCCTGGACCAGGCGCCGGTGACGGTGGAGATCACCGCCCAAAGCGTCAGCAACGTGCTGGCGGTGCCGGTGAGCGCGCTGCTGGCCCAGGTGAAGGGGATGGGGAGGCGGGTGGGGGGTACGCGGTCGAGGTGACCGGGCCGGATAACTCGCGGCGGCTGGTGCCGGTGACGGTCGGGATCTTTGATGACGCCTCCAGCCTGGTACAGGTGGCCGGGAACCTGACCCCCGGCGAGCAGGTCGTGGTGCCAGCCTCATGAGCGCCGTCCTGGAACTGGAGCAGGTGACGAAAGAATATCCGGGGCCGCCCCCGGTGCGGGCGCTGGACCGGGTGAGCCTGGCGGTGGCCGCCGGGGAGCTGACCGGGATCGTGGGCCCGTCCGGGTCGGGCAAGACCACCTTGCTGCACCTGATGGGAACCCTGGACAAGCCAACGGCCGGGACGGTGCGGGTGACCGGGCTGGATGCCGCGGCGATGAGCGACCGGGAGCTGGCAGGGCTGCGAGCCACCCGGATCGGGTTCGTGTTCCAGCAGTTCTTCCTCGCCGAACACCAGAAAGTACTCGACAACGTCGCCGACGGGCTGCTGTACGCCGGCGTCCCCCGGGTACAGCGCCGTCAGCTCGCCGCCGCCGCGCTGACCCGGGTCGGGCTGGGACACCGCGATAACGCCCGCCCGACTCAGCTGTCAGGCGGGGAACGGCAGCGGGTGGCGATCGCCCGGGCGGTCGCCGGCAGCCCGCCGCTGGTGCTGGCCGACGAGCCCACCGGGAACCTGGACTCCGCCACCGGCGCGTCCATCCTGGCGCTGCTGGAAGAGCTCAACGCGGCCGGCACCACGATCATCGTGGTCACCCACGACCACGCGGTCGCCGGCCGGATGCGGCGCCGTATCGAGATGCTCGACGGGCACATCATCAACGACAGCAGCCCCGCCCTCGCCGGGGAGCTCACCCGGCCCCAGACCGTGCAGGAAGGAACCTCATGATCACCCTCACGCCGGGCCGGGCAGCCGCGCCGCCGGCGGCCCGGCTGCGGCCAGGCGACCTGGCCGGGCTGGCCAGCATCGGGCTGCGCACCCGCAAGCTGCGCGCCTCGCTGTCCGCGCTGGGCATCGCGATCGGGGTCGCCGCGATCGTGGCCGTGCTCGGCCTGGCCGCCTCCTCCCAGGCCGGGCTGCTGGCCGAGATCGCCAGACTGGGCACCAACCTGCTAACCGCCACCAACGGGCAGACCATCACCGGCCAGACCGTCGAGCTGCCTGACGCCTCACCTGGCATGGTCGGCCAGCTGCCTGGCGTCACCGCTGTGCAATACACCGGTACCGTGAACGCCGATGTCTACCGCAGCCCGCTGATCCCCGCCATCGACACCAACGGGCTGAGCGTCGAGGCCGCCAGCCTTGGCCTGCCCGCCGCCGTCGCCACGTCGGTTGCCCAGGGCAGCTACCTCAATGCCGCCACCGCCCGCGAGCCCGTCGCGGTGCTGGGCTACGAGGCAGCCCAGCTGCTGGGCATCGACCGGATCTGGCCCGGGCATGCGGATCTGGGTCGGCGGCCAGTGGTTCTCCGTGGTCGGCATCCTCAACCCCGCCACCTTGGCCCCGCAACTGGACACCACGGTCCTGATCGGCTTCCCCGCCGCCCGCGAGTACCTCGGCTTCGACGGGCACCCGTCGGAGCTGTACGTCCGCACGGCCAGCACCCAGGCAACCATCACCAGAGTCGACAACCTGCTCGCCGCCCAGGCCAACCCGGAAACCCCCAGCGAGGTCGACGTCTCCCAGCCATCGGACGCGCTGACCGCCCAGGCCGACGCGGCCGGCGCGTTCGACACCCTGTTCCTCGGCCTGGGCGCGGTCGCCCTGCTGGTCGGCGCGGTCGGGGTAGCCAACATCATGATCATCTCGGTGCTGGAACGACGCCAGGAGATCGGGCTGCGCCGCGCCCTGGGCGCCACCAGGGGCCAGATCCGCATCCAGTTCCTGTCCGAGGCCATCCTGCTCGCACTCGTGGGCGGCGTCACCGGGGTCATCGCCGGCGCGGCCTCCACCGCCGTCTACGCGCACATCAAGGGCTGGTCCACCGTCATCCCGGCCGAGGCCTGGGCCGGGGGGCTGGTTGCCGCTATTCTCATCGGCGCCCTCGCCGGGCTGCTGCCCGCCATCCGCGCCGCACGCCTGTCCCCCACCCAAGCCCTCTGGTCCCTGTGACCGCCCGATAGCGGGATCTGGCCGCCCGTGAGGTCGGAGGACTTGCTCGGCCTTCGTTATCTGGAGGAGAAGCTCGGCTCCCGGATGCACGCTGGCTACGTCATCTACGGCGGCGCTGACTCGCTGAGCTTTGGCGACGGACTGGGCTGCCTGCCCATCTCCGCGTTGTGGACAACTGAGTAGCCGCTTCTCTAGGTCCGTCTATGCGGGCCAACGGCAACGGCGTCCCGATCCGGATAGGTCACTGCGCGACGCAGGTGCTTGCTGAGCCGGTGCCGGCCAGGGTGCCCGGTCCCGCGGCAAGGGCGACCTGGACTCCGGCGGTAGTGATGGCCAGGGAGCGCGAGGTGAGGTTGAGGGGCAGGCCGGAGAGCGTGCGGCGGATGGTGAGATGGCTGGCGAGCGTGTCCTGGAGGTTGGCGGGCGCCGGCTGCCCGCGCAGCGTCATGCTGGCCGGGGTGAGCTGGATGGTATCGCCGTGGAGCTGGGCGGTCTCCTGGATCTGGAGGAGCCCGCCGGGGCCGACGCCAATTCGCAGGATCCCGGCGGCGGGATCGGCGGTCACGGTCGCCGTCCCGTAGCTGCTGGGCAGCAGGCTGGCAAGGGCCTGGGTGGTGACCAGCATGGTGGCGGTGGCCCCTCCCACGGCCGTCTGGCCGTGGGAGCGATGGACGTTGGTTAGCGTGGCCTGGGCGTCGACGCCGCGGAGGTTGCATATGGTGGTGGACGGCGCGTGGATGGTTACCGCGGAGATGCGCCCGGTGACGGCATCGGCCAGGGCGGGTGCCGTGCCGATGCGGACGCTGATCGGGCCGGTGAGCCGCTTGCCAGCGGCGGCGCTGATCCGTTCCCTGATGACGTGGCCCGCGGCGATGTTGGCGGCCACGGCCATCACGACGCACCCGGCCAGGCCGGCGGCCAGCATGAGGTAAAGGCGGCGGCGCGGCCGCCGCCGGTGCGGATGCTGATCGCCGGTCACCTCGGTGAGGAGGCGGTGGTGGATGGCGGGGCCGCCGAGGGCCAGCATGAGCGTCAGCCAGGCCGCGAGGTAGAGGTCGAGGTGGGGGACGCGGCTGCCGAGCAGCGCGGTTACCGCGATCGCGATGATGACCAGTCCCGCCTTGACGGTGACCAGCGGGCCGACCGAGATCGTCTCGGTCCTCTCCAGGCCGCGGCGCCGCGCGACCGCGGCGGTCAGCAGGCCGGCGAGGGCTGGGACGACGAGGACGATCGCGAGCATGCGGAGCGCGTGCAGCCACAGCGGGTCGCCGCTGCCCCACAGCCACAGGCCGCCCGCGAGCAGGCCGAGCGCCGCGTAGCGGATGCGCACGGCCGGGCTGGGGCCCGGCCTGGTTGCCTGGTCATTCATGGCGGGCCGGCATCTCGTTGAGGAACGGCAGCAACTCGGCTGCGAACCGATCGGGGTCGAGGATGTAGGGGAAGTGGTTGCCGGAGATCATCGCCGACCGGGCCCCGATGAGGGCGGCGAGCGCGGGTCCGGTCCGGGCGTTGTAGCCGTCGCGGCTGGCCCGGCCGGACAGGGTCACGGTCGGCACCGCGGCGTTTCGCAGCGCCTGGATGTCGGGCCGGTAGGTGGAGATCGCGACGTGCTCGTGGGCCAGGAAGAACTTCAGGTCCGGTCGCTGCCCGCCGCGCTGGGCGAGGATCATGGCGATCGGGTTGACACCCTTGGCCGGCCGGGCGAACGCGATCATCGCGCGCCGGGTGCCCTTGCGGAGGTAGAGGTCGTGGACCTCCCGGGTGTGCGCCTGCCAGCGGTCGGCGTCGGGCAGGACCGAGACAATCGCCGGCTCGTGGGCGATCAGCCCTGTCACGATCTGGGGCTGGTCCTCGGTGAGCTTGACGGCGATGCACCCGCCGCCGCTGCTGCCGAAGACGTAGGCACCGGCGGCGCCGGCGTCGCGGATGATGGCTGCGGCGTCGCGGGCCTGCTGGTCCAGGTCCAGGTCCTGGTCGGGGTCGCCGGTGCTCGCGCCGCGGCAGCGGCGGTCGTAGGTGATGACCGTGTACTGGCCGGCCAGCAGGGCGGCGGCCTTGCGGTAGGCGCTGCCGAGGCCGCCGGCCCCGGCGATCATGATCAGCAGCGGCCCGGTGCCGAGCTTCTCGTAGGAGAGGGTCGCGCCCTCGGTGGTGACGGTGTGGCGGGTCATGACTTGTCCTGCCCCGATAGCAGGGCGGTGGTGCGGGGGGCGAGTCGGTCGACCGGCACGTTCATGAGGTCCTCGGCCACGATCACGCGGCCGTCGTAGTCCTGGCTGATCCGCTCGGTCCACGTGTGCGGGTCGGCGGCGCGGGAGGCAGGGACGAAGTGGTTGAGGACGAGGACCGGCACGCCGGCTGCGGCGGCGATCTTGCCGACGTCTGACACTTCGGTGTGCACGCTCTTGAACACGTCGCTGAGTTCCTCGGGGAAGCCCTCAGCGATCATCGCGCTGATGTCCATGACCTCGTGGACGAGGATGTCGGCGCCGCGGGCCAGGCTGGCGACGGCGTCGGACGGGCCGGTGTCGCCGGAGAAGACGGCCGATCCTGCGGCGCTGTCGATCCGGTAGGCGTAGGAGGTGGGCAGGTGCGGCACGACGACGGCGGTGACCGTCACCTCGCCGTTGTCGAGGACGGTAAAGGGCTCGCTGCCGTGGTCGCCGATCTCGTGCAGGTCGATCAGCTCGCGGAGGTTGCCCTGGCCCATCGCCCATGCGGTCAGCGTGGCTGCCTGGCCGGCGTAGCTGTGCTCGAGCAGTCCGCCGACGCCGGGGAACGGCGGCGGCCCGTACGGCTCGAAGCCGCCGCGCGACCCCGCCGTCGGGCCGGGCCCGATCACCTGCACCGTGTCCTTGATGCCGGGGCGGGATCCGTGCACGGCGGTGGAGCCGAACATGAACAGGTTGAACAGGTCGCACACGTGGTCGCCGTGCATGTGGGTGAGCAGCACCGTCCGCAGGCGGTCCAGGCGCAGCCCGGCGTCGACGTACTGGTTGGCGGCACCGAGCCCGGCGTCGATCAGATACACGTCCTCGCCGAGGACGAACGCCGTCGCGATGCCGTGCCTGTGCTCGGCCAGGGTCGGCCCGCCGGCCGTGCCGAGGAACATGATCCGCGCCCGGGCGCCGCCGCCGTTCATGCCGCCGTCCGCTGCCCGGTGAACGGCGCGGACATCGGCAGCCGGTCGGCCTTCGCGGTGCCGGTCATGGCGTCGCCGTTGATGCTAGCCGAGCACCGCAGCGTGATCTTGATCCGCTGGGTGATCTGCCCGCAGAAGGTGAGCTTGCCGTCCTGCCAGGCGCCGTCGGAGATGGCGGTGCCGTTCATCGTCCCGGTGACCCGGGTGCCGTCCTGCTTCACCTGGAGCGTGGCCTCCCGGTCGCCGCGCGGCGTGCCGATCACGACGTTCCAGGTGCCGTCGATTGTCGTTTCCATGGTCCTGATCCTTTCCGTTGGTCATTTTCACTTTACGATCGTTAAGTGAAATTTGCCAGCCGCCGGGCGCGGATGTGACGTACTTAACAGTCGTAAAGTGAAAGTCGGGTGCGGAACAATGGGCGGCGTGAGCAACTCGCCGGCTAAGGCCGCCCCGTCGTCGCGCGCGGAGCAGGCACGACGCACCCGCGCGCGGATTCTCGAGGTCGCGCTGCGCCTGTTCAACGACAAGGGCTACGACGCCACGTCGCTGCAGGACATCGCCGACGAGATGGGCCTGACCAAGCCGGCCGTGTACTACCACTACAAGGGCAAGGGCGAGATCCTGCGCGACCTCGCGCAGCCGGCCAAGCAGGCCATGGCCGAGCTCATGGCGCGGGTCCGGGCGGCGCGGACGGCCGACGAGCGCGTCGACACGATGATCGCCGGCCTGGCCGACTTCCTGATCGCCCGCCGCGACGTGATGCGGATCGTGGCCCAGCAGCCCGCGTTGCGCAATGACATGCACGCCGCCCTCGGCATCGACCGGCTCGTCCAGGCCACGATCGAGGGCTTCTACGGCCCGGGGCCTGCAACCCTCGACCAGCGCTTCGCCGTGTACTCCAGCGCCGCTCTGGCGCAGGGGGTCTGGGCGCTCGGCGACGTGCCCGAGGACGTCCTGCGGGGCGTGGTTGAGCGGGCCCTGCGCCGTATCGCGTCGGTTCGCTGACCGGGCCCCGCGGGTCCGATCGCGAGATCCGCGGGAAGAGGCGAGGGCTGTGCAAGCTACACCGAGACACGCTGGGCGCAAACTGCGGTATGAGCGACACCGTTGCGCGGCTAACAACGGTCGACGCCGACGGCCTGCGGCGGCATCTCAGGAGAAGGTGGGGCTGGTACCCAGGTCAGTGGTCACGTCCTGGTAGACGTTCTCCTGCTCGCCTGTGATGGTGACCGGGCCGCCGGCCGCGAACATCCCGTAGTAGTCGCCGCTGATGAAGTTGCCGCGAACTGTGATTGTCAGCGGGCTGGCGTCGCCGAGGTAGACGCCCGTTGTGTCGGTGTCGCCCTCGGAGCCGCGCAGGTTATTCTCGCCGATCCTGTTGCCGGTGACCACGTTGCCGGTCAGGTTCATCCCTGGCGCGTGAGCGTGGACGTCGAATCCGGCGTGGCCGTTTCCGTCGAACGTGTTCCCGGAGATGGTGTTGTCGAACACTCCGCCGGTCACGCCGGCCAGGATGACGCCACTGCCCGCGGACGCCGCCGTACCCGTCGGGGTGCCGAGCCCGTTGTCGTTGGAGACGTTGCCGATGACGCGGTTGTGTGAGATGCCCTTGCCGGTGTGGTCGGCGAGGGCGATCCCGCAGCCGCCGGCGTTGTCGTCGGCAACGTTGCCGATGATCGCGCTGTCCGCCGCTGGCCGCAGGAAATCGTCGGAGACGTTGATTCCGACCGAGTTGCCGTCGGACACGTCGCCGATCGCGGACGAGCCGGTGGTGCTGTTCAGGTCGATGCCGGAGCCGGCGTTGTCCCTGGTGATGTCGCCAACGATCGCCACGTAGTTGGCCGGGGTCATTGTCCCGCCGACAAGCCCTGCGGTGACGATGCCATCGGCCAGCGTGCCGCCCACACTGGCACCTTCCACGGTCAGCCCGCTAATCGTCACATGGGATGAGGCGACACCGACGCCGTAGCTCTGGCCGCTGGCGTTGATGACGGCACCGTGGCGCCCGGCGAGCGTCAGGGACTTGGTGATCGTGACGCTCTCGTCGTAGGCGCCGGCACATACGATCACGGTGCCCGGGCGGCCACGGCGTCCACCGCGGCCTGCACGGAGCTGAAAGCCGCTGTGTCGCAGGACCGATCGGCCTCGCCGGCCACGCCGGCCACGCCCGTCGGCGAGACGTACACCCTGGCTGGTGACTGTGCTGAACCATGTGTGACCGCCGCGTTCGCGATGCCCGGAATGAGGCAGGGCAGCAGCCCTGTCGCTCCGGCCGCGAGAAGCCACGTCCGTGAATGACGCATGAGGTTCCCTTCCATGCTGGAATGAGAAAAAAGTGCCGCTGAGCTGCACATGCGACGCGGCAGGCACTTCAGTTTGGCCTCCGCGAGGCGACAGATGCGCACATAAACGATATATGTGCCCTGTCGCCCGTCTGCCTGGGGGTCAGATCCCACAATTCTGATCATCCCCACGATCCGCCGACTGGCTTAGCGCCCGGAGTTCCTGGCTCAGGAGGCCGGGCGGTCGGCTTGCGGCACTGGAGCCGTATCCCGATCCGGTGTGAGAGCGGGGCGGGCGCCGTGGCCGTGGGGTCGGTGGTCCGGTCTGGGGAATTGGCCAGATCGTTGAGAAGATCGCTGGCCAGGTTGGTGAGAAAGCATGAAGAAGCGCAGTTCAGCGGCTTGCCGTTGGCCAGGTCGGATGAGAACCTACAGAACGCTGTAGCGTCCCACTCAGAATGACATTTTCCCAACGATCTTGGCATCTGAATGGCATGGGCGTCCCAGGCGCGGGGGCTAATGACACCGTAAGTGATTACGCGGTGTAGGCATGGGCCCTCTATGGAGGCCGACCATCGGCACCCGCCGGACTGCTCGAAGACTCCACTTCGAGAGCCTGAGCCTTTGCCGCCAGCCTTGTCGCCGAGCTCGCCATGATCCTCCAGGCTAGCCACACCGCGCGGTCGAGATAAAACCTACATTCCGGAAACTATTTCGCTGAAATCAGCTCACTGGATCCTCTTGACATGAGGTTAATTTTGATGCAGTTTTAAAGCTGTAAAGGAGGCTGGTGATGAGAGCCCTCGCGGAACCTGATAGCCACCGCTCCCCGTCGCGCACGGCGCAGCAGGGTCCGGCTCGAGAACGGGAACGGCGCTCCCCGACGGCTGCGCGCGGTCAGGCGGCCAGATGACCGGCGAAGGAGGCATGGCCGCCTCGCCGGGTCCCGTGGACCTTGAGGCGCAGGCTGAGTCCATCCGGGTGATGCTGGTCGCAGGCCGGCGTCCGCCCGCCGGGCAGCTGCTTGGGCTTCCCGAACTGGATGGCGACGTCTGGGCTGACATCGCAGGAGCCGCAGCCATCACAGGAGCGCCGCCCCGCACCATCACCGGATGGCTCAACCGCCGGGGGCCCAAGCGCTGCCCGTTCCCAGAGCCGCGCAGGAGCCTGTACCGCCTGTACTGGCCCGTGTCCGTCCTGCAGTCCTGGCGCGATGACTACGCAGGGGGCGTTGGCCCAGATGCCGCTAAGCGGGTCTCGGCATGAAGGCCCTCGCGCGAGAGGTTGCCCACGCCAGCGCGCGCTTCCCGCCGTCCAGGGTCGGCAGCTGCCTGGGATTGTGCCGCAAGGCTGGTGCGCGAACGTGGGGAATGACACGAAAACTTGTGCGTAACGGTGCTGGTACTAGAACACCTGAATCTGTAGTGTGCGAGTTCATGGGAAAGCCTGTAGGAGACATTCGGACGCACCGGTCACGCAGGCTTCTTTCCGCTCCTGGGGTATCGCGGCATGGATGCCGGACCCGTGTGCTGCCCATGACCTGGCCTGCCCACCTTGGGAGATCCCGTGCATGAGCTGACCTGTCTGGAAATCTGCGCCGGAGCCGGCGGTCAGTCCCTGGGACTGGAGAACGCAGGATTCTCCCATGCCGCGGCTGTCGAGATCGACCCGGATGCTTGCGAGACACTGCGCCTGAACCGGCAGCACCTGTGGAAAGTCATCGAAGGGGACGTTCACCAGTTCGATGGCCGCCCCTACCACGGTGTTGACCTTCTGGCCGGCGGCGTTCCGTGCCCGCCGTTCTCGGTGGCGGGCAAGCAGCTTGGCGCTGACGACGAGCGTGACCTGTTCCCGGAGGCGCTGCGCCTTGTCCGGGAATGTGAGCCAGCCGCAGTGATGCTGGAGAACGTTCCTGGGCTCTCCCAAGCGAGGTTCGCCAGCTACCGCGAGCAGGTCCTCCGTCAACTGGGCGACCTTGGCTACCAGGCGGACTGGCAGGTGCTGAACGCCTGCGAGTTCGGCGTCCCGCAGTTGCGGCCCCGGTTCATCCTGGTCGCGATGAGGCCGGATGCCTACCCGCACTTCGAATGGCCCGACGCGATCGGGACGCCCCCGACCGTCGGCGAGGCCCTGCACGACCATGATGGCCGAGGGCGGCTGGACGGGCGCGGGCGAGTGGGCCAGGAAGGCCAACGGCGTCGGCCCGACCCTGGTGGGAGGCTCGCGCAAGCACGGGGGGCCGGACCTCGGTCCCACCCGCGCCCGTGAGGCGTGGAGGAAACTCGGGGTCGATGGCAGGGGGCTGGCCGATGCGCCGCCTCCAGCCGATGCCCCAGTTGATTACATGCCGAGGTTGACCCGGGACATGACGGCAGTCATTCAAGGGTTCCCGCTGGACTGGCAATTCTACGGGCGGAAGACGGCCTCGTACCGGCAGGTCGGCAATGCCTTCCCGCCGCCAGTCGCGAAGGCGGTGGGCACCAGGATCCGCGTGGCGATCCAGGCAGCCCGAGGAGCCGACAAGCAGGAGGGCCTACTGCGCGCCGTCTGAGCGGGTAGTCCCCTTTCCTCTCGCGGCCCTGCGGCGCTTCTCCTCTGCGACGATGGCCCCGTGTATGTTCTCGGGCCAGGACGCCGACTGGATGCAGCTGGTACCGTCACCGAGGAGTGCAGCAAGCTGCTCGCTTTCCGGGTCCGGCAACGGTTCGGGAGGCATACCATCGGACGGTCGCGGGCAAGACATATGTGCCCCAAGTGTGCAAGGCCGTGTCGTACGGCAGTTTCCCGCCGCGCCCGAGTGAGGCTTTCCCATGGTCAGCGAGGCACTGTTTCCCGCTCCATCCGACAATCCTGATGGCGAGATGGATGCGGTGGAAGCGGGGCTGTACCGGCTCGACCCGGTTGGCGACCAGGTCGCGGCGGTGCTCCGAGACACGCTCGACCAGCTGTACGACGGGCAGCACACCGGACGGTGGAAATACGACCAGTTGCACAAGACCGAGAAGACCCACATGGGCACCCTCGTCGAGATCAACCTCCACCGGCAATTCGCCTTCGCCGACGGCGACGCGACCGACTACCGGATCGCGGGCATCGAAGTCGACTGCAAGTACTCGATGACATACGGAGGCTGGGAGCTCCCACCAGAGGCCATCGATCACCTCTGCCTCCTGATCACGGCAAACGACGAGGCGAGCACCTGGTCTGCGGGCCTGGTCCGGGTCCGTGAGGAGTACCTGCGCGACAGGCGCAACCGTGACTCCAAACGCCAACTCACCGCCGCCGCCCGGTCTCACATAAGGCAGCTGTGGCCCCGGCACGGGCACCTCGCCGAGAATGTATTCCTGCACATGGACCCCAGGGACCGTGAGCGCATCTTCAGCGCCAAGGCCAGGCGAGGCGCCCAGCACGGCCAGGCGAAGACCAACGAGCTCTTTCGCACGGTCCAGCACCGGATAATCCGGCGAGCCGAGGTCGCCACAGTCGCCCAGCAGGACGATTTCATGAAGCGCGCCCGCGGCAACGGCGGATCGCGCACCGCACTTCGGCCCGAGGGAATCCTGGTCCTCGGCCACCAGGACAACGACCCACTGGTGGCTGCGGCGCTTGGCCTTCCAGTTCCGCGCAAGGGCGAGTTCGTCTCGGCGCGAGTGGTGCCTGCGCGCGAGGACCGTGACGACCCTGTCGCGCTCATCGAAGACCAGGCGTGGGCCGTGGCTCGGCCAGGCGACCCGCAGGTTCCAGCTCCGGTGATCCCGCGGCGGCCCGAGGACCAGGCCGATGGCTAGGCCCTCAGTTCCGCCCGCCGCCGCCGCATTAGCCCAGGGAGCGGAAGACGTCGATCGAGTTGAGCACGGCGTGGGCGAGACGGAGGGTGTCCTTCACGGACCTGCCATTGATGACCAGGAGTTCTGGCCGTACTGGATCGAGGTCGAAGCCGCACTCGCTGCTTTCCACGAGGGGCTGTAGCGCCTCGGCATGAACCCTGTCGGCAGCGAACATCACGACCGGGATCGCTGACCACGAGTCCAGCTCCGGGTGCCCCCGGCAACTTGCCGCCGGGTACATCCCGGCCGCCGACAATGCGTAAACCAGCCCGGCCACTCCGGCCTCCAAGCCCTCCAACGCGGCCTTCCCGGTCAGGTACGGCGCCAGGGCCTGCAGATTCTCCGCGGTGATCTCGTCGTCCTCGCCCGCACTCCCCGTCTCGACGGCCGCAGCGAGGACGTCGAAGTCGGCCGCGTCTTGGGCCAGGACGCCCACAACCTGGCACAACAGTCCATCCTCTCGGGCGACAGCGATCGCGTCGTCTACCGATACGTCAATGATGGGCCAGACGTCCTGGAATAGGCCGAAACCCTCGAATTCGTCGATTTCCTCGGGATCCGGCTCCCAGTACTCGGCGCTCGCCGGAAGCGAGGGGTCCAGGTCGATATCCGCAGTCGGGTACACGTCAGGTTTCTACCTCCTGTCAGCAGGCAAGGCTAGGATGGCCGAAGCGGGATCGAGTCGCCGGAACGAAGTGTGGACTCGTAAGCGGCTGCCGTCCAGTCGGTGGTCGCCGCCATTCAGGGCTTCCCACAGGACTAGCGATTCTACGGGCGGAAGACAGTGGCATGTCGAAAGATCGGCAACGCCTTCCCATCGCCCACAGCTGGCGTGCCCGGAGGTAGCGTGCCGCCCGAGTGGCCTGTTCAGGCGGTGATTGGCGAGGCGGAACTCGTGGCCGATCCCTGTCTCCGCCACCCTGTCTGCCGACCACATTTTCGAAGACCAGGATCTGGGCGGCGAACTCATCCTGGTCCTCGAAGACGTCGGGAGTGAGCAGCTTGCTCTCGGCCACTGGGGAGCTGATCCGGCCGCTGCGGAGGCGGTTCCCCGGCAGCAAGATAGGGTCTTGAGCGACAGTCAGCAGCCTCGGAGCGGAGCTGTTGCGATGAAGTTTTCAATTGACAGAGGCGCACCGTGAAGCGCGCGCTGATCACCGGGATGTCCGGGACAGGCAAGAGCTCACTGCTGCACGAGCTCGCCGCCCGCGGCTACCGGACCGTCGATACCGACTACGGCGACTACTTCCAGACCGTCGGCGGCGAGAGGCTCTGGCGCGAGGACCGGATCAGCGCGCTGCTGTCCAGCGCTCCCGATGAGCTCCCGGGCGCGCTGTTCGTCCAGGGCACGACCCGCAACCAGGTCCTCTTCTACAGTCGCTTCGACCACATCGTCCTGCTCAGCGCGCCGCCCGAGATCCTGGCCGAACGGCTGGCCACGCGCACCACCAACCCTTACGGGAAAGATCCCGCCGAGCTCGCCGAGACACTGCGCTACCGGCAAACGGTGGAACCCGTGCTCAGAACCTCAGCCACGCTTGAAGTAGTCACCACGGTGCCCGTCGCGCAAGTCGCCGACATCGTCCTTGACCACGTGCTGTGACCTGGTCCCGCCAGCACTCACGAGCAATCACGGCCAGTTCTCGCGAGCAAGACCACCTGAGCTATCTTGACTGGCACGAGCACACCCTGACACCCGTCATAACCCGGCAACCCGAACAGCCGCTTCCCGGCCCTATGTCACCGAAAGTTCCTCAACTCAGGTCAGAGAACCGAGCCGAGCATGATTGGATGACACCGGACAGAAATCATTGCAGGTCGCGGCTGTGCCAGATGACACGGAAGCTGGGAACCTACAAGGACTGTTGGGTCGACAACGGCCCTGCTCGCTTACTGGGTTCTCTGCTGCGGCGGAGTCGGGCCGCGGTCGATCGCCTCCCTGATGGCAGCCTTCAGCCGGTCCTGCTCGGGAACCGACAAATCCGTGCGAATTAGCTCGATGTCCCGTCCCAGCCCCTGGAACGTCCCGGCTATAGCGTCGATGTTGGCGTTGGCGCTCAGCATCACGACCACCGAGGTTCCTGGCGTCATGTCGCCCCTGGCCGCCTCGATCATCGAGCTGTCAATTGCCGCGTGCCTGCGCCTGCCCATCAGCGCGGAAACCTTGCTCGTCTCCTCGGTAACGTGCTCTTGCACGATGGGCTCGGCCGCCCACCGAGGCCAGCGGATCACGGTGAGATCCTGTACCTCGATGAGGTCCTGGGCAGCCAGGCCCTTAAGCTTGACCACCGCGTCATCGGCGCCCTCGGTGCCGGAGAACCGCCATGCTGATGTCGGCATCGCCTGCTCCTTCCCTCTTGCCAGGCATGCGAGGTCTATCCCCCCGTGCCGGATGTTCCCCGGTCAGCGCCGCACACACCTCCGGCACCTCCGGCCGACACGCTCAGGCCTTCCGGTCAGATCGTCCACGGCGGCCGGAACTGGCTTCCGTCGCTCATGGTCGCCTGCAGGCCGGCGAGAGTGGTTGTCCAGGCGGCACCTCCGTCGGGGCCGCCGTCGAGGCGGATTTCGCTGTCGGCCGGGACGAAGGCCGCATCGCCGGGACGCAGCCTGTGCGCGGTGCCCTCCAGCGTGATCGTGAGCTCGCCGTCGATGCAGCAGATGACCTCCTCGCGGGACGGCGAGTGAGGCGCGCCCTTGTGGCCTGCCGGCACGTCGACGCGCCAGGCGCACAGTTGGCCGCTGCCTCGGGAGGGCCGGACGTAAGAGCTGAATCGCACGCCGTGTGCCTCGAAGACCTCGGCGTCGCTGCTGGTGATCAGCGGCATTGGCCACCTTCTTTAGATAGACAATCTGATTGTCCATATAGACAACCAGATTGTCTTTACCCTGTCAAGACAGGGGCATGGCCGATGCTGAGAACTGGTCAGTGGCGACACGCCCTGCTGCTCGCGGCGCGGTCGGTCAGGTTGTGACGGTGACCGGGAAGCCGACCGGGCTCCGGTGCCCGGCCTGGTCAACCGCGCGCACGCCGAACTGCAGGTTGTCCTTCGCGATGTCCAGGGTGACTGAGGTGACATTGCCGACGGGGATCGCCGCGGTCCAGTCCGGGGCGGTGGTTTCCCGTGTCATCACCTCGTAGCCGGACAGGTCGGTCTCCGGGTTGGCGTCCCAGGTGAGGACCGTGTCGTTGATCCCCGCGAAGCCGACCGGGGGCGCTACGTGGATCTGCACGTTCTTCGGCGTCGCCGGGTTGGTCGCCAGCGCCCACAAGGCGGCGGCGTTGACCTTGGCCACCCGGGCGGTGTACTGGAAGTCAACGAACTCCAGCCGGTCGCCGAACTCCACCCCGTCGATGACCTCGACGTTGCGGTGCTCGTGATTGAAGTTCTCCCGGGGCTCGGTGATCCGGGCGGCCGGGTAGCCCTGGGCCTGGAACGACACGTGGTCGCTACCGCGCAGGTAACGGTCCCGCCGCCAGATCACCCGGATGTTCATGCCGGTCAGCGAGGTCGGGGCGACCGCGGTGACGAACCGCGCAAGCTGATGGGTGCCGCCGTCGTTCTCGCCGCCGACCGCTTCAATCAGGGAGATTTGCGCCGCGCTATCCGCGGCCGGGACACCCTCCACGAACAGCCGCACGCTGAACGGATCCGGCTTGGTGCCGTCGAAGGCCTGCGACGCGCCGACGATGTCGTTACTGAACATGCCCTGCACGTCGGCGCCGGCTGCCTTCATCTGGGCCGCCATGTGGGCCGAACCGTACAGGCCCTGCTCCTCGCCGTCCACGGTGGCGAACACCAGCGTGCCGGGGAACTGGCGGGTGGCGAACAGCCGCGCCAGCTCAAGGACGACCGCCACCCCTGACCCGTCGTCGTCGGCGCCCGGTGCGTCGCTGGTGAAGTCGGTGACGTCGGTCACCCGGGAGTCCAGGTGCCCGGTGATGACGTAATAGCGCTCAGGATTGGCGGTGCCTTGCAGGGTGGCGATGACGTTGGTGATCGTGGTCGGCACGGGGATGTTGGGGGAGACCGGCTGCACGAACGTCTGCTGCTGGACGGTCATCCGGCCGGCCGAGGTAGCCGCGATGGCCTGCATCTGCTGGTAGACCCACGCGGTAGCGGCCCCGATACCGCGTACCGGATCGGTCTGGCTTGAAGAGGTGTGCCGGGTACCGAACTGGACCAGCCGGGTGATGGTCGCCTCGATCCTGGCGGGATCGATCTCGCTGAGCAGTTGGCGCAGGTCGGGGTCGGACTCGGACTCGGGAAGCGCGGCCGCGCTGGCAGCGGTAGCGGCGCTCAGCAGCGACACCGTGACCGCGGTGGCGGCCGAGGCGGACAAAAACGCACGGCGGGTGGCGCCGGTGCGTCCAAAAGCAACATTTCCGTCCATAGTCAAAATCAATGCCTGCCGTGCCCACTTGTCAACGCTGTCCGACTCGCTCAGCCTGCCGCGGCCACCGGTCAACGGCAGCGCGGAGGACCGCGATGGCGCGCCATCGCGGTCCCCCGCGCCGTGGTCATGGGTGGTAGTGCCGGATTTTCCAGGTGACGGCGCCGGCCAGGGCCAGGGAGATGGCCAGCAGGATGCCGGTTTCCTCGGCTTGGAGCTGCCAGAACCGGCTGGCGGGCTGGTAGCTGATCTGGCGGCGCAGGTGCTGGCCGGCGAACCACGCGGTGCACTCCGCCTGGGCGGGGTTCGCGCAGGCCGACGCGAATGGGCTGTCGGATGACGGCGGGACGACGAACACCTGCCCCGACGGGGTGATCGTCTGGTTGGAGAGGATCCACGCGCCCGGCAGGCTGTTGTCAGCGACTATGACCTCCCCGGAGGGCAGTACCTGGTCCCGGGTCAGGTCCGGGGTCACCGGGGCGACCTGGGTGACCGGCGTGGCCAGATGGGGGAGCACGAACGCGGGCAGCGCGTACAGGAGCCCGGCGAACAGCGCGAGCGTGATTGCCATGGCCGGGATGATCTTGCGGGTCAGCACCCCGGCAAGCACGCCGATGGTGAACGTCAAGGCGGCGAACCCGATGGGGACCAGGCCGCGAGCCGCGAAAACCTGCGGGGAGAACCGGCCGAGCTGGGTGTGGCCGACCGGAAACCCGCCGGCCGCGTCGACCGGCGCCGCCCACCACGAGACCAGCACGCTGGCCAGCCCGGCGATCGCCATGGCGGTCAGGCCGACGAGGGCCAGCTTGACCAGCGTCCACCGGGTCCTGGTCACCGACTGGTTCCATGCCAGGCGGAACGTGCCCGCCTCCAGTTCCCTTGAGATCAGCGGCGCGCCCCAGAAAGCGCCGATCACCGCGGGGAAGAGATAGAGGACCGCACCGCCGGCGAAGTAGCCCAGCGGGTACTTGCTTGACTGGACCGCCGTGAGGAACGCCGTGGTTCGCTGCCCGCAATCCCCTGGCACCGCGCACCGGTTCAGCCCGTTCGCCGAGTACAAGTGGGCCAGGCCGGGCTCGGTCCAGATCAGGGCGACCGCGAGCGCCACTAGCGGGATCAGCAGCGCCAGCGCCTGCACCCGGAACTGGCGCCAGGTCAGCCAGATCATCGGGCCACCTCCGTCTCGCCGTTGCCGCGAGCGCGGGACAGGTAGCCGAGTACCAGCTCCTGCACGCTGAGGGGCGGTTGCGCGGCGAGCAGGTCAGGGACCCGCCCGGCGACCTGGACCCGCCCGTTGGCCAGCACGATCAGGTAGTCGCAGGCACGCTCCAGGTCTTCGATCAGGTGCGAGGAAAGCAGCACCGACAGGCTCCGCTCGGCGGCGGCCTTGGCCAAGTCGGTCATGAACTCGCGCCGCGCCAGCGGATCAAGCGCGGCGGCCGGCTCATCGAGGATCAGCAGCGACGGCTGCTTGGCCAGCGCCATCGTCAGGGCCAGTTGCGCCCGCTGCCCGCCGGACAGCTTGCCCGCCTTCTGCTTCTGGTCAAGGCCCAGGTGCGCGACCCGTTCCCTGGCGAGGTCCATGTCCCAGCGCGGGTTCAGGTGCGCGCCCAGCTTGAAATGATCGGCGATCGACATGCCCGCGTACACCGGGGCGTCTTGGGCCACGAACCCCACCTTCGCCAGCTGCCCCGCACCCGCGGCCGGGGCACCGCCGGCCACCTGGATCCGGCCCGCCGTCGGCGGCAGCATCCCGGTGATCATGCTCAGCAGCGTGGTCTTGCCCGCGCCGTTCGGCCCGACCAGGCCCGCCATGGTCCCGGTCGGCACCCGCAGCGAGCAATCGGCTAGCGCCCACTTTTCCTTGTACCGCTTCCCCAGACCCTCGGTCTGGATCACCGCGTCCATCTCATGTTCTCCACTTCGGCGACGTTGTGTCTGGCTTGCACCGCCAAGACTCACGCCGTCGGCCAGGCAAAACGTCGGGCCGCGGTCCAGATACCGGGTGTGGACCGTGGTCCACATGGCCTGGCCGCAACGTGGCCTTTGGTCTAATGCGGCCGCCTGGCTAGCACGGTTAACGTGAACCCATGCAAGAGCGCCGATTCCGGCTGCATCCCGGGCGTGAGGTTGCCGTCGACTGCGCGGCGACCGCGCTGCTGGCTCTGCTTTACGCCCTGACCTGGCGCTGGGGCACGGCAGGGGAAACCGTTCCGTGGGCCGCCACGCTGCTCGCCGCCGTGGCGGTGCTGTCTGCCGCTGGCCGGCGGCGCTGGCCGGCGGCCGTGCTCGCCGTTTCCACGATCGCTAGCGCGATCCTGATCGCGATCACGGTGAACCCGCTTCCGGCCCTGGCGCCGGCCTTCTGCATGTACCTGATCCCGCTGCGGTTCCGGCACCGGGACGCGCTATGGCTGCTGGCCGGCACGCTGCTCGTCACGGCGGCCGGGTGTGCCGCCTTCGGCGGCCTGAGCCACGGCGGGGCTGGCCGGGGCGGAGCCGACCAAGCAGAAGCGGTCATGCTGGAGAGCAGCCTGGCGATTATCGGCGCCTGGCTGGTCGGCTACTCGGTCGGGCAGCGGCGCGCCGCCGCTGCCAGCCGCCGCGAGCAGGCCGAGCAGCTGGCACGGGAGCAACTCGCCGAGGCCCGGCGGGCTAGCAGCGAGGAGCGGATGCGCATCGCGAGAGAGCTGCATGACGTGGTCGCGCACTCGCTGACGCTGATCGCCGTCCAGGCGGGGGTCGCGAACCACGTGGCTACCAGGCAGCCAGAGCAGGCGGCCGAGGCGCTGTCCTCCATCGAGGCACTCAGCCGGGGCGCCCTCACGGAGATGCGGGCTCTGCTCGGCGTGCTCAGGGCCGATCAGGGCGAACCCGCCCCGCAGCGGCAGGACGCCGTCCTGCGGCCCGCGCCGGGGCTCGCCGATCTTGAGCACCTGGCGGAACGGACCGCGGCGGCCGGAGTCCACGTCAACTTGGATGTCCAGGGCCCGCTGCCGGACCTGCCGGCCGGCCTTGACCTCGCGGTGTACCGGGTGATCCAGGAGGCTCTCACCAACGTGGTCAAGCACGCCGCCGCCGACCGGTGCGAGGTGCGGCTCGTCAGCGAACAGGGCAAGCTCACCGTCGAGGTGACCGACAACGGCCGCGGGCTCGGTGGCCAGCCGGGCGACAAGACTCAGGGGCACGGACTGATCGGGATGCGCGAGCGGGTCGGCATGTACGGAGGCGAGTTCTCCGCGGCGCCGCTGCCCGGCCGCGGCTTCCGGGTTTCCGCCACCTTCCCGCTAGCCGAGGCGAAGGTCAGCGCATGACGCCGATCCGCGTCCTGGTCGTCGACGACCAGGCCCTGCTGCGTGCCAGCTTCCGTATCCTGCTGGACAGCGAGCCCGACCTGGTCACGGTCGGTGAAGCGGGCACGGGCAGCCAGGCCGTCACGCTCGCCCGGCAGGAGAAGCCCGACGTCATCTTGATGGACATCAGGATGCCGATGCTTGACGGCATCGGGGCGACCCGCCAGATCACCAGTGACCCGGCGACAACCACCGCCAAGGTGCTGATCCTGACCACCTTCGACCTGGATGAGTACGTCTTCGCCGCGCTCCGGGCCGGGGCCAGCGGCTTCGTGCTCAAGGACACCCCTCCGACTGAGCTGCTCGCCGCGATCCGGGTGATCGCGGCGGGCGACGCGCTGCTGTCTCCCGGCATCACCCGGCGGCTCATCAGCGAGTTCACCAGCAGGCCCGAGCCGAGCAGCACCCCGCCGGCGGCGCTGGCGGAGATCACCGACCGGGAGCGCGAGGTGCTCACGCTGATCGGGCTCGGCATGTCGAACGATGAGATCGCCGCCAAGCTGTTCGTCAGCATGTCCACGGTCAAGGCGCACATCGGCCGGCTGCTCGCCAAGCTGGGCGCCCGCGACCGCGCCCAGCTCGTCATCGCCGCCTACAGCGCCCGGCTGGTCGGTGACCGGTGACCGGCGACCACGGCCGCGTCAGCTCTTGCGTCCCACCGCGCCCCACACGCGCGACTTGCGGGTGTGGTCTGTGCCGGGCTCTGGCTGCCACTCCTCGACCGGTACCAGGCCGGGCTCGACCATGTCCGTGCCAGTGAAAAACCGCGCTACCTGCTCGCGGCTGCGGGGGGTGTACTGCTGCTGGACCATACGGTCCACGACGCTCCTGAAGTTGTCTTTCGTCTCCTGATCGAAGAGGTCCGACGCCGAGTGCGAGATGGCGAGGTAGCTGCCGGGCGGTACGGCGCCCATCAACTTGGCCACGATGGCGTACGGGTCATCCGCGTCTGGTATCACATGCAGGACGGCGAGCAGCGTGACCGCCACCGGCTTGGTGAAGTCGAGTAGGCCAGCGGCCCGGCGGAGGATCAGGTCGGTGTCGCGCAGGTCGGCGTCGATGTACTCGGTGGCGCCCGCCTCGTTGCTGTCCAGCAGCGCCCGGGCGTGCGCGAGTACGACCGGGTCGTAGTCCACGTAGACGACGCGGGTCTCAGGGGCGATGGCCTGGGCGACCTCGTGGGTGTTGCCCGAGGTCGGGATGCCGGTGCCGATGTCGAGGAACTGCCGGATCCCCGCCTGCCCGGCGAGGTAGCGGACCGCGCGCCCGAGGAACGCCCGGTTGGCCCGCATCGAGAAGGCCATGTCCGGCCACGCCTTGAGTCCTGCCTCGACGGCCTCACGGTCGGCGGCGTAGTTGTCCTTGCCGCCGAGCACGTAGTCGTACATCCGCGCCTGGTGCGCCACGCCGATGTCGAACGGCAGCCGGGCCCTCTTTTCGTCGCCTGGTCCGGACGCGTCATCGCTCGTCATTCCCGCTGCCTTTCATGTCTCGCTGGCCACCTGCTCGATAAAGCGAGTCGTGTCGGCCGGCGTCAGTGCCTCGCCGCTGAGCTGGTCCATCACCGCCAGATAATGCTCGACATCCGGGCGCTGCTCCAGGTAAACGGCACTGGTCAGCTGCTCGGCGTAGATCACGTCCGGAAGGTCCCGCTCTCCGAAGCGGAGCACGCTGAACGACCCACTGGCGCCCGCGTGGCCGCCACGGGCGAAGGGGACTACCTGGACGGTCACCCGCGGCATCGCGGCCACCTCGACGAGACGGCGTAGCTGAGCGCGCATTACCGCGGGCCCGCCGACGGGCCGCCGGAGCACTGCCTCGTCCATGATCGACCAGATCCTCGGCCGGCCCGCCCTCGCGAGCAGTTCCTGACGCTTCAGGCGCAGCTCGACCCGGCGCTCGACCTCCGCCTCTGGCGCTGCCTGATGACCCAGGCGCGTAACGGCCTTCGCGTAGTCCTCAGTCTGGAACAGGCCATGCACGAACTGGATCTCGAAACTCCGGATGGTCTTGGATGCCGACTCCAGCCCGAGGTAGCTCTCGAACCAGCCGGGCAGCACGTCGCTGTATCCGCTCCACCAGTCCGGCTGGCCGGACTGCTCGGTCAGGTAAAGGAACCTGGACCTCTCCTGCTCGCCGGTCACCCCGTACAAGGTGAGCAGGTCGTCAATGTCGCGGGCCTTCAAGCCGACCTGGCCGGTCTCCATCCGGCTGATCTTGGACCGGGAGGCCCGGATCTCGTAGCCGGCCTGCTCAGGAGTGATGCCGGCCGCCTCGCGAAGGCGGCGGAACTGGGCACCAAGCAGCAGGCGCAGGACAAACCCGCTAACCGACGAATCATCCGGGCGGGGACCTGGCCACGCGCCGCCCGGCAGCTCACTGTCCGTCACCGCTCTGACGCCGATTGACCTGTCCTCCGCGAACTCACCAACCGCCCAGAAAGCCACGGCACCGCGCCGTAACCCGTCACCGCATCTTACGCATATCGGACTACACGCACAGTCATACCCGATCGGCCGCCAGCGCGCCGCCAATCCGCTGCGCCTCATAATGGCCGCGACCGCGATCTGGGAGTCGAGATACTTAGGGCATGCGCGTGGGGATCGCTCATCATCTCGGCTGGGCCGTGGCTGTTACCGCATCGGCCGGGTACGCAGTCGTGGATCGCAGGCGGATCGAGCTGATCGAGCGCGGCCTGCCGGCGGCGCCGATCGAGCACGAGGCCAAGGCTCTCGGCAACGCGGCCGCCGCGAGGATGGTCGCGGAGGTCCGGGCGTCGGCGCGGCGGGCAGCATCGGCGTCACTGGATCAGCTCGCCGCCTCGCTCCCGGGGCCGGTCGTCTCGATGTCGCTGCGGGCCTGGCCGCTCGACTTTCCTGACGACGTCGCCGTCCTGCGCCGCCCGCCGTATGAGTCCCGGGCCGACTCGGTCATGTACTGCCAGGTGCTCGCGGAGTGTGCGGACGCGCGTGGGTGGGAGGTTCACCTGTTCGATGCGCGGGCCGTCGAGGCGCAGGCCGCCAGGATCCTCGGTGAGCGGGCCGACGAAGTGCTCCGCGGACCGCGGGCAACGCTGGGACCGCCGTGGGCCAGGGACCACCGGATCGCGCTCGCCGCCACGGTCATTGCCAGTTTTTGATAGTTGATTCTCTTTATGAGAGTTCACTTGCATGAGTTGGTTTCTGTCGCTACTCTCATGAGAGTCAGCTCTTACGAAAGGAACTCACTCTCATGAATGTGACCGCGACGACCGCACGGACCGTGAAACTGGGCAACGGGCTTGAGGTCACCATCGACGAGCGCGGCGACGCGGCCGGGTCCGGCGGCGCCGGCGTGCTGCTGCTGCACGGCGGCGCCGGGCCCCGGTCGGTGGCCCCGCTGGCCGGTGCGCTGTCGGAGCACGCCTACGTGGTGACGCCGGTCCACCCGGGCTTCGACGGCACGCCCCGGGTGCCGTGGCTCGACTCGGTGGCCGACCTGGCCGACGCCTACCTCGACCTGCTGGCCGAGCTCGGCCTGGACACGGTGATGGTGATCGGGAACTCCATCGGCGGCTGGATCGCCTCGGAGATCGCGTTGCGCGACATCGACGGCCGGGTCAAGTCGCTGGTGCTGATCAACGCGACCGGCATCCGCCCCGACCGCCCCGGCCAGGTCATCGACATCCGCACCCTGCCGCCGGCGGAGATCGGGAAGCTGTCGTTCTACAACCAGGCGCTGGTGCCCAACCCGGCCGCCATGACCGACGAGCAGCGCGCCGGGATGGCCGCCAACCAGCAGACCATGGCCCTCTACGGCGGCGAGGACTTCTTCTTCGCCCCAAGCTCCGCCGCCGTCTGCACCGCGTCACCGTGCCGGTGCTGGTCGCCTGGGGCCAGGAGGACGGCATCTTCCCGGTCGCGTACGGCCGCGCCTACGCCGCCGCCTTTCCCAACGGCCACTTCGCGGCCATCGCCGAGGCCGGGCACATGCCGCAGCTCGAGCAGCCCGGCGCACTCCTCGGCGCCATCGGCAACTTCGTCGACACCGTCATCAAGCCCGACGGCGACTGACGCCGGGACGCCGCCGTCGGGCCGCACACCACGTGCGGGCCGACGGCGGATCCCCGGAACGCCGGGCATCATCATGAGTGCGAGTTCCCACCACGTAGCGAGGGGCGGACCGGTGGCGGTACAGAGCATGGCGGGCCGCGCCAACCAGAAACTGCGCACGCGCAACGCGATCGTGGCGGCCGCCGCCGAGTTGAGCCGCACCGGCCGGGAGGTGACCATGCCCGAGATCGTCAAGGCCGCCCTGGTCTCCGAGGCGACGGCCTACCGCTACTTCCCCGACCTCGCTAGCCTGCTGCAAGAAGCCATCGCCGAGCAGCTCCCCGCCGCGGATGAAGCGCTGGAGGCGCTGGCCGACTCGGCCGACCCGGTTGAACGGATCGCGGCCGCCACCGAGTTCCTGCTGCGGCACGTGCTAAGCCGCCAGGGCGTGGTCCGTGCCCTGATCGCGGCGACCATCACCCGGCCCGGCCAGGCGCAGGCCCGCCCGGGCCTACGGTTCGGCCTAATCCACAACGCGCTCGCCCCTCTCGATGACAACCCCGGTGCCATCTCCCCCGCCGCCTTGGCCCGGCTCAAGCGTGACCTGGCGATCGTCGTCAGCGCCGAGGCGCTGTTCAGCCTCACCGACGCCAGCGGCCTCAACCCGGAAGAGGCCATTGCCAGCATCGTCCGCACCGCCACCACCCTCACCCGCGCCGCGCTCGGCGACCACTGAAACCGCACGGCGGCCGGACGAAGTCGGCGAAGTCCACGATCGCTGCGGGTCAGCGCGCCGCCCGGGCTACTACCTTCCGGTGGCTGATGCGCCACCCGCGTTCCTCCCGCCGGAGCACGTCCTCGTATACGGCGGTCCCGCTCGTCCCGTCGGCCATGACCGCCAGCCCCTTCGAGCGTGCGCGCACGCCTTCGCCGTCCTGGCCGGTGACGATGATGTTGGTGACGTGATGCCCCAGCGGCTGTCCCTCGTCATCCTGGCTGCCCCGGCACAGGTCCCGGATGGCCCCCAGCCCGTGCAGCGACCCGTACCCGAACTCCTCCAGGTCAAGGACCGCGTCGTCGGTGAACAGGTCGCCGAGCCGGTTCCAGTCACGATCGTCGGCCACGTGCCCGTGCAAGGCGATGACGTCATGGATCGCCAGCCGGTCCTCGGTGGTTAGGTCGAGCATCCGGAGTCCCTTCGTCGATAGGTGGGGAACTCCCCGTTTCCCGGGAGTAGAGTAACTGGGGACTTCCCCGTTTCGCAAGGAGAGGCCAGGGAGAGGCATGGACGACCGTCCGCGACGCGCCGACGCGCGCCGCAACTACGAACGGGTGCTCGCCGCCGCCAGGGAGGTGTTCGGTGAGCTCGGCGTCGCCGCGTCGCTAGACGAGATCGCCCGGCGCGCCGGGGTGGGCAACGCGACGATGTACCGTCACTTTCCGACTCGCCGCGAGATGGTCATCGCCGTGTATGCCGGCGAAGTAAGCGCGCTGTGCGAGCTCGGGCAATCGCTGCTCGCCGACCCCGCGCCCGCCGACGCGCTGTTCCGCTGGCTGCGCGCGTTCATCACCCACGTCGCCACGAAGCGGGAACTGCCACTGGCGATCCCGGATGACACCGCCGGGCAGCGTTCTGCGCTGTACCGGCAATGGCACGACACCATGCGGGCCACCGCATCCGGCCTGCTCGGCCGGGCGCAGGATGCGGGTGTGATCAGGAGGGACCTCGACGTCAGCGACCTCCTCGCGTCGGCCAACGGGATCGGCCACGCCGCGGCCGACGATGACCAGATCGACCGATTGCTGGCAATTGTGCGCGACGGCGTCACAGCGCAGTCCTAAGCGCCCGGACTTTCAATATCAACGTCAAACTAAATCCAAGACCCGGCAGAACACAGACTGCGAGAAATCGGGTTGGAATTTGGTTCATCGGGCAATTCCTGACAATTGACCACGATATTGCTTTTGGCATTCACTGACGGGCTTGGCCTGTCAAAGTACGAAGCGTGATGAGCGCCTTTTCCGAGAAAAGGGCGGTATACGGGTCGGTGCTGGTGTCGGCCCGTCCTGCCGCCAGATGTGACATCGGGAGTGACTGCTGGGCTGCCTGGGAAGCCGGATAAAACCCACCCTCCCTGACAAATCGGGAAACACGCGACGCTGCCAGCGCGCAGGCGCTGTGAGGCAACAAGTCGGCGCGAATTTCAATCCCGCCCGGGGTCGCGCCACGTAGAAGGTGTAACGGGGCTTGCTAAAGGTGGGGGTTCATGGATACGAGCGTTCGGGACGGGGTAAGCGGCGAGGAGGACCATCGTCCAAGGTCACGCAGCTGGCTGGGCGGCTGCGTGGTAACTGGTGACAGCGATGACGATTCGATCAGGTGGCGGCCGGGCGAGCGGCTTGAGCACCTGTTCGAAGAGCGCTGCGACTGGCTGCGCCACCAGGGCCAGGCCGGACATCTCGCGGTGGACGCCGCGGGCGGCTCGCTGAGCTATACCGAGCTTGACGCGCGGGCGAACCAGCTGGCGCGCCTTCTGATCCGGCGGGGCGTCCGGCCCGGCGACCGGATCGGCCTGCTGTCCGACGTGGCCGTGGACGGGTACGTCGGCATGCTGGCGGTGCTTAAGGCGCACGCCGCCTTCGTTCCGCTGGACGTCAGCTTCCCCGCGGACCGGGTGGCCTACATCGCCGCCGACGCCGGGGTCCGGCTGATCCTGACCCGCTCGCCCATCGCGGCCGGGCTCGGGCCGGTGGGCGGCCAGGTCGAGCTGGCGTGCGTGGACCAGGCCGGGCACCTGATCGACGCCGAACGGGACGACCCGTTCACCCCGGGCGAGGTGCCGCCGCCGCCCGACGGGCTTGCTTACATCATCTACACGTCCGGCTCGACCGGGAGGCCCAAGGGCGTGGCCGTCGGCCACGCGAGCATCTGCAACTTCGTCCGGGTAGCCGCGGAAACCTACGGGATCACCCGCGACGACCGGGTGTACCAGGGGATGACGATCGCGTTCGACTTCTCCGTCGAGGAGATCTGGGTCCCGTGGATGTGCTGCGCCACGCTCGTCCCCAAGCCGGACGGCGGCAAGCTGCTTGGCCTGGACCTCGGCGCGTTCCTCAGGGAGCGCCAGGTGACCGCGCTCTGCTGCGTGCCCACGCTGCTGGCCACGCTCGAGGAGGACCTCCCCGAGCTGCGTTTCCTGCTGGTATCCGGCGAATCGTGCCCGCGTGACCTCATCGCCCGCTGGCACCGTCCTGGCCGCCGCTTCCTCAACGTCTACGGTCCCACCGAAGCCACCGTGACCGCGACCTGGACGGTCGTGCACCCAGGCCGGCCGGTGACCATCGGGGTTCCGCTCCCGACCTACGCGGTCGTGATCCTCGATCCAGAGAAAGACGTGGCGCTGCCACCGGGAATCATGGGCGAGATCGGCATCGCAGGCATAGGGCTGGCCTACGGCTACGTCAACCGGCCCGACCTCACCGAACGCGCGTTCCGGCCGGACTTCCTCGGCATCCGCGGCAATCCGAAAAGAAAGATCTACCGCACCGGGGACCTCGGGCGGGTGAACAGCCAAGGCGAGATCGAGCATCACGGCCGCATCGATACGCAGGTGAAGATCCGCGGCTACCGCATCGAGCTGACCGAGATCGAATCGGTCCTGCTGCGCGTCCCCGGCATCGCGCAGGCGGTGGTGAACACCCACCGGCCGAACCCGGATGTCGTGGAGCTGGTCGCCTACTACAGCCCGCAGAAGAACTCGCCCCCGGTGGACCCGGGCCGCGTCTACGAGATCCTGCGCGAGCAGCTGCCCGCGTACATGGTGCCGGCCTACCTGGAGGAGCTGCCGGCCATCCCCACGATGCCCAGCGGCAAGGCCGACCGCAAGCGCCTTCCCGCGCCGAGCCGTCCGCGCCTGCAAGCCACCCGCGGCGCCGCGGTGGCTCCGGCGAATGATACGGAACGGGAGCTGGCGACTGTCCTGGGCAACGTGCTCGGGGTCGACCAGGTGTCCGTGGACGGCCACTTCTTCGACGAGCTCGGCGCCAGCTCGCTGCTGATGGCGCAGTTCAACGCGGCGCTCCGCGAGCGCACCGCCCTGCCATCGGTGTCGATGAAGGACATCTACCAGTACCCGACCGTGCGCGAGCTGGCGGCAGCGCTCGGCCCTGCGATCGCGGCCCAGCCGTCCGGCGCCGCGCCGGGTCGGACTGCCATGCGGCCGGACGCGTACCAGCCGCTGCCGCAGCCGGCCCGGCAGCCGTCGGGCACCCCGCACTTCTTCCTGTGCGGCCTGCTCCAGCTGCTGACGGCGGCCGGATGCATCGCGGGCGGCGCGCTGATGCTGAACGCCGGCTTCTCCTGGGTCCTGCGGGGGCGCGGCGCCCTGGATATCTACGCGCGGCTCGTGGTACTCGGCAGCGGCAGCCTGATCGGCCTCGGCGTGCTCCCCATCGGGGTCAAGTGGCTGCTGATCGGCCGGTGGAAGCCACGGAGCATTCGGGCCTGGAGCCTCGGCTACTTCCGGTTCTGGCTGGTCAAGACCGTGGTCGTCGCCAATCCGATGGCCCGCCTGTTCATCGGTACGCCGCTGTACTCGTTCTACCTGCGCGCGCTCGGCGCCAGGGTCGGCCGCGGCGTCACCATCCTTACCCCGCACATCCCGGTCTGTACCGACCTGCTGACCATCGGCGCGGGCAGCATCATCACCAAGGACACGTACCTCAGCTGCTATCGCGCCCGGGCGGGACTGATCGAGACTGGTTACGTCACCATCGGCGCGGACTCGTTCATCGGCGAGCACTCGGTCATCGACATCGACACCGCGCTCTGCGTGGGAGCGCAGCTCGGGCACGCGTCCGCCCTGCTCTCCGGCCAGCTGGTTCCGCCGGGCGAGATCTGGCACGGCTGCCCCGCCGAACGGGCCCCAGACGACACGGTCTACCAGGTCGTGCCGCCTGCCCGCGGCGACGCGCTGCGCCGGACCTGGTTCTGCGTCAACCGGCTGCTGTTTCTGCTGGCCGTGGCCGGGCCCCTCGAGGCCGCGGTCGCGAGCCTGCTGCTAACGCATTCACGCGCGCTGCCTTCCACGTTCGGCAGCGCACCGGTGACGAGCTGGCCGTACTACCAGGAGGCGCTGATCGCCGGCGCGGCCGTGGTCTTCGGCCTGACGGCGGTCGGCCTGATCATCGTCGGCCCGGCCGGACGGCTGCTTAGCAGGCTGCTCAAACCGGGGCGCGTCTACCCGCTGTACGGTTTCCGCCACAGCGTGCTGCGCGCCGTCACCCGGATGAGCAACATCAAGTTCTTCAACGCGCTGCTTGGCGACAGCTCGGCCATAGCGGGATACCTCAGCTACCTCGGCTACCGGCTGAAGCCCGTGCACCAGACCGGCTCGAACTTCGGCATGGAAGTCAAGCACGACGTGCCGACGCTCAATGCGATCGGGACAGGAACGCTGGTCTCCGATGCCCTGTCCATGATCAACGCGGAGTTCTCCGCCAGCTCGTTCCGCGTCTCGCCCGTCGTCATCGGGCGGAACAATTTCCTGGGCAACGGCATCGCCTACCCGCCGGGCGGCCGAACCGGCGACAACTGCCTGCTGGGCACCAAGGTCATGATCCCCGTCTCAGGACCGGTACGGCAGGGAGTCGGCCTGCTCGGCTCACCCTGCTTTGAGATCCCCCGCTCGGTCAGCCGCGACCGCCAGTTCGACGAGCTCAGCAGCGGCCCCGAGCAACGGCGGCGGCTGCGGGCCAAGAACCGGCACAACGCCGTCACGATGAGCCTGTACCTGCTCGTGCGCTGGCTGTACGTCACGGGGATCGTTATCGTCTCGTTGCTGCCGCTGCACGGCGACGCCACCATGAGCGGCACCCTGGACACCGCGGGCTCGGTCGTGGCCGACCTGCTCTTCACCATCGTCTACTTCGTGCTGGTCGACCGGGCGGTCACCGGCTTCCGCGCGCTGCGGCCGAAGTTCTGCTCCATGTACCAGCCGGCCTTCTGGCGGCACGAGCGGTTCTGGAAGGTCCCGTCGGTCGCCTACATCATGATGTTCAACGGCACGCCGTTCAAGAGCGTCATCTGGCGACTGCTTGGCGTGCGGATCGGCCGCCGGGTCTTCGACGACGGCTGCTCGATCATCGAGCGGAGCCTGGTCAGCGTGGGCAGCTACTGCACGCTCGCCGCCGGGAGCATCATCCAGTGCCATTCCCTCGAGGACGGCGCCTTCAAGTCCGACCACACCGTAATCGAGGCGGGATGCAGCGTCGGGAGCGGCGCCTTCGTCCACTACGGGGTCACGATGGGCGCAGGCTCCGAGCTCGACGCCGATTCCTTCCTGATGAAGGGCGAGCACGTGCCGTCCGGCGCGCTCTGGGGCGGTAACCCCGCCACCGAGTACCCCACCACCGAGCACGGGCGGCCCGCCTTGCCGCAGCGTGCCCCCCAAGCCATTCCGGCACAGATTGGTGCCTCCATCCGACGAACAGGAGCCTGACATGATGGACATCTTCGAAGCCCGCGAGTCTGCCGTGCGCAGCTACTGCCGCATCTGGCCAACGGTGTTCGGCCGGGCCTCAGGCAGCCGGCTGTACGACGAGCAAGGCCACGGCTACCTGGATTTCTTCGCCGGGGCCGGCGCGCTCAACTACGGGCACAACAACCCGATGCTCAAGGGCGCCCTGCTGAGATACCTCGCCGACGACGGCGTGATTCACTCGCTCGACATGCACACGGTCGCCAAGCGTGAGTTCCTGACGGTGTTCGACGAGCTGATCCTGCGCCCGAGGAACCTGGACTACCGGGTGCAGTTCCCCGGCCCCGGCGGCGCGAACGCCGTCGAGGCGGCGCTGAAGCTGGCCCGCAAGGTGACTGGCCGCACCGAGGTCATAATGTTTACTAACTCCTTTCACGGCATGACGCTCGGGGCGCTGGCGGTCACCGGCAACGCCTTTCACCGCGCGGGGGCGGGAATTCCGCTGACTCATGCAACCCCGGTCCCGTTCGGTGAGTCCTTGGATCCAGACGGCGAGATACCCGACTTCCAGTGGCTTGAGCGGCTGCTCGGGGACAAGGGCAGCGGCCTGGATGCTCCGGCCGCGGCGATCGTGGAGACCGTGCAGGGCGAGGGCGGGATCAACGTCGCGAGCGCGGAGTGGCTGCGCCGGCTGTCCGAGCTGTGCCGGGAGCACGGCATCCTGCTCATCGTCGACGACGTCCAGATGGGCTGCGGCCGGACCGGCCCGTTCTTCAGCTTCGAGCCCGCGGGGATCACCCCGGACCTCGTCTGCCTGTCGAAGTCCATCAGCGGGTACGGGCAGCCGCTCGCACTGACGCTGATCCGGCCCGACCTGGACATCTGGGCACCGGGTGAGCATAACGGCACGTTCCGCGGCTTCAACCCCGCGCTGGTGACCGGCACCGCCGCGCTGCGCGCCTACTGGAGCGATGACCGCCTGGAGCGGGGCACGCTCGCCAAGGGCGGGCGGATCATGGCCGCCCTCACCGCGACCGCCGGTTCTGTCCCGGGCGCCCCGATCCGGGTGCGCGGCCGGGGCATGGCCTGCGGCCTGGCGTTCGCCGACGGCGATCTGGCCGGCAAGGTGTCTACCACCGCCTTCGAGGCCGGCTTGCTGGCGGAGACCGCGGGCTCGCGCGGCCACGTGGTCAAGCTGCTGCCCCCGTTGACCATCAGCGACTCGGACCTGGACGAGGGCCTGGCGATCCTCGATGAATCCGTCCGTGCGGTCTGCTGACCCGCGGGCCGGTTTCGGTTTCGTCAGCGGCTGCCCGTGGCCAGGAACATCGGGATAGCGGCCAGCAGCCGGTCCTCCTGGGCGCGCCGGGTCTGCTCGCTGATCCAGTTGTCGGCCTCGTCGCCGGTGATCGCGCCGGCTTGGCGGGTGGCGGTGGCGAGCCCGGTGAGCGCGGGCAGCCCGGCGGCGGCAGAGCCACAGGGACCACAGGTAGCCGACGACCGCAGTCGCCAATAGCCAGCCGATCGCCCACATCGCGTCGCTGGCATCCGCGGTGCCAGCGAGCAGGCCGCGGATCGTGTCGATGATCGGCGTGAAGGGCTGGTGCTGTCTGGCTCTATCGCATATTTCGTGACAGTGACGGCACTGCCGCCAGCCCTCACTCCCGGTGCTCTCTCGATCGCGGGTCATCAGGGGCTAATATCGCCATTTTTGACCCGCGATCATGAAACAGGCATCGATTACAGGAGCATATGTTCTATTTATCCTGTCGGTTTTGCCGTTTCTGGCGCGGCGGTTGCACTTCTGACCCGCGATCAAGGGCCTTCGGCGGCTGCGACCTTCGCGAGATCGCAGACACAGTCGGCTTTCTGGGTGGTCGTGAGTGCTTTATGTGTCGAAACCCCGCGGAGGGCAGATGCGACCCTGGCGAGGGGGCAGCGGATAACGCCAGGACTCGGTCCGGGTCGTGGAGGACCACCGTGCCGGCCAAGAGGTCGCCTGCTGACCGCTGCTTGCTGCTGACCAGCCAGACAAAGAATCCCCAGAGCAGGCCGCCGCACAGGAAGAAGCCGAGAACCTGGCGCACCGCCATGTCGTCCCGGCCTGCCACCCGGCGAGGTTCAGGTAGCCAGCACCGCAGGTCGAGTACCCGCTGCGCCGGCGTCCGCCCCTGGCTCCAGGTGAAAAGGCTCCAGGTGACATAGCCGATCCCTAGGGTGACGGCGAACAGCAGCAGCGCGAGGAACAAGGTGGCGGCTACCCGGGTGCGGCTCGCGAGCCGTACGCCCTGCGGCAGGACAAGATTAGAAGCGGTATCGAAGTACATCCCGGGTGGCGCGGCCAGGCTGGTACGTACGGGCTCGGCCGTCTCTGCCTGCCCGCCGGGCTCTGGTGTCATCATGAACCTCCATCCCGGCGGGCGCGCGGCTCGCGCGGCCGGCCTGACTGCCCGGCCCGCTTCGCGGGTTCCGGCCGGAAGACGCTGTACAGCATGCGCCGGCGGCGCCCCTATATGGGAGCGTTGGCCCGCGGGGTTCGGCAATCCGGGCGGCGGATCCAGCGCGCCGCTACTACGTTGACTGATATATTGGCCAACGTAGTAAGGAGGCCGGGTGGTGAGCAGACGGGACGGCGGGGCCGGGCCGGACGTGCTGCGGCGGGTCGGTGAGGCGTCGGTGCTTGTCCTGATCAGCCTGGCCGACGGGCCCAAGCACGGATACGCGCTGATCCAGGACATCAAGCAGCTTGCCGGGGTCGAGCTCGGTCCTGGCACGCTCTACGGCGCGCTGGACCGGCTCGAGCGGCTCGGCTTGATCGAGTCGCTGCCGGCCGAGGACCGGCGTCATCCGTACCGCATCACCGCGCCGGGGGCCGCCGCGCTTCGCGTGCACCTCGACTCGCTTGAGCGAGTCAGCGCGGCCGGGCGGCTGCGGCTGCGGCTGGGCGGCATCTGATGGCCGCTCCCCGGACGGCCCGGCTGGTCGGGACCGCGCTGCGGTGCTACCCGGCCCGGTGGCGGCGGCGGCACGGGGAGGAGGCTGCCGAGCTGGCCGCGCTGCTCATCCGGGATGGCACCCCGGCGGGCGCGGTTGCCTGGAGCTACCTGGCGGGCGCGGCCAGGGAGTGGCTGACGCCGCGCCCCGGACGGCACCTGACCGCAGTGGCCTGCGCGCTGCTGGTCGCGGCCTGTTCGCTCGGTGCCGTGACCGGGTTGCTGGCCTCGGCGGGGCCGGCCCGGGCGGCCAGCACGAGCCGGGTGCCCGGGCCCCCGCTTTGCCGCCCTGGCCCGGCCGCGCCCGTTGCCGCCGTGATCCCGGCCACCGGCCCGCTGCCGCTGATCATCCGGGGACACGGGCATGACCAGCCCTGCTGACCCCGGTCCCGCCGACGCCGGTCCTGGTGGCCCGGGCCCGCGCCGTCGGCGGCGGCGGCGCGGTCGAGCGCTGCTCGAGCTGGCCGTCACGGTCCTCGTGGCGGTACTGCTGGCCGCCCTGGTGCGGGCGTTCGCGTTTCAGACCTTCTGGATACCGTCGTCGTCCATGGTGCCGACGCTCGGCGTGTACGACCGGATCCTGGTGCAGAAGGCGTTCTTCACCTGGCATGACGTCCGCCCGGGCGACATCGTGGTGTTCACCCACCCGCCGCTCGACCAGTGCCCCGGGCCGGAGGGGAGCGACCTGGTCAAGCGCGTCATCGCGCTGCCGGGGCAGACGATTTACTCGTCCGGCAACAGCGTTTACGTGAACGGGCGGCCGCTCGCCGAGTCCTACCTGCCGCACAATGACCCGCTCGGGTTGCCGATCGCGAGCAGGCAGCACCCCTACCGGGTGCCGCCGGGGGAGTTCTACGTGCTTGGCGACAACCGGGCGATCTCCTGTGACAGCCGGTACTGGGGACCGATCGAGGGCTCAAGCATCGTCGGCAAGGTAGTGCTGGTGTGGTGGCACGACAGCCGCCCGGAATTCCACTGGTTCTGATCCTGGCGGCCCGCGGTCACCGCGCGCTGACCTCGGAAAGGCGGCGGGCCAGGTAACGCTGCTCGGCGCCGGTACCGGCCAGGGCCAGGGCCGAACGGTAGGCGTCCGCCGCCTCGTCGTTGCGGCCGAGGCGGCGCAGCAGGTCGGCCCGGGTCGCGGGGAGCAGGTGGTAGCCGGCGAGCGCACCGCTCGCGGCGAGGGCGTCGACCACGGCAAGCCCGGCCGCCGGGCCGTCGGCCATGCCGACCGCGACGGCGCGGTTGAGCTCCACCACCGGGGATGGCGTCAGCCGGGTGAGCTGGGCGTAGAGCCGGGCAATCGTCCGCCAGTCCGTGTCCGCGGCGCGCGGCGCGGTCGCGTGGCAGGCGGCGATCGCGGCCTGGAGCTGATACGGTCCGACGGCTCCGACGCGGGCGGCGGACTCCAGGACTCGCTGTCCTTCGGCGATCGAGGCGCGATCCCACCGGCTCCGGTCCTGGTCTTCCAGGGTCACCAGTTCCCCGGCAGCGTCGACCCGGGCGCCGCGGCGCGAGTCCTGGACCAGCATGAGCGCGAGCAGGCCGAGCACCTCGGGTTCGCCGGGCATCAGCCGGGCGAGCAGCCGCGCCAGCCGGATGCCCTCCGCGGACAGGTCCGCGCGCAGCAGGTCCGCCCCGGCGGTCGCGCTGTATCCCTCGTTGAACAGCAGGTACAGCACGTTGAGGACGCCCGCGGTCCGTTCTGGCAGCAGGTGGGCGGGCGGAACCCGGTAGGGGATCGCGGCATTGCGGATCTTGCGCTTGGCCCGGACCAGTCGCTGGGCCATGGTCGGCTCGGCGACCAGCAGCGCCCGGGCGATCTCGGCGGTGGTCAGGCCGGCGAGGGTGCGCAGCGTCAGGGGCACCCGGGCATCGAGCGGCAGCGCGGGATGACAGCAGGTGAAGATCAGCCGCAGCCGGTCGTCGGTAATCCCGCTCGGGTCCTCCTCGGCCGGGCCGCCGCCGCCCGCTGGGTCCCCCGGCTCGAGCCGGACCGCCTGCTCGAGCTTCGCGGTCTCGTTGACCCGGCGGCGCAGCACGTCGACCGCGCGGTTGCGGGCCGTGGTGGTGAGCCACGCTCCTGGCCGGTTCGGCACCCCGTCCCTGGCCCACGCCTGGAGCGCCCGGGCGAACGCGTCCTGCGCGCACTCTTCGGCGAGGTCCCAGTCCCCGGTCACGCCGATCAGCGTGGCCACGACCCGGCCCCACTCCTCGCGGAACGCGGCGTCGACCGCGGCGGCGACGCGCGCGGCGGTGTCGGCGGGCATGCGGCTCCTCCTTCTGACCCGGCCAGCGTATGCCAATCGCACGGTGTCGATCCGGCCCGCGGCCGTTCGTCGTCAATGAGAAAGGCCAGCCAGGCCAAGATGTGAGCACCGGAAGAGTCACGAGAAGGAGTCAGCCATGAGGTACATGATGATCGTCTGCTACGACCCGACCGTCCCGGAGACCGGCGAGGCCCCGGACATCGACGACTGGGTCGGCGAGATGGACGGCCGGGGCGTGCGCCTGGAGGGGCGCCCGCTGTCTCCGGAAGAGGCCACCACGGTGCGGGTGCGGAACGGCGAGGTGCTGGTCTCCGACGGCCCGTTCGCCGAGACGAAGGAGCTGATGGTCGGCTACGACATGCTCGACTGCGCCGACCTCGACGAGGCGATCGAGGTGGCATCCAAGCACCCGCTGGCCCGGCGCGGCGCGATGGAACTGCGGCCGTTCGGCGCGGACTGACTAACGTCCCCGGGCGGGTCTGGTTCGCACTGACGGCGGCGGCGGTGATCGACCTGGCCGTGTCCACCGCGCTGGCGATCGCCTCGTCGGGTGCGAGTCCGCACAGGTCGGTCAGGGTAAACAGCGCCTCGGCGCTGACCACGACGGCGAGCGCACGCTTCAGCTGGCGAAATGCCTCCGGGCGGGCCCGGCCGAGGCTGCCCTCCAGCGGTGCGAGCGCGTGATCGATGATCCCGAAGCGGTGGCCGGGCCGGATGCCCGCTTCCCCTGGCCGTACCACCGACGCGGCGATCATCGCCCGGACGGCGCCCTGGTAGGCCTGGACATGGCGGAGGAGGCGTTCGGTCCCAACCGCGATCCGCTCCACGGCGTCGGTGCTGTGCGCTACGGGCGCGAGTGCTTCGGCCGGGCTCGGCCAGGTGCCGTCGAGCGCCTCCCGCAGCAGGGAGACCAAGTCGGGAAAGTAGCGGTACGCCGTTGCTTCGGAAACCAGTGCCGCCCGGGCAACCGCGGGCATGGTGACCTCGGTGCTGCCGGTGATGAGGGCACGCGCGGCGGCGAGGATGGCCGCTCGGGTGCGCTGCTTCTGATTCGCCCGGCCGGCCGGGGCTTCCGCTGCCATCCCTCTACTGTGCCCGGCTGTCCGGAATTCAGTCAAGTCAGCTCTCATTATGAGAGTTGCCTTGCATCAGCCCGGGAAGTGGACTACCTTCCTTCGTGAGAGTTAACTCTCACGAAGGCTGAAGGGAGCCCTGTTATGAGTACTGCGACCGCCCACGTCGACGGCATCGGGCCGGTGCCGGTGACCTACACCGAGAGCGGCGCCGGGCAGCCGGTCTTGCTGCTGCACGGCGGCGCCGGGCCGTTCTCGGTGGCCGGGTTCGCGGCGCGGCTGAGCGCCGAGGGTTACCGCGTCATCGTCCCGGTGCACCCCGGCTTCGACGGCACGCCCCGGCCGTCCGGGCTGACCACGATCGCCGGGCTAGCGGCCGTGTACGCGTCGCTGCTGCGCGAGCTCGACCTGAACGGCGTCTGCGTCATCGGCAACTCGATCGGCGGCTGGATCGCGGCCGAGCTCGCGCTGGCGGAAAGCGAGGCCGCCGACCGCCGGGCCGGCTCGGTCGTCCTGGTCGACGCGGCCGGCTTGCGGGTCGACGGCGCGCCGGTCCCCGACTTCTTCGCGCTGACCCTGGACCAGGTCGCCGAGCTCAGCTACTTCAACCCGGACGCGTACCGCATCAACCCGGCCGCGCTGCCCGCCGAGCGGGCCGCCGCCATGGCGGCCAACCGCGCGGCGCTGCTGGAGTACGCGGGAACCGCGATGGCCGATCCCGGCCTGCGCGAGCGCCTGCCGAAGATCACGCTGCCGACCCTTGTCGTCTGGGGCGCGGCCGACCGGATGATCCCCGTCGCCCACGGCCGGGCGTACGCGGACGGCATCCCCGGCGCGCGGCTGCGGATCATCGCCAACGCCGGTCACCTGCCGCAACTGGAGGCGCCGGACGAACTGCTCGCCGCGGTGCGCGAGTTCAGCCCGGCGGTTCACCGGGAAGCGCGGGCGGGCCAGGTCGCGACCCGGGTCTCGATCGTGGGACCGGACGGCGGCGAGGTCGCCCTGAACGGTCCCACCCGGCTGCGCATCCTCGAGGACGGCAGCACCACCGCGCACCGGCTCGGCGTCGCCGAGATCACCATCGCGCCGCACGTCGCCGGCCCGCCGCAGCACCGGCACGGTCGTCACGACGAGGGCTTCTACGTCGTGGCCGGCACCGCGCGCTTCACCGTTGGCGAGGAATCGTACGATGCGCCGGCCGGCACGCTGGTGATGATCCCGCCGGGAGCGCCGCACACCTTCGCCAACGACAGTGACGAGCCGGTGATCCTGCTCAACACGTTCACCCCGGACCTGTACGTGCAGTACTTCCGCGACCTGCGCGCGATGGTCGCCTCCGGGTCGCAGCCGACTCCGGGCCAGATCGCGGACGTGATGGCGCGTTACGCGACCGAGCCCGCCACGTCCTACGCGCCGGACCCGGTACCTGACGGCCGCGGTCGATCGGCTCGGTTACGAGACCCGTGCCCCCTGGCGGTAGACGCCGCGGACGACCGGCACCCGGACGCCGTGCGGATGGCGTCTCGGTAGCCGGCAGGTCGTGCGGCCGCACCCGCACCAGGTCGGCGCGCTTGCCGACCGCGATCTCGCCGCGATCGTCGAGGCCGATCGCTCGGGCCGGGTTCGCGCTGATCAGCTTGGCGCCGTCGGTGAGGCCAAGCGCTCCGTCCGCGGAGAGCTGGAACACGGCCTGCAGCGGGCTCGACGGCACGTAGTCGGAGGAGAGGATGTGCAGCAGCCCGAGCCCGAGAAGCTCGGTAGCCGCCACGTTCCCTGACTGGCTGCCGCCGCGGACGATGTTGGGCGCGCCCATGACGATCTGCTGGCCGTGCTCCACGGCCGCGCTCGCGGCGGGCACGGTGGTCGGGAACTCGGCGATGCGGGCACCGAGGGCGACCGACTCCGCGACATGCTCCGGCGTCGCGTCGTCATGGGCCGCGAGGGGGATGCCGCGCTCGGTCGCGAAGCCGGCGATCGCGCGGCGGTGGCCGTCGGAGTAGCGGGCGGACCGCTCGATCAGCGGGGTGACGTAAGCGTCGAAGTCCGACTCGGTGACGAGGCCCTTGCCGATGTAGTAACGCTTGAACACCTCCATGTCGGCGAACTGGCGCTGGCCCGGGGTGTGATCCATGAGCGAGACCAGCCGCACGTGCGGGTCGTCGGCGAACTTGCCGAACGCGTCGAGGCAGTCCGCGCAGGAGACCTCGCAGCGCACGTGGATCGCGTGATCGGCGCGCAGCAGGCCGGCGTCGGCCGCCAGCTCGACGGAGTCCGCCAGGAGCCGGCCGGATTCCGAGGCACTGTCTTCCGAGCCGACGCGCACGGCGTCGAGCACGGTGGTCGCGCCCGCGGCGGCCAGTTGCGCGTCGCTGGCGAGCACGGCGGGCAGCGAGTCCCACTTCACGCCTGGGCGCGGGTTGAAGTGATACTCCAGGTGGTCGGTGTGCAGTTCGACCAGGCCGGGCAGCAGGTGATCGCCGTTGAAGTCCTCGCCGGGCCGTGCCCGTGCCGGTGCCGGTGCCGATGTCGGCGATCAGCCCGTCGCGGATCAGCACGGAGCCGTGCCTGACCTCGTCGCCGAGGACGATGCGAGCGTTGCTAAGGACGGTTTCGCGGGTCATCGAGCTCCTTCGTTTTCTGTCGTTCCCGGCGGGGCCGGCTGCAGCGGGTGCACGGCGCTGCAGCGCGAACGGGGCACCGGGCCCGGCCTCGGTGAACAGGGTGAGCGCGTCGACGGGCACGGCGGCCCCGAGCAACGGCGCGAACCAGTCGCCCAGGGCGCGCTCCACCGCGGCGCGCTGCCCTTCCCGGATGCGGTCGGTCAGGGTCAGGTGAAAGCGGAACTCATCGAGGACGTACGGGTACCCCCACGTCGTGAGCAGCTCGCGCTGGCGGGGCGTGAGCGCGTCCGGGTCACGGCGGGCGACCTCGGCCGCGGTCGCCGGGGCGCGGAAGTCGTCGAAGCCCTTCACGACCTCGTCCGCGAGGGCATCCAGGGCCCGGCGCTCGCGCGCCGGGCACCAAGGCGAAGAAGCCGTCGAGGCGGGCGAGCGACAGCCGCGGGATCATGACGGCGGCGGTCCCCGCGGCGAACCGCGCCACGGCGGCGTCGAGTTCCTCGGGCGTGCGGCCCTCGGCGAGGCGGAATGGCGGCTTGAGCGTGCCGTGGAAGCCGTAGCGGCGCGCGGCGGCGCTGAGCGCGTCGATTTCCGCGCGGGTCCAGCCGGCCGGAGTCGCGGGCGTCACGGGGCTGCCCGCGGCGCTGCGGCCGAGCCATTGCTCGGCCTTGTCGCGCAGCAGCAGGCCGGCCGGGTCCGCCGACCCGGTGCCGGGGGCGGCGAAGATCGCGAACCGCCTGGTCATGCCGCCGTCCCGGCGACCGCGGCGAACATCTCGACGGGAACGACCCGGTCGGCGACGGCCGCCCGCACCTCCGCGTCGTGGAAGATGCCAAGGATCGCGCCGCCGCGGTCGCGCTGCTCGCGGATCAGCTCGGTGACGACCTCCCGGTTGCGCACGTCGAGCGAGGCGGTCGGCTCGTCGAGCAGCAGCAACGGCAGCTCGGTGACGAAGCCGCGCGCGACGTTCACGCGCTGCTGCTCGCCGCCGGAGAAGGTGGCAGGCGGCAGCGCCCACAGCCGCTCGGGGATGGCCAGCCGGGTGAGCAGGCCGGCGGCCCGGTCCCGGGCCTCGGCCGGCCGCACCCCGCGGTCAATGAGCGGCTCGGCGACGATCTGCAGGGCGGCCACCCGCGGCACGCAGCGCAGGAACTGGCTGACGTAGCCGACCGCGTGCCGGCGGGCGGCGAGGACCTGGCGCGGGCCGGCGGCGGCGATGTCGATGACGCCGTCCGGCGCGTGCAGCTCGATGCGGCCGCGGGTGACGGCGTAGTTGCCGTACACCATCTTGAGTATCGAGCTCTTGCCCGCGCCCGAGGCGCCGCCGAGCGCGACGCACTCGCCCGCGTGCACCTCGAAGGCGAGCCGGGTGAGCACCGGCAGGCGCTGCCCGCCCTGCAGGTGCATGGTGAAGGTCTTCTCGACGCCGGACACGGCGAGGATCGCCCGTGGTTCGAAAGCATCAGTCACGGGCGGATCATCCTTGCAGGATCGAAGAGACGAGGAGCTGGGTGTAGGCGGCCTGCGGGTCGTCGAGCACCCGGTCGGTAAGGCCGGACTCGATCACGCGGCCGTCCTTCATCACCAGGGTGCGGTGCGAGATGAGCCGCGCGACCCCGAGGTCGTGCGTGACGATGATCATGGCGAGCCCGAGTTCGGCCACCAGCGAGCGGATCAGGTCGAGCAGGCGGGCCTGCACGGACACGTCGAGCCCGCTCGTGGGCTCGTCCATGAATACCAGGCGCGGCGCGATCACCAGGTTGCGGGCGATCTGCAGGCGCTGGCGCATGCCGCCGGAGAAGGTGACCGGGGCGTCGTCGATGCGGTCGACGGGGATCTCCACCCGCCGCAGCCACTCCGCGGCGGCGGCCCGGATCCGGCCGTAGTGACGCCAGCCCGTCGCCATCAGCGGCTCGCCCACGTTGCCGCCGGCGCTCACGTGCATGCGCAGGCCGTCGGCCGGATCCTGGTGCACGAAGCCCCACTCGGTGCGCCACAGCCGGCGCACCGCGGCCTCGCTGACCTCCGACAGGTCCACCGTCGTGCCGTCGGCCGCGCGGTACCGTACGCTTCCCGCGGTCAGGCTGAGGCGCTGGGACAGCGCGCCGAGCAGCGTCGACTTGCCGGAGCCGGACTCGCCGACCACGGCGACCACCTCTCCGGGCCACAGGTCGAGGTCGACGTCGCGGCAGCCCCAGTGCTTGCTGACACCGGGGTCGCCGTAGGCGTGACCGACCCCGCGGGCCCGCAGCAGCGGCTGGGCGTCGTTCATGCTGTCACCGCGCGCTCGCAGTGGTCGGTGTCTGAGCAGACGAACATCGATCCGCCCGCGTCGTCGGTGATGACCTCGTCGAGGTAGACGCCGGCGGACCCGCAGATCGCGCAGGGCCGCGCGAAGCGCTGCGGCTCGAAGGGGTGGTCCTCGAAGCCGAGGCTCTCGACGTCGGTGTACGGCGGGACGGCGTAGATGCGCTTCTCGCGCCCGGCGCCGAACAGCTGCAGGGCGGGGCTGCGGTGCATCTTCGGGTTGTCGAAGCTCGGGATGGGCGACGGCGCCATGAGGTAGCGGCCGTTGACCATGACGGGGTAGTCGTAGGTGGTGGCGATGTGGCCGTACCTGGCGATGTCCTCGTACAGCTTGACGTACATGAGCCCGTAGTCCGCGAGCGCGTGCATGCGGCGGGTCTCGGTCTCCCGCGGCTCGAGGAAGCGCAGCGGCTCGGGAACTGGCACCTGGTACACGATCGTCTGCCCGGCGGCCAGCGGCGTCTCGGGGATGCGGTGGCGGGTCTGGATGACGGTCGCCTCGTCGGTCCTGGTCGTCGTGCGCACCCCGGCGACGGCGGCGAAGAACGAGCGGATCGACACCGCGTTGGTGGTGTCGTCGGCGCCCTGGTCGATGACCTTGAGCACGTCGTCGGGCCCGATGATCGAGGCCGTCACCTGCACGCCGCCGGTGCCCCAGCCGCGCGGCATCGGCACCTCGCGCGAGGCGAACGGCACCTGGAAGCCGGGGATGGCGACGGCCTTCAGCAGGGCGCGGCGGATCATCCGCTTGGTTTGCTCGTCGAGGTAGCCGATGTTGTAGCCGTCGAGGCTGGCGGTCATGCGAGCGCCCCGGTCAGGTCGGTCCGATCAGTCGGAACGGGTCCGGGCTTCGCGTCCACCCGCGACTGGAACTCGGCGCGCAGGCGGCGCACGAGCCCGAGCTCGGCCTGGAAGTCGACGTAGTGCGGCAGCTTCAGGTGCTCGACGAAGCCCGTGGCCTGCACGTTGTCGCCGTGGCTGATCACGAACTCCTCGTCTTGCGCGGGGGCGACGACGCGCTCGCCGAACTCGGCGGCCCGCAGCGCCCGGTCGACCATCGACATCGACATCGCCTTGCGCTCGCTGCGGCCGAAGGCCAGGCCGTAGCCGCGGGTGAACTGGGCGGGGCGGTCGGAGCTGCCCGTGAACTGGTTGATCATCTGGCACTCGGTGAGCTCGACGCGGCCGAGCGGGACCGCGAACCCGAGCTCGGGCGCCTCGAACTCGACCTCGACCTCACCGACGCGGATCTCGCCGGCGAACGGGTGGGTGCCACCGTAGCCGCGCTGCGTGGAGTAGGCGAGCCCGAGCAGGAACCCCTCGTCGGAGCGGGCGAGCGCCTGCAGCCGCTCGGCGCGGCTCATCGGGAAGATGGTGGGCTCCCGCGTGAGGTCGGCCGGGCTCCGGGTCGTCATCGGCACCGTGTTCATCGGCACCGTGTTCATCGGCGGCGGGGGCCCGGTCGGGCTCGATGAGCGCGCTGGCGCCGAGCAGGTCGGTCACGCGCGGCATCTCCGGCGGCGGTGCCGCCCCCAGGTCGGTCCACGGGCCCTCACGGGGGGTCGTCCCGCCGGCGCCGGGGTCGGTGAACAGGCGATGGGTGTAGTCGAAGGTGGCGCCGAGCTGCTGGCCGCCCGGCAGGTCCTTGAACGTTGCCGAGATGCGGCGCTGCGGGGGAAGCCCGGCCGTGTCCACGGGCAGCGTGTAACCGAAGCGCGGCAGGGTGGTGCGGTACGAGCGCACCAGCGTGACGGCCTCAAGCACGTCGCCCTGCGCCTGCAGGATGGCGCGCGCGGCCAGGGCCGGGTCGTACAGCGATCCTTCGGTCATCACCCGCGCCACCAGGACCCCGAGCTGGCCGGCGACGGCGGCCTGCTCGATGCGCGGCCGGTCCTGGTCTCCCCGCCCCTGCTTGGCGAGCAGGGCGTGGGCGTTGGCGATGGCGCGTTCCCCGCCCTTGACGGCGACGTACATCGGCTACTCCTCTTCGGGGCCGGCCGGACTGAGCCGGGTGGTGCGGGGGAGCGCGGCGACGCTGCCGGCATCGACAAGCAGCAGGTCAACGCCGCGCGGGAACAGCTCGGTGTTGCACTGCCACGCGTCGATGAACCCGTCGGCGGCCCAGGGGGCGGTGAGCGTGGCGGTGCCGTCGATGCCGGGTCCGCGCGCGGTGAAGCGGGCCGGGCCGGTCCCGCGACTGGCACTGGCCCGAACGTCGAGCACGACGGTGGCGGCGAGGTGGGGCGCCTCATCGGTGCCGAGCGCCAGGGACGCCAGCGGCGGCAGCGCGTCCGGGCCGGCAATGACGAAGCTGGCCGCCGCCGGGTCGCCGGCCCGCCGCGCGCCGGTGTGAAACGCGAGCCACGCGGCGGTTTCCGCGTCGCTGCCGAGGGCGCCGCCGAGCCAGACCTGGCAGTCCTCGTCGAGCAGCGTCAGCGCGACGGCGGCGAGGCCCCGGCCGAGCGCGCCCGGCGGCTCGGCCGGCCCGTACAGCGGGATACGGGCGGGCGGGGTGCGCGAGGGCGTCGAGGATGGCCCGGAAGGCGCGCTGCGCGTCGCGCGGCGGGTCGGCGAATCCGGGTGCGGGGACGGCGGCGGTGGTCATTCGTGCTCCCGCGACACGGTGAAGAAGTCGACGACGGTGCTGCGCGCCTCCGCGTTGCGAACGTCGTCTCGCCCGGCCTGGGCCCGCTCAAGCGGCTCGATGACCTCGGCGAGCACCCGGTCCCTGGGCCCCGCGGCGGACAGCAGCCCGTCGAAGACGGCGGCGAGCCAGGCGTGCTCAAGATCGGTTCCGAGCAGGTAGGACGTGCCCACCGCCGGGGCGGCCAGCGGCTCGCCGTGCAGCCGCACGGTGGCCCGGGTGACGGTGGCCTCACCCAGGTTGAAGCGCGCGCCGCCGCCGTCGGTGCGGGCCCGCACCATGACGAGCCCCGCCTCCGGGCCGCGGATCGCCTGCACGGCCGGCTTGGGCGCCCAGCCTTGCCAGGCCGCGTCGAGGGCGGCCGGGTCGGCCAGCGCGAGCGTGCGCATCCACCGTTGCCTGGCGGCGGCGCCGCCGCCAGGCGCCTCGGCCGGGAGCGTCTGTGACGTCACCGCATCCTCCGTCGAAGTTGTCCAATGATCTAGACAACTGAACGGTACACTGCCATCGGCCGCGCCGCCAGGATCCATAAGTGGCGATTTGGCTGGCAGCAAGTAAACGGTCAGGGAACGCGGAGAGACAGTTGCCGGTAGAGTTCCGCACACCATGACGACGCAGCAGCCGGTCCCCTAGCGGATACTCGACCTGGCGGCTCATCGCCGAGGAGTTGCGCCGGGAGATCATCGGCGGCACGCAGCCGCCGGGGACGAAGCTGCCCTCCGAGGGCGAGCTGGCCGAGCGCTTCGGCGTCCACCGCAACACCGTGCGCCAGGCCGTCGCCGCGCTGGCCGCCGAGCACCTCGTCGTCTCCCGCCGCGGCAGCGGGACTTTCGTCGCCGAGCACACGGTGCTGGTGCACCGCATCGGCGCGCGCACCCGGTTCAGCGACAGCCTGGGCCGTCGCGGCCGCGCCGCCGGCCGGCTGCTCGAGTCGGCGGTCGACCCCGAGCCGCCCGCCGAGATCGCGGACCGGCTGGCCCTGGCCGGCCGCCCGGCCCTGCGGCTCGAGACCGTGCAGGCCGTCGACGGCCTGCCCATCACCCGCGCCACGCACTGGTTCGTCGCCGACCGGGTGCCCGGGCTCGCCGAGCACTGGAGCGCCACCGGGTCGATCACCGCGGCCCTGCGGGCCGTCGGGATCGACGATTACATGCGCGCCGCGACCACGGTCGGGGCCCGCCACGCCACCGCGGCCGAGGCGGCCGACCTCGGGCTGCCGGCCGGCTCGGTCGTGCTGGTCACGCGCTCCCTCGACATCCTGGCCGACGGCACGCCGCTGCAAGTCGGCATCACCCGCTTCGTGGCCGACCGCGTGGAGCTTGACGTCGGCCACGCCGACTTTGAGCTGGACGGGCCGGCGAACCGGCCCGCGGCCGACGGGTCCTCAGGCGTCCCTGGTCCTGGTGCGCCACGCGCCCGCGACGGCGGCGATGACGATCCAGGCGAGGATGACGAGGGCGGCGGCCGCGACGGGCATCGCGAGCTTGTAGTTGTTCAAGGCGTTGCTCGAACCGGGATGGGCGTGAGTGCCGATCGCCTGGCCGGGCTCGAAACGGCCCAGGGCGATCAGCAGCACCAGGTCGCGAGCGGCGCCGAGGAAGGTCGCGAGGTAGAGGATGCCGGTGGCGATCGTCTGCCAGCCGATGATCGCGGTAAGGGTGATCGCGCGGGAGCCGCTGAACGAGCCGGCGCCGACGGCGACGGTCGTGACGACGGCGGTGGCGAGCACGACCCAGCCGGCGCACCCGAGGACTAGGCCAATGCCGGGGCGCGGGCGAGGCCCCGGGGAACGCGAACGCGGCGGCGATCGCGAGGCCGAGCCCGCCGAGGGTGAACGGGAGCGCCACCGCGACCGCGGCCGGGATGCGGCTGAGGAACAGCGCGGTGCGGGACCGGCCGGTGGCGGCCAGGTCGCGGAACACCCCGCTGTCGAGGTCGATCGTCCCGGCTTCGGTGCCGATGAGGATGGCCGCGAAGGACCCGAAGTACAGGCCCATCAGCGCGGTCCCGTCCCCGAGGGTCTGGCCGGCGGCAAGTTGCCCGCCGTGCCTGGCCAGGACGAACGCGAGGTAGACAGCGGTGACCCCGACGGACAGCGACGGCCGCGGCCGTCATCGTGGGGCGGTGGCGGCGCAGCTTGAGGATGTCGGCGGCGATCATCTGCCGGGCGATGACGTGGTTCATGAGTGGCCTCCGACTCGAGAGGTGAGGTGCAGGAAGCGGTCTTCGAGCGAGCGGGCGTCGCCGACCAGCGCCCTGATCGGCCCCTGGGCGACGAGCCTGCCGCGGTCGATGACGGCGGCCGCGTGGCAGGTCTTCTCGATCTCGTCAAGCAGGTGGGAGGAGATCAACACGGTCCGACCCTCGGCGACCAGCCCGGCGATCAGCTCCCGCAGCTCCAGGATGCCGCCGGGGTCGAGGCCGTTCATCGGCTCGTCGAGGATGATCAGCTCCGGGTCGGCGAGCAGGCAGCGGGCGATGCCCAGCCGCTGGCGCATCCCCTGTGAATAACCGCCGACCCGGTCATCACCGCGGTCGGTGAGCCCCACCCGGTTAAGCGCTGGCTCGATGCTGCCGCGCGGACTTGCGGTCCGCGGGCGGCCGCGATCACCCGGAGGTTCTCCCGGCCGGTGAGGTGGTTGTGGAAGCGCGGCTCCTCGATCACGGCGCCGACCCGGGCGAGGACGTCGGCCTGGCTGGACGTCGAGTGCAGCTGGCAGGCGATCAGGATCGTGCCCGCGTCGGGCCGGGTAAGGCCGAGCAGCATGCGGATGACAGTGCGTCTTGCCTGCCCCGTTGTGGCCGAGGAACCCGAACGCGCAGCCGAGGGGCACGCTCAGGTTCACGTCCGCGACGGCGGTCCGCCGGCCGAAGCGCTGACCAGGCCCCGGGTCTCGATGATCAGCGATGCGGTGGTCATGCAGGACAGCATTGGCGATGCCCGCCCGGCTGCCCATCGGCCGGAAGCACGGTTCGCGGCCGCCGAGATCGTACTTTCGGCAGGCTCGCCCGCCCGGCCCCGCTGCGTACCCTTGGGCCGGTGGAAGTGACGCACCGGATCGTCGGGCTGGCCGAGACCATGACCAACGTGGCGCTTGGCTGCGCGCTGGCCGCCGTCCTGGCCGCCGACACCGCGGTGACCGCCGCCAAGCACGGCAACTGGGCCTTCGAGCTGGTCGTCGGCGTGTTCGTTGGCGCCGTGGTGCTGCTCCGCGGCCGCGGCCCGCTGTTCGCCGCCGTGGCGGGCCTGGTGGTATGCGGGCTGGCGGGTGTCGCTTGGCGACGGTATCACTTGCAGGCCCAGCCGGGAGTTCGCGGCGACCCTCGGGTTGCTAGTGCTCGGGGCCGCCGCCGTCCGGGTAGCCCGGCCCGCGCCTCCATCGACCATTGCGGCCGCCGGAGCCGTGGTGCTGGTGACCGGCCGCCTCGCCATCCGGCGCGAGGACATCGCCCCGCTGGCCTTCCTCGGGATGCTGGCCTGGAGCGGCGCCCTCGCCGCGGGGGTATGGCTGCGCATGGGCGACACAAGCCGCCAGCTGGCCATCGACGCGGCCCGCCGCGGCGAGCGCCTGGAACTGGCCCGCGAACTGCACGACGTCGTAGCCCATCACGTCGCCGGCATCGTCGTCCAGGCGCAGGCCGCCCGGCTCGTCGCCGCCCGGCGGCCCGCGGAGCTCGACGGCATGCTGGCCGGGCATCGAGTCGGCCGGCAGCGACGCCCTGGCCGCCATGCGGCGCGTGGTCGGCCTGCTGCGCGAACCCGGTGACGCGGGCACCCGCCCGCCCGGCCCCGGACAGCTGAGCGACCTGGTCGGCCGCTTCGCGGGTCATGGTCCCGCCGTCCGGCTCCAGGCTGCCCGGCACGGCGAGCCGCCCCCGTGGCCGCCGGAGGTCGCCACCACGGTCTACCGGGTCGTGCAAGAAGCGCTGACCAACATCGTGCTGCACGCCCCCAACGCGGCGAACGTCGCGGTCGTCGTCGACCAGTGACCCGGACGGCATCAGCGTCGAGGTCACCGACGACGGCCCGGTCGCCGCGCCCGCCTGCATCCTGGTTCGCCGCCGGCGGCGGCCACGGCCTCGTCGGCATGCGCGAGCGGGTCGAGGCGCTCGGCGGGACGCTGCACGCGGGGCCGGGACCTGACGGCTGGCGTGCGCGCGACGGTCGCTCGACCACGGGCCCCTGACCGGCGTCTGACCACGGGGCCGCTGACCGGCGGAAACGCGCTATGACCATCAGCGTGCTGCTCGCCGACGACCAGGCGATGATCCGCGGCGGCCTGCGCCTCATCCTCGACGACCAGCCCGACATCAGCGTGGTCGGCGAGGCCGCCGACGGGACCGAGGCGATCGCGCCTGGCCCGTCGGCTCCGGCCCGACGTCTCCCTCATCGACATCCGCATGCCAGGCAAGGACGGCATCGAGGTGACCCGGGCCCTGGCCGGCCCCGGCGTCGCCGGACCCGCTGCGGGTGGTCATCGTCACGACCTTCGACCTCGACGAGTACGTCTACGGCGCGCTGCAGGCCGGCGCCGTCGGCTTCGTGCTCAAGGGCGCGAGCCCGGCCCTGCTGGTCGAGGCCGTCCGCGCCGCGCACGCCGGCGACGCGCTGATTTCCCCGCAGGTCACCCTCCGCCTGCTCGGGCGACTCGGCCCCCGGGCGCCGGCCCGCCCGCCGCTCAGCGCACCGCTGTCGAGCCGCGAGATCGACGTGAGCCGGTCCATCGCCAGGGGCCGCACCAACACCGAGATCGCCGCCGAGCTGTTCATCTCGCTGAGCACGGTGAAGAGCCACCTCGCCAGCATCCAGGGCAAGCTGGGCGTCCGCAACCGGGTGGAGATCGCCGCCTGGGCGTGGGAAACCGGGCTGACCCAGCCGATCGGCGACGGCCAGGCGGGCTGAGGGCCGTCAGGCGGTGGCCCCGCCGTCGAGCACGAGGTCGTGGCCGACGACGAAGCTCGCGGCGGGCGAGGCCAGCCACAGGATCGTGCTCGCGACCTCTTCCAGGGCGCCGACCCGCCCGATGGGCAGGGCGTTGGCGAGGCGCTCGGCCCGCCCGGCGTGGCTCGCGCCCGGAAGGCGGGACATGGGGGTGTCGACCGGGCCGGGGCTGACCGCGTTGACCGGGATGTTCTCCGCGATGTACTCGCGGGCGGCGGTGCGGGTCAGCGCGCTGACCGCGGCCTTAGTGGCCGCGTAGGCGACCATGCCGGGAAGGGTGGCGTGGGCGCCGATCGTGGAGGCCACGTTGACGATGACCCCGCCGCCCGTCCGGCGCAGCTGGCCGATCTCATGCTTCATGGAGAGCGACACGCCGGTCAGGTTGGTGGCGACGATCTGCTGCCACGCCGCCTCGTCGAGGTCCGCGACAGGCCGGGGGCGTTGATGCCGGCGTTGTTGACGGCGATGTCGAGCGGTCCGTGCCGGTCCACGACCGCCCGCAGCAGCAGGGCCGCCTGCGCGGGGTCGGTCAGGTCGGCAGGAAAGGCGGTCGCTTCGCCGCCGAGTGCCTCGATCCGCTCGACGGTCGCCGCGAGCGGTCCTGGCCGGCGAGCAGGCAGCGGCGCCAGCCGACGCGCTCGCCCACCCGGGCGCCAAGCAGCAGCAGGCCGCTGAACGACAGCCCGTAGCCGCTGCTGACCAGGATCGTCTGCCCCTCGGTGAGGTCCAGGTCCGCGCGCAGCTGAGGCAGGCTGACGACCACGGCGGTGATCGCGCGATCAGCGTCACCTGAACCGCCGCCAGTATTCCGAACGTGCGCAGCTAGACGAACGGGCTCGCTTATTCGAGAACGATTGGTCTAGTATTTGGGCGCGAAAGGGCACGGGTGTCGTTCTCACGGGTTCTTTCAGGCGCCCAGGGCCGCGCGCAGCTGCGCGATCGCGTCCCGCACCAGCGGGCCGCCCGGGTAGGCCTTGCCCACCACGCGCAGATCTTGCAGGACCACCACCACGAACGGGCGAGCGCAGCGGATCGGCGTCCGCCGCGAGTTCGCCCTCCGCCCGCGCGCGGGAAAGCGCCGAGGTCAACGCCACCTCAAGGGTCTGCCAGCTCGACCGTGCCCGGAGCGCCGCCGCGTCGTCGCCCGGAAGCCGTTCGACCGCCGCGTTCACCAGAGGCAGCCGCGTCGCTGGACGTCGCGGGATTGCGCGTACTCGGCGATGAAGCTCACGACCGCCGCGAGGGGGGAGCTCGGCGCCGACAGCCGCTCGACCACCGCGGGGTCGCGCCGCTCGACGTAGCGGTCCAGGGCCTTCAGGTAGAGCGCGTGCTTGTCCCCGAAGGTCGCGTACAGGCTGGCCCGGGCGATCCCGAGCAAGTCGACGAGGTCGGTCATCGACGTCGACTCGAAGCCCGGCTGCCAGAACAGCGCGATGGCGTCGTCGAGGACCTTGTCCGGGTGAAACTCCTTGGTACGGGCCACGCGCCCACGCTAACCGATACTAGATCGATCGGTCGAATATGGTCGACCGTGCCGACCGTGACTTCCGGAGCCAGTCGCAGCTGCACGCGACCTAGGACAGCGGAGGCGGTGGAGGTCCGCGCTGTCGAGCAGCACCATCGCGTCGTGGTCCGGCGTGCCCGGCTCGGCCATGTAAACGACGAGGCCGTGCCCGTCGGCGCGGTTCAGGGCGAGGGTCTCGTGGGTGAGGCGCAGCGTGCCGACGAGCGGATGCCGCAGGACCCGGTCGCCCGCCCCCGCCCGGCGTACCTCGTACCGGCCCCACAGGCGGCCGAAGTCCGGGCTCTTCACCAGCAGCTCGCCGACCAGGGCGGCCAGGTCGGGCGCGTCCGGGTCGCTGCCGGCGACGGCGCGGAGCTGGGCGACGCAGCCGCGGGCCTTCTGCTCCCAGTCGGGGTACAGGTTCCTGGCCTCCGGGTGCAGGAACGTGTACCTGATCGTGTTCCGCTGCCTGGGCGGCCAGTCGAGCAGGCCCGGGTGGAGCCGCGCGCCGCCCGGGTTGGCGGCGAGCATGTCGTAGGTGCGGCTGACCACGTAGGCCGGATTCGGGCGCAGCGTCTCAAGCAGCAGCTTCACGGTCGGGCGGAGGGCGCGGGACGGCGGCTGCGGCGGGACGGGGGCCCGGCGGGCCGCCTGCGCCGCGAGCGACTTCAGGTACTCATGCTCGTCGCCGTCCAGCCGCAGCGCCCGGGCCAGCGCGTCGACTACCGCGGGGCTCGGCCGGGTCTCGCGGCCGCGCTCCAGCCGGGTGTAGTAGTCGATGCTCATCCCGGCGAGCGTCGCGAGCTCCTCGCGCCGCAGCCCTGGCGTGCGGCGCGAGCCGGTACCGCGCGGCAGGCCGGCGTCCTCCGGGCGGACGCCCTCCCGCCGGGCCCGCAGGAACCGGCCAAGCTCGGTGGTGGCCTGCTCGGTCATGTCTCCATTGTCCCTGGCGGCGCCCGTGACAGGGAGGCCGTGTCGCTCCCCGGCACGGCATGCCCCGGACCGCTCCGCACCGGAAAAGCGCGGTCTGCCCCGTGAACGCGCGCGGCGGCAGGCTCGGGCTCATGACAGACATCGGGGTGCAAGAGGAAGCCGCGGCCGTTCGGGATAATGGATCTCAGTCATCGCTTCGCGGGCGGCTGGCGCTGACCGCCGCCCTGCTCGGGTTCTTCATGATCAGTCTCGACGCGACCGCGGTGAACGTGGCGCTGACGCCCATCGGGCGGTCACTGCACGGCGCCACGTCGGGGCTGCAATGGGTCGTGGACGGGTACACGGTTCCGTTCGCGGCGCTGCTGATCTCGGCGGGAACGGTGTCGGACTGGCTCGGCGCGCGGCGGGTCTTCGGCTGGGGGCTCGTCGTGTTCACCGCCGCGTCGGCCTGGTGCGGGCTGTCGCCGGCGCTCCCGATGCTCGTCGCGGCGCGGGTCGTGCAGGGCGGCGCGGCGGCGGTCATGCTGCCGTCGTCGCTGGCCCTGGTGCGCCAGGCATTCGCCGATCCGGCGGCCCGGGCGCGGGCGGTCGCGGTGTGGAGTTCCGGCGGCGCGGCCGCCATCGCCGCGGGCCCGGTGCTCGGCGGCATCCTGACGTCGGCCGCGGGCTGGCGGTCCGTCTTCTTCCTCAACCTGCCGGTCGGCGCGGCCGTCGTGGCGCTGCTGGCGGTGCGCCCGGCGCGGTCGCCCCGGCTGGCGGCGCCGCTCGATCCGCTCGGCCAGGCGACGGCGGTCCTGGGGCTGGCGGCGCTGACCTTCGCGGTGATCTCGGGCGGCGCGCATGGTTTCCGCGCGCCTTCCGTGCTGGCCGCGCTCGTCGTGGCGGTGCTGGCGGGCGCCTGCTTCTTCGTCGTGGAATCGCGGGTCGCGCGGCCGATGGTCCCGCTCGCGCTGTTCCGCTCCCGGGCCGTGGTCGCCTGCGCGGCGACCGGGTTCTCGATCAACGCCGCGTTCTACGGCGTCGCGTTCGTGCTCAGCCTGTACTTCCAGCGGGAACTCGGCCTGTCGGCGGTCACCGCGGGCCTGATGTTCCTGCCGATGACCGGCCTGCTGACGGTCGCCAACCTCGGCTCCGCCCGGGTCGCGGCGCGATGGGGGCACCACGTGCCGGTCCGGGTCGGGCTGAGCGTGGGCACGCTCGGGATGCTGCTGCTGGCGTTCCTGCCCGTCTTCCTGCCCGGGCGGATCTGGCTGGAGATCGCGCTGGTGCCGGCCGGCGCGGGGCTCGGGTTCGCGCTGCCGTCGCTGACGTTCCTGCTGCTCGACTCGCTGCCCGCGGCGCAGGCCGGGCTGGCGGGCGGCCTGTTCAACGCGGGCAGGCAGACGGGCGGGGCGCTGGCCGTGGCCGTCTTCGGCGCCCTGGTCGCGGGTTCGTTCATGACCGGCATGCGGGTCAGCCTGCTGATCTCCGCGGTGCTGCTGCTGGCCAGCACCGCGGCCGCGTTCGCCGTCTTCCGCGGCGGGGTTAGCCGGTTCCGCCGGCCTGCGCCGGCCTTGGGGGCGCCGAACCAGGTGGCCAGGGCGCCGCGCAGCGTTCCGTCGTCCCCGGTGTCGGTGGCGCCGGCCCAGGCGACGTACCCGTCGGGGCGGATCAGCAGGGCGGAGGCGGGCGGGCTCGGGCACTTGGCGGTGCGGATGTCGATCCGGTCCCGCCAGCCCTGCCCGGCCCGGGCGTAGCCGCCGTCCGGGGTGAGGTCGAGCAGCACGCCGCGTCCCTGGTGCAAGAGCTCGGCGACGCTGGCGGCCCCGCCCGTCGTCGCCAGGGCGAGGTTGGGCGCCCAGCGGCCGGCCAGCGGGTGCGGGTCGGCCGCGCCGTGTCGGTGGAGCCGGTGCCGCGGCGCCCGTCTCGTAGCGGGTGTCCAGTCCGTACATCAGGTTGACGAGGTGGCGCAGTGGCTGCTGGTACTGGAGCAACTGGGCCACGATCTCGCGGAGAGCGGCGATCCGGCCATCGGCCGCGGCGCCGGTCAGGGCGCCCTGGGCGCGGGTGTGCAGCAGCACCCGCTCCCCTTCGGCATGTCGCTCGCGGTGGTAGCTGTCGAGCAGGCCGGGCGGCGCCCAGCCGTGGACCTGCGCGGCGAGCTTCCAGCCGAGGTTGACCGCGTCCTGCAACCCGGTGTTCAGCCCCGGTCCCCCGGCGGGCAGGTGAATGTGCGCCGCGTCCCCGGCCACCAGCACCCGCCCGGCGCGGTACTGGGCCGCCTGGCGGCTGCTGTCGGTGAAGCGCGAGACCCACCGGGTCCCGCTGATGGGCAGGTCGCGGCCGTTGACCCGGCGGATGCTCGCGTTGAGTTCCGCCAGGGTCATCGGCTCGTCCCGGTCGACCGTGTCGTCGTACGGCTCGACGGTGATCACCCGGAAATAGCCCCCGCCGAGCGGGATGACGGGGACCCGCAGGTCGGGCAGGTCGGCGGGGGTGACGCCGGCCTCCAGGGTGACGTCGCCGAGCCGGAGCAGGGAAGTAGGGGGCAAGCCGGGGAAATCGATCCCGGCCTGCCGCCGGACGGGGCTCGCGCCGCCGTCGCAGCCGACCAGGTACTGGGCGCTCAGCGTGCCGGTGCCGTCCGGGCCGGTGAACTGGATCGTCACGCCGTCGGCGTCCTGGGTCAGCGCCGTCAGCTCGTGGCCGCGCCGGACCGGCACGCCGAGCTCGCGGGCGCGGGCGTTCAGGATCTCCTCGGTGGCCGCCTGCTGGATGAAGATCCCGCGCAGGCCGAGGTCACCCGCCTTGGCCAGGTCCAGCGGGATGAGGGCGAAGTGGGCGGCGTTCGGTATCGCGACGGCGGCCCGCTCCTGGAAGCGCCCGAGCAGCCCTCGGTAATCGAGGGTGTCCACCGACCGGCCGACGAGCGCGAGCGCCTTGGACAGGCCGGTGGGACTGGGCAGACGCTCAAGGACGAGCGGCCGTATTCCGGCTAGTCGCAGCTCACAGGCGAGCATGAGCCCGGTCGGCCCGGCCCCGGCGATCACGACATCGGCGTCCACTCAGCGTCTCCTTGCCCTCGGTGTTTTCTCTGCGGTTGGTGCTGGGCCGGTGCGGGGGCGGCAGGCCCCTGGCGACCTGCCGCAAGACGTCTCTGAGCGTTTCCGGGAAGTCGGCGTCGCCGTCGCCGTCGCTGGTGCGCCAGTGATCGAAGGCGGTCTGGGTGGCGCTGACCACGACGCCGGCGACCAGCCGCGGGTACAGGTCCTTGCCCGCGTCGGTGCCCGTCCGCTCGGCGATCGCGGCGGCCAGCGCGACCTCGATCGAGGCATGCAGCCTGCGCTGCGCCGCGGCTAGCTCAGGCGGGAACGCGATCCGCCCGGCGATATCCCTGGGCACCTCGCCCGGCCCGGCGAACTGCTCCGACAACGCGTGAGGCCAGCGCCTCCCACAGGTCGGCATCGCCTGGGCAGGTGCGCAGGGCGGCCACCATCCGCGCCCCGCGGTCCGCGCCGACAGAAAGCAGCGCCTCGTCCTTGCCGGAGAAGTAGTTGCCGAACGTGCGGGCCGACACGCCCGCCGCCTCGGCGATGTCCTCGATCCGCGTGTGCGCGTAGCCCCGCTCGATGGTCAGCCGCCACGTCGCCTTGGCCAGCGCGGCCCGGGTCGCCAGCTTCTTGCGCTCGCGCAGGCTCGGCCGTTGCTCCGACATGAGCCGAGAGTAGCAAATTTTGCCGATGTACGCAATATTTCCTAGCTAGGCAAAATTTTTCATCTGGAAGACATCGCCCCGGCATGCAGATAAAAGTCCTTAGCAGAGCTAAACTTAGTGATAGTGAAACGGGTCAGCGAGCAACGGGTCAGCGAGCGCGGTCAGGAGTTTGGGCAGCCAACGTGTCAGCCATAGACGAGAGCCGGGAAAACGCCGTCGGCGAGGAAGCGGCAGGCAAGGCGAGTTCCCCGGCGGTTCAGCCGGGGGCGGGTCGGATCGTCCCTGCGGTACCGGAACTACCGGCTTTACTTCTTCGGGCAACTCGTCTCGGTGATGGGCACCTGGATGCAGACGGTGGCCCAGTCGTTCCTCGTCTTGGACCTGACCCACAGCGGGACGGACCTCGGCCTCGTCACGGCGGCGCGGTTCCTCCCGATCCTGATATTCGGCCCGGCGGGCGGGCTGTTCGCGGACCGGCGCAACAAGCGGCGGATCCTGTACGTCACGCAGGCGCTGTCCGGCCTGCTCGCCGGGATCTTCGCCATCTTGACCGGGACGCACGTCATCCAGATGTGGCTGGTCTACGCGCTCGCGCTGTCGCTTGGCTTCGTGAACGTGTTCGATAACCCGGCCAGGCAGAGCTTCATCTCGGAAATGGTCCCGCCGGAGGAACTCCCGAACGCCGTCACGCTCAACTCCGTTTCCCTCAACCTGGCGCGCGTGTTCGGCGGGGCGGTGGGCGGCGTGCTTGCCGCCGTGCTCGGGCTTGCCCTGTGCTTCACCTGCAATGCGATCTCGTTCGCGGCCGTCATCGGGTCGCTGGCTTTGATGAACGGCGCCTTGCTCTACCCGGCCAGGCCGGTGAAGCGGCAGCCCGGCCAGATCAGGGAAGGGCTGCGCTACGTCCGCGAGACGCCCGAGCTGCTGGTCCCGCTCCTCATGATCGCCCTGGTCGGCACCCTGGCCTGGGAGTTCCAGGTGACGCTGCCGCTGATGGCGAGCAAGGTGTTCGGCGGCGGCGCGGGCGCGTACGGCGTGATGGCGTCGGTCATGGGCCTGGGGGCGGTCGGCGGCGGGCTGATCTCCGCCGCCCGGGCCCGGCCGCGGGCGCGCGCCCTGTGCATCGCGGCGATCGGCTGGGGCATCGCGATCACGGCCGCCGCCTTCGCGCCGACGCTGCCGCTCGAGCTGGCGGCGCTCGTCTTCGTCGGGTACGGCAGCATCACGTTCAACTCCTACGCCAAGACCACGCTGCAGCTGGCGGCCGAGCCCGCGATGCGCGGCCGGGTCATGGCGCTGTGGGCCCTGGCGTGGCAGGGCTCGACCCCGCTCGGCGGGCCGCTCGTCGGCTGGATCGCGCAGGATCTTGGCGCCCGGTGGTCGCTGGTGGCCGGCGGAGTGCCGACTCTCCTCTGCGGCCTGCTGGCGCTGCCCGCGCTCACCCGCATCGACCGGAAGGCCGGACGGTAAGCGCTGGCTGCTCGGTGCCGGTAAGGCCGCCATCGTCCAGGGGCGGGCCGCCAGGACGGCCAGGTGCAGGGCGACCAGGGTGTCCTCTAGTTCCGGCAGCGACTCGGTCTTGTCGGCGACCACCCAGGACCTGATCAGCTCGGCGGTCGCGCCGGACAGGGCCTGGTACGCCTCGTCGGGAACGGCGGGCCAGTCGGGGTGGCGGGTGCGCGCCCGCCGGTGCCACTTCGCGTTGATCTCGGCGAACCGGCAGCTGGCGGCCTGCAGTCGCTCGACCGCGGCCGGCCCTGCCGCGGGCATGTCGACGAAGAAGACCCGCGCGAAGGCGGGCTCATCCGCGAGAAAGCCCACGAACGCCCGGAGCCCGGTGCGCAGCACCTCCTCGTCGGGAGCGTCGTCAGGCAAGGCGCGCACGGCCTTGATCACGTGGCCGAACAGGAGCTGCCCGCCCCGCCTGGTCGCCGCCAGGAAGCAGTCTTCCCGGCCGCGGAAGTGCAGGTAGAACGCTGCCCGGGAGACCTTCGCCCGGCGGACGATGTCGGCCACCGTGACGTCGGGGTACCCCTTGTCCGCGATCGCGGCGACCGCGGCGCGCAGCAGGCGCTCGCGCTGCGAGGCCTGGACGGCTTTCGCGGGCAGTCGGCTCCGCCCCCGCGGCAGGCCGGGCTTCCCCACGTGTGTTGCGGCAAGAGTGCCCTCTTGCTTGGCGTCGAACATGAGCCTAGAGTAACGGGAAAATTCCTAAAGTACGACCTCGTACTTTAGGCCGTCGCGCGATCAAGGATGACGTGGCGCGGAAAGGGTCGGACAATATGACAGCGACCGTGAATGAAGTTGCGACAGCCGGCGGAGTGCGAGTTCTCTGGGATCGGCAGCTCCATCATTACCCCGAGACGCGAGCCCGCATGTGGTACCTGGGCATCGTGGTGCTCGCGACCATCATGCTCTACTACGAGCTTTACATCAGCGGCGCCGTATCGCCGAACATCATCGCCGGGTTCGGCATGACGTTCCCGTTTTACGTGTACATCAGCGTGGTGAGCAACGCGGTCGGTGCGTTCGGCTCGCTGCTTGCTGGCCTTTCCGACCGTTGGGGGCGAGCTAATCTCGTCGCTTACGGCCTGGTGATAACTGCCCTGCTCGCCCTCTTTGGCATACCGAACGCCCACGACAAGTGGACGTTCGCGATCCTGATCGTCATCATCGGCCTCGTCGAAGGGGTCATCCTCGTCGCCACCCCCGCCCTGATCAGGGACTTCTCCCCGCAGCTGGGACGGGCCTCGGCGATGGGATTCTGGACGCTCGGCCCCGTCGTCGGCAGCCTCGTGGTCGCCGTCGTCTCCAGTAACACGCGTCAACCACCTCGGCGCATGGCAGGACCAGTACATCATCGTCGGCATCGTCGGCATCGTCGTCGCCGTCATCGCGCTGTTCGGGCTCAGGGAACTGTCGCCGCAACTGCGCGACCAGCTCATGGTCTCGATCAGGGACCGGGCGCTCATCGAGGCGCGGGCTCGCGGGCTCAACGTCGAGGACCAACTGCGCCGCCCGTGGCGCCAGATGATGCACTTGGACGTCATCGGGTCCGCGTTCGCGATCTCGGTGTTCCTGCTGATCTACTACACGGCGGTCGGCTTCTTCGTCATTTACTTCGAAACGCTGCACGGGTTCTCGCTGTCGAAAGCCAACAGCATCGGCGACTGGTTCTGGGCGTTCGACGCGGGGGTCCTGATCCTGGTCGGGATAATCTCCGACCGGGTCAGGGTACGCAAACCGTTCATGGTGATCGGCGGGATCGGCGCCATCGTGATGATGATCGTCTTCCTCAACCTGGGGGCCAAGACCTCGTACGCGACGTTCGCGGTGGTCATCAGCATCCTCGCGGCGTTCCTGGCCATCGCGTACGGACCGTGGATGGCGAGCTTCACCGAGACGGTCGAAAAGCACAACCCGGCCCTGATCGCGACGGGCCTGGCCGTGTGGGGATGGATCATCCGCATCGTGGTCGCGCTCTCCGCGTCTTGATCCTGCCGATCGGTCGTCGGCTCGATGACGCCGGTGATCACCTACGGCGCCCAGGTCCAGACGCTGGCGGCGCAGTACGCGCCGCAGCTGGCCACGGCCCAGGCCATCGACCCGAAGACCCAGGCCGCCCTCAGCGCCAACCCGAGTGACACGGCGGCGCTGACGACGGCGGTGGGCGAGATCGCCAAGGCGTTCAACGTCACGCCCGCCGTCGCGACGACCCGGCTCGCCGCGGCTCGCGGCCGTTCCCAAGGCCGACCTGCTGTTCCTCAACGAGCACGCCGCCCAGGTCCAGACCGCGGCCGCGGCCGCGCCCGGCCAGTGGAAGAACTGGTGGTGGGTGTGCGTCGGCGGAATGGTCCTTTTCCTGCCGTTCATCCTGATAATGGCGGGCCGGTGGAGCCCCCGGAGGGCGCGCCAGGACGCGGAAGACCACGCTCGCGCGGTCCAGCAAGAGCTGGCTGCCTTGCAAGCGGAGTAGCGGTTCCATCCGGGTCGGCCACGGCGGTTCGCTCGTGGCCGGCCCGGCGGAGCGCGGCTACACGCCTTCACCCGCCATGATTGTGCGAGTTTTGAGCGTGTATGACGTGCAAAACTAACACAATCATGAAATGACCAGTTCGGGCCGGGACAATTACCCATTGTTGCGGGGGTTTGGGTGAGCTGTGGGGTAACGAGGCGATTTTAGACCTTAGCCGCCCAATAACCCGGTTTCTCTTGAAGCTGAATCTCGTGGCATGTGCCAGCGGCAACAAACACTCGCTGAGCAGGGTCAACGCCGATAACAACGATGGCCAATTCGCACCATAGGGCGATGAGGCCCGTAACCGCAGTGGCATTCATCCCTTTCTATGGGCACCGCGCTCATGCATACTGCACTAGACATTAGTCTGGAGCGGTTCATGATCATTTTGATCTTTCTCGTCGGATTGCTGGGGCTTCTGCTGGGACTCCTGTTCGGTGCCCTGATGTGCATCCGATTCATCCGCCAGGAAGTCGCGGCCGACATCGGCCCACGGCTGCGGAAGATCCAGTCGCACCTCGATGCCCTCGAGGCGGATGTGGGACTCGCGATCGGGACCAGGTACGCCGAGGCGACCGCGCGGCTCTCACAGGAGCCGCCGCGACCAATTCAGTAGAACGGCCGAGGGCGCCCGTGGAAGGGCGCCTTGACTAGGGAGTAACCTTCCGCCGGTACCGAAGGTAGACGACCTGCGAGAAGGTCCGCGTCTCGATGAGTTCGAGGTCCAGTCTTTTCGGCAGTGGCGAGAAGTACGGGGTGCCGCCCCCTAGCACGACGGGATTTACGAACAGCCGGTACCATCGATGAGGTCTTTCTCGGCGAAGCAGGCGGCGAGCCTCGCCCCGCCGACGGAGACGAGGCGGACGCCAGGCTGGTTCTTAAGCTCGGTGACCTCGTCAGCGACATCACCGCGGGCCAGGCGGGCCTTGCCTTCCACCGTCGTTAGGCTGGTTGAGAACACCACCTTCGGAATGGTCGTCCAGATCCGGGCGAATTCGAGTTCCCGTGGCTCGGTGCGGGTCTGTTCGGCCGTCTCCCAGCCCAGCATGTCCTCGTAGAGCCCTCGCCCAGTCAGATGCGCGGAGAGTCTCGGGTCTGCTCGATGTGGAACCGCATCAGTTCCTCGTCGGGCGCGGCCCAGTCGATGGCACCGTCCGGCGCGGCGATGTGGCCGTCCACCGACACGGACATGGAGTAGATCAACGTAGGCATCAGGGTCCTTCCTCGGTCGCAGGCAAGGGCAGTGTCTGCGTCTGAGACAGACTGTAAGCTTCCCGAGGTATGACCGTCCCTGCTCATTCGGCCAAAGATCAAGTTCAAACGGCCAGCACTGGCTTGGTGAACCTGCGGGAAAGCAATCTGTGGACGGGAGGCAGCGTCACCTATGACGGCGCCGAGCGACTGGTCACCGGCTGGCACTTTCACGACGTGCACGAGATCGAGTACGCCTGCCGCGGGATCGTGGAGGTCAAGACGCAGGCCGGCCACTACCTGCTGCCACCCCACCAAGCCGCGTGGATCCCGGCGGGCCTGCATCATCAGACGACGCTGAACGCCGGGGCGCAGACGCTCGCGGTGCTGTTTGAGCCGCGACTTGTCCCGCTGGCCGGGGACCGGGTCCGGATCATCGCGGTATCCGCGCTGCTTCGCGAGATGATGCTCTACTCGGTCCGATGGCCGATCTCGCGTGTCGAGTCAGGGGCAGAGGCAGACGCGTATTTTCAGACCCTCGGGTACGTGGTCGGGGCGGCACTGGACGATGAGAGGCCGCTGAGCTTGCCGGTCTCAGCCGATCCGGTGGTCACTGCGGCCACCGAGTACACCCGTGCTCACCTCAACCGCATCACGGTCAGCGACGTGACGCGCGCGGTCGGCGTTTCGGAACGAACACTGCGGCGTATCTTCCACGCTCACCTTGGCCTGTCGTGGCGAAGCTACCTGCTGCGGGCCCGGGTGCTTCGTTCCATGGCCCTGCTCGCCCAGCCGGACCGTACGGTCCTCGAGGTCTCCATCGCCGTGGGTTTCGACGACGTGGGGGCGTTCGCCCGGTCTTTCGCCAGGCACTGCGGGGAGACCCCCTCCGCCTACAAACGACGAATCGGCGAGGCACCTTGAATCACCGGCGAGGGCGTTCGTCTCGCAAGAAACGGCACGCCGTCGTGACTTCAGGCTTCGGGAAGGTCGAACTCGCCGTTGCGGGCCCCAGTCAGAAAGGCTCGCCACTCGGCATAGGTAAATGCGAGGGTCGCACTCGAGCGGTCCAGGGAGTGGCGGATCCGAACCACGTCTTCACCGATCGCCACCTCGAGGCAGTCGCCGTTGGGCTGGGATGCCGTGCTCTTGCGCCATACCTCGTCAGCTGATGCCGCGTCGGTCACGCTTCCTCCTCCGTGAGGGGCCCGGTGCGGGGAAGCGGCGCAGCCTAGATCGAGCCGAGACCGAATTAGACAACCCCTACTGAATATGACAAAGGTCAATTGTAGGGGTAGCCGGATCAGACCGCACGGCCGGCTTTCCTTAGCCGTGCGGTTTTTTCGGGAGGCTGGCGTTCGCTAGCTCAGTTCGGCAATCACCTCACGCAGGAAGCCGATGGTGCCCTCCGGTCCGAGTGAAGCCCGGCGTAGTCGCTCGTAGTCTTCGCGGTAGCTCAGGATCTCTTCCGCGTCATCGCGGCTCAGCACGTCACCGCGGGGGCTCTCCAGGTACAGCAGCTCGTCGTCAGCGGCATCGGAGAACTCGTGAATCACGAACGGCGCCTGGAGGCCGGGAACGAGCCCCGCGGTAAAGGGAACGACCTCGAGCGTCACGTTCGGCATGCCCGCGGCCTCGATCAGCTGCTGCAGCTGGTACCGCATCACGTCCTTGCCGCCGACAATGCGGCGGATGACTGCCTCGTCCAAGACGAAGAACAGCAGTGGAGCCTCGGCTCGCGTGAGCAGTTCCTGCCGCTTCAGCCGGATCTCGATCACCCGGTCCACCTGGCTATCCGGCATTTCCGGGGCCAGCTGGCGAGTTGACACGCGCATGTAGTCCGTCGTCTGCAGCAGACCGGGAACCACCAGATCCTCGTAGTGCCGCGACAGGTACGCGGCGTTCTCGTACTCGATTAGCTGTGCGAGCGGCTTGGGAATGTCGCTGGTGCTCCACCAGGTCCGCTCCCGGGAAGCCCGGGCCAGCACGAGCCAGTTCGCGACCTGCTTCTCGTCGGCGATCTCGTAATACTGAGCGAGAGCCTTCAGGTCATTGGTGGAGATGTTGTTCGTGCCGTTTTCGATCCGGATGAGCTTCGACAGGGACCAGTCCATGGCCCGGGCCGTCTGGTCCTGAGTCAGCCCAGCATCAAGACGCGCGCGGCGAAGCTCTGTTCGCAGTCGGCGCCGCGTCACGGCCGGGCTTAGATTCTCGGTCTCGTCCATGGTCCACCTAGCTTTAGCAACAAGCCTAACGCGCGCGCATAGCCATGTTGCATAGTGACAGATCGCTGTTACCGCGAAGTCACCATCGTAAGACCGTCTGGTGACCCCTGGTACCACTGATGCTCGATTGCAACCATGAGATCAGGCGCTCACCCGCGCTAGGGGCCTTGAACGTCAGAGTCCGTCGGGCATGTATCAAAAGACACATGTCTTTCTGACATATGTCAGAAAGACTGCTTCCTTAAGACACCTAGCACGATGCATACTAGCAGTGGACGCCAGTATTAACGGGGAGGTGAACCAATGATCTTCCTGGTCTCTCTAGTCGCGTTGCTGCTCGGGGTCTTGATCGGAACCCTGCTGCGCGCTCGCTACATCCGGCAAGGGGTCATCGACGACCTAAGCCCGAAACTCAGCCGCATGCAGGGCCAGCTCAACACCATCGAAGCGGAGCTGGCCTACATGGTTAGCGCCCGGTACGCGGAGGTCAACGCCCGGCCGCTCTCGGAGCCGTGGCAGCAAGCCAATGGCTAGGCCCTAGACCGGTGCGGGCGCGGACGTTACGAGGGCCGCCCGCGCCCGCACCACCCTAGCCCTGAGTGCGGTCACTCTTGCTGCCCTGGGCATCGTCCTCGCGCTGGCGGGTTGCCGCCCAGCTAGCAAGGAGCTTCAGCCCGTCGTGCGAAGGCGTGCCGGGCTGGGCCGTGTAGGCGGTAAGGGTGAGCCCTTCGTCGGCTTCGAGCGCCATCGCCTCGAACATGAGGTCAAGGTGGCCGACGACCGGGTGGCGGAAGTGCTTGACGCCTGAGCGGTGCAGGCGGACGTTGTGGGCGGCCCACAGGGCGCGGAATTCTTCGCTGCGGGTGGACAGTTCGCCGACCAGGCCGGTCAGGGAGGGATTGAACGGATCGCGGCCAGCCTCCGTACGCAGCAGTTCAACGGTGGTGCGGGCGGAGTCTTCGAAGCTCGGGTAGAACTCGCGGGCGGCAGGGTCGAGGAACTGGAACCGGGCGAGGTTGGCCGGGGCGGCTGGAATGGCGAAGACGGGTGAGTACAAGGCGCGGCCGAGCGGGTTGACGGCGAGGATGTCTAGGCGGCCGTTGCGGACGAAGGCTGGCGTGTCGGTCATGCCGTCGAGGATCAGCCGGATGCCGGGGCGGACTTCCGGCGGCGGGCGGCGCCGGGCCGCGCGGGCGGGGCTGGTATTGGCCGTACGGGCCAGGTCGAACAGATGGAGCCGTTCGGCCTCGTTGAGCTGCAGGGCTCCCGCGATGGCTTCAAGCACGCCGTCGGAGACTCCGGTCAGGTTGCCTTTCTCCAGCCGGGTGTAGTAGTCGGCGCTGACCCCGGCGAGCATCGCGACTTCCTCGCGGCGTAGCCCGGGGACGCGCCGGTTGCCGCCGTAGAAGTCAGGCCCGCCTGCTGCGGGGTGATCCGGCCACGACGGGTGACGAGGAAGTCCCGCACGTCGGCCCGGTTGGTGCTCATGCCCTCACGCTACGCGGGCCGCCACCGGCGTGGGGGGTTCTGTCATGACCAGGGACAACGCAACCTCCCGCGCCCGCGAGATTGCGGGTTGCCTGGTTGCCGTGAGTACTTCGACCGAGGCTGCCGCGCCGGGCGGCGGCATGCTGGCCGCTGGCCGGGCCGCGAACCCGGCGGCGGCCTGGTCACTGGCGGCGGCGCTGCTCGGGTTTTTCGTGGTGACCTTGGACGCGGTGATCGTGAACGTCGCGCTGCCGGGTATCCGCCGGGAGCTTGCGGGCGGGATGAGCCGGCCTGCAGTGGGTGGTAGACGGATACACGCTGATGTTCGCGGCGTTGCTGCTGTCGGCCGGGTCGCTGTCGGACCGGGTCGGCGCGCGGCGGGCCTTCGGAGCAAGGGCCGCCTGTGGATAACTTTTGATTATCCACAGGCGGCCCTTGCGGCGCTTGCTTGATGTCGTAGATGAGTGGCACGCGCGTTCTACGCCCCGCCTTCGGGCTTCTTCGGAGTCACGGCGCGCTTGCGGAGGCGGAGCATTCGAGCCTGCAGGCAGGCATGGCGTGGTCGACCGCGTCGGCCGTTGCCTAGTCAGCGAAGCAGGCCGAAGTAGCGCGACAGGCTGTGCTCGACTTGTGCCATGTCATCGCGCGATAGGTAATCGACAAGGTCGCCAGCAATGTAGGAGACGTCAATGGTCCGGATCTGATCGATAAGGATCTTGGTCTCGTCCCGCGATGACGACTTCCGGGCGGAACACGGATGCCTGAGCGCTGGTTGAAGTCGGCAGAACGGTCACCGTGGACCAGGCGTCCTGCTCGATGCTAATAACAAGCCCAAGGCGGCGGCCCCGTTGCTCGTGGCCGCGTTTGGCGTCGCCTAGGTCTATGGGGTAAACCGCTCCGCGGATCATTGGTGATCGGCAGGCCTAGCCTGAACCGTAAGGTTGGTGCCGACGATCCGGACGTTGCCGTCGGCATCGTACTCCCACGCATCCGCTTCGCTGGAGAGGTCTTCGCTCTTCAGCCGCTGCATATCTGCTCGGGCGCGCTCCTCCCATGCTTCGCGGTCCAGCAGTCGTAGCGCGCGCCGGATGACATCACTCGTCTTTTCATCCTGGCGGCGGTTGGCCTCGATGACGCGGAGATCTTCTTCGGTGGGACGGAATCCGACGCTCATGGAACCATTGTACAACAACTGTTAGACAACGGATAGCTGGCGCCGGCAGGACGGAGCTTGCCCTTGGATCTCCCCCACGTTCGAAGCGCTTGAGGGAGGCTCTCCCGTCGACCGAGTGTGTCGGCGCGTGCGCAGCGAGCCGGGGTCAGCCTGAGGGGTGTGGGAACATGCGCCCTCTCATGATCGATCCGAACCGTCCGGCGCAAGCCGTTCTTAGCGTGCTGCGATCGTAGAATCAAATGCTTAATCACGCTGTGCTGGACGCGGAGGGCCTGAACCGGGCACAACCCTGCGCCGGGCGCGGTATGCTGGAGTGAATGCGCTCGTAGCTCAACGGATAGAGCATTTGACTACGGATCAAAAGGTTGGGGGTTCGAGTCCCTCCGAGCGCGCTCGTTGAGACAGCGACGAACAAGGCCCTGACCAGCACCTACTGGTCGGGGCTTCGTTCGTTAGCGGGGCCAACGAGCGCGTGACCGGCCTACGGGTCACAAAAGGTCACACAGACTTGTGGACCGCGCTGAGCGCGCCTAGCGCAGCGCTCAAGGATTCGGTCCGAACGGCCGTGTAGCTGGCGACGTTGACGGCCGCCGTGCTCACGATCCACGCCCTCCGCTTAGCCGAACATGCCGGCAGCGTCACGGCCTCGTCGTTGGAAGGTGCATCGCCGGGCGGTAGGCATCGGGTACCGGCACATGTTTCTGGTCCTGCCCGTCTGCTGCGCTATCGGTTGGGTGATTTTTGCGGAAAAATGTGAATGAAGCGAGACACCTGCGTCGGCGGCTGAGCCGAAGGCGGACCTGCAGTCATTCCTGGCGCCAACAAAGTGGGTCAACTGCCGTGAAGGCGCAAAGGATCCATAAGGTAAAAGTGAGGTCAATTTTATGACGATTCGTGGCAAAACTCTTGCGGCGGTACCTGTCATGGCGGCGGGCGTTGCCCTGGCCGTCGGCGGGTCCGCGCACGCGGCCACGCAGGCCGCCCCGACCCCGATCGGCTACACGGTGGCTGCGACCAACGCGCATTCCGACAGCATCAGCGCCATCACCGGCACGTTCGGCACGCCTGCCACCTCAGTCGTCGGGTCCACCGCCGTCCAGGTGCCGACCGCCGACGCCATCCAGTTGGGCGCGACCGACAGCCAGGGCGCGGCGATCACCTGGTCTTCCAGCGATCTGCCCACCGGGTTCACTCTGTCTGCGGCGGGTGCGCTATCGCTCGCGACGGCGCCGGTGACGGCTCCTGTCACGTTCACGGTGAAGGCGACCCAGGGTTCGGCCGTCGCGTTCGCGACCGTGAAGGTCGGCGTGGGTGCGAGCACTACTCCGGCTGAGGACGGCGTCTCCGTCACGCCGGACACCGTCGTGCTGAAGGCCCCGGTGAACGCGAACGGTGAGGTCTCATTCGCGACCGTTCCGTCGGGGGTGGCAGAGACGCTGGCGAACGGTCCCGCTGGAGCCGCGTTCAGCAGCGGCGTGCTGTCTGCGGGCACAGCGGTTTCCGGTGACTACAAGAACGTGGCGGTCACCGCCAAGGACGCCGCTGGAGCCACCGCCGTCGAGGTGTTCGACGCCGTTGTCAGTCCGGTCTACGCCCCCGTGCCGCGCCTGTCCCACGGCCACGCGGTGTTCCTCGCACCGACGCGCGAGGACGTGTACTTCGTCCAGTCCGGCGCGGCTTCATGGGACCACTTCACCATCGTCGGCCCCGGCGCGATCAACGGCCACCAGGGCTGGGTGAACGGCAAGCTGGGGCTGAACGCGGCTGTCTACTGGGGCCTTGAGTACCGCCACGGCTACACGGTGTTCTACCAGCCGGTCACCGGCCGGGGCAGCACCACGCCAGTGCCCGGCTCGCACTGGGGCTACGTGTACTTCGTGAGCTAGCCGCCCGGTAACCGAACAACTGGCCTGCAGCGCCCCGGTCAATGCTGACCGGGGCGCTGTCACGTCGGCCCGGGTGGCCGCGAGCGGTTACATCCCGGTGAGGCTCAGCACGGCCATCGTCAGGTAGACGCGCACGCTGCTCCGGACGCGCTCCTCGCCTCCGCCGAGAACGGACGAGGAGCTGCTCGAACCGCCTTCGTGCCCGGTGACCTCGATGCGCAGGTTCCCGCCGCGGATCCGGCCTGGCCGCTGGAGCCGGGCGCTGACCGTTCCCCTGGGTGTGCTGAGCGAGGCCGCGTCCCGCGCCATCAGGTCCTCGAAGAGACCGTCGACCCAGGCCGCCACCCAGTCCTCGACCCGGCTTACCGGGTCGTCGGGCGCGGCAGGCAGGGCCTCGATCCGGTCGTCGGCGAGGATCGCGTCGATGAGCCCGCTGGGGCCGCCGACATAGGTCCACGGCAGGTCGATTTCGCTGGCCACGCACCAGGCATGGTCGGCCGGCCACCACAGGTTGGGGCACTGCGCGAAGGTGCCGTCGAGGGCCGGAAGGGCGAGGGCGGCCTCGGCTGGTCCCCGGTACAGCAGGTAGCTCCGGTGCGGCAGCTCCACCCGCGGCCCCGAGCGGACCGGGCCGGGCACGGGATCGGGCGGTGGCGACGGGACGGCCCCCAGCGGCCAACCGGAATCGTTGACCGCGACGAACGAAACGGCGGAATTCCAGCCGTAGCCGTCCCACACGCAGAACCAGCAGTCCTCGGGCGTGGCGGTCCATTCCCGCACGATCCCGGCCAGGACCTCGGCGTCCGCCACCTCGAGGCTGCCGTCTCGCGGGCCCTGGCCGTGGTACGGGGGCGGCCCGCCGGGGTCCACCGGCGGCAGCGCGACCGAGTGGAACTCCGCGTCCGGCCGCAGGGGCAGCCCGCTCCAGGCGGCTACCTCGGCCCAGCGGACCGGACGGTCCCCGTCGTCGGTTCCGGCCGGGTGCAGTACCCGCGCGTAGGCCGCGAAGCCGGCCGGCACCACCGCGGTGGCGGCGTAGCTGTCATCCCAGGGTGTCAGCCGCGGCCCGATCCAGTCAGCCTGGTGCACGTCGCCGCTCCAGCGCGGCGCTTCCCCGTCGATCCCAGCGGTACTGTCCACCGCAGCAGTATCGAGGCCGCCGGGCCATTTCCCGGCATGATTTATCCGGAATTCTGGTCGCGTGGCCCGCAAGGCCAGCACCGGGCACGCGACTGGGTGACAGAAGGCCAAAATAAACACGGCCGGGGTGCCACAAGGCCATTAGAGTCGCGCCTGCGTGCCGCAAGGCCGGAATATTCGGTCCGTGTGGCACATAAGGCCAGGCGTTGGTGGCGGAATCAGCCGCGCCCGGCCCTCACGCCCGGCCCTCAAGACGGGCGCGGCTGCAGCAGCCCGGCGATGAGCAGGCCTACCATCCCGCGGGCGTCGTAGCGGGAGTCACCGTCGCTGCCGACGCACAGGTTGCCGATGGCGCGCAGGAGCCCGTAGGCATCTACGTCGGGGCGGATCTCGCCCGCCGCCGCGGCGGCGTCGAGCAGTTGGGCGCACACCGGGACCAGCCGGTCGAGGAAGTAGGCGTGCAGCGTCTCGAAGCGGGCGCTGTCCGACTGCAGCGCCGCGGCGAGCCCGTGCTTGGTGGTCAGGAAGTCGACGAACAGGCCCACCCAGCGGGTCAGCGCGGCGTGCGGCGTGCTGCTGCTCGCCAGCAGGGCCGGGCCGGCCTCGGCGCAGGCGTCGACCTGGTGCCGGTAAACGGCGATGACGAGGTCGGCCCGGGTCGGGAAGTGGCGGTAGATCGTGCCCATGCCGACTCCGGCCGTGGCCGCGATGTCGCGTACCGGCGCGTCCACGCCTGACTTGACGAAGACCGCCGCGGCCGCGTCCAGCAGGTTCTTCTCGTTGCGCCGGGCGTCGGCCCGCTTGGGCCGCCCCGCCAGCCCCGTGTCCGCCAGCCCGGTGCCCGTCGTCGCCGTCGCTCACCGCAGCGCCCCCAATAACGTCATCGGAGCAAGGTTCCGTTTCCTCATGATGCCAAGGCAGGGGCCAAATAGCCAAACCGCGCACGCACGGTTATCCGGTGGACCGTCGCCATTGCCCCGGCCAGAATGGTCCGATGGACACTGCTTCTCGGGCCTGGGACGGAATTGACGAGGCGTGGCGAGAGGCGTTCCGGCAAGGCTGGGAGGCGGTGCGGAGCGGGAACATCGGGGTCGGCGCCTGTGCCTCCACGCTCGACGGGGAGATAATTCACGCGGCCCGTAACCGGGTGAATGACCGGGACGGGCCGCACGGGGAAATATTCGGCTCGTCGCTCGCTCACGCGGAGATGAACGTGCTGGCGCGGCTCGAGTTCCGCCGGCACCGGAACCTGGTGCTCACGACGACCCTGCAGCCGTGCCTGCAGTGCGCGGGGGCCATCCGGCTCGCGCGGATCGGTACCGTGCGGATCGCCGGTCATGACGCGTACTGGGACGGCTACCACGACTTCGCCAAGCTCTCCGCGCGCGAGGCGGGGCGCAGGCGCAGGCCGGCGGCGCGGATCGGGCCCCGGGGCGACGAGCTCGGGGTGTTCGGGTTGCTGATCTCCCGCTTCCGGATCGGCAATCCCCGCCTCGTCGACGGCTTCGACGGTGAACTGCGCAAGCTCGGCGAAGGGCCGGTGCTCGACCTCGCCTACGAGCTTGAGGACCGCGGCGAACTCGACCGCCTGCTCGCCATGGAGGTCGATCAGGCGCTCGCCGCCGTCTGGCCGCGGCTTCAGCCCCTGCTCCAGCCGACCGGGTCCTGCAGCAGGGACAGCTACGAAGCGGTGGCGTGGTCGGCGTAGTAGGGCCAGGACTGCTTGACGAGGAGCAGGACGACCGCGGCGATGCCGATGGCCATCACCGTGCAGGAGGCGGCGAGGGGGGCGGCGGGGGCGTACGCGGCGTCGCCCGGAGAGGAGGCCTGGGATCGTAGACCGCGGTGTAGAAGGCGCACGCGATGATCGCGCCGACCCGGGCGAGAGGCGGAGCCCTTGCCGTTGGCCCAGGCGAGGACGAGCCAGCCCGCGATCGCGACCGACGTGACCACGACGTCGACAAGTGACCGTTACGGCTGACCATCGAAGCCACCTTGGCAAGCACCTGCTGGGTGACCGCGTGGGTCGCGTGCGGGCCGACAGCGCGGAGGGCCGCCGCGCGGGTCGCCGCCTGAATGCTGCCGACGCTCAGCAGGAGCGTGACAAGCGTCACGACCTCCGCCAGCGCCCCCAGGTACATGAGCCGGACGGCGTGCAGCACGGTCCGCGGGCAACTGGACAGGCCGAGGCGCATCCGCGCGGCGCCGCGCAGCAGGTCGGCCGCCTCCGCGAGCGACGGCCTCCGCTGGTCGTCGCGGCGGTGGCGAGCAGCACGGCGATGATCTCTTCCGTGTTCTCGCGCCGGAAGGACCGCGGGTAGCACGCCACCAGCCGCCGGTACGCGCGCTCAAGCTGTGCCGACGATGAGGCTCGATCCGAGATAGAGAAGGATTCGCCGGTGGGAGGCCAGTCGGTCATCTAGATCACCCCTAGCTGCAGGGTTGAGCCGCTGCAAAGCGGCGCGCGCGTTCGCCTGCAGCCTGGCCGCCTCGGCGGCGAGGCGGCGACCGCCTTCTGGGGTGAGCCGGTAGTAGCGCCGCAGGCGGTTGTCCACGATCTCTTCCCGGTCCACGTCGATCAGCCCGTCCGCCTTGAGGCGGTCAAGGGCCGTGTAGAGCGTGCCCGCGCGCAGCCGGACCCGTCCCTGGGAGATGTCGGCGACCTCGCCGATGATCCCGTAGCCGTGCTGGGTGCCATCGGCCAGCGCGGTGAGTATCAGGAAGGTGGCCTCCTGCATCGGGCGGATAGTCATAAGGCAGATATATATCGCCCATCGGTATATGGCAAGGCCATGGACGGGGGGCTGGTTACCGTAATCTCGTCACAGTTACCTACGATGAGGCCGATAAGCCGCAGAACACGGCATCAGTCACCGCAGAAACGCCCAGCGCAACGCAGCCAAGCCCACAGGAGCACCGCATGGCCGACAACGCCCGTCCGCCCTTCCGCGCCGACCACGTCGGTAGCCTCTTGCGTCCCAAGGAGGTGCTGCAGGCGCGCGATGAGTTCGCCCGGGGCGAGATCGGCGCCGAGCAGCTCGCCCGGATCGAGGACGCGGCCATCCGCGAGATCATCCGCAAGCAGGGTGAGGTTGGTCTCAAGTCCGCCACCGACGGCGAGCTGCGCCGCCAGTCGTGGCACATGGACTTCATCTACCAGCTTGGCGGCATCGAGCAGGTGAACGACGACCTCGTCCGGGTGGCGTTCCACAACAAGGACAAGACCTACGAGTACGCGCCGCCGTCGGCCCACGTGACCGCGCCGGTCTCGCTGGCCGACACGATCTTCGCCGACGCGTTCACGTTCGTGCGGGACAACGTCGCGGCGGGCCAGACGCCGAAGCTCACCATCCCGTCGCCGTCGATGGTGCACTACCGGGGCGGCCGGGAGGCCATCTCCAAGGACGTGTACCCCGACCTGGCCCAGTTCTGGGACGACCTCGCCGCCGCCTACGGCCAGGAAGTGAGCCGGCTGTACGACCTCGGCTGCCGCTACCTGCAGCTTGACGACACCAGCCTGGCCTACGTCAACGACCCGGCGCAGCGCGAGCACGTCAAGGAGATCGGCGGCGACCCGCTGCACCAGCACGAGACCTACATCGCGACGATCAACAAGGCGCTGGCGGGCCGCCCGGCCGACATGGCGATCACCACGCACATGTGCCGCGGCAACAACCAGTCCATGTGGGCGGCCGAGGGCGGCTACGACTTCGTCGCCGACACCCTGTTCAACCAGCTCGACGTGGACGGCTTCTTCTGCGAGTGGGACGACGAGCGCTCCGGCGGCTTCGAGCCGCTGCGCTACCTGCCCAAGGGCAAGCGGGTCGTGCTCGGCGTCGTCACCAGCAAGCGCGGCGAGCTTGAGTCCAAGGACTTCATCAAGCGCCGGGTCGAAGAGGCCGCCAAGTACACGGACCTTGACCAGCTGTGCCTGTCCGCGCAGTGCGGCTTCTCCTCCACCAGCGAGGGCAACGACCTCACCGAGCAGCAGCAGTGGGACAAGCTCCGCTTCATCGTCGAAGTGGCCGAGGAGATCTGGGGTTAATTCCTCGGGTCAAACCCAAAGATCAAAGTCTTAAGATCAAAGTCTAAAAGTCTAACGTAAGATCAAAGTCAAAAGCTAAGAATAGGGCCTGGGGTGCCGGGAGATTACCCGCGGCGCTCCTTCGGAAGGCCGCGGGCTAATCTCCCGGCACCCCGCGCTCGTCGACCGGTTAATGACAGAAGTCAAGGTCAAAGGCCAGGTCAAAATCCAAAGTCAAAATCCGAAGTCAAAATCCGGGTCAAAATCCAAGGCCAAAGGCCAATTCGAAGACGAAGTCAAAGGCGAAGGAGCGCGCCGAACGGGTTCGTGCTTCGCGTGATGGCGAAGCACGAACCTGTTCTGGGTGGTCAGGCTTTTACTCGGCTTCTTTTTCGGTCCAGACCGCGTCGGATTCCTTCCAGGCGGAGACGTCGTCCCGGTAGGTGTACGGGTTGTTGAGCGTCTCGTGCTCGGGGATCTCCGGGTGCATGCCCTTGTTCCACTCCTCGGGCCCGTGCTCGGCCTTGAGGTACTCGATCGTGGACTCGATCGCGGCCTTGGCGTTCGCCAGGTCCACGCCCACGAGCTTGTGCTCGTACTTGACGACCTTGCCGTTCACCAGCACGGTGTGCACGTCGCCGCGGTTGGCCTGGTAGACCACGTGCCCGTAGGGGTGCAGGATCGGGAAGCTGACCGGGGAGTTGTCGTTCTTGACCAGCACCAGGTCGGCCTTCTTGCCGACCTCGACGGAACCGATCGCCGAGTCGAGGCCGAGGGCCCTGGCGCCGCCGCGGGTGCCGTAGTCGACGACGTCCTCGGCGCGCAGGATGTGGTTGGTGACGGTCTCGTCCTTCTCGTGCGCCTCGTCGTGCTCCTTGGCCCGGTCGGCGTTGAGCGTGGCGCGCATCGCGCTGAAGATGTCGCCGCTCCACCAGACGCTGGTGTCCTGCGAGAGCGAGACGGGGATGCCGTACTTGCGCAGCCGCCAGGTCGGGGAGTAGCCCTGCCCGGCGTTGCACTCGCTCTCCGTGGAGACCGAGGCGAACCCGCCGGTCGCGGCGATCTTGTGGTAGCTGTCCGGTGACAGCGACGCCGCGTGCACGTACATCGTGCCGGGGGTCATGTACCCGCCGTCGTACATCTGGTTGATGCCGACGTCGCTCGTCACCTTCCACACGCCCGCGTGGGTGGTCACCGTGACGCCGAGGTCGCGCGCCACGTCGAAGGCGGCCTTCTCAGGGAAGCCCTCGATGCCGGGCAGGTCGAAGGCGATCTGGAACGTGAGCAGGTCGCCCTTGCCGTCGAACCGGCGGGTGTAGAAGTCGCGGAACTCCGGCGTGGTGGCCCACTCCCACGCCCCCGCGTAGATGTTCCCGTAGGCGAGCACGAACCGGCCAGGCACCGCCTCGAGCGCGTCCACCGCGGCCTCGGCGTGGTCGGTGGTCCGCAGGCCGTGCGACCAGTCCACCGTGGTGGTCACGCCGGAGTCGATCGACTCGATGGCCGCGAGCAGGTTGCCCGCGTAGACGTCCTGCGGGCGGAAGTACTTGCCCCAGGTCAGGTAGTAGTAGACGAAGTACTGGGTGAGCGTCCAGTCGGCGCCGTACCCGCGCATGGCCGTCTGCCACATGTGCCGGTGGGTGTCGATCATGCCGGGCATGACGATGCCGCCGGACGCGTCGATGACCGCGGTGCCCTCGGGCACCTCGAGGTTCGGGCCAACCGCGGCGATCCGCTCGCCGGAGACGAGGACGTCCGAATTGGTCAGGACCGTGCGCGCGTCATCCATCGTCAGCACGGTCGCATTCCGGAACACGACCGGCTGACCCGGTTGCGGTCCCGTTGCAGTCATGGGGAAACCTCCACGGTGAGGCGCTCGGCACAAGCGCAAGTACCGGCTATCGTACATGTGTCCGCCCTGCGGACACATGGCCAAACTCGCTACGGGAGGTAAGGGTGGCTCGTCGGGATGACAGCCCGGACTTCATCGAGGCGATCGCCCGCGGCCTTGACGTGATCCGGGTCTTCAAGGCGGGCCAGCCGGTGATGTCACTGGCCGCCGTGGCGGCCGCGAGCGACCTGCCGCGTCCGACGGCCCGCCGGATCCTGCTGACGCTCGAGCAGCTCGGCTACGTCCGGGCGGTGGCGGCGAGCGGCTACGAGCTCACCCCGCGGGTGCTCGACCTGGGCATGTCGTACGTGCTTTCCCGCGGCCTGTGGGAGATCGCCCGCCCGCACATGGAGGCGCTCGTCGCGCGCACCCGCGAGTCCACGTCGATCGCCCAGCTCGACGGTTCCGACATCGTGTACGTGGCCCGGGTCGCCGTGCCGAAGATCGTGACGCTGGCGGTGACGATTGGCACCCGGTTCCCCGCGATGCAGACCTCGCTCGGCAAGGTGCTGCTGGCCGGGCTGCCGCCGGCGGAGGCGGAACGGGTGCTCGCCGAGCCGTCCAGGTCCGGCATCACGCCGCGGTGGCAGCCGGACGCCGCCGAGCGCGCCGCGGCGCTGCGCGAGGTGCGGGCGCGCGGCTGGGCGCTCACCGACGAGCAGCTCGCCCCCGGCATCAGGTCGGTCGCCGTCCCGCTGCGCGACGGCGAGGGCACGGTGATCGCCGCGCTCAACGTCAACTCGCACGCCGCCGAGACTCCGCTCGACGTGCTGGTCGGCCAGCACCTGCCGCTGCTGATCCGGGCGGCCGGGGCGATCAGCGCCGACTGGGCGGCGTTCCAGGGAACACCCCAAGTTACGATTGCCGTCGGCAACGCCGACCGGACAGAAGGGCACGCATGAGGAGAACCAGCAAGTGAGCGAATCCGCGCGGCCAGGTCCGCTGTCCGGGCTGCTCGTCGCGGACTTTTCCCGCGTCCTGGCCGGGCCGTACTGCACGATGCTGCTCGCCGACCTCGGCGCGGACGTGATCAAGGTGGAGTCGCCCGGCGGTGACGACACGCGCGCCTGGATGCCGCCGGTCACCGAGGACGGCGTGTCGACCTACTTCCTGGCGATCAACCGGAACAAGCGGTCCGTCGCGCTCGACCTGAAGGACGACGGCGACCGCGCGCTCGCGCAGGAGCTCGCCCGCCGGGCGGACGTGTTCGTGCAGAACTTCAAGCCCGGCGGCCTTGCCCGCTTCGGCCTTGACTACGACGCGGTCAGCGCGGTGAACCCGTCGATCATCTACGCGTCGATCAGCGGGTTCGGCAGCGGCGGCGGCAAGGACCTGCCGGGTTATGACCTCATGGTGCAGGCGATGTCCGGCCTCATGTCCCTCACCGGCGACCCCGCGGGCCCGCCCTACCGCGCGGGCATCTCGGCGTTCGACGTGATCGCCGGCCTGCACACCACGATCGCGGTCCTCGCGGCGCTCAACTACCGGAATGCGACCGGCGAGGGTCAGCACCTCGACGCGTCGCTGATGGCGTCGGCGATGTCCGGCATGGTGAACCAGACGAGCGCGTACGTGGCCGGCGGCACGGTGCCGTTCCGCATGGGCAACTCCCACCCGAGCCTCTTCCCCTACGAGCCGCTCCCCACCGGCGACGGGGACCTGATCGTCACGGCGGGCAACGACGCCCAGTTCCGCAAGCTGTGCGACGTGATCGGCGCCCCGGAGCTGCCCGACGACCCGCGGTTCGCCACCAACCCCGGCCGGACCGCCAACCGCGACATCCTGAAGCCGCTGCTGGCCGGCAAGCTCGCGGCCAGGTCGGCGGCCGACTGGTTCGACGCGCTGATCGCGGTCGGCGTGCCCTGCGGGCCGATCAACACCGTGGACAAGGGGGTCGCGTTCGCCGAGAAGATCGGCCTCGACCCCGTGGTCACCGCGGGGACGGGCGAGCGGTCCCGGCCGACCGTGCGGCACCCGGTGACCTTCTCGAAGACCCCCGCCAGCTACCCGCTCGCGCCGCCGGAACTCGACGAGCAGGGCGCGGAGATCAGGGCCTGGCTGTCCGCCCCGGCCGCGACGGAGGGATGAGCATGCCGCAGGAGCCCGAGTACCCGACCTCGCTTGGCACCTCGGACGCCGACACGATCAGCCTCCTCGGCCAGAACCTCGCCGAGGACCTCATGGGCAAGGTCGGTTTCGGCGAGCTGACGCTGTGGATGGTCACTCAGCGCCGCCCGACCCAGTCCGAGGTGCGCGTCTTCGAGTCGGTGCTCGTCGCGCTCGCCGATCACGGTTTCACGCCGACCGCCATCGCCGCCCGGCTCACGTACCTGTCGGCTCCGGACTCGCTGCAGGGCGCGATCGCCGCGGGGATCCTCGGCGGCGGCTCGCGGTTCCTCGGGGTGACCGAGGACTGCGGCCAGTACCTGGACGCGGTGCTCGCCGCGGCGGGCGAGATCCCGGCCGACGACGCTGGCTATGACGCGCTCGCGCTCGAAGCGGTCAAGCAGGCGCGGGCGGAGAAGAAGTTCATCCCCGGCTTGGGCCACCCAGTGCACAAGGTCCGCGACCCGCGCACCCCGCGGCTGATCCAGATCGCCACCGAAGAGGGGGTGCGCGGCCCGCACCTGCGCCTGTTCGAGGCGATCGGCCGCGTCCACCCGCAGGTGCTCGGCCGGACGCTGCCGCTTAACGGCGCCGGGGTGTGCGGCGCGGTCCTCGCCGACCTCGGCCTGCCGCTCGGCCTGCTGCGCGGGTTCGCGCTGCTGGCCAGGACCGCCGGGCTCCTTGGGCAGATCGCCGAGGAGCAGCGGATGCCGATCGCGAACGACATCTACATGCACGTGGACCGAAATGCCGTCTCAGTCGGGCCCGATGGCAAAAACCGCCATCATATCGGGCCCGAATGAGACGGCCATCTCCCGGGGGGACGACCCCCCCGTACCCCCCGATGTGAGGCGCAGAGCGCCTCACGAACAAGTGTGAAACAGCCCGATTTAGAAGACTCACGGCAAGGGAGCCGCCATGGCGACCATCGCAGCGGTCATCGCCTCGACCCACCACCCCTTCTACTACCGCGCTTCCACGTCGACCGGCGCGGACCGGCCGCCGTTCGCCGACGAGTGGGTCGCCAAGATCACCTCGTTCCGCGAGACCCTCACCCGGGCCAACCCCGACGTGCTGGTGCTCGTGGGCAGCGATCACTTCCACCAGATCTGGCTCGACAACATGCCGCAGTTCCTCGTCGGCAAGGCGCCGTTCTACGACGCCAACTGGTACAACGAGGAGCGCGAGTTCGGCCTGCCGCGGCTGTTCTTCAAGGGCGACGAGAACCTGTCGGCGCACATCCTGCGCAGCGGCCTGGACGCGGGCTTCGACCTCGCGTTCAGCAACGAGCTGCGCATCGACCACAGCGTCACCTGCCCGATGATCACGCTGCGGCCGGAGTGCGACCTGCCGATCGTGCCGATCTACACGAACATCTTCGCGCCGCCGCTGCCCCAGCCCAAGCGCTACGTCCAGCTCGGCCAGATGATCCGCGACGTCGTGGAGTCCTGGCCGGCCGACCTCCGGGTCGCGATCATCGGCACCGGGCACCTCTCGCTCGAGCTCGGCGGCCCCCGCCAGTTCGGGCCGCACGGCCCCGACCCGGAGTTCGACCGCAAGGCCGTGGAGTGGATCGCCTCCGGTGACATCGAGAAGGCGCTCGGCGAGGTGTCGCTTGAGTCGCTGTGGGAGCCGGGCAACGCCACCCACGGCTTCCTCGACTTCATGCTGATGATGGGCGTCGCCGGGGCCGGGGAGAAGGCCGACTACGTCGACACCCTGGACCTGTTCCACACGATGGAGGCCTACTTCACCTGGTACCCCAAGGGGGGGAGTGCATGAGGCGAGCGGGGGACACTGTCTGATGTCGAAGTACCTGGTGAACAAGTTCCTCTACACGGTCGACCGGGACCCCGAGCTGGTCGAGCGGTACCGCGAGGACCCGCGGGGCACGGTCGAGTGGTGGGAGGCCGAGCGGGCCAACGTCATACTCAACGTGCTCACCGGCGAGAAGTCGAGCTGGCTGACGTTCGACGACGCCGAGCGGGAGGCGCTGGCCGCGCACGACTACCCGAAGCTGTTCGAGCTCGGCGCGCACCCGTTCCTGACGCTGACGCTGTTCATCGCCATGTTCGAGCGGGACCACGCGGAACCGCTCGGCTTCCAGCTCGAGTACGCGCGGCGGCTGTCCCACTTCACGCTTCCTTACCCGGACATCGGTACCTGAGCCGCGCGGATTTAAGGCATGGATACCCGCTATCGGGTATCCATGGCCATTTGCGCGCGGTAGGGACGCGATAGGGTATTGCGTGCCTTGGAGTAATCAGCCGCTGACAGCCGGGGGCACGCAAATGACCACTGAGGGTGACCGGGTTGCCGGTTTCGGCAAGCTTGAGGACGGGCTAAAGCAGGCCAGCCCGTGGTACACATGGGGGCCCTACGTTAGCGAGCGGCAGTGGGGTACCGTCCGCGAGGATTACAGCGAAGACGGCGACGCCTGGAACTACCTGCCGTTCGATCATGCCAGGTCACGCGCTTACCGGTGGGGCGAGGACGGCCTCGCCGGGTTCAGCGACATCCACCAGAACCTGTGCATCGGCCTCGCGCTGTGGAACGGCAGGGACCCGTTCCTCAAGGAGCGGCCGTTCGGGCTTACCGGGCCAGAAGGCAACCACGGCGAGGACGTCAAGGAGCACTGGTGGTACACCGACGCCGTGCCGAGCCACGCCTGGAACACCTGGCGCTACCACTACCCGCAGGCCGCGTTCCCGTATGAGGCGCTCCGCGCGGAAAGCGCGCGCCGGGACCGGCGCGCGCCCGAGTACGAGATCCTCGACACCGGCGTCTTCGACCAGGACCGCTACTGGGTCACCGAGGTCACGTACGCCAAGAGCGACGACGCCGCCGACCTGCTGATCGAGATCACGGTGACGAACGCGGGGCCCGACGCCGACACGATCCACGTGCTGCCGAGCGCCTGGTTCCGCAACACGTGGTCGTGGGACGACTCCGCGAAGCCGGCCATCAGGATCGCGAACGGCACGGACGGCACGCGGCACGGACGCGGCGAGCGGCGTCGACGTCGACCACCCGTTCCTCGGCGCGCTCGAGATCCTCGCCGACACCGCGTCGGACGGGACCGCGCCCACGCCGCTGTTCTGCGAGAACGAGACCAACAACCAGCGGCTATTCGGCTGCCCGTCGGTCACGCCGTACCCGAAAGACGGCATCAACGACCACGTCGTCGGCGGCGCGCCGACGGTGAACCCGCAGCAGGCGGGCACCAAGTGCGCGTTCTGGTACACCCTGACGGTCCAGCCCGAGTCGTCGGTCACCGTGCGGCTGAGGCTCAGGCCCAAGCCGGACACTGGGACCAGGCAGTCGTTCGGGCAAGACTTCGACCTTGTCCTTGAGCGGCGGAAGGCCGAGGCGGACGAGTTCTACCGGGCGCTGACGCCGGCGGCCGCCAGCGCCGACGAGGGCAACGTCATGCGGCAGGCGTTCGCCGGGATGCTCTGGTGCAAGCAGTTCTACATGTACAACGTGGCGCGGTGGCTGGACGGCGACCCCGACCAGCCGGCGCCGCCGCCGGACCGCGAGCTCAACCGCAACGCGCGCTGGCGGAACTTCGACGCCTTCGACATCCTGTCGATGCCGGATAAGTGGGAGTACCCCTGGTTCGCCGCCTGGGACCTGGCCTTCCACTGCGTGACGCTGGCGCACGTCGACCCGGGCTTCGCCAAGTACCAGCTCGTGCTGCTGTGCCGGGAGTGGTTCCAGCACCCGAACGGCGCGCTGCCCGCCTACGAGTGGGACTTCGGCGACGTCAACCCGCCCGTCCAGGCCTGGGCGGCGCTTGAGGTGTTCGCGCTCGACGGCGGGAAGGACTTCGACTTCCTCGCCCGGATCTTCGACAAGCTGCTGGTCAACTTCACCTGGTGGGTGAACAGGGAGGACGCCCTCGGCAACAACCTGTTCGAGGGCGGCTTCCTCGGCCTGGACAACATCGGCCCGATCGACCGCTCCCACCTGCCGCCGGGCACGGTGCTCGAGCAGTCGGACGCCACCGGCTGGATGGCCTTCTACGCGATCTCGATGTGCCGGATCGCGGTGCGTGCTCTGGCGCAACGGCCGCAAGCACGGCGGCGACCTGGTGCTCAAGTTCCTCGAGCACTACGCGGGCATCGCGGAGGCGCTCGAGGGCCAGAGCCTGTGGGACGAGGCGGACGGCATGTTCTACGACCACCTGCTGCTGACGAGCGGCGCGGTCATCCCGGTCAAGGCCAGGTCGATGGTCGGCATGATCCCGCTGCTCGCGGTCGGCGTGGTCGACGAGAAGATGATCGCCAACGCGCTGAAGTTCGGCAAGGGGTTCGCGGCCTTCCTCGAGCGGAACGGCCTGGCCGCACCCGGACGACCGCAAGAGCCAGGGGCTCGTCCGCCCCAACCACGCCGACGTGGCCGAGCACGGCGACCGGCTGCTGCTCAGCGTCGTCGGGGTCGAGCGGCTCGTCCCGCTGTTCACGTCGCTGTTCGACGAGTCCCGGTTCCTGTCGCCTTACGGCCTGCGGAGCCTGAGCGCGGTCCACCGGGAGCAGCCGTACGTGCTGCACCTGGACGGCACCACCGCGACCATCGACTACGAGCCGGCCGAGTCGACCACCGGCATGTTCGGCGGCAACTCCAACTGGCGCGGCCCGATCTGGTTCCCGCTGAACTACCTGGTGATCAGCTGCCTGCTGAAGTACCACAACTTCTTCGGCGAGGACTTCACCGTCGAGTACCCGACCGGCTCAGGTAACAAGCTCACGCTCGCCGAGATCGCGGAAGACCTCAGGGCGCGGCTGATCTCGATCTTCACCAGGGGCGCGGACGGGCGGCGGCCCTGCTACGGGTGGGTGGACAAGCTGCAGCACGACCCGAAGTGGCGGGACAACATCTACTTCAACGAGTACTACCACGGTGACAACGCGGCGGGGCTTGGCGCGAGTCACCAGACGGGGTGGACCGGGCTGATCGCGGACGTGATCCGCCGCCGCTACGGCGCGGTGCCCGAGACCGCCGACCTGATCCATGACGCGCTCTATCCGGGGGATAACGCATGACTACCGAGGGAACGACACTCGCACGCAAGGCCCGGCCGGGCAACCGCACCCACCTCGGCGCGACCGTGGTGGACGGCGGGGTTAACTTCGCGGTCTCCTCGACCGTCGCCGAAGGGGTCACCGTGTGCCTCTTCGACGACCAGGGCCACGAGACCCAGATCGAGCTGGACGACTACGACGCGGGGGTCTGGAACGGCGTCGTCCCCGACATCGGGCCTGGCCAGGCCTACGGCTACCGGGTGCAGGGACCGTGGGACCCGGGTAACGGCCTGCGCTGCAACCCGCACAAGCTGCTCCTCGACCCCTACGCCAGGGCCGTCCGCGGCGCGGTCACCTTCGGCAAGGCGCTGTACGGCCACGACGCGGACGACCCGGCCAGGCCCAGCGAGATCGACTCCGCGCCCTACGTGCCGCGGTCGCTGGTCGTCGACCACTCGGGCTACGACTGGGAAGGCGACACCCAGCTGCACCGCCGGTCCGTGGACTCCGTCCTGTACGAGGTGCACGTCAAGGGGTTCACCGCCCGCCACCCGGACATCCCGCCGGAGATCCGCGGCAGCTACGCGGGCCTCGCGCACGAGGCCGCGACCGGGTACCTGCGCGACCTCGGCGTGACCGCGGTGGAGCTGCTGCCGGTGCACGAGTACGTGCCCGAGGGCTTCCTGATCACCCGGGGCCTGACCAACTACTGGGGGTACAACAGCATCGGCTTCTTCGCGCCGCACCAGGGCTACTCGGCGGCGGTGCGGGGCGGCCACGCCACCGGTGGGCAGGTCAACGAGTTCAAGGACATGGTCAAGGCGCTGCACCGGGCGGGCATCGAGGTCATTCTCGACGTGGTCTACAACCACACCGCGGAAGGAAACGAGAACGGGCCGACGCTGAGCTTCCGCGGCCTGGACAACGAGATGTACTACCGGCTCGTCGAGGACGACGCGAGCCAGTACTACGACACCACCGGCACCGGCAACTCGCTGAACGCGAGCAACCCGGCCACGCTGCGGCTGATCATGGACAGCCTCAGGTACTGGATGTCGGAGATGCACGTGGACGGGTTCCGGTTCGACCTGGCGGCCACGCTCGGCCGGGAGGGTGACGACCGCTTCGACCAGTACTCCGCGTTCTTCGAGACGATCGCCCAGGACCCGGTGATCGGCCAGGCCAAGCTGATCGCCGAGCCGTGGGACGTCGGCCAGGGCGACAGCTACGACCTGGGCCAGTTCCCCGCGGAGTGGCACGAGTGGAACGGCCGGTACCGCGACTTCATGCGCGATTTCTGGCGGTCAGAAGAACGTCGGCGTCGCGCGAGTTCGCCACCCGGTTCAGCGGGTCGTCCGACCTGTACGGCGCCGCGCGCCGCCGCCCGACCGCCTCGGTGAACCTCATCACCGTGCACGACGGCTTCACGCTGCGCGACCTGGTCTCCTACGACGACAAGCACAACGAGGCGAACGGCGAGGACAACCGCGACGGCACCAGCGACAACCGGTCGTGGAACTGCGGCGCGGAGGGCCCGACCGACGATCAGGCGATCAACGCGCTGCGCGCGCGCCAGTCACGGGCGATGCTGTCCACGCTGCTGCTGTCGTTCGGCCTGCCGCTGCTGCTCGGCGGCGACGAGATCGGCCGCACCCAGGGCGGTAACAACAACGCCTACTGCCAGGACAACGAGATCGCCTGGTTCGACTGGGCGAACGCGGACAACGACCTGCGCGGCTACGTGAAGCGGGTGCTCGCGCTGCGGCGCGAGCACCCGGTCTTCCGCCGCAATCGGTTCCTCACCGGCGCCGAGGCGGCCGAACTGGGCTGGTACAACTGCGCCGGCGAGCCCGTCACCGAGGAGCAGTGGGCCGACCCGACCATGCACGCGATCGCGGTCTACCTCGACGGCACCGACGCACCCGACGAGGCGGACGACGGCACGCCGCTGCTCGACGACGACTTCCTCATCCTGGTCAACGCCTACTGGGAGCCGGTCACGTTCACGATCCCGCCGGTCCGGCCGAACCCGCAAACGTGGTTCGTCGAGCTGGATAGCTACGATCCCGAAGTCTCTGCGGCTCGGGTGTTCCCGCGGCACACGGGCGACTCCGTGGTGGCTCGACCGCGCTCGGTGCAGGTGTTGCGAGCACCGCAAGCAGCCGACTAGCTGGCTGCGGGGTGAGCGACCGGTGCGGCCACTGCCGTGCGTCGATCTCGGGCGAAGGCACCATGGCCCCCCGACAAGGGTGACTACACGCGTGGCACGCACCGGCCGCCGCTCGGCGGCGCTGGATTGACACAGCGCTGATAACGATCGTACCCGCGGCGAGGCCGGCGAGGCCAAGGCCGATGACGATTTCCGTGGCCAGGCTAAGTCCCGCGAAGGTGTGGCTCGCGGCACTGTGCAGGGCGATGACGACGACGGCCAGGATCAGCAGGATCGCCGAGGTAGACGGCAGATAGCAGCGCAGACGCAACAGCAAGGGGATCTCCTTCGCCGGGGCAGTGGATGCGGGGCAGGCCCTGCGGCGTTGCAAGTCCTGCTTCCTGCATGCCTTAACGGAAGGGGCGATGTCAAGAGCGAGCCGGTCGATTACCTAGCGTGAACGCGGCGAGGAGGCCGGCCAGGATGACCAGCGCGGCCGACAGGTAGAACGCGGCGTGCAGGCCGTCGCCGAACGCCGCGTAGGCGGCGCCCTCGACCTCGGCGATGAGGCCGCCCTGGCCCGAGTACGCGCTTGAGGTACTTGTCGATCTGGCCGGTCTCGATGACCTTGATGATGAGCGGCTTGAATGCCATGATCTGCGGCCTTGTTGGCTGGCCGAGACGTGCAGCGCGTCGATGTGACTGTCGAGCGTCGAGTTCAGCCGGGAGAAGACCAGGGCGCCGAGGATGGAGGTGCCCGCCACCGCGCCGATCTCCCTGCTGGTATTGGCGGCCGACGCGGCCATGCCCGACCGCTCCGGCGGCACGGCGTCGAGCACGGCGGCCGTGACCGGGACGACCGTGATGCCGATGCCGACGCCGGCCAGGGCGAGGGCGAGGGACAGGGCGACGTAGTCGGGGTGCGGGGTGATCAGCGGGCTCGCGATCAGCAGCCCCGCGGCGAAGGCCGCGCAGCCGGTCGTGATCGGCCAGCGCGGCCCGGCCCGCCCGGTCCAGTAGCCCGCGAACAGCGACCCGAGGATCATCAGGACGGTCATCGGCGCGAACACGACGGCGATCTTGTAGCCGGAGTCGGACGGGACCTCCACCAGGTACAGGGCGGTGAAGAAGAAGATCGCGAACGTCGCGAGGTAGGTGCAGAACGCGACGATGTTCGGCACGGTGAACCGCGGCAGCCGGAAGAATCGCAGGTCGAGCAGCGGGTGCGGGGCCCGCCGTTCCCAGGCGACGAACGCGACGGCGAGCACCGCGGCGACGCAGAACAGGGCGATGACCTCGGTGGCGCCGAAGCCGGCGGTCTCCGCGTCGATGATCGCGAACATGAGCGCGGCGAGCGCGCCCGCGCCGAAGACGGTCCCCAGCGTGTCGACGCGGGCGGCCGTCGGGTCGGAGCTTTCCGGCACGGTGATCGCGGCGGCGATGAGAGCGACGAGGCCGAATACCAGGTTGAACCAGAAGATGCCGCGCCAGCTCCACGCGCCCACGATCGCGCCGCCGATCACCGGGCCGAGCGCGAGCGCGAGCCCGGACGACCGCGGCCCAGATGCCGATCGCCCAGGCCCGCTCCCTGGTGTCCGTGTAGATGTGCCTGATCACCGACAGCGTGCCCGGCTCGCTCGCCGCCGCGCCGAGGCCCATGATGGCCCGGCCGGCGATGAGCGTCTGCGGGTTGGGCGCGAGCGCGCAGAGCACGGAGCCGGCGCAGAAGACGCCCGCGCCGGCGAGCATGACCTTCTTGCGGCCGAGTTCGTCGCCGATCATCCCGCAGGCCAGCATGAGCGCGGCGAACGTCAGCGCGTAGGCGCCGATCACCCACTGCAGCTCCGCGACGGACGCCTGCAGGTCGGTCTGCAGGCTGCCGAGCCCGACCGAGACGACCGTGTTGTCGAGGAACGTCAGGAACAGCAGCAGGCAGAGCGCGGCGAGCGCGACCGAGTTCGCCCGGTCGCGCCCGCCGCCAACGCTGCCGGCCCGTGGCGCCGCTCAGCTTGCCGAGCTGCATGCCGACGGCACCGGGACGGTTATCCCCGCGCTCTTGGCCTCGGTCAGCAGGCCGCAGAAGACGTCGTCGCCGACCTTCCACGTGCCGTCCTGGAGGACCGACGGTCCCGGTCGCGCCGCTGGCCACCGTCGTGCCCATCGCCGAGAGGTCGTACTTCACCTTCGCCTCGGTGGCGGAGGACAACGTCACCGAGTCCACCTTGGACGTCACGGCGGCCGCGAGCGGGCTCGACGCGAAGGCGCTGATCGCGGCGGAGAACTCCGAGCCGTTCTGCAGCAGCTGAACCCGCTTGCTGTTCGGGGTCGAGGAGTTGAAGAAGGTGTTCCAGTTGGTCGTGATCTCCGCGACCGCGCTCGACGAGCCGCCGCTCGCGGCGGGGGTCGCGCTGGTGGCCGCGCGACGCCGACGTCGACGCCGGCGTGCGTCGCCGCGGCGGACGACGAAGAGGAGCTGGAGCCGCTTGAGCAGGCGGCCATCGCGGTGACGAGCACCAGGCCAAGCGCGGGCGCCAGGTAGAACCGGCGTGCCGTCGGGTTGAATCGCATCATGATACGCGTCCCCTAAGCAGTCGCCGAAAGATTCCTTAGGACCATTGTCGCTCCTGGAGCCACCCGGCTGCCGAAGATCGCCGACGCGTGCGTCAGTTCGTGATAACCGCGCTGCCCTTTAGTGATTCACGTGAAACTCCGTCACCGGGCCTTGGTCCGGTACAGGTGCACCGCGAGCGGGGCGAACACGACCAGCATGCGCCACCGACCAGCAGACCACGGCGAGCTCGGGGTGCTGCGCGGGCCACGCGTGCACCGCGGCCGCCGGGTTCGGGTTGCCGAAGAGCTGGCGGCAGGCGGCGGCGAGCGACGACATCGGGTTCCACTCCGCGACCGGCTGCAGCCAGCCGGGCATGCCCTGGGTCGGCACGAAGGCGCTGGAGATGAACGTCAGCGGCAGGAAGATGATGAACCCGGCCTGCTGCGCGGCCTCGGCGCTGCGCAGCACCATGCCGAGGCAGACGCCCGCCCAGGTGAACGCGTAGCCGAACAGCAGCGCGAGCGCGAACGCCTCGACCGCGGGCCCAGCGCCGTTGTCGATCCGCCAGCCGATCGCCAGGCCGACCAGCGCGGTCACGGCGGCCCCGATGACCTGGGTCAGCAGGTCCGCGATCGTCCGGGCGGTCAGCACGGCCGCCCGGGACATCGGCAGCGACCTGAACCGGTCGATGAGGCCGGTCTCCATGTCGCTGACGACGGCGACCGCGGTGCCAGGCGCGGTCTGCGCCAGGCTCATGCCGAGCATGCCGCCGACCAGGTAGGAGTGGTAGCTGCCCCCGCCGGGGATGCCGATCGCGCCGCCGAAGACGTAGGCGAACATCAGGATGAACATCACCGGCTGGATCGTCACGTTGGACAAGCGTCTCCGGCTCGCGCCTGATCCTGGCCAGTGACCGCTTGGTCAGCACCCAGACGTCGCCGAGGAACTGGAGGAACGGGCTGCGTTCCGTGGTCAGGTCCGCCGGGGACAGCGTGACGGCGGTCATGCCGGCACCTCCTGCTTCTCGTTCTCTTCCGCTTCGGCCGTCGTTCTGTCCGCCTTGTGGCCGGTGAGGGTGCAGGAACACGTCGTCGAGCGACGCGCTGCGCACCGCGATGTCGTTGACCTTGACCCCGGCCGCGTCCAGGGCGCGCACCACCTCGGTGGCCAGCCCGTCGGTGGCGGTCACGGGAGCCTCGATGAGTCGGTCCCAGTCGTTCGGGATGATCGATGCCGGTAGTGAACGGACGGAGCGCGGCCGCGGCGGCGGATGCGTCGGATCCCTCGGCCAGCGTGATGAGCAGCCGCTGGCCGCCCATGGACGCCTTCAGCTCGGTGGGAGTGCCCTCGGCGATGACCTTGCCGCCGTCGATGACGGCGATCCGGTCGGCCAGCTGGTCCGCCTCGTCGAGGTACTGCGTGGTCAGCAGCAGCGTGGTGCCGTCCGCGACCAGCTGGCGCACGATGTCCCACATCAGCGCGCGGGCGCTCGGGTCGAGGCCGGTGGTCGGCTCGTCGAGGAACAGCACCGCGGGGTGGCCGATCAGGCTGGCGGCCAGGTCGAGGCGGCGCCGCATGCCGCCCGAGTAGGTCTTGACCGCCCGCCCGGCCGCGTCGGTGAGGTCAAACTGCTCGAGCAGCTCGTCCGCGCGCCGCCGCGCCGCCTTCCCCGTCAGCCGGCTCAGCTCACCGATCATGACCAGGTTGGACCGGCCGGTGAGCAACTCGTCGAGGGCCGCGTACTGGCCGGTCAGCCCGATGACCCGGCGGACGGCGCCGGCCTGGGTCGTCACGTCGTGACCGAGGACGCGCGCCCGGCCGCCGTCCGCGCGCAGCAGCGTGGCGAGCACCCGGACGGCGGTGGTCTTGCCCGCGCCGTTCGGACCGAGCAGCCCGTAGACGGTGCCCCGCGCGACCGTCAGGTCAAGGCCGTTCAGCGCCTTGGTCTTGCCGTAGTGCTTGACCAATCCCTCCGCCTCGATGGCGGCGTCTGTCGCTCATGCCGATTCTCCGTAGCAGTTCTCGTACGGTGTACTAGTCGTCGTACATCGTACGATAGCAACGCGACGGCCTGAGGTCAACGAGATATATCGTAAATGATCTGCGTCTTCTCTGGCTAGCGTCGCCTGGATCGCTGCCATGATTGGCCCTGTGCACTCTCCACGGACAAAGCCGAGGTTCTCGTGACCCGCCCGCCCGTGCTCGTCACCGGGGCGACCGGCCGGATCGGCCGCATGGTGATCGACCAGCTAATAGACGCGAACGTGCCGGTCCGGGCCCTCACGCGCCGCCCCGAGGCGGCGGCGTCGCTGCCGGCGAACGTCGAGGTCGTCACTGGCGACCTCACCGAGCCCGCGTCGCTCGACGCTGGGTTGCGCGGCGCGGGCGCGGTCTTCCTCGTGTGGACCGCTCCGCCGGCGACCGTCCCGGCGGTGATCGAACGCGTGGCGGCGCACGCGCGGCGGGTCGTCTTTCTCTCGTCGCCGCACCAGACGCCGCACCCTTTCTTCCGGCAACCGAATCCGATGGCGGTGCTGCACGCCGACATCGAGCGGCTCATCGCGGCCGCCGGAGTCGAGTCGGTCATCCTCCGGCCGGGGATGTTCGCGTCGAACTGCCTGTCCTGGTGGGCGGGCGCGATTCGCGCCGGCGACGTGGTCCGGTGGCCGTATGCCGCCGCCGAGACGGCACCCGTCGATGACCGCGACGTCGCCGCCGTCGCGGCGCGGACCCTGTACGAGGACGGACACGCCGGTGGCGACTACGTCCTGACCGGTCCCGAGTCGCTGCGTCAGGCAGAACAGGTAAGGATCATCGGCGAGGTGCTTGGACGCGGGATCAAGTTCGAGGAGCTGTCGCCGGACGAGTTCCGGCGCGAGACGGAGGGAAGCTGGCCAAGCCCGGTCGTGGACATGCTGCTCGCCGCCTGGGGCGCGACGATGGGAAGGCCGGCGTACGTCACTTCGACGGTGGCGGACATCCTCGGATCGGCGCACACCTTTCGCGAGTGGGTGACCGACCATGCCGGTTCCTTTACGGAAGGCCCGGCGACGGCCTAATTCACTTCAGCCGGGCGCGGAGGTCGTTGGATGCCCGGTCGGTAGCCTCTGCGTAATCCCAGCGGAGCACGTCTCGAAGGCTGTACTGGGATAGCCAATGTTGCGCCAGTAGGTCTCCGAGCCAGTAACCGGACCGCGAAGGGAGCGAGGAGGCCCGGCAGTCTGGTGCGAACAGGCCCTTGACGTGTGGCGCCTCCGCGGGGGTGATGAGCTCGTCGAGCACTAGTGCCGTCAGGGCTCTTTCGGCCTCACGGCACTCACGTACCCACGGGCCGTGCTGGTCGTCGGTCCACAGGTAACCACTGTCCGACAGGCCAGGATGCAGCTCCCGTGAAGCAGCGGTCGCTACACCTTCTTGAATGAGATGGGTTCCGACGTCTTCCGGCCAGTTCGCCGCACCATGGTGCATGTGCGCCAGGTGCAGCGCCTCATGGGGGACCAGGACGCCGTCGTATGGCGGGCCGCCGAGCAGCTCGAGTGCCACGAACAGGGACTGCCGGCCGCTGGAACTCCTCGACCCAGCCGTTGGCGGTGCGATTCCCGACCATGAGAACAACATCGATTTCCTCTAGGAGTCCGCGGGCCCTGAACTCCTGCTCTGCCTTCCTCGCGAGCGCCTCGGCTCGGGCCTCCCGCTCCCGCACGAGCGGCGAAATCCTGCCGACATCGGCGACCGCGTCGATCCGGCGGCGCGGGTCACTGTAGGAGCGGTAGTAGACGTCGAATACCTCGCGGTGGGCCGCTTCATACTCGTTCGTCCACGCCTCCAGGCGGCTCGCCTGGGCCTTGATCTCCGCTAGCTTCTGATACTCCGGAACTGTGGTGGTAAGCCTCACGAGAACTTCCTACCTCGTCAAGGCAGTTTCGCGCGACCGTGCGGCGCCGCGCGCCTGTGGTCGGCACCGGGGCCAGCCTCAACGTGGCCGTGGCGGGCTCGCTCGTCCTGTACCGGCTGGCCGGGTTCCTGTAACCCGATCCGATCCAGCGCAAGGTCGGTGCAGTCCCCTTCTCCCGGCGTAAATCCTGATTTGCCGGAATTGCCCCTGCGAGTACGGGCGTGATTTGGCCGGCTCGGCGCAATATCGAATTCTTTTCGAAAAGATCTTGGGAAAGGGCTGACTAGCTCGGTCGAATGTCATACCGGCTAGCTAGAATTTTCGTATCGGCAGGTTCCAGAGCGTGATCATCCGGAGGGAGGGCCGGCATGGACGGACAGGCGCCCGCAGACGGCCCGTTCCTTGGTGATGATGGCCAGGGCCTCGCTCCCGGCTGGGTTCCCGGGGAAGACTTCGATCTGGACCCGGACCTGCTGGAGATGATGTGCGGTCCGGAAGTCCTTGACGGGCAGGCGCTGTCTGGCGCGTTCGGTCAGGACGGTGGCCGCCGACGCGCTGCGGCCCGGTCCCGTGCTCGCCGCCCTCACCGCCCAGGCGACGGCCAGCGCCGGCTCCTTGACCGACGATGAGCTCGTCGGGGTGCTGCAGGCGGCCCGGCGGCTGGCGAACCTGGCCGCCTACCAGCAGACCGTGGCGATCGCGGAGTTCGCGCGCCGCCGCCAGGCCGAGTTCGAGGCGGCGGTCGCGGCCGGGGTGCCCGTCGGCTGCCGGGACGGGGAGTTCCCCGGCGAGGAACTGGCCATGGAACTGGCCGACACCCGCGCTTACACCGGGGCCAGGATCGACACCGCCGTCGAGCTGGCCACGCGGCTGCCCCGCACCCTGGCCGGCATGAAGGCCGGGGCGATCGACCTGGACCGGGCCATGACGATCGCGTCGCGGACCCGGGTCATGACCGGCGCCGACGCCGCGTACGCGGACGAGGTCCTCGCCGCCGCCGCCCCGGAGCTGCGCCCGGACCAGCTGGCCAGGAAGGCCGCCGCGCTGGAGCTCAAGCTCGCCCCCGAGGCCGTCGCCGCCCGCAAGGAGCTCGCCCGGCGGCTGGACCAGCGGGTCGAGGCCCGCCGCGAGGAATCCGGCAACGCGTCCCTGTCCGGCCGCGAGCTCGACACCGCCGACGTCATCGCCTCCAAGGCCCACATCGACGCCATCGCGCTCAAGCTCCGCGACGCCGGCATCGACGGCACCCTCGGCCAGCTCCGCGCCCTGGCCCTCACCGACCTCACCCAGGGCCGCGACCCCCTCGACCGCATCAAGCCCGCACAGGCCAGCGAGCAGTCCAACGCCGAGCGCCGGCCGCCGCCGAGGCCGATGAACCCGACGACGACTTCGGCAGCGGCCCCGTCCGGGCCGGCGACCCGGCGCCGCTACCCGCCTTGATCAACCTCCTGGTCCCGGCGGCCACCCTCCTGGGCTGGAGCACCGCCCCCGCTCAGGCCGCCGGCTGGGGCCTGCTGGACGCCGACGAGACCGGAGCGCTTATCCGGGCTGCTTCGCAGCATCCGAGAACGCGCTGGTGCTTCACGCTTACCGCGCCCGATGGCACCGCCGTCGCCCACGGCTGCGCCGCTGGCCAGCACCCCTGGAAACCGCCTGACCCGCCAAGCCCGCAGATGGCCGCAAGCCCCGGCGTCACAACCCCACACCCACACACACCCCAGCAGGCAGCGCAGCTAGCGGAGCTGTTGCGTCGGATGGACGTTACGTTCGAGCCAATCGCCAGAGACGTCTGTGACCACCGGTACGCGGAGGACCGCTACGTGCCGAGCCGCAAACTGAAGCACCTGCTGCGCGCCCGCAGCCAGACCTGCTCCGCCCCTGCATGCAACGCGCAGGCCCAGTACTGCGACCTCGACCACACCGTGCCCTACCCCGACGGCCCCACCGACCAGTGCAACCTCAACCCCAAGTGCCGCCGCCACCACCGGGTCAAGCAGGCCTCCGGCTGGAAAGTAACCCAGCCCACCCCCGACACCGCAACCTGGACCACCCCGTCGGGCCGCACCCACTCAACCCGCGCAACCACGTACGACCTTTGAGCCATCTCGTACGGTGTACGATGGCGCGTACGCAGGCCGCGGGAGGTGACTCATGGGCGAGGAGCAGGCCGACGACGAGGGCCCCTTCCTGCCCGGGCGGCTGTTTTACGCAGGGGCCAGTGATGACCGGCGGGCCAGGCAGGAACGGGCTCGTGAGCGGCAGATCGCCGCGAACGTCAGCAAGCGCAGGGAGCACGGCGGGCGGCCGGCTCCCCGGGCGCGGCGGCTGGACCGGTCGGACATCGTGGACGCCGCGGTAGCCATCGCCGACGCCGAGGGGACCGAGGCGGTGAGCATGCGCCGGATCGCCAAAGACCTGCAGGTGGGCGCGATGTCGCTGTACTGGCACGTCGAGTCGAAGGTGGCCCTGCACCAGCTCATGCTTGACTCAGTACAGGCCGAGATCGAGACCGCGGCCCCCAGCGGCGACTGGCGGGCCGATCTAACCGTGTACGCGCGCAACATCCGGGCGGCCATGCACCGCCACCCGTGGGCCATCGACTACATCGGCGCCGGGCCGCCGTCCGGGCCGAACGACGCGCGCAACGCCGACCAGTTGATCGCGGCGCTCGACGGCCTCGGTCTCGACGTGACGACCACCATGTGGGTCCTGATGACGTTCAGCACGTACGTGATAGGCGCGGCACTCCGGGAGATTCAGGAGATCCGCTGGCAGCGGGCCGCGGAAGACACCATGTCCGGGATGGCGGAGGACGAGGTTGCCGAGATGTTCGCCGAGTTCAACCGGCGGGTGCACAGTGCCGGGCGCTATCCGCACCTGATGAAGGTCCTCGACGCGGGCATCGACCCGGACGCGGCCGAGACGCGCGATGAGCGGTTCGAGTTCGGGCTCTCGTGCGTGCTCGACGGGATCGCCGCGCGGATCAAGCGCTAGCGCCTGCCTGGCTCATTCCAGTTGAAGTGGACCTTGATGGTGCCGAAGTTCTTGGAGGGCTTCTCTATCCGCATGTTCTTCGCGGATGAGCGCTTCTGTTCGAGGAAGCGCAGCACGTGCTTCTTCAGCTGGCCCGACCCCTTGCCAGGGATGATCTCAAGGAGCGGCGCCTTCTTCGCTACGGCCTCATCGAACTTCGACTGCAGCGCCTTCTCGATCTCCGCGCCCCGGTTGTAGATGTCGTGCAGGTCGAGCGTCAGCTTCATTCACCCAGGTTAGATCACTCACATGACCCCCGGAACGGGCTCGCCGCCCGGGTTTGGCTCGCCGTACGGCCACAGCGTGGCGATGACCTTCGCCGCGGTCTGCGCGGAGTCGCCCTCCGCGAGCACGTCCTGAACTCGCTCATCCGGCGCCGGGGGCTCAAGGGCGGCCAGCTGGCTGTCGAGCAGCTTCTCCGGGAAGAAGTGCCCGGGCCGCGCTAGCAGCCGCTGCTCAAGCACCTCCCGGCGGACCATGGAGGAAAACCATCGTGGCGGCCGGGCGCCCGACGAGCAGCCGGTCCCGGTAGACGCGCTTAAGCGCGGAGCAAGTGACCACGGCGGACTGGCCCGCCGCGATCCGCTCATCCATCCAGTCGGTGATCGCCCGCAGCCACGGTTCGCGGTCGGCGTCGGTCAGCGGGATGCCCGCGCGCATCTTCGTGACGTTCGCTTCCGGGTGGAACGTGTCGGCGTCGGCGAACCGCCAGCGGAGCCGTCCAGCGAGCAACGCCCCGACGGTCGTCTTGCCACTGCCGGCCACTCCGGCCACGATCAAGATCACTGGTGTAACAATACGCGCTCGTCCGGCGTTGGATCGTGTAGGGCACGGAGCTGGAGCCGGTCAGGCCCGCGGACATTAAGTTGAACGTTGGGAGCGTCATCAGGTCGTCCGCGGGCCCTCCCTATAGGGCAATACGCACCACGAGCCTCGCCGGTTCAATCTGGTTTCGGAGTTTTTTCTTGGACTCGGCGACCGCCTCGAGCCACCTGCCTAGCGGATGAAGGCGCCCGCCGCAACGCCGGCGAACACCAAGGTCAGGTACAGGATCGACAGGTGGAACAGGCGCATGGTGACGAGCCCGTCGCCATCCGTCCCGTCGGCCGACGGGCCGCGCGACAGCCGCAGCAGGCGGTGCACCTCGTACAGGAACGCCGCGCCCGCCACGATGGCGACCGCGCCGTAGAGCGGGCCCGCCCACGGCCAGACCGCGAGCGAAACCGCCACCATCAGCCAGCTGTAGACCACCGACTCCACGAGGACCCGGCGCACCGAGGCGACCACGGGAAGCATCGGGATGCCCGCCCGGCGGTAATCCTCGCGGTACTTGATGGCCAGTGCCCAGAAGTGCGGCGGCTGCCAGAAGAACACCACGCCGAAAAGCAGCCAGGCGGGCCAGGACAGCGATCCGGTGGCGGCCGCCCAGGCGATGACCACGGGGGCCGCGCCGCATGCCCCGCCCCACAGCGTCGACTGTGACGTGTGCCGCTTGAGCAGCATGGTGTAGATGACGACGTAGTAGAAGATGGCCGCGAGCGTCAGGCCCGCCGCGAGCAGGTTCGTGGTCGCCGCGAACAGGGCGACGGAGACCACGCCGAGCACCAGCCCGAAGATCAGCGCGGACCGCGGCGAGACGGTGTGCCTGACCAGCGGCCTGCTGCTCGTCCGACGCATGATCTCGTCGATGTCACGGTCGATGTAGCAGTTCAGCGCGTTGGCGCTGCCCGCGGCCAGCGCGCCGCCGAGCACCACCACGACCGTGACGAGCAGCGAGGGGAGCCCCTTGTAGGCCAGGAAGAGCGTGGGGACCGCAGTGATCAGCAGCAGCTCGACGATCCGCGGCTTGCACAGCGCTACGTACGCGCCTACGCGGGCGCGAACGCTGGCCAGCTGCCGCTCGCTTTCGGCGGCGGCGCTGAGTGGGCCGACTGGCTGACGCACGTTGACCGCGCTCACCTGGGATAAGACCACCTTCCAGCCCGCGCGGGAAGGCCGGGCACCCAACCGAGACTACACGGCGTCGTAGTGTGCCGGCGCGGCAGGCCGCCAAGTGCATGCAAGACGGTGCTTTGGGAAGCCGTACCCGCATTAGGAAGTCTCCCCGTGGGGAACTTCTGGAAGTGAAGGCGCGACCAACGGGGGGAATGTGGCGGCGGGCAGGGCACCCGGAGCGCCGGGTTCGACGTACCGGCTGCAGTTGACCCCGGAGTTCGGCTTCGATCGGGCGGCCGAGCAGGCCGATTACCTCGCTGACCTGGGCGTGACCCACGCGTACCTGTCGCCCGTGCTCGACGCGGTGCCGGGCTCGCATGCACGGGTACGACGTCACCGACCACGCGCGGATCCGGGGCGAGCTTGGCGGTGAGGAAGGGTTCCGCGCGCTGGCCAAGCGGCTGCGCTCCCGTGGCCTCGGCATCATCCTCGACATCGTGCCCAACCACATGGCGGTGCCCGCCGACATCTCGCTGAACCGGCAGCTCTGGTCGGTGCTGCGGGAGGGGCACGACTCGTCCTACGCCGCGTGGTTCGACATTGACTGGGCCGCGCAGGACGACCGGATGCTGCTGCCGGTCCTCGGCGGCCCCCTCGAATCATGCCTTGACGACCTGCTGGGTCGCAGCAAAGCGGCGGGCCGGACGGCGAGCCGGTGCTCAGGTACTTCGACCATGTCCTGCCGCTGCGGCCGGGGACGGCGCGGCTCCCGATGCGCGGCCTCCTTGAGCTCACAGCACTACCGGCTCACCGAGTGGCGGGACGCCGCGACCGAGCTGAACTGGCGGCGGTTCTTCGACATCGCCACCTTGATCGGGATCCGGGTCGAGGACCCGGCCGTCTTCGACGCCACCCACGAGGTCATCGTCGGCCTGGTGGCCGAAGGCCTGGTCGACGGGCTGCGCGTGGACCATCCCGACGGGCTCGCCGACCCGCGCGGCTACCTGGACCGGCTCGCCGCCGCGACCGGGGGCGGCTGGGTCGCCGTCGAGAAGATCCTCGGCGGCGGACGAGGCGCTGCCGTCCGACTGGGCCTGCGCGGGAACGACCGGATACGACGCGCTGCGGCTGGTTGACGGATTGTTCCTCGACGCCGCGGGCGGCGACGCGCTCGGCGCGGAGTACGCCCGGCTGTACGACGGCCCGGCCGAGGACGGCCCGGCCAAGCGGTTCGCGGACGTCGCCGCGGAAGCCAAGCGCGAGATCGCCAACGGGTCGCTCGCCGCGGAGGTGATCCGGCTAACCCGGCTGCTCACCTCCCTGTCCCCGGACGTGACCGAGGACGATGCGCGCACGGTGCTCACCGAGGTGCTCGCCGCTTTTCCTGTCTACCGCGCGTACGTGCACCCGGGAGAGTTCCCGGCCGAGGAGGCCACGGCGCAGCTCAGGGAAGCGGTGGACGGCGCGCGGCGGGAACTGCCGAAACGGCTGCGCGGGCTGGCCACCGACCTCGGGGCAGCGGCGCTCGGCAAGCTCAGGCCGGTGAGCGGGGCGGCCGGGCGGGTGGGCGAGTTCGCCGTGCGGTTCCAGCAGACTACGGGGCCGGTGCAGGCCAAGGGGGTGGAGGACACCGCCTGCTACCGGTGGCCCCGGCTGGTCTCGCTGAACGAGGTCGGCTGCGATCCCGACCGGTTCGGCGTCGCTCCCGATGAGTTTCACGGCGCGGCGGTGCGCCTGGCGGCCGACTGGCCCGCCACCATGACCACGCTGTCCACGCACGACACTAAGCGCGAAGAGGACGTCAGGGCCAGGCTCGCCGTGCTCGCTGAGATCCCCCAGGAATGGGGCAAGCAGGTCAGGCAGTGGCATGCGGCGGACAGCGGCGTCGACTTCGACACGGAGTACCTGCTGTGGCAGACCGTGGTCGGGGCGTGGCCGATCAGCGGCGACCGGCTGGTCGGCTACCTGACCAAGGCGGTCCGCGAGGCCAAGCGGCACACGTCATGGGTCGAGCCGGACCAGGAGTACGAGGCGGCGGTGGCCGCCCTGGCCGCCCGGGCACTCAACGATCCCGGGCTCGCGCGGTCCATCGAGAGTTTCGTCGCGGGTATCGGCGGCGACGCGGCCGTCAACTCACTCGGCGCGAAGCTCGTCCAGCTCACGATGCCGGGAGTGCCCGACGTTTACCAGGGGTGCGAGGCGGCGGCGTTGTCCCTGGTCGACCCGGACAACCGGCGGGACGTGGACTTCGCGCGCATTCGTTCCGACCTCAGTGCTCTGGACGCAAGCCGGGACGCGGTCGGTGACCTGGCCAACGGGGACCTTGACGCCTTCAGCCGGGCGAAGCTGCTCGTCACCTCCAGGGCACTGCGGCTGCGGCGGGCCCGCCCCGGGTGGTTCGCCGCGGGCTACGAGCATCTCACGGCGACCGGGGCCGCGGCCGGGCACGCGGTCGCCTTCCGGCGCGGCCAGGCGGTCACGGTCGTCACCCGGCTGCCGGTCGGCCTGCGCCGCCGCGGCGGCTGGCGGGACACGGCGCTGCCGTTGCCCGCCGGAGCGTGGGCCGACCTGCTGACCGGCACCGTCCACCACGGGCCGGCCGTGCCAATGACCGTACTGACGGGTCGGCTGCCCGTCGCGTTGCTCGTCCCGGAGGGCGAGTGACCGCACTTCCGGAGGGCGAATGACCGTATTCAACGTGTGGGCGCCGGAAGCTGGCCGGGTCGAGGTCGAGGTGGCGGGCCGGGTCGTCCCGATGTCCGCCACCCCGGCCTCGACTGGCGGGCGGCCGGGATGGTGGACGGCGGACGCGGACGCTCCCGCCGGGACCGACTACGCGTTCCGGCTTGACGGCGGCGAGCCGCTCGCCGACCCCCGCTCGCCGCGCCAGCCGTACGGACCGGACGGCGCCAGCCGCACCTATGACCACGACGCCTTCGACTGGACCGACGGCCAGTGGCCCGGCGTGCCCGTCGGCGGCGCGGTGATCTACGAGCTGCACGCCGGCACGTTCACCCCGGAAGGGACGCTGGACGCCGCTATCGGGCGCCTTGATCACCTGACGGCGCTCGGCGTGACGGTGGTGGAGCTGATGCCGGTCGCCGCCTTCCCCGGCGAGCACGGCTGGGGGTACGACGGGATCGGACTGTGGGCCGTGCACGAGCCCTACGGCGGCCCCGACGCGCTGAAGCGGTTCGTCGATGCCTGCCATGACCGCGGGCTCGCCGTCTTCCTCGACGTCGTCTATAACCACGTCGGCCCCGGGAACAAGCTGGCCTCGTTCGGTCCGTACTTTACGGACGTCTACACGACCCCGTGGGGGCCGGCGGTAAACCTCGACCAGGCCGGCTCCGACGAGGTGCGGTCGTTCATCGTCGACAATGCGCTGATGTGGCTGCGGGACTACCACCTTGACGGTCTCCGCCTCGACGCGGTGCACGCGTTCCAGGACCACCGGGCGGTGCACCTGCTCGAGGAACTCGCGGCCGCGGTGGACACGCTCGCCGCCGCCACCCGCCGGTCACTCGTGCTGGTCGCCGAGTCGGACATGAACAACCCGCGACTGATCACTTCGCGCGAGGCCGGCGGGTACGGGCTCTCCGCGCAGTGGAACGACGACTTCCACCACGCGGTGCACGCGCTGGTAACCGGCGAACGGCAGGGGTACTACGCCGACTTCGGCGCGATCGCCGGGCTCGCCAAGACGCTGACCGGCGCGTACTTCCACGACGGCACGTGGTCATCGTTCCGCGGGCGCAGCCACGGGCGCCCGGTGGACACCCTGCGGACCCCGGCCTACCGGTTCGTCGTCTTCGACCAGGACCACGACCAGGTCGGCAATCGTGCCGTGGGTGACCGGCTGCCCGCCACGCTCGCCGCGCACCCGCACCGGGACGGGCTGCTGCGGGTCGCCGCCGGGCTGGTCCTCACCGCCCCGTTCACGCCAATGCTGTTCATGGGGGAGGAATGGGGCGCGGACACGCCCTGGCAGTTCTTCACCGACCACACCGACCCGTTGTTCGCCGACGCGGTGAGCAACGGGCGCAGGTCGGAGTTCGCCAGGCACGGCTGGAAGTTCGCCGAGGTGCCCGACCCGCAGGACAAGGAGACGTTCCTGCGCTCCAAGCTGGACTGGACGCAGCCCGATCGCGAGCCGTACCGGTCACTGCTCGCCTGGTACCGCGCCCTGCTTTCGCTGCGCCGGGCCCGTCCCGAGTTGACCGACCCGCGCCTTGATCAGGTGCGCGTCGATTACTCCGAGGGCGACCAGTGGCTGGTTGTGCACCGTGGGCAGCTGCGAATCGCGGTCAACTTCGGCGATTCCGCGGTGCTAATTCCGCTGGGCGGCGACCGCGGCGCCGTATCGGACAAGAGTGTCGTTCTCCTTGCCTCTCGCCCGGGGATCGCCGACGCCGCCGACGGCCTCCAGGTTCCGCCGGCCACATTCGGAGTCATTGATTCCCCCAAATTACGGCGAATTACGTAATTAATCGCCTTTCTGGCAAGGGTGACTCTCTCCGGCTGTCGTTTCCGTGTTACTAAACGGCGCTCTCCGACTATCCGATCTGCCAGACTTAAGCCGCTTGGCGGCAGCGGTGCACTTGGGGAGTGAAATGGAGTCACTTAGGCGGGGCGACCCGCATAATATCGGCAATTATCAATTGATCGCCCGCCTGGGGGAAGGCGGCATGGGCAGCGTGTACCTCGGCAAGTCCCCGGCGGGGCTTCTCGTCGCGGTTAAGGTCGTCAAGTCTGACTTGGCGGCGGACGAGAGCTTCAGGAAACGCTTCTTGCGGGAGATGGACGCGATGCGACGGGTCGGCGGCGGCTACGTCGCGGAGCTGCTGGACTGCGACCGCGAAGCGTCCCAGCCGTGGCTGGCCACCAGGTTTGTCGTCGGGACCACGCTCGCCGACCTGGTGCTGCCGCGGGGCAGCGACAACAAGCGGCTTCCGTCCCGGCCGATGTCGGCCGGCGGGGGCTGGTGGCTCGCGTTCGGACTCGTCAAGGCGTTGGCGGCGGTTCACGCATCCGGCATCGTGCACCGGGACCTCAAGCCGTCCAACGTCATGCTCAGCCCCTACGGCCCGCGGGTGATCGACTTCGGGATCGCCACCGGGCTCGCCGGGTCCGGGTGGGGCGACCCGTCCATCACGCTTCCCGGCGTGAGGATCGGCACGCCCCAGTACATGTCGCCGGAGCAGAGCCTGGCCTATGCGGTCGACGCGCCGAGCGACGTGTACTCGCTTGGGGCGGTTCTCGTCGTCGCCGTGACCGGCATCGAGCCGGAACTCGACAGCTTGAACCGTCCCCAATGGGGTCCTGGCCTGCGGGCGGTGCCCGGTGAGCTTCAGGAACTTGTCCAGGGGTGCATGGAGGCGCGCCCGGAAGAACGGCCCTCGCTTGCCCAGTTGCTGTCGGCCACGGTGCACGGGACGGAGCGGTACCCGCGCGACCTGCCAAGCTGGTGGCCGGCACCGACGGCAGACCAGGTCGACGACGCGGCCGCGCACGTCTTCGACTCCCTCGCGACCAGCGCGGGCCGTCTCACGGTGACGGAGCACAATGGCTGGGAGCAGTGGTACGTCCGCCGCCGGACCGGCGAGGAGCCGCGGGCCAGGCGGACCATCCGCCCCGGCCTCGACGGGGAGTTCTATGCGGCCTACCGGCCCGCTTCACCCGGCGGCGGCCTGCCGAGGGGCGTCCGGGCCGCCAATCTGACGCCGTCGAATACGCCATCCAGGGTGACCGGCACATGGAGCGGAAGAAATACGTGGAGGCAGTCGAGGCGTACCGGGCCAGCCTCAGGCTCGACGGGGAGAACGCCGTGGTGTGGAACGACTTCGGCCGGGCCCTGTGCGGTCCTGGTCGCCTGCGGGAGGCCGAGCGCGCGTTCGTCAGCGCCCTCGGCTTCAACCCCGGCCTGGTCGCCGCGTTGCGCAACCGCTACCTCGCCATCTACCAGATGGGCGGCGCCGGTGACGCCGCCCAGCTCGAAGGCGAGAAGCTCGAGGACGTCTGCAACGACCTACTGCGGTGCTCCCCGGCCAGCCCCGAGGAGTACATAAACCTCGGGGACGCGTACCGAACCTTCGGCGAGTACGACCTCGCCGCGTCGGCGTACGAGGCAGCGCTCGACCTGGATCCTGGTAACCCCTGGCTGAGGCGGAAGGTCCGCGACTAGACGGCGATCGCTTACCGGCGGTCGCCGTACGGCGGCCGCACGGTGACGGTCGGCGCGTGCCCGTCCGGTACCTTCTGCAAGGGACCGGTGTCGATCGCCTTGCGCATCGGGCCGGTGGACACGACCATCGGGGCGGGAGAGCGCCGGGGCCTGGCCCCCGGCAGCCACTGCCACCACGACCGGCTCACGGGCAGCGCCGACGGCGCCCGGCGGCCGGCGAGCCGCAGGTTCTGCTGCAGCCCTCGCCGCTCCCAGCGGTTGATCTTGTCAAGCTCGACGTTCCGGTACGCCTCGAGCTTCCTCTTGGCCAGCTCGTCCTTGACGTTAAGCATGAAGTTGTTGTAGACGGCCTGGGACACGGCGATCCGCTGCTCCTGCTCGCGTACGGCCTCCATGTAGCCTGCCCGCTGCACGTGTTCCTCGCGCATCAGGCTGACCTCGTCGGCGTCCGCCACCGCCCGCTCGTAAGACGTCTCCGGACCCCGGTTGAGCAGCAGCTTGACCAATACAGGGAGCAGCTCAATGGCAGCGAAGAACAGGAAGAGCACGAACTCGGAGACCAGCATGTTCAGGTTGTGCATGCGGAGCTCGTCGAGCGCCTTCAGGCGGGCGAGGATGCCGGTGTTGTTAGCGTTATTGACGTCGAAGTCGCTCTTCAGGTTGTTCAGCGCGTTTGTGTCGGCCGTCAGTTGTGCCTGGGCCCGGGTCAGGTTGCTCTGCGCGTTGCTAACCGCCTTCGACTCGTCCGTCTTGTTGCTCGCGGCGAGCGTCTGCTGCTCGGCGGCGATGTTCTGGTTGTCCGTCGTGACCCGCTGGGTGTAGGTCGTGAGCTGCTGCTCGTCGAAGTTGTAGGCGCTGCCGGTGCCGCGAACGACATTGCCGCCGACCACGCTGGTGCAGCCGGTGCCGCCGTACTGCTCGCAGTGGGCCGCGTTCCGGTAGTAGGTGACCTGGTTCTGGTCGGCGGTCAGCTTTGACTCGAGCTGGGTCATGGTCGGGTCTTTGGCCGGGCTGGTCGCCGCCGTCGCCCCGCCGCTGCTGATAACCGCTTGGTAGTTGTTGACGGTGGCCTGATCCGTGTTCACCTTCGACTGCAACTTCGTAACGTTCGACGACGTGGCGAAGCTGGCCGCGGCGGCCGCGTGGTCAAGCGACATCTGCTGGGCAATCTCGGAGTTGAAGATCTGCAGCGTAAGCGGCGTCGAGATGACGATAGAGAAGAGCAGCGCGAGCAGCAGCCGGGGGACGGCGAGCAGCAGCCCCTGCTGGCGGGTCATCGTGGACACTAGCCAACGGTCGAGGCTCATGATTCCGGTTCCCCACGCCAACCCGCACAGGATCGCGGCGGCCACGGGGGCCTTCAGGGCCATGTGAACGGCGAACGCCATGGACGTCGCGGCCACGCACGATGTGAACAGAACAGCGCCGCCGGTTCCGATGTATTTGGGGCGATCGTGTGGGAAATTCCGCAGAATTCCGGGTTCAGCGCCGGACAACCAGATCAGGGGGCTCGCCATGGGCCATTACTCCCGTCAGAATTCAAAGTCAATCAGCTGCCCGTGCGGTTATGCGCGCTATTGGGAAATCATGTTCCGCTGCAGCCGACCCCGTCCTAGCCAAAGCCGAATAGTATCGTGTTTCCGTCGAAATCGCTTTGCCTGGTTGCCAGTAATCTGCGGGGAATGAATTCCCCGCACTGAGGGAGTCCTTGGGAGCTGAACGATGCTAAAGATCAAAGGCCGGCCGCTGGCCATGCCCGTGCAGGCCACGGGAAAGATCGGACTCTGGGGCGCGCCCGGCAGCGGGAAGACCACCTTCCTGGCCGCGCTCTCCATCGCGGCGAACCGGGCGAGCAGGAAGCAGGACAACCGCCTCCTGCTTTTCGGCGCCAACGACGCCTCCACCGACTTCCTCATCGAGCAGACTTCGCTCCTCACCAGGGACATGCAGTTTCCGCCCGCGACCGACGCCGAGCACCACCTGAACTGGGTGCTGCGGATGAACGTGGACGCGCAAGGGCGCCGCTTCTGGCGGCCCGCCACTGAGACCGTGCCGTTCGAGTTTGAGCTGGACTTCCTTGATGCCCCCGGCGGACGCTACAAGGACCGGAGCCCAGGCGGCCGGGCGCGCGGGGATGACGAGGCGGCGAGCCGGCGGCTGTTCGGCAATGAGAGCGTGGCGGTCGCGGTGCCCGGGGCGACCGGTGGCGATGAGTCCTTCATGAATGACCTGGCGAACTGCGACGGCCTCGTGTTGCTCTTCGACCCGGCCAGGGAATGGGAGGAGACCGACGCCTTCAGTCACTTCTACGGCACGCTGCTGAAGATCGCGCAACGGCGGTTGCGTGACCCGGCCAGGACCACCGACCTGCTGCCGCAGTACGTGGCGGTGTGCGCAACCAAGTTTGACCACAACGACATCTACCGGAAGGCCTGTGACCTGGGATTCCGCTCCTACTCGAGCACGGACAGGCGCTTCTTCCCGAAGGTCAGCGACCGCCTCGCGGAAAGGTTCTTCGTCGCGATGGGCCAGGTTACCCCGCGGAGCAATGCCGACCTGATCACGGATACGCTGCGCAACTTCTTCGAGAAAGACCGGGTGCAGTTCTTCGTCTCCTCGGCGGTCGGCTTCCGGGTCGATCCAGATACCGGTGTATTTAACGAAAGTGAATTTGAGAACGTGGATGAGCGTTCTGGGCCGAAGCCGCGAATTAAGGGACCGATCTACCCCATCAACGTGATCGAGCCCCTCACGTGGCTCGGCGAGAAGCTCGCGGCCGGGCGGCTGGCGTGATGACCGACCTGGTGACGTTGCGGGCAGGGTGGGCGCTGTGGGGCAAGCAGCCCGGCGGCCGGCAGGACTACTCGGTGCTCGGCTGCAGTCCCGGGCCGTTCAACCACGCCGAATTCGAGGCGATCATCACGCGGTTCGCGGTCGGCAGCCCCGACGTCACCGCCACCGGCGCGGCGGCCCTGCCGTGGGTCACGGTGAGCTGGGTCGGCGTCGATAATGACCCGTACCTCGGCATCGCGATCACCGACCAGACCGGCCAGGTCGACGGCTTCGGGCGTCCGACCACGCAGAAGGCCTACTTCTGCGTTCCTTACGCGCAGCTCGCGCGGACGCCGGTCAGCTACTGGGACCTGTACTCCGCGATCGCTCGCCAGGCCACGGCGCTGCGGGCCGCCGACGGCCCGATGATCGAGTTCACCGTCCCGGCGCTGTCCAGTGCCCGGCTCGCGGAAGCGGTCAGGCGGGCGGGCGAGCAGACGGTGGCGGCCACCGCCGCGCTGCTGCTGTCCGGCCCGGTCAACGTCGTGCAGGCCGAGGGCACGGCGCTGCGCGACCGCCTGGAATTCATTGACGCGGTGGCCAGCCTGCTCCCCTATGGCTACCGGCTCAGGTTCTCCGGCGCGACCTGGTCCGACAACGGGGCCAAGCACCGGGTCAGGCTTGTCTTCGCCGGCCGGGCGCGCGATGACACCGCGGTGGTGCCGTGGCGGCGAGCGGTGGCCATCCCGGCCGCGAGCCGGCTGTCCCTTGCCTACTACGACCGGCTTTCCCGGCTCGCTCAGGATCCCGTGCAGTCCCGGGACGCGGTTGGGCTCACCGCGGTTATCGAGCACATGGCCGCCGACGTGGCGCCGCGCACGTTCGACGAGCCCCAGGGCGCGCTTGAGACGTTGAGCCGGCTGGACCACCCGGGCCTGGCCAAGTACCTGGCCGGGCTCGGCGAACTGGACGAGGACGAGCGCCGGTACTGGGCGAACCAGCTGTCCGCCTTGCGCGCGCCGACTTCCTCGGCGCAGGCCTGGCTGGACACCGCGCTGCTGATGGTCGGGGGGCTCCCGACCGGGCTGCCGCCCGCCCGGGAGCCTGCCGCCTACGCCCAGGCGCTCGCCGAGGTCTGGACCGAGCTGAGCGGTGCCTACCCGGCGTTCAGTGGCGAAAGCTGCGCCCGCGGCCTCGCCGGCTACCTCGGCGGCCAGCAGTGGACCGCGGCCGGCCAGCAGGCCCTGGCCGTCACCGAGGTCGCCCATCGGCTGGCCGGCTTCGATCCGCAGCACGTCCTCGCGACCACCGTGGCGAGCGCGCTGGCGGCAACGCCGGCCGCGCGGCACTGGGACTTCGCGCAGCCCTGGCTGACCTGGGCCGCGGCCAACGAACCGGAAGCGGTCAAGGAGCGCCTGGCCACCGCCAAGCCCGGTGCTGGCCCCGGACAGATCGTCGGGCTGTGCGGGCAGGCCTGCCACGCAGGCGTGAGCGCTGAAGCGGCGCTGCGCGCACTCGCGAAATCGGGCGCGCTCAACGACGCGGATCAGGCCTACCAGGTGCTGCTCGAACTCCACCAAGGACTCGCGGAGGCCGGCGCCGACGAGGACACGCGGAACTCGTGGCAGTTCCGGTTCAGCGAACTGCTCGCCGCGGGCGAGTTCGGCACCGAACTCGGGCACCAGCTGCGCGTCCTGGTATCCGGACGGACCCGGCGGGACATCTGGCACGAACTCAGGTTCCTGGAGATCTTCGCCGCGGCCGGCCGGGAACGCGAGTACGAGTGGACCGCCGACGAACGCGATGAGCTCACGGCGATCGCGGCGGAGATCGAGTCGATGCTGAAGAGATCGCGGAAGTTCCCGCTCGCGAAGAAGCTCGGTGCTGTGCTCGCGGGCCAAACGGAGGTTGCGAAAACGGTGGACTTAGCCGAGGCCGCCAAGTACACCGGGCTCGAGCGGCTCGGCGTCTCCACGCAGTGCGGGTTCTCCTCGACGCTGCCTGGCGCTAACCTGACGACAGAGGACGTGCAGCGGCAGAAGCTCGAGCTGGTCGCGGAGGTAGCGAGCACGGTCTGGTAGCCGGGCGCGCGGAGCGCGCGATTTCGCCGTCGATTGCCCATGGTCTTACCAGTACTAAACCGGTAAAGTAACGGCCATGCGCTACGGCTATTTCGACGACGATCGCCGCGAGTACGTGATCACCCGCCCGGATACTCCGGTGCCGTGGATCAACTACCTGGGCACAGACGGGCACTTCGGCACCGTCTCGAACACGGCCGGAGGCTACTCCTGGCACCTGGACGCCCGGCTGCGCCGGCTCACCAGGTACCGGTACAACAACGTGCCTGGTGACGCCGGGGGGCGCTACCTCTACCTGCGGGACGACGCCACCGGCGAGTACTGGTCGCCGTCATGGCAGCCCACCAGGACGCCGCTCGACGAGTACGAGTGCCGGCACGGGCTGTCGTACACGACCATCAGGTCGGCCAGGTCGGGGATCGCGGCGAAGACGGTGTACTTCGTGCCCCGCGGCGAGAACCTCGAGGTCTGGCGGGTCGCCGTCACCAACGACCGGGAGACCCCGGCCGAGCTGTCCGCTCTTCTCCTCCGTCGAGTTCGCCCTCTGGGACGCGCAGGACGACGCGACGAACTTCCAGCGCAACTACTCGACCGGCGAGGTCGAGGTCGTCGACGGGGTCATCTACCACAAGACCGAGTACCGCGAGCGCCGCGACCACTTCGCGTACTTCGCCTGCTCCGAGCCGCTCGCGGGCTTCGACACGCAGCGCGAGGCGTTCCTCGGCCCGTACCGCGGGTTCCACGAGCCGCTCGGCGTCGAGCGCGGCGAGCTCACCAACTCGATCGCCCACGGCTGGTCGCCGCACGGCGCGCACCACGTGCGGCTCACCCTCGAGCCGGGCGAGACCAGGGAGGTCATCTTCCTGCTCGGGTACTGGGAGAACCCGCGGGACGCCAAGTTCGAGGCGACCGGCGTCATCAACAAGGCAAGCGTCCGGCCCGTCATCGACCGCTGGCTGTGACCCGCAGACCGTGCGCGACGCGCTTCGCGGACCTGCAAGGCCTACTGGGACGGCCTGCTCGGCGTCCTGCACGTGGACACGCCGGACGCCGACAGCAACCGGATGGTCAGCATCTGGAACGCCTACCAGTGCCTGGTGACCTTCAACCTGAGCCGCTCGGTCTCGTCCTACGAGACCGGAATCTCCCGTGGCATGGGCTTTCGCGACTCTTGCCAGGATCTGCTCGGCGCCGTCCAGCTTGCCCCGGAGCGTTCCCGGGAGCGCATCCTCGACCTCGCGGCGACCCAGTTCGCCAGCGGCGGCGCCTACCACCAGTACCAGCCGCTCACCAAGACGGGCAACGACGCGATCGGCTCCGGCTTCAACGACGACCCGCTCTGGCTCGTCCTCGGCGTCGCCGCCTACCTCAAGGAGACCGGCGACACCACCATCCTCGACGAGCGCGTCCCGTTCAGCGACGCGGGCGACGCCACCCTCTACGGCCACCTGGAGCGGTCCGTCCAGTACACCCTCGACCGGATCGGCCCGCACGGCCTGCCGCTCATCGGCCGCGCCGACTGGAACGACTGCCTGAACCTCAACTGCTTCTCCGAAACCCCCGGCGAGTCCTTCCAGACCACGGAGAACCAGCCGGGCGGCGTCGCCGAGTCCGTGTTCATCGCCGGCCTGTTCACCCTCGCCGCCAAGGAACTCGCGGCCATCGCGGCGCTCACCGGCCGCGGCGCACGGAAGCGGACGCCTACCGGGCCGACGCGGAGAAGATGGCCGCCGTCACCGCCGAGCACGGCTGGGACGGCGACTGGTTCCTGCGCGCCTACGACCACTTCGGCAACCCGGTCGGCTCGGCGAAGAGCGCCGAGGGCCAGATCTTCCTCGAGCCGCAGGGCATGTGCGTCATGGCGGGAATCGGCATGACCGCCACCGAGCGGGCCGAACTGGCCGGGGACTTCGGCGGCCTGCTCACCCCGAGAGAACCAGGCACAGACCCATTCGTCCGAACGGAGGGGGCTGACCCTGGTCCCGCCACGCTCGCTGAGCAGGCGCTGGCGAGCGTCAAGGAGCGGCTCGCCACCCCGCACGGGATCATGCTGCTCCAGCCCGCGTTCACCGCCTATCACGTCGAACTCGGCGAGATCTCCAGCTACCCGCCCGGGTACAAGGAGAACGCGAGCGTCTTCTGCCACACGAACCCCTGGGTCATGATCGCCGCGGCGATGACCGGCGACGGCGACACCGCGTTCGACTACTACCGGCGGATCAACCCCTCGGCCCGCGAGTCGATCGGCGAGGTGCACCGCTGCGAGCCGTACGTCTACGCGCAGATGATCGCCGGCCGGGACGCGCCCACCCACGGGGAGGCGAAGAACTCCTGGCTGACCGGCACCGCCGCGTGGAACTTCGTCGCGATCACCCAGTGGATCCTCGGCATCAGGCCGGAGCTCGACGGCCTCAGGATCGACCCGGTCATCCCGTCCGCCTGGCCGGGCTTCACCGCGACCCGCCGCTTCCGCGGCGCGACGTACGAGATCACCGTCCGCCGGGCGGGCACGCTCGACTCGGGCATGGCCGAGGGCGCCGGAACCCACGTCAACGGCCAGCGGGTCGTCGGAACCCTGCTGCCGCTGGCCGCCCCCGGAGAAACAGTAACCGTCGAGGTCATCCTCCCCGCCGCCTAGCCTCCGCAGCGGACTCCGCGATCAGATCCGGCTCGTGGCGCGCCAGCGCCCGACATGCGGTGGAATCGCTGCGAGCGGAGCGTACGCCTCGCCACGGGCCAATCGGTCCTGGCGTTGCGGCCCTCGGGGACCAAGAATCCTGCCTGTGGCCCCGAGGGCGATCTAGCGTCCTTGCGGCACACAGACCAGGAATTCTGGTGTTGTGGCGCACAAGGCCCGTACGTTTCGGGCCTTGGGGTCGCGTGGTTAGACGGTCGACGTCGGCCGTGCCCGGATGATCGGTTTTGTCTTTACGGCACAAGGTCGTGGGGGGACGAATCGGCGTTGAACGCCCTGTTCCCGGCGGGGCGGCCGGGTTACGCTCAGCGCGACCCACGAAGGGCGGTGCGAGATGACGGTGCGGTTCCCTGACGAGCCCGGCTTCCAGGGGCGGTTCGCGCCCGTGCGGCTTGAGGGCGAGATCCGCGGTGTCGAGGTGACGCAAGGGGAGATCCCCGCGTCGCTGCGCGGCACCTACTACCGGGTCGGGGCCGACCCGGCGTGGCCGCCGTTCGTCGAGCGGGACTTCTACTTCAACGCCGACGGCATGGTCGCGATGTTCCGGTTCGAGAACGGCTACTGCGACTTCAAGTCCCGGTACGTGCGGACGCCGCGCTTCGTGGCGGAACGGGAGGCGCGGCGGTCGCTGTTCGGCGCCTACCGGAACCCGTTCACCGACGACCCGGCCGTCGCCGGGCTGTCAGCCGCGGGCTCGCCAACACCAACGTGTACTGGCACGGCGGCCGGCTGCTCGCCTCCAAGGAGGACAGCGCCCCGATCCAGATCGACCCGGACACGCTCGACACCGTCGGCGAGTTCACCTGGGACGGCGACCTGACCTCGCAGACGGCGACCGCGCACCCGAAGGTCGACCCGCGCACCGGGGAGCTCGTGTTCTTCGGGTACATGGCCAAGGGCGAGGCGACGCGGGACATCGCCTACTACGAGGCGGACGCGAGCGGGCGGATCGTGCACGAGGCGTGGTTCGAGGCGCCGTACTCGTCGATGGTGCACGACTGGGCGGTGACGGAAAACTTCGTCGTCTTCCCCATCATCCCGCTCACCGCGTCGGCCGAGCGGCTCAAGGCGGGCGGCCCGCTCTACGTCTGGGACGGCTCCGAGGACGTCTACCTGGGCGTGGTCCCGCGCAAGGCCAACACCGTGCGCTGGTACCGCGGCACGAACCGGTTCGCCTCGCACATCATGAACGCGTACGACGACGGCAGGCACATCCACATCGACACGCCCGTGGGCGAGAAGTCCGCGTTCCCGTGGTTCCCCGACATCACCGGCGCGCCGTTCGACCCGGAGAAGGCGAGCGCGCAGCTCACCCGGTGGACGATCGACACGTCGGCCGAGCCGGACCAGGGCGACGGCACGACGGCGTTCGCGCAGCGGCGGCTCACCGACTGCTCCGGCGAGTTCCCGCGCACCGACGACCGCTGGGCGACCCGCGGCTACCGGTTCGGCGTCATCAACCTGACCGACGTGCCCGGCGAGAAGCCCGACGACGGGCTGCCGGGCTTCCGCTGGCTCGGCCAGATCGACCCGGTCTCCGGCGCGATGAAGACCAGGTTCGCCGGGCGGAACGCGACGGTCCAGGAAGCGGTCTTCGTGCCGCCGGCCGGGACGGAGACGGCCAACGGCGAGGGCTACGTGATGCAGCTCGTCGACCGGCACGAGACCGGGACGACCGACCTGCTCATCCTGGACGCCCAGCGCATCGACGAGCCGCCGGTCGCCACGCTGCGGATCCCGATCAGGATGCCCGGCGGCCTGCACGGCAACTGGGTGAGCCCCGAGCAACTTGGGCAGCGAGTCGGCTAACAAGGAGGTCGCGATGACGGCAGAGGAACGAATCGCCGAGCTTGAGCGCCGGCTCGGCGCGGTCGAGGACGAGCTCGCCATCAGGCGGCTGCAGCACGCCTACGGGTACTACCTGGACAAGTGCTACTACGACGAGGTCGTCGACCTGTTCGACGAGGACTGCGAGGTCATCTTCATCGGCGGGGTCTACAAGGGCCGGGCGGGCGCCGGGCGGCTGTACACCGGGCGGTTCCGGTCGCGGTTCGCCGACGGGCACAACGGGCCGCAGTTCGGCCGGCTCCTCGAGCACCCGATGCTGCAGGACTTCATCAGCGTCGCGCCCGACCGGCAGACGGCACTCGGGCGCTACCGGACGCTGATGCAGGCAGGCACCCACCAGCTGGTCGCGAACGAGCAGGCCCCGGTCCGCCAGTGGATGGAGGGCGGGGTCTACGAGAACACCTACGTGAACGTCGGCGGGGTGTGGAAGATCAAGAAGCTGTTCTACCGGGCCTTCTGGCACGGGACCATGGAGCACGGCTGGGCCTACACCCCGGTGGACTACGTGCCCAACGCGTCCGTCACCTACCCGGAGGACCCGTACGGCCCGGACGAACTGCTGGCGAACGCCCCGCGGCTGTGGCCGGAGACGACCACGCTGCCGTTCCACTACAAGCACCCGGTGACCGGCAAGGAGTTCGTCGCGGACAGCTGGGGCTCGTTCCCCGACGTGTAAGGGGTCCCGGTCCGGCGGGCCACCGGCGCCGGAGAATGCGGAAAGTATCGGGCGAAGCACGCAGCCGTTCGGGATAATGTTCGATGTGAACTCTTGGCGCTCGTTGTCAGTGCGGACCGCAACGCTGTGAGCGTGGATCGCAAGTACGCAGATCTTCACATTCACTCCAAGTTCTCCCGCGCCTGCAGCCGGGACTGCGACCTGGAGCACCTCGCCTGGTGGGCGGGACGTAAGGGCATCAGCGTCGTCGGGACCGGTGACTTCACGCATCCGGTGTGGCGGGAAGAGCTTGGTTCGAAGCTCGTGCCGGACGCGCCCGGGCTCTTCCGGCTGCGGCCTGAACTGGAGCGGGCGGTTCAGGAGACGCTGCCGCCCGCGTGCCGCGCGCCGGTGCGGTTCATGCTCTCCTCGGAGATCTCGACGATCTACAAGCGGGACGAGCGAACCCGGAAGGTGCACCACCTGCTCTACGCGCCGTCGCTTGACGCCGTTGACGAGATCACGCGGGCGCTCGCCCGGGTGGGGAACCTCGCCTCGGACGGACGGCCGATCCTCGGGCTCGACTCGCGGAACCTGCTTGAGATCACGCTCTCCGGCGGCGACGGCTGCTACCTGATTCCCGCGCACGCGTGGACGCCGTGGTTCGCCGTGCTCGGGTCGCAGTCCGGGTTCGACCGGGTCTCCGACTGCTACGCGGACCTGGCCTCGCACATCTTCGCTATCGAGACCGGCTTGTCGAGCGACCCGGAGATGAACTGGCGGGTCTCCAGCCTCGACGGGTACCGGCTCGTCTCCAACTCCGACGCGCACTCGCCGCCCATGCTGGGGCGGGAGGCGACGGCGTTCGAGCTCCCGGAAACCGACTATTTCTCGATTTACCAGGCGTTGCGGACGGGGGACGGGTTCGGCGGCACCGTCGAGTTCTTTCCTGAAGAGGGCAAGTACCACCTCGACGGCCACCGCGCCTGCGACGTCCGGATGACGCCGGAGGAGACCCGCGCAGGCCGGCGGCAAGTGCCCGGCCTGCGGGAAGAAGCCGACGATCGGCGTGCAGCACCGGGTCGACGCGCTCGCCGACCGGCCCGAGGGGTACCGGCTCGACGGCGCCGCCGATTTCAAGTCGTTCGTGCCGCTGCCGGAGATCCTCGGCGAGATCGCCGGCGTCGGGCCGAAGTCCAAGTCGGTCACCGCCCAGGTCAGCGCCCTGGTGGAGCGGTTCGGCCCGGAGCTGGGGATCCTCGGCGACGTGCCGCTCGATGACCTGGCGGCGGGCGCGCCGTCGATCGTCGCCGAGGCCATCACGAGGCTGCGCCGCGGCGAGGTGCGCCGCGAGGCGGGCTACGACGGCGTGTACGGGACGATCCGGCTGTTCGACCCGGATGAGCTGGCGGGCGCGGCGCTGTTCGACGTGCCCAGGGCCCAGCGCAAGTCGACCCAGGGTAAGCGGCCGGCACCCTGGCGGCCGGCGCCGCGCCGGAGCCGTTGGCTGAGCTCGCCGGGCCAGCCGTCGCGGCGGTGCCCTCGGCCGGCCTCGACCCCGAGCAGCACGCGATCGTCACCCACGACGGCGGACCGCTGCTCGTCGTGGCGGGACCAGGCGCGGGCAAGACCCGGGTGCTCACGCACGCGATCGCGCACCGGATCGGCGCCGGGCTCCTCCCCGAGTCCTGCCTGGCCGTCACGTTTACCCGCCGCGCCCGCGACGAGCTCCGCGACCGGCTCGCCGCGCTGCTCGGCGCGGACGCCGCCGCGCGGGTCACGGTCGCCACCTTCCACGGTCTCGGCCTGCTGATCCTGCGCGAACAGGGCAAGCTGCTCGGCCTCGACGCGGACCTGAAGGTCGCCGACGAGAAGACCCGCCAGGAGGTCCTGCGGTTGCTGTCCGCCCGCGAGCGACCCGCCGCGCTCGGTGCCCGTATCGCCGCCGCCAAACGGATTCATGCTTCGAGTGGCCGCGCCGCCACGGATTCGCTCGCGGTGGTCGGCCTGGCCGATGACGGCACGGCGGGAGGCGACGCGGAGCTCGCCGGCCTCGTCGAGCGGTACGACGCGGCGCTGCGCGAGCGCGGCCTGGTTGACGTCGATGACCTGGTCACGTTGCCGACGACGCTGCTCGCCGGCAACCAGGACCTGGCGGCCGAGTACCGGGCGCGGTGGACGGACGTGTTCGTCGACGAGTACCAGGACGTGGATGAGCAGCAGTACCTGATGCTGCGGCAGCTCGCCGCGCCGGGCGTCGCGGATCTGCGTCGATCGGCGACCCCGACCAGGCGATTTACGGGTTCCGGGGCGGCGACGTGGGCTACTTCCTGCGCTTCGCGGAAGACTTCGGCGGCGGAACTCCCGACGCCGGCGCCGCCACGGTGCGGCTGTCGCGCAGCTACCGCTCCGCGCCGACGATCGTGCGGGCCGCGATGCAGCTGATCCGGCCGGGCACGCTCGTGCCTGGGCGCGAGCTGGTCCCCGCCAGGACCGACATCCCCGACGGCCCGGTCGGGCTGCACGCGGTGGGGGACGAGCGGGAGGAGGCCGAGGCGGTCGCGGCGGAGATCGAGCGGCTGCTCGGCGGCGCGTCGTTCCACGCCCTCGACAGCCGCACGGTGGACGGGCGGGACGGGACCGAGCACCAGCTCTCGTTCGCCGACTTCGCCGTGCTCTACCGGACCTCGTCCCAGGCCGCCGCCGTCGAGGAGGCCCTGGCCAGGCGCGGCTTCCCCGTCCAGCGGCGGGCGCACTCCCGGCTGGCCGAGATGCCGGGAGTCGCGGCCATCCTGGCGGCGCTGACCCCGTCGGACGCCCTGTCGCGCTGACTCCGGTGTCGGTCGCCGAGCGGGTTGCGGTTGCGGCCGCGGCGGCGCTTGCGGCCACCGAGAACGTGGCCGGCGCCGAGCCCGCCGCCGGTGCTGTTGATGGTAGGGCGGCGGCCATCGTGGCCATCAAGACCGCGGCCGACGTGCTCGGCCCGCTGGCCGCGCGGTGCGGCGCCGACCTGGACCGGTTCCTCGACGAGCTCGCGCTCGGAGCCGAGGTGGACACCTGGGACCCCCGCGCCGACCGGATCTCGCTGCTGACCCTGCACGCGGCGAAGGGCCTTGAGTTCCCCGTGGTGTTCCTCATCGGCTGCGATGACGGGCTGCTGCCGCTGCGCTCCTGGCGTGGTGCTGAGGTCGACTACGCGGAGGAGCGCCGCCTGCTCTTCGTCGGCATGACCAGGGCGACGACCCGGCTGTCGTTGTTCACGGCGGCCAAGCGGACGCTGCGCGGCGAGGTCACGGAATGCTCGCCGTCGCCGTTCCTCGCCTCGATCGACCAGGCGCTGCTCGACCGGCGCGGCGGCGAGGCCCAGGGCCGCGCCCGCCGCAAGCCCCGCGTGCACCAGGAGGCACTCTTCTAGATTGAACCGCACCCGTGGTCGATCAGTCGCCGGGCGATCGCCTGGTGCGGCGGATCGAGCGGCGGATCGTTGGCGTCGGTGGCCTGCCGGGCGAGATCAGCAGCACCGTCACTGTCACCGCATTGGTCGAGGGTCCGCGCGGCATAGAGGAGCGCCGGGCCGTTATGCGCACCGTCAGCGGCGATTTTCTCGGCCACGCGGCGGCCTGACTGGTGATCTCCCAGCCCGGCGAGTGCCAGGCCACGGGCGGCCGTGACCCTCACAGATGCGGAAGACACCACCCGGTCAAGGTCGCGTAGGGCGTCCTCCGGCTTTTCGAGGTCAGCCAGGATCTCGCCGCGGGTGCGCAGTGCCGCCGCGTCCGAACCGTCGATGCTGAGCGCGAACGTTAGTTCCGCGATGGCCGCCCGGGCGTACCCGAGCCGCCAGAGTGCCTCGGCGTAGGTGACCCGGATAACTAGGTCACCGGGCGCTCTGACCACCGCCAAGCGGAGGGCCTCGGCTGCACTCGAGAATCGGCCCTGGCTAAGCAGCACCTGCCCGATGGCCGCGAGCTGGAGCGCGACCATCCCAGTGTCGGAGGCGGCCGCGAACTGCTCCATCGCATCCCGGTAGTACTTCTCCGCCTCCTGCGGCCTCTCCCGCTCATAACTCAGATTGCCGAGCAACGAATATGCTTCCGCCTGCAATTGGTGGCCGGACAGCTGGGGATACCGGGTGATCTTGCGGGCGTAGCGCTCGGCGAGGTCGAGCTGGCCCAGAGTCAGCGCGTGCTCGGCCAGCCGCAGGTGGCGGGTCGGCTGGGGCGGTGGCGGGCTAACGTCGGTCACCTCGTGGAGCGGCTGGACAACCCGGTCGCTGAGCAGTTCGTACCACCGACTTCCGGAGTCCCGGCGTGCGATGAGAACGTGTCGGTCCTCCAGTGACCGGGCGACCGCGTTCGGCATCCCGGCGGTGGTAGCCGTCCCCTCGTACGCCTTCCCCCTCGTGCCGAGATCGGTGACGAACGTGCTTAGCAGCCAGGAACGTAGCTCTTTCTGGACCAGGTCATGGTCGTCGGCGACCTCGGCGATGACGGCGTCCAGATGGCCCGCGAGCGCGCCGTCAAGATCCGCGTACCTACGCACGTCTTGCACGGTGATCGGAGTGTCGCGGAGGGGCAGAGAGTCGGCGAAATGCGCGCAGGCGACCTGAAGCAGGCTGGGGTCAACCCGGTCTTCGGTGACGTGTCGCCGAGCACCCGTGGTGCTGCCGACGAGGCTGGTCTGCAGGTTCGTGACGAGCTTCTCCGCCGCGCCGTCGGCGAAGGTCCGGCCCATGGCGGCCATGGGCCGCGTGATGGCCTGCACGGCTCCGGAGCGGCTCAGCTTGGTGATCTCGTGCTTGCTGGCGCTGCCCAGCGTGTCCCCGACGACTTGGACGGCCTCCTCGCGTCCGACGACGAGCAGGTGCAGGCGCCTGACTTCGTCCAGCGCTCTCCGGAGATCGCCGAGGAACGCCCTGCGGTATGTGACCTGCCGCTGGCCGGATACGGCGAGCAACTCGTCCGCCGGGTCGATGGCCGCGAGTATCGGAGCAACCCCTGGCTGCCGGGCAAGAAACCCGCTGATCGTCTGGTGGACCAGTCGGGTCACCGATTCGGCCGGTGCCCAGGAGCGCAACAGTGCCAGGGTGTATGGGTTATGCGGCGGCAGTGCGGCAAACGGGAACGCCATGCCCTGGGATAGCCGTCCGACCGGGAGGAGGGTCGCTCTGTCAGTATCCAGCAAGGGCAGGATGCCGGCGTTAAGCAACGAGGTCTTGCCGCGGCCTGCTTCGCCGACCATGTATGTGAGGCGGTTGTCTTGCCACCAGCGAGCCAGCGAAGTGGCTTCCGTCGCACGTCCCCGGAACCGGTCCCTGTCCGCGGGCAGGAAAGGGCGCTGACCTAGGTATGGCCGAGCCATGATCCTCTTCATCATCCAGACCCTTACCGTGTCTACCACCGGGTCGGCCATCCGGCGGGCCGACCCTCGCTGCCGGACCTGCCTGGATACGTGGTTGCCTGACGAGAATTCTGGACGGTCAGATGCTGCTCTGGAATGACGAGGTCATGTTCATATCGGATATGGACCGGTCGAGCCCTGTCCCTTCGTGGACCAAGGTCATGAGAGGTACGTGGCGAGCGTCGGGCAGCGGCCGGTCGGCCGCATTCTCATCGTTGACGGCATTCTCGTCCATGATTCTCTCCTAGGAGCGAGGCGTAATGCTGACGGTACAACACCCCAGCCGTTCGGGCAATAATTCATCAACGCCACTCTGGCGCTCGTTCGAAACAACTGCCTCAACAAATACCGCTACGATAAATGTCCGTTTCTTGGTGCATATGTATACCAATCCTGCCTGCATGATGACGCCTAATCCAGCGGGACGCCGGTACGATATATCCATGACGGACTCGGAGTCGCGCGCGCCGCTGTCAGCCCCAATCGTGTGGGGCGCAATTCCAACTCGGAACAAGAACTTCACTGGGCGAGATGCCATTCTTGAGCACCTGCGCAGCGGTGCATCTAGTAAGGTCATCGCGGTCGTGCCGGAGACTGAGGCTCAGCTGGCCAACCCGCTGCCAAGAGCGGTGCAGGGGCTTGGCGGAGTAGGGAAGACGGCCATCGCCATCGAATACGCGTACCGGTATGCGGCCGATTACGACGTGGTGTGGTGGGTGCCCGCCGACCAGTTGCCATTGGTCCGCGCTTCGCTCGCCGCCCTGGCTGGCCGTCTCGGCCTTGAGGCGGCCGTCGACGCAGGAATCGACGGCGCTGCTACCGCCGCTGTGGACGCGTTGCGCCTGGGTGAGCCGTATCGCCGGTGGTTGTTGATCTTCGATAACGCGGACCAGCCGGAGGATTTTCCCTCTTACATTCCGCATGGACCGGGGGATGTGCTGATCACGTCGCGAAACCACCGGTGGCAGGCGACGATCCACACTGTTCCGCTCGACGTATTCAGCCGGGCGGAGAGCATTGAATTCCTGAACAAGCGCGTCCACCCCGAGAAGCTTGCCGCGGAAGATGCGAGCATGCTAGCGGAAAAGCTTGGCGACCTTCCGCTGGCGCTCGACCAGGCCGGTGCCATGCTGTCCGAGACCGGCATGCCGGTCGAAGAGTACGCTCAGCTGCTCGACGAGCAGTTCGACAAGATCATGGCCGAGGGCAAGTCGGCCGAGTACGGGACCTCGGTCACGGCGGCGTGGACCTTGTCGGTCAGCCGCGTGCAGGAGCAGCAGCCGGAGGCGCTCCGGCTGCTGCGCGTCTGCGCGTTCTTCGGTCCCGACCCCATCCCGCGCGACGTGTTCCGCCGTAGTTCGCAAGCCTCCGATACCCGGGTCAGCGACCTGCTCGCGGACGCCATTCCGCTATCCAGGTCGATCCGCGAGCTTGGCCGCTTCGCGCTGGTTACGATCAGTGGCCGGGAAATCGTGGTTCACCGGCTCATCCAGGCGCTGTTGCGAGCTGAACTAAGCGAGCAGGAGCAGGCCGACTACCGGCATGACGTGCACCTGATCCTCGCCGCGGCAGCGCCAATCTCAGCGAATGACGACCGCCAATGGGAGCGTTACCAGGAACTGCTGCCCCACGTCACCTCCGAAGCGACCGAGATGGCGCAATGCCGCGATCCGAAGGTGCGCGCGTTCGCGCTTGACATGATGCGGTACCTGTACCTAAGCAGCAGCCTGACGTCCTGCGACGAGCTGGCTCAGGCGTTCATCGAGCAGTGGACGCAGGACTCGGGCCCTGACGACCCCGACGTGCTCGATGCGCAGCGGATCCGTGGCAACGTTCTGCGGACACTCGGCTCCCTTGACGAGGCGTATGAACTCACTGAGCGGACCCTGAGGCGTGCCCGTGCGGCGCTCGGCGACCGTAACTCGGTGACGGTCGCGACCGAGATGTCATTCGGCGCCGACCAGCGAGCGAGGGGTAATTTTGCAGCCGCCCTCGACATGGACCGCGAGACGTTCGAGTCGCAGGAGGCCGCCTACGGGATGGCTGACCCACAGTCGATGCGCGCGATGCACAACCTGGCATTCGACTATGGACTGAACTCCGACTACGAGAAGGCGGTGGACCTGTTCAACCGTGCCTATCAGTTGGAGAGCCAAGCGAGGGAAGGCATCTCGTCGGCCGAGGTGCTGATGGTGTGGTACGGCCTGGCCTGGGCTGTCCGGCTGCAAGGGCGGTATCACGACGCCCGCGACCTAGGCGAGGAGGCCTGGGACTTCGGCAAGGAGCGCCTGGGATCCGACCACTTCGCCACGCTGCGCACCGCCACCGGCCTCTCGATCGCGCTCCGCCGCATCGCGCCGGGCCCGCGACGAAGCACTGCGGATCGGTGAGGAAGTCCTGGAAATCTCGCGCCGCAAGTGGGGTAACCGCAACCCTGACACGATGGCGGCCGCGGTCAACGTGACGAACATCCGCCGCACCAACGGCCTCGTAGACGAGGCGTACGAGCTGGCGCACTGGACGGCCACGGAGTACCCGCACGTCTACGGTCCCGACCACCCGTACAGCTACGGGTGCATCGGGAACCTGGGGCTCATGTTCCGGGTGACCGGCGATCCGGAGCAGGCAAAGCGGCGCAACGAGGAGGCGCTGGCCGGCCTGGACGCCCGCCTCGGCCGGAACCACGACCTCTCGCTGGTCATCGCGCTGAACCTAGCGAGTGACCTGGCGGAGCTGGGCGAGATCGGCGCGGCCCGGGCGCTTGGCGAGGACACCCACCGGCGAGTGAAGAAGGTGCTCGGAGCCGCGCATCCCCTTACCCTGGCCGCCGCGGCGAATCTTTCGCTCGACCTCAGGGCGGACGGGGCCAGCGAGGCGGCCGCGGAGCTCTCGGCGGAAGCGATGAGCGGCTACCAGGGAACCCTTTCGCTGAATCACCCGGACGCGTTGGTGGCTGCCGAGGGTCGGCGGCTGGACTTCGACTTCGATCCCCAGCCGCTGTGACCTAGGCTCGCGGTGACCGCCCGCCAAGGGCGGTCACCGGTGCGTCATGGCCGGGGTCGGGCGGTATGGGCACCACTCCTACCTTGGACGCACCCGGCGCCGTGTGTACCACCACACGCTGGCCCGCGACGCGGGCGGCGCCAAGGCCGGGCAGCACTGCGATTCCGTCGATTACTGGTATCCCGATTTCGACGTCGAGCCCTGCCCGGATGGCCGCCGACGCCGCCACCGCGGCCAGTCCGGCCGGGTCGGCGCCTGGCGTCGCCGGGCCGCCATTGCATGCCTCGATGGTGCGCCGGGCCCACACCGCGACCGATGGATACCGGATCACCGCCTCCGTGGCCGCCGCGTTTTGCCGCCACGCGGTGTCGAGCAGTTCGCACGCGGCGAGCGCCCGTGAAGCGTGCCGGTGCCCGCTTCGTTGCGCCGCTCGGGCCACGTCACTGATCAGCAGGCGATGCTTGCTGAGTTCGGCGGCCGTCAGTTCCGCGACGGCCGCGGCGTCACCTTCGCCTGCGGCAAGGGCGGTCAGCGCACGCCGGGAAAACTCGTGCAGCAGGAGCCTCACTAGGGCGCCCCGCCCTTCCGTGCACTGAAGTCCGCCTTCGCCACTTCACTGACGTGGGTAATGAAGGCGCATCAAGTCGGGGCAGTAGACCGACGGGTTGGCGAACCCACTGCCAGACCGGTAGCGGCCGACCTGCCCGTCAAGGTGAGCCGGATGATCTCCTCGAACAGTCGCACGCTCGTATGCGGTGCGTCATACCAGCGATCAAATATGGCGATCAGCCAGTCGGCGTAAGCGGGGGCGTCCGGCCCGGCGGCGGTGTGTCCCAGGTTCCGTGCGGCAGGAGGAAGTCGATGGCCGGCGGCCCGAATGCGAGCAGTGCCTCATAGGTCGCGATCGGGTCGTTGCGAAGGTCGACGGTGCAGAGCAGTCCGCCGTACAAGTGCCTGAACTGCGGCTGCCGCAGTCGGCGCAGCCCCTCGGCCACGGCGGCGTAGCTCCCGCGCCCGCTGGCGAAGCGGCGGTGCTGGTCGTGCGCCTCTTGGTCGCCGTCGAGGCTGACGCCCACCCGCACGTCAAGCTCATCGAACAGGCGGAGGTACGCGTCGTTCAGGCCGACGCCGTTGGTCTGTAGCCGTACCCCGACGCTCATCTCGGGGCCTGCTGCCTTCCGCGTCGCCTCGACCAGGGTCCAGATCAACGACTCACCGGCGAGCAGCGGCTCGCCTCCGTGCAAGATCAGCGTGACGTCGCTAAGCCCATGCCCGCGCGCGTGCTCACCGATTCGCTTGGCCGTCGTCTCCGCAGTGTCCGTCGACATTCGCTTTGGCTGGCGGCGCCACGACTGGTCGGCCATCTCGAACATGTAGCAGTAGTCACAGGACAGGTCGCATCGACTGTGGACCTTGACGATGAACTCCCGGAACGGGACCGGCCGCCAACCCGAGGCAACGAGCGCGGGGACGTCAAGCGTGAACGGCCACTCGAGAGCCGGTCCTGGTCCCATGAGCCGATTAAAACACCGGCCCCGCCTTCAGGCGACGCGCTAAGCGACCTGAAGGCGGGGCCGAGTGAGTACCAATCGGGGTTGCCGCTACTTCTGCACAGTCAGGTTGAACGGTGACGCCGCCGACGGTCTCCGACTTGAAGTGGGCGGCCACCCAGGAGGTGATCGACGAGGATCCGGTGCCGCCGCCGAAGCTGTTGTTGCTCTGCCCGACGTAGTAGTGGATCTCGTGCTTGGCGACCATCGCCTCGAACTGGGCCAGGGTGGGCGACGGGTCGGTGCCGTTGAAGCCGCCGATCGCCATGACCGCGTCGCCGCCGGTGGCGAGCTCGATCGGGGCGGCCGACTGCGAGCCCTCGGTCGCGGCGATCCACTTGTACTGCGACGCGTCCTGCTCAAGGAGCTTGATCAGCGCGCTGCTGACCTGGGTGCTGCCGGACAGGCCGCCCATCCCGCCGCCGGCTCCCGTCCGCCGTCGGATCCGGTCCGGCCGTCGGAGCGCCGGTCCTGCCGCCCGTGCCGGTTCCGGTTCCGGTGCCGGCCTGCTGCCGGTACCGGTCCCGCCGGGGAATCCGCCGGTTCCGCCCGGCGCGGTGCCGGTCCCGCCGGTGCTTCCGCCGGGAACGCCGCCCGCGGCGTTGCCCGTACCTGACGCACTCCGGCGCCGGCGCCGGTGCCCGTGCCCGTTCCCGTGCCGGCGAATCGCCCGCCCGTTCCGGTCCGCGCGCCACCGAAGTTGCCGCCTGGTCCGCCGCCGCCCGGGCCGCCGAACGCCCCGGCCACCGTTGGCCCGGCGCTCGGGATCGAGCCGGTGTGCGTGGTGTTCGCCGTGTCGAGCGAGTACGCGAGCGGCCCGCCGAGCCCCGCGACGAGCGCGAGCGTGAGCGGCGCGTAGGCGAGCATCGCCGCCGATCGCGCGCCGCCGAGTCGGCTCGCCGCACCGCGAGTAAAGGCGGGCACGGCGAACACGGCCGCCGCGCCGAGCAGTCCGGCGAGCAGGACGGTCCACCGCAGCCAGGGCAGCCAGGTCGGTGTCCGGTCGAGCAGCACGTACGCCCAGACCCCGGTGCCGAGGATCCCGGCCGCCGCGACGGCCCGGCCGACGAGCGGCGTGTCCGATCGCAGCAGCGAGATGGCGCCGACCCCGACGAGCGCGCCGATCGCCGGCGCGAGCGCGACCATGTAGTACGGGTGAATGATCCCCTGCATGTAGCTGAAGACCAGGCCGGTCACCAGCAGCCAGCCGCCCCACAGCAGGGCGAAGGCGCGGACGCGGGACGTGCGCGGTGCGCGTCTTGAGACCCAGAGCAGCGCGGCGAGGGAGAGCAGCGCCGCTGGAATCAGCCAGGAGACCTGGCCGCCGAACTCGGACTGGAACAGCCGGAACACGCCGGTCGCCCCGCCGAACGCGCTGCCGCCCCCGCCGCCGCCGCCGCCGATCGACCCGGTCTCCGACCCGTCGAGGCGGCCGAGCCCGTTGTAGCCGAGGGCGAGCTCAAGGATGTTGTTGTTCGTCGACCCGCCGAAGTACGGCCGGTCCGCGGCGGGCGTCAGCTCCGCGATCGCGACCCACCAGCCGCCGCCCGACGATCACGCCGCCGAGGCCGGCCAGCAGCTGCCAGAGCCGGCGGCGCAGCCGGGCGGGCCCGGCCCACAGGTAGCCGAGCCCGAACCCGGGCAGCACGAGGAACGCCTGCATCATCTTGGTGAGGAAGGCGAAGCCGAGCAGTAGCCCGGCGAAGACCAGCCAGCGGGTCCTGTCCCGCTCGATCGCCCGCTGGACGCAGTACCCGGCCGCGGTCATCAGCAGGACGAGCAGCGCGTCCGGGTTGTTGAACCGGAAGATGAGCGCGGCCGCCGGGGTGAGCGCGAGCACCGCCCCGGCGATCAGCCCGGCCTGCGGCCCGAACCAGCGCCGCACGGCGGCGAACAGCAGGAGCACCGACAGCACTCCCTCGATCGCCTGGGGCGCGAGCAGCGACCACGAGCTGAAGCCGAACAGCCGCCCGGACAGCTCATCGACCCACAGCGACGCGGGCGTCTTGTCTACGGTGATGAAGCTGGAGGAGTCAAAGGAGCCGAAGAAGAACGCCTTCCACGACCGGGTGCCCGCCTGGACGGCCGCCGCGTAGAAGTCGTTGGCGTACCCGTTCCTGCTCAGGTCCCATAGGTAAAGGAGCGCGGTGACGGCGAGCAGCCCGAAGAGGGCGGGCCGGGCCCAGCGGGGATCTTCTCCCGGGCCGCGCCAGAGCTGGCTCAGCCGCCCCTCGGTCGGCGGTCGCTGGCCGAGCTTGGCGGTGGCGGTGACGGCGCTCATCGACGGCTCCCGACGGGGTGGCGGACTGCGGGGGCGGGAGCGGCGAGTGCCTCCGGCTTGCGGTACACGGACTCGCGCAGCGCTAGTGGCGGCACCTTGATCGTGCCGCGGGCGAGCCCGAGGCCGACCCGCGCCATGCCGCGCAGGTCCTTGACCGCGGTGTCGATGATGTTGACGCTGGAGTCGGTGTCGTCCGTCCAGTCCACGGGGACTTCGTGGATGCGCAGCCCGGCCCGCTCGGCGAGCACGAGCAGCTCGGTGTCGAAGAACCAGCCCCGGTCCGCCACCAGCGGCAGCAACTGCCGCGCCTGGCAGGCGCGGATCGCCTTGAACCCGCACTGCGCGTCGGAGAACTTGGCGCGCAGCGCGACGTGGAGCAGGAAGTTATAGCAGCGCGAGATGATCTCGCGCTTGGGCCCGCGGACGACTCGCGAGCCGCGGGCCAGCCGGGTCCCGATCGCGATGTCGCTGTGCCCGGAAAGCAGCGGGGCGACGAGGGGGAGCAGCGCGTTCAGGTCCGTGGACAGGTCCACGTCCATGTACGCGAGCAGTTCGGCGTCACTCGACGACCAGACCTCGTTCAGCGCCCGGCCGCGACCAGGCAGGTCCAGGTGGACGGCGCGGACCTCCGCGAACGCGTCCTCCAGCGAGCGCGCGACCAGCCAGGTGCTGTCGGTGCTGCCGTTGTCCGCGATCGTGACCCTGGCGGTGAACGGAAACGCGCCCCGCAGGTACGCCACGAGCCTGGTGACGCTTGGCGCGAGATCGTGCTCCTCGTTCTTGACCGGGATGACGATATCTACCTCGGGTATTTCACTCATGCCCCAGAGCGTGCGAAACCGGACTTGGGCGGCCCCTGCCGCGTAGTTATGTGTGACCTCTGAGAAGGGGCTGAACCTTTGGAAATCCTGTGTCGGTACTCAACTTGAGGAAATGCTGTGCGTCGCCTGAGTGTTCCATTGCGGGGTGCGTCTGAGGGACAATAAGGGCATGCCTGACGTCTCCATCTTCGTCGCCATTATCGCGGGAGGGGGTGCCGTGCTTGGTGCGGCAGTTTCCCCCCTGAGCCTGGCCTACCAGAATTCCAGGCAGTCAGAGCAGAATCGCAGGGAAAGGCGGGAGACGGAGACCCGCCAGGCGTGCACAGGATTGCTCAAGGCCGCACGTGACCTGCGTGTTCAGGTAGCCAACAATCATGCCTATCAGGGCAATGACATTTCGTCGCGGTTGGAACGAGTCCGGCAGCTGGCTGCCGACGCGGCTTCGTTTACCGATAGCGTGCTGCTGCTGGTGCCGACGGACGTGTCGGATTCAGCGCGACGGCTGACCGTCACGGTCAGCCGGCTCGCGGAAACGGCCGAAGCAAACATCGACAGCGAGGTACGCATGTCGATCCGCAGCCCAGACTTTAGTGCAGTCGATGAATGCATCGTTGATTTCAGCAATCGGGTAGCGGCCTACATGGCTAAGGCATTCGGTGACTAGCGACTTTGGCTGACGAGCTTCCTTGCGAGCTCACGTTGCGGATCCGACAGGGGCGGGTCGGTGGCATAGTCGGCCTGTCTCGCGTATTCCTCCGCGGCGATTTCGTCACCCACTAGCAGGGCGGCGCGGGCGGCGTAGAGCAGCACCGGGCCGTTCCGCTCGCCGGCGGTCACCGCCTCCTGGATTTCTCTCCGCGCCGCTCGCCGGTCGCCCAGCCCGGCGAGTGCGAGCCCGCGAGCGGCGCGAGTCGTGGGCCGATCCACGCTTGACACGCGGTCGAGGTCATCGAGGGCCGCGCGCGCTTCGCCGAGGTAGGCGAGCATCTCGCCCCGAGTTCGACGGGCGATGGTGTTCGCGCCGTCGACGCCAAGTGCTTCGGTGAGGACAGCGACCGCGGCGCGGTAATCGCCGAGTTGCCAAAGCGCCGTGGCGTAGGTGACTGGAATCGTCAGATCGCTAGGCACGCGGCGGACCGCGCTCTCCAGGGCGATCGCGGCCTCGGCGGTCCGTCCCTGTTCAAGCAGCAGTTGCCCAATCGCAGCCAGATAGTAGCCAGCCGCCTTGGTGTCGTTCGCGGCGGTGAAGTACTGCATCGCCGCTTGGTAGCTGTCCTCGGCTTGGTCCGGTTCTCCGCTCTCGTATGCCACATTGCCGAGCAGTGAATGCGCAAGGCCGACCTCCGCATACCGCGGCGCACTGGTTTTCTGCTCCGATTTCGCGGCGGATAGCACCGCCTCAGCCTGCCGTCTGGCCTGGGTGAGGTCACCAACGGCCAGCGCCCGCTCGGCGGTGGACAGCAGGTCAGGGAGTTCAGCAGAGGGACGCGGGAAAGCCGCGGCGCGTCCCGTGCGCGCGCTGCCAAGCTGGCGGATCGGCTCGATCAACCGGTCACTGATCAGTTCATACCAGCGGCTGCCCGCCTGCTCGTTGGAGATCAGCAGGTGCCGGTCTTCCAGTGCCCGCGCCACGGTATTGGCCATGTGGGCGGTCACCGAGACGCCCTCATAGTGCATGTTCCTAGTGCCCATTTCGGTCACAAACGCCTCTACAAGCCAGTCCGCGAGTCGTTTGACGGGGAGCGCATATTGGTCGGCGACCTCGGCGACGACCGTGGCGGCCCAGTCGGTCAGGGCCAGGTCGACGTCCGCGTGCCTGCGGACATCGCTTGCCGTCACTGGATTGGCGTCGGTAGGCAAGGACTCCCAGAACTGATCGCAGGCCACCTGAAGGACCGCGGGTTCGACGCTGTCGCCCTCGACGTGATGTTCCGCGCCGTTCTGGCCCACCAAGCGGCTAGTAAAAAGGTCGCCCACGAAGGTCTCCGCGGCACCGTCGGCGAGTCTCCGACCGGCCGCCGCGAACTGGCCGGTCACCGCGTCAACGGTCGCCTGCCAGCTCAACGCGGGAACCTTGTACTGGCGGCCGTGGCCGAGCACCTTCGCCACCGCGGCGATGGTCTGGTCCCGGCCGATAACCAGCAGGTGCAGTCGGGGGTCCGCGTGCAACGCGTCCCTGAGTTCGGTGAGGAAGTTCCCGCGGTGCCGCGCTCGGGTGCCGCTTGCCGTAACGAGGTCATCGGTGGGGTCGATTGCCGCCAGGACCTGGTCCCTCCGCGGCGATATCGCCGATGACCTTGCGGATGGTCAGGCCGGCCAGCCGAGTGGGGGTCTCGGCGGGCAGCCAAGAACGCAACAGCGACAGAGTGTACGGATTGTGCGCGGGCAGTGCGGCAATCGGAAACGTGACGCCGTAGGAGAGCGAGCCAACCGGGAGAACATTCGGCGTGCCGTTCAGCTTGTCCTCGGCGAGCAAGGGAAGGACCCCGGCCTGGAGAAGCGAGGTCTTGCCGCGGCCCGCCGGGCCGGTCGCAAATGTCAGGCTGTTGGTCTGCCACCACTCAAGGAGCAAGGACGACTCATCGTCACGGCCGCGAAAGAATCTCTGGTTGTGTCGATCGAATGGCCGTGACCCAGGGTGCGGTCGGCCCATGATGCTATTCATGGCGCAGGTCCTCGTCCGGGACGCACGGGCTACCTGGCGCGACGTGCCATCACCAACGCTGGCCCCCGCCCAAGGCCGACGCAGCCGCCTGGTAAGTTCACGCCCTACCCGATGAAATTATTGAAGAAACTCGTTGAAAAATTGTCGGATGCGAGGTGGCTGTCCAGCGCGGTCTGCGCGCCTTGATCGTTCTTCAGGAGAAGCAGGGCAAGATCTTCGTCCCGGAAGCTACCAAGCAGCACCTCGTTGCCGTTTTCGCGCATGCAGGTCCTCCTCGCACGACTTATGGTCTAGGGCGAAGCTACCTCAGGACGCATTGGGGCGGCAATATTAAAACCCCTATAATGTCTGTTCCGTCCAATCACGCCAAACACAGAGTTCTCACTGTCACCAGGACGTATCACTGGTTCTACCCAGAAGATCATTTACGGTGAACTAAAAAATCGGGCACCGGGACCAGAGAGAAATTTGACGACAGCGATTACCATCTTGTTATGACGGAATCAGATCCACCGGTATCCTCCGGACCGGCACCCCGGATCTGGGGGGATATTCCGCAGCGGAACAAGAACTTCACTGGTCGCGACGAAATCCTTGCGCGGCTGCGCCGCAGCATCGCCAGCCGGGACTTCGCGGTCCTGGCAGAGGAGGACCCGTTGCCGCGGACTCTCCAGGGCTTTGGCGGCGTGGGCAAGACGGCGGTGGCCATCGAGTACGCGCATCGCTATCGCGGCGACTATGACGTGGTGTGGTGGATCTCCGCGGACCAGTCCCCACTGGTCCGAGCCTCGCTAGCGCAGCTTGCCCTGAAGCTCGGCCTGCCAGAATCCCCGGGGACGATCGGCATCGATGGCGCCGCGAGAGCCGCGCTCGACGCGCTGCGCCGCGGGCAGCCCTACAGCCGGTGGCTGCTCATCTTCGACAACGCCGACCAGCCGGAGGATTTCCCCGAACTCATCCCGCAGGGGCCGGGCGACGTCCTTATCACCTCGCGCAACCATCGCTGGGGCGGCAAGGCCGAGACCGTTCGGATGAACGTCTTTAACCGAGCCGAGAGCGTGGAATTCCTGCGCAAGCGAGCACCTATCGAGATCACCGACGTCGAAGCCAACCTGCTGGCGGACAAGCTTGGCGACCTCCCACTCGCGCTCGAGCAAGCGGGCGCGATGCTGGCCGAAACGGGCATGCCGGTCGAGGAATACCTCAAGCTCATCGACGACCAGATCGTAAAGATCATGGCGGAGGGGAAGTCGGCGGAGTACGGCGCATCGGTCACGGCAGCCTGGGCGGTCTCGGTGGGAAAGGTCCGCCAGCAGCTTCCCGAGGCAGAGGAACTGCTGCGCTGCTGTGCCTTTTTTGGTCCCGAGCCCATTCCCCGTGACGTGTTCCGCTGGGGGGCCAAGGCGACTGACGTTCAGATCGCCGCACTTATGCAGGACTCAATCTTGTTCGCCCAGGCCATCCGCGAGCTCGGGCGCTTCGCGCTCGTCACTATTGGCGGCCGGTCGATATCGGTACATCGGCTGGTCCAGGCCCTCCTGCGCGGCGAGCTGGGCGTCGCGGAGCAGGGACGTTACCGGCACGACGTGCACCAGATCCTAGCGGCGGCAGCGCCGCCGGATCCGGCCGACGAGCGGCTGTGGGGCCGGTACCGGGAACTGCTGCCGCACGTGACCGCAGGGGCCCCGGAATTCGCGAGCTGTACCAACGCCCAGGTACGTTCCCTGGCCTTGGACGTCATGCGCTACCTCTACCTAATCGGCGACTACTCGTCATGCGTGGACATGTGCATGCGCTTTATCGAGCAGTGGAAGGCGGACTCGGGTACCGACGACCGGGCCGTAATCGACGCTAACCGGCACCTCGGCAACGCGCTGCGTGGGCTTGGCAGGAACGCGGAAGCATTCGAACTCAACGAGGAGAACTTGGGCCGGGCTCGTCGCATCCTCGGGATCGATGACCCCGTCACCATATCGATCCAGACCTCCGTTGCCGCCGACCAGCGCGCCCGCGGCAACTTCACGGTGGCCCGTGACATCGACCAGGAAGCGCTTGACCTTATCCGGGAAAAACTGGGACGAGGTAACCCGCAGACCATCCGTACAATGAGTAATCTCGCTATCGACTACGGGCTGAACAGCAACTACCTGCGCGCGCAGGAACTCAGCCAGCTCGCCCACCAGGCCGCCAGTGAGGTCTCCAGTGGCGCCGGAGTCTCCCCGAACGACGTGCTGGCGCCCTGGGATCAGATGGCCTGGGCGCTCCGCCTCCAGGGCAAGCACCTGGCGGCGCGTGACGTGGCCCAGGAAGCACTGGACTACGGCCGGGAACGGCTGGGTGCCGATCACCCGGCCACGCTGCGGGCCGCCACCGGCCTCTCCGTCGCACTCCGCCGCATTGCGGCCACCCGTGACGAAGCGGTGGAACAGGCACGCGAGGCCCACAAACTGGCGCGCGAGCGTCATGGGGAGGCTCATCCTGACACCATGGCCGCAGCGGTCAGCCTGTCCAATTCGCTGCGGGCCGTGGGTCAGTTCGACGAGGCCCTGGAGTTGGCTGAGCGAGCGGCCGAGAGCTACGCGAAGGTCTTCGGCAAGGACCACCCCTAGAACGACGGTGCCTGGGCAACCTGGCCCTGATGCGCCGAGGTTACGAATCACCCGAGGAGGCCCGACGTCTCGATCAGGACGCGCTGGCCGGCCTCACCGCACGGCTGGGGCTGCACCACGACTACACCCTTTTCGTGGCTATCAACCTCGCCAGTGACCTAGCGCTGCTCGGTAACAGCGCCGCCGCCCGCCGAGCTTGGCGAGGAAACCTTGCAGCAGCTCAACGATCTGCTCGGCCCGGATGACCAGCTCACCCTGGCCTGCTCGGCCAACTTGGCACTCGACCTGCAGAAGGAGGGCGCGATGGCGGAGGCGGAAGCACTACGGACGGACACGATTCGCCGGTATACGGCCTCTCTTGGGTCTGCCCACCCGGACGTCGTAGCGGCCGTGGAGGGCGCTCGGCTCGACTTCGACTTTGACCCGGTACCGCTCTGACCGGCTCGTTACTGGATGAGGGGTCCGTTCACCGCTTCCCACCGGGACCGGTGCTGGCGGGCGGCCCGCTCCGCACTGGCTAGCGCATCCAGATTGACGCGCTCATGCTGCCAGGCATCGAGCGTGCCCTTCATCCCGGTGACGAACTCGCGTCCGGCACTAGTTAGCCCTTCGCTCGCCAGCATGATGTCGACGACGAGACTGGCGGCCGCCCGCCAACGCGCGTACAGCGCGTCTCCCTGTTCGCTATATCCCGCTTGCCTGCGCTGCTCCCGCCAGAATCCGCTGACGCCGAGATAGGCGTAGGCACCCTGGAGCAGGCCGTCGAGCGGCCGCGGGTCTTCGCGCCACGGCGCGTAATACCGCCTCCCATCATCCGACCTGGTCAATGGCAGAAAGTCGAGCAGCGCGCCCAGCTTGATGTGCTGCGTCTCGTGAGCAAGCGTCTCGGCGCAACTGACCGCATCGGCGGGCCGGGACATGGCCACACTGCCGAAGATCGCGGGCGAAGACGCGCTAACCGATCTTCGGGATGTCCCCGATATCGGAGTGATGACGGCCACGGCTGCGGCTATCTCTTCGGCAGCCCGCGGGTGATGGCTTCGTAGTACCTCCCACCCGCCGGCGAGAGCCTTCGCCCAGGCCGAGGCCGGCTGATGTCCCACTAGGCGCTCGGTTTCCGGGAAACGGAAAGGGTCGACGTCATCAATGAGCACGTCGAAGTCGCGCCCATCAACGGAGCCGGCGTTCACGCGGTGCAGTCCGCGCCAGCCAGGCCCGTCGGTGTGCGGATCAGCCGGCAGGACCACCTCACCCACGGTCGTCTGGCCGTCTGCATGGCGCACCAGCGCCGTCGGACCGCGCACGGCCGCGGCCCCCAGCGACGGAAGGATAGCTTGCCCGTGGTTAGCCGGGATGCTGATCTCCGTGGGCAACCCGGCCCGAATCGCGGCGGCGGCAGCGATGGCGCACAGGCCCGCCCGGCTCTGCTCCCGGCCAGGCCCGGCCGCCGGACAGCGCCAGCAGCGTGCGCCTAGCCCACAAGCCGACTGACGGGTGCCTGACCGCCTCCTTGGCGGCGCCGAGATCGTGCTCCAATGCTGCGGCGAGCAACTCACGGGCCTCGGCTGCCTGCCGGCGCTGCGGGTGCTCGGCGGCATTTGCCTTACGGACAATCTGCGACAGATGGGTGACGCGCCTCGCGCGCTGCGCGACGGCAAGCTGTTCGATGGCGTCGGGTCCGCCGCCGCCAGCGGCGAACCCAGCGAACGTGGCGGGGGAGACAGGCCACTGTGGCGGCCTCACCTCCGTCATGTGGTCGGCTGTCCCTTTTCCGCACCCGGCGCTGCCGGGCAGAAAGGTCAGCCCGGACGACCCCATCTACGTGGTCGATCAATCGCATGAGATCGGGGCAGTAGATCGAGGGATTGGCGAATCCACTGCCCACGCGATACCGATGGGCATACTGTCCGCCTCCGCAGACCCGGCGTATACGGCAGCCACGGCATTCGGCCGCCAGAGCCATCGCGCCGATCTGGCGGGCTGCCATGCTGGGCAGCTTGAGGGCGGTGTCAAGACGATCCTGGGTGACGTGCAGTCCGGTCGTGGCGGCGCCCTCATAGGCGGCCTTGAGGCTGTCGACCTGCTCGATCGAGCCGTCGGTCGCGATGACCACCATCGTGCTCGGCGCCAGCCCGACGGCTTCGCCGCCCGGCCCGCCGGTGAGGATCAGCCGGATAATGTCGTCGAACAACCGCACTCGGGGTCGGGGATCGTGGTACCAGTCATTGAAGACCGAGATCAGCCAGTCAGCGTACGGAGTGTCGGGTCGACCGGGAACGCGGCCTGGTGGCGGAGCGTCCCAGGTGCCGTGCGGCAGCAGGAAGTCGATCATGGGTGGTTCGTGTGCCACCAGCGCCTCGTAGGTCGCCACGGGATCGTTGTGGAGGTCGACTGTGCAGAGCAGACCGCCGAAGAGGTGCCGGTATCGCGGTTGGCGCAAACGCTGCAAGCTGGCGGCGACTGCCGCGTAGCTGCCGCGCCCGCTCGCAAACCGGCGATGCCGGTCATGCTCAGCCGCGCCCCCGTCCAAGCTGATCCCCACCCGTACGCCAAGTTCGTCGAAGAGCCGCAGGTAGGAGTCGGTCAATCCGACGCCGTTGGTTTGGACGCCGACGCCGACGCTTACTTGAGGACGGGCCGCCTTCCTGGTGGCCTCGATCAACGACCAGATCAGTGGCTCGCCCGCCAGCAACGGCTCGCCGCCATGCAGGATGAGAGTGATGCCACGCAACCCGTGTGTGCGCGTGTGCTCGCCGATACGCTCCGCGATCGTCTCAGCGATCTCCACCGACATTCGCCGCGGCTGGCTGCGCCAGGATTGGTCAGCCATTTCATACATATAGCAGTAATCACACGACAGATCGCAACGACTGCGAATCTTGATGATGAATTCGCGGAATGGGGTGGGGTGCCATCCTTGGGAGATTAGTGCTGGGACGTCAAGGGTCGCTGGCCATTCCAGGTCGGACTCCGGTCCCATGGGGCGATTAAATCACATTTCTCTTGATTTAATTGTAGAAGTTTTTCCCAGGAGGCGGGTTCCATAAGGGTAGTTACATCGCGTACCGACGGCTCGCCTCCCGGGCGGTGAGGTTAGGCGTTTGCCGACGTAAGTTCAGCTATCCGGGGGATGCCGACTCTCGCGGGTCCCAATGCGGTCATGATCGACACGAGACTGGTTGCCCTGTGATTAGCTGCTACCCAGCGCTGACATGCCTGGCCAGAAGCGAGCGGTTGTATGGTCGCCGATAGTCGTGTATGTTCGACTCGCCGGGGAAACCGGTCGCTTAAATGCTGTGGGTGCTGTGATTTCGCAATGTTCGGCCAGGTAGGCTACGCCCCAAAGACGCGGTCGGTCGCGTTGCCTTGGACGAGTGCTCCGGGTCTCAGCCTGCGGTTCAGTGGCAGGCTTGATCATGGCGATACAACGCCACGAAATCCAGACTGACACCACACACTAGGGGCAGGCGACCACCGTGGGCGGTAGCGTTGTTCGCGCGTTGACCTGCATTGATGCGGCATGCCGACGCTGCTGAGGGACCGTCGCGGCAAGGAAGACCGCCCGATGCCTGACTACGCCTCGCCGTTGCGGCGTAATCGCGCATTCCGTTGGCTGCTCGGTGGCTCGTCGGTGTCGATGCTCGGACCGGTTGACGGCGATTGCCTATCCGATGCTGATCCTACTGGACGGTTCGCCGGTGGTCGCGGGGCTCGCGGTGTTCGCTGCGAACGCGCCGAGCTCCCTCGTCTACATACCGGCTGGTGCGCTCGTAGACCGCTGGAACCCGCGATGGACCCTCGCGTTTGCGGAAGCCGGGCGCGGCATCGCGATCGGGCTTATCGTCACCATGCTGTTCCTGCACCTGGCGACCGTCCCTAATCATCGGCGCGGCGATCCTCGAGGAAAGCCTTGAGGTCTTCGCCATGCTCGCCGAGCGCCGCTATGTCCGAGTCTTGGTCGACCCCGGGCAAGCCTCCTCCGCGCTGGTCAGCATCGAGACGCGGACCCACATTGTGCTGACGGTCGGCCGTGCTCTCGGCGGCCTGCTCTTCAGTATTGCCCAGGTTCTGCCCTACCTCGCGGACATGGTGTCGTTCGTGGCCTCGGTCAGTTCGCTGGTCATTGGCAAGCCCGGACAAGTCGAAATCCCGGCGCGCGCGCGCGACTCGAAGCGTACCGATGAGGTGCGTGATGGACTACGCACCCTGCTCGAGGATCCCTTTGCCCGCGAGCGTCCCTGTTGTCGGCTGGCCTGACCCTGCTCTCGCAGGCACTGATCATCGTGTTCCTCGCCGGAGCGCATTCCCGGGAGATCTCTTCGGTCGCGGTTGGCGTTGTCCTCGCCGCCTCCGGCATTGGCGGCATAGCGGGCGCTCTGGTGGCGAAGCGCTTGACCGATCACTCACCACTGCAGATGCAGCCATTCGTATGGTCCACGATGTTCGCCTTGCTCGGCCTGTGCGGGACATTGGCAGGTGCAAGCCATGGCGATAGCGATGGCGGTCCTTGGAGTCTCCGGTGCGCTGAGCAACGTGGAACTCGGCAGTCACCTGTTCGCACACGTGCCAGTGGACAAGCAGGCGCGGGTGGCCAGCATCGGAATGCTCCTCGAGTTCGCCGCCTGCGCCCTCGGCCCGGCGTTCGGCGGAGTAATCACGGAGTTTTTCGGGACCGGGCTCGCGGTCTGGGTGCTGTTCGGACTGACCATCCCCTGCGTGCTATTCGGGTTGCGGTTGCGTGTTCGGCCGCAGGCGCCTCCCTTCACTAGCGTCGCGGACGCGGCTATCGCCCTTCCCGCGACTGTCAGCGACACGCTCCAGTCAGCAGGGCACCGGCGTCTAGGGCTTGCAGAGAAGCGATCGTGGCGGTAGGTGTGGAAGCGTGCACGAACTGTCGATCTGCGGGTCGATCGCCGACATCGTGACCAGGCGGGCCGCCGGGCGGCCCGTCCAGGTCATCAACGTGCGCGTCGGCCAGTTGCGGCAGGTCGTGCCGGACACGCTCGTGTACTGCTGGGAACTCGTCAGCGCGGAGACGCCGCTTGAGGGCTCGCGGATCAGCATCGAGGCCGTGCCCGCGCGCATCCGGTGCCGTGCCTGCGACCAGGTCACGGACGTCGGCGCGATACCCGGTCTTCGCCTGCGGCGGCTGCGGCGGCTTCGACGCGGAGGTCGTGTCGGGCGAGGAGTTCCTGATTACGTCGCTAGAACTGGGGGCGAGCACCTGATGGGGCGTTTCCACCGGCATGACGACGGGACCATGCATTCGCACGACACCGGGCACTCGACGACACAGTGCACTTGAACGACACGGTGCACGACCACGACCACGCGCATGACCCCGGTGATCATTCGGGGTACGCGACCGGCGGCGAGCGCGTTGAGGTGCTTGAGCGGATCTTCGACGAGAACGACAAGACCGCCGCGGCCAACCGGGCGGAGTTCGCCGCGGCCGGGGTGCGGGTGGTCAACCTGATGTCATCACCAGGGGCGGGCAAGACGACGCTGCTGCGCGAGACCCTTGCCCGGGTGGCCGGCCAGCTCAGGGTGGGGATCATCGAGGGCGACATCGAGACCAGCCTGGACGCGGACCGGCTAGCGGGCTTCGGCGCGGAGGTCGCGCTGATCAACACGGGGAACGGGTTCGGCGGCGAGTGTCACCTCGACGCGCCGATGGTCCGCTCGGCGCTGCCCCGGCTGCCGCTCGGCGACCTTGACCTGGTGCTCATCGAAAACGTCGGCAACCTGGTCTGCCCGGCCGAGTTCGACGTCGGCGAGAACGCCAGGGCAATGGTCTACGCGATCACCGAGGGCGAGGAAAAGCCGCTCAAGTACCCGGTCATGTTCCGCTCCTGCGGCCTCGTCCTCGTCAACAAGGTGGACCTGCTGCCTTACCTCGACTTCGACATGGACGGGTTCCTCGGCAACCTGCGCAAGGTCAACCCCGCCGCCGAGGTCATGCCGGTGAGCGCGCGCACCGGCGAGGGCGTCGACGCCTGGTGCGACTGGCTCCGCGCCCTCGGCTGACTCCGGTAACTCGGCGTCCGCGCGGCCTTCCCAGCCGCGGTGCCTGGCCCGCGTGAGCGGCTGGGTCGCGGTGCGCGCCTCGGTGAGCGCGGCGGTCATCATGTCCGCGGCCTGGCCGGCGGCGGCGAGCGCTTCGATCGCCTCCGTCACCAGGTCGTCCGCATCCGCGGGGCGGCCGTCCTCGTGCGTGACCTGCCCGTCCTCGTGCTGGACGACGAGGAACCGGGCGAGCTGCTCGCACAGCTGAGGCAAGCTCTGGCCGATGAGCTCAAGGCTGCCGACGATGGCACGGACGTCGCCCGGGTTGGACAGCTCGCCGCCGCCGTGCGTGAGCTCGTTGAGCACCGTGATCGCGTGCGCCGCCTGGCTGGCGATCTCGCACGGCGTCAGGGTGCTCGCCAGCTCGGTCACTTGGCGACCACGGCATCGCGGGCACACGGCTGCACCAACTGCTCAGGCATCCGTCTCCTTGGGGGAACTAGGGGTTGGAGTCACGGGCCTACCGCATGGTGTGCCCGCGGAACCGCTCATTTATACGATACGTCGCCGGTAACGCCTGGTCAGCCGGAGCGGCTGGCTGGCCTGCGGGCGCCGCGCGATGAATGACACGTTTTAGCCGCCGCGAAACGGCTAGTCTGAGGTCTCGTGTCGGTTAACGACGAAGGAGACCAGTTTCCTGCCGTGATGCCCGAAGGCGAAGGCGGCGAGGGCTTCGTCGTGATGCCGGCGAGGGACGTGGGGACCCCTCGATTCTTCCGGAAGGGGGCCGGATACCGGCCGCGATGCTCGCGGGCGGCGCAGCCCGCAGGTGCCGTTTTCGCGCTCGGCTGGGTGATGGCCGAGCTGTTCGACCCGCGGCGACGGGCGAGCGTCAGCGAACCCACGCCGCCGTTCGACCCGGTCTCGCAGCTCCCCCTCGCCGCCGACCTGGCGGCGGACCCGAAGCTCGTCTTCCTCGCCGCCGAGCTGTCCGAGCTGCTGCGCTGGTTCCCGCGCCTGCACCGGCCGCTGCGGCTGGTCACCACCCAGACGAACAAGAAGAGGGCGGCGGTCAGCGGCGGAGAACCTGGCCACGGCGGAGGCGGCCGACGAAGCCCAGGCGGACGATGTCGTGCCCGCGGCGGCGGCGACGCCGCGGTCAGCGCCGGGCGCCGTTCTCGCAGACGGAGTTCCTCGCCGCGGTGTCGGGCCTGAACCAGGCCATCCTCGACGAGTTCGCCGATGACCCGGAGCGGCTGCAGCGCCTACCAGCTCGGTCTGTCGCTCAGCGACCTGGTGTGGCTTCCGTACATCGCGGCGCGCCGGCCGAGGAGACCGCCGGCCAGCCGGCCCAGCGGCCTGTTCGGCCTGTTCGCGCGTTCGCACCTGGCAGCCGTGCAGACGTTGCTCAGCGGCGCGGGTACGCAGTTGCCGCCGGGGCGGCCACGATCGTGTCCGGGTCGCTCGACAACTGGGCGGACTGGCTCGACGTCAACAGCGCGCGGATCAAGTCGGCTGACGCGGACACCTGGTCGCCGGAGGCGGACGTGGTGCTGCACGCGCTGCGCGTCCAGGGCTGGGTCTGGCGGTCGGTGCTCATCGCCGACCCGGAGGTGGCCGTGCAGCCGAGCATGGGCGGCCTGGGTGCAGGCGGGATCGTCCATCGCCCGCGCGGGCCGGATGACGGCCGACGTCATCGTGCGCCGGTTCTGGCCGCGTCTTGGTGATCGCCCTGCTGGCGCTGGCCGGCCTGCTGTACCTGGTGATTTCGAACCTCAGCGGGGCCAGCCAGGTGTGGGCGTCGCTGGTCACGGTGGCGGCGGTCGTCGGCTCAGGCACCTGGGGCCTGGGCAGCGGGGTCTCCCAGTCGCTCGGCGGCGTCGGGTACGAGATCTGGGGCGCGGCCAAGCTCGACGCCGCCGCCTGGGGCGTCACCTGGCTGCCCGCGCTGCCGCCCAGCACGGGTCGAGCGGGCCAAGCTTGAGGGGCGCGGCGTGGCCATGCCGCAGATCAGGAAAAACCTCGACCGTTAGCATCAGTGGCATGTCGGACACTGAGGACACCAACGCCGCCGTCTGGAAGTCGGACATCGGCGTCAGCTTCTGGAGGTCGCGCGCGACCGACCGGGCCAGGCGGGACGCCGAGCGTCGCGTCATGATGGCCGAACTGCTGCCGTTCGCCATCGACGCGCCGTTCACGTTCGTGGACCTGGGCGCGGGAACCGGCGCCGCCGCCAGGACCATCCTCGACCACTACCCCGCCGCGCGCGCCGTCCTCGCCGACTTCTCGCCGCAGATGATGGCCCAGGGCCAGGTCGAACTTGAGCCGTACGCCGGCCGCTACGCCTACGCGGAGTTCGACCTGGCGGCGGCCGGTGCCTGGCCCGCGTCCATTCCCGACCGGGTGGACGCCGTGATCAGCTCGCTGTCCGTGCATCACCTCAACGACGAGCGCAAGCAGTCGCTGTTCGCCGAGATAATCGCGCACCTGGCGCCGGGCGGCTGGTACCTCAACTACGACCCCGTGCTGCCGCCCGACCCGGTGGTCGAGGAGGCGTGGCTGCGGGCCGGCGACCGCCGCGACCCGTCGGCCGCGGACAAACGGCGACACCGGACGCCGGAGGAGCAGTTCCGCTACGAGAACCACGTCCGGTACATGATCCCGCTCGATCCGCAGGTCGGCTTCCTGCGGGCGGCGGGCTTCGAGGGCGTGGACGTCTACTGGAAGGAACTCGACTTCGTCATCTACGGCGGCCGCCGGCCGTTGTCCTGACGACCTACCAGTGGTCGCGGCGAACCACCTCGTCGAAGGGGAGGCGGTTGGGCTTGACAATCGGCTTGAGCGGCCGGTCGGCCGGGTATCCCACGCCGATCAGGTAAGCGACGTAGTGGTCCTCGGGGACGCCGAGGATCTCGCGCGCCTTCTCCTGGTCGCCGACCGAGGAGTGGCCGGTGCCGATGCCCAGGTCGGCGGCGGCAAGCATGATCGCGTAGGTTGCCTGGCCGAGGTCGTACTGGTCAACCACCTTGGTGCGCTCGTCCGCGGGCTCGGTGAGGACCAGCGCGATCGCCGCGGCGGCGCCGGCGATGTGCCGCGCGCCCTGCCACACCGTCGAAAGCGCCTGAAGCTGGTCTCCGTCGGTGACGATGATGAAGTTCCAGTGCTGACGGTTGCTTGCCGACGGGGCGCGCCAGCCAGCCTCGGTAATCCGGTTGAGGTCGGCGTCGGGGACAGGGTCGGGCAGGTAGGTGCGCACGTTCCGCCGCGCCCGGATGGCGTCCCAGGTCTCCATGTGAGGCTCCTTCGCTGCGTCATTGTCCATAGACCCGATAGGCATACCGCATCACGGGCCCGTCCGACCAGCCTGTGACGTTTGTGGTCTGGCAACGATGATCACCTCCGGCAGACGCTGTGGCAACACCCCGATAGCGGCTGCTCGCCCGTCCTACCTGCGGGGTCTGTCCGCGACAAGCGGTGACGGGTGATTGTTGCGGGGAACGAAGAGGCCGACGCAAATTCGGGTGGATTGCACAGCGACAAGGTACGTGAGTCGGTACATCATGGTCATCGGGCGTCGGCTGGACGCATTACCCGGCTGGCTGAGTGACGCATAGCAATCAAGGAAGGTAGGCATACCACATGGCGCAGCGAAGCCTTGAGGATCTCCTGCAGACAGTCAACCCCGTTGAACTGCTGCGGAACTCCCAGGAGGGCGCTTACGTCTACCCGGTCGTCCCAACCGAGTTCTCCAACTGGAAGACCGAGCAGGTCGCGTGGGCCACCGCCGCGGTGCTGTTCGACCAGACCCACCACATGGCGAACCTGTACATCAAGGGCCCGGACGCGCTCAAGCTGATCTCCCACCTCGGGATCAACACCTTCAAGAACTTCCCGCTGAACATGGCGAAGCAGTTCGTGCCCGTCACCTACGACGGCTACGTGATCGGCGACGGCATCCTGTTCCACCTCGAGGAGAACGAGTACGAGTTCGTCGGCCGGGTGCCGACCGTGAACTGGGTGCAGTTCCACGTGGAGACCGGCGACTGGGACGTCGAGCTGGTCCGCGACGACCGCTCGCCGTCGCGCCCGATGGGCCAGGCCGTCACCCGCACGCAGTACCGCTTCCAGATCCAGGGCCCGAACGCGTCCCAGGTGATCGAGAAGCTGAACGGCGGGCCGATCGCGGACATCAAGTTCTTCCGCACCGACTTCATCAACATCAAGGGCCGCAAGGTGCACGCGCTCAGGCACGGCATGTCGGGCCAGCCCGGGCTTGAGGTGTGGGGGCCGTACGAGGAGTACCTGGAGATCCGCGAGGCGATCCTCGAGGCCGGCGAGGAGTTCGGCATCAAGCCCGTCGGGTCGCGCGCCTACGCCTCCAACACGCTTGAGTCCGGCTGGATCCCGTCGCCGCTGCCCGCCATCTACACCGGCGAGAAGCTCAAGGGGTACCGCGAGTGGCTCCCCTCGCAGGGCTACGAGGGCTTCGCGGGCACGCTCGGCGGCTCCTTCGTCTCCTCGAACATCGAGGACTACTACCTGACGCCGTACGAGCTCGGCTACGGCCACATGGTGAAGTTCGACCACGACTTCATCGGCCGCGAGGCGCTCGAGGCGCTTGACAAGCCCGCCCAGCGCCGCAAGGTGACGCTGGCCTGGAACGCCGAGGACGCCGGCAAGATCGCCGCCTCGCTGTACACCGACGAGATCCCGGCCAAGGGCCTGGACGTGCCGATCTCGAACTACTCCTCGTCGAACTACGACGCGGTGCTGCTCGACGGCAAGGTCGTCGGGCCTGTCGCTGTTCACCGGCTACAGCCACAACGAGCGCAAGGAGCTGTCGCTCGGCGTCATCGACCCGTCGATCGAGGTCGGCACCGAGGTCACGCTGGTCTGGGGCGAGCCGGACGGCGGGTCGCTGAAGGCGTCCGTCGAGCGGCCGCACAAGCAGGTCGAGGTGCGCGCCACCGTGTCGCCCGTGCCGTACTCCAGCGAGGCCCGCGAGCACTACGCGGAAGGCTGGCGCGCTGGCCGGCCGGGCCTGATGCCTCGCTAGTCGCCACGTTCGCGACGTGGTCGCCGCCCCGGCAGCACTTCGCTGCGCCGGGGCGGCGGACGTTTTTCCTGGCCGGTCATGACCTTCGGCAGCCAGCGAGACTTGCGGCGGGCCCGCCGCCAGGCGTGGTGCGCCTGGTCCTCGCAGGCAGCCGCCTGGTGGTGCGCGCGCTCTGCAGCAGGCCGAAGCTGAAGGCGTTCTCGCCGGCCAGGTGGGCCTGCACGCCGATGTCGCGGGCCGTCGCCTGGGCGATCACCGCGTCCTGGTGCGAGCCGAGTACCGACTGGACATCCTTCATCCGCTTGGCGAACTTGCCGTCCTTCTTGCCGAGCACCGGCCGCGCGGCTTCCGCCGCGTACCTGGCGCGCTTCGCCGCCTTCCGCGTCTCGTGCAGCGCCACGTCGTGTGCCTGCCCGGCCGGGGCATGGCGGGCGCGCCGCATGCGGCGGCGCGTCCGCCGGTAGGCCCGGCCGACGGCCGACGGGAGTGCCTTGCCCGCGGGCTCGGCCGCCGCGGGGGTCAGCGGCGGGCTGTCGAGCAGCCGGGCGAGGTCGGCGCGCAGCGCGCGGTACCGCTCGGAGTCGAGCGCGTCGAGTACCGCCTTTCTGCTGCTCGCCTCGAGCGGGGCGAAGTGCGCGGTGATCCGCGCCTGCGCGGGCCCGAGCACCAGCTCGGCCGGCACGGCCTTAAGCCCGGCGTGCAGGTGATCGGCGAGTACCTCGTTGTCGCGGGCGGCGCCGAGCACGCCGCCGAGCCACTTCAGCTCGGCGCGCAGGTGCTCGGTTTCCGCCTTGGGCATGATCTCGGTGAAGGATTGCAGCGTGCTGCGCAGCCGCCGCACCGTGACGCGCATCTGGTGCACGGCGTCCGGCTTGTCGCGCCGGACCGCCAGGTCAAGGACGCTCAGCTTGGCCGCCTGGGCGTCGAGGTAGGCGAGCACCACCTCGCCGGCCGACGAGTGCCTGGTGAACCGCCTGCGGTGCGCCGACCGGCCGCCGTGCGCGGGCAGGCCGGTGTCGGCTGGCGCCACCTGGCCGGTGGCGATGTTGCTCGGGTGAGTGTGGTTGTCTCTCGTGTCTGTGTGGTCATCGCAGTCGCCTACCCATCGCTGCGTGCTGAATCCTTCGGGTTTGCTCTTAGCTTGACCACGACGAGCGCGGCGGCGTTTACAAGGTGTCCTTGACGTTTTAGGGTGGCCGCGATTCGCGGTTGGCAAGGAGAGGCGGGACGTGTCCGGGGAAACGGTTTACCGGGACAGGCCGTGGTGGCTTGGCGTACTGCTGCGGGGGCCCGCCGATCTCGCCTCCCTGCCGGCGCGGGTGGCGATCACGGTCATGATCGCGGGCGGCGCCGCCTGCACCGTGTACTCCGGTTACATTCACCTGTACCTGTGGGGCAGGCAGCCGTACCCGTACCGGGACATCCCGACGATCGGCCCGCTGTTCCTGGTCCAGGGCATCGCCGCGATCATCATTGGCCTGCTGGTCATCGTCAGCCGCCGGGTCGGCGCGCTGCTCGTTGGCGCGGGCGTGCTTGTCGTGTCGGTGGCCGCCCTGGTCATCGACGTCGAGGTCGGCATGTTCGGCTTCAAGGACAGCTGGTCGGTCCCCTACGCGAAGACCACGCTCTACGAGGAGATCGTCGGCGCCGTGCTGCTGCTCGCGGCCGCGGGCGTGCTCGCCTGGTCGGGCAGGGCGGGCAGGTCGGGCGCGCCGCCGCGCGGCCGGTAGCTCCACCGGAACTGGTCGTCCCTGACCGGCCAGCGCTCGCCGGTCGGGGCCTCGACCACCCAGTCGCCCTGGCCGGGCGGTCGCCTTGCCCTCCTTGGTCCTGATCACCACGGCCTCGCTGACCTGCCAGGCCAGGAAGCTGCCGACCCGGCGCCAGCGGCCGTCGCCCGCCGGCTCGTGGCTTGACTGGAAATCGGGATCGGAGACCGTCCGCAGGTTCCCCGCGTCGTCGATGACCCGCCAGTCCCCGGCAAAGCCGTGCATCTGCTCACCCGCGTCGTTGGTCCAGGCGAGCGGCTCGGTCAGCTGGCTGGCCCGGACAAGGCCGACGCGCTCGAAGCGGGCCGCCGCCGGCGGGCCGCCGGCCGGGACGATCGGCACGAAGCCCACGTCCTCCAGCTGCGCGAGCTGTAGAGCAAGGTGGCCTGGACGCGTCGCTCGCGCACGCTTGGCGGCAGTTCCTCCCACGGGACCACGTTCTCGCCCGCCTGGCCGGCCGCGAGCCGCCGCTGCAGCCAGCGCGTGTGCTCGGCGATCGTGACCGCCGTCAGGTCCTCCTCGCTCAGCTCGATGACGCTGCCTGGCGGGACCAGGTGGACCGGCGCCCACTGCCTGCCGCGCGCCGCGACCGCGGTCAGGATCGAGCGGAGCTCGAGGATGTTGTCCTGCCGGAGGAAGGGGTCAAGGTCTGACCAGGGCACCCGGGCGGCGGCCTTCGGGTGGCCAGGCGGCACCGGGTGGCTGAGCCGGTAGCACTCGTGCCAGTGCCTGGCGACCCGGGTCCAGGTGTCCTCGGGCACCCCGCCCTCGATGAGCAGGCCTGGCTCGAACGGGTGCAGCAGGTCGAAGATCGCGCCGCCCATGGCGTCGCCCGAGGTGGCAAGCACGAACACCGGGGTCTCCGGGTGCAGCCTGGCGACGCGTCCCGCCTCGTGCACGCCGCTGCCCGGCGGGCTCTCGGTGATGATGACGGCGGTCTCGCGGGCCTGGGCGGGGTCCATCGCGTCGAGCGTCCGCAGCAGGTGGTCGCGCCAGCGGACCGGGTGCGCGACAACCTTGAGGCAGCGAGTTGAGCACCGCGTCGGGCGCGGACGCGAGGTACTCGCGCCTGATGTCGGGTGACCGCAGGTCAAGCAGCGCCACCCGGTCAAGCGGAAGCGGGACGGGCGCGTCGGGCGGCGGCGGCAGGTCCGGTTCCAGCGCGCGCCCGGTCGCGGCGGCGTTCACCAGCTCCGACTGCTCCCAGGCCCGGCGGGCCAGTTCGAGCAGGATGGCGAGCGTCAGCGTGCTGTCACCGCACACCAGCAGGTGCCGTGGCTGCGTGCGCAGTACCTGGGCGACGAGGCCGCGCGCGGTGGACTCGGCCGAGCTGAGCGCGTCCTCGAACCACACGCCCGACCTGCCGCTGCGGATGCCGCGCCAGTGGTCGGCGTGCCTGCGGGTCGTCGATGAGCGCGACCAGGTGCGGCTGGCGGTCGGGGTCGGCCTGGTAGCGCCGGAGGATCCGCGCCGCCGCGTCGATCACCGCCTCGTTTTCCGCGACCTTGTCGCTGAGCGCGTACAGGTGGCTGAGCGCGCAGCCGCGCCACGGCGGAGATGATCGGGCGCAGGATGTGCGGCGAGGCCGGGTCGCCGATGACGACGCGCGCGCCGGTGAGCCTGGCCTCCTCAAGCAGCGCGTTGTCCTCGTCCGGCTCGATGACGATGATCGCGCGCGGGCTGCGCGCCGCCTTCGTCAGCTGCTTGAGCAGGGGAATGGTCAGCGGGTGAGGCCCGGTGAAGATCGTCACGTCGAACGCGAACCTGGACTGCAGCCGGTCAAGCGGCTGCCGCCACAGCACCGACGCCACGGCGAGCGCGCCGATCAGCGTCGCGCCGAGGCCGTCGATCTGCCCGAGTTGCAGCGCGAGCGGCGGCGCGCCCATGCAGGCGGCGCCCGGGCTGCACGCTCTGGTAGATGTTCGGCGGCTGCCCCACGTAGAGCTGCAGGATCCAGAACATGATGCCCGTCCTGCTCATCTGACCGCGGCACGGGAGGTAGGAGACCGTGCCGAGCACCGCGGCCACCAGGACGAGCACGACGACGGCGATCAGCCCGATCGTCAGGCGGCTGTGCCCGGCGGCGGGGCCACCAGTAGGCGCCGAGGCCGCCGAGCAGCAGCGCCATCGTGACGACGAGCGTCCAGTCCTGGTCGGTCTGCAGGATGGGACGCCACCAGGCACGGGAGCCGCTGAGCCAGCGCGGGTCATAGCCGTAAACCCACGCGCCCCAGCACAGCAGGCAGATGGCCGCCGCGGCGAGTGCGGCGGGGAGCAGCCACGCGTGGCGGACCCAGCCCCGGCTCGATGCCTGTGGCGACAACACAAGCCCCTCTCCCGCCAGACACCAGTGAGCAGTGCGGGTTTCGTGACCTATTCGCTTGCTGTATGTCCGGTTCGGTGCCCTTCGAAACAGATTGCCACGTGATATGGAACTGAGTCGAGTCACGTGCGAATTGGAGCGCTGTGCCGTTCCTTTACCGTGATCAGCGTTACAAGCTTGTAGCATGTCATCGTGGCGCTTGTTGTCCGGCCGCTAGGCGACGCTACACTTGGGCCAGTCGTAACGGGGCGTGTGCACTTGCGCCCCGCACCTGCACTTGCATCCCATGCATTAACACGAATGCCACCCGTCTCTAAGATAAAGGCAGACCCATGGTTCCCACCGAAGAATTGCGGCCAGCTGTACGCGTCCGCGATGACCGACCTGCGCGACATTCCGCTGGCTGAGATGCCGGCCCTGGGCCTGGACGTGCTGGGGAGGACGATCGACCGCGTGCTGCCCGACTCCTTCGACGAACCCTGTGCCGGTGGCCGCCTTTCAGTCCTCGATCTGACGCGGGGGAGAACCCAGGCGTGGACGGCCGCGTGCTCATCCCGGCGGATCAGTTCGTGCTCAAGGTGCACAGCCGGTGCGACCTGGCATGCGATCACTGCTACGTCTACGAGAGCATTGACCAAAGTTGGCGCGGCCGTCCCATGGCCATCTCGTCCGATGTTGTCTCCCAAACGGCGATGCGCATCGCCGAGCACGTCAAGACGCACGAGCTTGACCGCGTCGAGATAGTGCTGCACGGCGGCGAGCCGCTACTCGCCGGAGTGGCCGGGCTGCGCGCGGTCCTGGTTGAACTTGAGCGCGCGCTCGGCGGCCTGTGCCGCCTCGACATCAAGGTCCACACCAACGGCGTCCTGCTTAACGAGGAGTTCTGCGAGCTTTTCGACGAGTATGGCGTCGGCGTTGGCATTTCCATTGACGGCGACCGGGCGGCGAACGACCGGCACAGGAATTACCGTGACGGCCGTAGCAGCTATGACGCCGTTATCCGCGCCATTCAGCTTGCTGGCCAGTGACCGTTTTAGGCATCTTTATTCGGGTCTGCTCTGCACGATCGACGTCGCTAATGACCCCATCCGGGTATACGAGTCACTGCTTGAGCTTGCCCCGCCGCGGCTCGACCTGCTGCTGCCGCACGCGACCTGGGATAACCCGCCGCCGCGCACTGCCGGGACGGGCACCGAGTACGCGGACTGGCTGATCCAGATCTTCGACCGCTGGCAGGCCGACGGGTTTCCGGTCAGGATCAGGACGTTCGACTCGATCATCGCTACGCTCGCCGGCGGAAACAGCGGCACCGAGGCACTCGGGCTCGCTCCGGTCCGCATGGTCGTGGTCGAGACCGACGGGAGCTACGAGCAGGCGGACTCGCTCAAGGTCGCCTTCGACGGGGCGCCGTCGACCGGGCTTGACGTGTTCACGCATTCCCTGGACTCCGTCCTCGACCACCCGGGCATCGCCGCGCGACAGCAGGGCATCGCCGACCTCAGCGCCGCCTGCCAGCGATGCCCGGTGGTCAACTCCTGCGGCGGCGGGATGTACGCGCACCGGTACAAGTCCGGGTCTGATTTCGACAATCCGTCCGTTTACTGTGCCGACCTGCTAAAGCTCATCGGTCATATTCACGCGCAGCTGCCCCATGTCGCGGCGATCGCGCGGGACGTGAGTCATCCGGTCAGCGACAAAACCCTCGGCGAGCTCGCCGCGGGTTTGGGCGGCGCGAACGCGATCAAGCAGCTCAGCGAGGCCCAGCTACTCTTGGGACGCCGTCTGCTTGCCACCGTCTACGAGGCGGGCCTCGCGGCGCCCGCCCTGGCCCCGGTCGATCAAGGATGGGCTGAGCGCGGCCTGGCGGGTGCTCGCACAGGCGGACCGTGACCGCCCCGATGCGGTCGCAACCGTGCTCGGCCACCCGTACGTGCGCGTGTGGGCGGTGCACTGCCGTAAGCGGCTTGGGGAGGCGGGCGGACGCGAGCCACGATGACGACGAGGCAGCCTGGCGACGGATCTCGGGCATCTCGCCGCGATCGCCGCGGCGGTCGCGATCCGCGGGTCGTCCCGAGCGCTGCTGACCGTGCCCGTCGTGGACGGATCGCTGCACCTGCCCGGGACTTGGGCGGCTCGTGATGGAGTCCGCCAAAGAGGCGCAGGCCGTGCTGGAGGTGGACGCCGACTGGGTGCAGGTACGGCTCGGCGCGGAGACCTGGCGGCTGTCCCGGCCGCGCGTGCAGGCGGGCGAGGCCGCTCCCGTGGAACCCTGCCCGACCGAGGGCGTCCCTGATCCGGTCCGCATCGGGCCCCAGCCGGCCTGGGAACCGGTCCGCAGGCTAACGGCGCCGGGCATCCGGGTCGCGCTGGAGGACGTCGACCCTTACCGGGACTGTCATCAATGGCCCGCCGCTCCCCGGCTGACGGACGAGGAGTTCGTCGAATGGCAGCGCGGTTTCGAGCTCGCGTGGCAGGAGATCCTGACCCACCACCCGGCGTACGGGCCGGCGCTGGCCACCGGCCTCAGCACGCTGATGCCGATGGCGCCCGCGCCGGCTGGGTCAGACGTCAGCGCCGCGGCGCGGCACGGCTTCGGTGCCATCGGCACCGCGCTGCCTGCCGACCCGGTGACCCTGGCCCTGCTGCTGATGCATGAGTTCCAGCACGTCAAGCTCGGCGCGGTGCTCGACCTGTACGACCTGTTCGACCCGGACGACAAGCGGCTCTACCACGCGCCGTGGCGCAAGGACCCGCGGCCGCTTGAAGGACTGCTGCAAGGCACGTACGCGCACCTGGCGGTCTGCGAGTTCTGGCGGGTACGCGCGGGGCTCGGCGAGCACGACGAGTCCGAGGCGGCGCAGCGCTACGAGCACTGGCGGGCACACACCGTCACCGCGATCGAGACCCTGGCGGATTCTGGCTCGCTCACCCCGCTCGGCATGCGTTTCGCTATCGCGATGCGGACCGCGATCGCCGCTCACGATGGCCCACCGCGACGCTTCGAATCGCACACCTAGCGTCCAATTACAGGAATGGCACCCTCACCTCCCGTGAGCGTGTGAATTTTGCGTTTGCTCGCACATCGGGTCCCTGTTTCCAATGGATCCCTACTTCCGCATGCTTCCGTTGAGCTAAATTCTGACTCTTATGTCACAATGGTTTCGCGGAGATTCCAGGTGTAACGCCGACATGATCCCGGGCCTCTGGCCGCGGGCCGGAATCTTCGCTACCGTGTCGATACGGCATGCGGCGGCTCTTAAGCGTTGCCGCGTGGAAGGGACGGTACATGTCCAGTGGCGAACGACGCGCGAATGCCGCGGACCCGAATATCCGTCCGTATTTCTTCCTCAGCTATGCGCGGACGCCCCGGCGTGACCCTGGAGACAGGGAAAGCCCGGATCGCTGGGTGCACAAGCTCTACAAGGATCTGTGTGACGCAATCCTCCAGATGACCGACGTCCAGCCGGCCGAAGCGGGCTTTATGGACACGGAGAACAAGCTCGGTGCCGAATGGTCGCCTGAGCTCATGACCTCGATAAAGAACTGCCGGGTATTTGTGCCGCTCTACTCCCGGCGCTACTTTGAGAGTGAGAACTGCGGCCGGGAGTGGTTTGCGTTCGCGCGGCGCGAGGTCAACCATCGCGCACGCGGCGGTGAGCGCGTTGAAGCCATCGTGCCCGCCCTGTGGACGCGGGTTGACCGCGACGCTATTCCCGCGATCGCGCAGACGCTGCAATATGCCCATCCGGGCATGGGGCAGCGGTACTGCGCTGACGGCTTCTACGGGATAATGAAGCTGCGAAACTATCGTGACGAGTATCAGAAGGCGGTCCACCGGCTGGCCGAGCGGATCATCGAGCTCGGCGACAACAGTGTGGCCCATGCCGATCACGACGTGCAGCCATGGGACAGCAAGGACTTTGAGTCACTGCAGAGCGCGTTCGGGCCAACGAGCGCTCGGCGGACGACCGACGGCAAGCTGCGGATATCGGTACTTGCCCACGACACCTCCACGCTTGCCGCCGGGTCGGGCAAGGAAATATTACGGCGACACGCCGCACTCCTGGTCACCCTATAAGGCCGACTATCCGCAGCCAGTGGCCGAATACGCGCTTGCCTTGGCCAAAGTGCCTGGATTGCGATCCGGTCGTTGACGTATTCCGGGCCGACGGACTTAGCGGCGACCGGCCAGTACCGCCCGGAATTTGCCTTGTTGACGCGTGGGTCACCATGTCGGATGCTTATCATGAGCGGCTGCGCCAACTTAATGAGCTGACGGTGCCATGGCTGAGCGTGGTGATTCCCTGGAATGGTGACGATAAAGGACTTCGTCTCCAGGGCGATCTGTTGCGCGAGAAACTCGAGATGCATCTGGGGAGAAAGCTCTCCAGTGTTCCGCGGCGGTGTCGCATGGCCGCGGACGGAATACCGACAATGCAGGAATTGGGACTCGTGCTTCCTGAGATGGCCATGATGATGTTGAAGCGGTACCACCGCGACGCGCCAGTGCCTACCGACGCAGGACCCTTTCTTCCGCGGCCGCGCCTGCGACAAGCCGACCCGAGCGAATCTGGAGGCTCAGGGTGAGCGCATCACGCAACGGCCAGGTCATCACGTTCTACTCCTACAAGGGAGGAACGGGCCGCACCATGGCCCTGGCCAACGTGGCCTGGATTATCGCCAGCAGCGGCAAGCGGGTGCTCGTCGTCGACTGGGACCTCGAGTCCCCCGGCCTGCACAAGTTCTTCGAGCCCTTCCTCGAGGAATCGAAGGTGAGTGCCACCCCCGGCGTAATCGAGCTGATCAACGACTACGCCAATGAGGCGCTCAACCACGCGCCACGGCCCGACGACTGGTACCGGCAGTTCGCGCGCGTGGACAGGGACGCGGTCTCCCTTGAATGGGATTTCCCCGACGGCGGGAGGCTGGACTTCCTGTCGGCTGGCCGGCAGAACCGCGATTACTCGGCGGCCGTTTGCTCGCTCGACTGGGACAACTTCTACGAGCGCCTGGGTGGAGGCCGATTCTTCAAGGCGCTGCGCGAGGACATGAAGCGGAACTACGACTTCGTGCTAATCGACAGCCGCACCGGCCTGTCCGATGTGGCCGACATCTGCACGATTGAACTGCCCGACGTGCTCGCGGTGTGCTTTACGCTCAGCAACCAGTCCATCGAGGGGGCCGCCAACGTCGCCAGGCAGATCAGCAACCGGTACCGCGACAGGAACATCCGGGTGCTGCCGCTGCCGATGCGGATCGAGGACGGCGAGAAGGAGAAGCTAGACGTTGGCCGCTCGACCGCGCGGCGGCGGTTCGAGGGGTTCCCGCAGGGCCTGTCCCAGGCGGACTCGGTCGCGTACTGGTCATCGGTGGAGGTCCCGTACAAGCCGTTCTATGCCTTCGAGGAAATCCTCGCCACGTTCGGCGACGAGGCGGGGCTGCCCGCGTCACTGCTGGCCGCGTTCGAGCGCATCACGGCCGCGGTGACCTCGGGCGAAGTGACCGCGATGCGGCCACTCCCCGATGAAATGCGCCTCCAGTACAAGGAGCAGTTCGCGCGCCGTCCCCCGGCTGCCCTCACCCAGGTTTACCTCAGCTACGCGCCGGAGGACCGGATGTGGGCGGACTGGGTCGAGGCCATACTGACCCGGACCGGGTTCCGGGTAACGCCCCGGTCCACGGTTAGCAGGGTGACCGCCGAACTGGGGGCCGAGGAGACCTTCGCGGCGCCCCGGGTCGTCGCCGTGCTGTCGAGCGCCTACATGAACTCGCCGGAGGCGCGATCGCTGTGGCGGGCGCTGGCGGCGGCGGACGCCGCGGGCATTAGGCGGCAGATCGTGCCCATTCGGGTGAGCGATGCGCGTATCGCCGAGCCGTTCGGCGACTACACGCCTATCGACCTGGCCCGGGCGGACGCCACGCAGGCCATGGCGCGGCTGCTGTCGGTGTTCGACCGGCCTTGGCACGTGCCCGGGGCCGCTCGGGCCGACGGGCCGCGCTTTCCCGGCACGGTGCCGCGGCTCGCGGAGGTACCGGCCAGGAACGCGGACTTCACCGGCCGGGCGGAAACGCTTGAGCAGCTGCGGGACAGGCTCTCCAGAGGCGGCACGGCGGTCGCCCAGGTGCTTTACGGGCTCGGCGGCGTGGGCAAGACCCAGCTCGCGCAGGAATACGCACACCGGTTCAAGTCCGACTACGACCTGGTCTGGTGGGTCCCGTCGGAACGGGCCGAGGAGATCAGCCTCTCGTTCGCGGAGCTAGCCCGCCGGATGCAGCTGCGGGTCGGCGAAAACGTCGCCGAGGCGGCCGCCGCGGCGCTGGCCGAGCTGCGCGGCGATACCACCGCCCGCTGGCTAATCATCTTCGACAACGCGGACAACGCGGACCTGCTCAAGTCGTGGCTGCCGACCGGGAACGGGCACGTAATCATCACCTCGCGGAACAAGGAGTGGACGAACACGGCGGACTCCCTCGAGGTAGACGTGTTCTCGAGGGAGGAGAGCGTCGCCCACCTGGTGCGCCACGTGCCGAACCTGGACCCGGGGGACGCCAACCAGGTGGCCGAGGCCCTCGGCGACCTGCCGCTCGCGATCGTGCAGGCCAGCGCCTGGCTAGAGCAGACGGGGATGCCCGCGCGCGCTTACGTGGCCGAGCTGTCGACGCGCGCCACCCGGATCCTCGGGCTGAACCGGCCGGCCGACTATGAGAATACAGTGGTGGCGACCTGGACCATGTCCTTCGACCAGCTCAGGGAGCGCTCGCCCGCCGCTGTTCGACTGCTCCAGATCCTGGCCTTCTGCTCGCCGGGACCGATTTCCACCGACCTGCTGTACTCGGACGCGACGATGCGGTCCCTGTCGCCGTTCGACTCCACGTTGAGCGAAGTACTGATGATCGGCCGGATCATCCGCGACATCAGCCGGTTCGCGCTGGTCAAGGTCGACCCGGGCAGCAGCTCGCTGCAGATCCACCGGCTCGTCCAGGCCGTCATCCAGGCCCAGATGACGGACGAGGAGCGGATCGACGCCCGGCACGAGCTGCACAAGATCCTCACCGGCGCCCGGCCCGAGCGGGGCGAGACCGACGACCCGGCGAACTGGAGCACCTTCGAGATCATCTGGCCGCATCTCGGCCCGTCGCAGGCGGAGGAGTGTGACGACCCGCGAACCAGGCAACTGCTGATCGACTGGGTGCGCTATCAGTGGAAGGTCGGCGAGTACGAGGCCTGCCTGAACCTGGCGAACCGGCTCGACGCGGCCTGGTCGGGCCAGCTCGGCACGGACGACCAGCAAACGCTGCTGCTGCGCTTCCACATCGCGAACGTGATGCGCTCGCAGGGGCGGTTCGGCGAGGCGCGCGAGCTCGACGAGGCCGTCCTCGACCGGCAGCGCACGGTGCTCGGCAGTGATCACCCGCACGTCCTGATGACCTTGGGTAGCCTCGCCGCCGATCACCGGGCGCTCGGCGACTTCCAGGACGCACTCGAGTCCGACAAGCGCACTTACGCCAGCTTCAAGGAGCAGTTCGGCGAGGATCACCCGCGCACCCTCATGGCGGCGTTCAACCTGGCGATCTCCTACCGGCTCAACGGTGACTACGCCAACGCGCTGCACCGTGACCAAGACACGCTGGAAAGACGCCGGGTCGTGCTGCCGGCCGATCACCCCTACACCCTGGGCACGGCGGCCAACCTGGCGATTGAGCTGCGGGCCGAGGGCGCGTTCCGTGAGTCGGCTGAGCTGCTGCGTACCACGCTGGACAAGTACCGCGAGGTCCTCGGCGAGGACATGATCGATTCGCTGCGCACGGCCACCAGCCTTGCGGTGTCGCTCAGGAAGGCGGGCGACCAGGCCGAGGCGATGAAGCTGGCACAGGACACCTACAGCCGGTTTGAGCGCCGCTATGGCAGCCAGTCGCCCGAGGCGCGCATTTGCGCGCTGAACCTGGCCTGCGACTACGCCGCCGATGGTGACTTCCCGCGCGCACTTGACCTGGCACTCGACGTCAAGGGCGCGCTGAGTTCTGGTCTAGGTGAGGACCACCCCAACACGCTCGTGGCCGCGAACAACCTCGCCTGCTACCTGCGGGCCGTCGGCCGGTTCGGTGAGGCGCTCGGGCTCGCCGATGACGCCAGCGAGCGCATGCGGCGAACGCTCAGTGAAGATCACCCGATGACCCTGTCGGCGATGATCAATCTGTCGAATTGCCTCGCCGACGCGCGGAACCTCACGGAGGCCGAGTCGCTGCAGCGCAGCACGCTGGCGGTGCTCACCCGGGTGCTGGGCGCCGAGCACCCGGACACCTTGATATGCCAGGCCAACCTAGCCGTCACGCTGCGAGATGCGGGCAGGTCCGGCGAGGCGGAGCAAATAGCCGCGAGCGTGCTCGTGAGCCTTGAGCAGGTGCTTGGCAAGGGCCACCCGGACATTGCCCAGATGCAGGCCGGGCAGCGGATCAACCGTGACCTTGAGCCCCAGTCTTACTGACCGCGGTCCCCTGGCCACGCCGCTAGTCCTCGGTGGACGTGACCCAGCGCAGGATGTCGGGAAGGACGGGCAGCGCGCCGAAGTGCGCCGCGCCTGGCTGGACCACGACCGAGGCGTTCGGGATGCGCTCGGCGAGCCACTTGACGTGGCTCACCGGCGAGAGCGTGTCGCTGGCGCCGTGCCAGAGCAGAACGGGGATCGCCACCGCGGCGAGATCGAAGCCCCACGGCGTGTGAAAGGCGACGTCGTCGTCTATCCAGCCGTGCTCGGAGGTGCGCAGCGCGTCCGCGTAGGCCGCGAGCAACTGCGAGCGGATGCCGCGATCGGCCACCACGCGCTGGTCGGGGTCGGGCAGCTGGTCCTGGAGCATCGTGAGCAGGCTCGCCGGATCGGCGCGCACGGCTTCGGCGGCCGCCCGCGTAATGGTGGCGATCTGCTGATAGCCCCGGGTAACCGCCGCGTACTCGGCAACGTTCGACTCGGTCATGCCACCCAGCCAGTCGAGCCCCTCGGCTTCGCGCGGGGCGATGCCGACGAGCACCGCGGCCTTGGTCGTGCGCTCGGGGAGCAGCGCCGCGCAGGCGAGCGCGTGCGGCCCGCCACCCGACCGGCCGACCACGGCGAACTTCGGCAACTCGAAGTAGTCGGCGATCGCGGACACGTCGGCCGCGGCATCGACGACGCGCCGGCCAGGCAGTCGGTCGGACTCGCCGTAACCCGGCCGGTCAAAGCAGATGAGCCGGACGCCGAGCCGGTGCAGTATCGCCGACCGGGGGCGAGGGCCGATCCGGCTGCCCGGCGTACCGTGCAAGAGGAACACCGGGCGTCCTTCCGGGTCCCCGTATACCGCCGTAGCGAGCCGCCTGCCGTCCGTTGTCTGTACAGTCCGCTTCAAGATGTTCCCAGCCGCCCCGTGGTCCCGCGAATTCCACAGTCCATCATGGGCAAACGCTCTTGGCTAGGCAACGAATCATAAAACCGACATTTCGGTGGCGCGAGGACCACTTCTCCGGCGGCGTGGCCAGGAAGAGTTGACCGGGCGCGACCACGAGGAGCACGCACCCGTTCGGGATAAAAGCCTTCCCTATTCCGAACGGAAGCGGCCTACTCCCCGGTGAAAAGGTGACACCCGGTGGGCCGCGGCCGGCGTAGTTGGCAGACTTGATCCATGCGACTTGCCGGGGGAGGCCGATGAGGCGGCGGATCGCCATCTCCGCCGGGCTGTGCGCGATCGCGCTGCCGTGCGCGCTGGCGTGCTCGGGAACCGCAACCTCGGGGAACCCGGGCGCGCCCGCGGAGTCGCCAACTGCCCGCACGAGTCCCGCGGCGTCACGCGCCGCGACCGCCCCTGGGTTCACCGTTACCGGGGTGCGGCCCGTTCTCCCGAACGGGAGCCAGGACACGTACGCGCAGGCCGGGGCGGCGACCTGCGACGGCGCCGAGCGCGGAGCCGACCAGAGCCTGGGAAACCAGATCGCCACCGGGTTCACCGCCGCCGGCTTCCCCGCCGCCGCCGACCTGCTGCGGCATTTCCTCGCGGGTGGCGGGGCGGGGGTCAACTACCCGGCGGGCTCGCGGATCTCCCGGCTGGCGCTGGCGAGCAGCGCGTTCCTGGCGGTGAACGGGCAAGTTCAGGCGGCCGTCGCCCGTCAGCTGAAGGACGGGGACACCCGCGCGCGGCTCACGGCCGCCCAACTGCCGACGGTGACATTCAGCGACACGACCAGCGATCTGTACTGGAGCTTCCGCGGCACCCAGGGGCTGACCGTGACCGGGAGCGGCCGCCGGGCGACCGGGAGGTACGTCGGCACGCTGACCTATGTCATCCGAGACAGCTACGGGTTCCCCGTCGACGACACGCTCGGCGGCTTCGGGCCGCCGATGCGGTACCTGCAAACGGTGTGCGGTGCGCCCGAGCACGCGGGCGGCGCGCACTGGTTCCCCGACACGATCACCGTGACCGTGCCGTTTGATCAGCCGGCCTGACGGGCCACGCGAGCGTACCGGCCCGGGCTGGTGCCGAGGAGCCGCCGGAAGCTGCGGTTCAAGTGGGACTGGTCGCAGAAGCCGACGGTGGCCGCCGCCACGCTCGGCGGCGTGCCGTCAAGCAGGAGCCTGCGGGCCAGGTCGACCCGGCGGCCGGTCAGGTACTGATGCGGGCTGATGCCGAACTCCCGGCTGAACATCCGGACCAGGTGCGCCGGGTGGGCGTGGATGGCCTGCGACGCCTGCCTGAGCGTCACCTTGTCGCGGAACCCGGCGTCGATCAGCGCGCGCAGCTGGTGCGCGACGCCGGCCCGGCCGGGCCCGCCCGCCGCGGCCGCGGGGAACGGCGCCGCGGCGTCGCCGGCCAGGTGCTGCTGCAGCCGCTCGGCGACGAAGGCCAGGCGGCTCTCGGCTTCGAGTTCGCCGCCGGGTTCCTCGAGCGCCTGGTGCAGCTGGTTGATCCGCTGGCGAAGCAGCGGGTCGAACAGCACGGGCTGGTCGACCGCGCGGCCGATGAGGCTCGCGGGCAGGTACCCGAGGTCGAGGTAGACCACCCGCTTGCGGAAGCCGGAGGAGGTCGCGGCGCGCCCGTTATGCGGGACCCGCGGCGGGAGCAGGGTCACGGCCTGATGCAGCGCGCCGTGCTCGTGACGGTCCAGGTCGTAGCGGATCATCCCGGTATCGACGATCAGCAGCGTCCACGACTCGTGCGTGTGCATGGGGTAGACGTGGCTGGTCATGTGCGCGTGCAGGACCTCGGCGACGCCCGGGAACCGGCGGTCGCCAGGCCCGGATCCGCAGGTCATCGGCCACGCAAAAATCGTACAAGACGGGACGGCGGCCGACGGTGTTCGATCGTTTCTCATGGATACGTCTACCGGCGAGCCCGTGCGGTTCGACACCAAGATCGCCGTTGTGCTGCGTGATGACCTCGAGGTGTGGCAGCGGCTGAACGTGACCGCCTTCCTCGTGAGCGGGATCGGGCCGCGGGTGCCCGAGGTCATCGGCGAGCCGTACGCTGGACGCGGACGGGACGGAGTACCTGCCGATGTTCCGCCAGCCGGTCCTCGTGTACGCGGCGAGCAAGGAGACGCTGGCCACGGCGCACGAGCGGGCCGTCGCCCGCGGTCTCGCACTGTCGGTCTTCACCGCGGACCTGTTCGCGACGGGCAACGACCGGGACAACCGGGCCGCCGTCCGGGCCGTCCGCGCCGCCGACCTTGACCTGGTCGGACTCGCCGTCTACGGGCCGCGCAACGCGGTCGACAAGGTCACCAAGGGCGCGCGCATGCACCCGTAGTCCGGGCTGGTCCGGCTAGTCCGGCCCCGTCGGCGCGCTGTTGGCCGGCGCGGGCGTTTAGGCTTGCATGCCGAGACCATTACTCGCCTGACGCGGCTGCGGATCGGCGTGCGCCGCGGACTGACCGGGGGGCCGTGCATGGAACCTGCCGCGACGACGTCCGCTGCGCCTGTGTCCAGGCTCAAGCGCGAGTCACTGGAGTTGCGGACGCGCCGCCTGGCCGCCGCCCGGCGACGGGCGACGGCCTTCCTGGTGGCCGTCACCGCCCTGTTCGTGGGCGTGACCGCGGCCGGCGCCCACGGGACGCTTGCTCGGCTACGTGCAGGCGGGCGCCGAGGCGGGCATGGTCGGCGGCATCGCGGACTGGTTCGCCGTCACCGCGCTCTTCCGCCATCCGCTCGGCCTGCCGATACCGCACACGGCGATCATCGTGGAGCGCAAGGACCAGTTCGCCGCGACCCTCGGGCAGTTCGTCCAGGAAAACTTCCTGAACGCCGCGGTGCTCAGCGACCGCATCCGCGCGGCGGGGCTGGCGCCGCGGCTGGCCGCCTGGCTGGCCGACGAGGACAACGCCGCCCGCTTCGCCGGGCACGCCGCGGACGTGGTCGTCACGCTGGCCGGGACGCTGCGCGACGAGGACGTCCAGAGCGCGCTCACCGTCGAGGTGACGCAAGGCGGCGGCGGCCATCGACGTGGCGCCGCTGGCCGGGCGGGCCGTGGGGGTCATGATCGCCGGCGGCCACCACGCCGTGCTGTTCGACAGCATGGTGAACGCCGCCGACCGGTACCTGGCCGACCACAACGAGGAGCTGCGCGAGCGCTTCGAGGCCGAGGCGCCGCGCTGGCTGCCCGACGTCGTCTACGGACGGGCGTACGACCGGCTGCACGCACGGCTGCGCGAGCGGCTCGCGGCGATGGTGGACGACCCCGACGACGACGCCAGGAAGCAGTTCGACGCGTGGATCGCGGGACTGCCCGAGCGCCTGCAGACCTCACCGGAGCTGCGCGAGCGCGGGGAGAGCTTCAAGCGGGACCTGCTGGCGAGCGAAGGGCTCCGCGACTGGACGTCGTGGCTGTGGAAAAACACCAAGGAGACGCTGCGCGTCCAGGCCGCCGACCCGGACTCCGAGCTGCGCCGCCAGCTGGCCGCCGCGCTGTCCGCGGCCGGCCGGCGCCTCGGGTCGGACCCGCGCCTCCAGGAGAGCCTCGAGCGCGTGCTCGAGTCGGGCGCCAAGCGGCTTGCCGACCAGTTCCACGACGAGCTGGCGGGCCTGGTCACCGGCACCATCGAGCGGTGGGACGCCGCCGAGACCTCGACCCAGCTCGAGCTGCTGCTCGGGCGTGACCTCCAGTTCATCCGCATCAACGGGACGGTGGTCGGCGCGGGCGTCGGCCTGGCGCTGCACGCGATCGCCCTCGCGCTCGGCTAAGAACCCTTTCGGACGGGCCGAGTTGCTGGCGACCAGCGCGCTGATGGCCGTCAGGGCCGTTTGTGACTCGCGGTGCAGCCTGGCGGTGTCCAGTCCCTCGTCTCCGATGATGACCAGGACCGCCTGGACTCCGATCGCGTAAATCGTCACCGAGCCGCCGCTGCTCCTGGCCATGGCTTCCCGCAGCGTGCCCTGACCAGCCTCGGTGGACAAGCGCTGCGAGAGGGCCAGCCAGGTGGCGGCCAGCGCGGCGAGGTTGTCCGGGTCTACGCCCCCGGTGTCCTCCCGCACGATCAGGCCATCTCGGCTGGCCACGGCCGTGCCGGTAATGCCGGCCACCTTCTCCTGGAGCGCACGCATCTCTGCGAGCAGCGCGTCTTCAACCACCTGCGGTCTTCCCCCTTGTGAATCATTACTGGACTGCTGCCGACCGCGGACAGGTCACCGCTGTCACTGGTGCCCGCTATGTGAGATTTGTCGGGATAGTGTGAGCGGATCTCCGTTATGTGCCCTCCGGCATCGTGTTCTCGTCGGAACGAGGCAGCAGCATCCGGATGCTCGCGGCGAGGTTCCGGCGGCTCGGCGCCTCCGACCGGGGCTGGCTGGAGCGGTCCTTGCGGCGACGGGGCAGGCCCGTCGGCGTGCGGTCGGCCGCATTGTCGTCCGGCACCGCGTCGGCGCGCTTGCCGGGCGTCGGGCCGGACGGTCTGACGACGACCACGTCGGCGACCTGCATCCGGGCTACCTGCAGCGTCGTCTCGTAGAGGCCCCGGCCGAGGGCGAACGCGAGGTCACGGGGCGTCCGCCGCCCGTCGACTAGGGCCAGGATCTCGTCTTGGCCCGGGCCGAGCCGGCCGCGCGCCGCCGCCGGCCGGCCGCGATGCGATCCCTGGCCCGCGGCACGGGGGCGGGGGACGAGGCGAGCACCTGGCTGCGCCGGATGGCCTCGTTGAGCAGCCAGCCCGACCCGACCGGCGGAGCCAGCGGGAGCAGGCACTCCGCCGCGGGAGCCTCCGTCCAGCCGTCGATCCGGCCGCTGGCCAGTGCGAACATTGCATCGGCGAGGGCGGTTCGCAGCACCGCCTCGAGTTCGCCCGCGCCGAGCAGCTCGCGAGCGAGGAGCTCCGCCGTCATCTCGCGCCCGGCCACGGCGGCCGCCGCGAACGCGGCCTCCCAGTCGGATACCGCGACCCGCCCCGAGCGGAGCAGGATGACCTCGGCGCTGGGGGCGCCCGAGGTCGCGCAGGCGGAGATCCGTCCGTCCGCGAAGAAGATCATCCCACCGGGCTGCCCGTCCACGCGCAGCGCGCCGGTGAACTTGGCGGCCGCACGGTCCCTGAGCACGTCGGTGAGCCAGTTGTCCACGGGCCCCGTCGTCTCCATCGCTACGCCAGCACGGCCGGGGCGAGCTGGCTGACCCGGAGGGAGGCAAGGCCGAGGTTCGACTTGGCCCGCTCCAGGTCGACGAACAAGAGCAGCCCGTCGCTTGGCGAGCGCTGCAGGATCCTGGACACGTGCAGCCGGCTGGCGATGGTCGTGGTGATCTCGACCAGGTCGTCGGCGGCGCCCGCCGCCCCAAGCGCGCTCCGCACCGCCCTGGCCTCGTCGGCCACGCGGGCAGCGGTGGTGGGGAGGTCAGGGTCGGTTTGCCCGACCGATCGCACGATCATGCCGGTCGCCACGTCGATCAGCGCCGCGGTTCGGACACCGTCAACCGCCAGGAAGCTGCGCAGTGAATCGTGCAGTCGTGACATGACTCTCTTTCTCTAACAATCTTATTAGCGAATTAAAAGACTTCATTGGGCGCGCACTTGCGTGGCATGTGCTTGCATTACCGCTAATTGCATAACGGTCGCATCGGGTATATGCGCATGTACCCACCGTGTTTCCGGCAATAGGACATTGACCTCAATTATGCCAACATAACGGTTTTAACGGTGAAATTTACAAGACATAGTTACCCTCGGATGCGGGATGTGGCGCAGCAAGCCGCACGGCAGAGGGAGAAATAGATGGATATCGAAACGGCGCTCAAGGAAGCGATGGCCATCGAGGGCGCGACCGGCACCGCGCTCGTCGACTGGGACAGCGGGATGGCCCTCGGGACGCTCGGCGGCGGCAAGTACCTCGACCTGGACCTCGCCGCCGCCGGCAATACCGAAGTGGTCAGGGCCAAGATGCGCACGGTCGAGTCGCTCCGGCTCAACGACTCGGTCGAGGACATCCTCATCACCCTCAGCTCGCAGTACCACCTGATCCGGTTGCTGCGAAACGCCGACGGGGCGCACAACCTGTTCCTCTACCTCGTCCTCGACCGGAGCAAGGCGAACCTGGCGCTCGCCCGCCACCACCTGAAGCGGATCGAGGCCGAGCTGACCGTCTGATCAGGCCGGGGCCGCCTGACCGGGCTAGGGCGTCGCCGCGCTGGCGGCCCGCGCCCTGGCCAGGTACAGCATCGTCGCGTACAGCCCGCGGCCGCTGGTGAACGCCAGCTCGCGGGCGGCGCGGCGTTCGTCGGCGCGTGCCGACGGCTCGGCGGGCTCGGCGGGCTCGGCGGGCTCGGCGGGCTCAGCGAAAGAGGCAAGCACCTGAGCGCGGCGGGCGGCCTCGGCGAGCAGCCAGCCCGGCCGCACCGCCGGCGTGAGCGGGAGCAGGCAGCGGGCGGGCGGCGCCTCGGCCCAGGCGTCGACCTGCCCGCTGACGAGCGCGAACATGGCGTCGGCGAGGGTGGTCCTGAGCAACGCTTCCGCTTCGCCGGCCCCGAGCAGGCCGCGCCGGATGAGTTCCGTGGTCAGGCTTTGCCCGCCCGCGGTCGCCGCGGTGCGCGCGGCGCCCCAGTCGGCCGCCGCGATCCTGCGCGAGTGGACCAGGATGACCTCGGGGCCCGGTGCGCCCGGGGTCTCGCAGGCGGCGACTTTTCCGCCGGTGAAGTAGATGGTGCCGCCCGGCTGCCCGTGCACCAAGAGGACGCCGGAGAAATCCGCGGCGGAGTAATGCCGGAGCGCGGGGGGAAGCATGCCGCTCCGCATCACTAGGCGAGCACCGCCGGGGCGAGCTCGCCGACCCGCAGCGCGGCGAGGCCGAGGTTGGACTTGGCCCGGTCCAGGTCGACGAACAGGAGCAGTCCCTCGCTTGGCGAGCGCCGCAGGACCCTGGACACGTGCAGTCGGCTGCCCGTGACCGTGGTGATCTCAACCAGGTCCTCCGCCGGGCAGTCGGCCCCGAGCGCGTCCCGCGCCGCCCGGGCCTCGTCGGCCACGCAGGCGGCCGTCGCGGCGAGACTCGGTTCCGGCCTCCCGACCGACCGCACGATCATGCCGGTCGCTATGTCGATCAGCGCCGCGGTCCTGAGACCCTCAACCGCCAGAAAGCAGCGAAGCGACTCCTGGAGTGTTGACACGTAACGAACACTAACGGTTTACGGCCGCCGTCGATGCGGGCTCGGCCGCCTGGACTGGCACGGTCGCCGGGCGGAGGCGGCGGACCAGCAGGGACTGCGCCGAGATGACCAGGGCGTCGATGGCGGCCGCGATGATCGCGTCGGCCCAGAAGTGGTTGCCGGTCCCAACCACGACCAGGACGGTAATGGCCGGGTGGAGCACGATCAGCCAGCGCCAGCGGCTCCGGGCCCGGGTAATGACGGCCCAGGCGACCAGGATCGACCAGGCGACGTGGACCGACGGCATGGCGGACAGCTGGTCGGCGCCCGCGTTCGAGCCGACCACCCCGTAGACGGACTCGCCGTACCTGGCCGCCAGGTCGACGATGCCCGCGCTGGGGAGGAACCGCGGCGGTGCGACGGGGATGAAGGAGATCAGCAGGCAGATCGCGGTGCTCGCGGCCATCGCGTTGCGCACCCCCGGGTAGCCGTCGCGGTGCCGGGCGAACAGCCAGATCAGCATCGCGATCAGCATGCCGAAGTGCATGGTCGCGTAGTAGAGGTTCGCGATCTCGGAGAGCAGCGGGTGCGGGAGCAGCAGCCCCTGGACGTCCGCCTCGCTTGGCAGCCGCAGGGTCCGCTCGGTGTCCCAGATCCACTGCGCGTGCGCGATCGCCGCGTGGAAGCCGCCCGAAGCCAGGTTTCCCGCCAGTTGCCACAGGGCGAACAACCCGACCACGACGCCCGCCTCGCGCAGGAACGGGCCCACGTGGAGCGCCCACCGCCAGCCCCGGGCGGCGTGGCCGGCATACAGGAGCAACCCGCCGGCCGCGCCGCACCCGAGGGCCAGGAGCGCCGCCTGCTGCCAGGAGAGCATCAGGTTCGTCATATTTCTGTTAACGCTATGACGGCGCTATGATGCCCGAAATTCAGCGGAATGAAGGATTAACCGCAACCGGACCGCCGGTTGGTAGCGTGCATCCCGTGATGATTCGGGATGCACGGCCAGATGAGCAGGCAGCGGTGGGCGAAGTGCGGGTTTCGGCGTACCGGGCGCTTGGCCTGCTGTCCGACAGCGACGGCTACGTCGAGACGCTGCGGCGTTTCGGGTTCGACGGCGGCTGCACGGTGCTCGTCGCCGTCGACGACGCGGACGACGGCATTCTCGGGACGATCACCCTCGAGCCCTTCGACGCGGCCAGCGAACTCGCCCGGGATGCCACGGAGGCGGACATCCGCGCGTTTGCCGTCGCCTCCGCGGCGCAGGGCCGGGGCGTGGGGCGGAAGCTGCTGCTGGCCGTCATCGAGCGGGCCGAGAAGCGCGGGCTGCGCCGGCTGCGGCTCTGCACCAACCCCGCCATGCGGGCCGCGCAGCACCTCTACGCGGCCGCCGGGTTCACGCGGACACCGGAACTCGACTTCTCTCCCGGACCCAACCTCACGCTGCGGGCGTACGAACTCGGCCTCCCGGCGCGCCCAAGCTAAGCGGCCACCTGGTCAATGACCTCGGTCTTGATCCGCGCGAGCTTGTCCGCGCGCTCGGACCGGTCCGCGCCGAGGTTCCAGTCAGGCAGGATGAACTCGTCGAAGCCGAGCTCGGCGTACCGCCCGAACTGGTCGATCAGGTACTGGGCCGAGCCGAAGAGCGCGGCCCGGCCGGGCGGCGACACGCTCGCGTCCAGGTCGACGAGGGCGTTAACCGAGGTCCGCATCGTCGCGGGGTCGCGGCCGACCTCGTGGCAGGTCTCGATGAGCGCGGCCCGGTAACCGGCGGCCTGCTCCGGGGTGCCCCAGGTGTTCCACTCGTCGGCGTTGCGGGCGGTGATGCGGAGCATGCGCGGGCTGCGGGTGCCAACGAGCAGCGGCAGCGGCGACTGGACCGGCTTGGGGTCGCAGGGGGCATCGGTGATGTCGTAGTAGGCGCCGTGGAACGTGGTGGACTCCGATTCCACCGACAGCATCGAGCGCACGATCTGGATGGCCTCCTCGAACCGGCTCACCCGCTTGCCCGGCGGTTCTAGTTCGATGCCGTAGGCGTGGTGCTCGTTGATCTGCCAGCCGGCGCCGAGCCCGAGGACCATCCGGCCGCCGGACGAGCCGGTCGATCGTGCAGGCGCGCTTCGCGAGCAGCGCCGGGTGGTGAACCGAAGTGGGCGACACGAGGGTGCCGATCCTGACCCGCTCGGTGACCGCCGCCAGGGCGGGCAGCAGGCCCCAGCACTCGTAGGCGTCGCCCCGCGCGGGCGTCGTGTCCCCGGTGTTCGGCATGTAGTGGTCGGCCAGCCACACGCCGTGCCAGCCGGTTTCCTCGGCCACGCGCGCCTGCTCGAGCAACTCGGCGGGGACGCGGCGGTTGTCGGGCCATAGCGAGAATTTCACGACACAACCCTAGTGCCAGGCAATCGCCGGGCGGCTGGCCGGGACACGCCGGCGGCTGGAATGATGGTTATGCCGCCATTGACGGCCTTTAATCGGTATCGTCCGGTGTTGTGTATGGCGGGAATCACCGGATGGCCGGCTCACGGCCAGGCATCCGCGCGGCCATTAACGCCCGGCTCGAGGAAGTCAGCTTCCGCACCGGAATGATGGCCGCGGCAGCCACGCTCCTTGTCCTCGGGGCGGCTACCGCCGCCGTCGTGCTGACGGTCACCCCAAGCCACGGCAGCCCGGTGAACAGCGCGGCGGGAGCGCCGGCCGCGGCGAGTTCCCCGGCCGCGGCCGCCACGGGGCCGGCCGCGGCGCCGTCGCCCCGCCCGTCGGCCACGAGGTCGCGGGCAGCGAAGGCCCCGGCGTCGTCCACCCCGGCGGTCGCGGCCGCGACGACGGCCGAGCCCGCGTCGCAGGCAAGCCAGTCGTCTTCTTACCCGGGCTCGAGCCCGCAGTCGGACTCTGTAAGCGGGAGCTTCGACGGCGCCCCGGCATCCGGGCGGGGCTCTCGGGGCGGCTACTGGCCAGGGCGATGGAACGGAGCGGGGACGCCCCGCTTCCCGGGAAGCCGGGGTAGTTTCTCCGGTGGCTTCGGGCGCCTGGGACCGGGAAATCGTCCGTAATCGCCGGGGCTTTCTTAGAGCTTTATTCATGACGTTCCGCGGGATTTCGCATGGTGTCGCCGTTGACCATGGGCACCGCCGGGCCGGGTTAACCGGATGCGGGTTAATCCAGGTTAATCTGGCCGAGTGGCACACACGCTCACATCAAGTGTCCTCGCGGCGCCCTGGCCTGTAGTTTTCTGACCTTGTTGGCCACGTGGACACCGCCCGATTCTGACCTTGTGGGCCACGTGGACTGAATGCGGCCTCACCTCGCCATGATTGTGTGAGTTTTGAGCACTGTACGCGCCCAAAATTCACACAATAATGGAACGAGCCGGCGCGGCGAGCAGGTCCACGGCGGCGCGCACCGTGTCATCCCTGGCGGGTAGCAGCGGCAGCCGGACCGCGGGGCTGGGGATCTTGCCCTGGGCGTAGAGGACTCCTTTGATGACGCACGGGTTTGGCTCGGCGAAAAGCGCCGCCGAGAGCAGGGCGAGGCGGTGTCCCAGCTCGCGGGCGCGGGCGGCCTGCCCGGAACGCCAGGCCGCGACGAAGTCGGCGAACTCTCGCGTGCAGACATGGGCAGAGGCGAGGATCGCGCCCGCCGCGCCGAGCGCGAGCAGGGGGGACGCGAACACGTCGTCGCCCGCCAGCACCGTGAAGCCTTCCGGCAGGTCCGCCAGCAGCATGACCGTGTCGTGGTCGATGCCGCCGACCGCGTGCTTGACCCCTGCTACCCCCGGTATCGCGGCCAGTTCGCGCAGGGTCTCGCTGCTCAGCGGCGTGCCCGTGCGGTAAGGGATGTTGTACACGATGACCGGAACGGGACTGTCGGCGGCGACCCGGGCGAAGTGCGCGATCACCCCGTCTTGCGACGGCCGGGTGTAATACGGCACCACGGTCAGCGCGGCCGACACCTCCGGCCAGGCGGCCAGCTCCCGCAGGGCCCGGGCCGTGCCCGCGGTGTCGTTCGAGCCCGCCCCCGCGATCAGGGCGACGCCGCGCTCGCGGCACGCACCCGCGCAGATGTCGAGGACCGCGCGCCGCTCCGCCGCGCTGAGCGTCGGCGACTCGCCGGTCGTCCCGAGGGCCACGAGGCCCGCGGCGCCGTCGTCGATCACGGCGTGCGCGAGCTTCTCGAGCGCAGCGGGCGCCAGCTCGCCCTCCGCGGTGAAGGGAGTGATGAGGGGGACGTACAGGCCTTGCCAGGAACCTTCCATGCCTCCGAGCCTGCACCGTCGCGCTGTGCAGATCCAGTTCACGTTTCTTCACTCATTTGTAAGCTGACCTAATGATCGACGTACGCCGGCTCCGCTTGTTGTTCGAGCTGTCGCACCGCGGGACGATCACCGCGGTGGCGGACGCGCTCGCGTACACGCCGTCCGCGGTGTCGCAGCAACTCGCCGCCCTGGAGCGCGAGGCGGGCGTGCCGCTGCTCGAGCGCTCCGGCCGGCGCGTGGCGCTCACTCCGGCCGGCGCGGTGCTCGCTCGCTACGCGGAGACTGTCCTCGCCGTCCTTGAGGAGGCATCGGCCGCGCTCGCCGCCACCCGCAGCAGCCTGACCGGTCCGCTGCGGATCGGCGCCTTTCCCTCCGCGGCGCGCACCATGCTGCCGCCGGCCCTGGTCGCGCTCGGCGGCGAGCACCCCGGGCTCGAGCTCATGGTTACCGAGCTTGACCCGGTCGCCGTCCCTGGTGCCCTGCACGCGGGAACCCTTGACGTCGCCCTCACCTTCGTCTACGACTACGTGCCGGCCGAACCCGACCCCGCGCTCGAGGCGGAACCGCTGCTCGAGGAGTCCCTCTACCTGGCGGCCGCGAGCGGCCAGGGCGGTCCCGGTGGCCAGCGCGGCCACGCGGAGACCAGCATCGAGGACTGGCGCGACGCCCCGTGGATCGCGGGCAGCCCGGACACCCTGTGCCACACCATGGTGATCCGCGCCTGCCAGGCGTGCGGCTTCACGCCGCGCATCCGCCACCATGCCGACGACTTCGCCACCGTCCTCGCCCTCGTGGCGGCGGGCCAGGGAGTGTCCCTGATCCCGCAGCTTGGCGTGGGGGAGGTGCCGGCCGGAGTAAGCCTCACGCCCGTGACCGCGCGCCGCCGCACGAGCATCGCCTGCCGGAAGGGAACCAGCCGCCACCCGGCTGTCGCGGCGTTCGCCGCGGCGATCCGCGAGCAATGCCGGCTGCTCGGCGCGGCGGCCGGCATGACGTCGCTGGTACCTGGGTAGCCACCGTTGCTCGCGTCCGCGATCGTCCGGCCTACCGGAGGTCGCGGGGGCTGACCAGGCCGGTCTGGTAGGCGAAGACGACGAGCTGCGCGCGGTCGCGGGCCCCGAGCTTGATCATCGCCCGGCTGACGTGGGTCTTGGCGGTCGTGGGGCTGAGCACCAGGCTGGCGGCGATCTCGTCGTTGGACAGGCCGTGCGCGACGAGGGCCACGGCCTCCCGTTCCCGGTTGGTCAGGGTTTCCATGCCTGAGGCGGCGACCGCGTCCGGCGGCCGGGCGACGAACTCGCCGATTCAGCCGGCGAGTGACCGACGGCGACAGCAACGCGTCCCCGCGCATGACCACGCGCAGCGCCTGGAGCAACTCGGCCGGCTCGGTGTCCTTCAGCAGGAAGCCGCTCGCACCCGCGCGCAGGGCACGGAAGATGTACTCGTCGAGCCCGAAATTCGTGAGGATGACGACCCGCACGCGGTCCAGCTGCTCGTTCGCGACGATCTGCCTGGTGGCCTCGATCCCGTCGACCGCGGGCATCTGGATGTCCATGAGCGCGATGTCCGGCCGGTGCTCCGCGGTGAGCGCCACCGCCTGCCGCCCGTCGGTCGCCTCGGCGACCACCTCGATGTCGTCTTCCGCCTCGAGCAGGGACCGGATGCCGCTGCGGATCAGCGCCTGGTCGTCGGCGAGCAGGACCCTGATCACGAGGCGCCCGGACCCTAGGCCCGAACGGGCAGTTCGGCCCGCACCTGGAAGCCGCCGCCATCCCGTGGTCCGGCGTGCAGCCGTCCGCCGAGCGCGGACACGCGCTCCCGCATGCCGATCAGTCCAAGCCCGGGTCCGGCCGACTTCGCCCCGCCGCCGTTCCCGTCGTCGTTGACCTGCACCGTCAGTGCGTCCTGGGCGTAGTGCAGCACGACCCAGGCACTCGCCTGACCGCCGCCGTCGGCCGCGCGCGCGTGGCGGCTGGTGTTGGTGAGCGCTTCCTGCACGATCCGGTACGCCGCCTGGTCCACCGCGGGCGGAAGCGGCCGCCGGGTTCCGGTCACCGTCACGGTGACCGGCAGCCCGGCGGAGCGCGCCCGGGTTACCATGCCGTCCAGGTGGTCCAGGCCGCTGCCGTCGAGGTCCTCGCTCGTGCCCTGGTCCTGGTCGCGGAGCACGCCGAGGGTGGCGCGCAGTTCCCTGGCGGCGTCCGCGCCCGCGGCGTGAATCGCCAGCAGTGCGGGCGGCACCTCCTCGCCGCGCTTGCGCGCCAGGTGGACCGCGACGCCCGCCTGGACCTGGATCACGGAGATGCTGTGGGTCAGGGAGTCGTGCAGTTCGCGGGCGATGCGCAGCCGCTCCTCCACGGCGCGGCGGCGGGCGACCTCGTCCCTGGTGCGCTCGGCTTCCTCGGCGCGCTGCTCGACCTCGCGCAGGTGAAGCTGCCACATCCCGAGGGCCACGGCCATGCCGCCGATCGAGATGACCCAGCCGACCGCGTGGAACCGTTGCCATCGGCGATCCGTACGCATTCTCCGAGCCTACGCGCTGGCCCCGGGGGCGCATCGGCCCGGCGTAGCGATTTTCCGCTACTCCCCGCGTCGTAGTAGCGCGCCCGGCCGGGTCCGCGCTGATCATGAATTAGGGTCGTCCCGGGTGGGTCGCAGCCGATCTCGGAGGAGCCATGACAAGCGTCTACGACAGCGAGCGCCTAGCGGCGGCCTACGCATTTGACCGGCCGCCCGATACACGAGCAGATTCTCGGGGCGGCCCGCTTGGGCCGGCAGGCCGACCTGGCCCTGGACATTGGCTGCGGCGCGGGCCTGTCCACCGCGGCGCTGGCGCCGCTGGCCCGGCGGGCAATCGGCCTTGAGCCGATCTCCACCATGCTCACCCACCGGCGGACGGTCGCGCCCCGCGCCGGCTTCGTCATCGGCCAGGCGGAGCGACTGCCCTTCGCGGCCGGGTCATTCGACCTGGTCGCGGCCGCCGGCTCGCTGAACTACGCCGACCTGCCGTCGGCCCTCGCCGAGATCGCGCGGGTGCTGGCCGGCGACGGGACGTTCCTGCTGTACGACTTTTCCACCGGCGGGCGGGCGGCCAGCGGCGGCGCCCTGGCGGACTGGTTCGCCTCGTTCGAGCAGCGCTTCCCGTGGCCGCCCGGCTGGGAGCCGCTCGACGTGCGCGAGCAGCCACTCGCCGCGTACGGCCTGCGGCTAATCGACTACACCGACCTCGAGATCCAGCTGCCGATGGAGCTCGACGCTTACCTGAGCTACATGCTCAGCGAGGTCAACGTGGACGACGCCATCGCGCGCGGTGCCTGCGGCGCCGCGGAGGCCCGCGACTGGTGCCTGGAGACGCTCCGGCCGGTATTCGCGGGCGGCGCGGTGACCGTGGTCATCCCCGGGTACATCGCCACGCTCGCCCGCTGACCGGGCCCGGTCAGCGGACTCAAGTGTCCGCTGACCGGCCCGCCTGGTCGAGTCGGGTGATCGTCTCCGCGTCCAGGGTGAGTTCGGTGGCCGCCAGGATCTCGTCGAGCTGAGCGACCGAGCCGGCGCCGGGGACCGGGATGATCGTCGGCCGCGACCGGGCCAGCAGCCAGGCGAGCACGACCTGGCCCGGCGTGGCGCCGAGCTCGCTGGCCACCTTGCCGAGCACGGCCAGCCGCGCGTGGCTGCCCGGGTGCGCGTAGGCAGCGGGCAGCGGCCGGTCGGACCGCGCGTAGGAGCCGCCGAGCTGCGGCGAGTAGGCGAACAGGGCGAGGTCCTCGGCGCAGGCGTAGTCGAGCAGTTCCTCGGTGATGGTGTCCAGCTGTCCTGGGTTCAGCAGCGGCTCGAGGTAGGTGTAGCGCTGCTGCACGCGCCTGGCCGCGACCGTCGGGTCCGGCACCCGGGTCTGCGACCTGGAGCGGGCCGACCTGCCGGCGGCCGCCAAAGCGGCCGCGGCCGGCCGGGCCGCGACCCCGGGCACCCTCATTGACCTGGCCCCCGGCCTGCCCGACCTGCGGGCGTTTCCCATGCGGCGGTGGATAACGGCGGTCCGCGCGGGCGCGGCGAGCATGGCACTGGGCGACCTCGCCTACCCGGACATGGTCGGCCACCCGCGGCTGCGCCAGGTGCTCGCGGAGTACCTGGCTCGGGTCCGCGGCGCGCAGGCCGACCCGGCCGACCTGGTGATCACCGCGGGGGCGACCGACGCGATCGGCTTGCTGTGCCGGACGCTCAGGCTGCACGGCCACGCGGCGGTGGCGGTCGAGGATCCCAGCTGGCACCGGCTGCGGGACGTGCTGGCGGCGGCGGGGCTCGCCGCCGTTCCGGTCCCGGTCGATGAGCAGGGCCTGCGGGCGGACCTGCTGCCCGCCCACCCCGGTGTCAAGGCGGTGATCGTGAGTCCGGCGCACCAGTTCCCCGCGGGAGTCGTGCTGTCACCGCGGCGCCGCGCCGCGCTGCTCGACTGGGCCAGGGGCGCGGACGGGCTCATCATCGAAGACGACTACGACGCGGAGTTTCGCTACGACCGGCGACCGGTGGGCGCGCTGCAAGGCGCGGGCAAGTCCAGCGTCGCGCTGATCGGCTCGGTGACCAAGACGCTCTCGCCGGCCGTGGGCATCGGCTGGATGACGACGCCGCGGTCGTGGGCCCCGCTGGTCCGCGCGGCCCTCGTGCGGCCCTCCGGGCCGCCTGTCCTCGACCAGCTGGCCTTCGCCGCGTTCGTGGAGACCGGCTCCTATGACCGCCATCTGCGCGCTGCCCGCGCCCGGTACCGCGCCCGCCGGGACCGCATCGCCGCGGCCCTCGCCGAGCACCTGCCCGAGGGCCGCGTCCGCGGGGTCGCGGCGGGGCTGCACGTGCTGCTGCAACTGCCGGCGGGCAGCGACGCCGCGGCGGTGGTGCGGCGCGCGGCCGCCGCGGGCGTCCGGGTCGCGAACCTGGACACCTACCGGTTCCTTGACCTACCGGAAGCGCCCGGCCTGGTACTCGGCTACGGCAACCTCGCCGATCACCAGGTGGACGATGCCGTGGCCCGGCTGGCGGCCGCCGCCGCGGGTTAGGCCGTGCGTTAGGCCAGTGCCTTGACCCGGGCGTCAGCCCGCGCTCACCGTCTCGGTGAACGCGGCGAACTGCGCCAGCGCGCGGTCGGTTTCTGGCAGGAAGTCGAACAGGATGAAGGAGTGGACGCTGTCGGCGACCGGGCTGAACGTGACGGGAACGCCGGCGTCGCGGGCCGCATCGGCCAGCCGCTCCGCGCTCGGGAACAGCGCCTCGGGCTCGGCCGCCTGGATGAGCAGCGGCGGCAGGCCGGACAGGTCCGCGCGGACCGGCGAGACCAGTGCCTGGCCCGGGTCGGTGTCGTGCAGGTAGCAGGCGGCGAGCTGGATCAGCGCGATGCGGTTGAACCACGGGTCGGAGTCGACGGCGGGACTCGGGTGCTCCGCCGTGAGCGCCAGGTCGCAGAAGGGCGAGACGACGTGAATCCCGGCGGGCAGCGCCTCGCCCGCGTCCCGCAGGGCCAGGGCGAGGCTGAGGGCAAGGCCGCCGCCCGCGCACTCGCCGCTGACGATGACCGGGGCCCGCGGGTACTCGCGGGCCAGCCAGCGGTAGGCGGCCAGGGCGTCCTCCAGCGCCGCGGGGAACGGGTGCTCGGGCGCGAGCCGGTAGTCGGGCACGAGCGACCAGCCGCCGGCCGCCTCCGCCAGCCGCCCGGCGAGCGGCGCCGACAGCTCCGCCGAGCCCATCACGTAGCCGCCGCCGTGCAGGTGCAGCACCACCGGGGCGTCGATCCGGGATGAGCTCCGACCCGCAAGGCCGGCGTCCCGTCGCAGCTGACGTCGGCGGCCGGCCCGCTCCCGCCCGGCGGCCGCAGCCGTCCCGCACGAACTCGGCGTAACCGCGGCGCTCGCCCAGCCAGCCCGCCGCGCGGTGCTCGCCGGTCAGCGCCGCCGCGCCACAGCGTCGAAGGCCCGCCGCGCCGCCGGCCGGCGCAGCGGGTTGCCCGGCACGGCCAGGTTCTGCTGCGAACTCCGCGGCTGACTGCTGCGCGGCGGCGACCGGGTCGTGCGCGAGCAGCCATTCCTGCATCGGCGGGCCCGCCGGGCTGAGCCGTTCAAGACCGCGGTAGTAGCCGTTGCGCGCCCGCACCTGGACCGGGTCGCTGGTCTGGCTGTTGCGCAGGTTGACCCGGGACGACTCGAGCATCCGCCTGGTGCGCGCCTGGCGCCGGAACACGTACTCCCGCAGGGCGGCCGGCTCGTTCCCCGCCCCGGCCCGCCGCAGGCAGGCGGCGAGCATGACGGCGTCTTCCAGCGCCATGCCGGCGCCCTGCCCCGCGCTCGGCGGCGCGGGGTGCGCGGCGTCGCCGAGCAGCACGACGCGGTCGGACCCCCAGGTCTCGAGCGGGTCGCGGAAGTAGATGCCGGTGATCAGCGCCGTCGTCCATCAGGGCGAGCAGGTCCTGCAGCGCCGGGCAGGCATCCGCCAGCGACGCGTGCAGGTCGGCCAGGTCACCGGACGCCGTCCAGGACTCGCGGTGCACCTCGGTGGCGGGGACGAACGCGCTCAGGCTGTAGACGCTGCTCCGGGTGCCCGTCGTGCCGGAGCGGGTAAAGCAGGACGTGGCGGCGCGGCCCGAACCAGGCCATGATCTTCGCGTCGTAGCGGCTTGGCACCTTTTCCCGCGGGATCAGCCCGCGCCAGACCACGACGTCGGTGAACCGGGCCTCCCGCTCGCCCATGAGCAGCTTCCTGGTCGCCGAGCGCAGGCCGTCCGCGCCGACGAGCAGGTCGCCGCGTACCTCTTCGCCTCCTGCGAGCTCGACCCGCACGTCGTCCGGGGTCTCCTCGAAGCCCGACGACCCGGCTGCCGGTGCGCACGTACTCGCCCGGCAGCGCCGTCAGCAGGCTGGTCAGCAGGTCGGCGCGGTGGCCGCAGTAGTAGGGGGCACCGTATTTCGCCGCCCGCGGCTCCAGCGACGACGCGGTGATGAGCTGGTCGTCGCCCAGGCCGCGTTGCTCGGAGACGTCGATGCGCGCCGCCGTCTCCCGCCAGTAGGCGTCGGCCCCGAGGTAGGTGAGCGCCTTCATGGCGTTGGCGTAGAGCCCGAGGCCCGCGCCGATGGCGGTGAACGCGGGCGCCTGCTCGAGCACCAGCGGCTCGATGCCGGCCTTCCTGAGGGCGATTGCCGTGGCAAGGCCGCCGGTGCCGCCCCCGGCGATGATCACGCGCACTATCCCGTCAGCGCCAGAGCCGCTGCGACGCGATGCTGGCGCCCTCCGCCAGGGCGGCGAACTTCGCCCAGCCCACCTGCGGGTCGATTTCCTTCGTCGCGGCCTGGGATGCGAAGCCGCAGTCGTTGCCGATCAGCACGTTCTCCCGGCCGACGAGTTCCGCGTACCGCACGGTCAGTTCGGCGATGAGCTCGGGGTGCTCGACCCAGTTCGCGCCGTTGCTCAGCATGCCGGGGATGATCACCTTGCCCGCGGGCAACCGGACGTCCTCGAAGGCGTGGTAGTCGTGCATGTGCCTGGGGTTCATGACCTCGAACGAGAACGCCTGGGCGTTGATCTTGAGCATCGGCTCGATGAAGTCGCGCAGCCGCAGGTCGTAGACGTGCGGGCCCTGGTTGATGCCGTAGCAGGTGTGGTAGCGGATCTTCTCCGGCGGGATGTCGCGCAGCGTGTAGTTGATCAGCTCGACGGTCTCCGCGACGCGCCGGTCCCGCTCGGCCGGCTCGGCGTCCCCGTGGCCCCACAGGCTGGTCGCGGCCGGGTCGTCAAGCTGGATGAGGAAGCCGGCGTCGATGATGGCCCGGTACTCCTCGTGGTCGGCGTCGGCGAGCGCGGTCACGAACTCCTCGTGGGTGGAGTAGTACTCGTTGTCGTGCTCGGCGAGCCCGGTTGGCAGCGCCGCGGACATGAAGGCCTCGGTGTACGACTTCCCGGCCAGCGCCGCCCGCAGGTTGGCGATGTCGGTGGCGAGTGCCTCGTGGCCGATGTACTTGACCGGGCCGCGGCACACCAGCCGGGTCGGGCGGGCTCAGCATGGCCCCGTACATCGCGGTCTTGAAGTAACGCTCGTAGTACTCGGGGAACTCGTCCACCTCGCGCCAGTGGCTGGCCGACTCGCCGGGGGCGTAGGGGACCGCGTCGAACCCGGCGAGCCGCTCGGTCAGGTACGTGGTGAACCCGCTCTTGCGCTGCTCGCCGTCGTTGATGACGTCGAGGCCGGCCTCGACCTGGCGGCGGACGCACTCCTCGACGGCCGCCGCCGCGCGGGCCTCGAATGCCTCCGGGTCGTACGGACGGCCGTTTTCCTTGGCGCGCATCAGCTCGATCAGGTCGTCCGGCCTGGCGATGCTTCCGGTGTGCGTGGTCAGGATCCGATCTGTGCTCGTCTGCACCGGCGAGTCCCTTCGTAGCGGATTGAACTTTATAATATAAAGTTCTGGATCGGAGGCAAGAGGCATTACGCTGCGTTTCTAAGCGCTGGCGCTCACCCACCGAGGAACACCCGTGACGTATGGCGATCGAACCAGTGGCGCGCCGACGAAGGCCGACGGCGCCTACCTTGAGCTGCGGAACCAGATCCTCCTCGGCACCCTTGAGCCGGGCAGCCGGGTTGACTACCTGCAGCTTTCCGCGTCCCTGGGCGTCTCCATCACGCCGCTGCGCGAGGCGCTGCGCCGGCTTGAGGCGGATCACCTGGTCATCCGCAACGCCCACCGGGACGTGGTTATCGCGCCGCTCACCCGGGCGGAAGCGGACGAGCTCCTCGCGGTGCGGCAGGAACTCGACCTGCTCGCGGCGCGGCTCGCGGCCGCCCAGATGACGCCGGACGAGCTGGCCCGGGCCCGGCAGCTGGTCGCCCGCCAGGACGACCAGGAGGCGGTCCGCTACCTGCGGGAGGCCGGGATCCCGGTGGCGGTGGGCGGCCTGCTCACCGTCAACCGGGCGTTTCACCGCATGGTCTACTGCGGGTCGCACAATCAGGTGCTGATCCAGTACCGGGACGCCATATCGACGCGGACGGAGCGGTACGTCATCATGGCCAGGCAGATCCATACGGTTCCGCCGGAAGCCTTCCGGCGGCTGCACGAGAAGCTGCTCGCGGCACTGGCGGCCCGCGACGCGGAAGCCGCCACGGAAATGATGCGGGCACACTACCGGGAACTGGACCTCAACTTCGCCGACGTTATCTTCGGCGGCGCTCAGGAGCGCCGGGATAGGGCCGGCTGAGTCCCACCCGGTGGCCGGCCAGTTGCATTGCCAGCCGCTTGTGCGCCTGGGAAAGCGGCGGATCGGTGGCGTCGGTGGCTTCCCTGGCCCGCTCCCGCGCCAGGGCCTTGTCGCCGGCCAGCGCGAACGCGCGCGCCGCGTAGAGCAGGACGAGGCCGCTGTGCGGGGCATCGGCTACCGCGCCGTTGACTTCTTCGGTCGCTGCCTGGTAGTCGCCGAGCTCGGCGAGCGCCAGCCCGCGGGCGGCCCGGGTGAACGGGCGGCCGGACGCCATGCGGTCAAGGTCGTGCATCGCGTTCCTGGCTTCGCCGAGGTCCGCCAGGATCTCGCCGCGGGCCCGCCGGGCCGCCGAATGCCCGCCGTCGATCGACAGGACCCAGTTGAGGATCGCGACCGCTCCCCGGGCGTCACCGTGCTGCCACAGCGCGAGGGCGAGCTGGGTCTGCAGCCCAAGGTCGTTCGGCGCCCGCTCGACCGCCGCGCGCAGTTCGGGCAGGGCATCGTTCAGCTCGCCCTCCGTCAGCAGGAGCTGGCCAACCGCGGCGAGCTGGTAGGCCGCGGCCACGGTGTCGCCCGTCGCTTGCAGCAGTTCGGCCGCCTGACGGTAGTGCGGCAGGGCCTCGCCGGGCTTGCCGCGCCGGTACTCCACGTTGCCGAGCAGCGACTGGACCTGCGCGCGTTCCCTGAGGCTCGGCGGTGGCGCGGCGGGCGCACTCCCCGTGCGTCCAGGCGTAGTCAAGCTCGCCGAGGGCCAGGTCCCGCTCGGCCGCCCGCAGGTATTCGGCCGCGGCCGGGGCGGCCGGGCGGTCAACGCTCGCCTTCCACAACGGCTCGACCAGGCGCCTGCTCAGCAGCCGGTAGTACCGCACCGACTCATCCATCTGGCTCGTCAGGACGTGCCGGTCGAGCAGGAGGCGGGGCACCGCGTTCGGCAGCCCCGCCGTCGTCCGCGTGCCCTCGTGAGTGCCGCCGCGGGTGCCGCTGTCGGTGATGAAATGGTTCAGCAGCCACGCGCGCAGCTCTTTCGACGAGATGTCGTACAGCGCCGCGACTTCGCCGATCACCTGACCGCAACGGATGGCGAGCGCGGAGTCGGCATTGCTGTACTCCCTGATCGCCCAGTCGGAGATCTCGGTAACGCTGGGCGGGAGCTTTTCCCACAACTGCCAGCAGACCGCCTGAAGCAGCGATGGCTCCACGTAGTCGGCGACCGGCGGGCCCGGGATTCCCGGGGTGCTCAGGTCGTCGATCAGGTTGTGCGCCGCCTCCTCGGTGAAGGTCCGGCCCGCCACCTCGGCGGGCCCGGTGAGGGCGGCGGCCGCCCCCTGGGCGGTGAGCCCGGTTATCGCGAGCTGCGCGCCGCCGCCAACCGCGTTCGTCAGGCGACCGAGGGCCTCGCTGCGGGTTACCAGGAGCAGGTGCAGTCGCGGGTGGTCGGCCATCGCCTGGGTCAGTTCGGCGAGAAACTGCTGTCGCCACTTCGCCTGGACGCCGAGGCGCGGGCCGAGCATGAACTCGTCCACCTGGTCGATCGCGGCGTAGATGGCTTGATCCTCGCCGCGCGTGAAGCGGCGCACGAACTCGCTGACCGTGAGCCCGGCGAGCCGGGTGGGCACGTCCTCGGGAGACCAGGAGGTCAGCAGCGCGAGCGTGTACGGGTTGTGGTCCGTGAGCGCCGGAAACGGGAAGGTCACGCCGTGATACAAGTTCCCGACCGGAAGCACGCGTGACCGCTTCACCGGCATCGCCGGGTACACCCCCGCGCGCAGCAGGGATGTCTTGCCGCTCGCGACGGGGCCGCTGACGATGGTCAGCCGGTTTCCCATCCAGAGCTCGACCATCGCGGCGGTATCCGGGCCCCGTCCGAAGAAGAACGCCTGATCGGCCTGCGTGAATGCGCGCGAGCCGGGATACGGATTATCCGCGGTCTTGCTCATCGAACGGGTCCTCCCCAATGCGGCAGGCGCGGGCCGTGCCTGGCACTCAGTCAGTAGGCTACGCCACGCTGAGGTGCCGGCATATGGCCCCCGCTGCCCGGCCGGAGGATATTTACGATCTTCGTGGCCGATGTCTTCAGTTAGTGGTCACGTGTTCAGCTGATACTGGAGTTAAAGCTGTTAAAGTTGCAATCAGGATTGGACGAGAGAATTCGCTTTAGCGCACCCCTTAGCGCGGAGCCCGCGGTGATGAACTCCAGGTCGGTGATGCTGATCTCGCCGACGTCCGGCAGCAGGCCGTCCCCAACGTTGTTCATGGTCCTCCTCATCACGGGACGCCTCGTGGGCGCGATCTCCCGTGTCGTGCGGCGCCGCCGTGTCGGCGCTTAGCTAATTGACAGATACATCGTTTCTCAGGCGCTGTCGAGTGGCCTATCGCCGCATGATTCGATGATCTTGGAATTCATACTGATAAATGTGGACGACCATTGTCGACCAATTTCAGCTTTTTGGCCTTACGGCTAAGATCTAGCCATGACGGTGCCTGATGGGAGAATGGCGCGGGCGGGTATCCCCACGATCTGGGGCGGCGTCCCGACGCGCAACAAGAACTTCACCGGACGGGACGATATTCTCGGGAAACTGCGGGACGGCGCGTCGAGTCGGGTTGACGGCGGGATGAGCCGGGTTACGGCGGTGCTGCCGGAGAAGGATCCCAATGACCCGTTGCCGCAAGGGGTTCACGGGATGGGCGGCGTCGGCAAGACCGCGATCGCCATCGAGTACGCGCACCGTTACGGCTCGGACTATGACCTCGTCTGGTGGATCCCGGCCGACCAGTTGCCGTCCGTGCGCGGCTCGCTGGCGACCCTGGCCGCGCGGCTCAACGTGGAGGCGCAGCCCGCGGCGGGAATTGACGGCCTGATCACGGCGGTGCTCGACGCGCTGCGGCGCGGTGAGCCGTACAGCCGGTGGCTGCTGATCTTCGACAACGCCGACCAGCCGGAGGACATCAACGACCTGATCCCCCGGGGGCCCGGGGACGTGCTCGTCACTTCGCGCAACCACCGCTGGGACTCCGTCATCAACACCGTCCCCATGGACGTGTTCCTGCCGCGAGGAGAGCAGCGAATTCCTCCGCAAGCGGGTTCCCGGCCTGACCGAGGCGGACGCCGACCGGCTGGCGAAGGAACTTGGTGACCTGCCGCTGGCCCTCGAGCAGGCGGGCGCCATGCTTTCTGAGACCGGCATGCCGGTCGACGAGTACCTGCGGCTGCTTAAAGACCAGGTCACGGAGATCATGGCCGAAGGCAAGTCGCTGGACTACCCGTACTCGATGACCGCGGCGTGGAAGCTGTCGGTAAGCGCGCTCAGGGACCGACTCCCCGAGGCGCTCGACCTGCTCCGCTTCTTCGCGTTCTTCGGGCCGGAGCCCATCCCGCGCAGCGTGTTCCGCCGTGGCGTGAAGGAGACCGGCACGCCGGTTTCCGAGGTCGTCGCCAACCCGATCCTGATGGCTAGCGCCATCCGCGAGCTTGCCCGGTATGCCCTGGTGACCCTGGACGGCGGGTCGGTCAAGGTGCACCGGCTGATCCAGGCGCTGCTGCGCGACGAGCTCAGCCCGGACGCAGCAGGCGGGCTACCGCAACGAGGCGCACCTCATCCTGGCCGGCGCCGCGCCCAAAGACCCCGACGACGCGCAGAACTGGCCGCGCTTCAAGGACCTGCTGCCGCACGTCAACGCCGAATCCACGGAGCTGCTCAGGTCGCGCGACCCGGCCGTCCGCGACCTCGCGCTCAGCACGATGCGGTACCTCAACCAATCCGGGGACTACACGTCCGGGCTGGCGCTGGCGGAGCGGTTCATCGAGCAGTGGACCAAGGACTCGGGCCCGGACAGCTCTGACGTGCTGCGGGCGCAGCGGCACCTGGGCAACCTGCTGCGGAACCTGGGCCGGTACGAGGAGTCCTACCGGGTCACCGAGCGAGGCCTTGGCCAGGGCGCGGGCCGCCCTCGGGGAAGACGACCCGACGACGCTCTCGCTGCGTACCGCGTTCGCGGCCGACCTGCGGGCCCGCGGTGACTTCGTGGCGGCGCGGCGAACTCGATGAGGAGAGCCGGATCCTTTTCGAGGCCACGTACGAGCCGGAGGACTCGCGCACCCTGCGGCTGCTGTCCAGCCTTGCCCTGGACCACGGCCTAAACAGCGACTACGGCAAGGCGCGGAAGCTGTACGAGGACGCCTTCCGGCGGATGAGCCCGACCGGGACCCTGTCCACCGCGTCCGACGTCCTCGGCGCCTGGATCGGCATCTCGTGGACGCTCCGGCTGCTCGGCCAGTTCCAGCTGGCCTTCGACGTCGGCCAGGAAGCACTGGACTACGCGGTGGACCCGGAAGGCCTCGGGCCGGAGCACGTGGCCACCTTGCGCGCGGTCACCGCCTACACGATCGTGTGCCGGCGAATTCCGCAGATGCGCGAGGAGGCACTGGAGCTCGCCAGGACGACCTATGAGGTGTCGACCAGCCGATACGGCGAGAACCACCCGGAGACGCTGGCGATCGGCATCAGCCTGAGCAACCTGCTGCGCACGATGAGCGACGACTTCCACGCCGGAGGCGCTGGCCCTGGCCGAGGCGACGGTGAGCCGCTATCCGCGCGTGTACGGGCCGAACCACCCGTACAACTTCGGCTGCATGAGCAACCTCGCCCTGCTGCGGCGGGTCATGGGGAATCCCGCCGCCGCGCGGGAGACCGATGAGCAGGCCCTCCAGGGGCTGACCGCGGCACTCGGCTCCGATCACCACTTCACGCTTACCGTGGCCATGAACCTCGCCAGCGACTTCGCGGTGCTTAAGCGTCCCGAGGACGCGCGGCGCATCGGGGAGGATGCCTGGCCGCGGCTGAGCGCGGTGCTCGGCAAGACCCACCCGCATACGCTCGGGTGCGCGGCCAACCTGGCCCTCGACCGCATGGCGACCGGCGACCAGGCGTCGGGGGATGCGCTCATGGCCGAGGTGCTGCGACTTTACGACGAGACCCAGGGGCCGGATTTCCCCGACGCCGTGGTGGCGCGGGAGAAGCAAGCGACTCGACCCGGACTTCGACCCGCCCGCCATCTGAGGCGGCCCTCCTGGCCTAGCCGAGCTCGTTGTCCGCGCTGCCACTGGGCCCGGTGACGGTCGGCCATGTGCTGCGCGACCACGCGAGCGTCGTCGGGTACCGGCTCGCGCCGCCACGCGTCAAGGACCCGGCCATCTCCTCGGCGAATACCTGCCCGTCCTGGTGAGCTGCCCGCTGCCCGAGCAGGGTTTCCACCACCAGCGCGGCGCCGTCGCGCCAGCGCGCGAACTCGGCCTGGGCCCGCTGGCGGACTTCCCGGTTCCGGTGCGGCGCGGCGCTGCTCGCGCCAGAAGCCGCTGACGCCGAGGAACGCGTAGGCGCCCTGGAGCAGGCCGCTCGCCGGCCGCGGATCGGTACGCCACGGCGCGTAATAACGCTGGCCGTCGTCCGGCCGCGTCAGCTGGACGAGATCAAGCAGCGCGCACAGCTTGAGGTGCTGCGTTTCGTGGACGAGCGTCTCCGCGCACGTGTACCCGTCGGGCTGCCTGGACATCGCCACCGTGCCGAAGGCCTGCGGCGAGCTGGTACTGACGAGGCCGGAGTCGGGTGCCCGGTACGGGACGATCACCCGGACGATCGCGGCGATCTCCGCGGCGCTGGCGGGGGAGAGCAGCGGCCAGGCCGCGTGCAGCGTGTCGCGAAGCTCCGCTACTTGCGCCGGCGTGAGCCGGCCGGTCGGCTCGCCGTCCGGTCGCGGGCATCCGGAACGGGTCGAGGTCATCGATGAGGACGCGAAGACGCGCCGGCCGTGGCCGGCCGGAGATCCCGCCAGCCGGGTGCCCCCGCGCGCAGCTCGCACCCGGCGGTCACCCGACCGGACCTCGGCCGCCTTGGTGGCGACGACGGCAGTGTCGCCGACGGCGTCGGCGGCGCCGAGGGATGGCAGCAGGACGCCTGCCGTCGAGCACCGGGACCTCGATCTCGGCGTCCAGCCCGGCCCTGATGGCGGCCGCCGCCGCGACCGTGGCGAGTCCGCTCGGCCGGGCCACCCGGCATTGCCTGAGACACCGCCGGATGGTATGCAGCGCCCACGCGCCCACGGACGGATAGCCGATCACCTCGCCGGCGGCATCGCCTGGTCCTGCCGCTGCACCTGGGCAAGCAGTTCTAGCCCGGCCACGGCGAGCCCGTCGTCCGGGCGATCGCCGCGCCGGGCCAGCTCCGCGACCTTGCCCAGCAGGATCAGGTGCTTGCTGCGCTGGCCGGCCACGAGCTGCCCGACGGCGCGTGTCGCCGCCGCCCCGGGCGAGCGCCGCGAACTGCTCCGCGGTCAGCGAGTGGTGCGCTGTGCCGAGCGTCGTATCCGGTCGCTGGGCATCCGGCGGCATTCCTGGCGCGGCGGGCCGTAGGTCGGCCCGCACGCGGTCCCGGATGTGGCTGATCAGAGCCAGGAGGTCGGGGCAGTACACCGAGGGGTTCAGGAAGCCGGTGCCCTCGCGGTACCGGTGGGAGTACAGGCCGCCGCCGCAGACTCGCGCGGACCGGGCAGACCCGGCACTGCGCGGCCAGCGCCCGGGCCCCGATCTGGCGGCCGACGATCTGCGGCAGCAGCAGCGCCGCGTCCAGCGAATCGCGCGCCACGTGCAGGCCGGTCGCCGCGGCCCCGTCGTAGGCGACCTTGAGCGTGTCTTCCTGCTCGACGGAGCCGTCGGTCTCGATGACCACCATCCGGGCCGGCGCGAGCCCGACGATCTCGGAATCGCTGGCCCCGCCGAGCAGCAGGTGCATGATCTCCTCGAACATGCGGATCCTGGTCTGCGGCTTCGGATACCAGTAATCGAAGATCTCGATGAGCCAGTCCGCGTACGGGGTGCTGGCCGGTCGCCGGGGATTCGCCCGGGCGGCGGGTCCTCCCACGTGCCGTGCGGCAGCAGGAAGTCGATCTTCGGCGGGCCGAAGTCGGCCAGCGCCCGGTACGTCCGGCACGGGGTCGTTGCCCAGGTCAACGGTGCACAGCAGGCCGCCGTACAGGTGCGGGAACCGTCGCAGTCGGCCCAGCGCGGCGGCCACCGCCTGGTAGCTGCCCCGGCCGCTCGCGAACCGGCGGTGCCGGTCATGCGCGTCGGCGTCCCCGTCGACGCTGACCCCGACCCGGACGCCGAGCTCGTCGAAGAGCGCCAGGTAGGCGTCGCTCAGTCCGACGCCGTTGGTCTGCACAGCCGCGTTCACGGTGGTGCCGGGGCCCGCGCAGGCGGCGGGTCGACGTCACCAGCCGGGAAATCAGATCCCGGCCGGCCAGCAGCGGCTCGCCGCCGTGCAAGATCAGCGTGACGTCCTGCAGGCCGTGCGCATTGGCGTGCTCGCCGATCCGGCGGGCGGTCAATTCCGCGGTCTCCGCGTGACATCGCGCGCGGCTGGTCGCGCCAGGACTGGTCGGCCATTTCGTACATGTAGCAGTAATCGCACGACAGATCGCACCGGCTGTGCACCTTGACGATGAACTCACGAAAGGGAGACGGCCGCCAGCCCTCCGTCAAGGAGGGAGGGAACGTCAAGGCTTGCCGGCCAGTCAAGCCACGACGGGTTCCCCATGAAGGGATTAAAGCATATCGATACCTCGGCGGCGATCTTCCTGGATCGTCCCATCGCCGCCCAAGTCGCTCTCATCCCACTCAGTTGCGCCCTTCACTCTGGAAGCGTCAGTGGTTGCGAGTGGTTATCGATAGCGCAATTTGTTAATTGAAGAAATGCATCATTGGCAAATGAAAACATTTGTCGGGTTTCTGTGATTGCCCGTGACATGCACATCGATCGATGTGGTCAACGGCACTATCACGCAGCGTGTTCATGTGATACCGTCCCGTAGGCCATTGCTCTGACGTGCCGAAAAAGTGGACTAACCGATACCGATCAGATACCTGAGGGACGTATCATCCCGATTTTGGATCGACGACCCTGTTGATAGGAGTAGATTTCTCCTGCAATGTCGCTGCTGCGCGGAGCGTCGCTTCACTTTGGGCGGACTTAGGATTTATCGGAGCTAGGGAGGGGATCTTCGCTCTGATGAGCGAGACAGCCACTGGCGAGCCTGCGAAGACCGCCTCCGGTGCCCACGACGACCAGGAGCTGAATAACTTCCCGCTCTTGCAGACCCGCGCGGCTAAGGCATTGATGGACCGGTCGCGGACGGTTCGAGCTCTGCTGACGAGTTCTCCCGCCTTCCGACTCCTGATGTTCGGCTCATCGATATCGATGCTCGGGACTAGAATATCAACGGTCGCCTTTCCGATGCTGGTCCTGCATCTTAACAAATCGCCATTCATCACGGGCCTCGTCGCGTTTGCCGCCATTGCCCCCAGCATGCTTGTTTACATACCGGCGGGTGTACTCGTCGACCGCTGGAATCCGCGCCGCGTAATGCTCTTCAGTGAGCTTTTGCGCGGCGTGGCGATCGCCTCGGTTGTGATCGCGCTCGTAGTATCTAGAATGCATGTCAATATCTGGTTCCTGATATTTGCAATGGTGGCGGAAGAGATACTCGAAATATTTTCTACGCTTGCCGACCGTCGGTACCTGAACAGGGTAATAGAGCGGGATAAAATAGCCTCACGACAAGCGTCGATCGAGGTCAGGGCCCACGCGGCGGTGCTTGCTGGCCGCCCCGTCGGGCCCTTCCTGTTTTCGATTCAGCCGTTTCTGCCCTTTCTCGCGGACGCGGTTTCCTTCATCGCTTCCGTGGCTAGCCTGCTACTGCTCAGGAGAGTTGGCGAGCCGCAAGTCGAGGCAGCCCCACTAGCGCCAAGGCAAGTGATCGGTGACATCGGCCAGGGGTTCAGATGGTTGAAGCGTGACCATCGGGCCTCGGTGACTATAACGCTCATGGCTATTACGTCGATGGTGGCGCAGGCACTGATCTTGATGTTCCTCGTCGAGGCGCACTCTAAGCAGTTCTCAACGGTCGCGATCGGCATCGTGCTCGCCGCGTCTGGGCTCGGCGGTGCGGTGGGTTCATTCTGCTCCCGGATCGTGCCCGCCATGATGCGGAATTCTTGGTTGTCAATCCAGATGGTCGCCTGGAGCGTGGCGCTTGCCTTCCTTGCGTTGGCTGGTGGCCAGTCGGTTTACTGGAGTGCCGCCGCAATGTTCATTCTGGGCCTTACCGGAGCGATAGGAAATGTAGAGTTCGGCACCTATCTCGTCCGTAAAGTCGCCGACGACATGATTGCTAAGATCACCGGGATTGGCCAGATGCTGTCGATCGGGGCGTGCGCGCTCGGCCCGGTTCTCGGTGGCTATTTCATTGAGCAGTTCGGTATCCGCCGTGCGCTCTTTATTCTCCTTTGCATTGTGGTGCTGCTGGCCTTCGTTTCCTTGCTTACGTCGGTCGCGTCACGACGGAAGGCGCGACTCTCCGGGGAGAATGAACGGTTCATTCCGGGTGGCGGACGTGCCTTGAGTGTTAATCCGATGCCGCTTGAACTCGCCCCGGCACTCTCTTCAAGCGCCGCTTCCTGGCCGGGTCGGGGTGGTGCGCGCGAGGCCATTGCGGGTAGCTATCCAATTTTGCTTCGAGAGGGAAACGGTCGACTATCATCGAGAATGAATCGAAAGTTCTCTGACCTGCGTAAATGCTGGACGTGAATCCCGTGAACGCGTCCATCTCGAGGCTTACCCAAATCGCCAACGCCAGATCCGGGAAGAGTCCGGAGGATTCCGGAGACATTGGAAACCCCAGACCTGACAGGCTTAGACTCATTTGCGGAGCGCTGTTAGGGGGACTTGGTGGAAGGTGACCAGGCGAGCGTCGCGCAGCGCTTCATGGATGACCTGAGGCAGTTGCGCCAGCTTGCCGGTCGCCCGAGTTACTCCACTCTGGAACGGCTGAGCGGTCATCAGCTCCGGCGCGCGACCATGAGCGACGTCCTCAACGGTAACCGGGTAAACCTGCCGGACTGGAGATTCGTCCATGAATTCGTGACCGCTTGCCGTGCCGCCGGGACGGAAAACCGCCTTGACCCGAATGAACTGGGGACGGTCGCCGATTGGAAACGACACTGGGACAGCGCCGCGGGCGGTGTTATCGACGCGCGTTTCCCCGGGCATGGCGGCCAGTCGTTCGGCAGGCAGGAGCAGGTCACGGTCCCCGCGCCCCCGCAGGCGGCGACGCCGCCTGCGGGGACCGATCGGCCGCCGGGGGATCTTGGTGGCGCTGTCGCCCGGCCGGCCGTCTGGGGGCCGGTGCCGTCGCGGTTGCCCGACTTCGTGGGGCGCGAGGCCTGGCTGGAGAGACTCAGCGAGGCCTTGAATAAGGATGACCGGATAGGCGTGGTCGCCATACAGGGCCTTTTCGGTGTCGGGAAGACGCAGCTCGCCATCGAGTACGCCCACCGTCACGGCGGGGAGTATGACCTGGTCTGGTGGGTTCCGTGCGACGATGCGGAGACGGCGCACGGCGCGATGGCCGACCTGGCCGCCGCGATCGGGGTACCCGGCCTGGCGAGGGAACCCGAAGGCGCCGACTACGACGGGCTGTTTGACGTCCTTCGACATCGGCAGCGATTCCCGCGGTGGCTGCTCATTTTCGACAACGTGAATGAGCCGGAAGACGTTAAGGACCTTATTTGGCCGCTCGACGGCGATGTGCTCGTCACTACGCGCAGCAGCCGCTGGGAGACGTCCGGCGAGCTACTTGAACTCGATGTTTTCGACCGGGAGGAGAGCATTGAGTTCCTGCGCCGCCGCATGCGCAAGCTCAGCGCGGGCGCCGCGCACCGGCTCGCCGAGGGGGTCGGCGACCTGCCCTTGCTGCTTGAGCACGCCGTCGAGTCGCGTCTCTCGGTTAACGCTTACCTGGAGCGGTTGGACGCCGGGCCGCTCGGGTTGCTCGATGAGCAGCCGGCGGATTACTACGCGACGATCGCGAGCGTCTGGCTGGCGGCACTCAACCAGTTGCGCGTCACTGCTCCAGACGCGTACGACCTGCTCCGTTGCCTGGCCTTCTGCGGGACTGAGCCAGTCCCGCGCGAGTCGCTCGAACGGGGCAGTTACCTGGCGGACGTCTCGATACACGCCATGCTGCGGGTCCCTCTCCGGCTGGCCGTGGCGGTCAGGAAACTGCGACGTGCGGGCCTGCTCAGGATTCGGCCAGATACCAGGAGCCTGGCCGTGCACCGGGTCACCCGGTGCGTGGTCAGGGACCTGACCACGAGGTCCGGCGAGGCCGAACTGGTCAGGCACGATGTCCACCTGCTGCTCGCGGCCGCTGACCCGCTAGCCCCTGACGACCCGGCCACGTGGCGGAGCTACGAAGAACTGCGCGGCCACGCGGTGGCATCCGGCATCGTGGACTGCGCGGACGAGCTGGTCATGAAGTTCGTCGTCAACCTGGTCCGCTACCTGAACGCGGCCGCGGACCCGGCCGGCGCGGTCACGCTGGCCGACAGCGCGGTCGCGCGCTGGGGTGCCGACGCGGCCGGTGACAGCCCGAGCGTCGTCGATTGCAGGCTGGCGATGAGCATGGCCAAGGCGGACGCGCTGTTCGCCCGGGGCATGTGGCGGGAGGCGGCCCAGTTGCGGCAGGAGGCGCTGTCCACGATGGGCTCGGACCCGCGCCGGTGGGCGGCGGAAATCATCGGTCTTGAGGGCAAGTCGGGCGCGAGGTTCCGGGTGGCGGGAAACTTCGCCGCCGCGCTCGCCGCCGACCAGGACTCGATGCACGCGCACGCCGCCGAGTTCGGCGATGATGACCCGCGCACATTCGACGCGGCGAGCAGCCTTATCGCGGACCTGGCGCTCAGCGGCGCGGCGGCCCCGGCCACGGCCGCCGCGCACCGCCTGCACCGGAACTGCCTGGCGTTCTACAGCGATGCCAGCCATCCGGCCGTGCTCGCCGCGCGCAACGTCATCGGCCGCTGCCAGTGGCTGTCCGGCGACTACGACTCAGCGGCCGGCATCCTGGCCGACGTGCACAGCGGATATGACGCGCTCGCGACGAGCAGGATCCTCGACGAGAACCACCCGTGGCGCCTGGTCCATGAGATCGACTACGCGATCGTGCGGCGAGACAAGGGTTTAATACGCGCGGAGCTCCAAGTTCTCGCCGACGACATGCACGAGGTCCGCCGCCGGTGCTGGCGGACGCTGGGCGCGAACCACCCGCAGACGCTCGCCGCCACCGTCGTCCTCGGCAGCATCCTGCGGCGAATCGGCGGCCGGGCAGCCGAAGCCGTGCGCCTGCTCGGCGAGGCCGAGCGGGGTTACCAGTCGGCGCTGCCTGGGCACCCGTACGGTCAGGCGTGCGGCGCGTTCCTGGCCGCCGCGCGCGGCCGGGTCGGGAATGGCAGCCCGCAGCGGGCGGCGGCCCGGTCGGTGCCGGCCATCAGGGACATCGTCGACCAGCTGGCCGATTCCGTGGGAGATGCTCACCCGCTGTCGCTCACGGCCCGGAGCGCCCTGGCGAACGCGCTGGCCCGCGCCGGAGAACTCGACGCCGCGGTCAAGCACGGGCAGGAGGCGCTCGTCGGCTTCCAGAACCTGCTCGGCCCGGATCACCCGCACACGCTAACGGTCGAAGCCAACGCGGAGACGATCCAGTCCCGGCTGGTCCAGGCGGCGTCCTTGCCCCAGCCTCAGCTAGAAGAAATCGACTTCACGCCGCTCCCGCTCTAGCTAAGCCCCAACCTCACCGGCATTGTTTTGCCGCCCAAGACGTAAGACCTATAACAACCGCAAATCCTGAACCACGATCATCGGCTGGCCGTCTTCCTCCATAGGGCACTTTCATGAAACGCCGGGGGCACGGTGACGAATGAGGGTGAATGACGATGCCGGGGACAGCCGAGACAATCGCATGGGGGCTTGAACTACCGGTTTTCGCGCGGCGACGGTTCCGCGCTGACCGCGGATGCGTGCTGCCGGATGCCGAGAAGAAGTGCCGGCCCGACGATGACCGAGCGGGGTGGCGGCCGGCGGCGAAGGTGGCGGCGCTCTGGCGGGCCGACCTGGCCGACGGCCGCGCCTGGCGGTACGAGTACGAGAGCCACGCCTGGGGCTACGCCGCGCTGCGCTGGCTGCTCGTCGATTCTGGTGGCCGGGTCGGCACCGCGGAGCAGCCGCCAGCGTCCGAGGCCAACGTGGCATTTCTGGATGACGTGGCCCGGCTGCGCGCGATCACCAGCGCGGTGTCCGGGCTGGCCGGACAGACAGACCCCGGGCGGGCTCGTCGGGCGCTGGTCAGCTACCTGAGCACGGAGGCTGACCGCATGCTGCACGGGCGGTGCGGCGCGCCGGTCCACCGGGAACTGCTAGCCGCTACCGCCGAGGCCACGCTGCTGGCCGGGCGGCTGACGTACGCCTGCTGGCCACGGGCCGCGCTCGCCCAGGCGTACCAGATTCAGGGGCTGGGGCTGGCTCAGGCCTGCGGGGACCGGCAGCTCGGCGGGGCGATCCTCTACGCGATGAGCGAGCAGGCGGCGTCCGGCGGCCACCTCGACGAGGCCAGGGACCTGGTGCGCATGGCCCGCTGCGGCTGCCCCGAGGGCCGCGGCGCACCGGCCTCGTCGACTCCTGCCGGGTCGGCCAGCAGGTCTTCTATCAGCCTTCTGGCCTCGTCACCATGCTTACCTGGGCGTAGGCCGGTACGCCCCGGCCAGGTCCTTGACCTGGTCCTGGGAGTGGCGGGTCTCCAGCCGGTCCATGGCAATCAGCGCGACCGCGAAGATGGCTGTGAGTACGACCATGAGCCCGATAGCGCACCCGATGAGCACCACCGAAGCCAGCAGTCCCGACATCCCGGGCCTCCGCAACTGTCGACCATCGTCACATTATGTGGAGTTTAGCAAACATAATGTGACTATCGCGAGGGCTGGTCCTGGAGCCCGGCTCCGCTGGGAATGGCCCGTTCGCGGCCCGGGCGCATGTCCCGACGTAGCATGGTGCCTGCCTCGTCGGCTGCGTCCCGCTCCTGGTACAGGGAGGATCCTTGGACATCACCCAGTTGATACTCGACGATCATCACGAGCAGCGGCGCCTGTTCGCGATCCTCGAACAGATTGACCGGTCCGACACCGCGGCGCTTTCCGCGGTTTGGCAGCGGCTGGCGGCGTTCCTTGAGGTGCACGCGGCGGCGGAGGAGGCGATCTTCTATCCCGTGCTGCTCCAGGTCGGGATCGCCGCCCGGCGCCGGGCCGGGGTGGAGGACGAGACGCTGGATGCCATCCACGACCACAACGACATCCGCGACGCGGTCGCGGAGGTCGGACGGCATGCGGTCGGCAGCGACGCCTGGTACGCCGCCGTCGCGGGAGCCAACCTGGCCAACGGCGACCATATGGCCGAGGAGGAACGCGAGGGCCTGACCGATTTCCGCCGCCTGGCCGGGCTGCAGCAGCGCCACGACCTCGCTGTTGCCTTCGCGGCCTACGAGGCGCGGAATGTCACGGGTGTCCGTCCCGTGGACAAGGACCCCGCCGCCTACGTCGCCCAGGCGGAGGGGGGCACGGCGCCGGGAGACGACGGGTCACTGGGCATCGGTGGCCTCAGGCGTGCCTGATCACACGTTCCACGTCGATTCCGAGGTCGGCCGCCTGCGGCAGGTGATCCTGCACCGCCCCGACCTGGAGCTCAAGCGCCTGACCCCGGACAACGTCGCCGACCTGCTGTTCGACGACATGTTGTGGGTCAGCCAGGCCCAAGCGGAGCACGACGCGTTCGCCGAGACCTTGCGCTCGCGCGGAGTGGTGGTCCACTACTACGGCGTCCTGCTGGCCCAGACCCTGGACATCGCGGAGGCCCGCGCCTACGTCCTGGACCGGCTGTTCGACCCGCGCTGGCACGGACCCATGGCCGCCGCGACCCTGCGGGCGGCGCTCGACGGGCTGGAGTCGGCCGAGCTCGCCCGGTACCTGGCGGGCGGCATCACCAAGCGGGAGATCGCCGAGCTCGGGCCGGTGCCGAAGAGCATCGCGTTCCACTCGCTCGACCCGGACGGGTTCGTGCTCGCGCCGTTGCCGAACCTGCTCTACCAGCGGGACACCTCGTGCTGGATTTACGGCGGGGTGTCGATCAACGCGATGCGCCGCCCGGCCCGGATCCCGGAGACAATCAGCGACGAGGCGATCTACCGCTGGCACCCGATGTTCGCCGGGGCCGACTTCGACTTCTGGTACCACGGGGCCGAAGCCGCCCCGGCTACCGTCGAGGGCGGTGACGTGCTGGTCATCGGCAACGGGGCGGTACTGGTCGGGATGAGCGAGCGGACGACCCCGCAGGCGGTCGAGATGCTGGCCAGCCGGCTGTTCGCGGCCGGCGCGGCCCGCTGCCTCGTCGCCATCGACATGCCGAAGGCCAGGGCCTTCATGCACCTGGACACGCTGCTGACCATGGCCGACTACGGCGTCTTCACCAAGTACGCCGGGATGGGCATGCTGCCCTCCTATACGGTCGAGCCGGGCGCGACGGCCAGCGAGCTGAAGGTGACCGGCCACCCGCCGGAGGACATGCACCGGGCCATCGCCGCCGCGCTCGACCGGCCGGAGATCACCGTGCTGACCGCCGTCCAGGACGTGCACTCGGCGTCGCGCGAGCAGTGGGACGACGGCTGCAACGTGCTCGCGGTCGAGCCGGGCGTGGTCGTGGCCTACGAGCGGAACGTCACCACGAACAGCCACCTGCGGGAGCACGGCATCGAAGTGATCACTGTCCCCGGTAGCGAGCTCGGCCGCGGCCGCGGCGGGCCGCGTTGCATGAGCTGTCCGATCGAACGCGACGCCTGATCGTCGGCTGCTTTCGCGGGGAATGGTCCGATTGAGGGGCAAGCGACGGGGCAGGTTAATGGCCGGTCAACGTGGCGGCATCGGTCTGGGGTGATGGAGTGGAAATCAAGTTGGTGCTTTGGCTTCCCCGAGATGCCGTCAGCGTGCCGGTGAGCCGCCAGGTCCTCGACAGCTGCCTGGAGACCCTGGGCGTCACGCCGGACACGCGCGCCGACATCGCCCTGGCCCTCAGCGAGGCCTGTGCCAACGTCGTACTGCACGCCGGGCCCGGCGAGCAGTACGAGGTGCAGGTGAGCACGAGAGACCGCCGGTGTGTCATCGAGGTTGTCAATACCGGGGGCAGGGACGGCGAGCCCGCGCCGGCCAGCGTCGTCGGCGCGTTCCTGGCCGACGATCCTGTGCCCGTAACCGCCGAACACGGCCGTGGCCTGCAAATCATCGATGCGGTGGCCGACAACCTGGAGCTGACCAGCACCGGCCGCCGGGGCACGACCGTCCACTTCGAGAAGAAGCTCGAGTGGCTGCCCGGGGCGGCCGGGCTGTACCTGTTCGACGTTGACGGCGGCGGCTGAGTCTCCTGACCGCGCTCACGCGCGGATGGAACTAGGGCGACGGGACGGTCACGATGGGGCCGTGCGCGTGGTTCAGGACCGCGTGCCTGACCGCACCGGGGCCGGGCAGGGAGCCGTGCGCGGCGTGCCTGCCGAGCACGACGAGGTCAGCGCGGGCAGAAAGGCCGGCCAGGGCCCGTCCCGGGTGCGCGTGCACGACGTCGTGGCTGACCTGGACATCGGGGTACTTGGCCTGCCAGTCGGCCAGCAGGCTGTCCAGCCGCCTGTCCGCCTCCTCCTCCAGGGCGGCCCGGCCCGGCGTCGCGAGACTCCACACGGCGGGCCCGATCTTGCCGCGGGGAATGTCCAGCGCGTGCACGGCGATCAGGCTGGCCTTGCGCAGCGACGCCTCCTCGAACGCGAAGGCCAGCGCGGCGGCGCTGCCCGCCGGGTCACCGATGCCGACCCCGACCTGGCGGTGCGCCGCGGTCGTCTCCTCCCGGACTACCACGACCGGGCAGGCCGCGTGCGCGGAGACGTACCTGGTCACCGAGCCCAGCACCAGCGCCGTGAACGCGCCCATGCCACGGTCGCCCACGACCAGCATCGACGCGTCCGAACCGGCCTCGGCGAGGGCGGTCGCGGGCGCCCCGGCCAGCGCCTCGACGTCGACCGCCAGGCCGGGGGCGGCGGCCGTGGCGCGCTCCGCCGCGGCGGCCAGGGCGTTGTCCCGGTCCTTGCGCAGCGCGTCGGAGACGGTGTCGACGCCCGACACGGCCTGGTGCTGGATCATCCGCGGCGGCAGGGCCGCGACGGACACGATCCGCAGCGGCAGGCCGCGGAGCACGGCCTCCCGGGCGGCCCAGCCAGCAGCGCGCAGCGACTCCTCCGAGCCATCGGTAGCGGCAATGATCGGCTTTGCTGCCATGGTGAAACCTCCATGCCCAGTCCGGCCACACCGGACGATCTACGGGTGCACCGCCTGCCCCTAGTGTGTTCTCGAGTCCGCCGGATCGCCAGGGGCGTCCGCGAACCTCCCGATCAGGACTAATGTCGCAACCCAGGCCTTACGGCCGGAGCGGTCGGCTGAACCGCGCTCGTTATCCTGACGGAATGCAGATGTGCCCGCGCGAGGGCTGTCCGAAGCACATGGTGATGGGGCCGTGCGGCGGGGTGCGGCAGGACGGCGGCTGCGAGGTCGTCGCGGGACCATGCGTGTTCGAGGCGCCAGCCGGCTGGGTGGACCCGGTCCCGGCCGTGCCGTTGCGCCAGGTGCCGCTGATCCTGGCCGACTACACCGCCGCCCCGTACTCGGTGCCGATGCTGACGGCGGTGGCCGGCGTGCTGGCCGCCGACTGCGACGCGGTCCTGGTCGGTGAGCATCAGAACCGGCCGGACTTCCCGCCCACCCTCTTGGCGTCGCTGCTGCAGGCGGCCGGGGCCCGGCCATGGATGACGCTGGCCTGCCGGGACCGGAACCGGATCGTGCTCGAGCAGGAGCTGAACGGCCTGCGGCACCTGGACGTGGACGCGGTGCTGTGCGTCACCGGCGATGCGCGGGCCCACGATGTCCGGCCCGACGTGACTCAGGTCTTCGACCTGGATGGCCCCCGGCTCGCCGCCCTGGCCGCGGCGGCCGGGCTGACGGCCGCCGTCCCCGAGGCGCCGGCCGCGCCGCCACGAAACCTGCGGCCGGGCCGGCTGGCCCAGAAGCAGCGGGCCGGGGCAGCCGTCGCCGTGCTCAATCACGCCGCCGTGGACACCGTGACCGCCTTCATGGCCGGGGCGGCCGAGGCCGGGGTGACGATCCCGGTCATCGCCGGCGTCGCCGTATTTACCGACGAGCCGTCGGCGGCCGTGCTGAACTCCCTGCCCGGGCTGGAACTCGACCCGGCCACGGTCCGGGCCGTGCTGGCGGACCCGGACCCGCTGGCGGCCGGGATCGCCGCGGCGGCCCGGCAGGCCGCGGCGCTACTCGCGGTCCCGGGGATCGCCGGGGTGAACCTCTCCGGACTTGGCTCGGCGCGCGGTTACGAGTACGCCGCGACGGTTAAAGCGGAACTGGCCCGCCGAATCCGGGAGGAGCACCAGGGATGACAGGCAACGGCCCGATGGACGCGGAGTTCGACACCGTGGCTGAGTGGACAGCCGAGGTGGCGGAGAGCCTTGGCCCGGAATACCGCATCCCCGCGGCCTGCCGGGGCAGTGGCCGCCCGTCGGAGCTGGACTGGCTGCTGGCGGGCCTGGATCCGCGGCCCGGTGACCTGATGATCGACATCGGCGCCGGGCTGGGCGGCCCGTCCGCTTACGCGGCCGAGCGGACCGGGGTCCGCCCGGTCCTCGTCGAGCCAGAGCCCGACGCCTGCCGGGCCGCCGCCCGGTTGTTCGGCGCCCCGGTGGTCCGGGCCGACGCGACCGCCCTGCCGTTCGCCGACGGTACGGCTGGCCACGCCTGGTGCCTCGGAGTGCTGTGCACGGCCGGCGGCCCGGACGCCCAGCTGGCCATGCTGAGCGAACTGCGCCGGGTGCTCCGGCCCGCGGGCCGGGCCGGGCTGCTGGTGTTCCTGGCCGCCAGCGACCGGCTGGACAACCCGCCGGAAGGGAACCACTTCCCGTCCCGCCCCCAGCTGACGGCCCTGATCCGGGAGGCCGGCCTGACCGAGGTCGCGACCGCCGACGCGGCGTCCTTCCCTGACCCGCCCGCCTCCTGGCGGGAACGCGTCACCGCCGTCGACGAAGAGTTGCGGCGCCGGTTCGGTGGCGCCCCCGCGCTGGCAACGGCCGTCGAGCAGAGCCACCGGATCGGGGAACTCCTGCGCTCCGGCGAGCTGGTCTCTCAGGTCATCCGGCTGATGCGGCCCGCCTAGGGCAGAGCCGGCCGTCGTAGCACGCGGGCCGCGCCGCTTTTCTATCGGCACTGCCCCGTTCGGGGCGTAATGTCCCAGCTATGGGCAACGCGAAGGCCGGGGAGTGGCGGTACACCGCTCGCTACGGCTGGGACTGGCGGTCCGCCCGGGCGATCAGCAAAGCGCTGGGCAGCCTTGCTCTTCCCATGCCGCCCTGGTTCCGCGCGGTGGTGGCGCGCGGCCTGCTGACCCGGACCGCGTTGCACGCCGACGCCGAGGGCATCTGGGGGAGCGCAGGCCCGCTGCCGGCGGGGTCGGCCGGGCCGTGCCCCTGGCCGTGGAAGGACGTTACGGCCGTCGTCGTCTGGGACTACGACTACCTGAGGATCATTGGGTTCACCCGCCGCGACGACATGGTGGGCGCCGGCCCTGCCGCTAAGGCGCTGGCGTCCCAGCAGGCGCGTCCGACCAGGCGCCGGGCCTTCCGGCGGCATCCGTCCTATCCGGCGTTCATCGCACCGGACGGATCCCCTTGCGACGCCGCGAACGTGCTGACGGCCAACGGCTGGAGTGTCGACATCGCCCGCTTGAAGGCGACCGTACGGCACTTCGCCCCGCGCGCCCAGTTCGTCAACCTGTCCGGTGTCAACGCCACGCCGGAGTCCGGCGGGCCGTTCGAGTTCACCGTCGAGGTCATCGCCGGCTTGTTCGAGCTCATCGGGTGGCGGCGCCTCGGCTGGCTGCTCGGCATCGCCGCCTCGGCCGCCGTCCTGGCCGTCGCGGCCGCCAATCTCGGGACCCAAAGCCACGCCCCGATCGGTGTGACCGTCGGCGCGCTTGGCCTCGCCCTGTTCCTTGGGCGCGCGGTGGCCGTCCGCCACCGGCGGCGCCGCGCTACGCACCCGGAATCCTGGCTCGAGTCCGGCCGCGAGGACGCGGAAAGGCCGCCGCTGAGCGGGCTTCGCCGGGGCCGGCTCGCCGCCTGGATGTTGCGCGCCCGCTCACGCGTGGGGTGGCGCGGTCGGCGAGGCATGGGTCCTTCCCGGCGCCGCTCCGCTTATGCCATCCGGCGCGGACGATGAGGCGCAACCCGCCAATCGGTCAGCGTGGCGCGGTAAGCGGTAAGCGGTAAGTCGGCCATGCGCTGGCACAGCCACGCCAGCGACAGCGGATACCGGTAGTCGATCCCGGCGTGGGTCGCGTCGAACAGCTCGAAGTGGATCAGGTCGTCCGCGACCCCGGCGTCGCGGAGCGCGGCGCGGAAGGCCGTCGCCCCGACGTCGAGGTTGAAGTCGTCCCTGGTCCCGGCGTCGATCCAGATGCCGCGGAGCCCGCGCAGGGCCGCGGCGTACCGCGGCACCATCCGCACCGGGTCCCAGTCCAGCCAGCGCTGCCACACCTCCGGTCGCAGCACGCCGGTAACCGGGTCGAAGGGCAGCTCGGGCGTGCCGTCGTCACGGGCGGAGAAGCACGCGGCGACGCCGAGCAGCCCGAGCAGGGGCATGTCCTCCGGCCTGGTGAATGACACCCGCGACCGGAAGTCGTCCCACCACCGGAAGATGTCACCGTCGTGGTTCCGCAGGTGCCGCACGACGACAGGGAACTCCGGGATGTAGGAGAACTCGTAAAGCGCGTCGCCCGCGTGGGTCGCGAGCGCGCCGAACAGGTCGGGCCGCAGCATCGGCGTGATCATCGCGCCGAACCCCCCGCTCGACTTCCCGGTGATCCCCCGGTGGGCGGCGTCGGGGATCGTCCGGTACCGCGCGTCCACGTAGGGCACGACCTCGTCGCACAAGTACGAGTGATAGCGGCCGGTGCCCGGCGAGTCCACGAACTGGCTGCCGCCGTACGCGGTCCACGCGTCCACGTACACGACGATCGCGGGCGGCGCGTCGCCCCGCGCGAACATCGCGTCGGCGGTCTCGGGGAACGGCTGCCGGAAGGCGGTCCGGTTCCGCCACATCGCCAGGTGCCCGGTATATCCCTGGATCACGTACACGACGGGGTACGCGCGGTCCGGCTCGTCGCCGTAGCCGGGCGGCGTGTAGACGAGCAGCGGCCGGTCGCGGGGGTCCCCGAGCGGGTTATCGCGCAGCAGTTCGCTGCTGATCACGTGCTCATTCATGCGTCCGGCTAGGTCAGCGCTCCACGGCAACATATCGAGGATCATTCCACCGAACGGCGGCGCCCGACTCTCCCGGGTCACCCGCCCTCCCGGCCCCTTTGGCTGGCAAGACGGAGAGTGACCGCCCGGCTGCCGGGAATGGTCTGGCTTCCGGTATGGTTGCGTCCACTGGTTGTAGCTTCTGTGCAGGTGCTCTAATGCGCGCTCGCGGATTTACTGCCGGGCTCTCGCGAGGTGCGGGAGCAGCCCCAAGGCAAGGAGAAATGCGCGTGGCGCAGGGAACAGTCAAGTGGTTCAACTCGGACAAGGGCTTCGGGTTCATCAGTGTCGACGACGGCGGCCAGGACGTCTTCGTCCACTTCTCAGCGATCGAGTCGAACGGTTACCGCTCTCTCGAGGAGAACCAGCGAGTCGAGTTCGACATCGCGCAGGGCCAGAAGGGCCCGCAGGCCGAGCACGTTCGCGCGCTCTGACCTTGATCGCTAGGTAAAGCCACCGTCCGTTCGGTCAAATCTTTCTTTTGTTCCGAACGGGCGGTGGTTTTTGCGTCCCGGTGACGACACGACGGAGGCTGGTGCGCTCGTCGGGGCCGGTCTACGATCGGTAGACCACAGTGGTCTCCAGCCCCTTGGCTCACAGGGACTGGCGGTGATCGCTTCGTCCGCGGCCGCCCGAGGGGAATCTCGATGGCGCTCTACATGTACCAAGCCTCCTATACCGCGAAGTCGATGGCGGCCCAGCTCAAGGAGCCGGAAGACCCCGCGGAAGCGATCAGGTCGGCGCTGGAGGAGGTGGGCGCGACGCTGCTGGTGGCTGGCTTCCCGTTTGGCGAGTACGACGTGCTCGTCGTGTACGAGGCGCCCGACGATGTGACCGCGGCCAGCGTCGCGATGGCGGTTGCCGCCGAGGGCGAGGTCAAGTCGGCCAAGACCACGAGACTGCTCAGCGGGCAGGAATGGCTCGAGTCCCTGCGCAAGCGCCGGGTGGTCAACGTCCGGCGAGCGCAATGAAACCTCTGAGATCTAAGGCCCGCACGACGAGCTTCCCGGTGGCCTGGTCGCTCTCCATGTAGCGGTGGGCGGCGGCGATGTCGTCGAGGGCGAAGACACGGTCGATGTTGGGCCGGTAGACGCCGGCCTCGACCTGGCGGACGACCCGCTGCAGCGCGGCCGTGCCCGCGCTGCCTTTGAGGCTGTCGCTGTGGAAGGACGTGAGCTTGGTCCCGGGCGGGATCATCGCTATCGGCTCGAAGTCCGCGATCGCCCAGCCGCTCAGCGAGCCCGACACGCACACCGTCCCGCCCCGGCGGACCAGGCGCAGCGAGTCCACCGCCGTGCTCGCCCCGACGAGGTCCAGGACATGGTCCGGGCCCTCCGGCCAGACGGCGTGCGTGCTGGCCGTCAGGGACCCCGTCGTCGATGAGCACGTAGTCGGCGCCGGCCGCGGTTAGCGCGGCGGCCTTCCCTGGCTGCCGGGTCGTGGCCGCGACCTGGACACCGTAGCCGGAGGCGATCGACGCGGCCGCCAGCCCCACCGAGGATGTCCCGCCGCGGATCAGCAGCCGCCCCCCGGCACCCGGCGTCACCCCCAGCGCGTCCAGCGAGCCCTGCGCGGTCAGGTACGTCTCCGGCAGCGCGGCCAGAACGTCCCAGGGCAGCGTGGTTGTCACCGGCATCAGCAGCGAGTTCGGCAGCAGCGCGTACTCGGCGTAGCCGCCGTCGAACTCCCGGCCCATCTCGCCCATCACCGCCGCGACCGTCGTCCCGTCCGGCAGCCGGGGGTCGGTTGAGGCGGCCACGATTCCCACGCACTCGATCCCGAGCACGCGCGGGAACGTGACGTTCGGGGAATGTCCCTGGCGGGTTCGCAGCTCCGAGCGGTTCAAGCCCGCGCCCTTCACCCGGACCAGGCTCCAGCCCTCCCGGACCGCCGGCACCGGCAGCTCTCGGATCTCCAGCACCTCCGGGTCGCCCGCCCGGACACAGACCGCGGCTCGCATTGTCGTATCGCGCATGCGTCCACTGTCGCCACCCCGCGGCCCGGCTGGCCACCAGTAGAATGCCAAGTTATGCCCGTTGGCCGCCAACCTCCCGAATCGGGCCCGACGTCACGGCTGTGGCCGTCTGGCGGGGTGCACCTCTGGCCGTCGGGGGGACCAAGCGCGGCGCAGACCCATCCTCGCGGGCACCTCGTGTACGCGGCCCGGGGCGTCTTGTCGGTGCACACCGAACGGGGCACGTCGATCGTTCCCGCCAACCGGGTGGCCTGGACCCCGGCCGGGTTCACGCACTACCACCGCGCCCACGGCGACACCGAGATGCGGATCCTGTTCCTGTCGGCCGCTCTGGCCCGGCACCTGCCCGGCCATCCCGCCGTGTTCCTGGTCTCCGGCCTCGCCCGGGAAATCCTGCTCACCCTCACCGGCCCGCACAACTACGACCAGGCCGAACGCGGCTACGGCAGCGGCACGCTCGCGCGGCTCCGCCGGGTCCTCGTCGACGAGCTCAGGGAGGCACGCGAGCAGCCGCTGCAACTGCCGGAACCGCGCGATGACCGGTTGCAGGCCATCGCCCGGCTGCTGTACCAGCAGCCGGCGGACAACACCTCACTGGCCGGTCTCGGGCAGGCGATCGGCGCCAGCGCCCGCACCCTCAGCCGCCTGTTCCACGACGAGCTCGGCCTGACCTTCTACCAGTGGCGCACCCAACTGCGCGTCTACCACGCGCTCGTCCTGCTCGCCGACGGCCACGACACGACTCGCGTCGCCCACGCGTGCGGGTGGGCGAACCCCAGCGGCTTCATCGCCGCCTTCACCGGCATCATCGGCACGACCCCGGGCCGCTACCGGGCCAGTCAGGCACGCCGCGGCCCACTGTGAGGCATAATCCGGCCAGTCATGGAAACGAGAACCCCCATGCACGGTCAGAGCGAGAGTCCCCGAGAGTCACGGTCAGAACCAGTCGCCGCCGGGCTGGCCCCGCCGGCTGAGCTGGAAACCGACACGGTACCCGATTCGCTGGTCGCGGACTTTTCCTCGCTGACCACGCCGTACTGCTGGGTTATCACCGAGGATGCGGTCGCCGGCTACGACGGGGCCGAGCCGTCCGCCGTTGGCAAGTCCGGGCCCGGCCAGGCGGTCGCCGGCGACGTTACCGAGGCCCTGAACGCCGGGCGGTTCTTCCGGCTGGTCGACGGCAAGGGCCGCGAACTGGCGATCGGCCGACTGTACGACCCGAGCGGCGAGAACGAGCTCGCGCCGCTCGACGATTTCGGGCGGCAGAACCTGGGCGCGCTGAACGTTGAATTTCGCGCCGAAGGCGACTGGCGGCCCGCCTGACCTGCCCGTTGCGCCGGCGGTAATGGGCGCCAAGCGGTCCCGCCCATGAGCGAGATGTTTGGCCGGACCCTGCTGGGTAGTCGCCTTGAATAAGCCTGACAGGCAGGCTTAACCCGGAGGAGGGGAAGCTCATGTATATCGGTCATCGGAACCGTCGTTCTCATCGTGATCATCGTTTTGGTCATCTGGATGCTGCGCCGCTGACCGATGATGTCGGGAGGCGGGTGCCGCACCGTCAGGCTCCTGGCTGGGCGCCGCGTGGCTCACGGGTGTTATGTCCCCGTCCACAAGGGCGGTCGACCCAGCCGGGCGCGTGATCGCCTCGTCTGCCATTATCGTGAAAGTCTTGCACATCATAGATAAGCAAACTTTCACGATAATGAGAGGGTCGGGCCGCGACCCGCAAATCGCGCGAAGAGGTTCGCGCGGCTGATCCGCTGAACTAGAAGTTTACGATTGACCCGGGGGACCGGTAAGCTTGACCTGCGCGGCCTCGGTGGCGCGCGGTGACCGCCGTTGCGCGGAGTGCGGTGTTTCTCATTTCCCTCTGAAGAGTTTCTCGGTTACTTCAGCTTCCTTTCGGAGTCTGTGAGGTTCTGTCGGAAACTGGAATGTATCCGTTACCAGCAGGCCTCCGGATCCTCTAGATTTGACGATCATCGTCCGGTACCTTCTACGGTTATGTCTAGCCTTATGCGTAATGGCCTGATGCGTAATAGGCTCATGCCGAATAGCGTAATAACTAACAATCCCGGCTTTCCGGCCATTCGCCAACTTGGCGCCGATGACCTGAGGAGCTGCGCCGCGCTCTCGGTGGACCGGGGATGGTGGCCGGAGCGGGGCAAGTGGGCGCTGCTGCTTGACGCGTCCGACGGGTTCGGGATCGACGCGCCCGACGGCCAGGGCCTAGCCGGAAGCGTGGTGGTGACCCGGTGGGGCACCGAGCGCGCCGCGATCGGCATGATGCTCATCGCGTCGCGGTACGGGGGACAGGGACTCGGCCGGGCGCTCATGGAACACGCGCTGAGCGTGGCCGGGGAGGGCGCCGCCGTCTCGCTGTACGCCACCGACTCGGGCCGGCCGCTGTACGACAAGCTCGGCTTCCAGCCGGTCCGCAGGAGCGTCGCGTTCCGCGGGCGGTTCCACGCCGACCCGCAGGCTCACAGCGGCAAGAAGGACGGGGCACCCGCCGAGACGCCCGGGACGCCTGGGGACATCCGCGTCGTCACCGAAGCGGACCTCCCGGCGATCCTCACCCTGGACCGGGCCGTGTACGGCGCGGACAGGGAACGGATCCTCGGCCGCATGTCGGCCTTCGCGGAACGGTTCGTCGTCCTCGAGGCCGGCGACGGCATCGTCGGCTACGCCGCCGCGTGGCGCACCGAAGCGTTTTTGTTCATCGGCCCGCTGGTGGCCCCGGACGGGGCGGCGGCCAGGCGCCTCGTCACGGAGCTGGCCGCGGACTCACCGGTCGCGGTCCGCCTCGACCTGGACCCGGACCGACCCGAGCTACCCGGCTGGGCCCGCGATCACGGACTGATGGCGACCGAGCGGACGGTCTGCATGACCCGTGGTGACCTCACCCCGCGCGGTATTCCTGAGCGCGTCTTCACCCCGATCTCGGTGGCCATGGCCTGATACGCCGGCTGTAGGGGAATTGGCGCGAGTGGCCCGCTCGGTCGACGTCGGGGTGAGAGGCTGCCTGTTATGACTTCGAGGAGCTCACGCTGATGTGGAATTTGAAGAACGCGGCCCGTGAACTGGCCCCCGTCGCTCGCGCGTTCCCTTCCCACCCGGTACGTGTGATCAAGGCGCTGCCCGACGAGTGGCGGCAGCGGATGCAGCACACGTCCGTGGTCGAGGCGGACTTCGACGATGACTGGAATGAGCACCTGCACGGCCTGCTCGGCGCGCCCTGGCCCTGCCCGGAGGTCGAGCAGGTGACAGGACCTGCTCGCGGAGGTCGGGAAGCTGCTGGCAGAAAAAGGGTTCGGGACGGGCCTGCACACCTATGGCTGGTACAGCGACGCGGACGTTGACATGTGCGCCGCGATCTGGTGCACGATCCGCCACCGCCGGCCTGAAGTCGTGATGGAGACCGGCGTGGCTCACGGCGTGAGCAGCCGGGTGGTGCTCGAGGCGCTCAACCGGAACGACCGCGGGCACCTGTGGAGCATTGACATCCCCAACCCGCTTAACCGGAGCGTGCACGGGCAGGAGGGGGCCGCCGTCACCGACGCGTGCCGCCCGCGCTGGACGTACGTGGAGGGCGAGAGCAGGCTGCGGATGCCGCCGCTGGTCAAAGAGGTCGGCAAGGTGGAGCTGTTCATCCACGACAGCCTGCACACATTCAAGAACACGCTGTTCGAAATGGAGCAGGCCGCATCCGTTATGCCGTCATCCGGCGGGGTCATGCTGATCGACGACATCAGGAGCCATGACGGCTTCCTGACCTTCGCGAAGCGCCACCCCGAGTTCAAGACCATCCTCGTCTCGACGCTCGATGGCATCGGGGCGATCGGCATCGCCGTTTCCGGCTAAAACCGTCAAACCCGTCATTCCGAACGGGTGGTGGATGACTCCGGACTGCCCCGCCACCTGTTCGGGAGGCGCTTTATACCGCAGGCCCGGGCCCGGTCCTTGCCGTCAGCGGCTCCGCCGCGGCCGCGGCGGGTCTTCGGCGGGCCGGGCGGTACCCCGTCCCCGGCGCGCCCGGCGGGCTACCGACTTGGCCAGCTGGGCCACGGTGTAGTGGGTCCCGGCGATGAACCGCACCCCCGGGCCAAGGCTCGCCATCGTGTGAGGCGCCCGCGAAGTACAGGCCAGGGATGCTCGATTCCCCGGCTCGGTTCACCTCGGGGCAGCCAACGCGCGTCGCGCAGGCCCGTCAGGATCTCCTCCGACAGGAACGACAGCCGCGACACGTCAATGCGGAAGCCCGTTCCCGCGATGACGTGGTCGGCCTCGATGCTTGACCGCTCGGGGCCGTCAAGGTGGAGCCGCACCCCGCTCCCCTGCGGCTCGGCCGACTTGAGCCGGTGGCCGGTCAGCACGTCGAGCACGCCCTCGACGCGATCACGGAGCCACCACGCTCCCTTCGGTCCAAGAGCGGTCAGCGCCTTGTTAGCCCGGACGGCCGGGGGCAGCAGCCGGAACGCGTCCGGGGAGACAAAGACAACGCAACCCCAGCCCTCGCAGAGCATGGTCGGCGGCCTCATGACGTAATCGATGAGCCGGAGTTCCGGCGCGACCGCCTCCTCCCACCTGAGCACCTGCCGACGGGCGATGACCTGGACCTCGGCACCCTGCTCGTGCAGCAGCGCCGCGGTTTGCAGCGAGGACTGCCCGGCGCCGATCACCGCCACTCGCCTGCCGCGGAAGCTGTCCAGGCGGTCATGCACGGCGCTGTGCGTCATGAGGTCGGCGGGCAGCCCGGACAGCTCGTCGGGGACGTAGGCGTACGGCAGCACGCCCGTGGCGATGATCACCTGCCGGACGAACGCCGGGGCTTCTTCGGCGAACTCGACCTTGAATCCGTCACCGCTCGGGACAACGCTCGTAACCGTTAGATCGCGGATGTCGGGCACCAGCTGCTCAGTAAACCAATCGGCGTATCCCAGGAAGCGGTCAAGTGACAGCGGCCCCACCCGATCAACATAATCATCGAATCCATGCAGCTTGGAATATGTCGCAATGTCATAACCCCGCGTCGGGGTGGAGATTGCTGAGCCATAAGGTTCTGATTTGAGGAAAAGTCCGAGGGGCATATGTTCGCGCCACGTATTCATTGGACGGCCCACTACCGTGTGTTCGATCCCGCGCTCCCTGAGGTGCGTGGAGATCGAAAGGCCAAAAGGGCCTGCGCCAATGACAAGGACGTCACTGATGGCCATGAAGCGGTCCCCTTCCCAAGGCATGTGCGCACAGTAATCGCTTGGTAACTTTCCGTCGATGTCCGCAGCCTCGCAGAGGTTATAGAGGCAATGCAGAAGTTGACCGGGAAAAGGCTCCACGACAAGATGCTATCCAAGTGGATCGCCGCCCCCATTGTCAATTGACTCGCGGGAGTGTGTCGGCGCTTCAGAAGCTTCTAAGCAAGTTCTTGGCTACCTCAGATTTCCGGATGAGTATTAGCGGCGGCCGCTTGTCAATCTTACTGAACGAACTGTTATGCGCGTCACTCCGGACACTTACCTTCCGTAGTTGACCGGAAGCGCGTGGTCAGCGATTTGGGCGGTCCGGGTGGCATGGGGGCATTCTGATCGGGCGTCCGCGTGCTCGCCCTGCGTCAGTCGACAGGCCCCGGGAGGTCAACACCACGGATTTTAGGTGTTTCGTGCTCCCTGGGGCTTTATGGTCGTGGTGCTCTATGGGTGCTCTTGAGTCTGTTTCTCTTTTGGTGTCCGGGCATAGCTTTTCGCCCGCGTGTCGCGGCGGGGCTGGCGCGCGGTTCCACGGGCCGCGGTCCTGCCCGGGCGGGCGGCTCCTCCTTCCCGGCGGCGGCGTTCGGGCCGGATGGCTAAGGAGAATCCGGGTGCGAACACGGTGACCTGGGGTTTCCCAGTAACGGTGGGCTTGGTCGCGGTGGCGTGGGGGAATTTCGGGCGTGCTTTCTGCACGCGCTACGGAGTGCCTTTGCCGTCCGGGGACGTTCAGGGTGTGCAGGGCGGCACGGGCGGCGGCGTCCGCCGCAGCGGCGAGCGCGTCCAGCGATGATGTGGCCGTGACCTGGGAAGTTGTCATGGACCGGATCGCGTGATGGCGGACGGCGGTGAAGGATTCCTCGTCGGCGGTGACCGGGGCGGCGTCCTTCCGGCGCAGGGCGCGGGCGGCTGGCGTGCTCGCCGCGGAGCGCGGCGGCCGCGCTGGCGCGGGTGAGCTTGGGTGGCGGTGAGCCAGGCCCAGGCTTCCTGGATGACCAGGCGCGGCGAGCCGGAGCGCAGGACCGGGCCGCTGGTGCGGTTCCCGGCGCCGGCGATGGTGGCCTTGTCCTCGCCGAAGGTGGTCTCCGATGCGCTCCACCTGGTGAGATAGGCGTCCCGGACTGCTTCGGCGGGCGCGGCCTCGGTGGTCCAGGAGGGTGGTGATGACGGTGCAGGTCTCGGAGACCTGCTCTTTCCCGTCGCCGGGCATGACCGCGTTGTGCTCGGTCACCCGGACCGGGAGCCGGTCTTCCTTCTTCCCGGACGGGGCGTTCAGCCAGGTCAAGCCGGGACCCGTCTGGCAGCCAGCCGCCGCCGGGTGGCCAAAGCGGCAGCGCGATCCGTGGCGCTTCACCCGGGCCGATGACGTGCCCGCCGGCGTTGAGGATCGCGGTGATCAGCCCGTGACCGGGAAAATTACGATCGAAGCAGGTCTACGCGGCCGGCGAACAGGTCCGGGCGGCGCCGCGCCAGCCGCTTCAGCAGGGTCTGCTCCCCGGCGGCGCCGACTGCCCAAGGACGGCGCCCGAGCAGGGCACGGCCTGGCGCGGGCGGTCAGCGCGACGACCCGCAGCTTGCTGGAACGGGGCGGAATCGTCCGCAGTCCCGGTCGAGCCGAACATGGCCCGGTTCGCCGGGGTGTCCGCCAGGCTCACCATACTGCCGTAAACGGCAAGCACCGCCATGCCCTGCCAGCGCGACCGCCGACGGCTCATCGTCGCCGATCAGCGGCCCGGCCGCATGCCAGAACAGGGTCTCCGTCACGTCAGCCGGGATCAGCAGCCGCCATTCCGTAACGACCTTCGAGGTCGGGACGTGCCACTCCAGGGCGAACGGGACGTCCGCGAGCAGCCCGGCCACCTGGGCCAGGGCCTCGCAGTACGAGGCGACCGGGCATCAGGGTCATCGCGAGCATCAGCCGGATGACCAGCGGATATGGCATGATCCGCCGCCGGTCCCGCTTCCTGCAGCCTTGACGCTTCCAGCGTCGCGTCCACGATGGCCTCGATCACTCCTGCCGCCGAGGTGGCGCTCGAAGTGCTCGCCCAGCCGCGCGAAATCCGGCAGCGACCCGCCCGCCAGCACCGTCCCGTCCCGGCGGATCACCGCCGGGACCGTCACCACCGGCCGGCAGAACACCGCAAGCTCCCCGGGCCGCGGAGTCACAGTCCCTGGGTGATGATGGTCCCGCCACCGCGAAACAGCAGGTCAGCGGCCACGCACCACGACAGTCCCCGTCTGGCGTCCCAGGCACCGCGGACCCCTCAGGCCGGATTGCATCAACGACGGAAGACAGGCAAGATTGCACGCAGGGCTCCAGGAAAGGGCTAGGCTTCGACACCCATACCCTTACCAGGAGCCCTACCTCATGCCCAAAACAGCCCCGAAAGCATCAGCTCACAGCCGCAACCGCCTTAAATCCCAGGTGTTGCCCCGGGGGCGGACTTAATGGTGCCGCGGGTGATTTTCATGGCCCGAAGAGCGCGGAGACCTGTTGCCGCGCGTCGGCGTCGGGCGAGGCGTCGGTTAGCGGTTCCACATCCTCATACACTCCATTCCGGGCAATAGGTTGCCCGGAACGGGCGGGGCGGCGCTACTGCCGGACCTGGCGAGGGTGCCTATACGGCAATGCTCACGAAGAGACGCTGTCCGAGCGGTGCGGCAGCTTCCAGCCGGGGCGCACGAAGTGGCACGTGTACCCGTCGGGGTAGCGCTCCAGGTAGTCCTGGTGCTCGGGCTCGGCCTCCCAGAAGGGCCCGGCCGGTGTCACCTCGGTGACCACCTTGCCCGGCCACAGGCCAGATGCGTCGACGTCGGCGATCGTGTCCTCGGCCGTCTGGCCGCTGGGCGCGCCTGAGGTAGAAGATGGCCGACCGGTAACTGGTTCCGAGGTCGTTGCCTTGCCGGTTCAAGCGTCGTCGGGTCGTGGATCTGGAAGAAGAACTCCAGCAGGTCCCGGTACGAGACTTGTCCGGGTCAAAGGTGATCTCGATCGCCTCGGCGTGGCCGTGGTGATTGCGGAGGTGGCGTTCGGTACGTCGCCGCCCGTGTACCGACGCGGGTCGAGATCACGCCGGGGAGCTTGCGGACGAGCTCCTGCACTCCCCAGAAGCAGCCGCCGGCCAGGATGGCCTTCTCAGTGGTCATGATGCGCTCCCATTGTCGTGGTCGGGATCCGAACAGCGCGGTAGGCGCCATAGCCTTCGCGGTCCAGGTCGTCGAGCGGGATGAAGCGCAGGGCGGCGGAGTTGATGCAGTAGCGCCGGCCCCGGCCGCCGCGGGCCCGTCATAGAAGACGTGGCCCAGGTGGCTGTCGCCGTGCGTGGAGCGGACCTCCGTCCTGAGCATCAGGGGCGAAGTCCCGGCGCTCGACCACGTTGTCCGGCTCGAGCGGCACCGTAAAGCTCGGCCAGCCGGTGCCGCTGTCGAACTTGTTGACCGAGGCGAACAGCGGCTCGCCAGAGACGACGTCGACGTAGAGACCGGGCTCCTGGTTGTCCCAGTACTCGTTGCGGAACGCTGGCTCGGTGCCCTTCTGCTGGGTGACCTGGTACTGCTCGGGCGTCAGCTGCGCGACCGCCTCGGAATCCTTGAGGTAGTTGTTCGGCACGATTGGCTCCTTTGCCGAGGATGCCGCCCGCTGGATGCGGGCTGAACAATCCATCAGCTAATGCAACCCGCTAGCGGCCACCGCTGTTCCGGCGGGTGGCTCCGGCGCGGCCGGTGGGCCGGGTGGTCGTGGCGACGGTCTGCGGTGACGTTTCCGCTGTTCTGCGCCCTATCTGGGATTAGTGGTGAAAAAAGGGTGAACCGGGGCAACTCTCAGCCTTTCTACAGAGTCTAAAAGAAGGGGGACGCAAAGGACGCGTTCCAACAACCGAAAGGACCACATCGTGGTCAGGTACGGAAAGAAGTGGCTTGGCGGCATCGCGGCCGCGCTGACCGTGGGCGGCTTGAGCATCGGGCTCGCCCCCCTCGCGCACGCGGCCACGCCGACGATCGGGGCGAACGCCAACGCCTACGGCACCGGCTCCACGGCAGCGTGGAACGCGTCCGGCACCGCGGTCACGCTTGATCCGAGCAACGCCAGCGGCGCGTCTGCGCAGGTTGATCTCGTTAAGCCGCCTGCGCCCGCCGCTGCGAACGCGCCCACGCTGACCGCCAGCTCGGCCAGCGCCGGCGACCCGCGCTGGGTGATCGAGTTCCACAACGGCGACTACCTGTTCGGCGAACTGCCTACCGGCACCACGTCGCAGTCCACCCTTACCTGGTCACTTGAACCGGCCGGGACCGCCGAGACGAGCTGGGCGGCCGCGCTGGCGGCGGCTGACGCTGGCGGCACGGACAACCAGGTGACCGCCGCGTTCGTCGTGGATGACGCCGGTTACGCAGGCACGGCGGTAACGGTCTCCAACATCACGTACAACGGCGAGGCGGTCGTTCCTTACGTCAAGCCGGTTCCGGTTCCGCGTCCGCACCTCTACGGCGGCCACGTCATCACGGTCAACAACAACGACGCCCAGATCGGCTGGAAGGACGGTCCTGGCGTCAGTTACGTGCTGACCAGGACCTTCGGGTACGGATTCAGCGTGTATGGCTCGCCGCACATCGGATTTACCGGCGGCACCATCGGCTACTGGGAGGGCCTGGCGGCCGGGCACACCTACGACATCGAGCTGATCCCAGCAGGCGCGAACCGCCAGCCGCTGCCGAACGCGCAGGTCGGCTGGATCACTATCTTCACCACCCGATAGCCGTCTGAGCGTTTAACCGCCGTACTGGCCCGCGAGCTTCGCCCGCGGGCCAGTGACGTCGGTCAGGCTTGCAGCCAGGTGAGCAGGTCGGCGTTGATGACGTCGGCGTGCGTGGTGGGCATGCCGTGCGGGTAGCCGTGGTAGGTCTTCAGCGTCCCGTTCTTGACCAGCTTGGCGGTCAGCGGCCCGGAGTCGGCATAGGGAACGACCTGGTCGTCGTCGCCGTGCATGACGAGCACGGGTACCGAGATCTGCTTCAAGTCCTCGGTGAAGTCGGTCTGGGAGAACGCGACCACGCCGTCGTAGTGCGCCTTGGCGCCGCCCATCATCCCCTGCCGCCACCAGTTCTCGATGATCGCCTCCGACGCCTCCACGCCCGGCCGGTTGTAGCCGTAGAACGGGCCGGCGGCGAAGTCGCGGTAGAACCGGGCTCGGTTGGTCGCGACCTGCTCCTGGATCCCGTCGAAGACTTCCTTGGGCAGTCCGCCTGGGTTGGCGTCGGTCTTGAGCATCAGTGGCGGCACGGAGCTGATCAGCACGGCCCTCGCCACCCGGCTTTCGCCGTGCCGGGCGATGTAGTGGGCCACCTCGCCGCCGCCGGTGGAGTGGCCGACGTGGATGGCGTCATGGAGGTCGAGGTGGGCGGTGACCGCGGCGAGGTCGTCGGCGTAGTGGTCCATGTCGTGGCCGCCGCTGGTCTGGGTGGACCGTCCGTGGCCGCGCCGGTCGTGGGCGATGACGCGGTAGCCCTGGAGGAGGAAGAACATCATCTGGGTGTCCCAGTCATCGGCTGACAGCGGCCAGCCGTGGCTGAACACGATGGGCTGGCCGGTTCCCCAGTCCTTGTAGAAGATCTCCGTGCCATCGGTGGTCGTGATCATGCCCATAGAGTGCTCCTTACTTGACGGCGGGTAGCGACTGCTTCCTTACCCAAAAACTCCGTGACAAGCACGTGGGCCGAGGCCCGAGTCCGGGAGGCGGCCGAGCTCGGCTATACCGTGCAGCCCGAGGTGCTCATCATCGGCGGTGGCCAGGGCGGCATCGCGCTCGGGGCGCGGCTGCGTCAGCTCGGGGTCCCGACGATCATCATTGAGCGCGGCGACGGCCGGGCGACTCGTGGCGCAAGCGCTACAAGTCCCTCGCGTTGCACGACCCGTCTGGTACGACCACCTGCCCTACCTCCCGTTCCCGGCGAACTGGCCGGTGTTCTCGCCGAAGGACAAGATCGGCGACTGGCTCGAGATGTACGCGAACGTCATGGAGCTCGACTACTGGGGCTCGACGACGTGCAAGTCCGCCGTGCGGGCGGGCGACGGATGGGCCGTCGTCGTCGAGCGCGCCGGGGCTGACGGCACCGCCGCGGAGATCACGCTCCGGCCCAGGCAGCTGGTGCTGGCGCTCGGAGCGTCCGGCCTGCCCAGCGTCCCCGAGATTCCTGGCCGCGAGAATTTCCGCGGCGACCAGCATCACTCCTCCGCTCACCCGGGTCCCGATAAGTACAAAGGCAAGAAGGCCGTGGTGATCGGGTCGAACAACTCCGCGCACGACATCTGCGCCGCGCTGTGGGAGGTCGGTGCCGATGTCACTATGGTGCAGCGCAGCTCGACCCACGTCGTGCGGTCAGACTCGCTGATGGACCTTGGCCTCAGCGACCTCTACTCCGAGCGGGCCCTGGCCGCCGGCATGACCACGTTCAAGGCCGACACGATCTTCGCCTCGCTGCCGTTCCGGATCCTGCCTGCGCTCCAGACCCCGGTTTACAACGCCATCAGGGAGCGGGACGCCGAGTACTACCGCCGGCTGGAGCAGGCAGGCTTTGACCTCGACTTCGGCGAGGACGACTCCGGCCTGTTCCTCAAATACCTGCGGCGCGGGTCCGGTTATTACATCGACGTGGGCGCCTCCGAGCTTGTCGCGAGTGGCGACATCAAGCTCGCCAAGGGGCAGGTGGTCGAGTTGACCGAGAACGAGGTCGTCCTCGGTGACGGCACCAGGCTCCCGGCCGATCTCGTCGTCTACGCGACTGGCTACGGCTCCATGAATCAGCTGGCCTCCGACATCATCGGCCAGAACATGGCCGACCAGGTCGGGAAGGTCTGGGGGCTCGGCTCGGGCACGACGAAGGACCCCGGCCCATGGGAAGGCGAACTGCGCAACATGTGGAAGCCGACGGCCGCCGACGGCCTGTGGTTCCACGGCGGCAACCTTGCCTTGTCGCGCTACTACTCCCTCTACCTGGCCCTGCAGCTCAAGGCGCGCATGGAGGGCATACCGACACCCGCTACTGGCGCGCCGAGGTGCACCACGCCGAATAACCCGATGACTGGCCGCGTCACCCGGCGCCCAGCGCCAGCAGGGACACGGCCGCGGCCTGCTGGATGAGATCACCGTCGGTGTCCTGCCGGACGCTGTGCATCGACTCGGCGAAGGTCTGGCCCATCCGCAGGTACCGGTGCAGGGCGACCATGACAGGCACGGCGGCCTGGTCGTTCAGCGGGACAACGCTCGCGATGATCCCGGCGGTGCCAAGCGGCAGCAGGCTGCTGACCAGGCCAAGCAGCTCGTCGGCACCGACCGGGGCCAGGACGCCGGAGTCGCAGCTCGACAGCACCAGCCGGTACGGCGCCCGGCCGAGCTGCTCGAAGTCGTAGACGGTGAGCGGCCCGTCGTGCATGCGCAGCGACGAGAACAGCGGGCTGTCGGCGCGGAAGCGTCCATGCGCGGCGATGTGGGCCAGCCAGGCCCCGTCGAGCGCGGACAGCACCTGCCCCGCCGTCGCCTCGCCGTCCGACAGGACCGTGACCTCGTCGTAGAGCTGGGCTACCAGCGGCACCTCGGCGCCGTCCGTGAGCAGGCCCGGGCCGCGGGCGAGGGTGACCCGCCGGCGCGCCGGCGGCGGTGCGGCGTCCGCGCGCATCCACGCGCGCGCGGACGGGGCGACGCTGAACGCGCGGCCGCCCAGTGCGGGCAGCAGCGCCCACGGGATCGCGTGCAGCCTGCCGGGCGGGACGATCACCACGGGCCGGTCGCCCAGGTAAGCGGCGGCCGGGCCGATGATCGCGTCCTGGAGATCCGGCCCCGCCGTCTTGAGGATGGCCATGCGCGCTGTCGGGGTCGTCTCCCCGTCGGCTGCGACCCAGGCGGCGCAGCGCGAAGCGGGCGAACTCAGCGGCGCGGACGGCGTCGGCCGTGCGCCCGGCGGTGAGCTGCCGCACCCGCCCGTCCCCGCAGACAAGCACGTGCAGCACGCCGTCGACGTCGGCGATCTCGATGAGCAGGGTGTCGCCGAGCTGACGGAGCAGCTCCGCCACGTCGATCGCGGCCCGGCCGTGGCCACCCTCGCCCCGGGCCCGCAGTGAGCGCGCGCGTACCGCGCCCTCGAGGCGGAGCTGCTCGCGCTGGAGCGCCCCGGTCGGCGCGCCCTTCCGCCGCGCTTCGTCCAGCCGCCCGGTTACCTCGCGCAGCGCGGCGAGGCCGGCGTTGAGTTCCGCGTCGGCCGAGGGCCGCACCGCGGGCACGGCCAGCGCCGTGGCCCGCCAGCGTTCGGTCCAGGCGAGGAAGTGCCGTGGCCGGCGGGACTGCGCGGCATGGCGCTGGGCGAGCGCGGCCAGCTCGGCGCCGTGCGCGGTGGCCTGGGCCCGCAGCTCCGCGGCGCCCAGCGTGAACCGGTGCTCGTCCAGCACCTCCAGCCCCCGTCGGCACGCGGCCGAGCAAGCGGCGCGGCTGGCCCGCCGCGTCCGCCCGGAGCGCCTCGCCCAGCCAGCCGGTGGCCCGGGCCATCGCCGGGCCGCGCCGCCGGCTCCGCGCGACCGCGGCGAGATGCCGGTCGGCCTCGGCCCGTCGGCCGAGGTCCAAGGCCACCCGCCCGGCCAGCAAGTGCGCCTTCGCGGCCTGGCCGGAGCCGAGTTCCTCCAGCTCGGTGGCGGCTAGGTTCGCCGCGCGCAGCAGTCGGCCGGTCACCGGGCCGACCGCATACTGCGCCTGGATCAGCACCAGCCTGGCGTGGGCCGCCAACCACGCGTTCTGCTGGGACCGGAACAGGCGGTAGGCCGCCTGGGCGCGATCCAGGGCGTCCTGCGGCTGCGCGGCGGCCAGCGCGCAGTTCGCCGCCGCCAGCAGGAGTTCGGCCTTCTTCGTGGACCGGCCACGAGCCTGCTCGATGTCGCGCACGGCGTCGTCGGCCTCGGCGAGCGCGTCGCTGACCAGCCCGGCCGCCAGCAATGCGTCGCAGCGGTCAAGGCTGAGGTCCGGCGTTGGTACGTTCAGCGCCTGGTAGCGGGAGGCGGCCTCATCGAAGAACGACAGCGCGCCGGGAAATCTCCCGACCTGGAGGCAGCCAAACCGCGGTTGAGGACCGTATAAGCCGCTTCCAGTTCCTGGCCGGTTTCTGCGAACAGCCGCCCGGCCGCGACGAAATCGGCATCCGCGCGGCCGAGGGACCCGACGGCCACGTAGACGAGCCCCCGGCCGTTGAGCGCTCGCGCGGTCCAGACCTGGTCGCTCGCGCGCCGCAAGACGCCGACCGCGCGGCGGAAGTCATCCAGGGCCGCCGCATGCCGGCCGAAGGGTCCACAGCACGTTGCCGCGCCGGTGCAGCACTCGTCCAAGCAGCAGGCCAGAAGACAGCTGGATGGCACGATCGAAGGCGGCGAGTCCTTCGGCGGTCCGGCCCGCGTGGACCAACGCCAAGCCCAGGGAGGCCAGCACGTCGGCCTCGCGCTCCGCCGAGCCGGTCTGCCCGGCCAGGCGCAGCGCGCCGCGCAACTCGCGTACGCCCGCGCCGACGTCACCGATATCACGCAGCACGATCCCGGCCGCCTGGTGCGCTATCGATGCCTCGTGCGGGCCGGGCCGTTCCGCCAGAATGGCGCGCGCCTTGGCCAGGGCTTCGCGCGGACGCGACAAGGCCAGCAGCAGCAAATCGTCCGCGTCGCGCGGACCTGACTCGGCTGTAAGCGCAGCCTCCCCCACGAACGCGATGTTAGATCCCCGCACTCATATGGTCCACGTAATTTTGGCGCGAATTTATATTCCATTTGTGCCACATCATTAGGGAAATCACGCATAGTTATCTATATATAGCAGAAAGTAATTGCTCCGAATCGGCCTGCCAGCCGCAAAAGGAGTCGCAAAGAGGTATCACGCCGTCAGCCGATTGCTCCGCATAAGTGCCGGCCCGGGGACTTCAGCGTCTCGCGTCGGCGGCACCGGCCTGCGCCGGGTCTGGACCAGGCAATTCCCGCAACCCTCTGGAGGCCGATATGCCCGCATCGGGCGATTGGGTGGAACAAGTGGTGCCGAAGGTAGCCGATGAGACACGTCTGCATTGTCGATTCCTTTGCCGACCCCCCGACCCGACGGAGATCGAGGTCTTTACCGTAACGGCGGGATCGACTTCATGTGCGCCGCCGGGCAGATCCTGGTCCGCGAAGACCAGCTCGACCGGGTACTGGACATCCTTGGGCTGCCGTCAGGGTACCGAGCCGGCGAGCCCGTCATCGAGGGCGTGGTCCTGCTCCAGCTGGGCGGAGGCCGATTCGACGCCGTGGTCGACGCGGTCGAGGCGGTTGACCAGGCGCTCGGCGAGGGAATCGTGACGCCGAATCAGGTCCTGACCGTCGCGTCGGGCTCAGGGCAGCGGCTGCTCGGCCACGGAGCCGGAGGAGGTGTACTACGAGATCGAGCCCTTCCCCTCGGTCTGCCCAGGCAACGGCGGGGCGGGAGTTCTCATCTACATGGCCGACACCGGGCTGCTGGCGGACGCGGCGACCCATCCGTGGCTGGCCTCCGGAGTTCAGCCGCAGTATCCGGTCGACGATATCGACCCGCTGGACCCGGGTGCCCCGCGGTATTCCGGCCTGCGCCGGTCACGGCACGTTCGGTGCGGGCGTGCTGCGCTGCATGGCGCCCGACGCGGACATCATCATGGCCCGCACCCTCCTCTACTGCGGCAGCGAGATCGAATCGCGATCTGGTGCCCAGGCTCAGAGCGGCGCTCGATCTCGGCCCGGACATCTTCCACCTGACCATGGCCTGCCTGTCCAGGAACGACCAGCCGCTGATCGGTTTCGAGGCGTGGCTCCGACTGCTGCGCCGCACGGGGGCGATCTGCCTCGCCCCGGCCGGCAACTGCGGCTTCGACCGGCCGGAGTACCCGGCCGCGTTCCCCGGGGTCATCGGCGTTGGCGCGCTCGGCGGCGACTGGCGCGGGCGGGCGACGTTCAGCAACTTCGGCCCGTGGGTCGACGTCTACGCGCCGGGAAGGGACATCGTCAACGCCTTCGCGACGGGTACGTACGACTGCTACGTGTACCCGTACGGCCCCAATAACGGGCAGCCCGCGCAGACCCGGAACTTCTACGGCATGGCGAAGTGGAGTGGCACGTCGTTCTCGACGCCCATCGTCACCGGGCTCATCGCCGCCCGGATGTCCCGCACCGGCGAGAACGCCCGCCAGGCGGCCGCCGCGGTGCTCGCCGAGGCACGATCGCGGGCCATCCCGGGCGTCGGCCCCGTCGTGCTGCCCTGCTGCCACGACCACGACCACACGCGTGCGCTAGGCCACGCGGGTGCGGCTGCCGCACGCACTAGACCGCGGCGCTGGGGGCTAATCCGTTTCGCGGAGGGTAATCTCAATGTCGCCCAGCTTGCGGGCGATCAGGCTGTAGATGACTGACCCGATGGTGGAAAGCGCGGTAATGAGGACGACGCCGACCGCGCCAAGTATCGCGGTCCAACCGAAGATCAGTGGACGCCGAGAACCACGACGCCACCTGGTGAGCCTCCGCAGGCGTTCCCGACGTGAAGATCGTTGTCACCGTACTCTGCAGCCAAGCAAACAAGCCGAGGCCCGCCAGTATGGGGTAGAGGACAGCTACCGCCGCAAACAGTGCGACGAAGGCGACCATCGAGGCCACGAAGCTAAGCTTCATCACCGACCACGGCTCGAGCCGGTGCAGCCGCAACATCGCCTGCCTGCGCACGGGCCCGCCTTCGTCTTCCTGGCCGGCGCCAACGATCTTCGCTGCCGGCCCCTGGACGATCTCAGAAGCCCCCTGAACCGCCGTCTCCGTCACTAGTTCCCCCCATGCGCCAAGTCGCTTTGATCGTATTCGCCCCGTCGCTGGTCTCGCTCGCCTATCGGCTGATCACCAGGACCTCAGATCGCGATGATCAGGAGGAAGGCCACGGTGACGCTCGTCGCCACCCGGCACCCCTTCACCACGGCGGGGGAAAGCAGCAGGCGTTCCGCGGTATACGCGATGCCGCCAGCGGGCGCGGGTCCCTCCGCGGCGGCCGTCGGCGCCCGCCGGTCAAGGTCACGAACCGTGAACGCGATCACCAGCAGCGCGAAGATCAGGGCCAGGGCCGACGCGTGGAGGGCCGGCACGCCGGGGGACGACCCTCCCGCCGTCCCGGATGTCCAGCCCATGCCGGACATGCCGGAGCCCCCGGCTGACGGGGCGCCAAGAGCGGCGAACAGGTAGAGCATCGCCGCGCTGTTTACCAGGGGCGGCGCATGATCGCCGCGGGCCACGGCGGCCACGCCGCGTCCGCGGCTCTCCCGCCACCGGCGCCAGGCGAACCAGGCCGTCATGGCGGCGAAGGCGACCTCCCAGACGGCGTTCGGCAGGATGCTCAGGCTGGGCACCAATATGCCCGCTAGGGCGATCCCCGTCAGCAGATGGGAAACAGCGATATCGGCGTCGGCGCCGCCGCGGCGGGTCCAGGCGCGCGCCGCCACCAGCCGGCCGGCGGCCACCTCGGCGACCAGGAGCATCACCGCGGCGAAGATCTCGAGGATCCAGGCGGGGGTGCTCACGCGGATTTCCCCGGGGCAGGCGGCCAGTAGGCGAGGGCCAGGAGGGCCAGCAGCGGGCCGGAGTTCGGGTCGGTCGCGCCGCCGGTCAGGATCTGGCCGAACGCCTCGCCGAACACCCAGATGAACGCGGCCACCACGAGGGCCAGGATCACCACGCTCCGGGCCAGCGGCGTCGGCAGGAACACTCCGATCGCGATGACGGCCAGCGCGACGGCCAGCGCGATCGAGGCGGTCAGCCCCTGATTGGCGAGCACCGCGGCGGCGTGGTTTTCCAGCCCGGTTACCCAGCCGGGCTCCCCGCCGGTCATGCTCACGATCATGTCGGGCAGCGCCTGCGGCGCCCGGTTCGCCGGGGTCAGCGCGAAGTAGGCCAGGCTGCCCCAGAGCACCAGCCACAGCAGCCGGGCCGCCGGCGCCCGACCGCCCGGGCCGCCACGAACGGGGCGGTCACGCCGGGCCGGTCGGCCGGCCACAGCAGCACCGCGAGCAGCGCGTACAGGATCACCGCGCCGGGGGCGCCGCTCACCGGGCTCGCGCCGCCGCTCAGCACGCCGCCGAGGCCTTCGCCGAACCACCACACGGCCAGCGACCAAGCGATCGAGGCGGCCAGCGCCGCCCGGGCCGTGGGACGGTAAGCAATTCCGAGCCCAAGCAGCAGCTGAATGGTGGCGAAGACCGTGTTAAGCAGCACCAGATGGTGCTCGACGAGAGCCGTGTTCCAGCTGATCGGGTCGGCGATGACAGCGGGATTCCCCTCGGCGGTACCTCCGATCATCTGCCCGAACATCGCGCCGTACATGGACGACTGGTACTGCAGCAGGCCGTCAAGCAGCCAGATGCCTGCCAGGGTCAGCTGCAGCACCCGGCGCGCGTCCGTACCGGGCGGGGCGGTGGCACCGACGCGTTCCCGCCGTCGGCCCCGGTCCCGCCCGAGGGCGAGCTCAATCAATGCCGCGCCTTGTTGTCGCACTGCCTTACTTCGCGAAGTTCAGGATTTCGACGGTGCCGTCACCCGAGTCGGTGACGTATGCCTGGCGCCCGTTGGGCAGCATCGCGATGCTCGTCGGCGCTTTCCCGGTGCGGGACAGTGCCGATGACGCGGTTGTCGGCGGTATCGATCACCGTGACCGAGTTGCCGTCGCTGTTTACCGTGCAGAGGTAGCGCCCGTCGGGTGAGTAGGCGATGTCCACCGGTTCTTTCCCGACCGGGATCTTCGCGATCTCTTTGTCGGTCGCGGTGTTGATCATATAGACCACGTTGCCGTCGTAGCTCGTGACCGCCAGGCGGCTGCCGTCGGGTGAGACGGCTTCGCTGTGCGGGGTCTCGCCGACCGCGATCTCCGCGATGATGCCGTTAGTCTGGGAATTGACGACCGTGACGGTGGCGGACATGTGGTCCGTGGTGTAAAAGTGTCCGTTTTCTTGTCGAAGGCGACCCAGTGCGGGTTCGCCGGGACGGGGATGCTGCTGACCAGTTTCTTGCTCGCCGTGTCGATCACGTCAACGACGTTCTGGTCGGCGCCGCTCATCGCCGTGTTGTGGTTCGGCACGTAGAGGAACCGCCCGTCCGGGCTGGTCGCCGAGGCGGTCGGCGTGAAGTTGTTCACCGGCACGGTGGCGGTCACGGCGCCGGTACGCGGTGTCGATGAACGCGATGAGGTGGCACCGAGCCGTTGTCTTGTAGACGCTGACGTAGGCGGTCCGGCTGTCGGGCGAGAACGAGACGAACTGGGGCGGTCCCTGGGGGATCTTGACGGTCCCGGACACCAGGTCAGTGGCCGTGTTGAGCACGGTGATCGCGCCTGCGCCTGGATTGGCGACGTAGGCGAACTCGCCGTTCGGCGCGACCTGGACGTAGCTGGGGGTCTGCCCGACCGCTATCTTCCCCGCGACGTGGGAAGGGCGAGGGCGGGCGCGCTGCTGGCCGCCCGGGTGGTCCCGGTGCTGGTCGGGCCGCCCGTGTTCGACGTGGCAGCAGCGCCGCTTCCGTTCGGCTTACTGGAAAGTCATGAGGACGACCACGATCGGAACCGCCAGTGCCACGGCTGCGGCCAGAATCAGCACGCCAAAGCGGCGCCGGCCAGGCTCGCGCTCCGGCCGGCCGGCCGCTCGGCCAGGTGGCAGGCGACCGCCGACTGGGATCGGGGCCAGGGCCCCGCGGCATGTTCTCGGGTGGCCGCGTGCCGCCCCAGTCGCCTGCGCCGACCGCGAGCACCGTTTGCGTCGGGGCCCGAGGAGCTGCGCGTAGCCGTTGCCGGCTGGCTCCGCCTCGGGACCCGGCGGCTGCCGCAGGCCTTGCCAGCGTGCGACGGAGGTCGCAGCCTGCCACGGGGCCGCGGCATCTCGGCCCACGGCGGCGCCGGCAGCTGCGTCATCGGCGGTGGCGGCAGCGCGGCCGGCGCCTCGGTCAGCAAGGCCTCGCGGGCCGCCGCCGCCAGCGCGCCGGCGGTCGGATAGCGGTCCTCGGGTCTTTGGCCATGCCGCGGGCGATCACCGCGTCCAGGGCCGGCGGCACGCCCTCGACCAGGCTGCTGGCCTGCGGCGGGCCGGAGTAGAGCTGGGCATACATGAGCGCGGGGAGGTCTTTGCCGCGGAAAGGGGGTGCGCCGGTCAGGCACTCGTGCAGCACGCAAGCCAGGGAGTAGATATCGGCCCGGCCGTCAACGTCGTGGCCCACGAACCGCTCCGGGGCCATGTAGTGCAGCGTTCCGATCGTTGCCCCGGTGATCGTCAGCGCTGTCTGCCGGCTGCCGAACGACCGGGCGATACCGAAGTCGACCACGTAAACGAAGTCGCTCGGCGTGACCAGGATGTTCGAAGGCTTGATGTCGCGGTGGACGAGGTGGTCGGCGTGCGCGGCATCCAGGGCCTCGGCGACCTGGCCGATAAGGTGCACCGCCCGCTGCGGCGCGATCCGGCCGCTCGTGTCGAGCAGCGCGCCGATATCGGCGCCGTCTACCAAGCGCATGTCGATGAAGAGCTGGCCGCCGATCTCGCCGAAGTCGTGAATGGGGATGACGTGCGGTTCCGTCAGCCGCGCGGCGACGTTCGATTCACGCTGGAATCGCTTGAGGTACTCCTGGTCGCCAGAGAACGCTTCCGGCAGGAGCTTGAGGGCGACGTACCGGTCACGGTAGGTGTCGTACGCCTTATAGACTTCCCCCATTCCGCCAGAACCCAACAAAGAATCAAGGCGATAGTGTCCGACCTGCCGTGGGGTCATGAGAACCGCCCTCCCCCAAAAGTCATTACGTTCAGCCTCTACACCGCAGACGTTAGAGCCTGTTTGGGAATCCGTCGCCCCGCCCGGGCACGGGTATCATAACACTTTGCGGCGCGCTGCCTGAAGCCCGTGAATCTGCTGGGAAGGGCGTGAACGAAGGTGTGCCTTCCCGAATGGTCGGCATCGCGACCACGCCCCGGCGGGCACGAAGAAGGCGCAATGCAACAGCGCCAAACAAACCCTCCGGAGAAGTTTCCGAAAACGTCAATGCCGAGCGCCGCCGGAGCGGTGATAGGTTCTGATACCGAGCAGTGCAACATTTGGGTATCGAAGCCTCCTCCGAAGTCATTGCCGCCCGGGCAGTTTGGGTCATGACGGGAATGCCGGTATCCGTGAAGCCGGCGGGAGGCTTGCCGTGCGCGGCTGGTCGCTGGTCAGTCCGGGCAGTCTGACGGCGTTCCGCCCGACAGATCCACTCCCGTCGCCAGCAGTGCCTGGATGGCCTCAGGGAACGGGTTCTTGAGAGCGCCGTGGTTGACGCGGGACCTGGCCGCGAGTTCCGGGTTGCGGGCCAGCGCGGTGGGCGTGGCCAGCGGGCCCAGCCGGTAGTGCCGCCACAGGAGCTGGCCGCGGCTGTCGCTCTCGACGTGGAAGAGGGCACCCTCGAACCGGGCCGCGATCGCCCACGCGGGGGTGGTGCCGGTCGCCCAGACGGCGGCGTCCGTGCCGTCCGGGACCCTCTCCAGGGCCTCCGCCGCGTGCAGGAAGGTGCCCCGCCCGCCGGACTGGACGTGAAGCAGCCGGTCGCCGTGACTGTGTACCGACCAGTCCGGCCTCGCCGATGCCAGCGCGTCGATCGCGTCGGCCAGCGGGTCCTCTCGGGTGACAAGCCCGGTCACGTGCATGACCGCGTCCGGGTCGACGGGGAACCCGCTCCCGTTCGTGAATGGCCGGGCCAGGTCGGCGACCAGCGCCGTGCTCGCGCGGGGGAGCAAGTGAGCGGCGGCGGCGCGAGCTTCCTCGTATGCGGCCGCCGGCGCCCGCCCGCCCGGGGGGCGATGCTCGTGCATCAGGTAGATGGCGAGGGCCGCCCAGCTCGCGGCGGCCACGGCCAGCCGATCCGGGAGGTCGCCGCCGACCAGGTTCCTGACCGCTCCCGCGCAGGCGGCTACCCAGCCGTCCGGACCCTGCGAGCCGTCCCAGACTCCTGCCTCCGCCGCGAACAGCACCAGGATGAGCTGGGCCAGGCGGGCGATGGCGGGCTGGTCGGCGGCCTGCTTGGCCGTGGCGGCCGTCAGCAGCTGGCGGACCTTGCGGCGCTCAGGTCCTGGCAGGTCACGGGCGCGGGCGAACGCGGAACCGGTCAGGCTGGCGGGCATGTCACCGAGGGCGAGGCGGAACATCGCGGTGCCGAGACTGGCCTGGGCGTCGTCGGCGTCGGCCAGCCAGCCTTCCTCATCGGCGGGCGGGTGCGGCCCGGCGCCCGCCGCGTCGCCCGGGTAAGCGGCGGCAAGCGAGCCGGCTTCGGCCAGCCAGCGCTCTAGGAGCTGCGCGTCAGCGATCAGCTCGGCCGGCCCGGGCTGACTGGTCTGGGCGCTAACAGTCTGTCCGCGGGCCCGGAGCATGACGAGTTCCGGATCTGCGACAAAGACGACTGGCCCCGGGGCGCCGCTCGCGTCGCGCGCGCACCGCACCCGGGTTCCGCCTGGCCGGTCCGCGCCCGCGAGCACGTGGCTGGCGGCGCCGGCCGGCACCGACCCGATCGCCTCCCACCCGTTGGAGCCGTCGGCCCGGGAGGCCTCAAGCGGCGTCGGCCAGGCCGCCGGCCGGGCGAGCGCTACCTCGAGGCCGTCTCCGGCCCGGGCGGCGCCCAGCAAGACAGCATCGTCGGCCTGCGGCGCCGGTCCGCTGCCCGGCAGCCGCACGGCCGGTACCTCCTCAAGCGGGAGCGGCCTAGCCGCCTCGGGGAACAGGCTTGCGGTCGGGCGTGACACCACTGCGACCTCGATGTTTCCGCCTTTACGGGCGGGAGTGAGCAGGGCGCGCGCGGACAGGTCCGGGCTCCCGGTCAGGGCCCACCGGCCGCCGTCCGGTCCGAGCGCCTCGATGAGCGTCTCGTGACGGTACCGCTCCTCGGCGTCCTCGATAACGTCTACCGGTATGCCCGCGGCGGCGATGACCCGGCGGAGGGCGGTCGGCTGGATGACGGTCCGGCCACCGGACTGGACCGCGAGCGTCACCCGCGCGGGGCGCAGCCTGGCGATGAGCTCCTGGACGGCGGCCGTGCGCTCGTCGTGAACGGGCGCGTACAGCAGCAGGTGCTCTACCTCGCCGTCCGGGAGCTGGGCGATGATCGGCCGGGCGCTCGTGTGCACGAGGCGGTGCCCGGTGTCCACGATGTCGGCCTCGACGGCGAGTTCTTCAAGCAGCGCCGCCGTGCGGGAGATCCCGCCCGCCGCCAGGGGCGCGAGCGAACATAGGCCGTCCAGGGAGCGCAGCCAGTCGGCGAGGTCAGCCACGAGCTCGGGGCACGACTCGCGATCCGCCGTCGCGACTGTCCAGGTCTCCTTGTTCCGGCCCCATCCGGTGGGCGACAGGTCGCCTGACCCGATGGCGACGAGCGCCCGCTCGCGCCCGGCGACGACCATGACCTTGGAATGGAACGTGCCCCCGGCGCTGGGTGCGGCCAGCCCGTGCACGTAGCGGATCCCGGCGGCCAAGGCTGACCGGGGATCGGGATTGGAGGCGCGCGCGTCCCCGATGACCGTGACCCGCGCTCCCGTCGCTTCCGCGGCGCTGAGGACCGTCTGCTCGAAGTACCCGAGGTCGACGTTCCCGGAGCAGAACAGGGCTTCTCGCGCTTGCCCGTTCCCTTGCCTGTCCTCGGTGATCAGGAACGGCAGGGGAGAGGAGGCCGTCTGCTCGACGAGGGGAGGCACATGCTGAACCTTACGCCGAACCCCGCTTCCGCCGCGCAGGCGGATCTCGGCTTTCCCGGTGCCCTTACGGCAGTCTCACCGGGGCCAGGTGAAGTACCGGATCGGTGATCTGCCGGGTCACTCAAACGATTCGGCGATGGCGATTACCGCCGTTGCGAAGCACGGCAGGGCGGACCGGTCAACGTGGTCAAGCACCCGGGCGCGCACGCTGCGCAGGTGAACCGGGTAGGCGCGCCGCAGCGCGGCCATGCCCTCCTCGGTCAGGGTCACGTCGAAGCCGCGTCCGTCCGCCGCGTTGCGCTCCTTGCGCACCAGCCCGTCGGCGATGAGTTCATCGACCAGCCGGGTAGTCCGGCTTCCCGACAGGTAAGCGCGGTTGGCCAGCTCGGTCATCCGAAGTTCCCAACCGGGCGCCTCGGACAGGTGCAGGAGAACGCTATAGGCGCTGAGCGATACGTGCGCCCCGCGCTGCAGGTCTTCGTCAAGAAGCCGCGGCGCGGCGACGAAGAAGCGGGCCAGGGCGCGCCAGGCGGATTCTTCGGTGGCGTCCAGTGGTGTGGGGTCCTCCGGCATTGGCCTAGTTTATTGCTCGCGCAGGAAAGCACGGGGACCTAAGGATGGATGCCGAACGGTCCGAGGTGACCGTAGTCAATCCGCAGTGACTCGACGAGCTGGTAGGCGTTGGCCTGGGTGTAGACGTCGGCGCCGCCGCAAGTAAATCTCGGACCAGCAGCGAGCGGGCGCGGTCCCCTCGGCTGCCAGCGGCCCGGCCAGTTAACCGGCTGGAAACAACTCGCCACGATCATGAGGGCATGCAAAAACGGCTGCTCTCGATCGGATGCGAGTTCACCTACGTCGCGGAGATCCCCACGCCGGTGGTCTTCCAGGTGCAGCCGACCGAAGCGCCGCATGTCTCGATCGAGGGCGCACGGTGGTCCTCCGAGCCAGCGGTGCCGTTCCGCGGCTACGTCGACCTGTACGGGAACCCGTGCGTGCGGGCGGTTCTGCCGGCGGGCAGGTCAAGCTTTGCCTACCAGGCTGGCGCCGTGGTCCCCGACGCGACCGAAGAGACCGACGAGGGCGCGCCGGAGCGAGCGCCGGACGACCTTCCCGACGACACGCTCATCTACACGCTGCCGAGCCGGTACTGCCTGCCCGACGTGCTCGGCGGCGAGGCATGGCGGCGGTTTGGCGCCATGGGACCGGGTTACCGCCGGGTGCAGGCCATCTGCGACTACGTGCACGGGCACCTGACCTTCCAGTACGGCAGCAGCACGGCGCTGTCCAGCGCCGCGGATGTCAACCTGGCCGGGCGGGGGGTCTGCCGCGACTTCACCCACCTCGCGATCTCGTTCTGCCGGGCGCTGAACATTCCGGCCCGGTACGTCTTCGGGTACCTGCCGGACATGGACGTTCCCCCCGACCCGGCGCCCATGGACTTCGCGGCCTGGATGGAAGTTTGGCTGGGCGATCAGTGGTGGACCTTCGACCCGCGCAACAACACCGGACGCAAGGGCCGGGTCGTCATCGGCCGGGGCCGGGACGCCTCCGATGTGGCGATGGCCACGACGTTCGGGGGGCCACAGCTGGAATCCATGCGCGTCCAGGCGGAGGAGGTTGGGCTCT
>CAWKKG010000002.1:0-155910 GCA_963850115.1 uncultured Actinomycetota bacterium
ATCACGTCGACGACGTTCTGGTTGGCACCGCTCATCGCCGTGTTGTGGTTCGGCACGTAGAGGTACCGCCCGTCCGGGCTGATCACTGAGGCGGTCGGCGTGAAGTTGTTCACCGGCACGGTGGCGGTCTCGGCGCGGGTACCGGTGTCGATGAACACGATGACGTGGACCGAGCCGTTTGTCGTGTAGACGCTGACGTAGGCGGTCCGGCTGTCCGGCGAGAACGAGACGAACTGAGGCGGTCCCTGGGGGATCTTGATGGTCCCGGACGTCAGGTCAGTGGCCGTGTTCAGCACGGTGATCGCGCCGGCGCCCGGATTGGCGACGTAGGCGAACTTGCCGTTCGGCGCGACCTGGATGTAGCTGGGAGTCTGCCGATCCTATCTTCCCCGCTGACGTGGGAGCGGCGAGGGCGGGCGCGCTGCTGGCCGCCCTGGTGGTCCCGGTGCTGGTCGGGGTGCCCGTGGTCGACGTGGCAGCAGCACCGCCTCCGTTCGGCTTACCGGAAAGTACGAGGACGAGCGCGATCGGAACTGCCAGTACCACGGCTGCGACCAGAATCAGCAGGCCGAGGCGGCGCCGGCCACGCTCGCGGCAGGCCGGTCGGCCGCTCGGTCAGGTGGCAGGCGACCGCCGTCGGGATCGGGACCTAGGCTCTGCGGCAGGTTCTCTGGTGGTCGCGTGCCGCCCCAGTCGCCTGCGCCGACGGCGAGCACCGTTTGCGTCGGAGGCCCGAGAACGCTGCCTGCGTAGCCGTTGCCTGCTTGCTCCGCCTCGTGACCCGGCGGCTTCGGCAGGTCTTGCCAGACGTCGACGGAGGTCGCAGCCTGCCACGGGGCCGACGGCATCTCGGTCCACGGGGGCGCCGGCAGCTCCGTCATCGGCGGTGGGGGCGGCAGCGGCGAAGCGCCGCGCCGCGGTCAGCAAGGCCTCGCGGGCCGCCGCGGCCAGCGCGCCGGCGGTCGGAAAGCGGTCGCTGGGATGTTTGGCCATGCCGCGGGCGATCACCGCGTCCAATTCTGGCGGTATGCCCTCGACGAGGCTGCTGGCCGGCGGCGGGCCGTAGTAGAGCTGGGCATACATGAGCGCGGCGAGGTCTTTGCCAAGGAAAGGGGGTGCGCCGGTCAGGCACTCGTGCAGCACGCAAGCCAGGGAGTAGACATCGGCCCGGCCGTCAACGTCGTGGCCGATGAACCGCTCCGGGGCCATGTAGTGCAGCGTGCCGATCGTTGCCCCGGTGATTGTCAGCGCGGTCTGCCGGCCGCCGACCGACCGGGCGATACCGAAGTCGACCACGTAAACGAAGTCGTTGGACGTGACCAGGATGTTCGAAGGCTTGATGTCGCGGTGGACGAGGTGGTCGGCGTGCGCGGCATCCAGGGCCTCGGCGACCTGGCTGACAAGGTGCACAGCCCGCTGCGGCGCGATCCGGCCGCGCGTTTCGAGCAGGTTGGCGATATCGACACCGTCGACCAAGCGCATGTCGATGAAGAGGTGTCCGCCGATCTCGCCGAAGTCGTGAATGGGGATGACGTGCGGTTCCGTCAGTCGCGCGACTACGTTCGATTCACGCTGGAATCGCTTGAGATACTCCCGGTCGCCAGAGAGCGCTTCTGGCAGGAGCTTGAGGGCGACGTACCGGTCACGCTGCGTGTCGTACGCCTTGTAGACTTCCCCCATCCCGCCAGAGCCCAACAAAGAATCAAGGCGATAGTTTCCGACCTGCCGTGGGGTCATGAGAACCGCCCTCCCCCAAAATTCCTTACGTTCAGCCTCTATACCGCAGACGTTAGAGCCTGTTTGGGAATCCGTCGCCCCGCCCGGGCACGGGTATCATAACACTTTGCGGCGCGATGCTTGAAGCCCGTGAATCTGCTGGGAAGGGCGTGAACGGAGGTGTGCCTTCCCGAATGGTCGGCATCGCGACCACGCCCCGGCGGGCACGAAGAAGGCGCAATGCAACAGCGCCAAACAAACCCTCCGGAGAAGTTTCCGAAAACGTCAATACCGAGCGCCGCCGGGGCAGTGATAGGTTCTGATACCGAGCAGTGCAACATTTGGGTATCGAAGCCTCCTCCGGAGCCATTGCCGCCCGGGCAGATTGGGCCACGACGGGAATGCCGGGATCCGTGAAAGCGGGCGGGAAGCTTGCCGTGCGCCGGCCGGTCGCTGGTCAGTCCGGGCAGTCTGACGGCGTTCCGCCCGACAGATCCACTCCCGTCGCCAGCAGTGCCTGGATGGCCTCAGGGAACGGGTTCTTGAGAGCGCCGTGGTTGACGCGGGACCTGGCCGCTAGTTCCGGGTTGCGGGCCAGCGCGGTGGGCGTGGCCAGCGGGCCCAGCCGGTAGTGCCGCCACAGGAGCTGGCCGCGGCTGTCGCTCTCGACGTGGAAGAGGGCACCCTCGAACCGGGCCGCGATCGCCCACGCGGGTGTGGTGCCGGTCGCCCAGACGGCGGCGTCCGTGCCCTCCGGCACCCTCTCCAGGGCCTCCGCCGCGTGCAGGAAGGTGCCCCGCCCGCCGGACTGGACGTGAAGCAGCCGGTCGCCGTGACTGTGTACCGACCAGTCCGGCCTAGCGGATGCCAGCGCGTCGATCGCGTCGGCCAGCGGGTCCTCTCGGGTGACAAGCCCGGTCACGTGCATGACCGCGTCCGGGTCGACGGGGAACCCGCTCCCGTTCGTGAATGGCCGGGCCAGGTCGGCGACCAGCGCCGTGCTCGCGCGGGGGAGCAAGTGAGCGGCGGCGGCGCGAGCTTCCTCGTATGCGGCCGCCGGCGCCCGCCCGCTCGGGGGGCGATGCTCGTGCATCAGGTAGATGGCGAGGGCCGCCCAGCTCGCGGCGGCCACGGCCAGCCGATCCGGGAGGTCGCCGCCGACCAGGTTCCTGACCGCTCCCGCGCAGGCGGATACCCAGCCGTCCGGCCCCTGCGGGCCGTCCCAGACTCCTGCCTCCGCCGCGAACAGCACCAGGATGAGCTGGGCCAGGCGGGCGATGGCGGGCTGGGCGGCGGCCTGCTTGGCGGTGGCGGCCGTCAGCAGCTGGCGGACCTTGCGGCGCTCAGGTCCGGGCAGGTCACGGGCGCGGGCGAACGCGGAATCGGTCAGGCTGGCGGGCATGTCACCGAGGGCGAGGTGGAACATCGCGGTGCCGAGGCTGGCCTGGGCGTCGTCGGCGTCGGCCAGCCAGCCTTCCTCATCGGCGGGCGGGCGCGGCCCGGCGCCCGCCGCGTCGCCCGGGTAAGCGGCGGCGAGCGAGCCGGCTTCGGCCAGCCAGCGCTCTAGGAGCTGCGCGTCAGCGATCAGCTCGGCCGGCCCGGGCTGACCGGTCTGGGCGCTTGCGGTCTGCCCGCGGGCCCGGAGCATGACGAGTTCCGGATCGGTGACAAAGACGACTGGCCCCGGGGCGCCGCCCGCGTCGCGCGCGCACCGCACCCGGGTTCCGCCTGGCCGGTCCGCGCCCGCGAGCACGTGGCTGGCGGCGCCGGCCGGCACCGACCCGATCGCCTCCCACCGGTCTGAGCCGTCCGCCCGGGAGGCCTCAAGCGGCGTCGGCCAGGCCGCCGGCCGGGCGAGCGCTACCTCGAGGCCGTCTCCGTCCCGGGCGGCGCCCAGCAGGACGGCATCGTCTGCCTGCGGCGCCGGTCCGCTGCCCGGCAGCCGTACGGCCGGTACCTCCTCAAGCGGGAGCGGCCTAGCCGCCTCGGGGAACAGGCTTGCGGTCGGGCGTGACACCACTGCGACCTCGATGTTTCCGCCTTTACGGGCGGGCGTGAGCAGGGCGCGCGCGGACAGGTCCGGGCTCCCGGTGAGGGCCCACCGGCCGCCGTCCGGTCCGAGCGCCTCGATGACCGTCTCGTGACGGTACCGCTCCTCGGCGTCCTCGATAACGGCTACCGGTATGCCCGCGGCGGCGATGACCCGGCGGAGGGCGGTCGGCTGGATGACGGTCCGGCCACCGGACTGGACCGCGAGCGTCACCCGCGCCGGGCGCAGCCTGGCGATTAGCTCCTGGACGGCGGCCGTGCGCTCGTCGTGAACGGGCGCGTACAGCAGCAGGTGCTCTACCTCGCCGTCCGGGAGCTGGGCGATGATCGGCCGGGCGCTGGTGTGCACGAGGCGGTGCCCGGTGTCCACGATGTCGGCCTCGACGGCGAGTTCTTCAAGCAGCGCCGCCGTGCGGGAGATCCCGCCCGCCGCCAGGGGCGCGAGCGAACATAGGCCGTCCAGGGAGCGCAGCCAGTCGGCGAGGTCAGCCACGAGCTCGGGGCACGACTCGCGATCCGCCGTCGCGACCGTCCATGTCTCCTTGTTCCGGCCCCATCCGGTGGGCGACAGGTCGCCTGACCCGATGGCGACGAGCGCCCGCTCGCGCCCGGCGACGACCATGACCTTGGAATGGAACGTGCCCCCGGCGCTGGGTGCGGCCAGCCCGTGCACGTAGCGGATCCCGGCGGCCCGGGCTGACCAGGGATCGGGATTGGAGGCGCGCGCGTCCCCGATGACCGTGACCCGCGCTCCCGTCGCCTCCGCGGCGCTGAGGACCGTGTGCTCGAAGTACCCGAGGTCGACGTTCCCGGAGCAGAACAGGGCTTCTCGCGCTTGCCCGTTCCCTTGCCTGTCCTCGGCGATCAGGAACGGCAGGGGAGAGGAGGCCGTCTGCTCGACGAGGGGAGGCACATGCTGAACCTTACGCCGAACCCCGCTTCCGCCGCGCAGGCGGATCTCGGCTTTCCGGTGCCCTCACGCCATCTCCTCGGCCGCCGGTGGCCCGGCCAGTTAACCGGCTGGAAACAACTCGCCACGATCATGAGGGCATGCAAAAACGGCTGCTCTCGATCGGATGCGAGTTCACCTACGTCGCGGAGATCCCCACGCCGGTGGTCTTCCAGGTGCAGCCGACCGAAGCGCCGCATGTCTCGATCGAGGGCGCACGGTGGTCCTCCGAGCCAGCGGTGCCGTTCCGCGGCTACGTCGACCTGTACGGGAACCCGTGCGTGCGGGCGGTTCTGCCGGCGGGCAGGTCAAGCTTTGCCTACCAGGCTGCCGCCGTGGTCCCCGACGCCACCGAAGAGACCGACGAGGGCGCGCCGGAGCGAGCGCCGGACGACCTTCCCGACGACACGCTCATCTACACGCTGCCGAGCCGGTACTGCCTGCCCGACGTGCTCGGCGGCGAGGCATGGCGGCGGTTTGGCGCCATGGGACCGGGTTACCGCCGGGTGCAGGCCATCTGCGACTACGTGCACGGGCACCTGACCTTCCAGTACGGCAGCAGCACGGCGCTGTCCAGCGCCGCGGATGTCAACCTGGCCGGGCGGGGGGTCTGCCGCGACTTCACCCACCTCGCGATCTCGTTCTGCCGGGCGCTGAACATTCCGGCCCGGTACGTCTTCGGGTACCTGCCGGACATGGACGTTCCCCCCGACCCGGCGCCCATGGACTTCGCGGCCTGGATGGAGGTTTGGCTGGGCGATCAGTGGTGGACCTTCGACCCGCGCAACAACACCGCACGCAAGGGCCGGGTCGTCATCGGCCGGGGCCGGGACGCCTCCGATGTGGCGATGGCCACGACGTTCGGGGGGCCACAGCTGGAATCCATGTACGTCCAGGCGGAGGAGGTGACCGCATGACGGCCCGCCACGCTCAGCCGGCGAGCCGGGCCGTCAGAAGGCAGACGTCGTCGTGCCGCGGTCCCGTGCTCAGGAGGGCCGCGTGCACGGTCGCGCACGTTTGCTCGGCCGACCCGGGCCCGGAGCGCCGCAAGGTCTCGGCGAGGACCGTGAGCCCGTCGGTGATGTCACGGTGCCGGTCTTCGATGAGCCCGTCAGTGTAAAAGAGCAGCCGTGTCCCTGGCCGGAGCAGTCGGTGGCCGGCCGTGAAGCTGGTGCCAGCCGACGCGCCCAGCATGGCGCCGTCCGTGTCGTCGAGGTACTCCGCGTGCCCGGTGTCGGTCGCGACCAGCGGCGGAGGGTGTCCGGCGTTGGCGTAGCCGAGGTCACCGGTTGCCGGGTCGAGGACGGCGTAGGCGACGCTGGCGAGAACGTCGGGCAGCAGGCTGGTCACGGCGGTATTGGTGCGCTTAAGCACGCGGGCCGGGTCGGGGTCGTCGATCGCATAACCGCGCAGCAGGCTGCGCACCTGTCCCATGATCGAGGCCGAGGCGATGTTGTGACCAGCAACGTCGCCGGTGACCAGCCCGACTAGGCCGTCTTTGAGGTAGAAGGCGTCGTACCAGTCGCCGCCGACGTCGGCCCCTCGGTGGCGGGCAGGTAGCGTACCGCGATATCCAGCCCGGGGATCTCCGGCAGAGTGTCGGGCAGCAGGGAACGCTGCAAGGTTTCGGCGATGGCGTGCTCGCGAGCGAATGCGTCCGTGTTGGCCAGGCGGCCGTGAGGCGGCGGCCGAGCTCCTCGATTACCTGGACATCGGTCTCGGCGAACCGCGCGCGCCGGCGCCGCGGCCAAGGACGATGACGCCGAGCGGGCCATTAGGGCCGAGGAACGGCGTGGCGACCGCGCTTTGCGGGTGCATGAGCTTCACGATGCCGGTCGCTTCCGGCTCGGCGCTGGTCCAGGCGGCCATGTCCGCGCTGACGTCGCGGGACAGCTGCGTGGTACAGGTGGTGTAGGCGCGCTGGAGGATCAACGGGCCCGTCGTGGAAACCGGAAGGTCGCGCAGCTGGGACAGCAGCGGGCGCGGGCGCGTACGCGGTGGCTAAGTGAGCTGGCGACCAGCGTCCCGTCAACGGTCGGCAAGAACACCACGCAGTAGTCGGCCAGACTCGGGACCACCAGGCGGGTCACCTGGTCCAGCAGTTCGTCGCGGTCCCTGGTGGCGGCGACGAGGGCGCCGGCGCGCATCAGGAAGGAGAGCCGTTCCCGCGCGCTTTCTGCCTCCGCGCGGTTGGCGCGTGCCCTTCAAGCAGCGCGGCGCGTTCTCGCTCGGCCCGCTGCCGGGCGCTCAGGTCCACCACGAAGGACGTCCAGCGAAGTGGGTCACGACCGATCACGGCTGACCCGATGAGAACGGGCACCCGGTGCCCGTCCCGGTGCACGTACTCCTTCTCGAACGGCTGGCATACCCCGGCGCGCTGCAGTTGCTCAAGCGCCTTCACCTGCACGTCGGCCGACTCCGGCGGGCTTATCTCCTGCCACGCGATGCGACCGGCCTCGAGGTCTTCGCGCGGGTAGCCGATGATGTCGAGGTACGCGTCGTTGGCCTCGTAGACCTGGTGCTCGCGGCGATCACGACGCCGAGCACGTTGGCCTCCTGAGCCGCCCGAGGAGGGCGGTGCTCTGTCGCAGCGCCGCCTCCGTCCGCCGCTGTTCGGTCAGGTCAGTGAAGATGGCGTAGGCGCGGCTCGGCTTGCCGTGCTCGTCGCGCGCATCGGGGACGGCGGTAACCCGCACCCAACGGAGTTCGCCGGTCTTCGCGTGCCTGACGCCGGCGACCGCGTCAGCGACGACCTGCCCCGTCCGCAGCGCCGCGAAAACCGGCAGTTCCGCCGCGGAAAGAGGGAGCCGTCCTCATGGACCGTCTGCCCTTCCGGAACGACAGGCCAGGTCGTGGCCGTGGTCAGATCGATGCCGAGGATCTCGCCAGCCGCCCTATTCGCGCCGATGACGGACCCGTCAGCGTCGTAGTGGACGATGCCCATCGGCATCGTCTCGAACAACGTCCGGTACCGCTCTTCCGACGCGGCAAGGTCTCCGGCCAGCGCCTCTAGCGGATCCTGGCCCCGAACATCCGCTGTGACAGCATTGCGATGCCCCCGTACTCCGATCACGATCTGCCCCCCCGGCAAGCCTGATCTCACAAGTTTTTGTATAGTTTCCCGTGCCCCACCAGCCAGTATCGCAGCGATCCCGGCTCAACGGGCGGCTATCGGGCGCGAGCCTGCATATGGTGGAATTTATTATCGTGAAAGTTGTGCGTGCGTATAGTGCAATGTCGTTAACTTAAGCGAAGTGTGCCCCCGGTTCGTGCGCCGCCCGTGGGCGGCTGGCGGCCGTTGTGGCTTGGACGGCGGGGGTCTAGGGCCAAGACCGCGGGTCAAATGAGGGCCGGGCTCCGGCCGGGGTGACGAACGGGCGGACATTTGCCCCGTCTGGTTACGAAACGCCCCCAGAATTGAGCGTCCGGCGTTACTGCGGGTCAAAAACGGCGCAGTTGGCCTCCGTTGACCCGCGATCCCGGATGGATACCGCGTGGGGGTATAGCCCGGGCCGAGGCCAACTTAATGGCGGTGTGCGCATAGTCCGCTGGGCTTTTACGATTATGAAAGCGTCCGCCTTGGGCGGCTGCGCCGCCGGGAGAGGAAGACGAGCCCGGCCCCCACGGCCATGAAGGCACCCCCGGTGGCGGCCAGCGTCCCGCTGATCCCCGGCCCCGTGCCGCCACCCGTCGCCGGCGCGCCCGCCGGTCCAGTCGTGGTGGCTGCGGTCGCGCCCGGGGTGGCTGACGGGGTGGAAGGCGTCGAACCAGCAGCAACGGCCACCGGGCAAACCGGTGTGGCCCCGGCGGTGCTGGCGGGCGTAGCGGTGAAGTTCACGCGCGTGCACACTTCCCAGTGCGGTTGCGTGTTCCCGTCGGGCTCGCAGGCGATCGGCGTGCCGTTCGCGGCCACCCCGGACGTGTACAAGTCCGCGTTAGGGCAGAACTCGCCGGCGTTGTAGCAGGTAGCGCTGGTTTCGGTCAGCGGGTAGCACGAGGACGTCGTCGCGGCCAGGACGGCCGGAGCGACGGTGGCCGCCGTGTCAGCCGCCGTCGAGGTTGCCGCGGGGGTCGCCGCCGCGGCCACGGCACCCGATGACGGCCCGATCAGCACCAGCAACGCGAACGAGGCCACCAGCAGCGCCGCTCCGGTCACGACGGCGAGCCCGCCGAGCTTCTGCACCGCCTGCCAGTCAATGCGTCGCGACCGAGACAAGCTCGTCTCCCGCCCCTTGGATACTCGGGCTATCGGGTAATCAGATCCCACCCTAGTATCCCAAAAGCAGTATGTCCGGCACAAAGCCGCGAACCAGGTTTAGGGTGGGCCGGGAATTACCCGGCCCCGCAGGCGTTATCATCATTGAGGCACCTAGAACCGAACCCGTCGTCCCAAGACGACTTTCCCCAGCGTCGTGGTCACCAGCCACTCGCTGGCGGCTCCGGGTCCTGAGACGCCTGCCATGGCCGCTGCGTTGATCTTCAGAGATCCGCAAGCCGGGCTCGGCGTCCGAAGCAAGAGGCCCGCTGCCCGGGACGTTCCTCGTCCCGTCGGCGGGACTGAGCGGCACGATGCCGTGGCCTCCGTGCCCGGCATTCCATAGGAGGAGCTTTTGGCTCGACCAGGCCAGCGCCAAAAGAGCGCTCGCCGTACCGTCCCGCGGCAGCAGCAGCGACGCGTCCGCCACCGCGGCGACGTCATCTCGGTGCTCGCCCGAACCGCCCGTGAGGTGGAGGCGGCGGCCGTGCGCGGCCGCGTCACGCCTGCCGTGCGCACGAAGTTCCAGGCCGTCGCCCTGCTGCTGCGGGACGAGCGGGCCCGCGTCCGGACGGCGCCAGGGAACGCCAGTCACCGGACTGAGCAGCTCAAGCGCCTGGATGGCATCGCGGCCATCCTCGCGACAACCGCGGTCAGGGACGCGGGGCTGCTGGCCCTGCTCGCCGAGGACACTAACGTTTCCGACGCGGCCCGGTCGCTCAAGCGGCAGATGGAGCAGGACCTCGGCATCGAGTCGGCGCCAGAAGAGATCACGCCGGCACCGAGCGCGACCGCTCCCGCTGAGCCGGAGTCGCGGGTTGTGCCGCAGACGGTGATCTCCCGGCAGCTGGCGAATCCCTTCCTCGCCCCCGACTTCTCCGCCGTTCCGCAGCGCACCTCCCGTCCGCGCCGCCTGGCCGACTGGGAACTGCTCAGCCCGCTGCTGAGTTCCTTCGAGCGCGCCGGCGGCGGAGCCCCGGCGTGCATGGCGCTCCCGGCGCCGACGGCGCGGTTCACCCCGGCGGGCCTGGAACTGATGCCGCATCAGGGGCGGCTGGTCGCCGCGGCCGCGGCTGGCCACCGGACGTTCCTGCTCGCCGACGAGCCGGGTCTGGGCAAGACGGCCCAGGCGCTGCTCGCGGCGGAGGCGGCGAATGCCTACCCGCTGCTCGTCGTCGTGCCGAACGTCGTCAAGACCAACTGGGCCCGTGAGGCGGCCCGCTGGACGCCGCACCACCCGGCCACCGTGGTGCAAGGCGACGGCGAGAACGTCGACGGCTTCGCCGACATCGTCGTGCTCAACTACGAGGTACTCGACCGTCACATGGGGTGGCTCGGTAACTTCGGCTTCCGCGGCATGGTCGTGGACGAGGCTCACTTCATCAAGAACAAGACTTCGCAGCGCTCGCAGCACGTCCTCGCGCTGTCCGACCGCATCCGGTCCCGCACGGCCCGGCCCCTGCTGATGGCGCTGACCGGCACCCCGCTGATCAACGACATCGAGGACTTCCGGGCGATCTGGCAGTTCCTTGGCTGGATCGACGACAGCAAGCCGCTCGGCGAGCTGGCCGACGCGCTTGAGGACACCGGGCTGACACCAGCCGACCGGGGCTTCTACGCCGCGGCGCGCCAGTGCGTGATCGACCGCGGCGTCGTTCGCCGGCGCAAGCTCGACGTGGCCGCCGACATCCCCGCCCGCCGCATCGCCGACCTTCCGGTCGAGCTGGACGGACGGGCCTGCCGGTCGATCCGGGCGGCCGAGCGGGACCTTGCCCGCCGGCTGGTGACCCGGTACGAGAAGGCGCTCGCGAACCGGTCCTCCGACGACGGCGCCGAAGGCATCGACTACGACCTGGTCCGCCGGGTGGCCCGGGCGGAGCTGAAGGACGCGACCAACTCGCAGTCCGGCGAGAACGTGTTCACCATGATGCGGCACATCGGCCAGGCGAAGGCCGAACTGGCCGCGGACTACGCGGCGCAGCTGGCCCGCAGCGCCGGCAAGGTGGTCTTCTTCGCCAAGCACATCGACGTGATGGACGCGGCCGAAGAGGCCTTCGCCCGCCAGGGGGTGCGCTTCTCGTCGATCCGCGGCGATCAGACACCCAGGGCACGGCAGGCGAACATTGACGCCTTCGTGAACGACCCCGACGTCGCGGTCGCGGTGTGCTCGCTGACCGCGGCCGGGGTGGGCATCAACCTGCAAGTCGCATCGAACATCGTGCTGGCCGAGCTGTCCTGGACCAACGCGGAGCAGACCCAGGCCATCGACCGCAGCCACCGGATCGGGCAAACCGAGCCGGTGACCGCCTGGCGCATCATCGCCGCGCAGACCATCGACACCCGGATCGCCGAGCTGATCGACAGCAAGGCGGGGCTCGCCGCCCGGGCGCTCGACGGGTCGGACGAGGAGGTCACCTCCTCGGCCGACGTGCAGCTCGAGGCGCTGGCCGCATTGCTGACGGACGCGCTCCTGGCGTCTTCCTGAGAGTCACCACCTTCCGTTCGGAATCAACATCGAATTGATCCGAACGGAAGGTAGTGACTGTTCCGGACATCGTGCCCGTCGGCGTCAGCGCGCTGATACTGGTGCCATGACTGAGACCGAGTCCCTGATCGCCGAGGTCCGCCAATTGCGCGCCGAAGTCGCCCAGCTGCACGCCGCGCACACGGCGGTGCACATCCGGCACGGCTGGGTGAGCCTGCTTGTTAAAGACCTGTCTACCAACCCGTACACCCAGTACAAGGTCCACATGTGGGGCGCGATCTACTGGCTGATCAACTTCCCGCTGATCTGCTGTCTGTTCTTCTTCACGCCCACGCTGTGGCTCAAGCTCGGCATCTTCATCACGCTGCTCTACTCGATCTACGCCAACCTTGCGACCGACTACGGCGCCATGTCGGCGGCCGAGGCAGCGTTCGGCCAGCCGACCCCGCCGCCGATCCCCCTTGAGCCTCCCGTCAACTGACCACAACGACCGCAACGCGGCCTGTCTGGTGTTCTCCGGCAACGGTTGGTGCCAGGTTCATCTCGTTCGGGTGATGCCATTACCGTGCGGCGGTGCTTGGCTGGCCCCGCACCAGGGAGATACCCGTGGTGGATTTCCGAGGAGATGCCATGACGGTGACAACCGAGCGTGCCACGGCGGCAAGGCCGGGTGCGCCAGTAATTCCGCGGCAGTCGGCGCGGGCCGGGGCGGCGGAACAGCTGAGCCGGGCGGACCGGGCGGCGCGGGGAAAGGATGCCAGGGCGGTCGCCCCGCTGGAATCGCACGCGGAGTTCCGGCCGGGCCGGGGGCGGGACCCGATCGGGCTGCTGCTCGGCCAGGCGGCGTCGCGGGTGCCGGAACTGGTGCCGGTCCGGCACGGGCGGATGCTGGTGTCGCCGTTCACCTTCTACCGGGGCGCGGCGCTGCCGATGGCCGCGGACCTGGCCGGCACCCCTGCATCGGGGCTTCGGGCGCAGCTGTGCGGTGACGCCCACTTGTCGAATTTCGGCGCGTTCGCCTCGCCGGAGCGGAACCTGGTCTTCGACGTCAACGACTTCGACGAGACCCTGCCCGGTCCGTTCGAGTGGGATGTCAAGCGGCTGGCCGCGAGCCTGACCGTGGCCGGGCGCGACAACGGGTTCACCGCCAAAGCCTGTCGCAAGATGGCCCAGGCGGCGGCCGAAGGCTACCGCACCGCGATGCGGGGGTTTGCCGGGCAGCCCTTCCTTGACGTGTGGTACGCGCACCTGGACGTGGAGCCGGCCATCCGCGAGCTCCGGTCCGAGATCAAGGCGAAGCGGCTCAAGGCGTTCGAGAAGCTGCTGGCCAAGGCCCACACCAAGGACAGCACCTCCGCGCTGGCCAAGCTCACCGCCGAGGTCGACGGGCAGCGGCGGATCATCAGCGACCCGCCGACGATCGTCCCGATCGAGGAAGTCTTCGCGGATATACAGGCCGACGCGATCTACGAGCAGATCCGCACGGTCCTGAGCAAGTACCGGCGGACCCTGCAGACCGACCGGCGGCACCTGCTCAACGAGTTCACCCTGGTGCACGTGGCCCGCAAGGTCGTCGGCGTGGGCAGCGTCGGCACCCGCGCCTGGATCGCGCTGATGGACGCCGCCGACGGCGTCGAACCGCTGGTCCTGCAGGCCAAGGAGGCCCAGCAGTCCGTCCTGGCGGAGTACGCCGGCCGCAGCCAGTACAAGAACGAGGGCGAGCGCGTGGTCGCCGGGCAGCATCTGATGCAGGCCCAGAGCGACATCTTCCTCGGCTGGACCCACGTCGCCGCCCCCGACGGCGCGGACCGTGATTTCTACGTCCGCCAGCTGCGGGACTGGAAATTCTCCGTCCCCATCGAGGTGATGCTCCCGGTCGGCATGACGCTGTATGCCCGGCTGTGCGGGTGGACCCTGGCCCGGGCCCACGCTCGCTCCGGCGACCGCATCGCCCTGGCGGCCTACCTCGGCGGCACCGGCAAGTTCGACAATGCCATCGCCGACTTCGCCGAAACCTACGCCGACCAGAACGAGCTTGACTACGCCGCGTTCCAGGCCGCCGTCAGGGACGGCAAAGCCGAAGCTATCAGCGAAGTCTGAGACGCCAACACTATGGGCCAGCCATGACGGAAAGCCCGTCCAGATCGCGCGCGGCCGCGCGGTCGATGATCCTGCCGCTGGCGCTGGCGCAGTTCATCGCCAGCTACGCGGCCACGAACATGAACGTGGCCATCGGCGCCATCGCCAAGGATCTAGGCACGACGGTGAGCGGGGTGCAAACGGCGATCACGCTGTTCACCCTGACGATGGCGGCGCTGATGATTCCTGGCAGCAAGCTGACCGACATCTGGGGCCGCAAACGGTGCTTCGTGCTCGGCCTGGGGATCTACGCCGTCGGCGGACTGCTGGCGGCGCTGTCGCAGGGACTGCTCCTGCTGGTGGCGGGCTATTCGGTGCTGGAGGGCGTTGGCTCGGCGCTGATGATTCCGCCCATCTACATCTTGGTCACCGTGACTTTCCCCGACGTCAAGTCGCGCGCCCGGTACTTCGGGGTGGTCAGCGGCGCGGGCGGCCTTGGCGCCGCCGCCGGCCCGCTGATCGGCGGGCTGGTGACCAGCGCGATCAGCTGGCGTGCCTCGTTCGGCCTGCAGGTCCTGGTCGTCGCCTGGATCGTCGTGCTCGCTCGTAAGATCACCGACCCGGCCCGGTCCGGGCCCGCGCCGCGGTTCGACCTGACCGGAGCGGTACTGTCCGCGGCTGGCCTCTTCTTCGTCGTGCTCGGGCTGCTGCAGTCGCGGACCTACGGCTTCGGCAAGTCACGCCAGGACTTCGCCATCGGCAGCACCGTGGTGATACCGAAGGGCTCCATATCCCCGGTGTGGCTCTACGTGGCGATCGGCGCGCTGTTCCTGCTGTGGTTCTTCCTGCACGTCCGGTCCAGCGAGAAACGGGGCCGGGCCGTGCTGCTGCCGCTCCGGCTGTTCCGCAACAAGGTTGCCAACCTGGGGCTGGGCACCCAGACCATCCAGTGGCTGATCCTGCAGGGATCCTTCTTCGCCGTCTCCGTCTACTTGCAGGAGGTCAACCACTACAGCCCGATCCAGACCGGCCTGATCCTCACCCCGGCCACGATCGGGATCCTCGCCGCCTCGGCCGCCGCCGGGCGGTTCGCCCGGCGGCACCCGCAGCGATGGCTGATCATCGCCGGGTTCCTGGTGGCCGCCGATCGGCATGATCCTGCTGCTGGTCCTGGTGCGGGCGCACGCGGGCATCTGGCGGTGGATACCCGGTCTGCTGCTGTTCGGCGCCGGGGTCGGGACCATGCTGACCTCATCGGTCAACGTGGTCCAGTCCAGCTTCCCCGAAGCAGACCAGGGCGAGATCTCCGGCCTGTCCCGTAGCGTCTCTAACCTGGGCTCCTCGCTCGGTACCGCCGTGGTCGGCTCGGTCCTGGTCGCCGTCAAGCTGCCAGAAGGCAAGCCTTTCGCCGTGGCCCTCACCATGATGCTGGTCATCACTGTGATCGGCCTGGTCATCGCGATCCTCATCCCTCGCCGGCCGGCCGGGGCCACCGGGCCGGCATCCGCAAGCGGGGCACCCGCGCCCCAAACGCAGGGCAGCCGAGCACCGTAGCCTCGTCCCGCAGCTGCCGAAAAACGGACCAGCGTACGCTGAGAGTGTCAACCCAGGAACGGAGAGTCACGTGGAACTCATGGAGTTGAAGGAGAAGACCAACCTCTCCCGGGAGGCGGCGGCTGCCCGCCTGCACGCCATCGCCGACGAGCTTGCCTCCAACAACGATGTCGTCATCGAACGCGGAGACCTACGGTTCGTCGCCCACGTCCCAGATCAGGTTCGCCTGAAAGTGGAATTTGAGATCGAGGATGACGGCACCGAGCTTGAGATCGAGCTGACCTGGTAGTCGTCGCTCGCAACGGAGACCCTGGACGGTCTCCATCCTTCGCCTAAGCCGCGCGCCCTTTCCACCCGGCGGCCATCGGCGTCAGGCGGGTGCAGCCGCATGGGGGTGTGGTGGCTCAAGACACCGGCATGGCCAATCTGCAGAAGATCGACCACATCGTCGTCCTGATGCTCGAGAACCGCTCGTTTGATCACATGCTCGGGTACCTGTCGCTTGAGGGCGGGCGCGACGACATCGACGGCCTGCGGGAAGAATTCGTCAACGACCACGACGGACGCCGCTATCCGGTCCGGCATCTCGAGACCACGGCGATCCCGGATGACCCCGATCACTCCGCCCGCTCCGTCGACCTGCAGGTCGGTGGCGGCAAGATGAACGGTTTCGTCGCGAGCTTCGCCGAGACTCTGTCCCGCCGCGAGGTGCCGGACGGGGATCCGGGCCGCGTGATGGGCTATTACAACGCCGCCGACGTCCCGGTCTACGATCACCTCGCCAGAGAGTTCGCCGTCTGCGATCGCTGGTTCAGCTCGGTTCCCGGTGCGACCTGGCCTAACCGCCTCTACGCGATTTCCGGCCGCGCCGCGCGCAGCCGCGATGACCTGCCGCAAAACCGCCCGCCGATGTACAACCAGCCGTCGTTCGTGCGGCACCTCGATGCCCACGGCGTCACGTGGCGCTGGTATTCCTTCGAGGTGGGCACCCTGCGTCTCGCCGACGCCCGCTACGCCCTCGGGCACCATGACCGCTTCGCGTTTTTCAGTAAGGAGAACCTGAACTGGAAGGCCGGGCTCGAGATCAGGATGGACATCCTGGCGGAGAGCTTCCTCGAGGACGCGGCCCTGGGCACGCTCCCGTCGGTCTCCTGGATCGACCCGAATTTCAGCAACTTCAACCCCATCGGGTTCCAGCCCAACGACGACCACGCGCCAGCGGACATCAAGGACGGTCAGGAACTCGTGCTCGCGGTCTACCACGCGCTGGCGACCGGCCCGCAGTGGGAGAAGACGATGCTGATCATCTTCTACGACGAGCACGGCGGCTTCTACGATCACGTTCCGCCGCCCGCCGCCGCCGACGACAACCGGCGGATGTTCGGGCGATACGGCGTGCGGGTGCCGGCGCTGATCGTCTCACCGTGGATCGAGCCCGGCTCGGTATCAACGACAGTCTTCGACCACACCTCGATCATCAAGACGATCCTGCTGCGCTTCGCCCCCGACGCGCTCAACCGGCCTCGATGGCACCACGGCTTGCTTGCCCGGGTCGCTAGCGCCGGGCACCCGCGCTACCTGGGAACACGCGTGGCGCGGGCGCATGATCTCGGAGAACTGCTCACGCGCACCGCACCGCGGTCCGCTCCGGACCGGTTCGCACTTATCCAGGACGCCGCGGCTCGCGCGGCCGCCAGGCCTCAAGGCGCGAAAATCCACGGCGACGCCCTCCGCCCGCAGGCCGGCAAACGATCTCCAGGTCAGGATCGCCGCCGCCGCCCGCGAGCTGAGAAGACGAGGACACCCAGAAAATCGGCCGTGAGAACGTAGAGAAACTGGCGCGGATGGAGGCGGCGAGTGGCAGCCGTTCGGCCGACGATTTATTTGGTTTTTGCGTACTAAATGAATTGGCGGCCGGAAGAATTCATTTGGTGCCGGGGCCGGACACGCCGCAGTATGGAAATGGATCGCGCGGCGTGGCGCGTTGACGCTGTGCCGCTGGTGACGTAGCGCGCGGGGGCGTTGCCCGGGGGTTCTTGACGCGGGTTTAAATTGGCGGCCCGCATTCCGATGATCCTCGGCGCGCGACGGCGTCCTACTTTTGCGAGGACGGGACGGGAGGACCGGTTATGAGCGTATTGCGGTCAATGCTGAATCTGCCGGCTGGGCGCCGGACTAAGTGGCTGGTGCTGGTGTTCTGGCTAGTCCTGGTGGTGGTCCTCGGGCCGCTGTCGGGGAAGCTGACCGGCGCGGAGAAGAACGACGCCTCGTCCTGGCTGCCGCCGCGGGCCGAGTCCACCCAGGTACTCAACCTGCGGTCAGAGGCCGTCTCGCCCAACGTTTACCCGGCGGTTGTCGTCTACGACCGGCCGTCCGGCGTGACCGCCGCGGACAAGGCGAAGGCGGTCGCCGACGCCGCGAAGTTCGCCACCGTCTCCGGCGTCCTTCATGGCCAGGTCACCGGGCCGATCCCGTCCGCCGACGGCAAGGCGATCGAGACGATCGTGCCCGTCGACCTGGGCAGCAAGGGCTGGAACGCGGCCGCGCCCGCCGCCGATTCGCTGCGGGCCATCGCTTCCGCGGGCGCCGACGGACTGGCGGTACACATCGCCGGGCCGCTCGGCACCGCCGCCGACTCGAGCAACGCCTTCAAGGGCATCGACGGCACGCTGCTGTTCGCCGCGCTTGCGGTCGTCATCATCATCCTGCTGATCACCTACCGCAGCCCGGTGCTGTGGCTGCTGCCGGTCATCGCCGCGGGCGTGTCCCTGGCCACCGCCCAGGGCATCATCTACTTGCTGGCCAAGCACGGGCTGACCGTCAACGCGCAGAGCGCGGGCATCCTGGACGTGCTGGTGTTCGGCGCGGGCACGGACTACGCGCTGCTGCTCACCGCCCGCTACCGGGAGGAGTTGCGGCGGCACGAGGACAGGCACGCCGCGATGGCGGTCGCGCTGCGCCGCGCCGGGCCCGCGGTCGTGGCGAGCGGCGGCACGGTGATCCTGAGCCTGCTGACGCTGTCACTCGCCGAACTGAACTCCACCAAGAGCCTGGGGCCGGTCCTGGCTATCGGCGTCGCGGTCGCGCTGCTCGCGATGATGACGCTGCTGCCGACGCTGCTGGTGATCACCGGTCGCTGGGTCTTCTGGCCGGTGAAGCCCACCTACGGGTCCACTGAGCCGACAACCCGCGGTTTCTGGTCGCGCGTGGGCCGTGGCATCGCCGTTCGCCCCCGGGTCGTCTGGATTGGCACCGTCATCGTGCTCGGCGCTTTGACCGCCGGCGTGGCCGGCCTGCATGCCAACGGGCTGACCAACGCCGAGTCGTTCCGCGGCCAGCCGGATTCTGTGACCGGGCAGGCCGTGCTTGACCAGCACTTCCCTGGCGGCGCGGGCCAGCCGGTCGAGGTGTTCGGCAACCAGGGATCTGGGCCGCAAGTGGCGGCCGCGCTCCGGTCGGTCGATGGCCTCACCGCGGTGACGCACCCGGTCACCCTCGCCGGGCACGCTTACATCGAGGCCACGCTGACTTCCGCACCCGACAGTCAGGCCGCGTACGACACCATCGACCGCGCGCGGTCGGCGGTGCACGCGGTCCCGGGCGCCGACGCGATAGTCGGCGGCAACACCGCGGTCAACCTGGACGTCCAGCGGGCGACCGCGCACGACCGGAACCTGATCATCCCGATCATCCTCGCCGTCGTCTTCGTCATCCTCATGCTGCTGCTGCGGGCTCTCGTCGCGCCGGTGATGCTCATCGCCACGGTCGTGCTGTCGTTCGGGGCCGCCCTCGGGGTGAGCGCGCTGTTCTTCGACAACGTGTTCAACTTCGGCGGCGCCGATACCTCGTTCCCGCTGTTCGTGTTCGTGTTCCTCGTCGCCCTGGGCATCGACTACAACATCTTCCTGATGACCCGGGTCCGCGAGGAGGCCCAGCGCCAAGGTCCGCGCTGCGGCGCGCTGACCGGCCTGGCCGCGACCGGCGGGGTGATCACCTCGGCGGGCTGCGTGCTGGCCGGCACGTTCGCGGTGCTCGGCACGCTGCCGGTCACGTTCCTCACCGAGCTCGGCTTCGCCGTGGCGTTCGGGGTGCTGCTCGACACCATCGTGGTCCGCTCGGTGCTGGTGACCGCGCTGAACCTGGACCTGGGCCGATGGGTCTGGTGGCCAAGCAGGCTCGCCCGGCAGCCCACGCCTGAGTCCGAGGTCCTGCCCGGCCAGCCGGCCGCCGTCAAGCCGACGGTCTTACCGGAGTCCTGACCGCGGCCTGCCGCGGTCAGGAGCCGTGCGGCCGCACTAGCCCCGCGTCGTACGCGGCGACCGCGGCCTGAAGGCGATCGCGCATGCCGAGCTTGCCCAGCATGCTCTGCACGTGGCTTTTCACCGTGGTCTCGGGGGCTGAGCAGAGCGCGACCACAGTCAGCCGCTTCCGTTCGGAATCAACTAAATCGATGATCCCGAACGACAGCCGCCGACTCTTGCGGGCCGACCGCGGCGATTCCCGCGAATCCGGCTGGTCTATATCGGTAGGCCGCCAAGCGAGCGGCGCGGAACCCACAAGAACATGGCAGAACTGGAGTAGCAGACATGACGATCGCCGACAAGACCGTGCTGGTTACCGGGGCCAATCGCGGCATCGGCCAGGCGCTGGTCACCGAAGCCCTCGCCAGAGGCGCGAAGCGGGTCTACGCCGGGACGCGCCGGCCCTGGCCCACCCGGACGGGCGCGTCACGCCGCTGACCCTGGACGTGACCGACGCCGCGCAGATCCGGGCGGCGGCCGAACAGGTTGAATCTCTCGATGTCCTCATCAACAACGCCGGCATCGCGCTGTTCGATGACCTGAGCGATCGGGCCGTGGTCGAGCAGCACCTGGCCGTCAACCTCTTCGGCCCCTACGCCGTCATCGAAGCCTTCCTGCCGTTGCTGACGCGTTCCGGGGGAGCCATCGTCAACAACGTGTCCACGATGGCCGTCGCCCCCTTGCCGCTCACGCCCGCCTACGCGATCTCGAAAGCGGCCGCGTTCAACCTGACGCAGTCGCTTCGCGCTCTGCTGGCCGGGCGGGGCGTGCGCGTTCACGCGGTGCTGACCGGCCCGACGGACACCGACATGACCCGGGGCTTCGACATACCGAAGGCGTCCCCCGAGTCCGTCGCGCGGGCCATCTTCGACGGAGTGGAGCTCGGGGAGGAGGACATCTTCCCCGATCCCGCGTCACGGTCCCTGGCCGACAGCTGGCGCAGCGGGGCGGTCAAGGCGCTCGAGCGCGAGAACGCGGCGTTCGTCCCGGCCGGGCCCGCCGCGGCGTAGCCGACAGTAAAGGAGACAAGGCGCGATGACGGATCACAAGGTTGTCGGCCGCGAGGAGTGGCAGGCCGCTCGCGACGAGTTGCTTCAGCGCGAGAAGGAGCACACCCGGATGGGGGACGAGCTGGCGCGCCAGCGCCGCGAGCTGCCCTGGGTCGCGATCGAGAAGGATTACCGGTTCGACACCGACGAAGGGACGCGGACCCTGGCCGAGCTCTTCGACGGTCGCTCGCAGCTCCTGATCTACCACTTCATGTTCGGACCGAGCTACCAGGCGGGGTGCCCGGTCAACTCGTCGATGGCCGACGGCCTCGAGGGCCTCCTGCCGCACCTTCATGCCCGCGACGTGACCCTGCTGCTCGTTTCGCAGGCTCCGCTGGCGAAGCTGCAGGCGTACAAGCAGAGGATGGGCTGGAGCCTTCCCTGGGTCTCAGCGGCGAACACCGACTTCAACTACGACTTCGGCGCCTCCTACACCGAGGAGCAAGTGCGCTCCTGGGGGCTCGACGAGGGCGGGCTGCCGCCGATCGTGGCTCAGAACGCGGCCGCGACCGGGACCGGCATCCACGGTTACCTTTCTGAGTCACCGGCGATGAGCGCCTTCACGCTCCAGGACGGCGCCGTCTACCAGGCCTATGCGACCGCGGGCCGAGGTGTCGAGTTCCTGATGGGCTACTACCCGATCCTCGACCGGGCGCCGAAGGGACGCGACGAGGGCGACGCGTTCCAGACCTGGATCCGCCGCCATGACGAGTATGCCTAACGCACGGGAGGAGATCATGGCGGACTCGGCTGCGGGCGTGGTGGGCCCCGCCTAGCCTCGCCTGGGCCAGCGCCTCAGGTCGCGGCGCACGCCGTCGGCGAGCTCGTGGATCTGCTGCTCAGTTCGCGCCAGTTTGGCCTCGGCCCGGGCGGTTCGCGCGGCGGCGCGGCGCTCGGCCAGGCCCGGCTTCCTGTCGGCGCGCCCAGCCCACGGTGCCCTCCGGAATAGTGACATGATGCCGTTCCTTCCAAGCCGCTGTGCGATAGCAGGTCGAGGCGCCCGCTACCCGGCCCAGGCCCTTCCATGCCAGCTGGCCTGCCGATGCACTGGTTCAGTTTTCGACCGGCCGGCCCGCGTTACAGGCCTTCTTGCATGGGACGACATGACTGACCTCGATGCTGATGGGAGGGTGGACTGACCCAGAGACGACGACCGGGACCTGCACCGGCTTCAGGAGTTTGCTGAGCGCAACCAGCTCCCGTACCGGACGGTGCTGCGCTCGGACGCGTCGGCGTGGGCAGAGCTTGCGAAGACCACCGCGCTGCCTGAGGAGGGCACCGTTGTGGTGACGGGAGGGCCGCGGGTACTGAGCGCACCGACGACGCGCGACCTGGCGACCGCGCTCGGGATCGACCTGTGGTGCCTTTCCGACGACTCTCGATGTGACCTGCTGGTGGTGGGCGCCGGGCCGGCCGGCTGGCGGCCGCTCCGCTGATGATCGCGAGCAACGCGAATCCGAAGCCGAGCACGATAAGGCATATCGTGACCCACTGGCATACCAGACTGCTCGTCAGGCCACTTAGCAGCGCATTTCCTTTGATGAGCACGACCGAGCCCGCAAGCCCGACAAGCGTGGTCAGGACGCCTAGCCACACTTGAGCGGCAGCTTGCACGCGATCAAGGCGAGTGTGCTCGAACCGCTGGTAGTCCTCGAGCCACAGATGATCATCAGTCTTGGAACGCGGGCTTCGCCCGACTGGCCGCCGACGTCTACGGCGCTCAATATCAGCCACTGTCGGCCCACCTCGTATCCATCATGATCACGCGCCAGCCCCCTCGTAGTCCCGCCGATCTCGACACCCATCGGTGACTCGATGACGCCGCAGGACACGGGCAGGTTTACGCAGATGGTCGTGAACGCTGATCGGCGGTTCGGGCACATTGGTCTTGGCATCCATCAGCAAGGCCGTTGCCGGCGCCTGTTGGCGCTTAGTGTCATTATTGATACTATGAAGGCGTAGGCAAGGCAGAGAAGATCATCGAGCAGATGCGGCGCTCACCGCAGAACGTCCGCTTCGACGACCTGGCCAAGGTCTGTGCCGGCTACTTCGGCGACCCGCGGCAGGACGGCACCTCGCACAAGGTCTACAAGACGCCCTGGCAGGGAGACCCGCGCGTGAACATCCAGCGCAGCAAGGACGGCAACGCCAAGGCGTACCAGGTGCGGCAGGTACTAGAGGCAATCGCCAGGCTGGAAGCCGAGAAGAACGAGGAGGGTGATAACGATGCCTGAGGCAACCCACTACACCTACCGGGTCGCATGGTCGGTGGAGGACGGTGAGCATGTCGCCACCGTTGCCGAGTTCCCGTCACTGTCCTGGCTCGCTCCTACCCCGGTAGAGGCACTCGAGGGCCTCGCCGATGTCGTGCGTGACGTGCTCGCCGACCTGTCCGCAACCGGCGAGCCGGCCCCTGAGCCGTTGTCGGAGCGCACCTACTCGGGCAGGTTCGTGGTACGGGTCCCGACAGAGCTCCACCGCCGCCTTGCCCGCGAAGCCGCCGAACAGCACGTAAGCCTCAACCGGCTAGTGTCCGATCGGCTTGCCCGCGCCTAACCGTGGCGTTTCTCGGCGTAACCCCTGTCGTTGCCTCATGAGGATGCGCTCCCGTCACGCTGGTCATCACTGTCTCCGGTGAGCGACGTTCCGGGAACCGCCGATAGGCGCGCCTTGAGACGGAAGCGGATGGCGGATGGCCACCCGTAATTGGGCGGTCGGTGAGTTCACAGGCGGTGAGTCTCCCCTGTTTCCCCGCCAGGTGTTAGCTCAGTGGCCTCGCTGCCTCGGCTTCGAAGGACTGGCTGACCAGTTCCCAACGCCGCCGAGAACTCAACCCGCCTGGGCACAGCGGGTCGTTACGGTGATAGCCGTTCGGTGATCCAGCCGCTGCCGTGCTGGCGGTAGCGGATCCGGTCGTGCAGGCCGTCGGGTGACTCCTGCCAGAACTCGACGCTGGACGGCCGCAGGCGGAAGCCGCCCCAGCGTTGCGGCCGGGGAAGCCCGGCTCCGCCGGGGTGGCGCCGGGCGGTGTCCCGGACCTGCGCTTCCAGCGCCGCCCGGCTGGCCAGGACCCGGCTTTGCCGGGAGGCGGCCGCGCTGAGGCGGGCGGCGGGGGCGCGGGTAGCCCAGTAGTCGTCGGCTTCGCCGTCGCTGACGCGCTCGGCCGGCCCGGCCGCGCGTACCTGGCGGTGCGCCGGCTCGAGCCAGTGCAGTACTGCGGCGGCCCGCGGGTTGGCCGCCAGCTCGGCGCCCTTGCCGCTGTCGCAGTCGGTGAAGAAGACCAGGCCGTCCCGCAGGCCGCGCAGCACCACCAGGCGGGCTGACGGGACGCCGTCGCTGGTCGCGGTGGCGATGGTCATGGCCTCGGGCATCGGCGCGCCGGCCGCGCGGGCCTCCTGCAGCCACAGCGACAGCTGCCGCAGCGGGTCGGCGTCAAGATCGGTGACATCCACCCGCCCAGTGTCGCCCCTCGCGGGCACGGACAGTCGCCCGGGCGCCCGGCAAAGATCCTGGAACCCGCCTCCAAAGACCCTGGAAACCGCCTCCAGAGCCGTTAAGATTGCCGCGAAATACGCCATCGATGGACATTACCCAGCTTCCTGCGTTGGCCTGGCAGCGAGTACTTGAGGAACGCATCATGGGATACCGCCTTAACCCGCCGCCCGGCTGGCCGCCCGTCCCCCCGGGCTTCACCCCGCCGCCTGGCTGGCAGCCCGATCCGTCCTGGCCGCCGGTGCCGCCGGGGTGGCAATTGTGGGTGGATGACAGCACGCTGCCTCCCGTGCGCCCGGTTTTCCCTGGCGCCGGCTACGCCACCCCCGGCAGGCCCAAGCCGGGCACCAACGGCTGGGCCGTCGCCTCGTTCGTGCTCGGCCTTATCTCCGTCTGCCTGCTCGGCATCATCTTCGGCATCGTCGCGCTGTCGAAGATCCGTCGCGTTCCGCAGCGGGGCAAAGGGCTGGCGATTGCCGGCATCTGCCTTTCCGGAGTCTGGATCGCGGGCGCGATCGGGTTCGCGGCTTATAGCGCCTCGACCGCGGCGCAGCGGTCGAGCACGGGCCAGATCACCCAGAACGGGCACCTCGGCATCACGGAGCTGCGCGCCGGTGACTGCTTCCAGAACGCCGCGGGCAACCAGCCCGACACAGCGATAACGACCCAGATCACGGCCGTCGCCTGCACCAGCCCGCACAACGCCCAGGTGATCGCGCTGCTGCCCGTGCCCGGCTCGGCGTACCCCGGCGCGGCCGCGTTGAAGGCGCAGGCAGTACCGGGCTGCAAGGCCGAGGCCAAGGCCGACCTCGACCCCGCGCAGCTCACGCCCTCGATGAACCTGCTCTGGTACTACCCGGTACAGCCGACCTGGGCCGACGGCCAGCACTCGATCACCTGCGTCGTGGCGGACTCCAGCCAGGACCTGACGTCCTCCCTGCTGAAGTAACCAGCCTCAGCGGTTCGCGCAGGGGGAGGCCATCCGACTCCCGGGGCCTCGGCGCTCGGCGCCGGGCCGCCGGGCTGCTGGATCAGGGGGCGGGCTGGGCCTGGACCGCGGGGATTATCCGGACGTCGCCGCCGAGCTGGAAGACGAGGTTGTGCAGGTCGGCTGCTGCCATGGCCCGCAGTGTCGGGAGCTCGGCGGCTGCCTGGGCGTCGTCGAACACGTTGAGCGGCCAGTCGCCGGCGGTGCCGCTGCGCAGGTGCGGGTGGTGGAACTCGGTGCCGTAATGGGCGCGCAAGGTCACCGGCGCGATGCCCGCGGCCTGCTGAAGAGGCCAGGTCAGGGTCCACTCGGCCTCGGTGCCCCCGGCGGCCTGCGGCCGCACGCCGGTGGCGGTGACCTGTCCGGTGCCCAGCAGCAGGCCCTGGTTGATCTCATCGAGCGCACGGCGCGCGTACGGGTCGATGAGCGGGACGGCCTTGAAGAACAGCTCTTCCTTCTCGCGACGGGAGCTGGCCCCGCCGTGGGTGCGGTTGCGCAGGTCGGTGAAATGGCGCAGCAGGGCGCCCGTAGGGTCGGTGACTGGTACTGGCACTGTGCTCTTCCTTCATCCGGGCTCGCCTCAAATCTAGCCACGGCCGTGACACCTGGGCGGGAACCAGCGGACCGTTCGGTATAAATCCCCGATGTAGACGGCTCTGGCTCGCAGTAGCCGACCGCGGTCGTACTCCTCGAAGGCGTGCGCGAGCCAGCCCGCGGTGCGGGCGGTGACGAAGACGGCTTCCGCGGCACCCTCGATCATGCCGGCCATCCGGGTCAGGACCGCGAGAGCCAGATCGGTATTGGGCGCCGGCAGGCGCCGCCGCTCCATGACTGCCAGCATCTCGTCGGCGATCGCCAGCAGCCTGTGTTCCGGCCGGATTTCCCGTAGTCGGCCGAGCAGGTAGTTACCGCGGCGGTCGATCCGGTAGAGGGTGTGCCCGAACCCGGGGATCCGCTCGCCGCCGCGGAGGCGGTCGCCGAGCACGCGGCTGGCGTCAGCGGGCGACCCGATGTCGTCCAGCAGCCGTTCGACGGCGAGGGACGCGCCGCCGTGCAGCGGGCCGGCGACGGCGGCGAGCCCCGCCGCGACGGCCGTGTACGGGTCAGCGCGGGTGGAGGCAGCGATCCGAACGGCCAGGGTCGATGCGGCCAGCTCATGATCGGCCAGCACGATCAGGGCCGACCGCAGGACCGCGAGCAGGTCCGGGTCGGCGGGGGCGGGACACAGCGCGCGCCACAGCCGTTCCTCGATGCGCTGGCCGGGACAGGGGCCGACGGCGGGCAGGCAGTCGAGCATCGCGGTGATGAGCCGCTGGCCGGTCGTGATGGCCGCGGCCCGGCCGGCGATGTGGCGCAGCGGGTCGGTGACGGCCAGGGCAGCCGTGATCACCTGGAGACGCTCGCGCGGCAGGGTTCCCGCGGGCAGCCCGCTTTGCGCGGCGACGGCGGGGGGCAGCGCGTCCGGTACCGCCGGCCATGGCCCGGCGTCGTCCGTGCCTTCGTTCCACAGCCAGAGCGCGGCCTGCTCGAAGGACCAGGATCCGGCGAGTTGCAGCGCGTCGCGGCCGCGGTAGAACGGCCGGCCGTCACGCAGCGCCGTGATGGAGGATTCGATGACTAGCTCAGCGGGGGCGGGCGGGCGCCTCGGCCTGCCGCCGCGGGCGAGTTCTTCCACCTGGGTGGCGTCGAACAGGCTGCGGCGCCCGTCCTCGTCCGTGCGCCGCCGGAGCACGCCACGGCTCACATACGCGTAGACAGTGGCGGGCTTGACGCCGAGGCGGCGCGCTGCCTCCGCGGTGGTGATCCAGGTCTTCATGTTGATCAAAATCAATGTTGATGCATTGTCGCGGTTCAAGTCAACATGGATCACATGGCGAAAATCCACTATCTCGACGTGACCAACCGCGACGGCGTGCAGACCGCGCGGACCGGGCTGTCCAAGTTCGGCAAGACGATGGTGAACTTCTACCTTGGGCGGCTCGGCGTGGCGCAGTCCGAGATCGGCTTCCCGTTCCTGTTCCACGAGGTTCCGTACGTGCGCGCCCAGGTGGCGCTGGCCAAGGCCGGCGCGTTCGGTGACCTGCTGCTTTCTGGCTGGTGCAGGGGCGTGTCGGCCGACGTCGAGCAGGCGTTGCCGCTGGGCCTTGAGCACTACAACCTGTCCATCTCAACCTCCGACCAGATGCTGGCGAAGAAGTTCCGCGGGCGGCTCGACCGCGACGCCGTCATCCGGGAGATGACCGGCGCCGTGCGCACGGCCAAGGCCGGCGGCGCCGCCACCGTCGGGGTCAACGCCGAGGACGGCTCCCGGACCGACGACGGCTTCCTGCTGGAGTTCGCGCTGGCCGCGAGGGACGCCGGCGCTGACCGGATCCGCTACTGCGACACGATCGGCGGCGACACCCCGGGGCGCATCCGGGACCGGTTCGCCCGGCTGGCGTCCGCCGTCGGCATCCCCGTCGAGACGCACTGCCACAACGACCTGGGCATGGCAGTGGCGAACTCGGTCAGCGGCGCGCTCGGCGACCTCGACGCCGGCCAGGACGCGTGGATCAACACCTGCGTGAACGGGATCGGCGAGCGGTCGGGCAACGCGGACCTGCTGTCGTGCATCCTCGCCGTCAGGCACGGGTTCGGCCTGCCCGCCGAGGCGGAGACCGGCGACCCGATCGACCTGACCTGGGCACGCCGGTTCGGCCAGTGGGCCAGCTATGCGTTCGGCCAGCCGCTGCCGAACAACCAGCCCGGCATCGGCCCGAACGCGTTCGCCCACGAATCCGGCATCCATGCCGACGGCGCGCTCAAGGATCACGCGAATTACGAGCTCTACGACGAGGCGGCGCTCGGCCCGTGGCCAGCCGACTGGCACACAAGCCGCGGCCGGGTCGTGCTGACCGGCGAGTACGGCGGGAAGGCCGGGTTCCGTCACGTCACGGACAGCCTCGGGATCGAGGTCACCGACGAGGACACGACGTTCCGCCTCGTCCAGCTCAGCAACGCCGCAACCGGGCGCCCGCTGACGGATGACGAACTCCGGCTGATCGCCGCCTACCCGGCAGAACTCAGCCTGCTCTACCCGGGGTACCTCAGCTAGGGGACTTCGGCACGGGCATTGAGGAGCATCTCCCCACACAAGGCGGCCTCGTCAAGCAGGTCCGCGGCTTGGGGTGGTGTAAGGCCCTGCGATGTGCCTTTTACCTGCGGGGCTCGGTGGCGTGCCGGAGGACGGCCGCGATGGCGTCAACCGCGTCGAGCCGGCCGGCGGCGACGCTCATTACCAGGTCGTAGGCCTGGTCGTTGGTCAGGGTGAGCCGGCGGCCGTTGAGGCCGTAGAAGGCGATGACCGCGGCGAGCGCGAGCCGCTTGTTGCCGTCGATGAGCGCGTGGTTGCGGGCGATGGAGTGCAGCAGCGCGGCGGCCTTGGCGTCAAGGTCGGGGTAGGCGTCCTTGCCGAAGGCGGTGGCCTGCGGGCGGGCCAGGGCGGCTTCCAGCAGCCCGTAGTCGCGCACCGCGTAGTCCGGCCCGAGGGTCCGCTCCGCGACGTGCAGCAGTTCGCGCAGCGTCAGGTAAATCACTGGCCGAGCCGCTCCAGGGCCTCGGCGTAGCGCGGCAGTTCCTCGTCCAGAACCTGGTCGAGTAGTTCGGCACGGCTGTGGTTCTCCACATACTCGCGGATCGCCTGCCTGGCTACTTCCTGCATGGAGCGGTGCTCTAGCTCGGCCCGCCGCCGCAGCGCCTCGCTCTCATCGTCCGCCAGCCTCAAGGTCATCGCCATGCACACGATGGTATCATCGGTGATACCGAATGAGGGCCCCCGCGCCCAAAGCCGATGGCGAGCGAGTCGCCGATGCCGCCTCACGGTCATCATCGGACCAAGCCCGGATGAGAATCAACGGGGATAACGTGGGGAGCATGCGAGCGGTGCGACTTTACGGGGCCGCGGACCTGCGGGTCGGGGAGGAGCCGGCGCCCGAGGCAGCGGCTGGCCAGAGCCTCGTGCGAGTTACTGCGGTTGGCATCTGCGGCTCTGACCTGCACTGGTACTCCGAAGGCGCCATCGGCGACGCCAAGATCGCCCGGCCGCTGGTGCCGGGGCACGAGGGTGCGGGCGTGATCGCGGACGGCCCGCGGCGCGGGGAACGGGTCGCGATCGATCCGGCGATACCCTGCGAGCGGTGCCGGGCCTGCCGTGACGGCTACCGGAACCTGTGCTACAGCATCGTCTTCTCCGGGCACGGCGAGACCGACGGGATGATGCGCGAGCTCATGCCCTGGCCGTCGCACCTGCTGCACCCGCTGCCGGACTCGGTGTCCGACGCGGGCGGCGCAATGCTCGAGCCGCTCGGCGTGGCGCTGTGGGCGCTGGACCTGGGGCACGTGCCCTTCGGCGGCTCGGTCGCCGTGGTCGGGGGCGGGCCGATCGGGCTGCTGCTGATCCAGTTGCTGCGGGCGGCAGGCGTGTCGCGGACCGTCACCGTAGAGCCGCTGGCGCACCGGCGCGAGGCGGCGGCTCGGTGGGGTGCGGATGAGGTGGTCACGCCGTCGGATGACATCTCGGGTTACGGGGCGGACGTCGCATTCGAGCTGGCCGGGAACAACGAGGCGGTGCGGATCGCGCTCGAGTCCGTGCGACCGGGCGGCCGGGTTGTCCTCGGCGGGATCCCGGACTCGGACACGACCACGTTCCGGGCGTCGCTCGCACGGCGCAAGGGCCTGACGATCGCGATGGTGCGGCGCATGAACGAGGTCTACCCGCGCGCGATCGACCTGGCTGCGCGCGGTGTGGTGGCGCTGGACCCGCTCGTATCATCGCGTACCCCGCTCACCGACGCCGCGCAAGCGTTCACCGCCGCCGAAAGGCGCGCCGGACTGAAGGCCATCATCGCCCCCTAGCTCTTCCCGCGCGCGGACCCCACGTTCCGGCGTGGGCCCACGGTGCGGGCGCGGCGCCCGGGTATCACGTCAATAGGGCGTTACACGGGCGAAAATATCAGTCGTGCGAAAGTTCGAACCAGATGACCGTCCGCCCGCCGCGCCGCTGTCGGCCTCATCACGCCGCGAGGCTGACAACAAGCTGAAGGCCGTGGCCGCCTTCCGTACGACGATCCAGATTGGCGGATGCAGTGTTGCGGCCATTTAGTATACCTTTCTATTTCCTGTTTGCGATATTGGCCTGAACGCCTGCCATGTGCTCTGTAATGCGCCGCGCCGCGTCTGCTGGCGAGATGGTGCTCACGTCAATCTTAACCGTGTCAAGCTCTTCATAGAGCGATATTCGAGCCACACTGCGTTCTGTAATGTCGCTGGCCCGCTTACCTGCAGCTATGTCGCGGTTTAGTCTTTCGACTAGGGCCTGTTCAGTGCTGACAAGCGAAAAACAATGGGTCGTGCAGCCATTGAGGTTCAGTGCATTTATAAGGTCATCCAATATATGTTGCTCATGTAGTACCCAGCAGAAAATAACATTCTCAAATTCCGAGCAAGCGAGGAAGCCGTTAAGTAGATGGGCGATGTTGCTATTTACCATCGCCTTTGTTTCGTCGGTCACAACAAATGGGTGCATATCCCAGCACCAATCGCCATCAAGGAATACGTTTCTTGGGAGTATTTTCTGTAGTTCGCGGCAGGTCGCGGTTTTGCCGACACCCATCGTACCGCCTACGATTATAAGGTTTTTCATAAGGTTGATTATCTCATAGACAATTACGCGTAGCTATTAGTTTTACTTGCTGTCATGGGCTACTCGCCTAGCCGGTCTGCAACTCGGCGGATCAACGGGCGGCGTGCGTGGTGAATACGTGGCGAAGTGCCCCGATCGCCGGGCTGCGATAGAGGCTTCGTTGCAGGTCAGAGGCCATGCGGGGCAGTGATGGACGCATGGACTCATAATCAGCCGGTCGGTGGTGAGCGGTGCCTTAATGGATGATCTGTTGGGTCTGGCATGCTTGTCTAGTGAAACCCGAGGAGCATGCTGGCCCTCCTGAACGGCCTCTCCCGCAGCATGTCCGCATCGTGCATCTGACAGCGGATGTTTTCCGTGCCCTGGGCAACGGTGACCTGGCCGCCGCGAACACGGCGAGCCCCGTGCCTTTGTCGGCGTACTTCGCTGGTCCCGAGTGGAAAGCGGTATGGCAGAGGCGCAGCAAGCAGGTGGAGGAGGATCCCGCCAGCGCGGCGTGGGTCACCGGTGTCATCTGGGATGAATGGCACCAGGTGGCCGTCGGCAGGGCCGGCTACCACGGGCCGCCCGATCCGTCGGGAATGGTCGAGATCGGTTATGCGGTCGATCCGGCGTACAGGCGGCGCGGCTACGCCCGGGCCGCGACTGGAGGCCCTGCTCCAGCGCGCTGCTGGCGAGCCCCGGGTGCGCACGGTGCGGGTGACCATCAGTCCCGACAATGTGGCCTCCTACCAGCTGGCATCGCAGTACGGATTCACCGAGGTCGGTGAGCAGTGGGACGATGAGGACGGCCTGGAGATCATCTACGAGGTCGATGCCCAGCGCTAGCAGGCGAAGCGAGCGTCCGTACGTGTCGCGATGAGGACAACCTGGACGCATCCTGATGGCCTGGCAGCCGGGTGCGTGAGGGCGGTGAAACCGGGTCGGATGCCAGGTTGGTCCAGGTCAGGTTATGAGCCCACAGTGTCGGGGAGCTTGCCTGTCGCGCCGAGCTTGTAAGCGATGATCATGTCCCGCTGCGTGCTGGACAGCGCGGCGCCGGCGCCGGCGATGACGTAGTCGCCGTCGACGGCAACCGGCGCGTTGCTCGCGGCCGACATCGGCGTCTTGAACAGGATGGCGCCGGTGGCCGCGTCGAGCGCGTACAGGTCGCCGTGGAAGGTGGTGGTGAGCACGACGTCGTTGGTCGCCGTCGCGGCGCCGTACGGCGAGGACGGCAGCGGGGTGTCCCACTCGACGGTGCCGGTGTCCTGGTTGACCGCGACCATCTCGCCGGTGGCCTTCTCGACGGTCCCGAGGACGGTGGTCACCGACCCGGTGTAGCCGGTCGGGGTGGCCGGCAGTGCGAGGTCGTTGACGGCGGCGAAGGTGGTGGAGCCGTTGCTGGCCAGCTGGGTCTCGATCCCGCCGTAAATGCTCGGCTGAAGGCAGTACTCCGCGGGCAGGATGCCGTGCGAGGTGGGCGTGGCATGCTCGGTGAGCAGCCCGTCGTTCTCGTGCCCTTGGTGCGCGCCCACCGGCAGCTTCCACAGCAGCTTGCCGGTCTGCGCGTCCAGCTCGACCATGATGCCGGCCTTGCCGCCGTCGATCACCACCGGCCGGCCGTTCGCGGTGGTGAGCACCGGCGGGTCCTGTAGGTCCCAGTCGTACAGGTCGTGCGGGGTGAGCTGGTAGTACCACAGCAGCTTGCCGGCCGGGCTCAGCTTCACCACCGAGTCGGTGTACAGGTCCGGGCCGGGCCGGCTGCTCCCCAGCGGGTAGCTCTTGGTGCCGAACAGCGGGGCTGGGTTATCGATGCCGAGGTAGATATTGCCCTGGGCGTCGAACGACGGCGCGTACCACAGCCCGGCGCCGGAGTTGACGCCCAGGTTGCCCCACAGGTTCTGGTCCTCGTTCCAAGACCACTCCGGCGTACCGTTCCGCGCGTTCAGCGCCCACAAGATCCCCTGGCCACCGCCGAGGTACTCACCCACCGTCGGGTTGACCGGCACGGTGGACACATACACGGTGCCGTGGTTGTAGCCCGGGGTCATGTCGATACCCTCGTGGTCGTTGCCGATCAGCGTCCGGCTCCAGAGCTGCGCTCCGGTCGCGGCGTCGAGGGCGACCGCGGCGTGGTTGGTGGCCGCGTACACCACCCCGCCGGCCACGCTGACGCCGTCCGGGCCGCCGTTGGGCGAGTTGTAGTCGTGCGTCCACAAGACCTTGCCGGTGGCCAGGCTGATCGCCAGCACGTTGGACTCCAGGTCCTGCACGTACACGACGCCATTCACGAGCACCGGCGTGGTCGCGTAGGCCCCGTCGGTATGGGCCGTGGAGATCGTCAGCGGCACGGTCCACGCCACCCCGAGCTTCGATACGTCCGCGCTGGTGATCGCGCTGGCCACGTATCGGGTGTTCGACAGGTCGGCGCCCGGCTGCGTCCAGCCCGCCGCAGCCCGGCCCGTTGCGGCCGGGGCGGTCCCGGTAACCGCCGTGCCCGGCTTGGACGAGCACGCCAGTGTGCTTGAGCTGCCACTGCTGCTCGAACAGCCGCCGGCGATCAGGGCCGCCGCGACCACCAGTGCCGCGCCCGCCACCGCGGACCGGCGGACGCCGATCGTGCTGGCCTCGTTGCTCATGGCTCACCGCTCTCGGTGTTCGCGTTCTTGAAGGCCCCAGCCATCAGGCTGGCACGGCCGGCCTGATCTACGACAGGGGTGGAACCACCCACACCGATGGATGGCCGAAGACGGTTTGCACCATTACGCTAATCGATCGCCTAAGGACAGCGGAGACGCGATATCCGCCGATAGGCGCTGCTGGTGGCCCGCTCAGGGGTACTGGTGGCGGCGCGCAGATCACGTTGATCGGGTGCCGGGCGCCGGTCGGCGCGGGCTATGTTTGCGCTGATGCATGCTTCCGGAGAGAACCGCTGCCTTGAAGCGGTGCAAGCCCTCTTGACGGATTTGCACGATGCGCCCGTGACCGTCGGAGGCTGGGAGCGTCTTGAGCCGTGGGCTGTCGCGCGAGTGCTGCTCAAGGGGCCTGGCGCTGCCCGGACGGCGGTCGTGAAATGGGTGCGGGCCAGCCCCGCCCAGGTGCGCTCCGGGCCCTGGCGGCTGCGTGCCGAACTGGCCGCGCTGGAGTTCTTGTCGGAGGACCTGGGGCTTGCGCTTGCCCCGCGGGTTATCGCCGCCGACGTGCCGGCCGGGCTGCTCGTCATGGAAGACCTTGCGCCTCGCGTCGCCCTGGACCGCCTCATCCGCCGTGACGGCGCCGCAGCCCATCCTGAGCTGCTGGCCGTGTTCGCCCGGGCTCGCGGCGAGCTGAGCGCGGCCACCGCTGGCCGGGCCGGGACTTACCGTGCGCGGTGCGCCGCCGTGGGATACACCGCCCCGGCGGGCGGCGCGCCGGAGGGCCGGCTCGCGAGCCTGTGGGATCAGGGACACCAGGACGCCGCAGCGCTCGGGACGCCAGTCGCCGGACCGGCCGCATCCGAGCTGACCGCAGTGCTCGAGGAGCTGAACGCGCCGGGCCCGTTCCTGGCGCTGAGCCACGGGGACGCGGAATCCAACAACATCATGGTCCATGAGCACGGTCCTGCCGATGCCCGCCTGATCGACTTCGAGGCCGCGGGCTACGCCCACGCCCTTCTCGACGCAGTCTGCCTGTACGTCCCCGGCCCGGGCTGGATATGCGTTGGCGACCCGGGTGCCGCGGGCCTAGCCGACCAGTACCGCCGTGCGCTGGCCCGGGGAGTGCCTGAGGCGCAAGACGACCGGCGCTACGGATTCGCCCTGGCATCGGCCTGCATGCACTGGGCGCTGTTGCGCCTGCACAGGTTCGCCGTCCTGGATGCCCGCGCGCCGGGCGACCACAGCCGGCTTCAACTGGTGGAGACACTGGAATCCGCCGCCCGGGCCGCCGAAGCCCACCGCGCTCTGCCCCACCTAGTCGGCTGGGCCCGACGCACGGCCGACACGCTGCGCCGCCGCTGGCCCGACGCGGACCTGGACCTCACCGACCGGGCGAAGTTCCCGCCCTACTCGCCGCGCCGGAATGGATGATCTGTGCACTGCGTGCACCGCATGCTCACTGTTGCCACCACGGACAGAGTCGGCGATACCGAACCGCTGCGGTATCTCGGTATTGCTGGCTGGTTTGCAGAAAATAGCCGCCTCAGTGCCTCGGGTTTCGTGTCGCAAGGTTGAACTGGGACGGCGTGCTCTCCCTGTTTGATCGGCTAGCTCCGGAGCGCGGCGCCTAGCCCTAGGCTGGTGCCTGCCCCGTGCTGCGGATGTGGGATCGGTGATGGCGGTGCCTTTGGCTTTCTGGCTTGACGAGGGGTACGACCGCGAGCACGCTCCGGACCATGTCAGCCGGTACGGCGCGGAGATCCGCGAGCGGACCGCGGAGTTCGCCGGGACGTGGGACGACATCAGCCCTGTCCCGTTCACCGTCACGGCGTGGCGGGTGGCCGCCTCACTGGCGCCGCCTTACCTCCGGTGGCACCGGCGCATCACTGCCGCGGCATGCCTGGCCAGCCCCTGGGACGGCAGCCTGGTCTGCGAGGTCAGCGTGGTCGCGCCCTGGCCCGCCGAGCTGAGCCAGGTCAGGACATGGTGCCACGACCGCGGCTGGCGGGACTGGCCGCAGTTGTTCGGCCAGTACGCCCTGCCGTCCGAGCAGGACCTGACCCGCGCCCCCCACCTGCGGGCCTCGCTCCTGGTCCAGGCACCCGTCCCCCTCGACCGCCTGCCGCCCGCCCCGGCCGGGCCGGCCGACGACGCGCCAGGGACAGCGCGCCGCGCAGTCGCCGCAGTGGTCCGGGAACTTAACGACCTGCTCACGCCGATGATCAGCCAGCTCGAACGCCCCATGCCAACCCGATAGCACAGTAACTCCGGGCAGCGCCCCGTGGAGAGCGCACCAGCGCGCATCCCCGCCGTTCTGGGCGGGTCGTCGCCTTGGTCACGTCGTAGCGCGAGCCGTGCCGATTTGGTTGACCTGTTCGGCCGCAGCCAGGTTGGCGCCTGGCTTGCCGGCCGCCCGTTGGTCGGCCTGTAGGTTGTGCCGGTGGCTACCTTCATCACGCGCATGCCGGGCTCGGGCGGCGGGATCCGGCTGGCGGTCAAGGATCTGATCGATGTCGCGGGGGTGCCCACCACGGCTGGCAGCCGGGCGCTGGCTGCGACCGCCGCCGCGGCTGAACGGGACGCGCGGTGCCTGGCTGGCGCGCGGGCCGCGGGTGCGCGGATCGTGGGCAAGGCCAACCTGCATGAGCTGGCGCTCGGCGCGAGCGGGGTGAACGAGTATTTCGGCACGCCGGTCAATCCGCTCGATCCCGGCCTGGTTCCGGGCGGGTCATCAAGCGGATCGGCGGTTGCGGTGGCCGATGGCGAGGCAGATCTGGCTTACGGCTCTGATACCGGCGGCTCGGTCCGGGTCCCGGCCGCGTTCTGCGGCATCACCGGGCTGAAGACCACGCACGGCCGGATCTCGCTGGACGGGGTGTGGCCGCTGGCGCCGAGCATGGACACCATCGGCCCGATGGCGCGCGATGTGGCGGGCGTCGCGGCGGGCCTGGCGCTGCTCGAGCCGGGCTTTTCAGTCGATGTGGCAGCTGCCGGACGAGTGGGCCGGATCAGGCCGGCCGGCGTGGACGTGGATCCGGTCATCGACGCGGCGGTGGACGCTGCGCTCGCGCGCTGCGGCGTGAAGGTGATCGACGTGGACCTGCCCGGCTGGGGCTCGGCCAGGAGAACGTGCGATGTGATTATCGACGCTGAAGCGGTCGTGTCCAACAGGGCGCTGCTGGCCGACCCTGCCCGCCGCGACCTGCTCGGCCCGCGGACGCGGGCCGGGCTCGACGACGCCCTGGCCGTGACGCCCGCGCAGCTGCTGCAGGCCCGGGCCGAGCAGGAACGCTGGCGCGCCGCCATGGCGGCGGCACTGCGCGAGGTCGACTTGCTCGCGCTTGCGACTGTTCCGTTCTTCCCGCCGCGGCTGGAGGCCGCCGCCAGGCGGGGCTACCTGGCACTCACCGGCCCGGTAAACGTGGCGGGCTTCCCGGCACTGGCGCTGCCGGTGCCGACCGGGCAGCGGCTGCCCGCCAGCCTGCAGCTGATCGGCGGACCGAACATGGAGGCGCTGCTGCTTGCCACCGGCGCGATGATCGAGGCAGCGGTCTAGCCGCACATCTCGGCCGCGCCTTCACCGCTGGCCCCTCCCGGTCCTCCATCGGCATGCCCCCGACCGACAAGCCAGCAGCCACTGCGGGACTGACCGCCGACAGGGCGATAAACCCCGATATCGCCGCCGAGGACGCCAAGCGCGCGGGGCTGAACGGGAAGATATGACGCGACGCCCTAAGCCTGTCGGCCAACCTCGATAGCCGCAAATAATCGGCAAGCGCACCTGCCATGCGAGGCTCACTTACGGCGCGTAATCGATCTCGGCCAGGCCCGTTGTCATAGCCGTCACGCTCGAGCGGGTGGGCGCGCAATGCCGCCGCCGGCCGGGCACTGGTTGTATCGAACCGGCCGCCGGACCGATTCAGGAGATCCTGGACGATGCGGCCGCGCTGGAGCGTATGGCGACCGCGGCGGCGCGGGCCAGGGCCGCGACCGACAGGGACGTGCTGTGGGCAGGCCAGGCGAGCAGGAGGACGACCGGGGGGAGGTCCGCCACCGGAACGGTGATCAGGTCGTCGCGCAACGGCCTGGTCAGCACCCGGGGCAGCACGGCGACCTTGCGTCCCAGGGCGATCAGGTGCATGAGTTCGCTGATGCTCTTCATCGCGCCGGGATCGGCGGGCTTTCTGTGCAGGTTTTCGCCCGCCAGGTCGGCCATCCGCAGGCTCGCCCGTTGTGCGAGTGGGTGGGACGTGGGAAGCACGGCGACCGGCGCTTCGGTCAGCAGTGCTTCGGTGTCCAGCCCGTCCAGTTCGTCGGGCGGCGCGTATAGCAGCGCGGCATCAGCCTGTCCTTCGCGCAGCATGCGGGAGGGGCCGGACCCGAAGACCACCTCGGCCGGCAATACCTCTGGCTCGCGTTCGTATGCGGCGAGGATGGCCGGGAGCAGGCCCGCGTCGCCGCCGGGCTTCATGGCTAGGATCAGGCGCGGGTCGCGGGTGCCGGCCCGCTGCGTTCGCAGCGCCGCGGCGGACACCGCCTCCAACGCGGCGCGCGCCTCGCGGGCGAGTACCCGGCCGGCCTCGGTCAGCGCGACCGCGCGGCTGGTCCGCTCGAGCAGGGTGACGCCCAGCCTGCGTTCCAGCTGCCTTACCGTCTTAGACAGTGCGGGCTGCGCGATGCCCAGCTGGGTTGCGGCGCGGCCGAAGTGAAGTTCGTCGGCCACCGCCAGGAAGTACGCCAGTTCCCGAGTTTCGAGCCGGTCCATTCCTCCAGGTTATCGGTCGCAGCCTGGACGGTCTTGGACGCAGTGCGTACAGCGGTGATGAGCTGAGGCCGTCTCTCCCGCATGACCTGCGCCCTACCACCCACATCCCAAGGAGATCGCCATGCCCGCAATCGTGCTCGTGGCCGCCGGGGCCCGCCTCGGCTTGTCCCTCGGAAAGATCTTCGGCGGTCACGGCTTCGACGTCGCGCTGGTCGCCCGCTCCACGGAGCGGCTCAGTGAGCTCACGGAGAAACTCGCGGCCGAGGGGGTCACGGCGGCCGGCTTTCCCGCCGACGTCACCGACCGCTCCGCACTGGCCGCAGCCTTGGATCGCGCCGCGGGACGGTTCGGCGGAATCGACGTGCTGCACTACTCCAGCCCCGGCGCGGGAACCACCGAGACCCTGCGCAGTACCGGACCGCTGGACGTCACCGTGGACAACCTCCGGCCGCAGGTCGAAAGCGTCTGCTATGGCGCGATCACCGCGACCCGCGCGGTCCTGCCGGCCATGCTGGCTGCCGGCACCGGAACATTGCTGTACACCACTGGCGGCTCCTCGGTCACGCCCGCGCCGGTGTTCGTCAGTGCCGGCATGGCGGGCGCGGCCCTACGCAAATGGGTCCTCACCCTCAACGGTGCACTGGCCGGCCGGGGCGTCTACGCCGGCCATGTCGCGATCGGCGCATGGATCGCCGGCACGCCGGGCGCTCCCGACGGCGCCCCACTCAAGGAACCCGACGACATCGCACGCGTCTACTGGGACCTCCACACCCGCCGCGAGCCTGCCGAACACCTCATCTCCGCCTGATCCATCGGTCCATATGGCCCTGATGACGTTTGCAGCCGATCCGGCGTACCGACGGCGCGGCTACGCGCGGGCCGCGCTGGAGGCGCCCGACGGGGGCACGCGGCTGGAGCTCTCAAGCTCCGCCCGGCCAGACCACCGGCCCGGTTCGCCGGCCGCCCCCGCCAACGAGCTGGGATTGCGCAACGTGGCCTTCGAGGTCAACGACCTGCAGGCGGCCGTTGACCAGGCCGCCGCGGACGGCTACCGGCGCTGACGACCGCCTTCACCTGGCTGCCTCGCCTCGCCCGGCCACCTGCAGGCGGCCTTACCCCGGTTGCCCGGCAGGCTAAAGCCGGGTCCCGCTGCGGAGGGCCCAGGTGGGCGGCGACGACCCGGGTGATCTCCTCGGGGTCGTCGCCGAGCTGCGCTGGCAGGTTCCCGTTGAGCCAGAGCGTGGCCAGCCCGTGCACCATCGACCAGGCGGCGACCCCGTAGGCCATTCGCTCCCGGGTGATCTCCCCGGTGCCGTAGAGCAGGGTGGCCGCGGCTGCCCGGGCGCGCTCGAGCTCGGCGTCGTCGCGGTGGTACAGCTCCGGCCGGTACATAACCTCGAAATGGGCCCGGCGGGTCACCGCGAAGCGCACGTACGCCACGCCGGCCTCCAGGAAGCTCCCGCGAGTCTCCTGGGCCCCGCGCAGCGCCTCGGCCAGCAGGCGGTAGCCCTCGGCCGCCACGGCGGTGAGCAGGCCGGCCCGGTCGCCGAAGTGGTAAGTGGCGGCCGCGTGGGTGACCCCGGCGCGGCGCGCCACCGCGCGCAGGCTCATCGCCGCGGGCCCGGACTCCTCGATCTCGCCGATCGCAGCGCAGATGAGGGCCGGGCGGAGGTTGCCGTGATGGTAGGGACGGCTGCCGGATGCCACGCCAGCAATCATAGTTGCAATCTTACCGGTGGATAGATTATCTTTCCAGTGGACAGATTCCCTGAATCTCAGGAGGACCCCGATGCCGGCCCTGCCCTGGCTCGAGCGCCAGCCCATCGATCCGCGGCGCCAGTACGTCGCGATGGCATCGCGGCTACCGCTGAAGTCCCACCGGTTCATCCCCGGCTTCATGCGCGACACCATGCGGATCCGCCGCCAGCTCGGGCAGGCCGCCGGGCTGGTCGGCTACACGCTGAACGCGGCCTGGCCCGAAAGACGTTCTGGACGTTCTCGGTCTGGGAGGACCAGGCCAGCCTGGACAAGTTCGCAGCCAGCGACACCCACCGCGCCATCATCGGGCGGCTGCGCCCGCGGATGAGCCCGACGCGGTTCGAGTTTTTCCCGATCTCCGGGTCCGACCTGCCGCTGACGTGGGCGCAGATCACCGCGCGGGTCAGCTGACCGGCGAGAGGCCCAGGCAGTCGCGCAGCGCGCGGCACCCTGACCGCGCTGCACCTCGACAAGCACTCGCCGCCGGCCCCGGCCGCGATCACGGCAGGGCTCCCACCATCACGCCTCCCGGCGGGAAATAACCGGATGATCTGCGCGGGTACTGGTAGCCCTTCATGAGGCCGTCCATGTACCAGAACGCGGCTCCGGTCACTGCCGCGAGGGCGAACAGCGAAAAGTGGCGCTGCTGGAATCCCAGACCGAGCGCTGCAAGCGACAAGGTGACTGACCACCCTTTGACGATGAGGAGCCAGCCGTCGTAGCTGGAGACGACACCGAGGATGGCGTAATACTCCTTGGACAGATCCTCGTGCAGCAGGAACCTGGGATCCGGGGCCGACTCAGCCATACGCGCGATTTTGCCGTACCACAGCGCCAAGGCACCAGCCAAACGCCCACCGACCCCGCTGCCGCATACCGTTCACCCGCGCATGCCGCGCTACGGTCGCCCAGTCCCAAAGTCGCCGGCCCGCCAGCGTTAACGGAAACCGGCATGGCAGGCTCGGCCCCGGATGCCAGGCGGGCGGCAAGGTATTCCGGGTACGTCCGGCGGTTACGGTTACTCCACCATGGCGGTGAGCCGTTCAAGTGTCTGCTGCATGGCCGGGACCCAGCTTTGCCCGTCCTCCACGGCGTCGCGGATGCTCTGGGCGGCTTCGGCTCCCAGGCGATCCGCCGGTCCTGCTCGAAGGCGGTAATCCGGTTGAGCATCAGGTAGTTACCGAGTCCTGGCAGGTACATCGCCATCATGAACGTATCTCCCACCCGCCTGGGCACCGGCTGGCCGGGGGCTTCGCGCAGCATGCCCGAGCCGTCCAGCGCCGGGTGGTTCGCGGGATCGGCCAGCACCTGGAAGATCTTCGCCGCTGGCGCCGCCACCGACCGGGAGACCGAGACCTGTACACGCCTGCTGAGGTCCATACCGTGACCCTTTCCCTTCGCCTTACTGAGAAGACGGCGGGAATTGCCGATACTCATCGGCCGCGCAATGGCAGGCGCCCAGACAAGCGCCCTGCATCGGTACAGAGTGTGGACCAGCCCCAGATACGGTCTGGGCCAGGTGATCCGCGTCCGGCGCGCGCTTTAAGCGCGCGCCGAGGCGAATCAGCCTCAAGACGCGCTCATCCGCCGCGCTGCCAGCCCAGCGCCTGCTGTCGGTGCCCGGCGATTGCGGCTCGAACCGGGCCGGCTACGTCCGGGGGTGGCGGACGACGTGCCCCTCGCCGGGGACGTTCTCGATCATGCCCTCGCCCTGCAGGATCTCCAGGGCCCGGGCCGCGACGCGGTGGGAGACCTGGTGGTGCTCGGCGATCGTGTGCGCCGAGGGGATGCGGCCGGTCATGGTCCCTTCGGCGATCTCGTCTCGCAGTATCTTGGCTACCTGCTCATACGGCGGCACCGCCGAGTCCGGGTCGATCACAGGGGTCAGCATGCCCGTTGCGCTGGCCATTGGCAAGCTCCGCCGGGCGCGCGTGAGTCGTGCGCAGCCTCTCGCTTCATGGAGCCTTCGGTCCTATGCTCATCGAGGGATGTTCGCTTCGACGTCGTGACTGTCGGCGACGTCCCAAGATTCGGCCGGCGTTGACGCGGCACCCGACGATCGACCAGACACCCAGCGGATGGGGAGGTCACGATCATGCGCGACACCATGACTGCGAGCGCGGAGAGCGCGGTCCGGCCGTTCCGAGTCGAAGTACCTCAGGTCGAGATCGACGAGCTGCGCCGTCGCATCAATGCGACGCGCTGGCCAACCAGGGAACTCGTGACCGATAGGTCGCAGGGTGTCCAACTGGCGGCGATTCAGAGCCTCGCGCGCTACTGGACGACCGAGTACGACTGGCGTCGGTGCGAGGCGCGACTGAATGCGCTTCCGCAGTTCAAGACCGAGATCGATGGGCTGGACATCCACTTCATCCACGTCGAGTCGGCCCACAAGAACGCGTTGCCGTTGATCATGACGCACGGCTGGCCGGGCTCGGTCGTCGAGTTGCTCGAGACCGTCGGTCCACTCACGGACCCGACCGCGCACGGCGGCCGCGCCGAGGACGCGTTCCACCTCGTGCTGCCGTCCATCCCCGGTTACGGGTTCTCCGGCGAGCCGACCGAGCTCGGCTGGGGCCCCATCCGCATCGGTCGGGCGTGGGCGGAGCTGATGCGGCGCCTGGGTTATACCCGGTACGTCGCGCAGGGGGGCGACGTGGGCTCCCAGGTCACCGACGCGATGGGCCGTCTGGGACTCGATGGGCTGATCGGCATCCACACCAACCTTCTCACGCCCGCGCTGGGCGATGCCGAGGCCCTGAGCCAGTCGCCGCCCTCGACCGAGGAACGTGCCGCCCTCGACGCGCTCGCCGAGTTCCATGCGACCGGCGCCGGGTACTTCATCGAGCAGGCGACGCGCCCGGAGACAATTGGCTACGCCCTCCTGGATTCACCGGTCGCGCTGGCGGCGTGGATGATCGATCACGATACGGACAGCTACCAGAAGATCGCCCGCGGCTTTGTCGACGGACAGCCCTCAGGCAACCTCACCCGGGAGCACATCGTCGACAACATCACGCTGTACTGGCTGACAGGCACCGGGGCGTCTGCTGCGCGCTCGTACTGGGAAGAAGGGCAAGAAACTGCTCGTGCGGCCGGCCAGGCTCCCGCGCCGGTCTCGATTCCGGTCGGCTTCACGACCTTCCCCGGGGAGATCTGGCGGACCCCGCGCAGCTGGGTCGAGAAGGCGTACCCCAACGTCATCTACTTCAACGAGGTGGACAAGGGCGGTCACTTCGCCGCCTGGGAGGAACCCGGGCTCTTCTCGGAAGAGCTGCGCGCGGCCTTCCGCCCGCTGCGCTAGCCGACACTCGTGGACTAGGGGTCACCCGCACAACCGGTGACTGGCCGTTCGAAAATAATCGGCGCTATGGCGTCTGGTCGCCAAGGCGCTCTTCCAGGTCCCGGCATGCCAGAACCTTCAACCGCGGGCGGCCTTCGCGGGCTCTGCCCGACACCGAGACCATGCTTCGCGGTGAGGGCGTGCTTGCGCTCCCGGCACTGACCCGGCCGCCGGGCCGGCGGCCGGGGCGGGCCAGGTGTCGCGCAGCCGTCAGTGCTACCGGTCCGTGCCGGGTGACAGCGCGTTGTCCCTTAGATCGGGCGGACGTTCTCCGCCTGCGGTCCCTTCTGCCCCTGGGTCGCGTCGAACTCGACCTTCTGGTTCTCATCCAGCGACCGGTAGCCGGAGCTCGAGATCGCGGAGAAGTGCACGAACACGTCCGCCGTCCCGTCATCGGGAGCGATGAAGCCGAAGCCCTTATCGGCGTTGAACCACTTCACTGTTCCTGTTGCCATCAGTCCACATCCTCTTGCTCGTCATCCATCGCGCGACGTTGCCGCGCCGACCGTGAGCTTACCGGCCCCGGCTCCCGCGGGGGCACACCCCAGGGTGTAAAACAGTGCCGGGCATGCTCACAGCCGCTTCTTGAGCAGGCCGAAGACCCCCCCGCACGACCTCTTTCTGCATCTGCTTGCCCTCTTTGGACTGCAGGAACGTGGTTGCTGCGGCCACGCCTCCGCTCATGGCGCTCGCGGCCTGCTTGTGCTTGCCCGGCGCGGGCCTGGCGCGCGCGTCCCCGTCCCCGTCTTGCGGGGAAGCGACGGCTTGGGCTGGCGGCGCCATGCCGGGCCGGGCGGGCGGCGCATGAGAGGATTCGTGCCGACAGCTGGAGGTATTGTCGCCTCGTGCCTGCCACGCGATTCGTCGTGCAGTTGCATGACGCGACCACGCTTCACTTCGACCTGCGCGTCCAGGCCGGCGAGGTGCTGCGCTCCTGGGCCGTCCCGAAAGGACCGTCACTCGATCCCGCCGTCCGCCGCCTGGCCGTCCCGGTCGAGGATCACGAGCTGTCGGCCGGCGAGTTCGAGGGGGTGCACGAGGGGCAGTCGCGGGGCAGCGGCGCTGTGATCATCTGGGATGAGGGACCCGCTGAGGTCACCCGGGATGAGCCCGGCCACTTGGCGGTCACCCTGCACGGCAGCAAGCTGACCGGAGGCTTTGCCTTGACCCGCACGGGCGAGCGCCGGTGGATCCTGGTGAAGGCCAGGGACGCCACCGCGCGGCCGGGCTCGGACATCGTCGCGGAACGCCCGGCGAGCGTGCGCAGCGGAAGAACCTGGGTGGAAGTCGCCGCTGGGCGGGCGGGGCCCGCCGGTACGGTAGAGGTCATGGTCAGCGACTCCGGGAGCCGGATGCGCATGCCGACGGCGGCGCTCGGCGCCGGGGGGCCGGTGGTCTCCCGGGTCGGCCTGGGGCTGGCCGCTTTGGGCCGCCCGGCGTATATCACGAGCGGGCGGGCGGAGGACCTGCCCGACCGCAGCGTGCCGGGCATGCGGACCCGGGCCTTGTCGATGCTGGACGCTGCCTACGCGGCCGGAGTCAGGTACGTGGACGCGGCCCGTTCCTACGGCCTGGCGGAGGAGTTCCTGGCCGGCTGGCTGGCCGAGCGCGGCCACGATGACGTGATCGTCGGTTCGAAGTGGGGGTACCGCTATACCGGCGGCTGGCGCCTCGACGCTCCGGTGCAGGAGGTCAAGGAGCATTCGCTGGCCATGTTCACGACCCAGCTGGCGGAAAGCCGGGCCCTGCTCGGTGAGCGGCTCACCCTGTACCAAGTGCACTCGCTGACCCCTGACTCCGGGTTGTTTACCGATGCCCCGCTGCTGACCGCGCTGTCCCGGCTGCGCGCCGAGGGTGTGCTCATCGGGCTGAGCGCGAGCGGCCCGCATCAGGCGGAAGCAATCCGCCGGGCGCTGTCGGTGACCGTTGACGGTCAGCAGCTGTTCACGGAGGCGGAGGTGACCTGGAACCTCCTTGAGCCGTCCGTAGGCCCGGCCGCGGCCGAAGCCGCCGCGGCCGGGTGGGCGATCCTGGTCAAGGAGGCGGTCGCCAACGGGCGGCTGACCGCGGCGGGCGGGCCGCCTCCGTCGCTGACCGCGCTGGCGGCGGCGCGCGGGGTCACCGAAGACGCGATCGCGCTGGCCGCCGCGCTGGCTCAGCCGTGGGCGACGGTTGTGCTGTCCGGCGCCGTCACCCGCGCGCAACTGGATGAGAACCTGGCCGCGCTCACCGTCGGCCAGCTTCCGGAGCTCAGCCTGGCCGAGGCCCCCGGCGCCTACTGGGCGCAGCGGGCGGCCAGGCCATGGCACTGAGCTGCTCCCCAGCCCACCGCCCTGCTCGAGCACGGCGTGGAGAGCACCCGGCACTGCTGGCCGGCGCCGGACATGGCGACCTCGCCGTCATGCTCGGCGACCATGATGCCGCGTGCCCTGGTCGAGGCGCGAGTTCCGCGGCTACATCACCGAGTCCTGGCCGGACCTGCAGCCGGTGACCTCAGCGAGGAACTCCGCCGAATCCACCGGCAACCCGACGTCGCCGTGTATCCCTGCCGTGTAGCCGTTACTGGTTCATCTGCTCGGACACGGCCCAGAGCCGTTCCGCGGCTTCGGGGTCGAGCGCGTAGGCGGCGACCCCGGCGGCGTCGGTGCCGGCCGCGGTCGGGTCGTCCGGGGTGTCTTCCTGGCAGTTCTCGAAGTACCGGCCGCCCACGCCGTTGAGGCGGGGTGAGGTTGCGACGTAGACGCTGGTGGCCGCGCCCTGGGCGAGGGTCTTGAAGGTGTACCGCCCGGACGAGCGGAGCGCCTCGAGTTCCGCCGGGTCGTAGTAGCGGGAGAGGTTGGAGTCGGCGATGGCCCCCGGGTGGAGGGCGTTGACCTGGATCCCGTCACCGCCCCAGCGCCGGGCCGCGGCCACGGCGAACAGCACGTTCGCGGTCTTGGACTGGGCGTAGGCCAGCGCCGGGTCGTACCGGCGGACGCGGAAGTCGATGTCATCGAAGATGACGGGGGAGTTCAGGTGGGCCCGGGAGCTGACCGAGACTACCCGGGCGCCGCCGGCGGCCCGCAGCGAGGGAAGCAGTCCCAGGGCGAGGCGGAAGTGGCCGAGGTGGTTGGTCGCGAACTGCAGCTCATGTCCTTCCGGGCTGTGGCGCAGTTCGGGGACGGCCATTACCCCGGCGTTGTTGACCAGGATGTGGAGCGGGCCGGCGAGGTCGCGGACCAGCTGGTCGACGGAGCCGCGGTCGAGCAGGTCGAGCCGGGCCACCGAGACGGCCGGGTTTCCGGTCGTGGCCCGGATGTCGGCGGCGGTCCGCTCCGCCGCCGCGAGGTCGCGGGCGGCGATGACCGTCTCGGCGCCGGCCGAGGCCAGGGCGCGGGCCGTTTCCACGCCGATGCCGCTGGCGGCCCCGGTGACCAGGGCCCGGCGGCCGTGCAGGTCGATGCCGGCGATCACCTCGGCCGCGGTGGACTCGAAGCCGAACGGGGAGGTGACGCGCGTGGTGATCATGGGTTGTCCTTTGGGTTCATGCGGCGGATGATCGGGGCGAGTTCCTCGGCGACGGCAGCGGCCTTGTCCAGGTCGCCTGCCTCGCGGGCGCTCCAGTAGCGGACCTTGAGGTCCAGGTAACGACGGCGCAGTTCGAGCGCGGCCACCTCGTCGGCCAGGCGGCGGGCGTGGGCCTCGAATAGCTCCCGCTGCTCGCCGGCTGCCTCGTCGCCCCGGCGGGCACCGGCCAGGTAGGCGCGCATGTCCTCGATGCTCAGCCCGACGGCGCGCAGGTTGCCCAGGGTTTCGAGGGTTGCGACGTCCTCGCGGCGGTAGCGCCGGTGCCCGCTTGGGACGTCGCGCTGCACCCGGTTGACCAAGCCGATGCGTTCCCAGTAGCGCAGCGTGCTCTCCGGCAGGCCGCACCGGGCCGCGGCCTCAGCGATCGTCATCCAGTCCTCGTCCACATGATCAGTATCGGAAACTTGAAGCACTTCAAGTCAAGCTCCGCGTCGGCCGGGTCAAGCCCGGCCATTTCCCGGCGAGACAGGCAACGATTCGTTGCCTGTCAGATTTGCCGGGGTTTGAGAAATGCGGAATTGTGATGCATGTGATCGGTGTCGGCGGGCGGCGGATGACCGCGCACTGGGTGATACTCGCCGCGGCGGCACTCACCACGCTGGTGGCCGCCACGGTCGGCGCGGCGCTCGCCGCGTTCGCCGGCCAGGCGCTCCCGCAGGCCGTGCGGCACGACCTGGTCGTCGCGCCGGGAACCACGCTGGCCGCGGCGGGCACGTTCGCAAGCGGCAATCCGGCCCAGACCTCGGCGGCGTTGCGGTCATCGATCGCCGCGGGGCTAGGCGGGGTGTCGTTCACCTTCTGGCAAGGCGCCTGGTCCGACCCGCTGGGCTTCCTGGCCGGGTCGTTGCCGGCCAGGCCGGCCAGCATCACCGCGGGCAACATCCCCCAGCTGCAGGCCGCGTCGCTTGAGGGCGTCACGGATCACGCCGTACTGGTGACCGGGAAATGGCCGGGGCAGTCCCCCGCAGCGGCGGCCGGCCCGATCCCGGCCGCCCTGCCCGCCAGCACCGCGGCGCTGCTCAAGCTCCGGCCCGGTGACGTGCTCCGGGTACAGGACCGGGACACGGGCGCGCTCGTGACGTTCGTCCTTACCGGCCTCTACGCGGAACGGCGGTCGCCCGCGAGCGTCGCCTCGTACTGGCAGCTGAACTCGATTCCCGCCAGCGGATCCGGCAACGGGACGGGTTCGGGCAGCGGGTACACCACCTACGGGCCCCTTGTCGTGTCGCCCGGCGTGTTCCCTGGGCGGCTCGCCGAGGGAACCGGGACCTGGGTCGCCCAGCCCGACATGGCCGGCTTCAGCGATGCCGACCTGCACGCTATCTCCGTCGAGGGCGGCTCGAGCCTGCTCAGCAGCGTCACCCTGACCACCAACCTGCCGACCGTGCTCGCCGATACCGGCGACGACCTCGCCGTCGCCAGGTCGCTCCTCGGCATCAGCGCACTCGAGCTCCTGGTGCTCACCGTGGCGGCGCTGCTCGCGGTCGCCCGGCTGCTGGCCGCCCAGCGCGAGGGCGAGACCGCGCTGCTGACCGCGCGCGGCGCGACCAGGCGGCAGCTGACCCGGCTGACCGCGGCCGAGGTGATCCCGCTGTCGCTAGTCGCCGCGCTGGCCGGCGGGGTCGCCGGGATCTGGCTGGCCCGGCTGCTCGGCAGCACGCTCTACGGCCCCGGCACCCCCGGCGGCGGCGTCCCGGACGGCGGCATCAGCGTCGCCGCCGCGGGCACCTGGCTCGACGCGCTGGCCGCCGCGCTGGGGATCGCCGTGCTGTCGATCGGCGCGCTCCTCTACCCGGTGCTGCGGCCCCGCCGGGCATCCGCACCGGTCCAGCGGGGCAGGCGGGCCGTGCTCTCCCGGGCGACGGGGGCGGGCGCCGACCTGGCGCTGGTGGCGCTGGCGGTGCTGGCCTGCTGGCAGCTGCGCCGGTATTCGGCCGTGTCAACGTCCACGGGCGGCCCGGCGGCCATCGATCCGGTGCTCGTGCTCGCCCCGGCGCTCGCTCTCGCGGCCGGCACGGTGCTCACGCTGCGGCTGCTGCCCGCCGCGGCCCGCGGCGTCGACCGGGTGTCGGCGGCCGGGCGCGGGCTCACCTCGGCGCTGGCCGGCTGGCAGTTCAGCCGCCAGCCGCTGCGCCAGGGCGGCGCCGCGCTGCTGCTGGTGATGGCCGTCGGCACGGGCACGCTGGCGCTCGCCCAGCACCAGAGCTGGACCACGTCCGCCGCCGATCAGGCGGCGTACGTGACCGGCGGGGACGCCCAGGTGAACCTGGCCAGCCCGTCGCCGGCCGGGGCGACCACCGCGATCACCGGGGCGGCCGGCGTGCGGGCGGCGATGGCGGTCTCGGTTTACCAGTCGGCGACGCCCGCACCGGTGGTGGCCATCGACGCCGCCCAGGCACCCAAGGTCGCCCTGCTGCGGGCCGATCAGTCGAGCTTGCCGCCCGCCGCCCTGCTCCGCTCGATCACACCCTCGTCGCCGCCCGGCGGCCAGCTCATCAGCGGCAGGCCGCGGTCGGTTCAGTTCACCGTCACGCTCAGCCGCGCCCCCCTCGGCCTGGTGAAGGCGCAGTTCACGGTCACCGACGCGACCGGCGCCGCCTTCCAGCTCTCATCGGGGCTGTTCCCCGCCGACGGCCGCCCGCACGTGCTCACCGCCTCGCTCGGCGGTGCGCAGGCCGCCTACCCGCTCCGGCTCAGCCAGGTCACCCTCTTCTACACGCTGCCGGCGAAACGGCTGAGCACTCCCGTCACGCTGACCGTCGCCGGGGCGACGCCCAGCACGTGGACCGCGGTCGCCAGCTCACCCGAGTTGGTCTCGGAACTGTCCACCGACAACGTGTACGGGCCGTCGGGGGAGCCGAAGGTGACCGGCTGGCAGCGCGCGCCCGGCGGCGCGACGCTCACGTTCACCCCCGGCTACGGGCAATGGTCGCCCGCTCCGGGCGCGCCGACGGTCGTCACCGGGCCGGTGGCCGGGCAGGTCTCGCTCTCCGCCCCTGGCCCGGTGCCGGCCGCCGTCCCCGCCATCGCGACCGGGGCGTTTGACAGCGCCAACAACACCGGCGTGGGCAGCATCGTGCAAACGACCGTCGGCGGCATAACCGTGCCAGCGAAAATCGTGGCCACCGCCAGCGCGTTCCCCACCATCACGGGCCCCGGTCTGGTGGTGGACCTGTCCGCCCTCGAGGCGTTCCTGGTCAGCCACGACGCCGCGCCGGTGGCCGTCACGCAGTGGTGGCTGGCCACCGCCGGCGGCCAGGTCCCGGCGTCCCTGGCGAGGGCGCTGCCGCCGGGCGCGACCATTACGGGCAGCGCCGCGCTCGCCGCCGCGACCGTCGCCGACCCGCTCTCGGCCGCGCCGCAGCAGGCGCTGCTCGCGATGACCGTGGCGGCCGCGCTGCTCGCGATCTTCGGCTTCTGGGTCTCGATCGCGGCGAACGTCCGGCAGCGGCGCGCCGAGAACGCCGTGCTGGCCGCGCTGGGCGTCAGTCAGCGGTCCGCGGCCGCCCAGCTGTTCCTCGAAAAGCTGCTGCTGTCCGTCCCCGCGGCCGCGCTCGGCCTGATCCTCGGCACGGTGGTCGCCCGGTTGCTGGTGCCCGCGGTCACGCTCAGCCCCACCGCGCAGACACCGGTCCCGTCGGTGATCACGATGCTTGACCTGCCGCAGACGATCCCGCTCGCGGTCGCGGTCGCGGTGCTTCCCGCACTGGCCGCCGCGCTCGTCGTCTTCCGGCGGCCGGACCCGGCCGCCGAGCTTCGCGCGGCGGAGGCGGCATGAACCGGCGCTACCGGCCGCGGGCCCTGTATCTGGGCCTGGCGCTGCTCACCTTCCTCGCGGTTTTCGCGGCCACCGCCGGCGCCCGGGAGACCCTCGCCAGCCGGACCCAGGCGGTGCGGCAAACGGTGGCCGCCACCCTCCCGACGACAAAGACCATCACCGTCTCGGCGGACTGGCGTGACGTGCAAAGCATCATGGCGATGGTCAACAACACCGGCGATCCCACGACGATCGTGCCGCCGGGCACCATCGACGCGATCACCTCATCGCTGCACGCCGACTTCGACCGCGCGCCGGTCAGCCTCACCCCGGCCGGCACCGACTGGTCGTCCATGACGGTCCCGTTCAACCCCATTGACGACGACCTGCCCGGCACCGGCGGCACGCCGGTCAAGATCGAGATAGCCGAACGGCAGCCGCTGGCTTCGCAGGTGCGGCTGCTGAGCGGGCACTTCCCCGTCGCCACGCCGGTCCCCGCGCCCGCGGCCCGCCCCGGCGAGCCGGGCGACAGCCAGCCGGCCGCGACGGTCCAGGTGGTCATGACCAAGCAGACGGCGGCAACGTTCGGCCTGCACGCGGGCTCCAAGTTCGTGATGCCCGGCTCCGAGCTCGCTTCCACCGGCACGGTCACCCCGGTGACCGTGGTGGTCACGGGAATCGTGGTCCCGATTGACCCGTCGTCGTCGTTCTGGGGCATCGACCCCGGCGTCCTCGCCGCCGACCGCCAGTTCCAAGGGTCGCCCCCGATCCCATACTGGGCCGGCGGGGTGATGGCCGGGCCAGACGAGGCCAGCGAGCTGCAGTCGTACTTCGGCACGCGCAATCCCCGGATGGAGTGGGTGTTCCCGCTGGACCTGAGTTCGCTCGACGGCCAGCAGGTGCAGCCGCTGAGCGACGCGCTCGAAAAGATCGGCACCCAGACGCCGGCGCTCTCCAGTCCCCTCCAGCCGATCGCCACCACGCTGACCGTCTCCTCGGGCATGTTGTTCTCGCTCAACCTGTTCATCGCCACCGCGCAGTCGATGGACACGCTGCTGTGGCTGCTCTACGTGAGCCTGACGGTCGCCGGCCTGGCCGTGCTGCTGCTGGCCGCGCGGATGGTCGCGATGCGCCGGTCGGCCGAGATCACCGTGATCCGGGCGCGCGGCGGATCCCTGTGGCAGATCGCCGTCGGCACCGGCCGCGACGCCGCGCTCCTCTGCATCCCGGCGGGCGTGATCGCGGCCGTCCTGGCGATCCTCGTCGTCCCCGGGGCCGGCTCCGCGCAGGGCGCCGGATCGGCCGGGGGCTGGTGGCCGCCGGCCGCGGTAGTGGCCGCCGCGGTGCTGGGGCCCGCGCTCATCGCGGCCTGGCAGCACCGGCCGCGCCGCCCTCGAGCCGCCTTCTCGCGGGTACCGCGCGGCGGGACCAGGCTGGTCATCGAGGCGGCACTGGTGGCCGCGGCGGTGGCGGGCATCGTCGTCTCCCGCGACCAGGGACCGCGGGCCGGCGCGGGCGTGAACCTGTACACCAGCTCCGCGCCGGTACTGGTGGCCATCCCGGCGGTGATCGTGGTGCTCCGGCTTTACCCGCTGGCGCTGCGCGGGCTGCTGCGGGCCTTCGCCCGCAGCTCCCGCGCGCCCGCGTTCCTCGGCCTCGCCCGGGCGTCCAGGACCGCGCTTACCCCGGCGCTGCCCGCGCTCGCGCTTGTCCTCGCGCTCACCGTGGCGGCCTTCGCCGGCATGGTCCGCGACGCGGTGGTCAACGGCGATGTCGCGGCCTCGTGGCAGACGACCGGCGCGGACGCGACCGTCACCCCCTCGTACCCGGCGCACGGCTTCACCATCTCGCCGTCCGCCGCCCGGGCGGTCGCCGCCGTGCCCGGCGTGACGCACGCGGCCGAGGTCGTGAACGAGTTCTGGGCCACCCCGGCCGGCCGCCAGGTCAACGTCCTTGCCGTGGACCCCGTCAGTTACGCCGAGCTTGTCGCCGGCACCTCCGGGTTCCCGCCGGTGGCGGCCGGGCTGCTGGCGACACCGGGCAAGGCGGGGGCGCCCCAGCCCGTCCTGGTCTCTCCGCAAGCCGCGGCGCTCCTAGGGGCCCCCGGCCAAGGCGGCGGCGCGGTAACGCTGAGCACCAGCCAGGCGTCCCTCCAGCCGGTCCAGGTCCGGGTGGCCGGCGTGATCTCAAGCACCCCCGCGCTGCCCGCCGGCGGCGCGTTCGTGATCATGCCGCTGGCCGCGATCAAGTCCACGACCACGCCGCCCGAGCCGGCCGATGTCGATGAGATGCTGCTAACCGGCGGTTCCATCGACCACGCCCGGCTCACCGCGGTGGTGCAGGACACGGTGCCGGGCGGAGTCACCACCTTCCGTTCGGACATCCTCTCTGCATTGACCAACGGGCCATTGCAGCACGGGGCGTTCACGCTGTTCTCGCTCGCGGTCGTGGTCGCCGCGATCCTCGGACTCGCCGTCATGCTTCTCGAGTTCGCGCTCGGCGCCCGGGAACGGGAAGCGACGCTCGCGCGCCTGGCAACCATGGGCCTAGGCGAGGGACAGCGGGCGTGGGTGGTGGCCCTCGAGGTGCTGCCCGCCGTCATCGCGGCGGCGGTGGCCGCCTGGGCCTGCGCCCTCGCGCTGCCCCGGGTGCTGGCGCCGGACATCGACCTGTCGGTGTTCACCGGGTCGTCCGTCACGGTGAAGCTCGCGGCCGACGTGGCCTCCTTCGCGGTGCCGCTGGCCGGCCTGGCCGTGCTCGCGGCCGTGGCGCTTGGCCTGGAGATCAGGTCGGCCCGCAGCCGCGGCGCGGCGTCTCTTCGAATAGGCGAATGAACGGCCGTTAACAATTGGCTGGGCCAGAATGGTGCGATGGATCTGCACCTGAATGGCAAGGTCGTGCTAATCACTGGCGGGACCGACGGGCTCGGGGCGGCGCTCGCGGATCGCCTCGTGGAGGAGGGGGCGCGGGTCGCGGTCTGCGGGCGGGATCGCTCCTCCTACGTGACTGGCTCGGCCGTCAATCTCGACGGAGGAAGCAGCCCGGTCCTCTAACCAGGCAGGCGGGCTCTGGCTGGACGTCGCACGGCCGTGTTCGCGTATTACCCGTTGAGGGTGAGGTGCGCTGCCGCGAGCAGGGGGATACTCGTGCGTGATCCGCATCCGCCGGTATGAGCGAAGGAGAGTGCCATGACTACCAAGGCCGCGTTTTCACCCAGCGAATGGCAGCTAGTGCTCGAGGGACCGCCGGCCGCGGGCTTGCTCGTTATCACAGCCTCGCACGGAGGGACGTTCCGGGAGACGATAGCGATGTCGAAGGCCTACGCCGAGGCTCGGGCCGAGCACGGCGACAGTGAGCTCCTCGACGAGATCGTGGCGGAGAAACCCCGCATCGAGCGCGGCGGGACGGTTCACAATCCCGAGGAGCTCCGGGATCAAGGGCTCGACTGCCTGAACGACGCGACGGCGTTGCTGGAGCAAAAGGCGACCGTCGAGGAGTGCGATGACTACCGGCGTTTCGTGCTCGCCGTGGCCAACAAGGTCGCTGCTGCCCACCGGGAGGGAGGGAAGCGGGTAAGCCCGGCGGAGGCACAGGCGATCCAGGACATCACGACGGCGCTGGGCATGGGTGCTTCCTGAACCGTGTCCGTGGCGGCCCATGGCTGCTGACGGCAGAGGTTCTCGCTCCTCGGAGAGGATGCCGTACCCGTCGTGCAACCGGAACCCGCAGGCGCGGCGTCTCATTAGCGTGCACCTGCTTCCGAGAGCGACCCGGCCCCGGCTCCTGCTGAACACGGCCTCGCCGAGCAGTTCGCTGGCGAAAGCGAGTCGTACCGTCACGCTGTCCTTCCCGGCGAAGAAGGCGAAGGCGGGCACGCCCGACGGCTGCTACGGCGCTCCGGTAGCGACCAGCGACGGGCAGCGGGTGCTCTGCTCGGGGGCCGCCACCTACCCCGTGAACGCCGGGGGTGCGACCGAGGTGGGGCTCTGGGTGTTCTCCGCCCGGACCGGCATGCTAACCGCCGCCTGGAACAAGCACACGATCTGCTGCGCGCTCTCCAGCACCAACTTCCCTCGCATCCTTTGGGTCAGCCCGCACGGCACGCTCCTCATCGCCGACGGAATGAGCACGGAGAACCAGGGGGCGCAGCTGTTCTTGCGCACCGCCGAAGGAACGCTGCAGCAGCTCCCCTGGAAGGGCCTGATCCACCGCCCGGACCAGGCAAACATCATCGAGCCGTCCATCGCCTGGTGACCCGCGGTGACCCCCGATCAACGGGGACGGGCGCGGAACCACTCCTCCCTGTCCAGTGGGTCGGGCCCATTCCTCGCCCGGACGGGCGCCGGCCCCGCGACGGGCGTGTAGCGGCTCACTTCCGCGGTGAAGACCCCTTCGCCGCTGGTCAGCAAGGGAAGCTGCGCCAGCAGGGGCTGGACGCTTCTGGTCGGCAGAGTCCCGGTAAGCGCCAGGGCATCGCCGACAGGGGTGGTGCCGGCAATGAGGCCGGACAGGCGGGCCACCATCACCGTCACGCCGGGGAGCGCGCTGGCCGGGATCTCCAGGTGGAACGTCTCGACCGGCTCGCAGACGACGGCTCCCGCCTGCCTGAGCGCCTCGTGGATCAGCACTGGTGCCAGGTTGCGGAAGTCCGCGCCGACGGACGACATGTTCTTGTTGAACTTCTGGTGCATGTGGCTCTGCCTGGGGCTGTAACCCGTGTGCGTGAGCACCACGCGGGCGTCGGGAACCGCCCAGCCGGACAGGCCTTGTGCCAGGCCGGTCCGCACTCCTTCCCACGTCGCGGCGAAGAAGGCGGGCGGCATGGAGCCGCGCTCCACTTCTAGGTCGCAGACCAAGCCCTGGCCGGCGGGCACAGGCTCGACGCGGAACCCGAGCGTCGCCAGGTAGGGCGTGGTCTTCTCCGGCATGAGGGCGAACGACGCACCGGTCCCCGTGATCCGCTCGATGTGCACGGTCACCGTCGGGCGGAAGGCGACGGCCACGCCGAACTGCTCGTCGAGAAGGTCGGCGATTACTTCCTTCTGGACTTCACCGTAGAGGCTTACCGCGATCTCGCCGTGCTCCTCATCGACGCGCAGGTTGATCAGCGGGTCGGCGTCGGCCAGTTCCCGCAGCGCCGCGAACAGCCGGCCGCGCATGGCTCGGTCGACCGGCTCGACCACGGATTCAAGCGCGGGGGCGGGGAACTGGCGGGTGACCCGGCCAGGGATGGCCTCCCCGACCCAGCTGCCGGTGCGGGCCGCGCTTATCCCGCGTATCCGCGCCACGTCGCCGGCCCGCACCACGCTCTCCTGGACCCAGCCCTGAGGCGTCGACCGCTCCAGGGACGTGATCACGTCGCGTCTGTCTCCCGCGCGGTCCCTGACGCGCAGTTCGCCGCCGAACATGCGGCAGTGTGCCAGCGTGCCGTGGTCACCGTGCTCGATCTTGTAGATGACCCCGGACGGGTCTCGAGTCGCCGGGCGCGCCCACGGCAGGACGCGCGGCAGCGTCGTCAGCAGGTCGGGCACGCCGGCTCCGGTCAGCGCCGATCCCGCCGCCACCGGCACCACCGCGCCGCGACTCACCTGGGTCCGCGCGGAGCGCAGCGCCATCGCCTCGGTGATGCCCGGCCCGTCCACGGCGGCGCGAAGCAGCCGGTCATCCCCTGACGTGAGCACGTCGATCACCGCCGGGTCCGTCAGCGCGACCGGCTTGGTGGCCGCGCCGGGTGACCCCGCTGCCAGCACGTCCGTAAGGGGAAGCAGCAGCGCGCCGGAACCCGCCGCGAGGCGGCGGCCAATCTCGGCCCGCACCCGGGCGGGGTCCGCTCCCTGGCGGTCGATCTTGTTGATGAAGATCGCGCACGGCACCGCAAGGCGCCGCAGTACCCGCCAGAGGACGACGGTCTGCGGCTGCACTCCCTCTACCGCGGAGACCACCAGCACAGCCGCGTCGAGGACGGCAAGGCTGCGCTCCACCTCGGCTACGAAGTCGGAGTGGCCCGGGGTGTCGATGAGGTTGACCTGAACGTCGCCCACGGCGAAGGACGCCACGTTAGTGCGGACGGTGATGCCACGACGGCGCTCGATGTCCATCGAGTCGGTCCGGGTGGTGCCCGCGTCGACGCTGCCGAGTTCGCTGATGGCACCAGCCTCGAACAGCAGACGCTCGGTCAGGCTGGTCTTGCCCGCGTCAACATGCGCGAGGATCCCAAGGTTGAGTGTGTGCAAGGGACAACTGCTCCAGGAGTCGGGTCGGGACTGTCAGCGGTGCAGTCGCCCCACTCATCGCGGTTACCTCCTGGAGAAGATCGTCTCGGACGATCAATTACCGCTCAGCCTGGCGTCCCTCCGCAACTGGTTTTCTTCGCGCAAGGCGCGCGCGTGCCTAATAATGCGTGCTCGTGCAGAAGGCAGACATAACTCCCGAGCTTGTCTCGCGGCTGGTCGCGACCCAGTTCCCGTAGTGGGCTGAGCTGCCCGCCTGCTCGGACGCTGCCGGGTGGGCGTCGGGCCGCGGCGCTTGGGGATGAACGGGACCAGCAGCAGGAGCAGCATGGCTGCCGGTCTCGTTCATCACGGACGTAACGCTCTGCTTCTGCTCCGTAAGGAGCGAGCCCGGCTCAGCTCGCGGTGGCCGGGGCGGTCAGGTGCCCGCCGAACACCCCGACAATGGTGAGCACCGCGAGGACCGCGCCGACCAGGCCCACGATGATCGCGCCGGTCGCGGCGGCCTTGGCCCAGCCCGGGGTGCCGCCGCTGCGCCGGATCCTCGGCAAGACCAGCGCGCCGGCGCCGAACAGCACCGCCGCGGCGGCGAACACAAGCGCCCACCAGCCCTGGGTGTGCCAGGCGTTCGCATACATGTTCAGCGACTGCTGAGCCGTCAGGCCAGAGCTCGGGGCACTCACTTCCGTGCTGTACTCGCCGTGACTGACCACGACGCCGCTGGTCCAGTTCGTCGTAAGGGAAACGATTGCCAGGGCCAGGCCGGCGAAGCCGAAGCCGCCGGTCACCGCGCCCGTGCCCAGGACGCTGCCCCCGCCGGAGTCAGCGGCGTCGATCTCGGTCAGCTCTTCAGGAAAATCGTCGATCTCGGTTAGCTCTTCCGGAAGATCGGCTTGCTCGTCCGAGGAATCGAGGGCGATGAGCGCGGACGTGGACCCGGTGTCCGCTTCGCCATTGTTCGTAGAGTTTTCAGTCATAGCCGGCCACCTTAGGGATAAAGGCTGAGAGTTAGATGAACAAACGCTCAGACGGGCGGGCCGTGCGCGAGGTAGCTCGCGCACGGCCCGCCCTGGGACTTCGGTCAGGCTCCGTCGCTCAGGAACCGGTTGGTGTACTCCAGCGGTGTCGTGCTGGAAATCGAGTTGCAGGTGGGGGACGCGTACGAATCGTTGCAGGGCGTGTCCCGGTCCAGTGACCAGAAGTGCAGGCCGGCCAGGCCGTTGCTCTTCACGTAGGACGTCAGCGTGTCTACGTCCGCGGGGGTGAAGGTCTCGGCTGTGTTGTCGTTCAGGCCGATCATCGGGGTGACGGCGATCTTGCTGGCCGCGATCCCGTAGGTGTGCTCGAGGTTCTTCACCGCTTGCTCCGCCGACTGCGCCATCTCGCAGCTGCCGGAGACCACGACGCAGACGCTGCTCGACGCGCTGCCGAAGTCCATCGTCATCAGGTTGATGACGTAGTTCTTCAGGCTAGAGCCGAGCACGGCCTGGACGACCTCGTTGCCGAGCGAGTTCACGCCCCCGTAGCTGCCGTCCGATGCTCCCAGCGTGGCGAGCGTGAACGAGAACTGTATGTTCGGGTACTGCGACTGCGCTCCCGCCGCCGCGGCGACCAGGTTCTGGATATCCGACTGGGACTGGCCGCCTTCGATGTCGAAGTCGATGCCGACCAGGTGCGGGCTGGCGTAGCGGGCGATGAAGGATTCCATGCCCGCGGCCGAGGTGCAGGTGAAGGTCCCGGCCTCGCCGCCGGTCGAGACCACGTAATTCAGGCCGGCGCTGTTGAGTTGCGGGACGTTCTCGGCCGCCCAGGTGGCCGCCGGGGCACCGCCCCAGGTCTCGCTGCCGCAGGCTCCGGTGGCGAACGCGAGCGTGATCGCGGGCAGCTTGGGGACGTAGTTCGACACCAGGCTGCCTGAGCCCACCACCGGAATGGCGGACCCTTCCACCGCCGACTGCATCTGGTAGGTGTTCCAGTTCATGTTGATCGTGACGTCCTTGTACGGGCTGAAGAGCAGGCCGCTCACCGAGCCCGTGCCGCCGCCCGTGCCGCCGCCCGAGCCGCCTCCTGATCCGCCGCCCGATCCGCCGGTGCAGGCGCCGTCGGAGGTCCATGGCTGTCCCGAGCCGCTGCCGCCGTTGTTGGTCGCCGGGTCGTTGCCCTGAGTCCACCAGTTGGCGGTGTAGTTGATCCCGTTCTCGCTGGCCATGTTGCCGGCGGTGTAGACGGCGGTGGAGCTCCACGCCGCCGCGCAGGCGGTGGCCGCCTGCGCGGCGGGCCCGGAGGCGAGAGCGAGGAGCGATCCGCCGGCTGTTAGCCCGAGCGTCGAGCCGGCGATGAGAGCTGTGCGCAGAATCCGTTTTCCGACCAGCATGGACCCTCCGGGGGGTGAGAGGAGCGGAGGCGCGATCTGGCGCCTCGTATGCGCCGGTAAATCTGTGATGCTGTTACTTTGTGTCCGGCTGGGGAGGGTCGTCAAGGTTTATTATAAAGAAACTTTCTTGTTAATTTTGAGCCGGAGGTTTCAGGAATCCTGTGCCGTTGCGCCACCTTAAGGGTCCTTCAAGCAAGGATTAACAAATCATCAAGCTCATGCGGGTGCCTTGACTTCGGCTTCGACGCGCCGTTCCAATCCTTACTAACAGGATAGTTTCCTAACTATTTCTGGCGAGACGGTTCTCCTGGAGTCCCCGAAGCGGAGTCAGACATGAGAGTTCTTAATCTGCGCGCCGGGCCGCGCCTGGTCGCCGCCGGATCCTCGGTCCTGCTTGCGACCTCCGGGCTGGTGCTGACCGCGATCTTCTCCGCGGCCCCCGCCAGCGCCGCGGTCGGGCAGGTCGCGCCGTACGTCGACATGTCCAACTCGCAGGAAGGCGTGCTGAACACCGCCATCTCCTCGCACGGGCTGCGCGCCTTCACCGCGGCCTTCGCCATCGGCGAAGGCTGCAGCGACATCTGGGGCGACACCCTGCCGATCGGCAGCGACCCGACCATCGGCGGGGAGATCTCCTCGGCGAAGGCGGCCGGCGCCTCGGTCATCGTGTCCTCCGGCGGATCTGGAGGCGAGCCGATCTCGTTCACCTGCACCACCCAGAGCACGATCGACGCCGCCTACCAGGCGATCATCAACGATTACGGCACCGACGACCTCGACTTCGACATCGAGGGCGCCGCCATCGCCGACACCGCCGGCATCGACCGGACCTTCCAGGCCATGAAGGACCTCAAGGCCTCGAACCCCGGTCTGGTCTGGTCGGTCACCGTCCCGGTCCTGCCAAGCGGACTGGACTACAACGGCACCGGCCTGCTGCAAGACGCCCAGAACATGGGCGTGACCATCCCGCTCGTCAACGTCATGGCGATGGACTACTACCAGGGCAACATCGAGATGGGCAACGCCGCCATCAGCGCGGCCGAGAACACCCTGAACCAGATGAAGGCGGTCAACGGCTCATACTCGTACGCCAACGTCGGGATCACCCCGATGATCGGCGTCAACGACGACGGTTCCACCTTCACGCTCGCGGACGCCTCGTCGGTGGCCAGCTGGGCCAGCAGCAACGGCATCGGCCGGCTCGCCTTCTGGTCGGTCGATCGCGACCAGGCCTGCCCCGGCGGCAACGGCGGCGCGGCCTCGCCCACCTGCAGCGGCGTCTCCGAGAGCACCGGCCAGTTCACCAGTGCGTTCACGGGCGCCGGCGGCGGAACCACGCCGCCCCCGCCCCCGCCCGGCTCCGGTCCGGTCACCCTGGCCTATAACGGCCTGTGCCTTGACGACCGCAGCGCCAGTACCACCAACTTCAACCCGGTCCAGGTCTACACCTGCAACGGCACCAACGCGCAGCAGTGGACGCAGACCTCCAGCAACCAGCTCATGGTGCTGGGTAAGTGCCTTGATGTCGACGGCGCCGGTACCGCCAACGGCACCACCGTCGACCTGTACGACTGCAACGGCACCGGCGCGCAGGTCTGGGTCCACCAGTCCGACGGCGCCTACCTCAACCCCAACTCCGGCAAGTGCCTGGACGACACCGGCTATGGCGGCTCAGGAACCCAGTCTCAGATCTGGGCCTGTACCGGAAGCTCGAACCAGTCGTGGTCGCTCCCGTAACCGCATGACCCACGCGTAACGCGCAGATAGCACCCAACCGGGGCGGACGTCCGGCAGTGAGCCGGGCGGCCGCCCCGGTGGGTTTCGGCGTTATTCGAGCGGCTGGCGGGCGATGCCCCCGGGGTCGCGGCCGGCCAGCAGCCAGCCGAGGACCGTCGCGGCCAGCGGCATGCCAACCAGGATCACCAGCAGGTTGGTCACGGGGATGCTGGTCAGCGACGACAGGCCGTCGAGCGAGTTGCTGCGGAAGAAGCCGATCGCCGCCAGGTAGCCGCCGACGATCCCGACCACGGCGCCGGTGAACGCGAGCGCGCCCGCGGTCGTCGCCGTGATCGTGCGGCGCGTGCTGCCGCTCGCCCCGGTCGCGGACAGCGTGCGCAGGTCACGGGCCGCCTCGCTGCGGACCAGGCCGACGCTCAGGCCGAGGATGCCGATCGCGAGCACGATCCCGAAGAGCGTGGCCGCGTCGATGATCTGCGCCAGCGACGGGATGCTGTTGCGGGTCTCGACGCACATGTTCCGGCGGCCGCGGCGGTCCGCTGGGCGTCGGTGACCTGGGCGGCGGTGAGGCCGTCCGGCACCTGGATGAGCCAGCCGGAGATCCCGACCGAGTTCTGCAGGTGCAGCGTGGTGATCGCGTGCTCGGTGACCACCGTGTTCGGCGCGGAGGTGCCGGACGGGAGCTGGCTGACCTCCTGGATCGGCGGGTTGGCGATGCAGCTGCCCGCCGGGCAGGGCCACTGGTTGACGCTGTTCGGCCCGTTGCCCGGGTTGACGCTCGGTCCGCCCCCTTGCTGGTCGCCGTAGGTGAGCTGCATCAGGCTCATCGTGGACAGGCCCGGACGCATCGTGAGGATGTCGGCGTCGGGGTTGATCTCTGACTGCTGATGCCGAACGCGCTGAGCAGCTGCGGCGTCGCCACGTAGATCGGGCCGGACCAGGAGCGCCCGCTCGCGGCGTGGTTCAGGTTCACGCTGGTCTGCTCGAGCGCGATCATGCTGGTCGTGCCGAGCTCGGCGGCGATCTCCTTCGCGACCTTCGGCGCGGCGGCGATCTGCGCGCTGGTCGGCTGGCCGTCGGGGCCGCTGGAGAAGCCGGCGGCGTCGCCGGGCGCGTAGACGATGAGCTGGCTGGAGGTGAGGTTGGGGCCGGCGTAGTCGAGGACGTTGCCGAACCTGGCGGCGCTCGCCACGCAGATGATGACCGCGATCAGCGTGCTCAGGCTGATCGCCGCGAGCGCCGGGCCGGACCGGGCCCGGTACCGGGCCAGGTCCCGCAGCGCGAGCCTGATCGCGATCGGGCTCGCGCCTCCCGGCGGCGGCGACCACCGACAGGAGCGCCGGGGCCAGCAGCACGATGGCGACGGCGAGCGCGACGAAGCCGACGGCGAGTTCCAGCGATCCCGTTGCTCTTGCCGCCGCCGCTGCCGGTCGTGGCCCCGGCCGCGCCGAGCAGGAGGAACGCGCCGACCAGGAAGCAGAGGCCGACCGGGACCGCCAGGTGGCGGGTCTTCCTCGGCGCGGGCGGGCGGCCGGCGAGCGCGGCCACGACCGGGACTCTCGCGATCGCCTTCGCCGGCCGGGAGGCGGCGAAGTAGGTCGCGATGATCGCCAGGGCCATGGAGATGCCGATGACCGTCCACGGCAGCTGGAACACGCCCATGACGTGGTGCGCGCTGTTCTCCGCCTGCGGGCGGTAGGCGAGCCAGGCGAGGAAGCCGAGCACCAGCCCCGCGACGGCGCCCACGACGCCGGTGGCGGCGCCGTTGGCCCGGACGACCAGGCTGATGTGCCGCTCGGTGGCGCCCTGGGCGGCGAGCATGCCGATCGCCCGCAGCCTGCGCTGCGCGAGGACGGTGAAGCCGCCGATGCCGACCAGCGCGATCAGCAGCATGCCGAGGACGGCCGCGGCGATCGAGATCGTCTCGGGGTTGATCTCGTTGGTGTTCGCCACCGTCTGCGCGGTCGTCACGTTCATGGCTGCTGGTCGCTGAGGCTTGACGCGCTTAGCCCCGGGCGCGTCGAACAGCACGGTGACGTTGTCCGGGTTCGTGACCTGGCCCGGGGATGACCAGGGCGAACTCGTCGAGCAGGCTTTCCGGGTTCTGGACGATGCCGGTTACCTTCCTGGCTGACGCCGCTTACCGTCCAGCTGCTGCCGATTCTCAGGTTGAAGTCGGTCGCGACGCCGCTGGTCACGGCGATCTGGCTCGCCGTGGCGGGGTACTGGCCGCTGACCAGGCTGAGCAGCGGACCGCCGAACGGCCCGTGCGGATCCTGCGCCCGCAGGTCGAAGGTGTTCAGGGTGCCGGGGATCTGGGACGCTCTCGTTCTCGATCACGTCGACCCTGCCCCAGCGGTGCTCGAGGTTCTTGATCTGGGCGTTGACCGTCGCCGGAGAGCCGGAGAGCGAGGCGGCGTCCTGCGCGGTGCCGAGCACCCCGGCGACCGGGGCCGGCGTGTCGGTCGCGACCGTCGAGGCCACGACGGTGGCGCCGACCGCGACGGTGATCAGCGCGAGGATCAGCAGCTGCTGCCGCCATTCGCGGCGCAGCAGCCGTACGCGCCCAGCGGATGACCGCGCGGCGGGCAGGCACGCCGCCGTTCTGCATCCGGTGCGCCGGCCGCTCCGTTACCGCCGTGGCGCTCATGAGTTTCGCTCCGGGGTGAGGAGGGACTCCGGACCCGGCGCCGGCGCGGTCTGGTCGGTCACCCGGCCGTCGCGCAGGAACACCACGCGGTCCGCCCAGGACGCGAGCTGCGCGTCGTGGGTCACTACCACCGCGGTCATCCCGCCCTTCTTGCACGCGTCGAGCAGCAGGCGCATCACCGCCTGCGCGTTGGCCGAGTCCAGCGCGCCCGAGGGCTCGTCGGCGAGCAGCAGCCTCCGCTCGCCCACCATCGCGCGCGCGATCGCGACCCGCTGCCGTTCCCCGCCGGAGAGCTGGTCGGGGTAGTGCGCCGCCCGCTCGCCCAGGCCAAGCCGGTCGAGCCCCCGCTGGCCGGGGACGCGCGCCTTGCGCGCGGACAGGCCGTCAAGCTCGAGCGGCAGCGAGACGTTCTCGGCCGCGGTCAGCCCGGGCAGCAGGTTGAAGTCCTGGAACACGTAGCCGATCACGCGCCGCCGCAGCCGCGCCTTGGCGTTGCGAGAGATCTTGCCGACGGGCTGTCCGGCGATCAGCACCTCGCCGGAAGTCGGCTCCTCCAGCGTTCCCGCGATGGTCAGCAGCGTGCTCTTCCCCGAGCCGCTGGGCCCCATCACCGCGACCATCTCGCCTTCCTCGGCCGTCAGGCTTACCTCGCGCAAGGCGTGCACCTCGGCGTCCCCTTGCCCGTAGGACTTGGATACCCCGCGTAGCTCCAGCATGCTCATCGCCGTGCTCTCCCTTCCCGCCGGTGCCGTGGCAGCGGCGCTCGTGTCTGGTTTTCGGGGCTCGCCTGGTCCGCCCAGGTCGTCGCCCCCTCGGTTGCCGCGCGATTGACGCGGGCTTCGGCGGCGTCCAGCCACCTGACAACCGAATCGAGCCGGAACAGCTCGGCGTCGATCGCAAGCGACATGCTCAAGTCGCCCTCGGCGTCGTATTCCTTGATCCGGGTCCACTGCTGCATCAGCTCGACTAGGTAGCGCCGGTGCGCCTGGATCACCGCTTGCACGTCGGCGCTCGGCACGCACAGCGCCACCAGGACCTTCATGACGAGTTCGTCGCGTGGCGGCGAGCTCAGGTCCGGCGGCGTGCGCAGCCACCTGGCCAGCTCCTGCTCCCCTTCGGCGCTGATACGGAAGCCCCTCTGCGGGCCTTCCTCGCCGGTGCCGTCGGACTCCACGAGCCCGTCACGCTCCAGCCGCTGCAACGTCGTGTAAACCTGACCCCCGTTCAGCGGCCAGACCTCGCCGGTGCGCGCCTCGAACTCCTCGCGAAGCTGCAGGCCGTACTTAGGACCCTCGCTCAGCAGCGCGAGCAGCGCGTGGCGGACGCTCATGACCTGCCCCTACCTGGCATCATGCTGAGTACGCTACTGAGTACTACGCTGGAAATCAGTCGTGCTAAGCACCGATTTGCAGGGAGGCAGGACCCCCGTCCGGGGTGGAGCTAGCACCACTCCTACGGCGACGAGCTGACGATCCCGGGAAGTCAGTCGACCGAGTGGGGCAGGAGGTTACGTTCGAAGCCGGTCGCCACCGCGGCGGCCCTGTCGTTCACCCCGAACTTGGCGTAGATATGCAGCAGGTGGGTCTTGACCGTGGCTTCGCTGATAAACAGCCGGGCCGCGATGTCCCGGTTGGAGGACCCGCGGGCGACTAGGGCGAGCACGTCCAGTTCCCGTTTGCTGAGCGGTTCCCTGGCCGGTGCCCGGACCTGGTGCAGCAGCCGGGTCGCCACCGACGGGGACAGTGCCGCCTCGCCGCGGGCGGCGGCCCGCACGGCGCGGAGCAGTTCGCCGCGGGGGCAGTCTTTGAGCAGGTAACCGGTCGCGCCGGCCTCGATGGCCGGGACGACGTCGCTGTCGGTGTCGTAGGTGGTCAGCACCAGGATCCGGGCCGTCGTTCCGCGCTGAACGAGTTGCCTGATCGCGCTGACCCCGTCCGTGCCGGGCATCCGCAGGTCCATCAGGACTACGTCCGGCCGCAGCGCCTCGGCCCGGGTCACCGCCTCGGCCCCGTCGCCGGCCTCACCGACGACCTTGAAATCGGGGCTGCTTTCCAGGATGCCGCGCAGCCCGTCCCTGACGACCGGATGGTCGTCCACGATCAGCAGGCGGATGCGGTTCTCACCCGGAGCCGGGCTGGCGGCGTCCCCGTTCTGCTCACTCATCGCCGGCCTCCTGATTCTGGCGTCCGTCCGCGGCCTCTCGCGGGATGGCCGGGACGCTGGCCGACACCGCGGTGCCCATTCCCGGTTCCGATTCGACGGCCAGCGTGCCCGCGACCCGCTGCACGCGCTGCCGCATCGCGGTCAGGCCGAAGCCGCCGCCGCTCCCGTCGTCGTCCCGGTGCCGGCCAGCGGCAACCCGAGCCAGACCGTCATCCCGAACGGAGGCGGGCTGCTCCTGATCCGCGAGCCTGAAGCCGGTGCCGTCGTCCCGGACGTCCAGCGTGACGACATCGGCCATGTAGGACAGCGTGATCCCGACTCGGCTGGCCGCCGCGTGCTTGGCCACGTTGGCCAGCGCTTCCTGAGCCACCCGGAGCAGGGTTACCTCGATCTCGGCGTGCAGGCCGACCGGGTCGCCGGTGGTAACGACCGCTGCGGTCACGCCGTTGACGGCGGACCATTGCCTCGCCACCTCGGTCAGGGCCTCGGGCAGCCTGGGGTTGGTGGCGAGCGCCTCGGGCCGCAGGGCCTGGACCGACCGGCGCGCCTCGGACAGGCTGTCCCTGGCCAGCTGGGCCGCGGTGTCGATCCGGCGTTCCCTGGCGGGACTAGGTCCGGACTGCCGCACGGCCTCCAGCTGGGTGATGATGCCGGTGATGCCCTGGGCCAGCGTGTCGTGGATCTCCCTGGCCATCCGCTGCCGTTCCTCAAGCACCCCCGCCTCCCGGGCCTGGCTGAGCAGCTGAGCGTGCAGTCCGGTGTTCTCGGCCATCGTCTCTTCCAGCCGCCGGTTGGCCTCGGCCAGCTCGACAATCATCGTCTGCCGCTGCGTGCTCTGGTCTTCCGCCTTCTGCCCCAGGTAGAAGAACGCGACGACCAGCACCGCGTTGAGCAGGCTGATGGCCGCGATGATCGCGATCAGCGGCGCGCTCGGGGTGTGGAAGCCGCCCGTCTGGCCGACGGAGATCAGCACCGCCGTGCCCGCGATTCCCGCGTAGCGCCAGGCGCCGGTCAGGTACCGGACGGCGTGCATGAACCCGATCCAGCAGAAGAACGAGAACCACGGGCTCCTGGCGATCAGCACCGCGCTGGCCGCCAGGAAGCCGGCGAAGTACACCGGCATCAGCCCTTGGGGGTCGCGAACCCGGAGCGGGCGGAGCACCACGAACCAGCCCAGCCACACCGCGGCCAGGGCGGTGACGGCCAGCGTGCGCCCGATGTCGCCCGCGGTCGGCGCCTGGGTCAGCACGTACGGCAAGAACGGCACGGCCAGCAGGCCGAACGGGATAACCCGCAGCAGCCGGTCGAGCCAGATTTCCGGGGGCGCGAACCCCAGCGCCCGGATATTGACCATTTTCTGCCCTTCTGGTGCCGCTGCGGCCCATCTTGTCACCGCCGGCGGTCCGCTGGCTCCGGCGCCGCCGAAGTCACTCCCAGCGGAACAGCCTGATGGCCAGGGCACCGCAGACCACGATGTAACCCGCCAGCACGGCGAAGTACCACCAGGGGGCCCAGTTCCCGGCCGCCGCGGACTGGATCGCCTGCCCGCCCGCCCCGAGCGGGGTGAAGTCGCTGATGTCGCGCAGCGCGACGGGCATGCTGGCCCGGGGGATCCACAGCCCGGCGAAGAACATCAAGACGAAGAACAAGACCGCCCCGACGGCGTTGGCGGCCTTGCCGGTGAAGCAGACGGCCGCCACTAGCAACCCCACGGCGCTGGCGGCCGCCGCGGTCGCGACGAAGGCGATGATGAAGCCAAGCGGCTGCCCGATCGTCGCCCCGAAGGCGGCGACGGCCAGGATGACTATGAGCGCCACGGTCGCCACCTGCACGGCCAGGTTCAGCAGGATCTGGGCGGCGAGCAGGGTGCGCGGCTTCACCGGGGTGGTGAACATCCGGCGCAGCACGCCCCGCTCCCGGTAGCTCACGAGCGTCGCCGGCAGGAAGTTCACCGCGGTCATGACCAGGGTGAAGATGATGATGATAGGCAGGTACGTCTGCAGGACGCTGATCCCGCCGAGGCCGGCTACCGGCTTGTTGGCCGCCGGTATCAGGCCAAGCACGATGAGGCCGGCCACCGGGAAGCCGACGGCCCAGAACAGCACGGCCGGCGTGCGTCCCAGCATCTTGGTCTCGGTCAGGGTCAGTTTGCGGAGAGCGCGTCCCTGGCGGGGCGCCGCGGCGGTGGAAACCATGACTGCCAGTTCCTTCCTGATTCGGTCGGGGGCTAGGCGGCGTCGCCGGCTGACGACGGGGCCGCGTTGCTGCCGGCGGGCGACGGCCCGCCGGTCAGCGCGACGAACGCGTCGTCGAGGGTGGCCTGCTCGACCCGCAGGTGCTGGGCGATGACGCCCTGGCGGGCCAGGACGGCCATGACCGCCTGCAGCGCCTCGCTGTTCCCGGTGACGAGGAACTGCTCACCGTCCCGCTGGACGCGGGAGACTTCCGGCAGCGCGGTGAGAACGCTCTCGTTCAGCGGGGCCGACGGCCGGAACCGGATGCGCTGCTCGCCGCCGGCCCGGCTGGCGAGCCCGCTCGGCGTGTCGTTTGCCACCACCCGGCCGTGGTTGATCACGGCCACCCGGTCGCAGAGCCGCTCGGCCTCTTCCATGAAGTGGGTAACCAGCAGGATCGTCACCCCGGTGGACCGGATCTCGGAGATGAGGTCCCAGACTTCCCGCCGGGCGTTCGGGTCCAGGCCGGTGGTCAGCTCGTCCAGCACCGCCACCTGAGGGCTGCCGATGAGGGCTAGCGCGACCGACAGGCGCTGCTTCTGCCCGCCGGACAGCTTGCTGAAGAAGGCGTCACGCTGCTCGGCCAGGCCGAGCCGGGCGAGCAACTCGTCAGCCTGGGCCGGACGCCGGTAGAACGACGCGTACAGGCCGAGGGCCTCGCTGACCCGGATCTTGTCAGGCAACTGGCTGTCCTGCAGCTGCACCCCGACCAGTTCGCCCAGCTCGCCGTGGTCACGCCGCGGGTCGCGGCCCAGCACGCGGAGCACGCCCCGGTCGGGGGCACGAAGGCCGGTGACGCATTCCACCGTGGTGGTCTTCCCGGCGCCGTTCGGCCCGAGGATGCCGAAGATCTCTCCGGCCTCAACCGTGAACGAAACATCGTCTACCGCGACCTTGGATCCGTATTGCTTGCGCAGGCCGGCGACTTCAATGACTGGCATACCCCAAGCATTCGCAAACGCCGCGGTCACGGCATCGCCCGGCCGGTCCGACCTCGGGCGGCGCCGGACGGACGCCGGCATCAGCCGTTCGGTTGATGCGCCCCCAGCCCAGGCACCTATGGCGTTGCGTGGCCGAAGGCGTCCGGTGCGAGCGGGAGCGGCTCGTCGGCAGTCGCCGCCAGGCCGCGGTGCAGCGCCGCCAGCACGCGGGCGAAGTCGTGGTATTCGCCCTCGCTGATGCCGGCCGCGGTGAGCGCGCTCTTAATGCGCTTGTTCCAGACCTCACGCAGGGCCTGCAGGTCCTGGCTGGCCTGCCGGGTTGGTGAGAGCTGGACCGCGCGCCGGTCACGCGGGTCGACCTGCTTCTGCAGCAGTCCCCGCTCGACCAGCGAGCGGACGGTCGCGCTGGCGTTGGCCTGCAGCATCTTGGTGTGCTCGGTGATGAACAAGATCCCGCACCCCGGGTGCATGCTGACCAGGCGCAGCACCTCGAGCTCCGAGGGCGGAAGCTCGGCCAGACCGGCCTCGGTGGGGGCGCGCAGCCGGATGTTGGCCGACGTGTCGAACAGGATCTCGGGAACGTGCTCGGTTACGTCGTCGGGATCCCGGTCGTCGGGTGCTGACAACTGCGGGCCTCCACTGGTGGGCGAACGAGGTCGACTGCCATACATCTTGTCTTACTGGCGCGGCCGGGTCGACGCGGCCGGGGCGCGGAACTGCGGGAAGACCTCCGGTGTGCTCGTCACCTTACCGTAAATCGCTTGCATATAGTTTCTCATGTAATTTAGCCCGTCAAGAGGGTGGCCGAATCGCCGTTCTGGATCGCGTCCCCCGGTGCGCGATCGGCCAGCCCAAGTCGACCATGCCCATCCCTGCTGGCAGCGGGTCGACTGGCCTGCCGTAGGTGACGCGCAGGCAAGGCGGGGCTGATGGCAGCCCTTGACAACGGCCGAGGCGGCAGCCATCCTGCCAGAAAGCGATTGCATATAAATTCATATGCATTACGGCTCGATCGGCTCAGCGTTCGTGGTCCCGGACCGGCTGACTCGCGGCGTGTACAGCGATCCACTCGAAGAGGAGTTCCCCGTGACACGTATGACGTCTAGAAGCCACGCGGCCGCCGGGGCACTTGCGCTCGGCGCCGCGGTCACCCTCGCAGCGTGCAGTTCCGGCAGCTCGGCCAGCGGCACGGCTGCCAGCTCGGCCAGCGTCTCCGCCGCCAGCTCGGCCAGTGCCTCCGCCGCTAGCACCCAGTCGCAACCGGCGGGCAAGGCGATAAGACTCGGGTTCTCCCCGCTGTCGCTGTCCATCCCCGGCCTGCAGGACACCGCGAACGCGCTCAAGGCGGCCGGCAAGGGCGCCGGGATGAGCGTCACCGTCGCCGACCCCAGCTTTGACGTGCAGACGCAGGTCCAGCAGCTCGAGCAGTGGATTCAGCTCAAGCAGGTTGACGCCATCTGGGTCATCCCGATCGCGGCGGCGGCGATCGAACCGGTGATCAAGCAGGCGCAGGCCGCGCACATCCCGATTCTGATCGACTCCGAGCCGACGAAAAGCCGGCTACGACGGGGCCGCGCCCGGTGTCTCGTTCTCGAGCACTAACTTCGCCCAGTTCGGCGCCGACCTCGGAAGCCTGCTGCAGAAGTGCGCGCAGGCGCGGCTCGGCGGCGCGCCGGTCAAGGTCATCTACGAGACTGATCCCACCGGGCAGTCCAGTAACGCCGACACCGACGCGGCGGTGAAGGCCGCGATCGCGAAGATCCCCGGCGCGTCGATCGCCCGCGAGGTCGGGGTCAACAGCCAGCTGGCCGCCCAGCAGAGCGTCGCCAGCGCGCTGCAGGCGGTGCCGGACGCGAACGCCGCCCTCGGCACGAACGACGAGGCCATCCTCGGCGCCATGCAGGCGTTCCAGCAGGCCGGCCAGGACCCGGCGAAGTCGTGCATCATCGGCGGCGGCTCCGCCGCGCAGTCGCTCGCGGCGATCAAGGCGGGCTCGATCTACGCCGGGGTGGCGTTCGACTTCACCCAGGACGTGAAGAACAACGTCGGCGAGATCCTCGCCATGACGGCCAGCCCCACGGCGGTCGGCAAGGTCATGACCCTGCCCATTGACGTGATCGCGCCGCGGTGAAGGCGAGGCAACTGATGGGCTCATCGCCCGCGGAGCCCGCGACGATCGGCGGCGACCTGGCGTCGGCGGCCGCTCCGCCGTCGCGGGTGGCGAACTGGACACCGCGGCTCGCGGCCGGCGTCCGCGCCCGGGGCGTCATCGTCATCTGGCTGGCGCTCGTGGCGTTCTTCTGGGCCTGGTCCGGCCCGGAGTTCTTCACGCTGAACAACGCGCGGCTGGTGGCGAATGCCTCGGCGACGACCGCGATCTTCGGCGCCGCGCTCGGGCTGTGCGCGCTCGCCGGCATGCTGGACCTCTCGGTGCCGGGAACCGCGGCCGTGGCCGGCGTCGTCTGCGCGAAACTGCTGGCCAGCCAGGCACCGACCGCCCTCGCGATCCTCGCCGCCATCGCTGTCGGCGCACTCATCGGGCTGGTCAACGCGGTGCTGATCGAGTTCGGGCTCAACCCGCTGGCGACCACGATCGCCATGCTCACGGCGCTGACCGGCATCGCCGCGCTGATGTCGGGCAACGAGCCGGTGCTGCTCAGCGCGGCAGGCAACCTGAACTGGCTGGGCAACAACCGGTACCTGACCATCCCGGCGCCGGTCTTCGTGGTCACGGTCATCTACGTGCTTGGCTGGCTGCTGCTGACCAAGACTTACATCGGCATCCGGCTGCTTGCCGTCGGCGGTAACGCCGACGGCGCCCGGCGCATCGGCGTGCGCGCGCCGGCCTACCGGGTGCTCGGCTTCGTGTTGTCCGGCACCTGCGCGGCGATCGGCGGCATCGTTGTCGCGGCCGTGCTCAGCCAGGCCAGCCCCACCCCGGACACGAGCGAGCTCTTCCAGGCGCTCACCGCGGTCGCCCTGTCCGGCATCGCGCTGTCCGGCGGTCGCGGGAGCCTCCCCGCGTCCTGTTCGGAGCGCTCATCATCGCGACGCTGAACAGCGGCCTCATCATCCACGGCCTGGCCCCCGCCTGGGCGACCCTCGCCACCGGCGCGCTGCTCGTGGGCGCGCTCGCCTTCGATCAGGGGACCGCGAAGCTGCTCGGCATCGTCCGGTTCCGCGGCACCTCCTCGCGACGGAGCGGCTGATGCTCACGCTTACTGGCATTGACGTCCATTTCGGGGCGGTGCGCGCCCTGTCCGGGGTGGACTTCCAGCTAGCGGCCGGAGAAGTGGTCGCCCTGGTCGGCGACAACGGCGCCGGCAAGTCGACCCTGCTCTCGGTGATGGCCGGCGCCCGCCGACCGACCGGCGGTCAGATCACGGTCGACGGCGCCAGGCACGACTTCCACGGCCCCAGGGACGCCGAGGCGGCCGGGGTGCAGATCGTCTACCAGGACCTGGCGCTGGTGGACGCCGCCGACGTCGCCACCAACATCACGCTGGGCCGCGAGCCGCGGCGCCGAGCGCCGGCCAGCTGGCTCGGCCTGGTCGACAAGAAGGCGATGCGGCGCGTCGCCCGCGAGCAACTCGCGGCGCTCGAGGTGTCCACCGTCGGCGCCGTGACCCAGCCGGTCGAGCTGCTCTCCGGCGGGCAGCGGCAGGCCGTCGCGCTCGCGCGCGCCGCCATCCGGCTCAGTACCGACAACGCCCGCGTGCTGCTGCTCGATGAGCCCACCGCGGCCCTCGGCTACCAGCAGTCGCGTCAGGTGGAGCGGTTCATCGCGCGCACCGCCGCCAGCGGCGTCGGCGTCGTCATCGTCACCCACGACCTGCCCCTGTGCTACGAGGTCGCCAACCGGATCGTCGTGCTCAACCGGGGCAGGAAGGTGGCCGACGTGGAGCGCGCGGCGGCCGAGCCGGACCACGTCGTCGGCTGGATCACCGGCTCCCGCGAGCCGCAGCCAAACAACTCCCCGAAGGTGGACCACTGATGCCGACCGCATTCGACCCGATCGTCCTCGGCGGGCGCGAGCTCGCCAGCCGTATCGTGATGGCGCCGATGAGCCGGAGCCGCGCCTACGGCCCGGCGGCCACGCCCGGGCCGTCGGCCGCCCGTTACTACGCGCAGCGGGCCGGGGCGGGGCTAATCATCAGCGAGGGAATCTCCCCCAGCCCCACCGGGCACGGCTACCCGGCCACGCCCGGGCTCTACACCCAGGCCCAGGTCACGGCCTGGCGCCCGGTGACCGACGCGGTGCACGCCGCCGGCGGCGTGATCTTCGCCCAGCTGATGCACGGCGGCCGGATCGGGCACCCGAGCATGCTGCCCGGTGGCGCCGTCCCGCTCGCGCCCTCGCCGGTCCGGGCCGATACGCAGGTGTTTACCCGCACTGGCCCGCAGCCGTGCGTCCGGCCGCGCGAGATGACCGCGGGCGACATCGCCCGCACCATCGAGGAATTCGCCGTCGCGGCCCGCAACGCGGTCGCGGCCGGCTTTGACGGCGTCGAGATCCACGCGGGCAACGGGTTCCTGGTGCACCAGTTCCTCGCCGGCAACGCGAACACGCGGACCGACGAGTGGGGCGGCTCGGTCGGCAACCGCATCCGGTTCGCGGTCGAGGTCACCGCGGCGGCGGCCGCGGCCGTCGGGCCGGACCGGGTCGGCGTGCAGGTCTCGCCCGGCAACCCGTACAACGACATCGCCGAGCAGGACGGCGAGGTGCTCTACCCAGCGCTGGCCGCCGCGCTGAGCCAGCCAGGGCTGGCGTACCTGAGCGTGGCCGAGACCGGTGGCACCGGGCTGACCCCCGCGCTGCGGGCGGCGTGGCCCGGGGTGCTCATCCTCAACCCGCACGCCGATCAGCGGCCCGCGGGCCGGGCCGGCTGCGCCTGGTTGAGGAAGGGGTGGCGGACATGGTCTCGTTCGGCGTGCTGTTCCTGGCCAATCCGGACCTGCCGGCCCGGCTCGCCCGGGGCGGCCCGTTCAACCAGCCCGACCCGGCGACGTTCTACGGCGGCGGGGACGCCGGCTACGTGGACTACCCGCCACTAACGGACAGCGGCCCGGCCGGTAGTGCCCCTGGCGTCCAGGGTGACGTCGAGCAGCAGGTGCGGCCTCGGATCGCTGGGTGACGGGGGCACCGGACGCAAGAGCAGCTGCTCGACGGCGATCCGGCCAAGGTCCTGCAGCGGCATCGAGATCGTGGTGAGCGGCGGCATGTAGTACCCGGCCAGCCGGGTGCCGCCCCACCCGCACACGCTGACTCGCTCGGGCACGCGCACCCCCACCGCGAGCAGCCGGGACGTCACGCCCAGCGCCATGACGTCATTGAAGCAGAGGATCGCCGTCGGCAGCGGGCCGCGCATCAGCCGGTCCGCATGACCGACGCCAGGGCCTCGAAGCTGGCCGCGCCCGGCGGGCCCAGTTCCAACTGGACGCCCGCCTCGTCCGCGGCAACCGCGGCCGCCGACGCACGGTCGGCCGCGGCCCACACGTTGTCCGGCCCAGGAAGGTAGTACACGCCGTCATGCCCGAGGTTGGCCAGGTAGTGCATGATCAGGCGCATGCCCTGGATGGCATTCACCAGGACACAGCGCTGCCCGGCGACCGCCCGGTTGACGAAGACCATCGGCCGCAGCGCGGCCGCGGCGAGGAGCTGGTCGGCTGGCATCAGCGAGGAGAAGTCGATGATGCCGTCGACATCCTTGGCCAGCGCGTGAATCAGCTTTTGCTCGCGGTCGGCATCTTCGTCGCTGTCCGCGAGCAGGACCGCGAAACCCGCGTCGCCGGCCCGGTGCTGCGCCGCCTTGACCATCTCGGGAAACACCGGATTCGACAGGCTCGGAGTGACCAGGCCGATGTTCGCGGTCTTCCCGGTGCTCAGCGACGCGGCGTGCCGGCTGGGGGAGTAATTCAGTGACTCCGCCGCCGCCTGCACCCGCTGCCTGGTCGACTCGCGGAACAACTCGGGATGGGAGAGTACCCGGGACACGGTCGACACGGAGACGCCGGCGGCCTCGGCCACGTCACGGATGGTCGGGCGGCTCACCATCCGCTCCCGTCCGGCGGAACGCGTCTCATGGGTCAAGACTCTACGGGCCTGCCTTGTGTCAGCCGACCGGCTCGGCCACCTCGCCGAGGAACCGCTCGATGGTCGCGACCAGGTCGAGCGGGGTCTCGTCCATGGCGTAGTGGCCCGCATTGGCGAAGCTGACCAGCTGAGCGTTCTTGAACCACTGCAGCACGGTCTTGCGCATCGTGTCGGCGGAGAGCTCGGGATCGTGCTCGCCGACGATGAACAGCGCGGGTGTGCCGGCGTCGCGGACCTCCTCGTGGAAGTCGCCCCTTGACCAGCTGGGCAGGTACCGGCCGAAGGCCTCCGGGGTAGAGCACTCCAGCGAGTACCGGACCGTGGCCTCGAGCCACGCCCCCGGCAGGCGCTGGCCCGTCGTGCGGGCGATGATCACGCGGCGCGCCTCCGCGTCGTCGCGGGCGCCGGCGAAGAAGGCGAAAACGTCGTCGGCCATCCCCGCGCCGGACGCCGGCACGGGCGAGATGCCAACTACCGCGGTGACCCGGTCGGGCGCGTCGGCGACGAGGCGCTGAGCGACCTTCCCGCCCATGGAGTGCCCGATCACGGAGAAGTTGTCCCAGCCGAGGTGGTCGGCGAGCGCGATCGCGTCGGCTGCGACCTCCTCAACGGTGAAGGCCCCGTCGGCGGTGCGGGAATCGCCGTAGCCGCGCTGGTCCATCAGCGCGTAGGTGAAGGAACCGGCGTCGATCCACCTCATGAGCGGACGGTACGACGTCCGGTCTCCGAACCACCCGTGAAGGGCGATCACGTGGTGCGGACCTGAGCCGTGCAACTCGTGCGGGGGAGGGGCGGCGGCATTCATGACGATCACGTCCTGTCGGTGCTTCCTGGTGCCGGCTGGCGCCGGCCTTGACAGCCCTGGGCGGCATCACAGTACAGTACAGTTCAGTGCAGTCCAGTTCAACTGAGACGCAGGCCCGCGCGTCCGAGACGCCGGCGCGCCCGTCTCCAGAGGAGAGACATGCTTCATCACCTGTCGATCTCGGCGGACAACCCCGAGAACGTCGCCCAGGTCCTCGCCGAGATTATGGGCGGGACGGTCGTGCCGTTCCGTCCCAACCCGGGCAGCTTCATGGCCTTTGCCCTCGACGAGTACGGCACCGAGATCGAAATCCATCCGGCCGGAACCCGCCTGCAGCCAGAAAGCCCCGGGTTCGTCACGGCGCCGCCCACCGAGCGGACCGCGACCCATTTCGCGCTGAGCGTGCGCACCCCGCGCGAGCAGATCTTCGCGATCGCGCAGCAGCAGGGCTGGAGGTGCGAGCGGACGCATCGCGCGGAATTCCCGCTCGTCGAGATGTGGATCGAGAACCGGACGCTGTGCGAGCTTCTTCCGCCGGATGACGCGGCCGCCTACCTCGAGGTCAACCGCAAGATGCGCGAGCGGGTCGCGCCGGGCCCGGCCCCGGCGGCGCGGGAGGACTCCCGGTGAGCCTTCCCCGGATCGGGCGCTACGCCCCGGGCTTCGACCCGCTGGCCTTCGACGAGCCGCCGGCGAACGTCGAGCCAAAGACGGTGCTGCTTGCCGCGGAGGACGGCGCGCGGTCGCAGGGCGTGCTGTACAGCAACGGCAGCGAGAAGACCGCGGTCTGCGTCATCCACCCGCGGGCGGATGTGAGCAGGCACTACACGATCCCCGCGCTCGTTCAGTCGGGCTACGCGGTGCTCGCGCACCAGAGCCGCTGGCCGGGCAACGACGCGATGGCCAGCCACGAGTTGCTGCTGCTCGACATCGCGGCCGCCGTTACCGAACTCCGTCGTCGCGACTTCGAGCAGATCGTCTTCCTCGGCTACAGCGGCGGGGGCTCGGTCTACGCGTTCTACCAGGCGCAGGCGGTCGCGCCGGCGGGAACGCGGCTGCGGGAGACGGCGGCCGGGGACCCGCTCGACCTCAACCAGTTCGAGCTGCCGCCGGCGGACGGCATCGTCTTCATGTCGGCCCACCTCGGGGCGGGCAAGACGCTGATGACGGAGATCGACCCGTCGCTCCTCGACGAGTCTGACCCGCTATCGGCCGATCCCGGCCTGGACATGTACGACCCGCGCAACGGGTTCAAGGCGCCGCCGGAGCCCAGCCGGTACTCGGCGGAGTTCCTCGAGCGGTACCGCGTCGCCCAGCGCGCGCGAGTCGCCCGCATCGATGCCATCGCGCGGGCCTTCATCGAGGAGCAGCGCTACTACCGGGACGTCGCCGCCGAGGCGGACTTCGCGCTGCTCAGCGAGCAGCAGCAGGCGTTCGTGCTCAGGCGGGCGGTTCAGGGGCGCGTCATGTCCGTGTACCGTACCGACGCGAACCCGGCGGCGGCCGACCCGAGCCTGCACCCGTCGTCGCGGACGTACGGCTCGCTCATGGCGGTCCGCCCTGACCTGGCCAACTACACCGACCAGGGCTTCGCGAAGTACCTCACCCCGCGGGCCTGGCTCAGCCTGTGGTCGGGTCTCAGCTCGCGCGCCTCGTTGCTTGACAACCTGCCGCCCGTGACGGTGCCGACGCTGGTGCTCTGTTACACGGGCGACAACGCGATCTACCCCGTGCACGCGCAGGCCATCCTCGATTCCTCCCCGGCCTCGGACAAGTCGATCGTTTACGTCGACGGGGATCACTTCGGGTTCCCGCTGCCGTCCGCGGAAGAGAAGGACCCGCGCGGCGCGGCGATGTCCCGCGTTGCCGGGTGGCTCGAGGCGCGCTACGCCCGGTAGCGTACATGTACTGCCACGTCCCCGAGCTTCCCAAAAGACGACGCCCATGCCATCTCCGGCCCCAGTGAACGACCCTGACCTGAAGACGCGCCGCTTGATCGACGTGGCGAGACTGCTGTTCGTGGCCAAGGGGTACGCCGCGACGTCGATGGACGAGGTCGCGTCCGTGGCCCGCATGTCGAAGACGACGCTCTACACCCGCTACCCGTCCAAGGCGGAGCTCTTCGCCGCGGTCATCGCGGCGCACGGCGATTCGTCTGGGATGAACTTCGACCCGGCCGAGCTCGCCAGCCTCCCGGTCGCTGAGGCGCTGTGCACGATCGCGGAACGTTTCGTGGAGTTCACCTGCCAGCCAGAAGCCGTCCGCCTGCAACTGGTGTACGAGAGCGAGGGCAGCCAGCTTCCCGAGGTGGTCGCCGCCTTCGAGCGCAGTGGCCCGGAGCACGACATCACCACGGTCGAGGGCTATCTCGCGGTCAAGGTCGGACTGGGCGAGCTCGCCCTCGAAGATCCCCGGTTCGCCGCTGGTTACTTCCTGAACGCGGTTAAGGGCACGCCGTCGGGCGCCAGCCTGTCACCCTACGCGGGACTCACGCCCGCGCAGCGGCGGGCCCACATCCGCCGGATCGTCGCGCTCTTTCTCGATGGCGCCGGGCGACGAGACCAGGCATGACCATCGAGCAGAAGCACCCCGCGCGGGTCCCGCGTCGAGGGCCCGGAGAAGTCGTCTGCCGGTGAGAGACGGCCGCCTCCGTTCGGACTGATCATCGCGCTTTTCCGCTTTGCGGATCACAAAGTCTTGACGTCGGTGTTACGTCCGCGTCACTATGAGAGGGCTACTTTAGCCCTTTAATAGGCGATTATCGCGCATTGGATGCCAATGACCAACCGTGACACGTTCCGGCTTCGCTCGTTCCTGGCCACGCTGGCGGCGGCCGGCGAGCTCGACCAGGTCGGGGAGCAGGTCGACCTCATCGACGTCGCCGCCCGGCTGGACGGGAACCCCCGTGCGGTCCTGTTCAGCCGGGTCGGCCCGGAGGGGGCCGAGCTGGCCGGAAACGTGATGGGCAGCCGTAAGCGGCTGGCCCTGGCCCTGGGCGTGGCCGAGAACCAGGTCGTCGCCGAGGTACTGAATCGCATCGCGGCGCCCGTGGCACCCCTCGAGGTGCCCGCCGCGGATGCGCCGGTTCAGGAAGTGACGCTCAAGGGCGACGACATCGACCTCACCGCGTTGCCGGTGCACCTGCAGCATTCCGTCGACGGCGCGCCCTATATCTCGGCCTCCCTGGACTTCAGCCGCAAGCAGGCACCGGGGACCTTCAATGTCGGCTGCCGCCGGCTCATGTTGCTCGGCCCCCGGGAGACCGGCATCGACCTCAACGCGCCCAGCGACCTGAGGGTGCGGTTCGAGGCGGTGCGCGCGGAGCGGGCACGGCTGCCGATCGCGTTCGCGGTCGGGTCGCACCCCCTGGACTACCTGGCGGCGACCATGCATTCAGGGCCGGAGGACGAGCTGGCCACGCTGGGCGGGCTGCGCGGGCAGCCGCTCCCGGTCGCGGCGGCCGTGAGCCAGCCCGGCCTGCTGGTCCCGGCCGACGCGGAGTTCGTCATCGAGGGCTACCTCGACGGGGCAGAAACGCCGCAGCCGGAAGGCCCTTACGGGGAGTACCTCGGCTACGCCGGCGAGCCCAAGCTCAATCCGGTCTTTCACGTCACCGCGCTGACGCGGCGGCACGACGCGCTGTTCCAGACCGCGACGATCTCGGGTCGGCACCTTTCCGGTACCGACACCGCCCAGCTGGTGGCGCTGGCCACCGAGGTCGACGTCTGGGAGGCCCTCAAGGGCGCGGTGAGCCAGCCCGTCGCCGTCCACGCCCCGCCCGCCGCCGGCGGGATGCATAACGTGCGGGTGTCACTGCGCCAGCGCTACCCGGGCGAGGCGCGTAATGCCATCGCGGCCGCGTTCGCCTGCAAGGCCGACGTCAAGAACGTGTTCGTCGTGGACGACGACATCGACGTGATGTCGGACCACCAGCTGGAATGGGCACTGGCCACGCGCTTCCGGCCCGCCGAGGACATCGTGGTCGGTTCCGGTCTGCGCGCGGTCCCGATTGACCCGTCGCTGAACGGGCAGCGGACGGGAGGCAAAGCCGGGTTCGACCTCACCCGCCCGTTCGGTGAAGGCGGGGCCAGGCGCTGGCAGACGGCCCAGCCGCCGGCCGTCGCCACCGGGCCGGAGCCGCGCGCCGAGGCGGTGCTCGCCGCGCTCGGCAACGGGCCGCTGTCCTTCCTCGACCTGATGAACGCGAGCGGCAGCCGCGATGGCCGCGAGATAGCGCGGGAACTCGGGCTGGCCCGGTCGGCGGGGCACGTGCTGCTCAACGAGGACGGCCTGTATGTTCGCGCCTGACGTGCCGGGGATACTCGACGCGGCGGCTAAGCGCTTTCCCGGCCGCGAGGCCGCCGTTTCCGGGCCCGACCGCCTTACTTATGCCTCGCTGCGCGAACGGGCCGGCCGGGTCGCGGCCGGCCTGCGCCGCCTTGGCCCGCGGGCCGGATCCCCGGTCGCCGTCCTCGCCGACAACAGCCTGGCCTACCTGGAGCTGTACTTCGCGGTGCCGGCCGCGGGCATGCTGCTGCTGCCGCTGAATACCCGGCTGGCCGAACCCGAGATCACCGCGATCCTCGCTGAAGCGGGCACGGAACTGCTGCTCGTCGGGCCGGGTTACGAGCACGTCGCGGCCGAAGTCGCGCGCGGCTGGCCGGTCCGGCTGATCGCGCTGCCCGGAGCGGAATCCGGGCTGTCGGCCATCACCTACGAGCGGCTGCTTGACCACGCGCCCGCGACGCCGGCACCGGCCGCCGCGGGCCAGGACGCGTACCTCTATTACACGAGCGGGACCTCCGGCCGCGCTAAGGGAGTGGTCCTGACCCACGGCAACGTGCTGGCCGGCGCGCTGAGCACCGCGGCGGCGGTCGGGCTGACGGACCAGGACGTCTGGCTGCACGCGGGCCCGCTGTTTCACCTGGCCGACGCCTGGGCGGTGTGGGCGGTGACCTGGCTCGGCGGGCGGCACGTGCTTGAGCGGTTCGGCCCGGAGCGCACCGTGGCCACGATCACCCGGGAGCGGGTCACCCGGACCCTGCTCGTGCCCACCGCGCTCGACCTGCTGGTCGAGGCGGCCGCGGCGGCCGGCACCCGGCTGCCGAGCCTGGCCGGACTGCTGTACGGCGGGGCGCCCACCTCACAGCGGGTATTCGAGAAGGCGCGGGCGAGCATCGACGCCCCCCTCGTCCACACCTACGGGGCCACGGAGACCGCGGGCACGTTGACCGTGCTGCCGGCCGGGGACCATCTCGATCCCGACGGCAACCTGCGGAGCGGTGCCGTCGGCCGGGAAACGCCCCTGGCCGACATTGAGCTCGCCGATTCCAGTGGCGCCCTGGTCGCGCCGGGGGCGATCGGGCACGTCACGGTCCGGGGGCCAATGGTGGCGCGCGGTTACCTGGGCCAGGACGAGCGCACCCGCGCGGCGTTCCGCCAGGGCCGGTACTGGACCGGCGACCTTGGTTACCGGGACGAGGGCGGCATCCTCTGGCTGGTCGGCCGCCAGTCCGACATGATCATCACCGGCGGCGAGAACGTCTACGCCAGCGAGGTCGAGCGGGTCCTGCTGCGGATGGACCAGGTCGCGGACGCCGCCGTGATCGGCGTGCCCGATGCGAAGTGGACGGAGCGGGTCACCGCGTTCGTGGTGCTCGCCGCCGGGTCCCGCCTGACGCTCGCTGAGCTTCGAGACTTCGGCCGGCAGCACCTGGGCGGCTACAAGCTGCCCCGGGCCTTGCACATCGTGCCGGAACTGCCCCGGTCGGGCGCGGGGAAGATCGACCGGTCCGCCCTGCGCCAGCTACCCGCCCGCGTCACCAAGGAGGAGAACGGCTCGTGACCACGACAACACCGGAGGGCTTCCTCAGGCCGATCGAGAGCCTGGAGCGGGTCGAGTTCGAGGTCGCCGCGTCCGGGATCGGGCTGCTCACGCTGGCGCGCCCCGACCGGCTCAACGCCTTCGACTTTGACATGCTGACCGAGATCAGGACCGTGCTCTGGCAGGCGAACTTCGATCCCGCGATCAAGGCCCTCGTGATCACCGGGAAGGGGCGCGGCTTCTGCTCCGGCCGTGACATTATTGGCCTGAAGTTCGAAAACGCGCTCCCGCCGCCGCAATACCGTGCGTACGTGCGTGCTAATCACGAGGCGTTCGACGACCTGGAAGCGCTGGAGAAACCAGTCATCGCGGCGGTCAACGGGGTCTGCGCCGGCGGTGGCGTGGAACTCGCGGTGGCCTGTGACCTGCGAGTCGCCGCCCGCTCGGCGCAGTTCCTGCTCCCGGAGACGCAACTCGGCGTGATCCCGGCCTCGGTGCCTGCTCGCGCATGATCCAGATGATCGGCATCGGGCGGCTGAAGGAACTCGTGCTCACCGGAGACCCGGTCGACGCGGCCGAGGCGTACCGGATAGGACTGGTCAACCGGGTGACGCCCGACGAGGACGTGGTGCCGGCCGCGATGGCGCTGGCGGAGCGGATACTCAGGCGGGCGCCGCAGGCCGTCGGCATGGCGAAGCACGTCATCAACGCCTGCCAGAGCGTCGACACCGAAACCGGTCGCCTGCTGGAGCGACTGGGGCAGTCCGTTCTCATCCGCACCGAGGACGCGCAGGACGGAATGGCGGCCTTCGCGGAGAAGCGACGCGCCAGATTCAGCGGGCAGTAGGCATGGCGGCCGGGCACCGGGACCCGCCGTGGTCCGAGCGCGGGGGCAGCGGGGCACGGGTCAACGCCATCGGCGCCCCGCCCGTGCCCGCGCTGCTCGCGGCCGCGCAAGGCCACGTTGTCATGGCGCGCGGCGCAAACGACCCGATGGTCACCGACGACCAGGTCCGCGCGCTGGGCCTGGAGCCGCGAACGGTCCCCGGGGCCGGGCACAACGTGCACGTGGAACGGCCGGCGCAGTTCGCCTGGCCTCATCCTCGGCGCCCTGGACGAGGCGGCGGCCCGGTGACCGCCAGGCCGGCAGGCCGGCCCGTCGTCGCCGTTACCGGCGCGAGCGGCGCGCCCTACGCCGTTCGCGTCCTGCAACTCCTGCACGCGAGACGGGACTACGAGGTACACCTCGTCATCTCCCACGCCGGCGCCGTCACCCTGCGGCAGGAAACCGGCCTTAGCCCCGCGGACCTCCACGCACTGGCCGACGTTACCCACCGGGTCGGTGACATCGGGGCCTCCATCGCCTCCGGCTCATTTCACGTCGACGGCATGATCGTCGTGCCTTGCTCGATCAAGACCTTGTCGGCGGTCGCCACCTGCGACAACGGCAACCTGATCGCCCGCGCGGCCGACGTCTGCCTGAAAGAAGGCCGTCCTCTGCTGCTGATGGTGCGAGAGATGCCGCTCCATCTCGGCCACCTGCGCCTGATGACCCAGGCTGCCGAGGCCGGGGCGATCATCGCGCCACCGGCGCCGGCCTTCTACACCTTGCCCGCGACAGTGCACGACATCGTCGACCACACCGCCCGGCGCCTGCTCCAGCGAATTGGCGTGCCCGACAGCGGCCCCGACGCCTGGGCCGGACTTCACGACCCAGGAGCACCCTCGCGTGCCCGCTTGCTTGCGCTGCCCAACCCGGAAGGACTCGTCAATGAACATGCCGAGCCAGCGAAGAGACTCGACCATAGCGCCGGCTGCTAGCAAGGCGCAGCTGCTCGAGAGCATCGACAATTCCCGCTTCACGCGCCGTCATGCCCAGATCTACGCCACCGTGGTGACCGGGCACCTCTGCGACGGCTTCGACTCCAACCTGACCGGATACATCCTGCCGGGCGTGATCGCCGCTTTTGCCATCACGAAGTACGAGGCGGGCTTCATCGGCTCCAGCGTGTCCGTGGGCATGCTAATCGGCGCGCTTGGTATCGGGTTCGTGGCCGACCGAGTGGGCCGCAAGCTGGCGTTCATGCTCGGCATGGCCATTTACTCGGTGCTGTCGCTGGTCCTGTGCCTCACCTGGAACTACGAATCGCTCCTGGTGCTGCGCATGGTGCAGGGAATCGGGCTCGGCGCCGAAGCCCCGCTGGTCTTCACCTACCTGGCCGAGTTCATGCCGGCCAGGATCCGCGGCCGGCTGGTCGCCACGAGCATCTTCGGCTGGGTCTTCGCCTCGGCCATCGCCGCGCTGGTGGCGATCCCGGTGCTGCCCGCCTTCGGCTGGCGCGGCATGTTCTTCATCGGCGGCATCCTTGGCCTGGTCATCTTGGTTATCGCCGCGCTGACCCTGCCGGAGTCCGTTCGCTCGCTGATCGCGCGCGGACGGCTGACCGAGGCGACCAGGATCACCAACTGGCTGTCCAGCGTGCCCCCCGCGCCGGCGGCCGCGGACGAACCCGTTCCCGCCGACGCGACCAGGGCCGCGCCCAGCTTCGCGTCCACGATGGACATCCTGCGCGGCGCGTACCGGCGCTACACGCTCGCGATCTGGGCCATGCAATTCATCGCCGGCTTCGCGTTCTTCGGCATAGCCGTGTGGCTGCCGTCCATTTTCGTGTCCATGGGCTACAAGCTGACCCAAAGCCTGACGTTCGTCGTCGTGATCGCGTCGGCCGGCGCCGTCGGCAGCCTGGTCAGCGGCCAGCTGATTGACCGGCTGGGCAGGCGGAACACGCTGTGGCTGTTCTTCGCGCTCTCCGGGTGCCTCATGTTCGCCTGGAGTGCCGCCCGGTCGGGTCCCGCCATCCTCGTCATCGGCGGGCTCGCCGACTTCTTCGCGGTCGGGGCGGGCGGGGCCGCCTTGTACGCCTACACCAGCGAGCTGTACCCCACGCACGCCCGCGGCATCGGGACCGCGTGGGCAGCCAGGCTGCCAGCGGCTGGCGGGTGCCATCGCGCCCACGGCGCTCGGGTACGTGCTCGGTCACACGGCTTCCACGTTCGGGTTCTTCTCCATCATCGGAGCGGGGGAACTCGTCGCGGCCGTGCTCGCGTTCTTCTTCTGCTTTGAAGGCCGCGGGAAGACGCTCGAGGAAATCTCCGCCGCGCTCACCGTCCCCCGGGTGCTGAGCTAGGTCACCGACTGGTTGTACATCCCGGCGATCACCTGGGCGGCCTCGGCGATCTGGGGACCGAACTGCTCCGGCTGCTGCGCCTCGGCCGCCACGACCGCGATCAGGCCAACCGGCTGGCCGAGGCTGTCCGCGATGATCGCGCCGACGGCGGTTATCCCCGCGTCGATCATGCTCCGCGAGACGACGTACCCATCGCGCCGCAGTTCCTCGCCGATCTCTTGTAGCGTCGCGCCCGCGATCTTGCCGCTCAGCCTGCGCTGCTCACTTTCCTGGAGGCAAGCCAGAAAGGCCCGGCCGAGTCCTTCCCACAGTGCGATTCGCCGCCCGGCGGGGTAATTCACCGACAGCACGCCGGGCGGGTTCGCCACCGTGGCCGGGGCGAGGTAGTCACCCTGCCGCATGTGCAGCAGGACGGTGGACGCGGTGCTGGTCATGAGCTCCCGCAACGGCTCCGCCGCGACTCGCGGTAGTGCCAGTCGCTCCTCGGCCAGCCTGCCGAGCTGAGGCAGCGCGATGCCCAGGTCATACTGGCCCGTGCGGGGGCTGCGCCGGACCAGGCCAGCCTGCTCAAGCGAGGTGAGGAACCGGGCGAGGATCCTGCGCTGCAGCCCGGTCAGCCGGACCAGGTCGGCTTGCCGCTGCGGCCCGCGCTCGGCCAGCAACCACAGCAGGGTCATCGCGCGGTCAACCGACTGCGAGGTATCCGCGCCGTCTCGCTCTCCCGGGGGCATGGGCTATATTAGCGCGCCGATGTGCCCAACAAGTCGCGACGCCCGCTCGCCGCGGTGCCTTACCGGTGCGTCCCGGCTGACTGCGGCGTTGGAGCACTGTCTGACAGGATTGGGCGACTAGCGGAAAGCGGACGAGGTCACGGGACGCACAGTGCTGAACATCAAGCTGCCCATGTGGTACCAGGTAGCGCAGAGCATCCGCGCCGACATCACCTCCCGCGCGCCGGAGGACCTGCGCCTGCCGACCGAGCGCGACCTCGCGGCCCAGTACGGCGTCAGCGTGATCACGATGCGGCAGGCACTCAAGAGCATCGAGGACGAAGGGCTGATCACGCGGCACCGCCGCCGCGGCACCTTCATCAACGAGCAGGCGGTCGCCAGCCGGCCACTGGAACTGCTCGGCTCTCTCGACGCCGTCGTCGCCCAGCAGACGAGCGAGACCACCGACGTGCTGCAACGCGCGGTGGTGCCCGTCCCGGCGCAGTTCGAGGAGCAGTTCGGGCCCGGTGCGAGGGTCGTGATGTTCCGGCGGCTGCGGCATGATGCGGGCGAGGCGGTCAGTTACGCGGTCAACTACGTGCGCGAGGCCGAGGGACGGCAGGTGCGGAGCACCCAGCTGCGCACCGCCCCGATGACCAAGATCCTGCGGGAGACGGGCGTCCGCATCCACCGCGTCCAGGACACGGTGGAGGCCCGGCTCGCCGACGAAGAGGTGGCCGCGCTGCTCGGCATCGAGCCCGGCGGCCCGGTCCTGTTCTTCACCGGCACCACGTTCGACGACAGCGACCGGGTCGTGGACGTCGCCTGCATCTCTTACCGCGGCGACCGGTACCGGTTCGCCGTGGGCTTCGACGTGGACTGACCGGCTGACGGGCTGCCGCCGTCTCCGGCGGCGCTACAGGTGCTTGCCCGCGTCGACCACGATCTCGGTCCCGGTCGCGAGCCGCAGATGGGTCACGGCGCCCAGCACGGCCAGGGCGACGTCGTCGGGGTCGGTGATCGTGCGCAGCGGAGCCGATTCGGCGTGCGCGCGAAGCGCCGCGCCGCTGCGCCCGGGCACGAAACCCGTGTCAACGGCGGCGGGTGAGACGCTCAGCACCCTGATCCCGGGCGCGAGCGCCCGGGCCAGCGAGCGTCCCATCGTGTCCACGGCGGCCTTAGACGCGCAGTAGGCGACGCTGCTGCCCGAGGCGGTGAAGGCCGAGATGGACGAGACGTTCACGATAACCGCGTCGCCGGAGCCCGCCAGCAGCGGCCGGAAGCACCTGATCGTCGCGAACACCCCGCGGACGTTGACCGCGTAGATCTCGTCGAAAATGGCGTCGGTCAGCGCGTCGAGGTCACCGTGCGGGATCGCGTGGGTCACGCCGGCCGAGTTGACCAGCACGTCGACCCGCCCGTAGCGCTCGCCCACCAGGGACGCGGCCGCCGTCAGCGACGCCGAGTCTTCGACTTGCATGGGCACCGCCACGTGACCGGTTCCGGCGAGCGCCTCGACCAGTTGCCCGGCCCGCTCGCGCCCGGTGCGGTAGCCCACCGCGACCGACGCCCCGGCCGCGGCCAGTCGCCGCGCCACCGCCGCGCCGATGCCACCGCTGCCGCCGGTGACTACCGCGACCCGGCCGGTCAGCTCAAACAGCCCGAGCCCGCCGCCGCGCACCTCGTTCATGGCCGCCACCTTTCCGGTATCCCCTTGACTGGAACCTGATCCAATCATACTTTGATCATAATCTTTAGAGCATTCGAGGAGACCCCGCGTTGTCCACCACCGTCGCACGCAGCCAGCCGTCGCCTGCCGCCCAGGGCACACCCGCCGAGTTCGCGTATTCCCCGGGCTTCGGCAACGAGCATCAGTCGGAGGCGGTCCCTGGCGCGCTCCCGCACGGGCGGAACTCACCGCAGCGGGCGCCCTTCGGCTTGTTCGCCGAGCAGCACAGCGCCACGGCGTTCACCGAGCCGCGGGCCGTGCGCGAGCGGAGCTGGGTCTACCGGATCCGCCCGTCGGCGGCCCATCCGCCGTTCCGCCGGGTCGGCTCGGGCCTGCTCCGCTCGGCCCCCCTCGAAGACGGCGTTAACGACCCGAACCGGCTGCGCTGGGACCCGCTGCCCCTCCCCGACCAGCCGACCGACTTCGTCGACGGGCTGTACACCGTCGGGGTGACCGGCCACGTGCTTCAGCGGGCCAGGCGTCGGAATCCATCTCTACCGGGCCAACGTGCCGATGCTGGACCGGTACTTCGTCGACGCGGACGGCGAGCTGCTGATCGTGCCCGAGCACGGGGCCCTGCTGCTGCACACCGAGTACGGCCGGCTGCACGTCGCCCCGGGCGAGATCGCCGTCGTCGGGCGCGGAGTCCGGTTCCGGGCCGAGGTCCCCGACGGAGCGGCCCGCGGGTACGTCTGCGAGAACTACGGCCGCGCCTTCACCCTGCCGGAACTCGGGCCGATCGGATCCAACGGGCTGGCTAACCCCCGCGATTTCCGCTACCCGGTCGCCGCCTTCGAGGACCGCGAGGAGACCGTGCAGGTGGTGCAGAAGTACGCCGGCCAGCTATGGGCCGCGGACTACGACCACTCGCCGCTGGACGTAGTGGCGTGGCACGGCACCCACGCCGCCTACAAGTACGACACCGCGCGCTTCAACGTCATCGGGACCGTCTCCTACGACCACCCCGACCCTTCCATCTACACCGTGCTGACTTCGCCAAGCGACACCCCGGGACAGGCGAACGCCGACTTCGTCGTCTTCGCGCCCCGCTGGCTGGTGGCCGAGGGGACCTTCCGCCCCCCGTGGTACCACCGCAATGTCATGAGCGAGTTCATGGGCCTGGTGCATGGCACCTACGACGCCAAGGCCGACGGCTTCGTGCCGGGCGGCGCGAGCCTGCACAACATGTGGAGCTCACACGGGCCGGACGCGCAGACGTACCGCGCGGCAAGCTCGCAGGACCTCGCCCCCCAGAAGATCGAAGACACCCTCGCGTTCATGTTCGAGACCAGGTGGCCGGTCACGGTCACCGACTTCGCGCACGCGGCCGGACACCGGCAGCCGGACTACGACTCGGCCTGGGCAGGCATCGAAAGGGGCTTCCCGCGCTCGCAGCCCCGCCCGCCTGCGGCCTGACCGCCTTGGCCAGGCTGGACTCCAGTCGCGGGCGGCAGTCGGGGTTAGTGCTGGATTAGGCTGACCTGCAGGCGGAACCTCCGACTGCCGGCGGCCTCGGGCTGCCTGCTCTCGTGGTTTTACGGAGACGGATGGCGGACCCGTTGGGCGAGTTGGCGCTCATAGGCAGAGCGGCTGAGACCGAGATCATCGACCGGCTCTTGGGTGATGCCTTCTCGGGCCGGAGCGGTGTCCTGGTCCTGACTGGTGAAGCGGGGATGGGGAAGTCTGCCCTGCTGGCGTATGCGCGGGCGAGAGCTGACGGGATGGCCGTCCTGCGGACGGCCGGCGTGCAATCTGAGGCTGAGATCGAGTTCGCGGCCCTGCATCAGTTGCTGCGTCCTGCGCTGGATGGGGTGGGTTCACTGCCGCCGCCTCAATCGGCGGCGTTGGGAGCCGCGCTTGGCGTGGAGCCGGGCCGGCCCGCGAACCGGTTTCTGATCGGCGCTGCGGTGCTTAGCGTGCTGTCCGCGGCGGCGGGTGACCGCCCGCTGCTGTGCCTGGTGGACGACGCCGGATGGCTGGATTACGAGTCGGCGGTGGCGCTCGCGTTCGCCGCGAGACGGCTTGAGGCCGAAGCGGTGGTTGTGATCGTCGCGGCGCGGTCGGTAGCTGATACCCCATTCGCGGGGTTCCCGTCCCGCCAAGTCGAAGGACTGAGCCGTTCCCAGGCTGAGACGCTTCTCGCGGCCCGCCACCCGCGGGTTGACCCGCTCACCCGCGAGCGCCTCATTGAGCGCGCCGACGGCAACCCGTTGGCCCTGCTGGAGTTTTCCAACCAGCTGCCGGACGCCGCCCAGCTGGCTCCGCCCTTCGCCGTGGGCCTTGCCCCCACTGCCGTCGAGTCCTTGTACCTGGAGCAGATCTGCGGGCTGCCCGACGATACGCAGCTGCTGCTGCTGGTGGCGGCGGCGGAAGACTCCCAGGCTCTCGGGCTGACCATCCGCGCTGGGAGCAGGCTCGGCCTTGAGCCACGGGCGCTAGAGCCGGCCGAGCAGGCGGGAATCGTCTCGGTTACCGCGGACCGGATTACGTTCGGGCACCCGCTTGCCCGCTCGGCTGCCTACACGGGTGCGGCGTTCGCCCAACGCCAACGGGTACACGAGGCGCTTGCCGACGCGTGCGGGCAGGAAGAACCCGACCGCCGGGCCTGGCACCACGCCGCGGCCGCGCTGGCACCCAACGAGGAGGTGGCGCGGGAGCTAGAGTCCACGGCCCGCCGCGCGCGGCTGCGCAGCGGCCAGGCAGCGGCATCGGCGGCCCTGGAGCGGGCCGCGCAACTTTCCGGCGATGCCGCTGCCAAGGCGGCGCGGCTAGTGGCCGCGGCGGAGGCGGCCTGGAGCGCGGGCAACGGCGAGCGGGCCACTGCCCTGATCGGGCTTGCGACCACGCTCCCCGGCAGTGCCCAGCTCCGGGCCGACGCCGCCGAGATCCGCGGGCTTGCCCAGGCCCAGAGCGGCACGCCCCGGCAGGCTGCTGCCGCCCTCGCGGCCGCCGCCCAAGAGATCGCCCCCGTCGATCACCGCCGGTCAATGCGGCTCGCCACGATCGCCGCGGAAGCGGCCTGGTTCGCCGGGCACAGGGAACGGCTCGACCAGCTCGACACCTTCGTGAGCTCGCGGCCGGCCAGCCCAGACATGCCCGGCACCTTCATGCGCTCCTACGTCGGCGCCCTGGCGGCGACCCTGCGGGGCGGCCTGCCCGCCGCGGCCTTCCAGCTCAAGGCCGCGGCGGGGCTAACCGGCCGGCTCACTGAACAGCGCCCGCTGACGTGGGCGGGTGACTGCGCCATGCTGCTCCAAGACCCGGCGGGCGCGGAGGAACTTTACTCGCGGGCGGTTGACCGCTCGCGTGAGCTCGCCAACATCGCCGATCTGATGCACGCACTGCACCTGCGGGCCCGCTGCGAGCTTGACCTCGGCAAGGTGGCCGTGGCCGAGGCCGACGCCGCCGAGGCTTTGCAGTTCGGGCGGCAGCTGAGGCAGCCGGGAGTCGTCGTACACAGCCTGGCCGTCCTGGCCAGGGTGGCTGCCCTGCGCGGAGACATCGCCGAATCCCGCCGCCGCACGGAGGAGGCCCTGGAACACGCCGTCCCCCACCGCCTGCACCTTGCTGTCTGCGCCGCCGTCCTCGCGAACGGCGAAATCGATGTCAGCCTCGGCCATCCGGCCGCCGCTCTTGAGCGGCTGGAACCGCTGGTCGCTGATCCGGTGGCGCACCCCGCCTACCTGATCGAACTGGCGGCCATGACCGTCGAGGCGGCCGCGCTCGCGCGCACGCCCGGGCGCGGGCTGCCTGCGCTGGACCTGTGCGAGGTGTGGGTGGAATGCCTCGATGTCCCCGCGCCGCGCGCGAAACTCGCCCGCTGCCGCGGGCTACTCGCCGACCGGGCCCAGGCTGACGGCTACTTCTTTGAGGCACTGAAGCTCCACCAGGCCGGGACGGACCCGCTCGACGAGGCGCGGACCCGGCTCAATCTCGGCGAGCATCTGCGCCGTACCGGGCGCCCCGCGGCCGCGCGGCCGCACCTGCGGGCGGCCATGGAAGCCTTCGACAGCCTCGGAGCCCGGCTACTCGCCGACCGTGCGGCCGAGGAGCTGAGGGCCAGCGGCGAGGTGGCCCGGCGGCACCTACCAAGCGGAATCAGCGACCTAACGCCACGGGAGCGGCAGGTCGCCCGGCTGGCCGCGGGGGGCCACTCCAACGGCGAGGTCGCGGCCCGCCTGTTCCTGAGCCAGAAGACGGTCGAGTATCACCTGCACAAGGTGTTCACCAAGCTCGGGGTGGCATCCAGGGCCGACCTCTCCGCGGTCCGGGACCAGATCGGCCCGGCCGCCGGGGTCGGCGAGGGCCTCCCTGAGGTCTGACCCTGCCACAGCGGGGGCGCCGCTTCCCGGCGGCTAGGGGGTGGCTAGGGACCTCATTGATTCGGTGCGCCTTCAGTCCGGCCTACGGTGCTAGGCATGGCTATGAAGGGGAAGACCGCGCTCGTCACCGGATCATCGGAGGGGCTGGGCCGTGCGATCCTGCTGCGGCTAGCCGCAGAGGGCGCGAATGTCGTCATCAACTATCACCGTAACGAAACCGCCGCAAAGGAAGTGAAGACCGCCGCCGAGGCCGAGGGCGTGCGCGCCATCGTCGTCCAGGCCGATGTGTCCAGCGTGCCGGACATCGAACGGCTTTACGACGCGGCCGTCCAGGAGTTCGGCCGGGTTGACATCGTCGTGGCGAACGCCGGGATGGAGAAGGTGAACATCCCGTTTACCGACGTCACCGAAGAGGACTTCGACCTGCTGTGGCGGGTCAACACCAAGGGGCCGTACTTCGTCCTTCGCGAGGCCGCCCGGCGGATCGCCGACAATGGCCGGATCGTCACGATCTCGTCCAACACGACGACGGTCCCGCAGGTGGGTGTCGCCCTCTACGGAACCAGCAAGATCGCCATGAGCTACCTCATCCGGGTCGCGGCGCTGGAACTCGGGGCCCGCGGGGTCACGGTCAACACGGTGGTGCCCGGCCCGATCGATAACGCCGGGATCTTCACCGATCCGTCCAACGACGAGTACAAGCAGAGCCTGATCGGCATGATCCCGATCGGGCGGCTGGGAACGCCGCAGGATGTGGCGGCCGTTACCGCGTTCCTCGCGAGCGACGACGCCGGGCTCATCACCGGTCAGCAGATCGTCGCCGACGGCGGAATGCACTAGGGGAGAAAAGGTGACTCAGTCGACAATGCACGCGGTGCAGGCCCAGGAGGCCGGCGCCCCGTTCGTGAACGTGGAGCTCCCGGTGCCGGAGCCGAAGGCCGGGCAGGTGCGTGTCAAGGTGCACGCGTGCGGGATCTGCGGCGGCGACGAGATTCCGCGTGAAGGCCTGTTCGGCACGCAGCTGCCGCGGGTACCCGGTCACGAGATCGGCGGCGTCGTGGACGCGGTCGGCGACGGCGTGACGATGTGGCAGGCCGGCGACCGGGTCGGCGTGGGCTGGTCCGGCGGCAGCGACCTCACCTGTGAGTTCTGCCGGCGCGGCGACTTCACCAACTGCGTCAACCGCACCATCACCGGCGCTAATTTCGACGGCGGCTACGCCGAGTACATGGTGGCGCCGCAGGACGCGGTCGCCCGCGCGCCGGAAGGCCTGGCCTTCGAGGAGATCGCTCCGATGATGTGCGGCGGAATCACCGCGTTCAACGGGCTGCGGCACTCCAAGGCCGGTCCCGGCGACCTCGTCGCGGTTCACGGCGTCGGCGGGGTCGGCCACCTCGCCGTCCAGTTCGGCGACAAGATGGGCTTCCGCGTCGTCGCCATCGCGCGCGGTCCTGCCCGTGAGGAACTCGCCCGCCGGCTTGGCGCCAGCGAGTACATCGACAGCAGCGCCGGCGACGCCGGCGAGGCGCTGCGGGCGATGGGCGGCGCGGCGGTCATCTTCGACACCGTGTCCCACGGCAACCTGCAGTCCGGGCTGATCAGCGGCCTGCGGCCGAACGGCCAGCTGATCGTGGCCGAGGGCCTTGACCCGATCACGGTAACCGGTCACGACCTCGCGTTTCCCCGGCTGAACATCTCGGGGTGGTACAGCGGCGTCGCGGCCGACAGTGAGGACACGCTGAACTTCGCGGTGCTGAAGGGCGTGCGTCCGATCGTCGAGACCCACCCGCTGGCGGATGCAGAAACGACTTTCCTGAACAGGAACAAGGCCAACATCCGGCCGGTCCTGATTCCCTGACGTTGGGGGCTCGGTGAAAACCCGCAGGCCCTTGCTGACCACCCCGCCTCAGCGGCAGCGCCGGGATGTCGTCCGGCTCCAGCGCTGCGCGGCTGGCCGGTCAACCTCATCGGCCGGCGGCCGTTGCGCCTGCTGGCCGGCAACGTCCTGGTGATCGGGGGCGGCGCGGCCACCTATCTGGTGCTGCGTGACCTGGCGAACCGGTCACCGCAGGCCATCGGGGCGGCGTGCGGGTGCGTGATCAGCGCGGGGCTCATGGTGGCGCTGGTCTTCGAGGGCTGGCCGGGGGCGTTGCTGCGCCGTCCCGGTGCCGGGCGGGTGGTCACCCTTGTCTTCACCGCCGCGGTAGCGGTGGGGCTCAACCGTGCGCTGGCCGGGTACGCCGACAGCGTGCACTGGGTCAGGGCCACCGCCAACGACTGGGTGACCGTCGCCGGGCTCGCCTTCAGCGCGGTCGGCATCATCCTGCACGTCGCTATCGGTCAGCGCTGGCCATTGTCGCCGACCATCGCCGACGGGGACAGCCAGCAGCAGCCGGCCCGCACCGGCGCTACCCGCTGAGCGGCGACTCGCTACTGGTCGATGAACGCGAGCGCCGTCGCGGCCAGCAAGGGCGAGTCGACGATGTTGTAGTGAGTCAGGCCAGGAAGGATCGCCAGCGCGTGACCGCCCTTCGGACGGCCTTCGTTCATCCAGCCGCCGTCGCGGAGACCGCCGTCGAGCAGGTTGAAGACCTCGACGTAGTGGCTAGGCGGGGCCATGTCGGCGTCGGCGGCGACGATCAGCGTCGGCACTTGGAGACCGCGGACCTCCTCGGTGAAGTCGAAGTCCTTCGCCAGCGCCTCGCCGATCTTGTCAAGCAGCCGGGGGAAGTCCTCCGGGCGCGGCGCGACCCGCTGGTAGAGCTCATACATCGGGGTTTCCTTCATGAACTCCGCGGCGGCGGCGCCCATCTGATCCGACTGCGCGAGCATCTCCGGGTAGATCGCGTCGCGGCGAACATGCGCCGACACCGCGACGAGCCGCCGGACGCGGGACGGGTACTTGATGGCGGTTTGCAGCGCCACCTTGCCGCCGAGTGAGTAACCCATCACGTCGGTCGCGCCCAGCCCAAGGTGGTCGATGAGCGCCGCGATGTCGTCGGCCATCAGCCGGACGTCCAGCGGGCGGTCGATGTCAGCGGTACGGCCGTGACCCTGCAAGTCGGGGGCAATGACCTGGTGCCGCTCGCTCAGCGCGGGGAGGATCGGGCCGAACATCTCCCCCGAACCCAGCCCGCCGTGCAGCAAGACCAGCGGCCGTCCGGCGCCATGGGTCTCGTAGTACAGCTTGATGCCGTTGACCTCAGCATAGGCGCCGGTGCCGGGCGTTCCTGAGGTCCAGGTGGTTGTGCTCATCGCGGTGTCCCTCGCGTCTTTAGCTGTTCTTCTGCTGCTGATAAGGACGGCACGGACACCGCGAACTCATCGGCGCGGCGTTTCGGTGGCCAACTGGACTTGGCGCGCCCGGCATCCCGGCTCCGGTTCTGGCACGCTGGCGGCCTTGCGTCGGGCGGCCATGGGTGCGGCATACTCGTGGCATGGGGATGTCGTGAGGGACGCCCGATCAAGCTCCGGGAGCCGGACCTGTGGAGCACGATGTGGATTGTCGGCGGCGTGCGCCGCGCACGTGTGGCCGACGGGTCTACATGGTGGAGGCGGGCCTTGCGGTAGCAGGGGCGGTCAGCAGCCCGCGCCGGTGGGCGTACCGTCGCTCGGTGTCGACGCGGCCGGCCGCGCGGGCGAGGAGCTGATGAGGCAGCGGATAGTCGGCGAGCTCGGTGGCCGCGAAGATGGTCTCACGTCAGCCACTTCCTCGATGTCTTCCGCCCCTGTGAGGAATGCGAGTAGGTGCCGGGCCGTGGGCCGTGCGCCCGCCTCCTTAGCAAATGCAGCCTCCAGGATCATTCGCAGGTCGACGGGCACGCGGGCAAGGTCTGGCTGTCCTTCCAGGATTTTCCTGTAGAGCGCGATCAGGTGGGTATCTGGCGTGCCGAAGGGCTGGTGACCGGTTACGGCGTAAACCATCATGCCGGCCCAGGAGAAAACATCTGACGCTGGGGTCAGCTCGACGTCCTCTATCTGCTCGGGTGACATGTAGGCGGGCGCGCCAACCCGGCTACCGACCTGAGTGAGCCTTGTCACGGCACTAAGCGATCGGGCGATCCCGAAGTCGATGACTCGCGGTCCGAAGGGCGAGAGCATCACATTGGATGGCTTCAGGTCACGATGGACGATGTCTGCGTCATGAATGGCGATTAGGGCTGCGGCTGTCCCGATGGCTACCGCCTTCGCCCGCGACAGCGACAGCGGCCCGTTCCTGGTGACCTCGTCTTCGAGGGTTGGTCCGTCGATGAACTCAGTGACCAGGTACGGATGCCTGGCATCGGTACTCACCGTGATGACCTTCGCGGTATACGTCGCGTCTACGACGCTCGCGTGCTTGGCTTCCTGGCTGAAACGGCGGAGGAAATCCGCGTCGTGCGCCCATTCCGGTCGCACGACCTTGAGGGCGACGTTCCGTCCGTCATGGCCGCTTGCAAGGTAAACCGTGCCCATTGTCCCCTGACCGAGGCGGCTGAGGATCGCGTACTGGCCGATGGCATCCGGATCTCCGGCTTCCAACGGCGTGCCGGGCAGCACCACGTCTGCGGATGGTGCTGACATGAAGACCTGCATGGCCGACGTCTGGGCAGGAGGACGGCGGTCGATGGCCTGGACTGTCTCGGCCCGCGGGCCTTTGGGACCTCGGCTTGCGGTGAACTCGACCCTCTGGTTTTCCTCGAGGACCGCGTAACTGTCAATCTTGATGGCGGAGTGGTGGACGAAGACATCAACGGTGCCGTCGTCGGGCGCGATGAAGCCGAAGCCTTTTTCTGCATTGAACCACTTCACTGTTCCCTGCGGCATGAGGTCTCTCCGGTCAGACGCTTGTATTGTCGGCGGCTTCTACGTACAGCGGTGTCGCCAGGAGATATTCGGTACCAGCAGAACCGGCGGGCAGAACGCCGCGCTGGATAACGACCGCCAGGGACCGTACGGGCTGTGGCGGCGTATCGCGGATCGCTAGCGCTAGCCTGTACGTCGCCTGCGATGTCACCCGGCGTCCCGTTGCCGCGGAGGGCCGCCCGGATTGCGTAGGGATGGGAGCCGATCTGGCCCGTTTTCGATGGGTGGCTGAGCAGGTTGCCTACCGATCCCCCTAGGACGAGCAGGGTGGTCCCGGCGTAGCCGCAGAACACAACGGTCTCGTTGTCATCACATGGCTGCCAGCCCATCTCGACATCGGCGGTGAAGTAGCCGCGGCTCGCTGCCAGGTTCCCGATACCTTGCTGGCGCCTAATGCACTCCTCAACCACTGCGGCCTTCTCGGCCCAGCTCCGCTCGGCCAGTGATCGGTCTGCAGCGGCGCGGGTTAGCTTGAGGCCAACGAGCTTTACGTCAAGGTCAAGTTCCGCCGTATATGTTCCTGGAAAACCTGTGACACAATCCATGACTCGGCATCGAGAGTTAGTTGCGCCATGCGTGATGTCGGAGTACTGGTTGTCTGTGTCATAAACTATGCGACATTCGGCAGGGTTTAGCTTGCCAGCCGCTACGGCGTGAAAGATCTCGTTCCGCTGAGCCTTGCTCAGTCTCATAGGCCAAGCTTAGCGATCGGGGATGTCGCGTCTAGAGGACATGGCATCGGGCAGGTAGGCCACGAAGATGTCGGCAGCTTGTCCGGCAGGTTGTCGTCCGCGTCTGTCCCCGGTTAGGCCTGGTACCCGCATCGTTTCCGTGACCTGGGTGTCGTGCAGGTTCCCGAAGCCGGCCTGCTCGTAGAACGCCTTCGCCCGGTCAACGTCCGATACCGGAAGCGGGACGAGCTCCAGGCGCATTTCCGGTACGGCAGGGGTGCTTGCCATTGATCTAACCTCCTTGTGATCCGCTGCCTACTAAAACGCCCCGGCCCCGGCAAAGTAATCGGTCAGCTCCACCAGATACCGATGCCTCAGCATCTTGGGCATCATGTAGCCCTCATCTATGTAGTTTGGATCTACGTAGATTGGATCTACTTGACGGCTTCCCCGAACGTGAGTGTGCTGACCCGGCATCGCCAGGCAGGCGACGGCGACCAGGACGCAGAACAGCCCGGGCGCGCCCGCACCCAGCTGTCGTGGCCGGTGAACTCGACGGCGAGCAGCGGAACGGCGACTAGGAGAAAGGTCACGGGCAGCGCCCGCAGCCAGGGCCGGCGCTCGACCGGCCGAGCGTCGCGATGGAAGGCGGCCAGGGCCAGGACGGGAAAACCGCCCACCGGGTGGCCTGCCTCCGGGCGAAGTACCGGCGCGAGTGGCAACCTTGCGATCGGTGAGCCTTGGCGCTTTCGTGGCATGATCATTGGCGTGGGACCTGGCGGGAGACCGGAGGCGATGGCCGCGCGTACCGCTGGTTCTAGTGCGCGCGGCGTGGTTGCCCGCCCGGGCCTGTTCGGTCGCCTGCACGGTCAGGCCCGGGTGACCATGGTGTCGGCCCCGGCGGGAAGTGGCAAGACAGTGCTGCTGCGGTCCTGGATCGCGGGGGCTGGGCTGGCCGAACGCACCGCTTGGATATCCGCTGGGCTGGGTGAGCAGGATCCACAACGGTTCTGGCTTGCCGTGGTCGGAGCGCTGCGCCAGACCGCCCTCGGGGCGGTGTTGGTCCAGCCTCTGACGGCGGCGCCGGATCTGGACGGGTGGGCGATCGTGGAGCGGCTGCTGGCGGACCTGGCGCCGCTGGCCGAGCCGGTCTGGCTGGTGATCGATGACGTGCATGAGCTGGACCCGGATGCGCTGCGGCAGTTGGAACTGCTGATCATGCGGGCGCCGGATGGGGTGCGGTTCGTGCTGGCGACCCGGCATGACGTGAGGCTGGGCCTGCACCGGCTGCGGCTGGAGGGGGAACTGGCCGAGATCCGCGAGCCCGATCTGCGGTTCAGCATGGCCGAGGCCAGGGAACTCTTCGACAACGCCGGGGTGGAGCTTGCCGAGCCGGCGCTGGAACTGCTGGTTGAGCGGACCGAGGGCTGGGTGGCCGGGCTGCGGCTGGCGGCCCTGTCGCTGGCCGGGCACCCCGACCCGGAACGGTTCGCGGCCGGGTTCTCCGGCAGCGAGCGGACAGTGGCGGAGTACCTGCTGGCCGAGGTGCTGGACCGGCAGCCCGAATCGGTGCGGCGGCTGTTGCTGCGCACCTCCATCCTGGACCGGGCCAACGGAGAACTAGCCGACCTGCTGACCGGGCACGAGGGCGGCGAGCGAGTGCTGCAGGACCTAGAGAAGGCCGGCGCGTTCGTCGTGTCACTCGACCCGGCCCGGACCTGGTTCCGCTACCACCAGATGTTCGCCGGGCTGCTCCAGCTGGAGCTGCGGCGCACTGTACCCGGCGAGGTCGCCGGCCTGCACCGGGCAGCGTCCGGCTGGTTCGCCGGGCACGGGTACCCGGTGGAGGCGATCCGGCACGCCCAGGAAGCCAGGGACTGGGGGCTGGCGGCGCGTCTGCTCACCCGTCACTGGCCCGGCCTGCACCTGAACGGGCGGGACGCCACCACCCATGAGCTCCTGGCCCGGTTTCCGGCTGGTGTCCGCGGGGCCGATCCCGAACTCGCGGCGCTAGCCGCGGGTGACGAGCTGGCCCGGGGGTCGCTGGAGGCGGCGGAACGGTACTTGGGGCTCGCGGAGCGGGAATCGGCGTCGGTGCCGGGCAGCCGACGCGGGCAGTTCCAGGTCCTGCTCGGGATCGTGCGGCTGCTGCACGCCCGTCAGCGCGGTGACCCCAAGGCAGTGGCCGAGGAGGCGCAGCGGCAGCAGGCTGCGGCGGAGTCGCCGGAGTCGGTGCCGCCCGGCCTGGGCCAGGACCTGCGTGCGCTGGCACTGGTCAGCCTCGGTAGCGCCGAGGTCTGGACTGCCCGCCTTGAGGAGGCACGCCGGCACCTGGAGGAGGGCGTGGCGCTGGCGCGCCGCAACGGGCGGCCGTTCCTCGAGTTCACCGGCCTGGTGCACCAGGCGGTGATCGACATCTACCGGTCCTCTGCCCAGGCGGCTGAGCGCAGCAGGCAGCCGATCGAGCTGGCCCGGCGGCACGGCTGGGATGACGAGCCGGCGGCCGGCACTGCCTACTCGATACTCGCAACCGCGCTGGTCTGGCAAGGACGGCCTGAGGAGGCAGAGCCCTGGGTGCAGCGCGCCGAGCGCACCGTCAGGGCGGAAGCCGAGCCTGCCACCGCGGTCGGGGTGTACTACGTACGCGGGCTCCTGGAGCTGGCTCGCGACCAGCCAGCGGACGCGCTGGCCGCTTTCCTGGCCGCCGAGCGGTTGGCCGGGCGCCTGGCCGCGCCGCACCAGCTTGTGCCTCGGGTGCGGGCAGTTCTCGTGCACTCCCTGGTTCGCCTCGGGGAGACGGAGCGTGCCGAAAAAGTCCTGGCCGACTTGGGTGAACGTGGCCGCGACCGAGGGGAGATGCGCATCGCCACTGCAGTGCTGCGGCTCGCCCAGGACGACCCGGACGCGGCCCTCGCGGCGCTCGCGTCGGTCCTGGATGGCTCGGGGCCCGTCCTCGCGCGAGGCTGGCTCGCTCGTGCGTTCCTGGTGGAGGCGATCGCCAGGGACGCGCTCGGCGACGGCGACGGCGCCGGCCGCGCCCTGGAACGCGCGCTGGACTGCGCCGAGCCAGATGGCGCGTTGCTGCCGTTCTTGCTGCACGCGGTGCCGGACCTGCTTGACCGACTCGTGCGGCACCGTACCGCCCATGCCGCCCTGGTCGCCGAGATCCAGGGCCTGCTGGCCGCGAGGAAGCTCACCGCCCCGCCCGCCGGGCCGCGGCCGCCCCTTGAGCCGCTGCGGGAGAGCGAGTTGCGGGTGCTGCGCTACCTGCCAACCAACCTGACCGCGCAGGAGATCGCCACCGAACTGTCTGTCTCCCGGCACACCGTCAAGACCCACATCCGCAACCTGTACGCCAAGCTCGGTACCCACCGCCGGGCCGAGGCCGTCGCCCGTGCTCGCGACCTGGGTCTCCTCGCCCCGATCGGCCGTCGGCGCTAGATCGCCAGCGCTAACGCGCCGGAATACCACTGTTGGTGTGACTGGCAACTCACCCTTTCCCGGGTGATGGTTACCGCAAGCCAAACCGCTCCCAGGAGGCATCATGACCCTCGCGAACGTCGCCATCTACCTGGTGCTGATCGTCTTCGTCATCGCCAGGCGCATGGTCGGCGCCCGGCCGGCCCGAGCCCGATAGACGGTGAGCCGGGAGAAAGCGTGGTACGAGATCCGTGTCGGTGGCCGCCTGGGTGACATGATCCGCTCCGCGTTCCCCGAATGGCGGGCCCGGACCCAGGACGGCGACACGATCCTGTCGGGCATGTTCGCCGACCAAGCCGCCCTGTACGGAGTTCTTACGCAGATCGAGGTGCTTGGCCTGGAACTGATCGAGGTCCGCCGCCTGCAGCCGCCAGCATGACGGTGGCGTGCCCACGGAGTGTTCAGCACGACGTCGGGGCTCGCGCGAGGCGAGACGCCAGCGGCGGAGTGTCGTGCGGCTGGCCAGGAAAGGCGATCGGCAGAATCACACCAGTTGTGCGATTGCCTCATCATCCTGGCCGTCCAGAGCCTGGGACCAGTGTCAGACGTAGCCAGCTCGATCGATGGAGACTGATATGAACGTCGTTGATGTACGTCCTTACCTTCGCATGGTGCTCGACAGCGGGCCCGGACAGGCCTACCTGCTGCGCCGCGGGCCGGAGGCGGTACTGGTCGATACCGGCATCGCCGGGCAGGGCGATGCCATCGCCGCGGCGTTGCGTGACTGGGGCCTGGACCGTGAGTCGCTGACCCACGTCGTGCTCACGCACTGGCACCCCGACCACGCCGGGTCGGCCGCCGAGCTAGCCAGCTGGCCGAATGTTCAGATCTGGGCGCACCGCAGCGATGCTCCGATCATCCGCGGGGACAGCAATGGCTCGTTTCCCGCACTTACTCACATCGAGGAGGGGGTTTACGCCCAGATCGCCGGCTCCGTCCCCGACGCCGCGCCCTCGCGCGTTGACCGCGAGCTCGACGACAACGAGTTCCTCGACGCGATCGGCGCCCGCGTCTTGTCGACCCCTGGCCACACCGACGGCAGCGTCGCCCTGCACTTCCCGCACGAGGCTGTCCTGTTCACCGGTGACGTCGCCACCCAGCAGCAAGGGCAGGTCATGCTCGGACCGTTCAACCACGACCGCGCGCGAGCTCGCGAATCGTTCCGCCGCTTCGCTGACATCGCCGTCGACACTATCTGCTTCGGACACGGCCAGCCGCTGCGCGGCGACGACACCGGCAAGCTGCGCGCCGCAGCAACCGCCAACGAGGTCCCCGACCCCCTCGGCTAACGCACAGTACTTTGTGCCGGGAGACGGGCGTTTGACCTCGCCCAAGGCCGGGCGGTGGCGTTCCAGAGCTCGATCCATTCTTCTAGCACGGTCGTAAGGTCGTCGAGGGAGCAGAAACCGCCGCGGTCGAGGCGGCGGTGCTGCAGCTCGGCGAACCACCGCTCGACCTGGCTGATCCAGGAGGAGTAGGTCGGGGTGAAGTGCAGCTGGACGCGCGGGTGGGCCACCTGGTCGCCCAGGGCTGCTGCTGACGGCCGGTGAGCGGGACGGCCAGCGGGGTTCGGGCCAGGAGGCTGGTCAAGGCCACGCCGGCCAGGAAGACGATGACGACGGTGGCCGCGCAGAGCAGCGGCCACCACACCACGGAGTCCAGCCTGGCCCAGCCGGCCCAGATCAGGGCGTTGATGAACAGCATCTGGGAGAGGTAGACGCCGTAGGAGTTGTCCGATCCCGAGCGCACCGCGGCCCGCAGCCGCCGCGAGCGCCCGGGCTTCACCAGGAATACGCCCAGCAGGTACAGGCAGGCGATGGCGCCGACGTCGAACGGGATCACGCTCGGCTGGAACGGGTCGTTACCTGAGCCCAGGACGGTCGTGACGCCCGTAGCGGCCAGGAAGTAGACGGCCTCCGCGCCGATTGCCGCCGCAACGGTCAGCGCTATGACCAGGCGCGCGTGCCGGACCAGCCATTCATTCACCGACTCGAGGTGGAACGCCGCGATGCTTCCGGCAATGAGGTAGAACGCATAGGGCGTGAACTCCCGTATCCAGCCGGTGCGCAGCACGGGCACGATCGTCCAGTGCATCAGGGTCATGAGCGCCACGTGTCCCAGCGCGGCGATGACGACGATAGCGCCATGGTGATCGCGGGTCCGCCGCAAGAACATCATGAGGAGCGGGAACACCAGGTAGTACTGCATGATGATGAGCAGGAAGTAAAGCTGGTAATACCCGGTGGCTATCTCCTTGGCGAAATTCTCCAGTGCCGCGGCTGCGCTCGCGTAATGCGCGGTGGGCAGCAGGTACAGGAAATAGATGACGGTCCAGCATAGGTAAGGGACAGCGACCGCGACGAGCCGGCGCCCGTAGAAGCGGCGCAGGCCGCCGCTATCGAGATCCATGTAGGCGTAAGTCAGCATGCACGCGGAGATGAAGAAGAATCCCTCACGGGAAAAGTGCGTCAGCAGCATCACGGCACCAGTGCTCACGCTGGACGCCGCAGGCGTGAAGAAGGTAAGCACGTGGGTGCCGATCACGCCGGCCTGCTTCATCGGCCGCATGGCGTCGACCTGGTCGAGCCGCTGGCGTGGCATCAGGATCCCATGATCAGGCAGCGCAAACCGGTCGGGTAGTCATGACACCGATGCTGGCGCGGTTACCTCCAGCCAGCCTCCAGGGCGCCTGACGACTATGGACGAAGTTCCTGAGAGTCAGCAAAGCGGGCACTGGGGCTAAAGACCGGCGATGGGACTGTAAATAACTTGACTGACCCAAAGGCCGCTGTGGCAGGCTCTCCGCTACTGAATGTGCAGATGGTTGCCGGAAAGGCGCGTTGCATGAGTGAAGACGCACCGGAGCTAACCGCGGAGCTGGTGGTGGACGGGGCCGTGCCGTCGCAGCCGGTGATCTCGCCAGATGGGTGCTTGGTTGCGTATGTCGTCGCTCCGGTCGGCCGCGGGGGAGAGCGTTGTATGTGCGCGCTCTGGGTGGCCGCTGCTGACGGCAGCTCACCGCCGTGGAAGCTGACCGCGGGTACGGCGGCAGATTCTGATCCGCGCTGGGCGCCGGATTCGGCGTCGGTGTTTTTCTTGTCAGATCGCACCGGCTCCCGTCAGCTCTACCGAGTACGGGTCGGTGGCGGGGAGGCCGAGGTCCTGACGGACTGGCGCGGCGAGATCTCTGATGCCTGGCCGCTTGCGGATGCCCGGCTGGTCGCCGTGGTGGCCGCGGACGAGCCGACTGAGGAGGACGAGCGCAGGCGCGCCGAGCGCGACGACGCGTTCGTCTGGGGACAGCAGCTGCGCTGGCGGCAGGCTGCGGGTGCTTGACCTAGCCACCGGTGAGCTGCGTACGGTGGACGGCCTCGGCGACCGCCACGTCGTGGAACTGGCGGCGCGGCCGGACGGGGGCGCGCTGGCGGCGATCAGCTGGGCGGGCCCGGACAATGATCCGGGCGCGACCACCAGCGAGTTGCACGTGGTCGACCTGGAGACGGGGGCGGTCCGTGGTCTGGGCCGGATCGGAACCGAGGCGCGGTCGCCGGTCTGGTGGCAGGCCGACGGCTGCTGGCACCTGGCCTACCTGGCAATGCCCCAGCCGTTCGGCGGCGACGCCGTCTACGATGTCGCCCTCTCCGCGGGTGCCGCTGTGCATCGTGACCTGACCGCGGGCATGGCTGTCTGCCCGACGGAGCTGGCGCAGGTCGCGGACGGCCCGCCGCTGGCCTTGTTCGCGGACGGGCTCGACACCGCGATCTACCGGCTCGACCCTGACCTGCTGCGGTTCGGGCGCGTGGCCGCCCGGGACGGCCTGGTCGACTCGCTCACCGCGCTGCCGTTCCGGCGCGGTGATCGCGGCGCTGGCCAGCACCTCCTACGAGCCGGTGAACGTCCATGCCGGACCGCCCGGAGGCCCGCTCGTCCGGCTCAGCGACACCCGGCCGGAGCTGCGCGCGATCAGATGGGGACGTCAAGAACGCCTGTCCTATCGGGCATCGGACGGCCTCGGCCTCGACGGCCTGCTCGTCTTGCCGCCCGGCCGCAGCCGCGCGGACGGCCCGTTTCCGCTCATCACGTTGGTGCACGGCGGCCCTGATTACCGGCACGCCGACGAGTTCATGCTCGCCCCGCACCCTTCGGGACAGTGGCTCGCGACCGCGGGATACGCCGTGTTCCTGCCTAACCCGCGGGGCGGGGTGGGCCATGGCCGTGATTTCGCGGCGGCGGTCGCGCGCTCGGTCGGCGGCGCCGAGTGGAGCGACATCGTCAGCGGGATCGACCTGCTGATCGCCGAGGGGGTCGCGGACCCGGACCGGCTCGGAATCGGCGGTGCCAGCCATGGCGGGTTCATGGCCGCCTGGGCGATCGGGCAGACCGACCGGTTCAAGGCCGCCGTGATGGCCGCCGGGATCAGCGACTGGGGGATGCTCGTCGCGACCGGCGAAGGGGCAACCCTGGAAGCCGCGCTCAGCGGCAGCTGCGGCTGGGAAGGCGCCGGCCCGCACCCTCACGACCAAGTCAGCCCGATCTCGTTTGCGTCGAAGATCCGCACCCCGGTGCTGATCGTGAACGGCGAGGACGACACTAACGTGCCGGTCAGCCAGGCGATCTACTTCCACCGCGCGCTCAGCTGGTACGGGGCCGAGCACGAACTCGTCATCTACCCGCGCGAGGGACACGGGTTCGCGGAGCGCAATCACCAGCTCGACCTGCTCCGGCGCACGCGTGCCTGGTTCGACCGGTGGCTTCGCGATGAAGCCGGCTAACAGGCAACGCCCGGCAAGTTGGTGCGCTGATCGAGACACCACCTTCCGTTCGGGATGAACTCTAGGATTTTCCGAACGGAAGGTGGTGTCTGTCCTGGTTAGGCCTGGTAGCTGGCGGGCCATTGCTGAAGCGCCCACATGTTGCCGTCTGGGTCGCTGAAGTAGGAGTAGAGGACGCCGCCCATGTCGTCGACGTCGCTGAGCTCGACGCCGCGCTCCGTCAAGGCGGCCCGGGTGGCTGCCATGTCTTCCACGACGAGATGGAGGCCTTTGACCGAGCCTGGGACCATGTCGGTGATCGGGCCCATCCCGGTGCCGAAGACGATGGCGCAGCTCGACCCGGGCGGGGTGAGCTGTACTACCCGCATCGTTTCGGTGACCTGGGTGTCGTGCAGGTTCCCGAAGCCGGCCTGCTCGTAGAACGCCTTCGCCCGGTCAACGTCCGATACCGGAAGGGGGACGAGCTCCAGGTGCATTTCCGGGACGGCAGGGGTGCTTGCCATTGATCTAACCTCCTTGTGATCCGCTGCCTACTAAAACGCCCCGGCCCCGGCAAAGTAATCGGTCAGCTCCACCAGATACCGAGAACCGGCGGGCTCAGTCGCCGTTCGGCCGTGGCCGGATGACACAACGTGGACGCGCCGGGCGCTCCCGCGCCTAGTGATGGCGGGGTAGAAGTCCGCCATCACCAGGACTTTGGGGCGAGCTGTTCCGCCGGACTTCGCGTTGCCCGGTCCAGGACCGGTGAGTCTGGCGCCGCCGCGGGGTCAGTATTCGTGATGGTTCCAAAGTTCTGACCACGAAGGGGGCCGAGCGAATGAAGACACCGCCGATCGTCTCGCCGGAGGAATGGCACGCCGCGCGCGAGCAGCTCCTCGTCAAGGAAAAGGAGCTGACCCGCGCCCGTGACGCGCTGGCGGCCGAACGCCGGCGAATGCCCTGGGCGGCGGTCGACAAGGAGTACTGGTTCGAGGGCCCGGACGGCCGGGTGAGCCTCACTGGCCTGTTCGAGGGGCGCCGCCAGCTGATCGTCTACCGCGCCTTCTACGGGCCTGAGGTGACGACGTATGCCGAGGGCGGCTCGTACCCGGAGCGGGCCTGCGTGGGCTGTTCCCTCGGGGCGGACCAGGTGGCGCACCCTGGGCACCTGCACGCGCGGAACACGACGCTCGCCTTCGCCTCCCGCGCCCCCCAGGCCGAGATCCGGCGCCTGAAGGAGCGCCACGGGTGGAATCACATCCCCTGGTACACGATCACCGACGACTTCGACCAGGACTTCGACGTCAGCGAGTGGCACGGCACCAATGCCTTCATCCGCGAGGGCGACCGGGTCTTCCGGACCTACTTCATCGACAACCGCGGCGACGAGCAGATGGGCAGCACCTGGAACTACCTCGACATCACTGCCCTGGGCCGTCAGGAGACGTGGGAGGACTCGCCGGAGGGCTACCCGCAATCACCGCCGTACCAGTGGTGGAACTACCACGACGTGCATGACACGGCCAAGTGACCGCGTACCTCGGGGCCATGCGAAAAGTCAGGGCGCGGCCCGGTGCAGTCAGCAGATCGCAAGCATCATGCGGTATCCGACGCCGAACTCGGTTTCCGCGGCGCCGCCGCCGGTGAACCCGGCCGCGCGGTAAAAGCCCAGTGCGTGAGGATTGGCAGTCACCTCTAGGCGCCCCACGCCCCGCGCCCGCAGGACCTCCACGATGCGGTTGACGAGCGCAGCGGCGATCCCGCGCCTCATATAGTCCGGATCCACGAACAGGTCCTCCAGTTCTACGGTGTCGGCGGCCTCGGCCCAGGTCGCGAAGCCGACAACCGTGCCGTCCTGTTCCGCGACGTAGGTACGGCCCTCGGCTAGTGCCTCCCGTCCCAGAACCAGGTATTCCGGGTGAGCAAGCAGGTTGTCGCGGTCGCCCGCGTTAGACAGCGAAGCACGGCGGTAGACACCAGCCGCGGCGGCGTGGTCGGCAGGTGTTCCGAGCCGGATCATGCCCGCAGTGTCGCAGCAGGGCCTCGGGCCGACCGCGACCAGGTGCGTTTCTTCCTCGAGGAGCCTGGTTGCCTTCAGAGCGGCTCAGGTGAATCTTTGGCAGGACGCATAACCGGCAATACGGAAATGCCAGCGCCCGGCGTTCGCTCTGCCCGGAAAATCCTGGCCCGTTCCATGATTGTGTGAGTTTTGGGCGGCGTGGACGTCCAAAACTCACACAATCATGGCAGGCGATGCCGCCGATGGTGCGTGCCCGCACTCTGCGGCCGCTACATTCCTTAAATTTCACGACATTGGCCGCAGCGCAGATGCGTTCATAATTTGCCGGTCAAATGAAGGCGCGCAGAACTAGTCCGGCGCAGGCTCTCAAGAGTGAGCCAGACCCTGGCGGCCAGGTGAAGGTCCAGCCCGGGTCGGCCCGTCGTTCAGCTCGCGGCCGAGTAGCTCGCGGATTCACCGGGGTGGTGGCATGGCCGGGCTTCGACCGGTGGAGCGACGCGATTCGTGTCGCCTCGGCGGCGGCGGCGAGGGCCGCGTTACGCCCGGCATCCGGATCAACGCCGGCGTGCGCGGCCAGCCCCGTTATGTTGATCTCGAGCCACGCGCCTGCCTTGCGGGCGGTGACGATGTCGCCGTTTTCCCGCCCGCACTCCAGCGTCAAGACGAGATGAGTGATGCCGTCCCGCAGGTAGAGGGGCGGTCCGGGACGGACTTCTTCATCGGGCACGCTGAGGAGCGTGACGCTGCGGTAGGAATCCGGGAACCTGGCCAGTGCCGCCATGGTGTGCAGGCCGAGGACGATGCCGCCCTTCATGTCGATGACTCCGGGGCCGTGCATGCGGTCGCCGTCGACGCGGAACTGCCAGCCCGCGGTTGTGCCCGCGGGGAAGACCGTGTCGTGATGGCACAGCAGCAGCACGTTGTGGCGACCGGCTCCCTGGATCCAGGACCGGGCGTAAGCCCCGTCGCCCTTACCGGGCAGGAGTTCCGCGTTGAGCCCGAGCCCGAGTGAGAGGTCGGCTACAGCTTCGGCCGTCGCGTCGAGCAGCGGGGCGTTCAACGATGGCGAGTCCATGGCGACGAGCGTGGCCGTGTCGCGCAGCAAGTCGGGCAGGCGGTCGCCTATCTGGGCGCGTACCGATCGCGCGATGGCGGCGGCGGAGGCATCAATGGGTCCGGTCACGACGGGTTTCCGGCCGTGCCGGCCAGGCCGTGCCGCCAGGCCCAGGCGATGAGGGCAGCCCGGTCCTGCATCGCGAGCTTGGCCAGGATGTGGTTGAGGTGCGACTTCACCGTGGCCTCGCTGACGAACATCTCCTTCGCCACCTGGCGGTTGTTGAGGCCCTGGGCGACCAAGCGGACCACGTCGGCTTCCCGGCCGGGTCAGCCCTTCGACGTCGGCCGACGGCGCCGCCGGCGCGCCGGGTCCGGACGCGGCCGGGTCGGCCACGACCAACTCGATCAGGCGTTGCTGGACGGCGGGGTCGAGGACGGTGCGGCCCGCGGCGACATCGCGGACCGCGGCGAGCAGCGCCTCGCCGGTTACGTCTTTGGTCAGGTAGCCGACGGCGCCCGCCCGCAAGGCGGGCAGCACCGCGTCGTCGTCTGCGTAGGTGGTGAGGATGAGGACCCGCGTCCCCGTTCCGGCTCGGACAATCCGCTCGGTCACCTGCGCGCCGTCCAACCCAGGCATGCGCAAGTCGACCAGGGCGACATCCGGCTTCAGGTCGAGGGCCAGCCGCAGCGCCTCCTGCCCATCGCTGGCCTCACCCGCTACCTCGATGTCGGCCGATGTGGACAGCAGCAGGACCACTCCCTGCCGCACCACCGCCTGGTCGTCGGCGACTAGCACCCGGATCGTCACGCGTCTACCTCGCTGCCTGGCCCGCCGGCCACGGGAACGGTTACCTGAACCAGCCAGCCGCTGTCGTTCGGAATAGGTCCGGCCGTCAGCCTTCCGCGGACGGCCTCGACTCGGCCGGCCATGCTCGCGATTCCGGTGCCGCTTCCCTTGACCCCCGACGGCTGACGACCCGTGGGCAGTCCGTGGTCGCGGACCCGGACCCGCAGCTGCGCCGGGCCCCACGTTACCTCCACGTCGATCGCGCTTCCGGTTGCGTACCGCGCCGCGTTGGTCATCGCCTCCTGCACCGCCCGGTAGATGGCATGGCCCGCCTCCGGGCTGAGGCGCTGGGGCTGTCCGCTGACCCGCAGGCCGGCCTGGCCAGGGAACCCGGCGACCAGATCCTGGAGATCATTCAGGCCGTACTGCTTGGGAGCACGGAGCGCGCCGACGGCCGCCCGCGCCTCCTGTACGCCCTCGCGGGCGAGCTCCGCCGCCCGGTCGATCGGGCCAGTGATCGAGGTGGAGGCGCCTTCCGCGGCGGCGACCGCGCGGATTGCCTGCAACTGCATGGACAGGCCGGCCAGGCTGTGGGCGAGCACGTCGTGCATCTCCCGGGCGATCCGGTTGCGTTCTTCCGCCGCCGCCGCCTCGAGCTGGGTCTGGCGGGACGCCTCGACCTCGGCCAGCAGGGCCAGCGCCCGGTCCCGTTCGGCTTCGAAGGCGGCGCGCTCGATCGAGCGGTCGGCCAGCGCCCACGCCCCCGCCCCGGCCAGCAGACCAACCGGACTACCGGAGATCACCCATATCGAGACGCCGAACGCCGCCGACACCAGGCCGACCACGAGGTTCCTGACCCAGCCGGCGGGCAGGTAGCGCGGCAGCAGCGAGGTGCCCGCGAGCGCGGGGACCTCGCCCAGGCCCCTCGGCGCCAGGATCGTGATCGCGACGCCGGCGGCGATACAGCCGAGGATGGCGAGCAGGCCCGCCCGCTGGACGGGGAACCGCCGGGCCAGGAGGAGGCAGAGCTCAGACCCCACCACCAGGGCGCCCACCGCGACCTTGGCGGCGACGCCGTGGGCGTCGAGGACCGACACGACGCCGCAGGCCATCATGATCGCGGGGCCGATCAGGCGGCGGGCCTCAGTGGCCCCGCCCGGCGCCTGCGCTGTCCGCGCGACTGAAGCCACCACCATCAGCGGACCCTTCTCGATGCCTACGCGGTACCCGGCCGTCCGGGACGTCAGGAGCGGGCGCGGGACATCTCGGCCGGGTACCGGCTCGCGGTCTGCGCACCCCGGGCGCTGGCCAGCTGGCCGCGGATGATGATCGTACCCAGCCGGACCACGACCTCGCCGAACGCCATCAGGATAAGGGCCGTCACCCACGCCTGGCCGCTGGTGATGTCATGCGCGGCCGAGAAGCTCGTGAGGTGGCTGACGCCGGAACCGTAGGAGGACCACACCGCGAAGCCCATCCGGAAGCCCATGCTGACCACCCACAGCGCGGCGGCGCTCACGGTCGCCTTGATGTAGACGTTGCCGGAGCCGTAGCGGACCCGGGTGAGCAGGCCGCTGATAAGGCCGAAGACGACGCCGACGGCGGTCAGCAGCCCGATGAGGACCAGGTCGTTGCCCGCGGTAGGGATGCTGTGCAGGTAGGTGAACCCGGCCCAGCTCATCAGCGCGACCGGCAGCAGGATCGTGCGGGCGGTCAGCCGCTCCTCGCGGAGCTGGCGGAAGACGATGAGGACGAGGGCGATGTCGATGATCCAGTCGGTGATTGTCATGTCTTCGATCCTGCTGCCGGCACCCCCTCTTGCTCTTCAACCCACGGGTGAGATCCGGGTGGAACCGCGCCTCATCCGCCGGGTGGAGGGACTCCCCGCCCCGGTACGCCGGTCATCGCTGGGCTGGGGATGGCGTTGTCGATGAGGACGGCGGCGATGGCGGCGGCGGTGGGGAAGGATTCGGTGTTGAGGACCCGGGTGCGGGCCGAGGCGCCGTCGAGGAGCAGCGCCAGTTGCTCGCCGAGCTGTTCGGGGTTGGTGGCGCCGGCTTCGCGGGCGGTCTCGGCGAACCGCGCGGCGAAGGCTTTCTTGTAGTCGCGTGCGTATTGGCGTGCGGGGTGTTGAGGGTCGTGGATTTCGATGGACGCCGCGATGTAGGGGCACATGGGCGTGATGTCCTGTGTCCCGGTCGCGGGCACCTCGAAGGCAGCGAGGAGTCGTTCGCGGGGCGTGAGGTCGGTGCGGTCGAACACTCCGCCCGTGACGTCGGGATCGAATCGGCGCAGGTATTCGGCGACGAGTTCGTCCTTGCCGGCGAAGTGCTGGTAGGCCGTGCGCTTCGACACCTGGGCCGCCGCGCAGAGCTGGTCCATGCCGGTGCTGTTGATGCCCTGATCGCGAAACAGCTGCCGTGAGGCGCTGACAGGATGCGCTCGCGCGCGCCCCGGCCGCGGCGCCGGCCCTGGGGGCCCTTCTCCAACTCCGTCATGCGTCCAGCATACCCCCGTTGGGTACCGACCGGTGTACATAGCTTGCGTTCCGGCCGGCCAGCGGATAGGTTAAGCACACAGCTTGGTGTACATAATATCCGGACTGTTTCGCATCTCCATCAATTCAAAGGAGTGATCGTGGGAAAGCTCGAGGGCAAGGTAGCGGTGATCACGGGCGCATCAACCGGCATGGCGCTGGCCGGCGCCAAGCTGTTCGTAGACGAAGGAGCTTACGTCTTCATCACGGGTCGGCGGCAGGAAGCGCTGGACGAGGCCGTCAAGCTGATCGGCCGGAACGTGACCGCCGTGCAGGGCGATGCGGCCAACCTGGACGACCTGGACCGCCTGTTCGACACGGTCAAGCGGGAAAAGGGCGCGATCGACGTGCTGTGGGCAAGTGCCGGGACGGGCGAGCCGCGCAGGCACCACGAGATCACCGAGGAGCACTTCGATGCCGCCTTCGGGCTGAACGCACGCGGCACGCTGTTCACGGTGCAGAAGGCGCTGCCGCTGTTCAACGACGGCGGCTCGATCATCATGACCGGGTCGAACGCTTCGCAAAGGGGCTACCCCGGGTGGAGTGTGTACGCGGCGAGCAAGGCCGTGCAGCAGGGCTACGCCCGCGTGTGGGCGGCCGAGCTGAAGGACAGGGGGATCCGGGTGAACGTGCTGACCCCCGGCCAGGTCGCCACGGCGAAGCAGGAGGAACTGTTCGACGAGGAGACGAAGCGGCAGTTCGAGTCCCTGATCCCGCGGGGAAAGATGGGCCGCCCCGAGGAGATCGCGACGGTCGCGCTGTTCCTCGCCTCGGACGACTCGAGCTACGTGAATGGCATAGAGCTGGTTGCCGACGGCGGCACCACGGCGATCTGAGCGGTACCTAACACAGCAAAGACGGGACACCTCATGAGCAGCATCAGCATCATCGGCACCGGGAACATGGCCCGCACCATCGGCGCGCTGGCGGTAGCGGGCGGCAACACCGTCGAGGTCACGGGCCGTGATCAGTCCAAGGCCGCCGACCTGGCCAAGGCTCTCGGCGGCGGCGCCACGACGGGAGGGTGGGGCGCCGTCCCGGCCGGGGACATCGTCATCGTGGCCGTGCTGTACGACAGTGTCGTTCCGGTCGTCGCCGAGTACGGAGACGCCCTCGCGGGCAAGGCCATCATCGACATCAGCAACCCCTTCAACGCCGAGGCCGACGGGCTGGCCATCAGCGAGGACACCTCGGTCGCGCAGGAAGCCGCCAAGGCGGCCCCGGCCAGCGCCAGCGTGTTCAAGGCATTCAACACCATCTTCCGGCACGTCCTGGAGAAGGGCCGGCCGCTCGACGTCTTCATCGCCGGCGACAACGCGCAGGCCAAGGCGGACGTGGAGGCGTTCATCGAGAGCCTCGGGCTGCGCCCGCTGGACGTCGGCGGCCTGAAAATGGCGCACTGGCTGGAAGGAGCGGCCCTGGTCGAGATGGGCCTGGCCCGCCACGGGGCGGGGCACTGGGACCTCGCCCTCAGCGTCACCGAATTCCACGGCTGAACCGCACCGTCCCCGGTCCAAGTTCGCGCGGCCCGATTGTCCGCGCGTGGCACTGCCGTGATCTCCCCCGACGCTCATCGGGCCGCCCAGCGTGATTTCACCTCGCTGCCGCTGACCGGGCCGTAGTGCGAGAATGGGTTGGTGGCCGCGCATTCCCCGACGCGAGTGACTCTCGCCGAGCTGGTAGCGACGCTGTCGCTTGCCTCCGATCTGGGAATGGGCCGGCCGATGGAACGGGTCCTGCGGCAGACCGTCATCTCCATGCGGCTGGGGGCGGCCGCCGGGATGGGGCAGGCGGCCTGCGCCTCTGCGTACTACACGTCGCTGCTGACATGGGTGGGCTGCGCCACGGAAACCAGCGAGGTGGCGGCGCTGTTCGGCGACGAGACCGAGTTGTACGCCGATACGCGCGACGAGGATCTCGGGGGTGTCACCCTGGCGGCCTTCGTCGCCCGTCATCTTGGCCGCGGCAAGTCAGGTGCCCGCCGGATCGGCATGGTCGGGAAGTTCCTGGCCACTGGCGGCCGCTCGGTGCAGCAGGTGATGATGGCGCACTGCCAGGCGGCGAGCGATTTCGCTGACTGGCTGGAGCTCGGCCCCGGGGTATGCGAGCCGCTGCTGCAGACATTCGAACGGTGGGACGGGAGGGGGGTGCCCGGCTCGGTCGGCTCCGATGCGCTGGCTCCTGCTATCCGCCTGGTGCAGCTGGCCGACATCGTCGAGGCGTTCCACCATGCCGGCGGCGCCCAGGCCGCGCTGCGGGTGGCCCGCGAGCGGCGGGGCACGCAGTTCGATCCTGATCTCGTTGACTGCTTCTGTGACAGCCATGCCGACATCCTCGACGGGCTCGGCGGCATCTCCGCGTGGGATGAGGTGATCGCGCTCGATCCGCGGCTGGGCGCCGCACTGACCGGCGACCAGCTTGACCGGGCACTGACCGCCTTCGCCGACTTCAGCGACCTCAAGTCGCCGCTGCGACTTGGCCATTCGCGGGGCGTTGCCGAACTAGCCGCTCAGGCTGGCGTAACGCTCGGGCTCCCGCCCGACAATGTCGTCATGCTGCGCCGGGCGGCGCTGGTACATGACATCGGCATGATCGGGGTTCCCAGCTCCGTGTGGGACGAGCGAGGCGAGTGGAGCATCTCCCAGCGCGAGCGAGCCCGGACCCACCCGTACCTGACCGAGCGCATGCTGGCCCGCACGCCGCTGCTGGCCGAGGTCGGCCACTGCGCGTCGCTGCACCACGAGCGGCTGGACGGCTCTGGCTACCCGCACGGGCTGCGCGGCGGCGCCATCGCGCTGCCAGCGCGGATCCTCGGCGCGGCCGACGTCTACAACGCTTTGCGCCAGCCCCGTCCACACCGCCCGCCGCTGGAGGCCAGTGACGCCGAACGGACGATGCGCGAGGAGGTCCGCGCCGGGCGACTCGACGGTGACGCGGTCCAGGCGGTGCTCAAAGCCGCCGGCCATCGGCCACGGCGCCGGGCGAGCCTGCCGTCAGGGCTGACGGCCAGGGAGGCCGAGGTGCTCGTGCGGCTCGGCCAGGGATGTTCCAATCCCGAGATCGCTGCCCAGCTGCAGGTCAGCCGCAAGACAGTCTCCTCTCACCTGGAGCACATCTACGCCAAGCTCGGGGTGAAGACCCGGACCGAGGCCGCGCTGTTCGCCATGCGTCACGGGCTTACCGGAGCGGATGGCGAACGGGAGCCTGCCGAAAAGATCGGGTAGTTACCCGATTCGCTCCCGGCGGCGGGTCCGTACAACGGATCCATGGCAACAACAGCTCGCAACCACAGCACTGACGCCGTCGTGCCGGCGTTCGCGCTCGCCGGTTCGTTCCTCGAGGGTCTCGCCGCCCAGGATTTCACCCGGCTCGGAGACGCGCTGACCGCCGACGCCCGGCTCCGCGCGCTCCTGCCCAAGGGCCTGCGGGAGTGGACCGGAGCCGAGGCGATCGCCGCGGCGTTCGCGAGATGGTTCGGCGACACCGAGGACTTCGAGCTTGCCGAGGCCACGGTCGGCGAGGTCGGCGGCCGCTTGCACATGCACTGGCGGGTGCGGCTGCAGGCGGAGCGGCTCGGCACCGGCTGGTTCACCGTCGAACAGCAGGCCTATGCCGACACCGCCGCCGGCGGGCGCATCGCCCGGCTCGACCTGCTCTGCACCGGCTACCGGTCCGAGGCCCCCGATGACTGACACCCCTGACACCGTTGACGCCCTGGCCACCTGGGGCGGCTGGGAGCCGGCGATCCGCGACGACCCGTTCGCTCACTTCGCGCGAGCCCGCGCCCGGTGCCCGGTTCAGCGCGCCCGCCTCGCCGACGGTCACCCGGCCTGGGTCGTACTCGGCTATGACGCTGCCCGGCAAGCGCTCAATGACCCGCGCATCTCCAAGGACATGGTCGCCGCCCTGCAAGACAACGGCGACGTGGTGGCCGAAGGGCTGCCCGGGCCAGAGTTCGCACGGCACATGCTCAACGTCGACCCGCCTGACCACACCCGGCTGAGGCGGCTTGTGTCGCGGGCGTTCGTGCCTGCCCGGATCGCCGCGCTGGAGCCCGCCGTCCGGGCGATCGCCCGCACCCTGCTCGACGAGCTGGGCGCCGCCGGCCCTGACGCCACCGTAGACCTCATCGAGGGATACAGTTACCCGCTGCCGTTCGGGGTGATCGGCGAACTGCTTGGCATCCCCGCAGCCGACCGCCCGCGCCTGCACGCCTGGTTCCAGCTGCTGCTGACCGGGTGGGCCGGTGATCCGCCGCCAGCGGCCGTCGAGGCATCGGACGGCATCGTGGGCTACCTGCGCGAGCTCGTCGACGCCAAGCGGCGCAGCCCGGCCGACGACCTCGTCAGCGTCCTGGTCGCCGCCGAAGACGACGCGCTCACCCCGCAAGAGCTGCTGTCAAGCCTGTTCCAGCTCGTAGTCGCCGGCCACGACACCACGGCCAGCCTTATCGGCAACGGGATAGTGGCCCTGCTTGATCAGCCCAGCCAGCTCGAGGCGCTGCTGGCCGATCCCGGCCAGCTTCCCGCGGCCATCGAGGAGCTCATCCGGTTCACCGCCCCGGTCCCGCATGCCACGTTCCGGGTGACGACCCAGCCGGTGACTCTCGACGGCGTGCAGATCCCGCCACGCGAACAGGTGCTGGTAAGCCTGGGCTCGGCCAACCGCGATCCCGGTCGCTTCCCGGCTCCCGACGAACTCGACATCGGGCGCAACGACGGACCGCACCTCGGGTTCGGCCACGGGATCCACTACTGCCTCGGTGCACCCCTAGCCCGGCTTGAGGCCAGAGTCGCCTTCGAAGAGCTGCTCGGCCGTCACCCGCGCTTGTCGCTCGCCATCGACCGTAACGCCCTCGCCTGGGCGCACGGCGACGGCCTGGTCTTGCGCGGCCTCGTCTCGCTCCCGGTCATTCTCGGTCCCCGCCGGCGGCCGTGATGACCATGTCCGATCCGATCCACAAAACCAAGGAGATACCGATGAGCATCACCGACAGCCCAGTCGACAATGGCGTAAACGTCCCGGCCCTGCTCGGGGCGCGCGATGCGCTGTCCGCCGCACCGGAAGCGGCGCAGTTCACCTGGCGGGCCAGCTGCACCTGGCGGAACGGCACCCACAGCCAGTCAACCGTCGCCGGCTTCAGCGGACTCGGAGCCGAGCAGCAGCACCGCCGCCCGTACGAGTTCGACGTCGACCACCCCGAGTGCTTCGCGTCGGAGGACAACGGCGCGACGCCCGTGGAGTTCGTGCTGGTCGGCCTGGTCGGCTGCCTGGCCGCCGGCGTCGCCTCGGTCGCCCAGTTCCGGGCCATCCAGCTCCGGTCGGTCACCGCCACGATCGAGGGCGAGATGAACATCCTCGGCATCCTCGGAGCCGACCCCGATGCACGCAACGGCTTCGAGACCGTCACGGTCAGGTTCAGCATCGACGCCGACGCCTCGCGCGACGACCTCGAGGCGCTGATCGCCCAGTCGCAGAAGCGCTCGGCGGTGTTCGACATCGTGACCAACCCGACGCGGGTGCTCGTCGAGCTGGCCTGACGGCTGCCGACCAACGCCCGCATGATGCAGACCTCGGCCGTTATCGTCGGTGCCGGGCACGCCGGCCTGGCCATGAGCCGCCGCCTCACCGAGCGCTCCATCGACCATGTCGTCCTGGAGCGCGGTGAGGTGGCGAACTCGTGGCGGACCCAGCGCTGGCCAAGCCTTCGGCTGCTCACCCCAAACTGGCAGACCCGGCTGCCAGGCCACCACTACGCCGGCGACGACCCAGACGGATTCATGCCGGTCGACGGCGTCGTGGCCACCCTGACCCGCTACGCCAGTCTCATCGCCGCACCGGTCCGCACCGCCACCACGGTGCACAGCCTGCGCGCCGCGCCGCGGGGCTTTGAGATCCTCGCAAACGACGACCTTCTCCGCGCCCGGGCGGTGGTGCTGGCGACCGGAGCGTGCGTCCTGCCAGCGGTCCCGGATATCTGCGACTCCGTCCCCCCGTGGCTGACGACGCTCACCCCGCTCACCTACCGCCAGGCCGGCCAGCTCCCTGCCGGCGGGGTCCTCATCGTCGGCGCATCCGCCACGGGCGTCCAGCTCGCCGGCGAGATCCACTCGTCGGGCCGCCCGGTAACCCTTGCCGCCGGCGAGCACGTCCGGCTGCCCCGTACCTACCGCGGCCGGGACATCTTCTGGTGGCTGGAGGCAACGGGCCTGCTGGCCGAACGCTACGACCAGGTCGATGACCTCACCCGCGCCCGCCACCTGCCCTCTCCCCAGCTCACCGGAGCCTCACCGGCCACGATGACCGACCTCAACACGCTCGCGGCTCGCGGCATCCGCATCGTGGGCCGCCTCGGCCGTATCACCGACGGCGTGGCGCAATTCTCCGGGTCACTCGCCAACACCTGCGCGCTCGCCGACCTGAAGATGAACCGGTTCCTGAACCGGGCCGACGAGTGGGCCACCGCGTCCGGCCTCGACGGCGAACTCCCGCCACCGCATCGCTTCGCACCCACGCGCCTCGATCCCCGCTCGCCCCTAGAGCTAGACCTGCGCAGCGGGGAGATCTCCACGATCTTGTGGGCGACGGGATTCCGGCCCGACCACTCGTGGCTCGACATCCCCGTACTTGACCGCGCCGGCCGCATCCGCCACGACGGGGGCGTAGTCTCCGGCGCCAGCGGGCTCTACGTCCTTGGCATGCCGGTGCTCCGCACTCGCGCCTCCACTTACCTCCACGGCGCCGCCGCCGACTCCGACGCCCTTGCCGGCCACCTCCACTCCTTCCTCGGCAGCGCGCACCGGCGGCTGGGAAACCGCCAGCACTCCAGCTGACTGGCTGCACGGGACTGCGCCCGTCCGGTCAGGCGGACCCGTGCAGGGCCGGAGAGGGAAGGTCCCTCCCTGGCCCTGCCCCGTGAAGAGGAGGATGGTACCTGAGTGCTACGCCGCGTTCCGGCCGCCGTCGACGTGGAGAACGGCGCCGTGGACGAAGCTGGCCTCGTCGCGGGCGAGCTGGCCGCGGCCGGGGGCTGCGCCGCTGGGAAGGACAAGCCAGTGCACCGCGATCATGCTTCGGTGTCCGCAGAGAAGGCACAACGCAACAGTGCCCTACCGCTAGGTGTTTTGGGGTCGATCGAATTCACCCTTGCGGACGCCGCCCACGAATGCATCCCACTCGGCTGGGGTAAAACTGAGAATCGGCCCTTTGGTGTCTTTACTATGACGGACCCTGATGATATCGCTGGATAGGCCGGAAACCTCGACGCAGCTGCCGTTTGCATAGCTTAGCGAACTTTTGGCCCAGTCCAGCTCCAAACTGCGCGAACGGAACTTCATGGCCCTGAACGTAAAACGCCCGTTTTGCACGGTAAATCCCCTTCGCTCGAACTGTACCTTTACCTGTTGCGGCAGGATCGCACGCAAGGGCTATAACGTACCGTAACCGATCATGCCCAGCGTTGCTCGGACGTTTGCTGAATCAGTGCTAGCGACTCAGCAGGCGACAATGACGTTTTTACCAGGTCTTGGAATACCACGCGGTGAAAGTAAGTGTCGGTTTCGCCCTCAACATAAAGATCGCTTCCCACGACGCTTTCCGTGTTGACAACGTCGCGTAGCCCGCCGGTCTCCCCGGTTGCGTTAATGGCTAGTATCGTGAAAGAGTTAGCAGCGAGCCGCTCCTTATTCAAGGGGAGTACGCGCAACTCTATGGTGGGCAGACCTGCCATTTGCACCAGATGTTGAAGCTGAGCGAACATCAATTGGGAATTCCCGATCGCCCGCAGGAGAACTGACTCATCAAGCACGACGGAAAGTTCGAGCGGCGGATCGCGAGTCAGCACTTCTTGGCGAATCATCCGGACCCTTACCCGGGTCTCGATGATTCCTGGCGGCGTCGGGACGACGACCTGGTAGCGCAGGTGCATTTGCCGGGCATAATCCTCGGTCTGTAGGAGCCCAGGTACGATGTCAACCGACCAGGTCGCCGCGGAGACCGCCTCCGCCTCAAGGCCGATAAAAGCCTGGTATTCCTCCGGGAGTGCGTCCGCGAATTCTTCCCACCAGCCCCTCTCATTTGCTTCTCGGGCAAGGGACAATAGCCGGCCGCGCCCAGGATCAGTAACGCCGTCGTCGGTACGCTCCCCGGGGCTCTCGTTGCCATAGCGACCACCGATTTCAGTACGCTGGGTTACCGCGTGCAGGGGGAAGCAGTTGCAGTTGTCGTCATGGTGACGGCAGCGTGGGGAATTCGTCACCTGCCTCACGAGACGCGGCTATGGCGCTATGCCCGGTGGCTCTTCTTGGGACCCGCAGCCGCAGCGACGGTCGCGGCTGCGCTGAGCCCGGTCCGGGTTGCGTTCATCCTCACGGCCGTGGCCGTCACCTTGACAGCGAGCACCGTCGTGCTAGCGGCCGGCCTGGACGCCGCGGCCGAACTTCTAGGCCGGGCGGCGCTGGTGGGCGGCGGCGTTGCCTCCATCGGGCACGGAGGGGCCTTGCTGGCGCACGGGCACGTGCTCGCCGGTGCGGCGTTTGCCGGGCTCGGGGTGGCGCTTACCGGGAGCGGGATGGCGCTGCTCACGGACAGGCGGCCGTCGTTCATCGGGGCGGCCGCGGCCAGCGGGCTCGGTATCGCGTTCATCGGACTCGGGGCGGTGTCGCTGGCCGGCCGGGATGCTCTTGCCTGCACGACACTCTTCGGCCTCGGAGCGGCGTGTGCCGTGGGCGCACTGGCGATGGTGCTCGATCGGCGTCCAATGGAATGTGGGGCAGTCATCGCGAGCGGGGCTGCCGTCATCGCCACCGGCGCGGTACTAGTGGCCAACCGGCAGCCGCTAGCCGGCGGGGTAGTCGTTTGCCTCGGCGTGACGGTTATCAGTAGCGCGCTGGCGACGATGACCGGCCGGTACGTACTTAGCTACTCGGCGGTCATCGTGAGCGGGCTGGCGACCATCGCAACCGGAATAGCCTGGCACGCCGAGCAGTCGGCCCCCATCGTGGCAATGACCATCGCGAACGGGGCCGCGATCACGGGATTCGGTACGGCCGAGATCGGACTGCCCGCACTGGCGTCAGGTTTTCGCCTCGTGGCCGACTTTTTCATCAAGTCCCCGGTGCACGGACAGCAGGCCGCTGTCCGCCCCGCTGTGGCCCAGGAGGCCGGACTACCCGCCGTCCACGCCGCCGACACCCGTGCCGGGCTGTACCGGGACGCCCAGACGACCGCGCTGCTGCTCCAGAACCTCGGACGGGTAATCACCGCGCTCCAGCCGACAAAGGACGCAGTAGTCAGGGTCGGCGCCCTGCTCATCGTCAAAGTTGACTGGCAGGTCCAGGTTACCCAGCTAACTGCTGCGCAGCAGGCGCGCCTCGACCACCGGCCGCATCTGACGGCCTCGCCTAGAGAGATCACCCGGGAACTAGAACTCCCGGACATCGACGGAAACGAGACGCAGCCGCCTCCCGAGTGACGGGCCGCCAGCACGGTCGCTACTTACTTTAAGGAAGTAGACACACTTTTAGTATCTATGTTCTAATGGTAAGGGATCGGGCGAGTTGGGCTGCGTCGCCGGCCGACCCGGGAACCAGGGCCACTTGAGGTAAGCGAGGGTGATCACTACGTCTAAGTTCGAAAATATAAGCGATTCTAGCACTGATAAGCTAGCAACTATAGAAAGCCTGGCCGTCGAGTTTGAGCAGCGGCTGCACGCGGTCATGCACCCAGAAGGCAGCGGCCACCCGAACCGCGCGGTGCCCTCCTCCGCCGTCCCGGAGCGCGGGGCCCGTCCGGCCAGCGGCCGGACCGAGGCACTGATCGACCGGGGGCGGCCAGGCTATCGCCGGTCGCGGCGTCGGCGGCTGCTTGCGCACTGGCGGCTGATCGCAGCGGGGATGGTCACGCTGCTCGCCGGGGTCGTCGCATTCCTGGTGGCAACGCGCGGTTCCGGTGCGGCCTGGCCGGCGAGCGTGGCGACGGTCCAGGCCGAGATCGCGCAGGCCTGCGCGAACCCGGATGTGGCAGCCGAGCCCAGCGGGCTGAATTTCGCCTGTGCCAAGGACACCGACCAGGTGCTGTGGGTGTTCGCCCTGCTGACCAGCGGAGACAACCCGGACTTCGTCGACCAGTCAACTGGCCGCAAGGGACTGGAACCGGTCCAGCCGGGGCAGGGCGGCGACATCGCCTGGTCCCTCAACCTGCACCACCCGTACGACCCGGACAGCCCCATCGACAGCCTCGCCGTCGCCGCGCGGGCGATCAACAACATCATCAGCGGCGCCACCCTGACCTCTTCCTCCGGGAGCGTGCTCATCGAACCGGGCTTGGAGAGCAAGGCGTCGAACTGCCAGCGCTACAGCGGCTCGGCGAAGCTGACCACCAGGACGGGCTACCCGGCCGCCTGCGCGTCGCCCGTTCTCGGTCCGTCCGGGCAGGCCGCGTTGGTCAGCGACGTGTTCCAGAAGTGGATGAGCGGTGCCCCGTCTCGGATGGCGAGTGAGGCAGCAAGTGCTGTTCGAGAACGCCGGCAACCCCGGCAACCCGCAAGTCCGAGCCATTCTCGCCAGCCTGCCCGGCTCCGGCGGATAACGGCGCAGCGTCAGGCACCAGAGGCAGCGGGGAAGGAGGGATACCCATGAACACCACCAGTAAGCCGTGGTGGCAGCAGGCTACGGCGCTCGTCACCGTGAGCGCCAGCGGCGTGATCACCGGGTTCAACTTTGCCCCGGCGGCCGCGGCGGAGACCACGCCAACCAGCGTGCCGCTGCATCTACTCGCGCTCCAGCAGGCAGCACAGCTTGATACAACCGGGAAGGCGCCCGCCAGCGACGCGCAACTGCGGGCCGCGATCGTCAACGTGGCCAACTACTACCTCAAGCTCGCGAAGACCAAGACGCCTGCCCAGGTAGAGGCGCTGATCTGGGGCAAGGTCAGCGGCGAAGGCACTGACCACGGACCTTCCTGCGCCGCGTTCGCCAGCCTCACCCTCGAACTCGCCGCCCAGACGACCGGGCTGCGCAGCTGGGTCACCGGGGGAACCACCTATCCCTGGCCGCTGCCGGCCTGGGCGGACGTGCGAGTGAACACCAACCCGGCTTCTCCCCAGGTCACCTCCGTGGTGGCCGACGCCCAGGCGCACGGACGCTGGCACCCGCTTAGCGACGACGGCTACACCCCTCAGCCGGGCGACTGGGCTGTCTACGACGGCCACGTCGAGGTCGTCACCAGTTACTCCGGCGGCGTCCTCGACACCATCGGCGCCGACTCCCTGCCCGGCTTTACCCTCAACGCCCACTCCTCGGCCGCACCGCTCGCGGACCAGGGCATCGTCGGCTTCGTCGACAACGGCAACCTCCAGCCCGCATCGGGCGGCACGGCCCCGGCCAACACCAAGGCCGCTCCTGCGAAAGCGAAGCCAGCCCCGGCAGGCACCGCCACGGTCCCCGGCCTGCCCGGCGGCGTTGCCCTCGCGGGGACTGGCGGCATTCCCGGCGCCGGACCCGGCGCAGGAAAACAAGGCCCGGGGGAGCAGGCGAAGGGGGCAGTACCCGGCGTCCTCGCCACCGGTCAGCTCCTCGGCGAGCCTGCCGCGAGTCCAAAGCCCGCACCCGCCGAACGGTCCCGGCCTTCCTCGGCGTCCCCAGCCGCGCCCCCTTCGGGATCATCGGCCAGCTCGTCCCCAAAGCAGCACGCCACCCTGGGGACACGGAACCAGCAGGCATTCATCAGCCTGATCGCACCGGGCGCGGTCGCCGCCCAGCAGCGCTACGGCGTACCCGCATCGGTGACGATCGCCCAGGCGATCGAAGAGTCCGCCTGGGGCCAGAGCAGCCTTGCGGCCCGCTACCACAACCTGTTCGGCATCAAGGGGAGCGGGCCCGCCGGAAGCGTCACCCTGCCGACTCAGGAATACGAGAACGGCAGCTGGGTCACCATCGACGCACAGTTCGCGGTCTACCACAACGACGCCGAGTCCGTCGCCGACCACGCGGAACTCCTCGCCACCAGCGGCTACTACACCCGTGCGATGGCCGACCGGGCCCAGCCGGACGCGTTCGCCAACGACCTGACCGGCGTCTACGCCACCGACCCGGACTACGGCGCCAACCTCATCGCGCTGATGAAGCTCTACAACCTCTACCAGTACGACACGGCCCCGGCGGCCGCGTCCGCCGCCACCAACCCGGCGAGCGACACCTTCACCCGTACGGCCAGCGCCGTCACGACCGCGAAGGTCACACCCGCGCCCGCCGTCAGCGGGCGCACTCCCGCCGTCGCTGCCCGGTACCAGGCGCAGCTGCCGCAGGCGGTGCGGACGGCCCTGTTCGCCACCGCCAAAGGACCCCTGGACCGGAGCGAGCACCTGTACCGGGACGTGGCCGCGACCACCGGCAGCAGCTGGAAGCTGCTGGCGGCCGGCGACTGGATGCAGTGCCGGGCGGACCTACGCTACTCACCCGTCCAGGGCGAGAAACTCGGGACGGTCAACGCCGACGGCACCTCCTACACCACGAAGACGGCCGCCCTCGTCCAGTGCGCTTCTGACCTGATCGAGCTGGCCTCCGCGGTCTACGGGATCGACCTCACCGCCCGCCGCCCGCTGTCCGTCCGGGAGCTCGCCGCCGCGTTCGCCGCGTTCCGCTGGGGTGCTCTCCTCAAGCGGAACGGCGTCTCCCCGGTGGAGTTCCCCTACTCGGTGGCCGGCCTGACCGCCGCGCACCAGAAGATGCGCTGGCCGCCCATCGACGCCCCCGGCGCGCCCGACCGGCCAGGAACCCGCTTCCGCCAGCCGTTCGGCGCGGTCCCCGTGGTCCTCAGCCTCGGCTACCCGGCCACCGTCTAACATCTCCTCACGCGTACCTTCCAGGCTCGCGGCTGGGAGACGAGGCTGGCGCCTTAGCCGGCCAGGTCGGCTCAGCTTTGAGGCCGTCCGATGTCGTGGGCTGTCGGTGGCCCGCTCAGTTGGGCGGGCCACCGACAGCTGGCCGGCAAGCCGGCTGGGCGTTGCTAGATGTTGGCAATTCCAGACGAGGAAGTGACGCCGGCTGGCAGCGGCGTCGGCGAGCCGGGCACCTCGGTGAGTGATCCGCCGTTCACGGCGAACACGGATACGAAATGCATGCCCGAGCCGTCGACTAGGAGGTACCTGCCGTCCGGCGACAGGCGGGCGTCGATGTCAGCCCCGCCCCCAGCGATTGGCGTGCTGCCGATCAGGGTAAGTGAGCCTCCCGGGCTGATGGCGTAGCTGGAGATGTTGCCCGAGCCGGTGTTGACGGTGAACAGGTACCGGCCGTCGTGGCTGATCTCGACCCAGCAGGGTGCGGTCTGTCCGTCGGCGTAAGGGGAGGACCCGATCGGGGAGAGCCGGCCGAGCAGGCTGTCGTGGTAGGCGGACACGGTGCCGAGGAGAGCCCCGTTATGCGCGTTGCTGACGAACAGCTCCGAGGGGCTGGTCGGCGAGAACTCCGCGCCAAGCTGGCCGAGGCCCTGCCCGGTGAAGGGAGAGCCGGGCGCGGCGAGCAGGCGGCCGCCGGGCAGCACCAGGAAGCTGTCGATCTGCGAGGTGCCGGTGCGGGTGCCGATGAGGTGGTCCCCGAAGGCGTTGAAGAACACGTCGCCTAGCCCGGAGGCATCCGGGACTGAGTACGTCGAGTCGAGGGACCGGTGTCAGCGCCCCACCGGGACTCAGCCGGAAGCCGGTGTAGTTACTGCCGCCGGCGCCGGAGTTCGCTGCGTAAACCAGGCCGGACGGGGAGACCGCGACGCTCACCGGCTTGATCCCGTCTGAGGACACCGGCTGGCCGACTAGCACTGGCACGCCGCCCGCGGTGACTCGCAGTACCGAGATCTGGTTACTGCCGGCGTCCACTGCCAGCAGATACCGGCCGCCCTGGGTTGCCTGGATCGCGCCCTGGGAGGCCAGGCCGGTGCCCAGACCCTCGCCCCCGGCCGCGAACGGGGAGCCGGCTAGAGCGGTGAGCGAGCCGTCCGCGTGGCGGGCGTACCCGTCGATGGTGTTGGCTGGGGCGGTGTTGCCGTCGATGTAGGTGTACCCGACCACCGGCGATGGCGGGCTGGCACTGGCAGCGGCGGGGACTCCGAAGATGCCGATCGCGGCCGCGAGCAGGCTGCCGCCCGCTGCTGCCAGGCGTGTGCGCTTACGCAATGTCTTCTCCTTGCGTGGGGAGGATCGGCGGTGATCCGCAGACCCACGCGGTTAGGTCCCTGCCACGCCGGCTTTGTTACACGTTGTCTTCCCCGCGCAGCAATCTGTAAGAACTATTACAGGACCCCGTGGCGACGCCCGGCGCGGATGACTCACCCGGATTTGCGGACCGGGTAGATCCGAGCGGATGGCTCCGTGGCGCCCGCTGGTGCTGGGCCTGTAACGGATACGTTCCGGGGCGGACTGTGAGCTGACCTGTCTTGCCGCACGTGGGGAGCACTCATGACCACCTCGGGCCCGCGCTACGACGACCTGGCCGCCCTGTACATAAACGGCACGCTGAAACCGTCGCCAGAGCTCAGTCATACCCAGGGACTGATCGACGCCAGCGCCGGGATCATGCGCAGGCAAGGCGTGCGCGTGGAGACTGTCCGCGCTGTCGACCATGACATCGCGACCGGCGTGTGGCCGGACATGACCGAGCACGGCGCCGCCAGCGACGCGTGGCCGCAACTGTATGAGAAGGTGCTGGCGGCCGACATCCTGGTTCTCGCCGGGCCGATCTGGCTCGGCGACAACAGCTCGGTCACCAAGCGGGTGATCGAGCGGCTCTACGCGTGCTCCCACCTGCTCAACGACAGCGGGCAGTACGCCTACTACGGCCGCGCCTGCGGCTGCCTGGTCACCGGGAACGAAGACGGCGTCAAGCACTGCGCGATGAACATCCTGTACAGCCTGCAGCACCTGGGGTACGCCATCCCCCCGCAAGCCGACGCCGGCTGGATCGGGGAGGCGGGCCCGGGCCCGTCGTACCTCGACCCGGGTTCCGGCGGCCCGCAGAACGACTTCACCAACCGCAACACCACGTTCATGACCTGGAACCTGATGCACCTGGCCCGGATCCTGAAGGATGCGGGCGGCATCCCCGCCCACGGCAACCAGCGCTCCGAATGGGACGCGGGATGCCGTTTCGACTTCGAGAATCCCGAATACCGTTAAGCGAGGCGCTCCGCTGGTGCCGATCGCGGCGCGCAGTTCGGTCCGGGAAGTGATGCCTAGCTTCGGGAAGACCCGGTACAGGTGGGAGCTGACCGTACGGGGAGAAAGGTAGAGCTTCTGGCCGATCTGCCGGTTGCTGAGCCCGTCCGCCGCCATCTGCACGATCTGGAGTTCCTGCGGGGTGAGCTGCTCACGCGCCGCCGGGGTCCGGCGGCGGCTCGTCTCGCCGGTCGACCTGAGCTGCTGGCGTGCCCGCTCGGACCAGGGGATCACGCCGAGAGCGTCGAATCCCTCGCGCGCCGCGCGCAACGGCTCCCGAGCCGCCGAATTCTGGCGCTGCCGGTGCAGCCACTCGCCGTATGCCAACTGCACCCGGGCGCGCAGGAAGGGCGCCGTGCTCATGTCAGACCCCAGCGCGGCGTCGAAGAGGGCCTGGGCCTGCTCATCACTGGCCACCAGCGCGCGAGCATAGCGCAAGCTGGCATGCAGCGACGGCGACGTGGTGCGCCGCGCCTGCGCTTCCATCTCCACCATGATGATCCGGATGCCGTCGGGGTCGCCGCCGTAAACGGCGGCCTCCGCGAGATCCCCGATCGTGAAGCAGCTGATCGCCTGATGATAGGCCGGGTCCGCGGGGTCGTAGATGCGTCGAATGTGCCCGAGGGCCGCCGCCGGGTCGCCGCCGCCCAGGGCAGCGAGGCCACGGGCCAGCTGCGTGGCCGCGAGCACGGCGGCGCCACCAGCGGGCATGCTGGTCTGCTCGGCCTGCGAAGCGAGCGCCACCGCCTCGTCAGCGTCACCGCGCAATGCTGCCAGCAGCGCCTGGACGGCTTCGGCGGTCGCCATGACCAGCGGTTGCCTCGTCTCCCGCGCCAGCCGGCGCGCCTCGTCGGCGGCCGGGATGGCCGTGTCCAGGTCCGCGACCTGGACGGCGACCCACGCTTGCAGGGCGAGCGCCCGCGCCAGCAGGCCAAGCCGGCCCTGAGCGCGCAGTCCGGCCACCGATGAAGCGAAGAAACCGCAGGCTAGCCCGAATGCCCCCACCGCCATGGCCGCGTTTCCAGCGTGCCTGTCCGCCATGGCGTCGGTCCGCTCTCCCGTCGCGAGCCGGGAGAGACCTCCGATGACGACGGTGCCCTGAGCGACCGGCTCCGCGAACGCGAGGATTGCCAGCAGCCGCGGATCATCCTCGGGCACGTCAAACCGGCCTGCGGTGGTGACGACGCTGTCCCTGGCGGCCTGCCCCGGATCACCCCACCAGCACCGCAGGGCGGCCCCGTACAGGAGCTTGAGCGCCAAGTCGCTGTTTCCGTCAATGGCCGCCTGGCTGGCCAGCCCGGCCAGCGACCGCACCTGCGTGGCACTACCAGGGACGCCGTCCGCGAAGCTCTCCCTGATCCACGTGGCCCGCGCTTGGTCACCGGGGCTGAGACCGAGGAGCTCGCCTTCCCTGATCAGACTCAGCACCAGGTCGTGCTGCCCGAGCTCAAAGGCAAGCTCGGCCGCCCGTAGCAGGCGCGTTACCCGCTGGGGGCCGTCGCTGAGCCTCGACGCGCGGTGCAGCGCCTGGACGGCGACGCTTGCTCCGCCGCGTTGCTGGGCCAACCTAGCGGCGGCTTCCAGCTCACTGGCCACTGCCTCGTCCGGCCCGATGACCGATGCCGCCCGGTGCCATAGCGCGCGCGCTGGCTGGGCCGCCAGGACGTGGTGCAGCATCGCGTGCGCGGCATGCCGCTGCGAGATGCTCGCCTGCTGGTGGATCGCGGTCCGCAGCAGCGGATGACGGAACCGCACTTCGGTGTCACTCACGTCGACCAGCAGCGCCCTGATGGCGGGATCCAGCACGTCGAGGCTCAATTCGGCGCCCGCCAGCAGGCGCGTGGCCGCGAGCACCTCGCCGAGCAGCGGGCCGTCATTAACGGCCGCTATCAGCAGCGCGGTGCGCGTCGCGGACGGAAGTTCAGCCACTCGCGCCGCGAAGGCCCGTTCCAGTCGGGTAGTGAGGGGTAGCCACTGGGGCGGGACCACGTCCGGACCGAGCTGCCGGTAGGCGATAGGCAGCTCAACGAGCGCGAGGGGATTGCCCGCCGACTCGGCGAGCAGCCGATCGCGCGCCGTGCTCGGAAGGCCGGGATCACTGCTATCAAGCAGCGCCTCCGCCGCCGGCACTGAGAGCGGCTCAAGGTGCAGTGCCGGCAGCCCCGCGTCGCTGAGGGTGTCCTGGTAGCCGTCGCGGACGGTGATGAGCATCAGGATTGGCTCGAATTCCAGCCGCCGGGCCACGAAGGCCATCGCGTCAACGGTGGGCCGGTCGAGCCAGTGCGCGTCCTCCACGATTATCAGCACCGGGACGCTCGCTGCGCTCACGGCCAGCAGGTTCAGCACCGCGAGGGCGGTCAAGAAGGGATCGGCATCCCCGTCAGTCACGCCGAGGGCAGCCCGGAGCGCGTTCCGCTGCGGCGAGGCCAGCCGGTTGAGCTGGCCGAGAACTGGCCCAAGGAGCTGGTGCAGCCCAGCGAACGGCAGCAGCGACTCCGATTGCACGCCCGACACAGCCAGGACTAGCATCCCGGCTTTCCTGGCGTCCGCGCTGGCCTGCCGCAGCAGAGCTGACTTGCCGACTCCCGGCTCGCCGGTCACCACGAGGGCACCGCCCCGGTCCCGCACGTGATCGATCAGGTCGCCTAGTACCGCTAGCTGCGGCTCACGCCCGACCAACGCGGTATTAGCCGAGTCCATATTCGCCATCCTAGGTTCAGTCACCTGACCCAAGCGAGCGCCCAGATTGTCCGCCTACGGTCATCCCATGACCACTGACACGCCTTCCGTCATCACCGAGCACGAGGCCGAGCAGGTAGCACGCGCGAACGCGACCGGGCAGGTCCCGGTGGTGTTCGTCCACGGCCTGTGGCTGCTGCCAAGCAGCTGGGACCGCTGGGCCGAGCTATTTCAGGCCGCCGGTTACGCGCCGCTTACGCCAGGCTGGCCCGACGATCCCGAGACGACGGCACAGGCCAACGCCAACCCGGAGGTATTCGCGGGCAAGTCGATCGGGCAGGTCGCCGACCACTTCGCCGCGATCACTAGCACGCTGGCCAGGAAGCCGGTCATTATCGGGCACTCGTTCGGCGGACTGCTCGCCCAGATCCTGGCCGGCCGGGGCCTGGCGGCGGTGACCGTGGCGATCGACCCGGCGCCGTTCCGCGGCGTGCTGCCGCTGCCGATATCGGCGCTTCGGTCCGCGTCAGCCGCGCTCAGCAACCCGGCGAACCGGCACCGCGCGGTCCCGCTGACATATGACCAGTTCCGCTACGCCTTCGCCAACGTGGTCAGCGAAGAGGAGGCGAAGCAGCTGTACGAGACATTCGCCGTCCCTGCGCCGGGCCTGCCGCTCTTCCAGGCCGCGGCGGCCAACCTCAACCCGTGGACCGAGGCGAAGGTCGACACGGAGAACCCGGACCGCGGACCACTGCTGCTGATCTCCGGCGAGAAGGATCACACGGTTCCCTGGACGCTAACCAACGCCTCCTTCAAGCTGCAACAGCGCAACAAGGACGTCACCGAGATCACCGAGATTCCCGGCCGCGGGCACGCGCTCACGATCGACAGCGGCTGGAAGGAAGTCGCCACGACCGCGCTCACGTTCGTGCAGCGCTTCACCCAGCCGTAGGAGCGACGAGGACACCATGGACCTGAACCTGGACGGCAAGGTAGCCGTCGTCACCGGAGCGGGCAAGGGAATCGGCCTGGCCGTCACCAAGGCGCTCGCGGCTGAGGGCGCGCGCGTCGTGGCCGGCTCGCTGACCACCGGCAGTCTCGACGGCCTTAAGGGCGTCACCCCCGTCGCGGTTGACCTGTCGGCACCGGACGGGGCGGCGCAGTTGGTCAGGCTCGCGATCGAGGAGCACGGCCAGCTCGACGTACTAGTCAACAACGTCGGCGCCGTCCGCATGCGCACTCAGGGATTCCTCGGTACTAGCGACGAGGATTTCGCCTGGGCGATGGAGATGAACTTCTTCATCGCGCTGCGGGCTAGCCGCGCGGCCCTCACCGTCATGGTGGAGAACGGCGGCGGAGCGATCGTCAACGTCGCCTCCGTCAACGCCTTCTTCCAGCCAGACGCCGCCACGATCGACTATGGCGCGGCGAAGGCCGCGCTAGTTAACCTCACCAAGACGCTGTCCCAGGAGTTCGGCCCGCACGGCATCCGGGTCAACGCGGTTTCCCCGGGTCCTGTTTCCACCGACTTGTGGCTCGGTGAGCACGGCGTCGCCGCGACGGTGGCCAAGGACACCGGCGTGGACGCGGAAACCGCGCGCAAGACGATCATCGCCGGCCTCGGCGGGTTCGCCACTGGCCGGTTCACCACCCCGGAAGAGGTGGCCACGTTGATCACGTTCCTGGCCTCGGACCGGACCGCTAACATCACCGGCGTCAATTACCTGATCGACGGTGGCCTGATCAAGACAACGTGAGCGTCCACTTCGGCATCGCCCGGCCTGCATTCGGCTGGCCCGGGCGCCGATTTTCAGTGCAGGTGGGTCAGGATGAGGTCCTTGAGCAGAATCATCACTATGCCGAGGGCGGCCGCGGTGGAAGTAGCGAGGACGAGCGGCCAGCCGCGCAACTGGGCGGCTCGCGCGGCCAGCCACCCGTGAAGCGTCAGCAGGATGACCGCTGCGACCAGCCCCACGTTGGCGGCCGTGAGGTCGGAGGCCCCGGCCAGCCGGGCCAGCACCAGCGCAAGCAGCGGCGCGTAGGAAGCGGAGACCATCGGCCAGGTCGCGGTCAGGGCTCTCCGGACGGATGCCCGGCTGGGAAGGCGGCCCCCTTCGACTTGCTCGCCGATGACTTCGGCGTACTCCTCGGCGACCCAGTACACCAGCAGCGTGACCACGACCGAGACCACCAGCGCGGCGGTGGACACGTGGCCCCCGGCGGTGTCGAGGATGGCTGCGGTGACGATGGCGCCGTATATGCCGGCCGCACGCCGCCGGCCAAGGTTCTTCGTGGCCGGCTCTCGCTGGATTTCGCCGCCCGCCGTGATGCCTGACATGACCGTTCCCCCCGGACTGGATCATCAGGACTAGCCGGGTTTGGTTATCGCGCCGTGGGCCCGGCTACACAGTCGATCGTTTCACGCCGCCTTGCCGGGGCGGAACGCGGTAGCCGTGCGCTCGCGCGCGAGGCGAAGCCGCAGGCCCGCAGCTGTACGCGCTGGGCTCCGGCGTCGCCGAGGACGAGGCGAGGTTCCTCGACCGGTCCAAGACGCGCTCATACACCGTTATCGAGCGCACCTCTTAGCGGTGGACGGTTAGGAGGCTGGGCAAAGGATGGCACGCGGGCGGGGCGGCGGTGGCGCGCCGGGCGTGTTTCCTGCTCCGGGCTCATTACGGTTTGAGCGCGACCCCGCCGTTGGTGTTCAGCCTCGGCCGGCATGGGACGCGGCCCGTCGTCCTCCGGCCGCCATTCCGAGGTGACAACCACCCCGGGCGGCACCAGTTCCAGGCCGGTGAACGCCAGCCGGGCGAACTCGCCGGAATCACGCGTCTGAAATGGGACCCCCGCCTCCCGGAAAGCGCGCACCGCGCCGTCCGTCGCGTCCGGGGCGTATTCCGCCGTGCCGTGGGACGCGACGAGGTAGCTGCCCGGGGGCAGCGCGTCGAGCAGCGTCGTCATGATCTGCCTGGGCTCGTCCTCGTCCGGGACGAGGTGCAAGACCCCGACGAGCATGAGGGCGATCGGCTGGGTGAAGTCCAGTACCTCACGAGTGACCGGGTGCGCCAGGATGCCCGCCGGGTCGCGCAGGTCGGCGTGGATGTAAGCGGTGCGGCCCTCCGGCCCGGAGATGAGCAGCGCACGCGCATGGGCCAGCACCAGCGGGTCGTTATCCACGTAGACGACGCGGCAGGAGGGGGCGGTGCCCTGGGCGACCTCGTGGACGTTGTCAGCGGACGGCAGCCCGGCGCCGATGTCGAGGAACTGGCGGATGCCGGCCTGCCCGGCCAGGTACCGGACCGCACGGCCGAGGAACGCCCGGTTCTCGCGCGCCGAGGTGCGGATCGTCCCCCAGCTGGCCTGTGCTTTCTCCGCCATCTCACGGTCGGCCGCGAAGTTGTCCTTGCCGCCCAGGTAGTAGTCGTAGACCCGGGCCGCGTGCGGCCGGGACGTGTCGATCTCCGGTACCACGGCCTCGTTCGCCGGCGAACTCACAGCACCCGCCCGCCTTCCCGTCCCGTCGGGCTGTCCGCGCTGCCCGAAATACGGGCAGGCCACTCCGCTAAAGTAGCACCGGCCTCAGCAGGGCGCGGCCAGTGGTGACAGAGGCGGACCCGTGACCGGCCGCAGGCGCTGCGGCATGAGGCCCGAAGATCACTCATCAGCAGCGGCATCACGGTTTGCGGGCGACCCCCGCCGCCGAAGGCGCATCCAGAGGAAATGCCTCCGTTCGCATGAGTGCACTCCGGGGCGATCAGCCCGCCCCGGGTCGCTCGGGCACTGTCATTTTCGCGTGTGATGGCAGCGGTATGGCACCGTCTCTGAGGCGCGTTTCTGACTGTCCGTGACGTTATAGCCGGACATGGTGTGACAACACCGCCCGTGGATGCATGCGTTATGAATATGTTGAATGTCGTTCACAACTAAACTGACATGCATGGGCAGCCCGGTGGCGTGGGCAGGGGTTTTTGGGCATGCGGTCCGTCCTCGGGGCCGGTGGTGACTGGTGAGGCGCCCTTGCGCGTTGGTGTCCTGGGGCCGCTGCTTGTCACTCGCGACGAAGCGGCGGTCAGGCCGCTGCGGGGGCGGCCAGGCATGCTGCTCGCCGTGCTGGCGATGTCGGCCGGGCGGCCGGTCGGCGCTGACCGTCTCGCCGAGCTGCTGTGGGACGATGACCGGCCGGAACACCTGCGGCCGAGCCTGCACACGGTGGTGGCGCGGCTGCGCAGGATGGTGCCGGGCGCGGTGGTCACGGTCGGCGACGGCTACCTGCTCGACATCAGCCCGGACCATGTCGACGTGCTGCGTTTCCGCCGCCTGGCCAGGGAAGCGGGGGAGGCCGACGATCGCGCCTCGGCGCTCGGGCTGTTTGACCAGGCGCTTGACCTCTGGCGCGGGGAACCGCTCGCGGACCTCGGGTCCGCGGCGCTGGACCGGGACGTGGTACCCGGCCTGACCGACGAGTACCTGTCGGCGGTGCAGCGGCGGGCCGACCTGCGGCTCGAGGCTGGGCAGGGTGACCGGGTCATCGCGGAGCTGCGCGAGCTGACCGGCCAGCATCCGCTGCGCGAGCCGCTGTGGGTCCAGTTGCTGCGGGCGCTGGCAGCCGCCGGACGGCCGGCCGAGGCGATCAACGAGTACCACCGGGCGCGGGAGACCCTAGCGGCCCGGCTCGGCATCGACCCGTCTCCCGAGTTGCAGGACCTGTACCGGCGGCTGCTGCAGGCCGAGCAGCCGGAACCTGCTCCGCCCGGTGACCACGCACCGGAGGGCGATGCGGGGCCCGGCCACGGGCCCGCGCGTGGCGGGCTGCGCCGGCTGCCTGCCGATACCGGAGTATTCACCGGCAGGCAGGCCGAGCTCATGCGCCTGCTCGAGCTGGGTGAGGGAGGTGACGGCGGGCGCGGTCCGGGCGCGGTGGTCATCTGGGCGCTCGACGGCATGGCCGGAATCGGGAAGACCGCGCTGGCGGTGCACGCCGCGCACCGGCTGGCGGAACGGTTCGCCGACGGTCAGCTATTCATCGACCTGCACGGCTACACCCAGGGCTACCCGCCGCGCACGGCGGACCAGGCCCTTGAGACGTTCCTGCGCACCCTGGGGATCCCGCCGCAGCAGATTCCGCAAAGCACCGAGGAGCGCGCTGCGCTCTACCGTGGCCGCCTAGCCGGCACCCGCACCCTGATCGTGCTGGACAACGCCGCCGACGAGGCCCAGGTCCGGCCGCTGATCCCGGGCGATGCCGGGTGCCTGGTGCTGATCACCAGCCGCCGCAAGCTCAAGTCCCTTGACGACGCGCACGTGGTGGCGCTTGACGTGCTGCCGGACGCGGACGCGCTCACGCTGCTGGCCGCGGTGGCCGGGCCGGGACGCGTAGCGGCGGGCGACCGGGACGCGGCCGAGGTTGCCGGCTGTGCGGGCGGCTGCCGCTGGCGCTGCGGATCGCCGGGGCGCTGCTGCGCAGCCGTCCGGCCTGGACCCTGGCGCACCTCGCGGGAAAGCTGAGCGCCGCGCGAACCAAGCTGGACTCGTTCTCCGACGGCGACCGGGACTTGGCCGCGGTCTTCGGCCTGTCCATGCTGAGCCTCGGTGACGATCAGGGGCGAGTGTACCGTTACCTGGGCCTGATCCCCGGCCCGGAGATCGACGCCTACGCCGCCGCGGCCCTGACGGACACCGACCCGGTTGCCGCCGATCGCCTGCTTCAGGGACTGGTCGATCAGAACCTGCTGCTTGAACCCGTCGCAGGCCGCTACGGGATGCACGACCTGATCCGCGCGCACGCCCGTACCCTGGCCGAACACGACCCCGCCGATGAGCGGCAGGCCGCACTCGACCGGTTGCTTGACTACTACCAGCACACCGCGCTCAGGGCCGATGCCCACATAGCCCGCTACGCTCAGTCCGTTCCGCCAGGCCCGGCCCCTCGTCACGCGCCCGCGCTGGCTGACGACGGCTCGGCCCGCACCTGGCTGCGGGCCGAGCGGGCCAACCTAGGCGCGTGCCTCGGATACGCGATGGACGTCGGCCTCGCTGAGCGCGTCGTCGCGCTCAGCGCGGGCCTGGCCAACCTTTTGCGCACTGAGGGTCCCTGGCCGACGGGCATTGACGTGCAGGCGGCCGCGGCCAACGCGGCGGGCCGCCTTGGCGACCAGTCCGGGCGGGCCCGCGCCCTGACCGAGCTAGGAAACCTGCAAGGGCTGACCGACGACTACCCGGGTGCCAAGGCCAGCCTCCGGGGGGCGCTGGAACTGCTCAGGGAGACCGGCGACAAGGCCGGCGAGGCTCACGCCCTGACCGAGCTGGCCAGCATGCAGCGCATGGACGACAACCCGGGCGCGGAGGCCAGCCTTCGGGCGGCACTGGAACTGTACCGGGAGACCGGCGACCGGGTCGGCGAGGCTCACGCCCTGATCAGGCTGGGAGCGGTCCAGAATATTGCCGGCGACTGCGCAAGCGCGGAGGCCAACCTCCAGGCAGCCCTGAAACTGCACCGGGAAACGGGTGATAAGAGCGGCGAGGCTCATGCCCTGATTCAACTGGTCCAGGTGCAGCGCCTGACCGGCAAGTACGAGGCCGCGGTCAGGAACGGGGAGTCTGCCCTGGTGATAGTCCAGGGACTGGGCGACCGGCTCTACCTAGCCACCGCCCTGAACAAACTGGGCGTGGCGCAGTGCCTGGTCGGCGATTACGCCAGCGCGGCCCGGAACCAGGAGGCCGCCCATGAGGTCTACCGGGAGCTTGGCAACCGGCTCGGCCAGGCGAACGCCCTCACGGCACTGGCCGAGGCCCGGCGTTTGACTGGCGACCAGGCGGGCGCGGCGCGGGACGTGGAGGAGGCCATCGGCATCTTTCAGGACCTCGGCGTCCGCGGTTCCGAGGCCTGGGCCCTGAATTACTACGCCGCGGTGATCGCCGACACCGGCGACGCAGGGCCGCGCGATCGCTGTTTATCAGGACGCGCTGCGACTGGCCCGGGAAGTAGGCCATCCCGATGACGAGGCCATCGCCTTGCAGGGCCTCGGTGAAGCCCACGCGCGCATGGGGAAATCCGAAGACGGCGCCGCCTACCTGCGTGAGGCCCTAGGAATCTTCCGTCGCCTGGGCATGCCGGCTGCGGACCATGTCACCAGGCGCCTCACCGAAATCGGAGCCCTGTTAGCTGACGTCGTCTCAACTTGGCTGATAGCAGCCTGACAGCGGCTTGACAGTGGTCTGAAAGACGTGTCCGTTAGCTTGATCGCAAGCGGCCCCTGACTTGGGTTCGCATGGGTTGGCATCACGACATTCACATTCGAGGAAGAGGAAGTAGCTGCGAAAGCTTGTCATGAAGCAAAAGTTTTTCCGGGTTTCCATGGTTCTCACCACCGGGACGTGCGGTAGCGGCAGCCGTGCTGTCGGGTGCCCCGGCGGCGTCGGCCGCTACTGCGTCCTGGCACCCGGTGCTGTCGGTGCCGGGCGGCGGGGCGGCCGCGACGGTCGTCGCCACCGGCAAGACCAGCGGGTGGGCCTTCCTGGGCAACGGCGCCGCCTACCAGCGTGTAGGCGCTACCGCGTGGAAGAAGGTCGCGTTCTCCGGCAGCAACGGCTACGTGAACGCCGCCGCGGCTTCCTCGCCGTCCAACGTGTGGGCCGCGTTCCGGCCCGCCGCCGGCGGGCCCGGGTCGCAGGTTGACCGCTGGAACGGCAGGAAGTGGGCCGTGGTGAAGTCCTTCCCCGGCTCGGTTACCGGCTTCTCGGTGCTCGGGCCGGACGACGTGTGGGCGTTCGGCGGGGCGAGCTACGGCGAGGGCGTGTTCCACTTCAACGGGCGCAGCTGGGCGGAGGTCTCCTCGACCCTGTCGGGCGGCTCGGCCACGAGCGACCAGAACGTCTGGGCGTACAGCGGCACGCAGGTCGCGCACTACAACGGCCGTAAGTGGACCGAGACCAACGTCGCCGGGCTGTTCCCGCCCAGCACCGGCGGGCACGTGGCCCCCGCCGTGACCGGGGTCCTCGCGCTCTCGCCGGACAACGTCTTCGCGGCCGGCACCGGCTGGGGCGGGGCGGGTGGGGCGGGCGGCGGCCCCGCGGTCGTGCTGCACTTCAACGGGCACAGCTGGAGCCGGGCCGCGGTCGGCCCGTCCGTCCTGGCCCCGGGGTCGCTCGCCTCCGACGGCAGGGGCGGGCTGTGGATGACGTCCGACACCCACGAGAACTACCAGGTGCTGCTGCACTACTCGGCCGGCCAGCTCGTCAACGCCAACGAGCCGTTCATGTCGGTGGCCAGCATCCCCGGCACCGCCGAGGCGCTGGGCGCCAACGCCAGCCCAGTCGCCACCACGCAGGTCTACCAGTACTCCTAGTACTTCCTAGCCGGGGGCGCCGGGTGCGGGCCGCGCGGACACCGCGCGGCCCGGGCCCCCTGGGCTGGCGTCGGCCGCATCGGCGGCCACGGCGGGCGTACCGAACGAGCTGGCATTGGAATCAGGAGCTCGCCCACGTCAGTTCCACCGGCGGCCTCGGCGGCTGACTGTGCCCGCATGCCGATCAGAAGTGCGCGGCAAGCAATCAGCGAACAATCGACAGACAAGCAGAGTGAACCTGTTCACGATGGGCAGCAAGGGGCCATGCCAGCCGCTGCCAGGCGCATCCGCGTGCCGCTTGCCGTCGTAACCGCGGCGGCGTCCAGACTATGCCCACAACCGCGTAAGGATGGATACGTCGGTGAGCCGGGCCGCAATCGTGGTGAACCCGACCAAGGTGGATGACGACGAGGCTTTCCGCAAGTCTGTCCGCCGGGCCATGGACGATCATGGCTGGGACGAGCCGCTCTGGCTGGAGACGACGGCGGAGGATCCCGGCCGAGGTCAGGCTGAGTCAGCGGTATCCGCCGGGGTCGAACTCGTGCTTGCCTGCGGCGGTGACGGGACGGTCACCGCGTGCGCGGAGGGGGTCACCGGCACCGGGGTGCCGCTGGCGATCATCCCTATGGGGACCGGTAACCTGCTCGCCCGCAACATGGGCCTGCCGATGGGCATGGACGAGGCGCTCGCGGTCGCGCTCGGCGGCGTCCAGCAGCCGATTGACGCCGGCCGGGTGAACGGGACGCTGTTCGTCGTGATGGCGGGCCTGGGCCTGGATGCCCAGATGCTGAGCGACACCAGCGATTCGCTCAAGAAGCGGCTGGGCTGGCTCGCCTATGCGATCTCGGCGGTTCGTCACCTGGGCGACCGGCCGATGCGGGTGACCGTCAGTGCCGACGGCGGCCGGCGCCGACGGATGCGGGCCAGCGCGCTGATGGTCGGCAACGTGGGCTGGCTGCGGGGCGGGCTCCCGCTGCTGCCGGACGCACGGCCTGACGACGGCAAGCTGGATGCCGTCGTGCTGGTCGCCGGCGGCTTGGCCGGGTGGCTGGCGGTGGCCGCGGACATCCTGCTGCGGCGTCCGGCTCGCGGCGGGATCTACCGCGTTCAGTTCAGCGAGCTGCTGGTGACGCTGGGCCGGGCGGAGCCGTGGGAACTGGACGGCGAGGTCATGGGATCGACCCGTCAGCTCACGGTGGTGGCTCAGCCTGGGGCCCTGCTCCTGCGGATGCCGCCAGAGTCGGCCTGACCCGTGAGCGGCCGCAGCGATGCTCACCTGCCGCCGCGGCCCTTCCGGCCGGCGGCGGAAGTCGACGCGGGTCCGGAGGGCCTGGATGTCGGCGCGTTCTTCGACTTGGACGGGACGCTCGTCGCCGGGTACACCGCCGCGGCCCAGACGAGGGACCGGCTGCGCCGTCGGGATCTGCGGGTGATCGAGTTCCTGACGATCGTGGATCTCGCGGTGCAGTTCCGGCTCGGAAGGCGCGCATTCGAGACCCTGATCGAAAGCAGCGCCCTTACCGTGAAGGGACGGCTGGCGCGGGAAGTCGACGAGATGGGGGAGCGCATCTTTCGGCAGTCCGTGGCGGACCTGATCTACCCGGAAATGCGCGAGCTGGTGAGGGCTCATCAGCGCCGCGGCCATACCGTGGTGCTGAGCTCGTCCGCGCTGACCAATCAGGTGGCGCCAGTGGCTCGCTACCTCGGCATCGAGTACATCGTGTGCAACCGGCTCGTGGCCGACGAGCAGGGAATTCTGACCGGCGAAATCGAACAGCCCGTGGTGTGGGGTCCCACCAAGGCCAGCGGCGTGCAGCAGTTCGCCGCCGATCATCAGGTTGACCTGGGGTTGAGTTACTTCTACGCCGACGGCGACGAAGACCTCAGCCTCATGCGCCTGGTCGGTCACCCGCGGCCGGTCAATCCGGAACGCGGGCTGACCAAGGTTGCCGTCCGCCGCGGCTGGCCCATCATGCGGTTCAGCAGCCGGGGCAGCGGCGGCCCGCTCGGGGTGGCCCGTCGGCTGGCCAGCGTCAGCTCCCTCGGCCCGTTGGCCGCCGTCGCGCTTGGCGTCGGGCTGGTGCGGCGCAACAAGCGCGCCGGGGTCAACTTCCTTACCAGGTTCTGGCCAGGGACGGTCCTCGCGTTGAGCGGGGTCAAGCTGAATGTGGCGGGCGCGGAGCACCTGACCGAGCGGCGGCCCGCGGTCTTCCTGTTCAACTTCCGCAACAACGTCGACGTGTTCCTCGTGGCCGCGCTGGTCAGGGACAACTGGACCGGCGTCGCCACGAAGGAGATGCAGAGCAGCCGCGTGTTCGGCCAGCTCGGGAAGCTGCTCGACGTCGCGTTCGTCGACCGCGAGCACCCGGGAACGGCCGCCGCACTCAGGCCCTTTCAGGCGGCGGCGCGCAAGGGGCTCTCGATCCTGATCGCCCCGGAGGGAACCCGGCTTGATACCGAGACGGTGGGCCCGTTCAAGAAACGGGCCTTTCTCATCGCCATGGCCGCCGGACTGCCGATCGTGCCGATCGTGATCAGGAACTCTGAGTCGGTGGCGGGCCGAAACACGGCAAGGCTCAATCCGGGCACCGTCGACATCGCTGTGCTGCCGCCCGTCAGCGTCGCGGGCTGGACACTGCTGAACTTGCGGGAACGGATCGCGCAGGTCCGGACAGCCTACCTGGAAACCCTGGCCGAATGGCCTACGGGAGAGCCAGGCAACCGCGCCGACCCGTAGGGAGCATTGCGGCGGGGCCGGAGAGGGAAGATCCCTCCCCTGGCCCTGCCCCCCGTGAAGACGAGGATGGCGTGCCTGGGTGCTACGCCGCGTTCCGGCCGCCGTCGACGTCGAGAACGGCGCCGTGGACGAAGCTGGCCTCGTCGCCGGCGAGGTAGGCGATGGCGGATGCGATCTCGTCGGGTGCGGCCGGGCGCCCGGCCGGGGCCATGGACGCGAGCACGTCGAGCTGGCTGCCCATCGGTTCGGTGCCCTCGGTGCGGGTCGGCCCTGGGCTGACCGCGTTGACCCGGACGCCGCTGGGACCGAACTCGGCCGCCCAGGCCTTGGTGAGCAGGGTGAGTGCGGCCTTGCTCGACCCGTACAGGGCCATGCCGGCGACCCCGAAGTGGGCGACCATGGTCAGCACGTTGACGACGGCTCCCTTGCCGCGGGCGGCCATGGCGGGTGCGAGCTCGGCGACCAGGATGAAGGGGGCCTTGACGTTGACGGCGTAGACGGTGTCGATGTCGGCGTCGCTGGCGTCCGGGGTGGGCCCGAAGGGAAAGACGCCGGCGTTGTTGACGAGGATGTCGACGTGGCCGCCGCCCAGCTCGACGGCCCGGCGGGCGAGCGCGCGGACCGAGTCGGCGTCGGCCAGGTCCGCGGCGATGAAGTCCGCTTTCCCGCCCGCGGCGCGGATAGCGTCGACCGCGGCCTCGCCGCGCCCGGGATCACGGCCGCTGACCAGGACGTGCGCGCCGCGCCGGGCCAGCCGGGCGGCCGTCGCGCGTCCGATGCCGCTGGTCGCGCCGGTGATCAGGGCGGTGCTGCCGGCAAGGTCGGTGGAAGTCATGTGAGTCCCTTTCGCAGTGAACTGGGTTGTACGATCCACTATGGCGAGGCAAAACTGGGTTGTCCAATCCAGTTTCTGGTACGCTCCGGGTATGGGCGAGCAGGAGACCGGAGCGCCAGCGGGGCGCCCGCTGACCCGGCGCGGGCGCGAGACCCGGCAGCGGATCGTCGCGGCGGCGGCGGAGCTGATGTTCGACAACGGGGTGGCGGAGACCACGCTGGAGGACATCCGGGCGGCCGCCGGGGTGAGCGGGTCGCAGGTGTATCACTACTTCGAGGACAAGCAGGCCCTGGTCCGCGCCGTCGTCGACTACCAGACAGACGCGGTGCTCGACGCCCAGGGGGCGCACCTGGACCGCCTGGACTCGATGGCGGGCCTGCGGGCCTGGCGCGATTTCCTGGTCGAGCACCAGCGCCGGCTCGGCTGCCGCGGCGGGTGCCCGATCGGCGCCCTGGGCGCCGAGGTGGCCGAGACCGATGCCGTGGCCCGGCTGGCCGCGGCCCGGGGGCTGCGCCGCTGGGAAGGACGGATCCGCGAGGGATTCCAGGCCATGCACGCGCGCGGCGACCTGGCCCCGGGCACGGACCCGGATGACCTCGCGCTCGCGACGCTGGCCGCCCTGCAGGGAGGCTTGCTGCTGACCCAGCTCCAGCGCGACACCAGGCCCCTCGAAGTCACGCTGGACGCCATGCTCGACCGCGTCCAGACCCTGACCACCGAGAGGTCGCGATCGGGCGGCCCGGCTAGTCACCGCTGACCGCGTGGCGGGCGGCGTTGCCGTCGCCGTGACGGTGCCCTAGTCTGGTGGCACAGGGTAAAACGTCATCTTCTGCCCGTACGAGCGCGGATGCGTACCTGGCTGCTCGGGACCCCGGTAGTTCCTATCTGCCGTCGGCGAGCCGAGGTTGGCATGGCAGCACGTTCATCGGGAACAGTAGCGGCCGAGGATCTCGTTCCGGCTCCGCCTGGTGCGCCGGGCTGGACGCTCAAGGAGAACCTGGCCGCGCTGGATGACCGGGCACTGGTGGGGCTGGTCCAGTCACTGCCGCGGGCCAGCCAGCGGCGGGCCGCGGCGTGCGAGCTGCTCGTCGCCCGTTACCAGGGCCTGGTCCAGTCCTGCGTGCGCCCCTACCGGCGCAGCCCGGTGCCAGGCCAGGACCTGATGCAGGTGGGATACGTCGGCCTGCTGAAAGCGATCGGCAACTTCGACCCGGCCGTCGGCGCCAGCCTGGCCGCCTACGTGCGGCCGTGCATCAGCGGCGAGCTCAAGCGGTACTTCCGCGACAAGCGCTGGCCGCTGCACGTTATCCGCCCGGTGCAAGAGCTGATCCTGCTGGTCCGCGATGCGACCGGGCCGCTGGCCCAGCAGCTGGGCCGCACCCCGGCCGACTCCGACCTGGCCCGGCACCTGGGAGTCAGCGAGGATGAGCTGCGGCAGGCCCGGCAGGCGCAGCTGGCCTTCGAGCCGTCCTCGCTGGACGCCCCGCTGGCAGGCGAGGCTGTCATGACTACCCTGGCCGACGTCCTCGGGCAGGAGGATCCGCGGCTGGAGCACATGCTCTCCATGCACGCCGTCGCCGCGCACTGGGGCGAGCTGCCCCCGCGCGAGCAGCAGATCCTGATCATGAACTTCCACGGCGGCATGTCCCAGACGCAGATCGGCCAGCGGCTCCACATCTCCCAGATGCACGTCTCCCGGCTCCGCGCCCACGCCCTCGGCCACCTCCGCGCCCGGCTCCTCGGCCCGGAACCGCACGCGATCCCAAGGCCACCGGCAGTTGAGAGATCATCCGCGCCGGCTGGCCAGTGGACATCGATCACCCCGGCCTGACCTGATGCGCGAGGCAGGGCAGAGCTGGTTACGGACTAGAGTCCGGCCGGGACCGGAAAGGCTGACGGGCGGATCCTGGCAGAAAGCGGGACAAGCCCAGCGCGGCCGGGCCGGCGAGCGCCCGGTGCACCGGGCAGCCCGCGTACCACTAACCCCGAAACAAACGGGCATGAAGTCAAAAGCAGAGTCCGTCACGATCAGTGTAGGGCCTCAAGCCATCTGAATGATTGAGGCTAAAACCTAAAATCCCTTCCATTTGGGTCGGCCGACAGCCGGAAATGCGTGGGAATCGGATCTGGCTATTTGCTTGAAGCCGAGAGTATTTCACGACCGACCGGGACCGGCCAATTGACCTTCCTGTTTTCAGGGGTCTTTCTGCACTTCAGCGGGCCTCCGTGTAGCATGCCGGATGAGCGCGCAGGGTTCCGGTTTTTGTGAGCCGCTGATCGCGTCACCGGGGCCTGTGATTGTCTGGATTAATGCACCAAGCCGGATATCTCCGGCCCTCCATACAAAGACCGCCGGCCATAGCCGGCGTTTCCACAGGGGGAAGTACCGCAAAAATGAAATCAGTCTTTAACCGCGCCCCCCGCAAGCCGTCCGGGTTCTCCCGGCTGGCGGCGGGCTGCGTTCCGATAATCGCCGTCACAACGCTCATCGCTATGCAGTCCGGTGCCAGCGCCGCGCAAGCGCCGGTGAACCTCGGGACCGCGGCCAGCTTCGCGGTCCTGGCCGGGACCACGGTCACCAACACCGGCCCCAGCACCATCAACGGCGACCTGGGCGTAGACCCGGGTACCGCGGTGACCGGGTTCCCCCCTGGCACGCTTAACGGGACCCAGCACGACGCCGACGCGGTGGCCCTTCAAGCGCAATCCGACCTGACCACCGCATACAACGACGCCGCCAGCCGGACCCCGGCGGCCAGCGCCCCGGCCGACCTGTCCGGCGAGACACTTGCCCCCGGCGTCTACAACAACGCCACCTCACTCGGGCTGACCGGCACGGTCACCCTCAACGCCGAGGGCAACCCCGACGCCGTCTTCATCTTCCAGGCCGGCTCTACCCTCATCACCGGATCAGGCAGCCACGTCGCCCTCACCGGCGGCGCTCAGGCCTGCAACGTCTTCTGGCAGGTGGGCAGCTCGGCGACGCTGGGAACGAACTCGACCTTCGTCGGCAACATCCTCGCCCTGCAGTCGATCTCGGTGACGACCGGCGCCACCATCTACGGGCGCGCACTGGCCCGTAACGGCGCGGTCACCCTCGACGACAACACGATCACGGCCGCGAACTGCGCCACTACTTCTCCCATCCCCTTGCCGACCGGCATGCTGCCGGTACCCCATACCGATCCTGTCGGGCGTTTCACCGATCCTGTCGGGCATTGCCCCGATCCTGTCAGGCGTTGCCCCGACCCTGACGGGAGTCCTGTCAGGCCTCTTCCCGCCGCCGTCGGTTGTCCCGACACCACCAGGGACGCAACCGAGTGCACCGGCACCGGCACCCATGCCGAACTGCCACTGCCACACCCCGCCGCCCCCACCCAACTGCCACTGCCACAAGCAGGCACGGGTTCCGGGCAGCGCGAGCTTCCCCATGACCGGCTGACCGCTCCCGAGCCAGCCGCTGCGAGCCAGCCCAGGGTGGAACGACTCTAGACCCCGGTCGCGTCCATCCCCGGCCAGTGACAGCGGCTCGTCTTCCCAGACGCGGACAGCGCCCGCCAGGATCGGACCCGATCCTGGCGGGCGCTGCCGGTAGGCGGGCAACGGGAAAGCCACGGCAACCAACCAGCCGGAACTCGGCGTTACCGGTGCGACTGGTTATCACTCGGGATCCCGGGATGCGGGTCGCCGCCTGGAACGGCCCGTCCGGTCCGAGGGTTGACCGCGCAGGCGCATCACCACTGGTAGGGGAGGAATTTCCCGTCCAGGACGACAACCACCCGGTCCCCGGCGGGGTCGGGCTCGCGCCGGACATCGAGGCGGAAGTTGATCGCGCTCATGATGCCGTCACCGAATTCCTCGTGGATGAGTTCCTTGATGGTGGGGCCGTAGACCTGCAGCACCTCGTAGAACCGGTAGATCGTCGGGTCGGCCGGCACCGGGGCCTCCAGCGCGCCCCGGGTGGGCTGGAGCTGCAGGGCCCGCAGGACGTCCTCGCCCAGCTCGAGCAGCGAGCACGCGGCCCTGGCCTGGGCTGCGGTCATCGGCTGCTGGCCCAGCAGCGCAGATGTCGTCCATGCCACGGGCCGCCCGACGGCTTCGGCCAGCTGGGACCAGCTCACGCCCAGCCCGGCCTTGGCGGCGCGAACGGCCTCCGCCGCTTCCTTCTTGCTCAGCATCGTGTTCCTCCGGTCAGCGCGCACGCCGGCACCGCGCCGGCGCCACGCTACGCGGCTAATGTTCCACGAAGATGACGATCCAGGTGGGCCGGGCCGCCAGTCTCTGAGCGTGATGCCGCTAGGGCAGGAGCGCGTCGCTGAGCATGCGCCAGTACGGTATCGCGGACTGACCTGGCTGGATCCCGATGACCTGCACGCCGACATGGTCAGCGCCAGCCTCGATGTGGGCGCGGAGTTTCCCGGCGATGGTGTCCAGGTCGCCCCAGAACACGAAGTCGTCGACGAAGCGGTCGCTGCCGCCGTTGGTGATGTCCTCCTCGGAGTAGCCCAGCCGGCGGAACTTCGCGATGTTGTACGTGCTGCCCGGGTCCAGGTAGACGCTCAGGTGCTGGCGCGCCGCCGCGCGGGCCTTGTCCGGGTCGGTCTCGAACAGCACGGCGTGTTCGACACCCAGGAACGCGTCCGGCCCGAGGATCTCCCGAGCCCGCGCGGTGTGCTCCACGTTGACGTGATAGGTATGGGCGCCGGCCGAGCGGTCTCGGGCCAGTTCGAGCATTCTGGGCCCGTACGCGGCCAGGATCCGGTGCGTCGGGGCCGACGGCACGGGGTTGGACGGCTTGAGCGCGTCCAGCTCGTCGAGATACTCGGTCATGGCGGCCACCGGCTTGATTCCCGGTCGGCTGCGGCCGACGCCCAAACCGAGCACATGCCGGCCGGGGTAGGCGTCAGCCAGCAGCAGGCTGGCACCGTACGTCCGCTGTGCTTCGCGCGCCTGGATCTGCGCGATGCCGTTGATGACGTGCATCCGCTCGGTGCAGGAGAGCAGGAACGCAGCGTGAGTGAGCGCCTCACGCCCGCCCACTTCCGGAAACCAGAAGGCCCGCCACCCCTGCTCCTCGAGCGCCCCGATCGACTCGCGCATCTGAGCGGCAGGCTGATGCTCGAAGTCGAACGTGTAGATCCCGAACGTGCCCAGGTCCAGTCCGTCGATGCTACCCATGCATCGAAGTATCGCGGAATCTCGATGCGAGTGCAAGCTAGAGCATCTGGCCGAGCGCGGCGACGAGCTGGGCAACCCGTTGCTCGTCGCGCTTGTAATGGGTCCACTTCCCCACCCGTGTCGACCGGACCAGGCCCGCTCGCTCCAGTTCGGCCATGTACGCCGACACCGTCGACTGGGCCAGCCCTACCTTGGCCTGGATGTGGCTCACGCACACCCCGACCTCGGCCGGGTCGGCGATTGCTCCCTCCAAGGAGAAATGTCGCTCGGGCTCGCGCAGCCACGACAGCAACTGCAACCGCACCGGATTCGACAGCGCCCGCAACGCACGGACCAGTTCAGGATCCGGCACCGGCACACTCTCTGTCATAACTCCAGCATAGACGTTTCGCAGGACGTCGATATGAGGCGAGCAGTTCGTCGGCGAATCGCGCTTTCACCTGGTGTTCCGGACGGTGGCCTGGTAGCCGGGACCTCTCTGCGGGGGCGCCGCCGGCGCACCTGGTCTGGGCGCGTAACAGTGCCTGCGCCAGGCTGGTCCGGGTGCGCAGCGCCTCTTGCAGTTCGGCCAGGGAGCGCGCGCAGTCGGCTGCGGCCGCGGCGGGGCGGGCGGCGCGCAGCTGGTCGCTGAACACCTCGAGTGACCACGGGCCGCGGTACCCGGCGTCGGCGAGGATGGCGGCGAACCCGGTGACGTCGAGATCCCCGCGGCCGGGGAGGCAGCGGTGGTGGCGGCTCCAGGTGAGCAGGTCGAGCGTCATCATGGGTGCATCGGCGAGCTGGGCGAGGAAGATCTTCTCGCCGGGGATCTGCCGGATCTCGCCGGGGTCGTGATGCTGGGCCAGGATGTGGAAGGAGTCGAGGCATACCCCGAGGGCCGGGTGCGCGGCGGCCCGGACGATCTGCCAGCCGTGCCGGTAGTCACTGACCCGGGTGGCCCACGACATGGCCTCCCAGGCCACGCGCAGGCCCCTCACATGGGCCCGGTCGGCGAGCAGCGCGAGCTGGCTCGCGGCCAGGCCGTCGTCGTCGATGGCCTGCGGGCTGGTGCTGGAGCAGACCAGGAGCGTGCCCGCTTGGAGGGCGGCCATCGTGTCGAAGACGCGCTCGGCGCGGTCGAGGTTGGCCTGCAGCTGGCGGCCTGGGACCGCCTCGAAGTCCCTGAAGGGCTGGTAGAGGTAGATGCGGAGGCCGAGGTCGGCGGCCTCCTGGCCCGCCTGGGCCGGGGACAGGCGGCTGGCCTCCAGGTCTGCCTCGAACAGCTCTACGCCGTCGAGCCCGGCCGCGGCCGCGGCGGCCAGTTTCTCCTCAAGCGTGCCGTTACCGAGGGAGACGGTCGCGGCCGACCGCCTTGCGGCGTTCGGCTCGCTGGCGGCTGGGATGATCGTTTCGCTGGTCATGGTCATGGCGGGGTCCCCTTCGGTGCGTTCTGCCTGCCTTGGGGGTGGCCCTGCCGGTCCTGTCGTGCGGTCGGCGCCTCGCGGCAAGATAATCCAGATTTGTAATCGATCGTACGCATATAGTAACTAGACATATGGGCGCGCGGAAGGGGCGGGCTCCGCGGATATCGCCTTGCCGCCGCTGGCCGCGGTCTGAGTCCGGTCCATCATCCCGGTCCCGCTGGCCGGCCCGTCTGGCAGGCGGGGCGGGCGCAGGGCGGGGCAATGGTCAGCGCAGGCTCACCGCCGACGGGATGAGCACGTCCTGCCCGCCGCAGGCGAGCGTGACCCCTTCACCGCTTACCGCGGCCAGCCGGCACGGCACGGTGGTGACCGGCCCGGCCGAGCCGCCGAAGTTAGCGCTGTAGTCCTGGCTCAGCTCGGTCACCTGGCACGTCGTCCCGCCGGGGCCGATGCTGAAGACGAAGTCGGTACCGGTGTCGATGCCCATCTCGGTGATGCCGATGCCGGCTGCTTTGCAGTCGCGGGCGGCGGCGGCAAAGCAGGCCAGGGCACCGGGATCAGCGCTGAGCGCCCGCGTGCTCCCGTCGAGGCTATGGGTGACGGCACTGCCGCAGCTGGCGTGCGGCAGTGCCGCCGCGTGCCGACTGAGCAACCACCCGGCCAGCACCCCGACGGACGCCGCGATCACCGCGCAGCCGATGATGATCGCTGCCCGCGGTCTGCGCCGCATCGTGCCACCGCCTTGCTCGTACCTCAACGTTTTGACGCGGCCGCCCGCCTTCCTGGTTCCCGCCTGCCGCCGGGAACCGGGAAAGATCTGCAGGGCAGCGGAAAGCCTGCTAGCGCCCACGCGCTGATCCGCGCGAACGTGCCGCGGCTCACCGGTGCCAGTGCGACGGAGGCTCGATATCCGCCTTATTGCGCGGCAGCCGTCGATTTGAACACCGGCGCTGGCGCGGTGCAGATCTGGGTGGTCCGCGCGGTCCTGAGAGCGCGTCGTTGGTTAGGCGGTCTGTGCGGGCGCCGAGGGCCCGGTGGCCCACGGGAGCACTAGCCCGTGCTGTACCAGCTCGCCGTACATCCGCGGCTCAACCGGATCCGCCGCGAGCCTGACGATGTCGACGGCCGCCTCGTCGGGGGTCTGGGCCTGGGACATGTCGGCGAACCAGGGACGTGATGCCCGGGTGTCGACCAGGCCGGGGCAGACCGCCACGATCAGCTGCCCGGACCGCAAGGCCTGGTCGCGTCGATCGCGTGCGTAGATCCGGACGGCCGCCACCTGGCCGATCTTGGACGGGATGTTGATCCATTCCGGCCAGCCTTCCGCCGCGGCGGTACCGGAGCGGACGGCATCGGCGTAGTCGCGCATCATCTGGTCGAGGCCGTCCAGGCGCATCGTCTCGGTGCTGAACCGGGAGTGCAGATGGGCTGGGAGGCTGCTGAGGGTGCCGAAGCTGCTGGCGGTGACAGCGAACCGGCCTCCGGGGCGCAGCAGCGGCCCGAACGACCGGATCATCCGGGTGGCACCCAGGTTGTTAGTGCCGACCAGGTCGGCGATCTGCTCGGCATAGGGCACGCCGGGGCTGATCCCGGCGGTAGCGCTGGAATCCACGAAGTCCACCCCGCCGTGACGCTCGCCGAGCCGCCGGGCCAGGCCCTGCACTGCGTCGTCATCGCGCACGTCACACACCTCGGCCACGACGTGCAGCCCGCCCCCGGCGAGCCTGGCAGCCGCAGCATCCACCCGCTGCCGGTCACGGCCGGTCAGGTAGACGGTGCCTTCATCGCCCCAGGCGCGGGCGAGCCTTGCCACCACTGCTTGCCCGAGACCCTGGTTGGCCCCGGTAACCAGCCCGACCCTGGTGTCCTGCGCCATGTCACATCACCGCCTGTGCCGCCCCTGCCCCTGCCCTGTCCGGTCCTGGCTGCCCTGGGGCGGCGGATCATCCCCGCGCCCAGCGTCCCGGTCAGCACCGCGCTCCGCCGATCGTCGCCGGACCGATGCGATGAACGCTACGGGTGCGCAGGGAACCGATTGGTGCCCCTCAGTCTCCCGCGGCTAAGGCGGTCCGGTCCCGGGCCTCCAGGAGCTCCCCGGTGTGCTCCTCGGCCCACTGCGACAAGGCCCGTACCGGCTCCAGCAGCGTCCGCCCCAGGACGGTGAGCCGGTACTCCGCACCCGGCGGCGCCGTGCGCAGCGCCCGCCGCTCCACTAGCCCGTTTGCCTCCAGCTTGCGCAGCGTCTGGGTCAGCATCTTCTTGCTGATCCCCCCGATACGCCCCTGCAACTCGGTGTAGCGGGCCGGCCCCCGGCCCAGCGCCACGACAGCGATCACCGACCAGGTGTCAGCAACCAGGTCCAGCGTCGTCCGCGCCGGGCAATCGGCGAGGAACACGTCATAGGCGACCACCCCCCGATGTTACGACGCCGCACCCGCAACCACCGCAGCCCGAGATTGGGTGACCTGCGCGCCTGACCGCGAACGCCAGCCAACCCTCTCTAGGCCCGTCATCGGCGATCCGGGGCTGATTCCTGACTGGCCCGCGGCGCTTGCGTGCCGTGTGAGACTGCCCGCATGACCAGTGATGAGCGCCGGGCCACGTGGGTGTCGGCCCTGTTCGACCCCGAGCGCGCGGTCACGGCTGCCTCCCCCCGATGGGGAGAACAGGGCCGGGCGCCCGGGTGCGGGCAGCGACAAGGCCGCCCGCAGGAGAGTTGAGACGGTGCGCGTTCGGGGGGTTTCCCGCCAGTGCAAGCGTCTGAGACGAGACTTGACCACTCCGGCTAGTGAGTTCTCCCCAGGAGGGGAAGAACCACCACGGCGTGTCCAAGCGCCGTCCGATTCGGGGAAGTCGTAACGCGGATCACTTATAGCGGTAAATGATGCGTCCCTGCGACCAGTCCGCCGGGCTGATCTCCAGCAGCACGCGATCGTCCTGGATTACCCGGATGTGGTTTTTCGTCATCCGCCCCGACATCCTCGCGAGCACCTCGTGCCCGTTGGCGAGTACCACGGTGTAGAAGCCGTGCCCGCGCATCCGCATGACCGTGCCCTCGGTCTCGATGAAGTCACTCTTCGGCATTTATCGATCCTCCTCATTGCTTTGGCTGCGGCGTCGCACATGTTGCAGCGCGAGCGTGCCCGTTACGGGCGGTTCGGTCAGTGCCGAACTCCTTCACCAGCAGCTTGATCTCTTTACAGGCATAGCGGCGCTTCTTGCTATCGATATGCGCGAGCGTGCACCGTTCGCCCGTGCCCTTTGGAGTCCTTGCAGGACAGGCACAAGATCTGGAATCCCTCGGGGAGACCATCGCCCCGAAGCCAGCGGTACATGCCACACGTCTCGGCATCTCGGCCGAACAGCTTCTCGCGCTGTGCTGGGCCACCGCCATGTCCCCGAACCGCAGCAGGCGAACCGCCAGCTGTAGAGGTCAAAGTCCTGCGCCACTAGTTCAGCGCGCTGGCGGCCTCCGATGTTCCCGCCTGCACTCGGGTGTTTGCTCGTACTCTCCCCGCCTGCTGCCGGTGCGGAGCCGTTTGCCGCATAAGTCACAGTTCACACGGATATCGTACTTGGCTTCCGCTTCTCCATCGCCCCGCATCTGCTGGGCTGTGCGCCCTTCCCAGGCGAGCATGGAGAAGCTGGTTCCGATATGGGCCGCCGCGGTTTCGACAGGATGCGCTCGCCGCGAGCGGCGACGATCATCGCGTTGCCTCCGCGACGGGCCACGTGCGCACGTTGCCGGCCAGCCGAACCGGCGCGGGCGAGATGATGCCCTGCTCGATGCACTTCCTGATGCTGTCGGTCTTGCGAGGCTTTGCGGTTCGGTTGCGCCCGCGTCACGCCGCAACATCGCCAGGCTGGAGGAGTGTCCAGAACAGGCTGATGTGCGAGCCGTCGCGCTGATGGCCAAGGCCGCTCTCAGCAGCGCGTATTAAGCGGTATAGGGCGCGTCTTGATCGTGCTGAAGATGGCGGGTCGCCTACGGAATCGTGGCGCCAGCATGTTCCGGCATGGCCACGTCAGCATGCTTCGGGCACGTTGAGGCAGCGCCTTCCAGGCGACAGGCCACGTTCGGTCAGCATATTCGCAGGCATAAGTGCACAGCCGCGCCGATCTGCGCGTCCGCAGGGGACACGGCACTGTCGGACAAAACCCGCAGTTCGGGCGGTATTGCGCTGTCGGTTAGCGGCCGGTACGTTCCGGCTGTGCGGTTGGCCGCGGGTGGGAGCGTGCCGTGGAGGAAATCAGCGAGGCTGAGGTCCTGGAGTGCGCTGGGGCCGGGCGCGTTTTGGACTGTGCCGAAGGCCCGGCTCGCCGCCGGGTGGATGCCGGCTTGCTACGACGACTCTGCCTTGAGGCCAGGGAACGGATTGATCCGCGAGGACTGTGTCTTCGCAACGCCGCAGTCGCGGGCCCGCTGGATCTGGCGGGATTCGACGTTCCCTTTCCCCTGCGGTTTGAAGGGTGTGAGTTCGATTCGCCCTTGGTGGTGGAAGGCGCGCACCTGAACGAGCTGTCGGTGACGGGGTGTGCCCGGCTGCCGGGCCTCCTGGCGAACGGGGTGCGTATCGGCCGTGACCTGGACCTGTCGCGCAGCCACATCTCAGGGACGCACTGGACGAGCGCGAGCAATACTCACGGAGCCGCGGTATGGCTGTGCGAGTCGGACATCAGCGGTCGCCTCCTGTGCGCTGAGACGACAATCAGCGCGGACGGCGGTCGCGCGGTGCAGGCCGACCGGATGCGCACCGGCGGGGCCGTGCGCTTTCTGGACGGGTTCGCCGCCCGTGGGGAGGTCCGGCTCCTCGGCGCCCGTATTGGCGGGTCGCTCGAGCTCACCGGGGTGCGACTCCTTGCCCCGGAGGGGATAGCGCTGGGACTGGCCGACGCATCCATCGGGGGCCGTGTCTTTCTCAGCGAGGGAGCCGAGAGGCGGAGGGTGGTGATCCACGGCCGCCTGGATATGGGCAGTACTCGCGTGTCCGGCCAGTTCCTGCTCCGCAATGTCGAGTTGACGGCGGTCCCTGCGGTAGGCGGGATCTCCCGGTTCAGCGAGGCCGGCACAGCCCTCAGCGCGCCGCGCATGACGGTCGGCGGCGAAGTCACCTTTGAGGAGAAGTGCGTTGTCAACGGCGGGATCGACCTGTCCATATCGTCGATGAGCAGCCTGCTCGTCGACTCGGGCTGTTCTCTGCGAGCTCCCGGCAAGGCAGCGCTGAACCTGACCAACGCCGAGGTCCTGTCCACCGTTGCCCTGGGCGACGGGGTTTCCGTCGAGGGAACCATCCGGCTTGCCGGGGCCGCCGTCCACGGCAACCTGAGCCTGCGCGGTGCGCGGCTCAGCGCACCGGAAGGCAGGTCCCTCATAGCCGCCGAAGGCGCCAGGATTGACGGGGAGGTGGAACTTGAGGGACTGGAAGCGGAAGGCGGCGCGCTCACATTCCGCGCCGCCGTCATCGGAAGTTCGGTCAACGCGAACCGAGCCCGGCTGCGTAACTCAGGCGGCTACACGCTGAGCCTTGTCCAGGCGACCGTCAAGGGCTCGGTACGCCTGGCCTACGAATTCGAATCAAGCGGCAAGGTCGTCTTGAACCGGTCGGTCATCGACGGCAGGCTCCTGTGCACGCGCGGAAGGTTCGAGTGCCCGGCCCCGACCGAGTTCAACACGCGAGGGCACGCAATCGAGGCGATCTCCGCCGTCATCAACGGCGGCATGGACCTCGGCTGGGAATCGCTCTCCCCGAGCGTGGACTTCACCAACACGAGGACCGCCTTCCTCGCCGATGACCCCGCACGCTGGCCCGGGCAGTTCGCGATCTCCGGCTTCAGTTACGAGCGCCTAGAGCAGCCGCAGGGCTTTCCTCCGGGAAAGACCTGGGATCACACCGCACGCTGTGCGTGGCTCAGGCGACAGGCCATCTATGACGCGAGCCCTTACGAGCAGGCCGCCCGCGTTTTCCGCCAGCACGGCTACAGCGACGGGGCCAAAGCGATCCTGGTCGCCCAGCGCAGGCACGCGCGAACAGCCATCACCGGGCGGGCCTCAGCACCGCGCCGCGCCCTCGACGCCGCTTACAGCTTCAGCGTGAGCTACGGCTACCGGCCCGCCCGTGTTCTCTGGCTGATAGCTGCCTTGCTCATCCTCGTCACGGCCACCTTGCAGATACCGAGCGCACGGGCGGCGATGCGCGCCACCACGTCCGCCGGCACCGTCTTCACCACCGCTGGTCCCCTGCAACCGCAGAACGCCGCCGCCACCCGCCGCACAGACGCCTGCGGCGACGGGCAGGTCCGTTGCTTCAACCCCGTCTTCTACGCAATCGACACCGTGATTCCCCTTGTGTCGCTCGACCAGAGAGACACCTGGTACCCCGACACGTCGACCCAGGCCGGAGTCGTAATGCAATGGTGGCTCGACATCGCCACCATTCTCGGCTGGCTGCTGTCCTCCATCTTCGTCCTGGCACTCGCCGGGCTTGCCCGCTCCGCGTGACACGTCGCAGGTCTAGCGGCGGCTACGCGCGTCCGGAAACAGACCCGTGCGAGCGATATCCGCCGATCTAGGCGTGCGTCGCTGTGGTTCGGCGAGACTTCTCGTGTGGCGCCGAGCGGGGCGATCTGCGCGGTTGGGGCGGTGGTCAGAACAGCTCGCCGACGCTCGGTCCTGGCAGATCCGTTAGGTCTGAGTCACTGGCGTTACGACTGAGGCCTGCCAGGGGGTGTCGGCCTTCCCCGTGTCAGGAACTGTCAGGCTGACCGCTCATTCGCCGCGTCCCTAGATCGCAGCCTTGCCCGTCCGCGCCTATGGCCGGAGCCTGCGGGCCTGCACGACACTCGCGAGCATGACGACGGCAACGGCCAGCACAGCTGCGATAGCGCTACTCAAGACCACGCGAACGACTAGGTGCGTGATGACGTACCCGATGCCGTGTGCCTTCGGCCAGAGGTGATCGACGATCCCGCCGCTCAGTGACAGGGCCACGAGGACGGCGGGGACGACGCCCCAGGTCCTCCAGTCACGCAGCCGGCGGCCGGCCTCTCGCCGGCGGGCCCGCCGGCGGATACGGGTTTCCTGTCCGGGCGGGAGGGCGTGGGACGGCACGCTCGATAGCGTGCCATCTCCTGCGGAGCAGGGTCAAGGTCTGGCAACCGCTGACCCGCCAGGGCACCCAGAACGGGCACTTGACCGATGCGTCCCGCATGATCAGCCGAACGCCACCCGCGCTAAATCGGCGCTCGGCGCCCCGCCGTGGGGCTGCTGGATCAGGGGGCGGGCTGGGCCTGTACTGCGGGGATTATCCGGACGTCGCCGCCGAGCTGGAAGACGAGGTTGTGCAGGTCGGCTGCTGCCATGGCCCGCAGCGTCGGGAGCTCGGCGGCTGCCTGGGCGTCGTCGAACACGTTGAGCGGCCAGTCGCCGGCGGTGCCGCTGCGCAGGTGCGGGTGATGGAACTCGGTGCCGTAATGGGCGCGCAAGGTCACCGGCGCGATGCCCGCGGCCTGCTGGAGCGGCCAGGTCAGGGTCCACTCGGCCTCGGTGCCCCCGGCGGCCTGCGGCCTAATGCCGGTGGCAGTGACCTGTCCGGTGCCCAGCAGCAGGCGCTGGTTGATCTCATCGAGCGCACGGCGCGCGTACGGGTCGATGAGCGGGACGGCCTTGAAGAACAGTTCTTCCTTCTCGTGACGGGAGCTGGCCCCGCCGTGGGTGCGGTCGCGCAGGTCGGTGAAATGGCGCAGCAGGGCGCCCGTAGGGTCGGTGACTGGTACTGGCACTGTGCTCTTCCTTCATCCGGGCTCTCCTCAACTGTAGCCACGGCGGGCCTGGCCAGTCGTCACGCCCCGGCGCCCTGCTTCTGGGCGCGGTGCAGCCAAATGCCACTACAGAGCACCAAGCCGTCGGGTGGCCTGAGGCGGGCCGTCTCTCACGAAAGTGACGCACCGATGTGAGCGTCGGTGAGCGGAGCGCGAAATAT
>CAWKKG010000003.1:0-170902 GCA_963850115.1 uncultured Actinomycetota bacterium
CTCTAACGATGCCGAGGGCTGAACTCTCTGATCGCGCCAGATTGCAAAGGGCATAAGCGGGTACGAAAGCCAGTGAAGTGCTATCCGTGCGCTATTCGCGATTGAATGATGGCGGCGGCGTGGCTTGCCTGACACCCCATTCCGGATTCGGCTGCGACTGCAGCGAGAAAACTAGTCGCTGCGGCCCGAGCAGAAAGCTCGGTGCAAGCCAGTCATTGCGCAAGGTGCGCCCATTTAATGTCACACTGCCGACGTACATGGCTGTGGGTGAGGCGCGTTGCGCTTCGATCACAATATCCCCCGCCGTGCGATGAATCACTGCTTGCGCAAACAGTGGAGACGTCAGCACCAGATCCGCGCGGCCAGGTATCTCTGGATACAGCCCAGCGCGGCCCATACATACCAACTCGACATCTCACCGAGATCGTCATTGCCTGGGATGCCGCTAGGCGACGTATTCCATAACTGCTCGCGAATGGCTGCGATCGTCTCCTGTGTATGCTATGGCTCACCGCAGAAGTCATAGAGCCACGGAGCTTCGATCGAGGGCTCATTGTCCATACCCGGATGTACTTCCCGCATTGAACGCCCAGCTTCCATCCGAGCTATGAAAGAACCCGTCCAGTCGCCTGCAGGCAATCCGGTCTCCGCCTATCAGCGAAAGAGTCCCTCTTCGTTGAACGGCACCATCCAGAGGTACTGAGCGCCAGTGCCTTCCACAAAGCCGTCGCCCAGCGTTGGATCGAACGCCCTCCACGAGCCGTCGGGGTTCCGTGGTTGCAGATAGCCGGCGTCTGCAGTGGCGCTCGGATTGAAGAGATTCTTCCAGTATTGCGCCCGAGCGAGCAGTAGATCGCGGCTCTTCGTCGTCGTGCAAATCGCCGGCTAGTTGTGCGAGCGCGAAGTCCGCCGTGGCGTATTCCAATGTGTCCGCAACCGAGGTGTCGTGACCGCCTTCTTTCGTAAGATAATGCAGTGTCTCCCACTGTTCCAGACATTGCCGCGGGCAGCCGCGCTCCTCATTGGGCATCATCGCCGCGTGGAGCAGCGAGCGATAAGCCGCCTCACATCGAAACCACGCGCACCAAATGCATAAAGCTCCGCAATCGCAGGCGCGGAAGGATCGCCGTTCATGGTGTCCGTCGCTCCAGAGTTGTGTGTCCAGCGCGACCAGCAGCCGAGCTGCACGCCTGATTGAGCAGCGACTGTCCCATGTCGCTCGCAACGTGCGGGAAGAGCATCGCCAGAAGCTGGAACTGCGAGCGGTACTGGTCCCAGCCGGAGAAATTGGCGTATTGAGCCTGCTGTGGTGCATGGATGCGATGAACCTGCTGATCCATGCCACGATATTCACCGGTTACGTGTCGCTTGCAACATTCATCTGTAGCAGAGCGTGATACAGCGCGGTGTAGAAGACGGTTTGTTCTTCTTTAGTGCCTCCCTCAATCGTGATTGCGGAGAGCGCTTTAGTCCATGCGTCATGTGCGGCGGTCCGCACCTTTTCAAACTGTCCGTCTTCGCTGTCCTCGGCCCTCAGGTTGGCTTCGGCGTTCTGGACGCTGACAAATGAAATGCCCACCCGCATACCTACAACGCTGCCGTTCTCGTTGCGAAAGCGCAGATAGGCGCCGAACCCTTGCCCGGTACACCGTAGGTCGACGTGTGCCGGTTCACAAAGCTCGTTCCGTCATCCGCGGCAGCCGATCCGTCGTGCACGACCGCGTCCTGCCACGTTCCGAAGGACTCAAAAGACTGGTCGAAGTGCGCGGAGAAATAGACCGTGTAATACGGCTTGTTTGTCGGGGACCCACCAAACCAGCAGAAGTCGCCACTCGTCGACTGACCCGCTGACGGTGCGGTGCACAGGATCGACCCGCACATGCGAGTCAGTGCTTCCCACGTCATTGTCCGCGCTGCGAATCAGCAGAACGGCTTCCCCTGCGGCGGATACGAATAGCGCGCCCGCCTGTGCGCGCTGTTGACGTGAGCTCTACCTTCAATCCGTTTGCCAGTTTCACCGATAGAGACCTGCCTCAGCGGTCTCGTTCGCGTGCGAAAACCCGCTGGTATATGCTCCGAGCGAGTGTCTAGCGCCGGAGAAGCCGTCACATCATGCGTGATGGGCATGAAAGGAATATCGCCGCTGCCCGCACAGCCAGCCCCGGAAAGGTGCGTGAGAGCGAAGCCCCGGACAACACTGCCGATCGTAGATATAGCCTCCCGGAGTGTTGCGTCTATCCGCCGTCGCCGATAGCAGGTTCGGGCTGAAGCTCACCATGCCGAAGGGAACAACCGCGCCAGGAAACGTGTACCCCAAATGTGCTGTGCCGATCATCGGATTCACCAAAGACGCCGGGTCCGCCGACGACTGCCCCATAGCCAATGCAGCCGATGCCAACAGCCCAAGAACGCCTGCAGCGACCACGCAACGAGAGCAGCGAAAACTGTGAATCATCAACTTCATCTCCTCCACAGCTATTTGGGAAGTGTCACTGAACCGCGAATGTGGAACGTGATCTCCGGTGCGGGTGGCATTGTTTTGTCGCCTTGATCCAGAACGAGCCCGTATTCGCCCGACGAGATCGATCGCGTTCCATCGGGTGCAACCAGGCTGAGCGCACCGCGGCTCGACCTCAAGGGTGACCTCCTTGCTCTCACCCGGACGCAGGTGAATGCGCGTGAAGGCTACCAACTGCCGCCGAGGCGCTCCCGGCTTCGCCGGAGGCACAAGGAACAACGGCAGCACATCATCGCCGGAGACCTTGCCGGCGTTAGTGACCGTTGTGCGGACGCGAAGAATATCTCCCGCCGCAAGGCTGCGCGACGATAGCTGCGGAGCGGTGTGCCGGAAGTTTGTGTAGCTAAGGCCGTAGCCAAACCGATACATCACCGGCCCGTCGAAGTAACGGTAGGTGCGGTCGGCCATCGTGTAATTCTCGAACGGCGGCAGGTCCGCTGTCGCGCGATAGAACGTGATTGGCAGACGCCCCGCCGGATTCGCCGCGCCGGATAAAGTCTCCGCGATGGCCTGGCCTCCGCGTTCACCCGGATACCATGCCTCCAGAATCGCGTCGGCGTTCTCCGCCATCCACGGAGAGGCGACCGCACTACCCGAGGTAAGGACGACAATCAGAGGTTTGCCAGTCGCCTTCAACGCATGCAGAAGATCTTCCTGTACCTGCGGCAACTCGATTGCACTACGGTCGCCGCCGCTAAAGCCTTCGGCATGCACATTCATCTCTTCACCTTCCAGATGCGGCGACAGTCCGGCAAAGGCGACGATGAGATCGGAGGAACGCGCAAGCTCGACAGCCGGCGCCAGCAAAGCTGCATCGGGTGGCTGCCACTCGAGGCCAACATCCGTGTTATCCGGCGAGTGTTTGTATTCAATCTTCAGTGTATGTGGCGCCGTGTCTTTGCAATCGAGTTCGATTGTCCCCTTACCATCGAGCGCCAACTTGTCATCCACAAACACCTGGTAACTATTCGCACGGCCCCGGAAGCTAAGCTTGTACATCCCAGGCACCGGCGGCACAAAAACACCCGTCCATCGCACCGCGAAACCCGATGCCGGTATCCCCTCAGCGAGCGAGACGCGATTCCAGTCGAACTGAATGCGCGCATCCACCCGCTGCACCTTCGGCGAGCCTGTGAAATCGGAGTGATCGAAGTATTCGCCCTTCAGCCCCATCGAAGTGCTGCCCGCCTCCGGGCGCAGCGCTGACGAAGGAATCGTCGCCGGCGCGCCATCGACATATATCGAGCCCGGATCGTAGCTGACGTTGGCTTTGCCTGCAAACTCAGTGCGAATCGCATCCACAGGCAGCATTGCGCCCAATGTGGTGCCGTTGTAGTTCCCCTCGAGCACGCTGATGTCCGCAGCGCTGGGACCGATCACGGCGATGCGCTTCACAGTTGACGCGACGGGAAGGACGCCATCATTCTTAAGCAGCACCATGGATTCGCGCGCCGCCTGCAACGCGAGCTCCTGATGCGCCGGCGAGTGGTTTTCCGTGATCGGAATCTGCGCGTAGGGATCGCGCGTGTCCGGATCGAACATGCCCAGCCGGAAGCGTGCGGTATACAGCCGCGTCAGCGCACGATCAATGTCTGTCTCGGTAACAAGACCTGCCTTCAACGCATCGGGTAGCGCACTATACGCCCGGCCGCAGTCGAGATCAGTACCGGCCTTCAGCGCTAATGCGGCAGCGTGCGCGTTGTCTGCTGCGTCATGATGGCCGCGGGCAATGTCGGCCACCGCATCGCAATCGGAAACAACATAGCCGTTGAAACCCCAGTCGCCGCGCAGGTGTTCCGCCAGCAGCAGATCGCTGGCGCAGGCGGCGCTTACCGTCGATGGCGTTGTAAGCGCACATCACCGAATCAGCATGCCCTTCCGTGATCGCGGCCCGAAACGCGGGAAGATACGTGTCCTCGAGATCATGGGGCGAGACGTCAACATTGAACCTGTGCCGCAGCGGTTCTGGCCCGCTGTGCACCGCAAAGTGCTTGGGCGTAGACACAGTTTTCAGATAGTGAGGGTCATCGCCCTGCATCCCTTCTACGAACGCGACACCGAAACGAGCCGTGAGAAATGGGTCTTCGCCGAACGTCTCCATGCCGCGTCCCCACCGCGGGTCGCGGTCAATATTAATGTTCGGCGACCAGTAGGTCAGCCCCGTGTGACGTCGATGATCATTCTCACGCATGTCCTCATTGTGTTTCGCGCGAGCTTCCGTTGAGATGGCATCGGCCATGCGGTGGACGAGCGGAGTGTCCCATGTGGCCGCCAGACCGATGGACTGCGGGAACACCGTCGCAACGCCGCTGCGTGCCACCCCATGCAGCGCTTCATTCCACCAGTCGTACTCCGGAATCCCTAGCCGCGGAATTCCCGGCGCATGATTGACAAGCTGCTCGATCTTCTCCTGGACAGTCATACGCGCAAGCAGGTCATGCACACGCGCCTCCACGGGCGCTGACGGGTCCTGATAGAGCGCCCCCTGCGCTGAGCTCGGTACCTGCGCCATAAGACTGCAGGCCGCAGCCAACAGACACAACGACAACATCCTGCCAGTCGAATAAAGTGGATCGAGAAGACGAACCATACGCATGCCATCACCTTTAATTCCGGCTAACCCCGCCTGATTCCGGCTAATCCGGCTTTACTACGCTGAGAGCTGCCAAACCGTTCTCTCCAAAATCAATCAATACTAATCGATTGACATTGATTCCGGGGCACGACTATATTTCCGCCGTCGGAAGATTATCCATTTCCCGACATCCCTATCCGGACAGCTGCTCGCAGCTGACAGAGGTTTCACTGGTCCATGCAAATCGGTGTTTTTTGTTCTCGCTCCCTTCGAGCCCTGGCGCTCGTTGTTCTGTCTGCGGCGCTGACGGCGGCCCTACACGCCCAGAATCTTACCGGCACGATTGACGGGACGGTGCACGACAATTCCGGTGCAGTGATTCCCCACGCCACCGTGACCATCACGAGCAGCGACACAGGCGTAGTGGTGCGACGCCTGGACACCAATGACAGTGGCCGCTATGAGGCGCCCGCCCTGCAGCAGGGAAATTACACCGTGCAGGTGTCGATGACCGGTTTTGAGACCGTCATGATTAGGCACATCAAACTCAACGTCGATCAGTCCCTTCCCGTGGACGCGACGATGCGCGTTGGCGCAGTCACCGCAGAGGTAGAGGTCACCGAGGATCAGCTGACGGTCGACACCGAGGACAATGCCGCCGAAACCACGATCGAAGGCAAGGAGGTCACCGATCTCCCTCTCGGCCAGCGCAATTTCGTGCAGCTTTTGCAGCTACAACCGGGCGTGAACGCAGGGCTTGGCACGATTCCGCGCGGGCCTACAAACGTCTCTGGCGGTAACAATCAGGTCACATTCTCTGTGCAGGGACAGGCACACACCGCCAACGGGTTCTTCTTCGATGGCGTCGACTTTCTGAACCACGACACGAACCTGATCCTCGGTGCCTATCCGAGTATCGATGGGATCGGACAGGTAAACCTGCTTCGCGCAGGCTACGGAGCGCAGTACAGCGGCAACGGTGCAGCCATCGTCAACCTCGTCAGCAGGGGTGGCACCAATGCTTTTCACGGCACGGCATACTTTTTCCTGCGCAATCAGAACCTCAACGCCAACCCGTACTTCAACAACCTCGCCGGCATTCCACGTCAGCCATTCCGCTATAACAACTTCGGCTTTTCGATCGGCGGCCCTGTCCTGTTTCCGGGCGTTTCCAAAGACCGCATCAAGACCTACTTCTTCGTCGCCGGCGAATACCTGCGCACCGCTCAGCCCACCACCACGACCAACACCAACATCCCCACAGCGGCGGAGAGAAACGGAACCTTCAGTGCACCGGTGTGCCCAAGCTACAACAGCGCAGGCACCTGCACAGTCACGTCCGCCCACTACGTGACCCAGATCACGAATATTGATCCGACTGCCGCGGCTTACATGAAGGATGTCATCAACAAGCTGCCGCTTCCCAACAGCCCCACCGACGCCCACGGTCTGATCGCCTCGCTGAACGGCACGTTGAACGAAAACCAGACGCTGCTGCGCATCGATCACACCTTCAGCCCCAAGTTGAGCGCCTTCTTCCGCTACCTCAACGATCCCTACAGCCAGGTGGCCCCGGAAGGCATCGGCGCCAACGGCGAAAGCATTCCCTATCTCGCCACGACGCGCGGCACCGTCGGCGCTTCCGACTACCTCGGTCACGTGACATGGTCACCCACTTCAACCTGGGTCGTCGATGGCGGTCTGTCCTTCCTGCACTCCTACGTGTACGCAGACATCATTGGCCTGCTGGCCAAGGGAAACTCCCCGGACTTTCAGCCGCAGCTTCCTTACGCGAACACATCCACGCGCATTAGCACCGTCTCGATCAATGGAACCTCGTTCAAAGCGCCTGGCCCAATCAACCGCGTCAACGACATCGTGCAGGGCTTCATCAACGGCTCGAAGGTGATCGGCAATCACACCATCATGTTCGGCACGAACATCGAGCGCTTCCGCTCCAACTATCAGACGCTGTCGACCACTCCCGGCACGTTCACGTTCAAGGCGCCCGCCTCCACCGGCAACGCACTCGCCATCTACAACCAGTCCTTCGCGGACTTCCTTATCGGAAACGCGACCAGCTTCTCGCAGGGCACGCCCGACGGCAACGACCTGATCAACGCAGCAATGTATGAAGGCTACCTCCAGGACAACTTCAAGATCGGCAGCCGCCTCACCATCAACGCCGGCCTGCGTTACACCTTCTTCCGCGAAGCCACAAACGAATTGCTTCCCATCGTGAATTTCGATCCCACGTTGTACAACTTGGGCAACGCGCCGACGATCGACACCAACGGCAACATCTGCGCGAAATCGCCTTGCACCGGCGGAGCCACCTATAAAACGTACAGCGCCACCAACGGACTACTGATTGCCGGAACAGGAGGACCGTACGGACGCAAGACGGTCTCCCAGCCCAAACTCGACTTTGCCCCGCGTTTCGGATTTTCCTATAGCCCATTCGCCGGTAACAAGACAGCAATTCGCGGCGGCTATGGCATCTACTACCTGCTTCCCGATGTCTGGGAGAACCTGGTCAATCAGGCCAGCACCAATCCTCCGTTCATCCAGTCCACCTCCGCTTCGAACACCTCATTCGACTCGCCCAACGGCGGCATTCCCTCAGCGGCTTCAGCCGCGCCCGCTCCTACGGCCTTGTACGCCACCGGAGTTCAGCAGTCCCTGTCGTACCTCGAAGCGTTCAATCTCGACGTGCAACAGGAGCTTCCGCAACAGTTCCTCCTCGACGTGGGATATTACGGCAACGTCGGACGCAAACTTATCGGGACCTTTGAGCTCAATCAGCCGCAGCCCGGCGCTTACGTAGCCGCCGGTATCGCCGCGCCCGGTGGCATCACCTCGGGCAACCCGACAACGAAGCTGAATCGCATCCGTCCCTACCTCGGCTACTCGTCGATTGCGGACAATCTCCCCATTGCCAGCGGCAACTACAACTCGCTGCAGGTAGCCGCCAGAAAACAGTTCCGTTTCGGTTCGGAACTGGGCCTCTCGTATACCTGGTCCAAGTCGATGGGAATTGAAGGTGCGCAGAACTTCTACAACATTGCCGCCGACTATGGCCCGACGGACGATCAGCGCAACCACATCATCGCCGCACAAGGCGTTTATGAGACGCCGTGGTTCCACGACCAGCACGGGCTTGCGGGGCATCTGCTCGGCGGCTACGAGTTGTCAACGATCGTGAACTTCCTCACCGGTGCTGTCCACACCGCTGGCACCAGCGGCGTCGATCCCGCCGGCATCGCGCTGCTGAACAGTAACGCCGCCAGCGCACGCCCAGACCAGGTGGCCGATCCGAACAACGGGCCGAAGTCCTTTACGCAGTACTTCAACACGTCCGCCTTCGCACTCGTGCCGGCCTCTCAACTGCGTCCAGGCAATGGAGCTGTGAACTCCGTCTATGGACCGAACAGCGTCGCTGTAACGCTCGGACTGATGCGCAACATCCAGATCTCCGACTTCGGTCATCTGCAACTCCGCGCCGAAGCCTTCAACGTCTTCAACCATACGAATTTCAACGGCGTATCAACTACCGTGGCGAGCACAAACTACGGACAGCTCACCAGCGCCGGCGATCCGCGCATTATGCAGGTCGCGGCCAAATTCGTCTTCTAGACGTCCGGAGACCCGATGCATTACGAAATGAGATATCAGTGGTTGCAGAGATTGAGGGTCATCGTCGCGACGTGCGCGCTCGCTACTGTCCCGGCCGGCGCGCAAAGCCCCTATATCGTCGGCGCGGACGTCTCCTACATCAATCAGGCCGAGTCGAGCGGCACGGTTTTTAAGGATGCCGGCGTTCCCCGCCCCGGGCTCGAAATTCTCAAAGATCACGGCTACAACTGGGTACGGCTCCGGCTGTTTGTCCATCCAGATAAGGTCGCGAACGATCAGGCGTACACGATCGCTGCAGCCCAGCAGGCCCGCAAGCTCGGCTACAAGATCCTGCTCGACTTTCACTACTCCGACACCTGGGCAGACCCCGGCCATCAGGAGATGCCGAAGCAGTGGGTCGGCGAGACACATGCGCAGCTCGTGCAAAGCGTCTTTATCTACACCCGCGACACCATCGCGGCCTTCCGCGATGCGGGCGTATTGCCGGACATGGTGCAGATCGGCAACGAGATCACGCACGGCATGATGTGGCCCGACGGACGTATTCAGGCTGACGACAACTGGCAGAATTTCACTGACCTGCTGAAAGCCGGGATTAACGGAGTCGATGCCGGCCACGGCAACACCTCTCATCCGCTCATCATGATTCACATCGACCGCGGTGGCGACTGGACCTCCACGAAACACTTCTTCGACAAACTCGAAGCCTACGATGTCCGTTACGACGTCATCGGTCAGTCGTACCATCCCTGGTGGCAGGGCAGCCTCGACGATCTACGCAACAACCTCTATCACTCTGCCGTGACGTATCACAAACCGATCGTGCTCGCGGAGGTCTCCTATCCCTGGAAGCCATTCTCCGCCTATGGGCCGAATCTCAAGCAGAGCCAGATCGATCAGGACAAGCTGCCCGCCTATCCCGAGACACCGGAGGGGCAAGCCGACTGGCTACGCGAGCTTAACCGCGTTGTCGAAGCGACACCCGATGATCTCGGTGGCGGACTCTTCTGGTGGGAGCCTGCCGTACCGCAGGGGCGCGCTCTCCGAGGCAGAGGTTTGTTCGGAGATGACGGCAACGCACTTCCGGCGATAAATGCCTTCGACGCCTATCGCAGAAAGTAGAAGACCCCAATGCCCCGCACACTCTCCGCAAATCAGGCTCTGATCGACCTGCCTGTAGCGGCCTAAAGCAGAAAACCCCACGCGAGGGTGGGGTTCATGACTCTAAATGGTTGCGAGGGTCCGCAACGCCCCGAAAGTACGATTCTGCATTCGTCAATGGAAATGCTCCTAGAACTTCGATAGTGGACCTATTCAATCAATGGAATCAGAGACATATAGCGACGTACCCTTCTGCATCTCACGACGAGATGTTGCAGCTAAATCACTGAATGTCAGGTAGCGGCAGTTCCTTGGCTGGCCTCGTCAAATCAGCGGCAGTAGACTCCCTGATAACCAGCTTGCACGGCATGCACATTCTTCTTGCCGAGTTTGTGTATCGCTTCTCAATTCGATCGAGCAGAAACGTTGCTGCAGCGGAGCCCTGTTCGGCAATGGGCTGTTCCACGGTCGTTAGCGGGGGTGTCGTAAAAGATGCCAGTGGAATGTTATCGAAGCCCGCGATGGCTACATCCTCTGGCACGCGCAATCCCAGCTTGTGTGCAGCTCTCAGCGCTCCGATCGCCGCAAAATCATTCCTCGCGAAGACTGCTGTAGGAGGACGCTTCAACTTCGCCAGGCGCATCATTCCCTCGAAACCGTCTTCCTGTGTTGCGAATGCTGGCGCTTCCGGCGGCCCAACTGTGTAGTCAGGAATCACTCCGATGCCTGCCTGTTCAAGCGCAGCAGCATAGCCCTGATATCTGCGAAGAGAGAATCGGTCAACCGGCGCGATGCCGATAAATCCTATTCGTGTGTGTCCGAGGCTGATCAGGTGATTCACCACATCGAAAGCTCCTCGCCAATGGTCGGCAGTAACCGAATCCATGCCAGCTATTTTCACGGGCCGGCCGATGGTGACGGCAGGGATTCCTTGACGTGCGAACCTCCTTAAGACTTCATCGCCCATCTTCGTACCCCTCGTCGCCACGATCAGTCCGTCCACGCGGTGGTCGGCGAATGCCTGCAGGCTGGCGTTCTCCTGTTCAACACTCCGACTTGAGAGAGCAATAAATGTGCTGTATGAGGCCGGATCAAAGACCCGCTTCACGCCGTTCACGAGCTCTGCGGAAAATGGATTTGCGATGTCGGGGAGAAGAACCCCGATGGCACTGAGGCGCTGGCTCTTCAACTGGCGGGCCAGGATGTTCGGCCTGTATTCAAGCTTCGCCGCTGCCTTCAGGACACGCTCACGAACGTCTTCGCTGACATACCCTGTCTGATTCAAGGCCCGGGAAGCAGTCATGGCGACAACCCCAGCAAGACGTGCGACGTCCACCAGGGTCGATGGGCGCCTGGGCTGTTCAATTCGCTTCTTCTGTTTGAGAGTGTCGCTTGCCAATGTCGTCGCTACTCTTTCTTCGGGATGCGCTAGGTCATCGGGGAACCAGCGGTTCGAGCGTCAGCTAAAGAGAATGCCGCCATTGATGTCGACGTTCGCCCCGTTCACGAAAGACGCATCTCCTGAAGCCAGGTAAACAATAAGGTTTGCAACCTCTTCGGCCCTTCCCTCGCGTCCCAACGGAGTCATGCCCGCGACACGCTGCCGCACCTCAGGCTTGGTGAAGTCGTCATGAAATTTTGTGGCGATCATGCCAGGGCAGACCGCGTTCACGCGGATCCTTCGCGGCCCTAGTTCCTTTGCAAGGCCGCGCGTCATGCTCATCAGCGCTCCTTTGGAAGCACCATAGGCAATGCCTCCGGGGCCGCCGCCGTCGCGTCCAGCCTGCGAAGAGACATTCACGATCGTTCCTCCATCCTCCATCAAAGGCAGCGTGGACTGCGTCATGGCAAACACACTCTTTAAGTTGAGAGTCATCACCTGGTCCCAAAACGCGTCGTCCATCTCCTCCATGCGCTTGCGTGCGACAAGTCCGCCCACTACGTTGACTAGAATGGAGATCTTCTTGGCCGCCTGGTCCGCGCACGACATCGCGAACGCGCGAATGGCGTGCATATCCATCGCATCCACTTTCCGGCGAAATGGCGTTTGTCCCGCAGCGATGATGGCATCCGTCACGTGCACGGGGTCCGAACTGTGATAGCTGAACGCTACCTGCGCGCCACAGCGTGCGAGTTGAACAGCCGCCGCGCCGCCGATATCCCGGCCTCCACCGAAGACCACCGCGAGCCTGTTTTGAAAATCAACCATTGTGAGTCCCTTCTCTAAGTCGTGGAGTTAGGAATACGTCTGTATCCAAACGTCGAATTCTTCCAGCAAGCAAGAACAACGCGGCTGCTCCAACGGGAGCGAGCATGCCCGCGATCGTCAGGACAACGCCATACCCAAAGTGCGAAACCAGCCACGCAGTGCAGAGGTTGAAAATAAGGCTGCTGATGCCGGCGGCCGTCCCTCCCATCCCTGCCACGCTTCCGACTGCAGCGTTCGAGAAAAAATCGCTGGGCAGTGTCTGGACATTGGTGATCCACATTTGAAAGCCGAATAGAACGATAGAAATCCACGCAAGTGCTACATACGCGCTTCTCTGCACGTGCTGCCAGAACACCAACGGTCATAAGGCATGCGGCGATTCCAGTTGTCCACTTCCGTGCGGCATTCACGCTGACACCGCGAGTCATCATCCGCCCCGCAATCCATCCGCCGAAAAGGCTGCCAATCGCCGCGGCGAGATAAGGAACCCACGCCGAGATTCCAATGTCCTTCAGGCTGAAGTGGCGGACCTCTTTCAAATACGTTGGCAACCAGAGAATATAGAGCCACCAAACCGGATCGACAAGAAAGCGCGCAACGAGGATGCTCCACGTCTCCCGCAGAGAAAGAAGAGTGCGTAACGATGGGGGCATCAACGGAGTGACCAATGCCTGGCCCTCCTGGATATATCGACGCTCCTCTTCGGATACGTGCGGGTGTCGAGCGAGAGGCCTATATACAGCGAGCCACGCAACCAGCCAGATAAAGCCCAGTGCACCCACGATCAGGAACGACATGCGCCATCCCACGCGCGGTGCGAGATATCGCGCGACAAAAAGCGGAGCAATCACGCCGCCCATCGAGGCGCCCCCGTTGAAGATCGCCATCCCCAGTGCCCGCTCTTTTTGTGGAAACCATTCTGCAATCACCTTCGCCGCGCCCGGCCAGTTTCCTGCCTCCCCCAACCCGAGAAAAAATGAGCATGCAGCGAAGCTTGTGAAGCCTGCGATTGCGGAGTGAGCCATTGCAGCGGCGCTCCAGACGACAACGGACACCGCGAAACCTGCTCGCGCTCCGAAACGATCGTAAAGACGGCCTGAGACACTCTGGCTCAGCGTGTATGCCAGCAGGAGCAGTGCACCGATCATGCCGTACTCGTGGCTTGTAATCCCTATCTCGGGGCCGAACTGGGTCACCAATAGCCCGACGCTGCTGCGGTCGATGTAGTTAATGCAGGTAATCAAAAAGATGAGGCCTGCGATCCACCAACGCATTCGCAGAGCAAATCTTCGCGGCGCAGGTCGATGCTCCGTTACCGAATTCACACACGTTGACTCTGTTTTCCGATGATCCACCGGATTCGTCACTACGCGGGTCTACTCCTCGAAAAAAATAAGAATACCGGCTGTTCACATCTCCAAATCATGTGATAGTGTTCTGCGTGTGCTAACGATAACATATCCGGGAAACCCGCAACAAGCAGCATTGGTAAGCAACTTCCAGCGACACGCAAATCGCGCTTCTGTGTGGGTTTCCCGCCGGTGCTCTGGCGGGCGTGCGCGCGGTTGGGTTAGCCGTATTGTCTCGCTGCACTTCTTCTGTGCGCCTCGGTCATCTTCGTTGCGATTCCCATGCCTGCGCAGGACGCGAACGAGTCATTGGGACCGAAGGACAACGTCGCGCATGACGCGACGATTCCACTACAGACTGAGATGAAGACGCTTCGGTCGAGCCTGCTGCCTGAGCTAGTCAACGTCCATCCCCGCGTCTACTTCACGGAGAAGGAACTCGACACCCTACGTGCACGCGCCCACGGCGAGGACAAGGCATGGTGGCAGCAGGAACTACTCAACCTGCGTGCACTTCAGGGACCGCCCCCACCACCGCCCGCGGAGAAGAGGCGTGCTCAAAACGACGTTGCCTTCGCTATGGCCGAAGCCGCCTTCGCCTACAAGATCGAGGGAGACCCAAGGTATCTGGCAGCCGCAAAGCGTTATATGGATGCGGCCGTGAGTTACGACGTGTGGGGATATAGCTTCAGCAAACCGAATGTGGACCTCGCCGCAGGCCATTTGCTTTACGGCATGGGTGTCGCGTATGACCTGCTCTACAACGATCTGACTTCCTCCGAACGCGAAAAATACCGCCGCAAGATGGCCACGCCAGGGACATCTCCTCTACGTCTATTTCTCCCCACATCCTGGCCGCAGCTGGGCTTACAGCCAGAACCACACCTTCATTCCGATGTCGGGTCTTGCCGTCGCCGCCTATGCGGTCTATGGAGAGGTTCCTGAGGCGAAGGAGTGGGCTGCACTGGCGCGAGCCATCTACAGCAGGGTGCTTGCTACCTATTCCCGGGATGGCTACTACTACGAGGGCTTCGAGTACTGGATATTCGCAACCCCGTGGATCATTCACTACCTTGACGCGCAAGAGCACGCGACAGGCGAAGATCTCTTCGACCAACCCGGCCTGAAACTGACTCATCTCTATGCGGCCCACAGTCTCACGCCCGGCGGGGAGATGATGTTCGACTTCGGCGACGTCTTCGCCGGGCCCATCACCCGCGCCCGGACAGGGCGAGGACTACGAACGCAGCCATCCCGACGGGCATTTCGAGACAAACTACAACCTTCTCTACGATCTGGCCTCCCGCTACAACAGCAGCGAGATTCAGGGAGTTGCCGACTGGATGAAGAGCCTCGGTCACACCTCGCAGGAGGAGTGGTGGACACTCGCGTGGCGCGACCCGCACATCAAGCCAACTCCGATCGGCGAGATAACACCCTTTCATCACTTCGCCGACCACGACGTTGTCTACTGGCGCAGTGGATGGGACGCGCAGGCAACCGCAATCGCGTTCAAGTGCGGGCCGCCCGAGGGACACAGCGCCACCGCAAATGTTGCCAGCATGCGCGACTGGCACCTCGAAGAAGGCCACGTCCATCCCGATGTAAATAGCTTCATTCTCTGGGCTCACGGCCAATATCTCACCGGCGACTCTGGCTACGCAGGCGTTCCGATGACGATCGAACACAACACAATGCTGGTCGACGGAAAGGGCCAGGGAAACGAGGGTAACGGCCACGACGCCTGGGCCGGTTTTCCCTATGACCAGATGGATCACGCGAGAATCACGCGCGCTGAACTCACCGCGCAAGGTTTTGATATCGAAGGCGAAGGCGCTCCGGCCTACCCAGCATCCCTTGGGCTAACTCGCTATCTGCGTCGAATCACCATGAAAAAACCGGGCACCATTGCAGTCCACGACGAAATAGCGAGCACCTCTCCGCACATCTACACAGAGGTTCTCCACTCCGACACAAAGTTCGTTCGTGACGGAGAACACACGTACAGCACTGAGGTAGGCGGTGTGGCGCTCGATGTCCGCGTCATCTCGCAGCAACAGGTCAATTCGAAGATCGAACCCAATATCGTCATGGGCCCCGGCCGTCCCGGATCCGTCGACAAGGGATCTCTCGAGCCGCGCGGAGAGCGCCTGCTTGTCACAACGAAAGACAAAGCGCTCGAAACACGCTTTGAGTGGGAACTGCACTTCTGATCTTTGGTAGCGCGTATCAGAAGTACCAGAAGGAGCATCAACATGAAAAAGACTCAGGTTGTTCCTGGCAATTGTGATTGCAATGACAGCGACGGCGATGTCGGCGCAGCTCTCCACGGCTACGCTCTTTGGCACAGTGACTGATAGTACCGGCGCCGTCATTCCTAATGCGGCCGTGACCCTGACACAGATCGACACCAACTTCACGCGTACCACCACCACGAATGGGCAAGGTGAGTATCGCGCCGAATTCCTTCCCATCGGCTCCTACTCCGCCCGCGTTCAGGCGCCTGGCTTCAAGGTGATGGAGCAGAAAGGCATCGCGCTCACCGCAACGCAGAACGCCAACCTGAACTTCGAGTTAAGTCTGGGTACCGAGAGTACTGTAGTCGAGGTCACCAGCGAAGTTCCGCTGGTCAACCTCGGCAACTCCACTCTGAGCCGCACAGTGGACAACGTGGAGGTCGACAATCTTCCTCTCGTCGGCCGCAATGCTTACCGCCTCATGGACCTTACTCCCGGCGTGCAGTCGAACACGTTCGAGAACACAGTTGGTTTCCCCGCGCAGCACGTTATCATCAACGGTTCGCCTGACGACCTCGTCGGTGAGGTCAGCTACTACCTCGACGGCGGCCTCAACATGACTGGCCTTCGCAACACCGGTAACGCGCTGCCCAATCCCGACACGATTCAGGAATTCGTCGTTCAGACAAACAATTTCAGCGCCCAATACGGCCGCACTGGCGCCGGCATCGTCACAGTTGTAACCAAGGCCGGGACCAACGTTCTGCACGGCTCCATCTTCGAATTCCATCGCGAGACCAACTTCAACGCAACCTCGCACGGACAAGCCTCTAAGACCCCATTGCACGTCAACAACTTCGGCGCGACACTCGGCGGTCCCATCATAAAGGACAAGACCTTCCTCTTCGGCAGCTACGGCGGGCTGCGCCAGGTCAATCCGGTGAACTTCAACACTGTTGTGCCTGACGCACTTCAGCGCGCCGGCAACTTCTCCGAGAACCTGCCCACCACAACTCCTGCATCCGGCCTCGGAGCCTGTGCCACCACGCTCAACGCAGCCGACAAGGCGAACACCGCGTACGGGGGAAAATTCTTCGTCTGCGATCCGGTTACCCACCAACCTATCCCGGGCAACAGGGCCGACCTCGACGCGAACTACACGAAGCTCTTGGATCCTGTTGCAGCAGCCGTGCTCACCAAGAACGTGCCGCTTCCAACGGCGGGCCGTACCGACAACCGTTACATCGGCAACATAGGCCTTCCCAACGAGACCAACGAGTTTCTCATCAAGGGAGACCAACAGCTTGGCCAGAGCCACCGGCTCACTCTCGACTACTTCCAGTCGAATGGATCGCAGCTTCTCTTGCCATCGGGATCGAGCCTCGGCACATGGGCCATCTCCAACTACAGCTATCGCCAACAGACTGCCAACGCAAGCGATGTGTGGACGCACGGCTCTGCCGTGAACCAGGTATGGCTCAGCTACACGCGGATGAACGCCGGCCGCGCCAGCCAGCCTGCGACGTCACTCGCCGACTATGGTTCCGAACTCAATGTGCAGGGCCCACCTCAGCTTCCACAGATTGCCGTGGGTGGATTCTTCACGCTCGGCAACCAGATCAGTGGCCCCGTCGCCGGGACCAACGTCTACGGCCTTCGCGATGTCTACACGATGACGCACGGCAAGCACACGCTCTTCTTCGGTGCCGAAGGCTATCTTGAGAAAGACGTTCAGCAGACGCTGTTGAACGATTACGGCGTCTTCTCCTTCGCCAACACCACCGTACCCAACACCGCCTCGGCGCAGGCCTCCTATGTGAAGACCGGCGTCGGTATGGCGGACTTCCTCATCGGCCATCCCAACACCTACGGCCAGGACTCGCCTGACAATGCCAACGCGAACTACTGGAACTGGGGCCTCTTCGCCCAGGACGATCTGCGGTTCACGCCGCGCCTGACCGTCAACATTGGCCTGCGGTATGACATTCAAACCGCCCCGACAGACACGCAGCGCCGCTATGCAATCTTCAAGCCGGGCGTGCAGTCCACGGTGTCGCCCACCGCAATCCTCGGTCAGCTCTTCCCGGGCGACCCAGGCGTTCCAGTGGGCGGGGTCAACACCAACCTGAACCATGTCTCGCCTCGACTCGGCTTCGCGCTCGACGCGTTCGGCGACGGCAAGACCGTTGTGCACGGCGCGGCCGGACTCTTCTTCGGCACCATCTCCGGCAACATGTGGGAGTTGCCGCAGAACTTCCAGCCGTTCGCAGTGCGCTTCACCAACGCCTTCTCGCACGTCGTCAGCATGAAGAACCTCTACTCCACCGATCCGTCGGACTTTCCCGACCCGAAGAATCCGTCGTCTCCGGTGGGCGTCTCACCGTTCCCTTACTTCTACAACCCAACGAACCCGCGCTATGTGGCGCCGTCCGCGCTTACGTTCCTGCAGGAAGGATTCCGCTGGCCGTACAACTATCAGATCAACTTCGGCATTCAACAGCAGTTCACCCACGACCTCGCGCTCAGCATCAACTACGTCGGCGTTCTCAATCGCAAGCTGCCGTTCGTCATCGATCAAAACGCGCCGATCTTCAACACGGCGAACCCGAGCATCAACACCTCCACTAACTTCAACTGCCGCAGGCCTTACCTGGCCGAGCCCTTCGGCTCGGGCACCGCCTGCCCGGGACCCTCGTCGCGGGCCAGAAATACATGGCTGGCGCGTCCGTCATCGAGAGCGGACAGAACCTGAACTACAACGGTATGCAGGTCACCGTCGACAAGCGCCTTAGCCACAACCTCAGCGTCATCGGTTTCTACGTCTGGAGCAAGACCCTGGGAACCGCCTCGCTGCAGACCACCGGCAACATTGGCAACAGCGCGAACACCGCTCCCGAGGATTACTACAACATCTGGCTCGACAGGCAGCGTGCGGACAACGACCGCACGGACATCGGTACAGTGTCAGTCGTCTGGAAGTCGGATTACTTCAACAGCTTCAACCGCTTCGTCCGCACAGCGCTCAACGGCTGGACGGTCTCGGCGATCGTGACCTTCCAGAGTGGCCAACCGCTGCCCATCATCACCGGAACCGACGACAACCGCGACGGCAATGTGAACGACCGGCCGAATCTCGTGAATGGAAGACTTCCTCAAACCGGCATCGCGCCTAAGAGCGTCACGCCATACAAGTGGTTTGATACCTCCGCTTTTTGCACCTCTGGCACGACCGGGTGCAACGGTGTCGGGCCCGGGAATCTGGACGGCACGCTGCGCGTGAACACCGTGAACGGTCCTGGCATGCGCGACGTTGACGCTTCGATCTTTCGGGACATCACCATCTACGAGAGAACAAAGCTCCAGCTTCGCGGTGACGCCGTAAACGTCTTCAACATCTTCAATCCTGCGAACCCCGGCTTGACGCTTAATAGCGCTGCCAGCGCCGGACTCATCACAAACGGACTAACTCAGGGCAACACTGGTGGGGCTCGCGTCATCCAGATAGGCGCCCGCCTTCTCTGGTAAATCTTTATCTCAAATGAAAAACCGCGGGTCCTTCCGACCGCGGTTTCTTGTTTTCGCTGTCAATGGGCGAAAGTGGCTGACGTGCCTTTGGCTGAGACTCCAATTGAACGGAACATCACAATGTTTTCGATCAAGAGTTTTGGATGCGATGGATAACTAATCAGAAACGTCTTGCAAGGGCCGTGGGAGCATCGAGAGTGATTCACGAAACGACTAAGCATACCGAATCGCCAAACGCCCGCGCGGAGCCCAGCGGCCGCCGCTGTCGAGGCTTTTGAGAAGGTCCAAGCGAACTGGAACAGCCAGACGGAGATCTCTGCGATTTGCCATCTACATCAATCCTCTCAGGCCCGTACCGAAGGGCCTCAGACTGCACTAGCAGCAGGGGCCCATTTTGGCCGTTTGATCAGTTGCATGCCGTCGATCCTTCAACGGTGTGGCCAGATTCTCATCGAGTAGGGCCATCTCGCCGCATTATGTTCCCACTCTTCCCTATCGTCTCTCCATCCAAACCCTGGCGAGATAGCCCACAACTGATGCGGGCTCGATAGACTCGTAGCCGGACGAGGGACTCAATTGCTGATAGCGCTATCTATTTACGAGATCACATGTAACTATCTGTTGCCCAAATATTTACGAGACCTAAACGGAGCTCCAAAGTTACCGGTAAATCATTATTGACAGTAACGGTGAGGGACGCGTAGTGTCTACGCGTTCCGTGGCCCGGTGGTGTCCGCGAAGACAAAGACGGATTTTGGAGAGCGAGCATGAGAGTAGATACAGGATCAGTTCTTGCGACCATGCGGACGGCGCTGTTGTTGATCGCGTGCCTGGTGGTTGGAGTCCTTCCTTCGCTTGCACAGTTCGGTTCTGCGTCTGTGCTTGGCTATGTGCGGGACAACTCGGGGGCAATGGTTCCGGGTGCGACGGTGACTCTTACGAACGTCAGCACGAACATCTCGCAAACTGCGCAGACCGATAAGGAAGGCAAATACGAGTTCGACTCAGTACCGATCGGGAACTATCAGATCTCGACTCAAGCTGCCGGTTTCCAAGGGGCGAAGACGGACACCTTCAACCTATCGACCGACGCCCGTCAGCGCGTCGACGTCGACGTGAAGCCCGGCGCGGTGACCCAGGTCGTGGAAGTCACGGCCACGGCTCAGCTACTTGAGACGGAGACAAGTTCCCGAAGCCAGATCATTGGGCAGAAGGAGGTGGAGAATCTTCCGCTGAACGGCAGGTCCTATGCGGACCTGGTGTTGCTCACGCCGGGTGTGCGGAAATCGATGCTGGAGAACCAGACTGCATCGAGCCGCGAAGCCTCATTCAACATCAATGGTCAGCGCTCTGCGTTCAACGAGTTCCTGATTGATGGATTGGAGAACAGTAATTACGGCACTTCGAATCAGGGTTTCGAAAATGAGAACATCCCGCCTTCTCCCGATGCGGTGAGTGAGTTCCGAGTGGAATCGAATAACTACTCAGCAGAGTACGGCCGTATGCCTGGTGCTGTAATCAATGTCTCGACGCGGAGCGGAAGCAATCAATACCACGGTGCAGCGTGGGACTATTTGCGCAACACGGATCTGAATGCGTTCGGACCGATACAGACTGCCACCGGCAATAAGCCCGGCCTTATCCGGAACCAGTTCGGCGCGACGACCGGAGGATTCATCCGCCGCGATCGGACGTTCTTCTTCGCCGACTACGAAGGTGTGCGGCAGATTTTCACGTATCAGCAGGCGGCCGTGACGCTACCCGATGCGGAGCAACGGCTCGGTCACTTCGTTCTGCATACGGTCAATCCGAGCGACCCGAACAACGGCAAACCGATACCGCTCTACAACCCGCTTACGGGTGTGACCTACACATCGGGCGACATTTCGGCTGCGTCAACTCCATTTGCTCTCGCTGTCCTGGCTGCGCTTCCGGCGAACAATGTGACGGGGCTGAACAACAGTCTGGCTCCCGCTTACAACAACATCACGAACAACTACAGCAATGCTCCGCGCGGAACGATCAACGACGACAAGGGAGATATACGCGTTGACCAGAGCTTCGCGAAGTGGAAGCTCTTCGGTCGCTTCAGCGAGCACCAGGCCGCGATCTTCGACCCGCCGACAGTGGGTGGGCCGTCTGGCGGCAACGCGAACTCGCACGTGAATATTCAGAACCGGCAGGTGGCCGGAGGCGCAACGTGGATCATCAGTCAGAACAAGCTGCTGGATGTTCGGTTCGCCTGGACGCGCAATATCGGCGCGAAGATACCTTACACGCAGGGCCAGCCGTCACTGCTCACAAAGTACGGCATCACGGATGGTCTTCCGACAGATCCGAGCATCGTACGTACCCTGAATGCACAGTCCATCACTGGGTTTACGCAGCTAGGGAATCAGCCGGCCAGTCCGCAGTTCCAGGATCCGACGATCTATAACCCAAAGGTCAACTACACGTGGGTACGCGGCCGCCACTCGATGAAGTTTGGGTACGAGCAGCAGTTGATTCACACGGTCGTTAACGACTTCAACCCGAGCTACGGGCAGGACAACTACTCGAGCCGTTATGCTGCGGGACCGACGATCGGAGGCGTGCCGTTTTTCCCAAACTGCTCGGCAACCGTCACTACTGCCTGTAATCCAGTGGATACTGCTTCGGGAAACACGACGACGACCCAGATTCAGCAGGCGCAGGCAGTTGCCGACTTTCTGTTTGGCAATCGTTCGTCGTACTCGTTGACCAACTACACCGTTGTCAATCTGCGGCAGCGCTACTTCGCGGGCTATTACCAGGACGACATGAAGGTCACGCCGTCGCTCACGCTGAACATGGGCTTGCGCTACGAGATCATGACGCCGCAGTTCGAACGCGACAACCGCCTCGCGAACTTCAATCCGGCAACCAGTTCACTGGTGCAGGCCAGTAATGGAAGTCTTTATAACCGTACGCTGGTACATACTCCGACGAAGAACCTGGCTCCGCGGTTTGGCTTTTCTAAGACTCTCACTCCGAACACAGTTCTTCGCGGTGGTTACGGCATTGTTTATGTGCAGTTCAACCGCGCCGGCGGCGAGAACAACCTGACCTATAACGGGCCGAATGTTGTGAACGCCACGGTGAACAACAACAACTCTGTGTATCCGACGCCCTCGAGCCTTTGCACGAATGACACGCAGGTTCAGACAAACTGCTTCCGGCAGACGCAGCAGGGATACTCGAACATTCTCACTAGCCCTGCTTACTTCAATCCTCTGAATGTGACCTCACGCTACATCGATCCGAACTTCAAGACGGGATACGTCCAAAGCTACTTCCTGGGAGTGCAGAGAGAGTTTCCCGGCGGAATTTTGTTTGATGTTGCGTATATCGGCAACAAGAGCACCCACCTGCAAGTCCTGGCCGATTACAACCAGGCAGCCCCGTGCCTCTCGGCAACATCGAGCGCCTGCGGCACTTATCAGAGCCGTCGTCCGGTACCCACCTTCGGGGACATTGAGATCGCCTACGGTGGCGGTCCGGCGAATTTCAATTCATTGCAAGTCAAGGGCGAGAAGAGGATGGGCGCTCTCTATCTGCTGAACTCGTTTACCTGGAGCCGCGCATTTGATGAGGCCTCCGGGCACCTTGAGCAGAACAATGGTGATACGTCCCGCGTCAACTTCGCAAATCCGCGGGGCGACTACGGGCCGTCGAGCTACGATCAGCCGATCGCCAATGTGACGTCGATTGTGTACGACCTGCCCTATGGACATGGAAGGCGCTTCGGTTCGAAGTCGAGCGGTCTGACGAATGCACTCCTGGGAGGGTGGCAATTGACGGTCATCAACACGATCACCAGCGGTCTTCCGTTCAACATCATCTATTCCAGTTCCTCGAGCAGCACAACGACGGCGCAGTTGAACGGAACTGGCGGATCGACGATCGGTCAATTATTCAGCACAGATCTTGTGAACCTGCGTCCGCAGCATATCGCCGGGACGCCTCTGAAGGGCACGAACATCACCGTGCTGCCAACCAGCAATATCAACGGCGTGACGAAGAGCCGCGGACTGCAGGGCTATCTGCCTGGCGGAGGTACGTATACGAGCTACGACTATCCGTCGTTTACGCGTTACGGAAATACGTCGGCGTGGGGAAATGTTTCGCGCAACAGTCTGCGTTCGTATGCGTACTACAACACGGACCTGGGACTGCATAAGCAGTTCCCCCTCGTCACCGAACGCGTGAAGCTCGATCTCCGCGCAGAAGCATTCAACATACTGAACCATACCAACTGGCAGGCGCCGGACACCAACATCTCCGACGGCACATCGTTCGGGACGATCACAACCGCATTCCCGTCGAGGCAATTGCAGTTTGCAGCCAAGGTATTGTTCTAGAGAGTCGCTATTGAGTGAGGAGCCAGTTTGGGATCCTCGCGCGCTTGTGTCGTCAAAAAAGCTGAGGAGGACGATTGAACAGAACCGCGATGACTCTGGCGCTGCTGATGGTGAGTGGCGCCGATGGGGCTCGGACCCAAACGACGGCTACGCAGGACAAGGTTGTGCACCTGAACCAGATCCAGGTGATTGGCTCTCACAACAGCTACAACCTCGGATTTGCGCCCAGCGAGGAGAAGTTCGCGCGGAGTCAGAATCCCAAGAGTTACGCGGGTCTGGAATACCATCACGCATCGCTCACTGCGCAGCTTAATGGCGGCGTGCGGCAGCTCGAGATCGATATTGTGCAGGACCCGAAGGGCGGCCGATTCGCACATCCGAAGATTGTCGAGCTGACCAAGGAGGCGGGTCTGCCCCCTGATCCGGATTTCGATCCAAGTCACGTGATGGAGAAGCCGGGGTTCAAGGTAGTTCACATCCCGGACCTGAACCAACGCAGTTCGTGTCTCTTGTTCACGGAATGCCTAAGTGAGATCCGGGCATGGTCCAGGGCTCATCCCGAACATGTGCCCCTGTTCCTGCTGATCGAGACGAAACACGGCAGAACAACGTCGATTCCAAACAGCGTCGAGGCCGAACCGTTCACAACGGAGACATTCGACGCGCTGGATAAGGAGATTCGATCGGTCTTCCCTGACAATGAGATCGTTTTGCCTGATCAGGTGCGCGGCAAATATCCCACGCTGGATGCAGCGGTACGCGCGGGAAACTGGCCTACGCTGGCCCAGTCGCGAGGGAAAGTGATCTTCCTGATGGATCAGAAAAACGCCGGCCCGGCATACACAGCCGGCCGTCCACTCCTTCAGGGACGAGTACTGTTCACGAACTCCGATCCGGGCAAACCCGATGCCGCCTTTGTGGAGGAGAATGAAGGGACGCCGCAGGTGATCGATCAACTGGTTCGTGACGGTTACCTCGTACGTGCGCGGGCGGATGAGAACACCGTAGCCGCACGAACCAACGACACCACGCGGAGGGATGAGCTGCTGGATTCCGGCGCGCAGATGATCAGCACGGACTACCCGCTCTCGGAATCGTCGAAGTGGACCGGCTATAGTGTCGGGTTTGCGAACGGGCTGCCTGCGCGGTGCAACATCATCAACGCACCCCGAGGCTGCCGTGATGACTTTCTGGAGCCGGGAGCGAAGAGCGGAGGCACACCTTCGCCGGAACATCATCCGGCCGAGGCAACGCGGCCGCAGTAGTCGTGAGTGAATCTATATAGTCTGCGCGGACGTCCATAGCATATGCCACTGGACTCAACTGCTTTTCCAGCAATGGAAGATTGACCGCGGAGCGTCCAACGGAGAGTGTTCTTGGCTATTCGCCTCAAAGATATCGCGCGGGACCTGGGCATCTCGACGGTAACGGTCTCGAAGGTCCTTCGGGGGAATGAGGACATCAGCGACAAGACGCGTGCGCGTGTACTGAAGCGCATGCGGGAACTCAACTATAAGCCGAACATGCTGGCCCGCGGCCTGGCCAGCGGACGAACATATACGGTCGGACTGGTCGTGCCTGACCTCGTCCATCCGTTCTTCGCGGAGTTCGCGAAGTTTCTCGCCGGAACACTGCGCGAAGCACAGATGGCTCTGCTCCTGGCTTCTTCCGAAGAGAACCCGGAGTTGGAACAGCAGGAGATCAGAACTCTACTCGGCCGCAATGTCGATGTACTGCTGATTGCGTCCTGCCAGGCGCAATTGAAGAGCTTCTATGAGCTTGGCGATGAAAGGACACCGTTTCTTTTAGTCGACCGGAACTTCCCATATCTGGCAGCCCATTTCGTGGGATCGGACGATTACGAGATAGGCCGCATGGCGACCGAGCACCTGATCTCAACCGGAAAGCGCCGCATCGCGCACATCGGTGGCCGGGCCATGAGTCCATCGGTAGAGCGGTTGCGAGGCTATCGCGATACGTTGCGCCGCCACCAGCTGGACTCTCCAGAGGAACGTATTGTCACGCGCGAACGGGTTGAAGAGTCGGGCGACGTGGCGGGTTACCAGGCGATGCAGGAGTTGCTGAAGGTGCCCGATCGGCCCGATGCAGTCTTCTGCTACAACGACCTCACCGCGATTGGTGCCATGGAGGCTGTACGTGCGGCTGGCCTGACTGTTCCTGGGGACATCGCGTTCGTTGGAACGGGCAATCTGCGGTATGCAAAGTATCTTCGGGTGCCCTTGAGCAGCGTTGACCAGCAACCTGAGGTGTTGGGATTGCGCGCAGGCGAACTTGCGCTCGAACTCATGGCGCAAGCCGATCTGCCGTCCCGATCCGTTCTGTTATCTCCAAGATTGGTGATACGTCAGTCGAGCGTCGGCGATGCTGCAGTCTAAGCCGCAAAAACGCAGGGGTAAGAGGGAACGGAGCGGCCAATTTTCTCGCCATTTTCTTGGTGATTTGTGCTTGCCAGTTCCCAAGAATTTCCCTTATAGTTACCGGTAACGTTGGGGTCCGCGCGACCCCGGAGAGTTAAACACATGAACAACGCATCGCAGCTTCCGGAAGTTGAACGCAATCCGTTGTCGGCCGACATGGAAGAGTGGGATGAATTCCTGGAGGGCCGCTACAAAGAGGGCAAGTCTGAGGACGAATTTCGCAAGTACGATGCGGCGGCGAACCCCGGTGTGGCTGAGTTCTATCGCCTCAATCACAAGTACCAGACGCACGAGTACGTGCTCGCAAAGGAGAAGGAGTACTTCGGACTGACGCGAGGTCAGAAGAGCATCTGGGAGGCGGCTGAATATCTAAACACCCTGGTGGATGACAGCGATCCCGATACGGACCTAACGCAGCTCGAACACCTCTTGCAGACCTCCGAAGCAATTCGTAACGACGGGCACCCGCGTTGGATGGTCGCTACGGGCTTTGTCCACGACTTGGGCAAGTGCCTCTGCCTGTATGGTGAACCACAGTGGGGTGTCGTGGGCGACACGTTCCCGACGGGATGCGCGTACTCCGAAGAGGTCGTATTTCCGGACTATTTCCGCGCCAACCCTGACTACAACAATCCGGCGTACAAAACGAAGTACGGCATCTATGAGCCAAACTGCGGCCTGGACAAGGTGAAGATGTCGTTCGGACACGACGGCTACATCTACGAGGCGATGAAGAACTATCTTCCGATGGAATCGCTCTACATGCTGCGTTACCACTCGTTTTACGCATGGCATCGTCATGGAGCTTACGACTATCTGTGCAACGAGCAGGATCGTGCCATGTTGCCGTGGGTGCTGAAGTTCAATCCATACGACCTTTACTCGAAGGGGCACACCAAGCCCAATCTCAAGGAACTCAAGCCGTACTACGCCGATCTGTTTGCGGAGTTCTTCCCTGCGAAGATCGCCTGGTGACTATTGAAAGTAGGTTGAGGCTGACGCGATCGACCGGAAGTTTCGGTAGTAGCGTCTCCATTTACCTGTTTGAGACTGCTCTAGACCCTGGTGGGGCCCGGCCCTCGCTAGACTCAGTTATCCGCGTTATTGCAGTCCTGCAGGTCGAGAAAGCGAATGGCTCAGGAGCGAACTCCTAAGCCATTTAGTTTCATAACTCTAATTGGTTGCGGGGGCAGGATTTGAACCTGCGACCTTTGGGTTATGAGCCCAACGAGCTACCGGGCTGCTCCACCCCGCACTCTTATGATGCCACTCCGTGCGACGCCGGGTCAAACGTACTTGCCGCCGTTCCGGTCAAGTCCCTTGAAAGCAAAAGGTTCCGTTATTCTCAGGGTGCTGAACCTCCACCGGAACTTTTCTCTCCAAATCGCGTCTGTTCTGATTGGGCAGCGGCGCTGTCCGAGGTGTCTGCGAACGGTCGGCGCCGAACCAGGAGCAAACAACTATGAGCCGAAACGGCTTTTCTCGCATCGGTTATCCCCTACTCGCCGCCAGCCTCGTATTCGGCGCTGCGGCCATGGCTCAAAATCAGCCAGCCCCGGGGACTCTCCCCGACGCACAAATCGAGGCGAACGTACTTCGCGCGCTTGCCAGCGCACCCGAACTCTCCACGCAAAACATTCAGTCCTCGACCGTCTACGGCACCGTGACCCTCACCGGAAATGTCCACGACGAAACGATGCGCACCCAGGCAGAGAATCTGGTGGCTCGTGCAGTGGGCGTCAAGAAGGTCGTCGATGAGCTGTCGCTGGGTGACACAGCAGCTTCCTCCGACCAGGCACCTACCGCCAGATCAAAATGCCTCACAGCCGCCGAACTGCGAGCTGCAGTCCGATGGCTCTTGCGCGCCCGCTTCCCAGCCCTCCCAGCAGGCCGAAAACACACCGCCTCCAACACCCAGTCAGGCCCAGCCTGATTATGGCCAGCAGCAGCAACAACCCTCCACAGCCCCCCAGCAATCGCCGCAGAACAATCAATATCCCGGAGGCTACGCCCCACCGCAAAGTCAGTCCCCCTACGGCCAGCCCTCGGGCAATCAACAGTACCCAGGCGGCTACGGACCACCGCAGGATCAGAGCGACAGCCCAGCAACAGCCCTATGGGGCACCGAACAACCAGCAATATCCCGGCGGCTATGGTCCTCCCGCAGACCAGTCGCAGTCGCAGCCTTATCAGTCACAACCTTCCGGGCAACCGCAAGCCTATCAAGGACAGCCGCAGCCCTATGGTCCGCCTCAGCGCCGTCCGCTATATAACAACGGCCCTCAGCAGGCGTACGCTCCTCCCGGTGGTCAACAGGCCGGCCTCCAGGTCACGATCCCTGCCGGATCGATGCTTCGCATCCGCATCAATCGCGGGCTGGACTCCAACCAAATTCAGCCCGGCACGCCGTTTGACGGCACGGTACTCAACGACGTCGCAGCCGATGGAGCCATCGCCATCCCGCGCGGCGCCTCCGTGCAGGGCACTGTGGTCGATGCCAAAAAGGCCGGTGCTCTGAAAGGTCAGGGCGAGCTTAGCCTCGAGATCAACAGCGTCACGCTCGGCGGGGTCGTTTACCCACTGAGCACGCAACTCTGGCAGCAGCAGGGCCGTGACAAATCGGCCACGACCGTCAACAGCGCCATCGGCCTTGGCGCTCTCGGAGCCATCATCGGCGGAATCGCCGGAGGCGGTGCCGGAGCGGCCGTGGGCGCCGCCGCCGGTGCCGGCGTTGGCGTGGCCGGCTCGGCCTCCTCGCCCAGCGGGCGCGTCATCGTTCCGCCTGAGGCTGTCATCGCTTTCCAGCTCGCGCAGCCGGCAGTCGTAAAAACGGTCTCCGAGCAGGAGATGGCCCGTCTCGCCTATGCCGCCGGCCCCAACCCGCAACAGCAGCCCCAGATGCGCCGTTACTATAGCCCGTACTACGGCTACTACTACGCGCCCTACTACGGCCGCTGATCGCTGACACGAGCGACATCAAAGGGGCTGCGGATTCCGCAGCCCTTTTCTTTGCAACGCGCACAGCAAGTATCGGTTAGGGCCGCTCGCCCGCCGAATCGTGCCACGGTCGCTGATTTATACTTAAAGCGAAGCCCCTGCATGCAGGAGTGATGCGTCTCCGCTGCGAGACTCGCATATCCTGCGCACAAATCCCGGGCACACACGAGACCGCCCTACGGCTCGTTTTGAAGTGAAGGTCGTCAACCAGGCATGATCCGCATCTTTCAGCAGGACAACAAAGCCACCAAGATCATCTTCGGTCTCATCATCGCCGCCGCCATCGTCACCATGGTCATCACTCTGGTGCCCGGCATCTTCAATGACGACACCGCGAACAACGCTGCACTCTTCGCCACCGTGCGCACTCCCGGCGTCTGGGGCAGGATTCTCGGCGGCAGCACGCCCATCTCGATGCAGGAGGTCCAGCAGCAGACCCAGCGCCAGATGCAGCAGCAGCACCTTGTACGGGGTGCACTTCGCCCTCGACCGGACCGGAGACGTGTACCTGACCGGGCGCCTGCCGTTGTCCGCGACCTCGGAAGCCGAGATCGACACGCTACTTGGCTGCATCCTGACCTACTCTGACGAGACGTTCAACGAAGCGCTCAGGATTGGTTTCGCGTCGGCCATTATGCGGGAATGGGCATGGCGCGAGAAGCGGGGTGAGAGCTTGGCAAACCTGCGCCCGTTCGCCGGTCTCGTTAACTCCCCCGAGCAACGGGACCGGCAGCGGAAGAGCCCGACGTGACCCTGGACGAGGCCAGCCTCCACGTGCACCTCCCCCTGCACACCATCGGGGTGCACACGGTCCTCTGCGTCCTCTTCGCGCTGCTCACCGCCGGAAGCAACGCCTGCGCCGCGGTCCTGCAGCGTAAGGCGGCGGCCCAGGTCCCGCCGGAGCGGTCCATGCACGTCTCGCTGATCGCCGACCTCGTCCGGCGCCGGGTGTGGCTGGCCGGCATCGGCATGGTCATGGTGGCGGCGGTGGCTCAGGCGGCCGCGCTCGCGACCGGCCCGATCGCGCTCGTGCAGCCGATCTTCATCATCGAGCTACCGGTCACGCTGGTACTCGCCGCGCTCGCAAATCACAACCACGCCGCGCTCGGCCAGCTGCCGTGGGCGGCCATCCTGCTCACCACGGTCGCCCTCGGCGCGGGGCTCGCGGTCGCCCAGCCGTCCGGCGCCATCGGCTCCGCGGAGAACAGCAGCTGGGTCATCGCGCTCATCGCCACCGCGCTCTTCGAGGCCGTGCTGATCAGCGCGGCCATGGGCACCAAGGGCGAGCCGCGGGCCGCCCTGCTCGGGCTCGCCGCCGCCTGCGGCTACGCGCTGACCGCGGCACTGATGAAGAACGCGGTGTCTGACCTTGACCAGGGCGTGGCCGGGTTGTTCACCAACTGGCATATCTACGGCGTCGCGGTCGCGGGCGTCGGGTCGCTGTTCCTGCTGCAAAACGCGCTTCAGGCCGGCAGCCTGGTGGCATCGCAGCCCATGCTCACCGTCGGGGACGCGCTGATCAGCATCGCCTACGGCGTGACGCTCTTCAGCGAGACCCTGCGCGACGGCTGGTGGCTGGTGCCGCAGATCATCGCGCTCGGCGCGATCATCGTGGGCTGCGTCCAGATCGCAAAGTCCCCACTAGCCGCAGAGGCCTCAGGGCTGGCCACGGAAACCGCACCGACGGTACTCTTATCTTCGTGAACAGGCTGGGCGACCTCGAACGTGCCATTATGGAAGTCCTCTGGCAAACTGATTCGGCGTTGACCGTCAGACAGGTCAGCAACGGGCTCTCCCAGAGCCTGGCTCACACGACAGTGATGACGGTGCTTGACCGGCTGGCAAAAAAGGGATTCGCGCGCAGGGAACGGGACGGCCGCGCCTGGCGGTACCGCCCGGCCGCGACCCGCGAGGCCTACGTGGCCGAGCTGATGCTGACCGCGCTGGCCCAAACCGGCGACCGGGACGCGGCTCTCGCTAGGTTCGCGCAGAGCGTGTCCGGCGCCGAGGCGGAGGTGCTCCGCGAGGCCCTGTCCGGCCTTGAGTGGGAGCACCAGGAGGACGAGACCCGAGGAGACAGCGGAGTCGGATTATGGGGGCACTGGCCGACGCGGTACTTCTCGCCGCGGTCGCGGTGGGGAGCGTGCGATGCGCGCATGCCATGCTGCGCGTCAGCTGGCCGCGCAGGTCCCCGGCGGCCGCGATTTTGCTGTGGCAGGCTCTTGGCCTGGCCGGAGGGCTCGCGGCGGTTGGCGCGCTGCTCGCGGTCGGCGTCAGCGGGCCGGGAACGCAGGTGGGAGTCCTCGGCGGCCTGACCGTGGTGGCGGGCAGGCTGGCGTCCGGCGAGCTGATCGCCCCGCACCAGCCGGTGGTGCTCACGGCGGCCCGGCTGGCCGCCCTCACCGCGGGGCTTGCCCTGTTCACGGTGCTGTGCTGGATGCTCGTCGTGGCGTTCGCCGACGCGGTCGGCGCGCGGCGCAGGCAGCGGGAACTCCTCGCGCTGCTCGCGCACGGCGATCCCAAGGTCCCCGGCGCGCTCGTCATCGACTATCCCGCGGCGGCCGCCTACTGCCTGCCTGGCATCCGTTCCCAGATCGTGGTGAGCGTCGGCACGCTTGACCTGCTGGCCCCGGCGGAGCTCACCGCCGTCCTCGCCCACGAGCGAGCGCACCTGCGGGCCCGGCACGACCTGGTGCTGATCCCGTTCACCTCGCTTGGCCGCGTGTTCCCCCGGTCCCGGATGATCTCCCAGGGCTACCGCACGGTCGCGCTGCTGGTCGAGATGATGGCCGACGACCACGCGTTGCGCGTCCGTGGCCTGCTGGCCAGGGAACTCGCCATGGCGCTGCTGCGCTTCGGCACGGCGGGCACGGACTGCGCCCCGGCGGGCGCGCTCGCGGCCGCCGAGGGCGAGCTGACCGCGCGGGTCAACCGCATCCTGGCGCCGCAGCCGCCGCTGCCGCGCGTCACCCAGGCGGCCGTCGTCCTTTCGGCCGCCGCGCTGGTGGCGATCCCCGTACTGCTGATGGTCGTCCCGTCGTTATCGCCAGGGACCGCAGCACGGGATTACCAGGGACCGTACGGGCCCGAGTACGAACCGCTGCCGCGCTTGCTGTACTCGCGGACCTTGGGCCGGATGCCGGCCAGGTAGATCGCCGCCGCGACGAACGCGAGCACCGACAGGAAGCCGATGGCACCGCCGTAGGCAGCCGAGTACAGCCCGATCACAAAGGCCACGCCCAGGATGATCAGCCAGATCTGCTTGCTCAGCCGTCCCGCCGCGTTGTCGCTCATGGCCGCCGCCGCCGCGAAGCCCGCCTTGGGCCGCATGATGGCGTCCACGAACGCCCACGCCTCAACGACGAACGCCGCGACGCCGAGTGCCACGAAGAAGTAATTGAGCGGGCCATACGCACCGCTTCCGAGTACCGAGAGCACAGACCTAAGCTACCTCTCCACCGCAACTACCGGGAGCCGGCGTTGTCGGACGACCCGTTTTCCTCGGGCGGAGCGTCGTCGCCGGGTGTTGGCCGGTCGCGGACGACCGCGACGACCTCGGCCGTGGGCGGCTTGTGGCTCTCCCGGCGGAATGACTCGTAGATCTCGATCAGCACCTGCTTTTGCCGCTCGGTGAGCTGCGGGTCGGTCAGCAGGGCCGCACGGACGCCCGAGTCGCCTGGGCGGTCCTCAAGGATGCCGGCCTGCACGTAGAGCGCCTCGGCCGAGATGCGCAGCCCCTTGGCGATCTGCTGCAGTATCTCCGCGCTTGGCTTGCGCAGGCCGCGCTCGACCTGGCTCAGGTAGGGGTTGGACACCCCGGCCTGCTCGGCCAGCTGGCGCAGCGAGATCTTCGCCTGCTCCCGCTGCTGCCTGATGTAGTCACCGATGCTGTTCATGTTTGCCACGATTCCATGCTAGCTCGCCCGCTTGCAGTTGCAAACTCTTCAGCAAGCGCTCACGTGACCGGGACGGAGGCCAGGTGGGTCCTGGCGAAGGCGAGCGTCTCGGTGAGGTCGGCCAGCCGGTCGTCCTTAGTGGGGGCGCGCCGGGTGTTCACCTCGGCCACGACCATGCCGCGGTAGCCGGTGGCGGCGAGGCCGCGCAGCAACTCGGCGCAGGGCTGCTTGCCGCGTCCCGGCACCAGGTGCTCATCGGGAACCGGGCCGTTCGACACGCCCGTGCCGTCGGCCAGGTGGATGTGCGCGAGCCGTGATCCCACGTCATTGGCCATGGCGATGGCGTCGGACGCGGACGCCGCGGTGTGCGAGAGGTCGAGCGTGACGTTCGGGACGTCGAGCTTGGTGGGATCCCAGTGCGGCGTGTACCCGGACACCTCGTTGGCGCCCGCCCTGATCGGGAACATGTTCTCGACCGCGAAGATGACGTCGGTCTCTTCCGCCATCCGCTGGATGCCCTGCTCGAACCCGCGGGTGTACTCCCGCTGCCAGCGGAACGGCGGGTGGACCACGACGGTCTTCGCGCCCACCCGCTCGGCGAGGTCCTTGGCGCGCACCAGCTTCGACCACGGCTCGCGCCCCCAGACGAGCTGCGTGAGCAGCAGGCCGGGCGCGTGCACGGCGAGCACCGGCACCTGGTGGTAGTCCACGAGCCTGGCCAGGGCATCACCCGACTGGCTGACCGGGTCGGTGTAGACCATCACCTCAAGCCCGTCATAGCCGAGGCGCGCGGCGGTCTCGAAGGCGTCGGTGGTCCGCTCGGGATACACGGACGAGGTGGACAGCACGACGGGGATCGTGGGTAGCCCGGACAAGGTTGTCGTCACTCCTCCCCTCGCTCGGTGCTCGTACGACCAGCTTATGCTCAGGGCCGACCGGCCTTAACCTCAAAGCCACAGCGCAAGGCGGTCCGGGTTATGGACCGCCTGCTACCGCAACCACCGAGCCTTAACCTCAAGCCACAGCGCAAGGCGGTCCGGGTTATGGACCGCCTGCTACCGCAACCACCGAGCCTTAACCTCAAGCCAGAGCGCGGGGGGCGAACGGTTTTTGCGAGTCCCCCCGTGGGGGGGATATGGGGGGGCGAAGCCCTCCCATGACCGGGGGGTGCAGGGGGGTCGCCCCCCGCGGGCAATACTGAATGTCGGTGGCTGCCGATATGGTGCGGCCATGGCGAAGTCGACGGCGGCCTTCCGGTGTACCGAGTGCGGCTGGCAGGCACCGAAGTGGGTCGGCCGGTGCGGGGAGTGCCAGGCGTGGGGCACCGTGAGCGAGACCGCGGTCCCCCGGCTGGTCCGCGCCGGGATCCGGGCGGCCGGTTACAGCGGCGCGGGGAGCGCGCGGCTTGGCGGCGGGCCGGTGTCGACCGCGGCGATGCCGATCGGTGAGGTCGACGCCGCGCAACGCCTCCGCCAGGCCGACCGGCCTCGACGAGCTCGACCGGGTGCTCGGCGGCGGCCTTGTCCCCGGCGCGGTGCTGCTGCTGGCCGGCGAGCCCGGGGTCGGGAAGTCCACGCTGCTCCTGGAGGCGGGCGCGCTGGTCGCGGCCTCCGGCCCGGTGCTGTACATCACGGGCGAGGAATCCGCCGCCCAGGTGCGGCTGCGGGCCGACCGGCTCGGCGCGGTGCACGAGAATCTGTACCTGGCCGCCGAGACGGACCTGGAAGCGATCATCACGCATGTGTCCGCCGTCGAGCCGAGGCTGCTGATCATCGACTCGGTGCAGACCATCGCGGCCGGCGAGGTGGACGGCGTGCCCGGCGGCGTGACCCAGGTCCGCGAGGTGGCGGCCGCGCTGACGGCCGTGGCCAAGGAGAAGTCGATGTCGACCATCTTGGTCGGGCACGTCACCAAGGACGGCTCGGTGGCCGGGCCGCGCACCCTCGAGCACCTCGTCGACGTGGTACTGCACTTCGAGGGCGACCGGCACTCGCGGCTGCGGATGGTGCGCGCGGTCAAGAACCGGTACGGGCCGACCGACGAGGTCGGCTGCTTCGACCTGGGCGAGTACGGCCTGATCGGGCTGGCCGACCCGAGCGGCCTGTTCCTCTCCAGGCATCGCGAGCCGGTACCGGGCACCTGCGTCACCGTCACCCTGGAGGGCCGGCGGCCGCTGCTCGCGGAGGTTCAGGCGCTCGTGGGGCACTCGGTGCTCGAGGTACCGAAGCCGGGTCACCTCGGGACTCGACGCTTCGCGGATCGGCATGGTGCTCGCGGTGCTGCAGCGGCGGGCGGACGTCAAGGTGGGCAAGTCGGACGTGTACGTCGCCACCGTGGGCGGAGTGCGGCTCACCGAGCCGTCCGTCGACCTGGCGGTGGCGCTCGCCATCGCGAGCTCGGTGGCCAACCTGTCGCTGCCGCCAGGGAGTGATCGCGGTGGGCGAAGTGGGCCTGGCCGGCGAGGTGCGCAATGTCGCGGGCGTGCCCCGCCGGATAGCCGAGGCGGAGCGGATGGGCTTCCGCCAGGCGATCGTCCCCGCGGGCTCGACCAGCGGTTCGACGGCCGGTTCGGCGATGGAGGTCACCGAGGTAGAGGACGTGCGGGAGGCGCTGAAGGCCGCCTTCCGCGGCTAACTTCCCGAGCTTGAACGTGTGCACGGGACTGGACTGGCCGTCGCTCATGGCAACCGCGTCGAGCGTGCCCGCGGCGCCGCCCGGCAGCGAGCCCGCGCAGCCCGCCGGCGTCGCGGCCGCGGGATTCCAGGCCAGCGTCAGCACTTGCGGTACGCCGAGCGTGAACCGGACCGGCTTCGCCGCCGCGGGCTTGCAGGCCGCCGAGTCCCACACCACGTGACCGTGCCGCGTCACGACCACCTGGACCGAGCCGGCACCGTACGGCAGCGTGCAGGCGGTGGCGGAGGTCGAGACGGCGTAGACGCTGAACTTCGGCCGGGCGCCCGCCGGGTAACTCGACTGGCTGGTGAACAGGCTGAGCACGATGTCAGCGGGCGCGCAGGCGCCCTGCGGCACCGCTGGACGCGGACGCCGCCGGCTTGGCGTGATAGGCGGTGCTTGGCTTCTTCGCGTTACCCGCCGCGTTGGCGGGCCTCGCCGATGTCGTGGGCGAGGCCGTGGGCGACGCGCGGAAGCCGACGCGCTAGCCGCCCTGGGAACTGGCCACGCGCTCCCGTACGCGGCCGGGGGCAGCGCCTGGCGGCTGGCGAGCGCGGCGACGGACGCCCGGGTCGCGGCGGCCGTCCGCGCCGACGGCTGGTGGGCGCCGGGGAACATCCAGGCGCACACCCCGAGCGCGACGACCCCGGCGCACAGGATAAAGAACCGCCGCCGCCAGAAGGCCCGGTCCGCCCTCAGGTCCCACCCCTCGTCACGCGACCCGCCGTGGTCGTCGCCGGACACCTCTTCGTCACTGTCCGCATCCATCCCCATGCGAACAGTATGCGAGTAGTCACTCTAAGCACCCAGTAGCCGCGCCGGCCCGCGCACGGGTCAGGCTGGCAGGGCGAAGCGCCCGTCCGGCAGCGGGTCTACCAGTCCGTCGGCGACCAGTCCGTCGAGCGCGCGGGCCCGCTGGACGTGGTCGGGCCAGACGGCGTCCAGGCGGGCCTGCGCCACGGGCTCACGCGAGTCCCTGAGGACCGCGAGGAGGCGGCCACGGCATTGCCTGTCGGTGCCCTCGTACGTTTGCCCTACGGGCCGCTCAGCGGCCGCTGGGCGGCCCGCCGCCAGCCACGCGCACCGCGACGCGACCGGGCAGTCATCGCACCGCGGCGCCGCCGCCGTGCACGTCAGCGCGCCGAGCTCCATCACGGCGACCGACCAGCGCGCCGCCACGGCGTCATCGGCAGGCAGCAGCGACTCGGCAAGGCGGTACTCGGCCACCGACGGCTGCGCTCCAGGGAACTCCCGCCCCGACTCCACCCGGGCCAGGACCCGCCGGACGTTGGTGTCGAGGACCGCGTGCTTCCGCCCGAAGGCAAAGACCGCCACGGCAGCAGCCGTATAAGCCCCAATCCCCGGCAGCGCCAGCAATTCCTCGCGCGTCGAGGGCAATTCGCCCGCGTACTTCTGCGGTCACGATCACGGCGGTCTCATGCAGCCGCAGCGCCCGCCGCGGATAGCCGAGCCGTCCCCATTGCCGCACGGCCTCGCCAGGCGGATCGGCCGCGAGCGCCGCAGGCGTAGGCCACCGGCCAAGCCAGGCCTGGTAGGCGGGCAGCACCCGGCTGACCGGCGTCTGCTGCAACATGATCTCGCTAACAAGCACGGCCCACGGCGACACCCCCGGCGCCCGCCAGGGAAGATCACGCGCATTGACCGCGTACCACCCAAGCACCAAGTCGGCATAAGGCGAGGACATGAGGAGCATTATGCGCGAGGAGAGACACCCGATGGGCCGCCTTACCGCGCGACGGGCTAGACATCTCCGCCCAGAAGACACGCCCGGCGTGGCTTTTCCCAACGGCAGGAGAGACCGTGTGGGGCGGTGTGGTGCGGCGGCGCGTCCTTCGGGGGCGGCCGATCGGGTTTAATCGGACGCTCCCGACGAGACGCGCCGCAGCACCCTGCGCCCCGCGCGGCTCCACGCTGCCTTTGAAACCACCGACCACCCGCACCCGACCAGCAACCTCAGCCACTGCCTACGGTGGTGCTTTCAAAAGATCCAGAGCAGGAAACGCAAAGCGGGCCGGGAACTTGGTAGTTCCCGGCCCGCGCTGCGTTCGTTCGGACTTAGCCGAGTGCCTGGGCGGTGCCCGGCCCCTCGCTTGACGGCGCGACGGCTAGGGTTCGTGCCGCTGGACGGCTCGCTGGCCGTCGCGGCGACGAGGTCCGCCGCGTCCGGCACCGAGTCGGGCTTCGGCAGGCTGGTGAAGGTGAACTTCGCCTCCTCGCCGGTGCCCTCGGTGTCGACGGTCACGATCGTCCCCGGCCGGAGCTCGCCGAACAGGATCTTCTCGGACAGCATGTCCTCGATCTCCCGCTGGATCGTCCGGCGAAGCGGCCGCGCGCCGAGCACCGGGTCGTACCCGCGCTCGGAGAGCAGCTCCTTGGCCGGCAGCTCGAGCTCGATGGCCATGTCCCGGTCCTTGAGCCGGTCGTCGACCTTCGCGATCATCAGGTCGACGATCTCGAAGATCTCCTCCCGCTCCAGCTGGTGGAACACGATGATGTCGTCGACGCGGTTCAGGAACTCGGGCCGGAAGTGCTGCTTGAGCTCCTCGCCGACCTTCGCCTTCATCCGGTCGTAGGACCCGCGGGTCTCGCCCTGCCGGGCGAAGCCGACCGACACGCCCTTGGAGATGTCTCGCGTCCCCAGGTTCGTGGTCATGATGATCACGGTGTTCTTGAAGTCCACCATGCGGCCCTGCGCGTCGGTGAGGCGCCCGTCCTCAAGGATCTGCAGCAGCGAGTTGAAGATGTCCGGGTGGGCCTTCTCGATCTCGTCGAAGAGGACCACGGAGAACGGCCTGCGGCGGACCTTCTCGGTGAGCTGGCCGCCCTCCTCGTACCCGACGTAGCCGGGCGGTGAGCCGAACAGCCGGGAGACCGTGTGCTTCTCCATGTACTCGGACATGTCGAGCTGGATCAGCGAGTCCTCGTCGCCGAACAGGAACTCCGCGAGCGTCTTGGACAGCTCCGTCTTACCGACACCGGACGGGCCGGCGAAGATGAACGAGCCGCCGGGCCGCTTCGGGTCCTTCAGCCCGGCGCGGGTGCGCCTGATGGCCTGGGACAGCGCCTTGATCGCGTCGTTCTGGCCGATGACCCGCTTGTGCAGCTCGTCTTCCATGCGGAGCAGTCGCTGCGACTCCTCCTCGGTGAGCTTGAAGACGGGGATGCCGGTCGCGGTGGCGAGGACCTCGGCGATGAGCTCCTCGTTGACCTCGGCGACGACGTCCATGTCGCCGGCCTTCCACTCCTTCTCCCTGGTGGCCTTCTTCGCGAGCAGCTGCTTCTCGTTGTCCCTGAGGGCAGCGGCCTTCTCGAAGTCCTGGGAGTCGATGGCCGACTCCTTCTCCTTGCGCACCTGGGCGATCTTCTCGTCGTACTCGCGCAGGTCCGGCGGTGCCGTCATGCGGCGAATCCGCATGCGGGACCCGGCCTCGTCGATCAGGTCGATCGCCTTGTCCGGCAGGAACCGGTCGCTGATGTAGCGGTCGGCGAGCTGCGCGGAGGCCACCAGGGCACCGTCGGTGATGGACACCCGGTGGTGCGCCTCGTAGCGGTCGCGCAGGCCCTTCAGGATCTCGATCGTGTGCGCGATCGTCGGCTCCGCCACCTGGATGGGCTGGAAGCGGCGCTCGAGGGCGGCGTCCTTCTCCAGGTACTTGCGGTACTCGTCGAGCGTCGTGGCACCGATCGTCTGCAGTTCGCCCCGGGCCAGCATGGGCTTGAGGATGGAGGCCGCGTCGATCGCGCCCTCCGCCGCGCCCGCACCGACGAGCGTGTGGATCTCGTCGATGAACAGGATGATGTCGCCGCGCGTGCGGATCTCCTTGAGCACCTTCTTCAGGCGCTCCTCGAAGTCACCGCGGTACCGCGAGCCGGCGACCAGCGCGCCAAGGTCAAGCGTGTACAGCTGCTTGTCCTTGATCGTCTCGGGCACCTCGCCCTTGACGATCTTCTGCGCGAGCCCCTCGACCACCGCGGTCTTGCCGACGCCAGGGGCGCCGACGAGGACCGGGTTGTTCTTGGTGCGCCGCGACAGCACCTGCATGACCCGCTCGATTTCCTTCTCACGGCCGATCACCGGGTCGAGCTTGCCCTCGCGGGCGCCCTGGGTGAGGTTTCGGCCGAACTGGTCGAGCACGAGCGACGTCGACGGCGCGGCCTCGGTGGAGGCGCCCGCCGCACCAGACGTCGGCTCCTTGCCCTGGTACCCGTGAAGCAACTGGATGACCTGCTGGCGGACCCGGTTGAGGTCCGCGCCCAGCTTGACCAGGACCTGGGCGGCAACGCCGTCGCCCTCCCTGATCAGCCCAAGCAGGATGTGCTCGGTACCGATGTAGTTGTGACCGAGCTGCAGCGCCTCACGCAGCGAAAGCTCAAGCACCTTCTTCGCACGGGGGGTGAATGGGATGTGCCCCGACGGCGCCTGCTGGCCCTGGCCGATGATCTCCTCGACCTGCTGCCGCACCGCCTCAAGGCTAATCCCAAGCGACTCAAGCGCCTTGGCCGCAACACCCTCGCCCTCATGGATGAGGCCGAGCAGGATGTGCTCCGTGCCAATGTAGTTGTGATTGAGCATCCTGGCTTCTTCTTGCGCCAGGACAACAACCCGCCGCGCCCGGTCGGTGAACCTCTCGAACATGTCGTCGCTCTCCTCACAGCGGGGATCCGGCAGGTTTCGGCGTGCCTGCCTGCTCCGCATGGTAGCCGCGTGCCCGACCCTGTACGTAACGCGATATGCGCCAACTATCAGGAGACGTTCCCCGGACACCGCGCCTTCACCCCATCCAACAGCGCCAATTGGCGGCATAGTTCCAAGTACGCCACCAGCGAACGCGCTGGGCTACGCCGCGAGCGAACACGGGCTGTGGGGGACCGGCGGCGGAGGGCAGCCGCCGGGTTGTCGGCCGCTGACCTGCCTAGTGCGCCGCCTCGTACTCGGCGACGATGTTCGCCGGGATGCGGCCGCGCTCATTCACCTTGTGGCCGTGAGACCGAGCCCACTCGCGGATTCGCGCGCTCTGCTCGCGGCCGGCGCCGTTGCGCTGGCGACGGCGGCGAACCTGAGCGCCGCCGGATTTACGCGCGTGTTCCACATACTGAGCAAGCTCAGTACGCAGCTCGCCCGCGTTGCCTGAACTCAGATCGATCTCATAGGCGAAGCCGTCGAGTCCAAAGCTCACGGTCTCAGTTGCCTCACTACCGTCGATGTCGTCGACCAGTAGCACCTGTACCTTCTGCGCCACGGAGATAGCCCTTCTGCGGAGTAACTATTTCGGATGCTAAACATATACCCACGTCTTGAGTCGCACAATTGCGGGTGCGTCTGCCTTCTGCCATCAAGATAGCCGTGCGGTGTGAACTGACCAACGGCGACAAGCAAGTGAACGTTCACGTTTTGTATCGGCCAAGTGACGTATCGAACAATGTGCACACACTTGGCATATCACCCAGGCGCGGGGCTGAGGCATGTGCGCTAATCTCACGGGGTATGCGCATACGCGCAACAGTGCGACTAGATAAATCGCAGATGTTGCGAAATGTCAGCTTGCGCCGTGCTCGTGATCGGCGTGTTCGCGCTCTCGTTCGTCCGCCGCCGCGTTGGCTTGCCCGCGGTCGGCTTGCGCGCGCGCCCGGCGTTTTGGCGCGAGTTCCCTGCGCACGAGCGCCCATGCGCCGACCACAAAGGCGACGCAGACAATCGCCGGCGGGGCGAGCGCGGCGAGATCCTGCAGCATGAAGGTTACCTCGACCTATGTGGCCAGTCGCGGTCAGCCGGGTGCTGTGCCCGCATTAGCACTCTACCCGCAGGCGCCGACGTCCCGACTGTTCGGCGGAGGGAGGCGGGACCGGGCGCAACGATGCGCGCAGGGCGCACGCGGATGCGCGGAATACTCTTACAAACGAAGCAGCATGCGGGTGTTTCCAAGCGTGTTCGGCTTAACCCGGTCCAGGTCGAGGAACTCCGCCACGCCGTCATCGTAAGAGCGGAGCAACTCGGCGTACACTTCCGGCGAGACCGGCGTCCCGCTGATTTCGGTGAAACCGTGGCTGGCGAAGAACGACACCGCGAAGGTCAGCACGAAAACGCGCGATACGCCCACCGCCCTGGCGCGGTCAAGCAACTCATCCACGATGAGGTGCCCGATGCCCGCGCCCCGCCTGCGCTCATCAACCGCGACGGTGCGGAGCTCCGCCAGGTCGTCCCACATAACATGCAGCGCGCCGCATCCGACAACGGCGCCGTCAGTGGACGCCTCGGCGACGGTGAACTCAAGGATGTCTTCGTAAAGGTTCACCGTGTGCTTCTCGAGCAACCGCCGCGAGCCAACGTTCTGGTCGATCAGCCCGCGGATTTCCGGCACGTCCCGGGTGCGCGCTTGCCTCACTATGTACTCCATCGCGGGACTACTGTAGCGCTTTTAATTACAATCGGGCGGCCACGCCGAGTATCGGCAGGACGGCCCCCGAATGCTTCGCCTCGCGACCGAACCGTCACTATCCGGCGTCAACAGCCGCCGCCATTACCACAATCCGGACAATCCGCGCAGGCAAACGATCTCATCTGTCATAAACTTAAAACTTCTTCTGAGTCGGTTGGCAGCGGCATGGCTATCTAATATCGTGCATCGACGTGCGTACAGTCATCCGACGAGTCGTGCCAGCTCGCCGCTGCCGCGGTGACCGTGGCCGTCCTGCTTCAGGGCGGCACGCAGCCAGGCCCAGACAGTCAGCCTCAAAGCCGTCACTCAAAGAGTTGGTCGCCCAGGCGACGCAGCTGTCGAATGAAGTCGACTCGCTCGGCCAGCAGTACGACGGGCTGCAAGATCCAGCTCGCGCACGCCAGTTCAGAGGTGAAGATCGCCAAGCAGGCGTCCGCCAGGGCGGACGCGGCCATGGCGGGCAGCCAGAAGGCCGTTGCCCAGCTCGCCGCCATGGGCTACATGAACGGCGGCATGGATCCCACGCTGCAAATGCTCACCAGCGGCAATCCCAACCTTTTCCTCAGCCAGGCGTCCACGGTCGAGCAGCTCAACGATGAGGCGGGCATGCGGCTCAGCAACCTGCAGCAGGAGCAGGCTCGCCGCGGAACGGGCCCAGACGACCGCCAAGGAAGAGATCGCGACCGCCAACGAGCTGCAGTCGCAGATCAACGGCAAGGTCAGCACCATCAACGCCAAGCTGAAGGTCTTGAACAGCTCGGCGATGACCCAGGCGATGGCCGTCTTCGACCAGACGGGCTCCTACCCCAACCTCGTGCTGCCCGAGGCCACGAACGTCGGCACGACGGCACTGCGCGCCGCGCTGACCCAGCGCGGCAAGCCGTACGTCTGGGGCGCGGCGGGCCCGGATTCCTACGACTGCTCCGGCCTGGTCATGTGGGCGTTCGCCCAGGAGGGCATCTCGCTGCCGCACTACACCGGGGACCAGTGGAATTCCGGCATGCACGTTTCCCGGGCCGACCTTGAGCCGGGCGACCTGGTGTTCTTCTTCCCCGACATCAGCCACGTCGGCCTCTACATCGGCAACGGCCTGATGGTCGACGCGCCGAGCACCGGCCAGGTCGTGCAGGTGCAGCCGGTCTTCTGGGACGAGTACGTCGGCGCGGTCCGTATCGCCTAGCTGCACAGCGGGGGTACGGGGGGTCGTCCCCCCGGGAGATCACTGCCGGACGAACGGGAACAGGATCGTCTCCCTGATGTTCTCGCCCGTCAGCATGATCATCAGGCGGTCTATGCCCATCCCCATGCCCCCGGTCGGTGGCATGGCGTACTCGAGCGCGAGCAGGAAGTCCTCGTCGAGTTCCATCGCCTCCGGGTCACCGCCCGCCGCGAGCAGCGACTGGGCGGTCAGCCGCTCCCGCTGCACCACCGGGTCCACCAGCTCCGAGTAGCCCGTGCCGAGCTCGGTGCCGAACGTCACCAGGTCCCAGCGCTCGGCGAGCCGCGGGTCGGACCGGTGCTGCCTGGTGAGCGGGGACACCTCGACGGGGAAGTCGCGGTAGAACGTCGGCTCGACGGTTTGCTTCTCCACTAGCCGCTCGTACATCTCCAAGATCACCTGCCCGCGGTTCCACGACGGCTGCAGCGGCACGTCAAGCCGCGCGCACAGCCGGAGCAGGGCCGGCAGCTCGGTGTCGGGCGTGACCTCCTCGCCCGCCGCGAGCGAGATCGCCTCGTGCACGCCGAGCGAGCGCCATTCCCCGCCGATGTCCCACTCGGACCCGTCGGCGCGGCGGATCACCGTCGAGCCGAACGCCGCCAGCGCGGCGTTCTGCACGAGCTCCTTGGTCAGCTCGCCGATCCCGGTGTAGTCCGAGTACGTCTGGTAGGCCTCGAGCATGGTGAACTCGGGGTTGTGGGTGGTGTCCACACCCTCGTTCCTGAAGATCCGGCCGATCTCGAAGACCGACTCGATCCCGCCGACGACCAGCCGCTTGAGGTAGAGCTCAAGGGCGATGCGCAGGTAGAGCCGGGAGTCGTAGGCGTTCCCGTGGGTGATGAACGGCCGGGCGTTCGCGCCGCCGTGCAACCCGGTGAGCACCGGCGTCTCCACTTCAAGGAAACCGCGCGAGATCAGCGTGGACCGGACCGACTGGACCACGGCGGAGCGCGTCTCGGCGAGCCGCCGCGCCTCGCGGGTTGACGATCAGGTCAACGTACCGCTGCCTGACCCGCGCCTCGGGGTCGGTGAGCCCCGCGTGCTTGTCCGGCAGCGGCCGCAGCGACTTGGCGGTGATCGCGAACGAGTCGGCTAGCACCGACAGCTCGCCGGACCGCGAGGTGATCACCTCGCCGGTCACGCCGACATGGTCGCCGAGGTCAACGTCCCGCTTCCATCGGGCCAGCGCGTCCTCCCCCACCCGGGCGAGCGAGATCATCACCTGAATGTCGCCGGTGCCATCGCGCAACGTCGCGAAGCAGAGCTTCCCGCCGATCCGGGAGAGGATCACCCGGCCCGCGATGCCCACGATCTCGCCGGTGGCCGTGTCCGCCGGCAGCGACCCGTGGCTGGCCCGAACCTCGGCGATGGTGGCGGTCCGCGGGTAGCCCACGGGATAGGGGTCGATACCGGATGCAAGCATCCGGGAGCGCTTCTCCAGCCGGACGCGTACCTGCTCCGGAACTGCCTCGGGGGGTACGGGGGGTCGCTCCCCCGGGAGACTACTGTCGTCAGCCACGACCGAAGGTTACCGGGGATCACCCTCCGGCAGCGCGCCACTTCCGGCCGGAGTGCCGCCGGGAACGGCGTGGGCGACGTCCGGGCGCGGGCCGGTCCCCATGTTCCGCTCCCAGACGAGGCGCAAGCCGATCAGGGTCAGCCACGGCTCGTGCGCGTCGATGATCGGCACCTCGTCGATGACCAGCGGCGCGAGCCCGCCGGTCGCGATGACGGTCACGGCGCCGGGGTCCTCGGGCGACAGTTCGGCCGCCATCCGCCGCGCGATGCCCTCCACCTGCCCCGCGAATCCGTACACGATCCCGGACTGCAGCGCCTCGACCGTGTTCTTCCCGATCACCCGCGGCGGCCTGGTCAGCTCCACCTTCAGCAGCTGCGCGGCCCGCCGTGGACAGCGCGTCCACGGAGATCTCGATGCCGGGCGCAAGCGCGCCGCCGACGAACTCGCCCTTCGCGCTGACCGCGTCGAAGTTGGTCGACGTGCCGAAGTCGACGACGATCGCCGGCCCGCCGTACAGGTGGACGGCGGCGAGCGAGTTCATGATCCGGTCGCTGCCAACCTCTTTGGGGTTGTCCATCCTGATCGGCACCCCGGTCTTCACGCCGGGCTGAACGATCACCGCGGGCACGTCCTCGTAGTACCGGCGGACCATCTCGCGCATCTCGTGCAGCACCGACGGCACCGTGGAGCACAGCGAGATCCCCGCGAGGTCCGACTCCTTGACGACGGTGGACCGCGCGAGCAGGCCGTGCAGCAGGGCGGCGATCTCGTCGGCGGTCCGGTCGGGCACCGTCGCGATCCGCCAGTGCTCGACGATCGAGTCCCCCGTCGAACACGCCGAGCACCATGTTGGTGTTCCCGATGTCAATCGTCAGCAGCATGCCCGAACTCCACTATGACGTTGTCGATGAGGCGGGTGGTCCCGACCCGCGCGGCGATCGCGAGCACGGCCGTCCCGCGAAAATCAAGATCATCATCCCGAACGAGGTCGTAGCTCCGCCCGTCCGCCAGCGCTAGGTAGTCCACGCGTGGCGACGCCCCCGCGGGCAGCTCCGGCCGGTGTCATCAAGCACGGCGTCGTCGAGCACCGCCTGCGCGGCGGCAAGGACCGCGCCCGGGCCGCCCTGCGCGGCCGCCGCGCCTGCGGCCAGCGCCCGGTGCAGCACGGGCGCCACGGCGCGCTCAGCCGCGGACAGGTACTTGTTCCTGCTCGACAGGGCGAGCCCGTCGGCGGCCCGCACCGTCTGGACCGCCTCGATCTCGATGCCAAGCCCGAAGTCGGCCGACATCCTCCGCACGAGCACCAGCTGCTGCGCGTCCTTCTGCCCGAAGACGGCGGTGTCCGGGCGGACGAGGCTGAAGAGCTTGAGCACGACCGTGAGCACGCCGTGGAAGAACCCGGGCCTGAACTCTCCCTCGAGGATCTCCCCGGTCGGCCCGGGATCGACCCTGACGAGCTGCTCCTGCGGGTACATCTCGCGGACGGACGGCGCGAACACCAGGTCCACGCCCTCGGCCTCGCAGGCGGCCAGGTCGGCGTCCAGGGTGCGCGGGTACTTGTCGAGGTCCTCGTTCGGCCCGAACTGGAGCGGGTTGACGAAGATCGAGACCGCGACCGTGCCGGCCGGACCGGCCAGCTCGCGGGCCCGGCGCAGCAGCGCCAGGTGCCCGTCGTGCAGCGCCCCCATGGTCGGCACGAGAACAACGGGACCGGCGAGCTTCTCGCGCGCGGCCGCAAGCTCGCCGCGGGTCTTGGCGATGATCATCAGTGGTCTCCAAGCACGTCGAGCAGCCGTTCCGCGTCGTCGGCGCTGAGCAGTCCCGCGGCCAGCGCCCGGTCGGCGGTGAGCCGGGCCAGCGCGCGGTAGGCGGGCAACGCGGCGGGCTCAGCCGCGGCGATGGCCGCGACGTGCGCGGCCACCGTGCCCTCGTCGCCGCGCGCCACCGGTCCGGTGAGGCCGGCGTCGCCGAATCGCAGCGCGTTGTCGAGGGCGGCGCCGAGGAGCGGGCCGAGCATCCGGTTCGGGTGCTCCGCCCCCGCGTCCCGCAGCAGGCTCGCGGCCTCGGAGACCAGCGTGACCAGGTGGTTGGCGGCGAAGGCGAGCGCGGCGTGGTACAGGGCGCGGTTCTCCTCGGCGATGAACACCGGCTCGCCGCCCATCTCGATCACGAGGGCCTCGGCGGCCGGGCGGAGCTGGTCCGGCGCGGTCACCCCGAAGCTGACGCCCTTGATCCGGTCGACGTCATCCTCGCGGCCGGTGAACGTCATGACCGGGTGCAGCGCAAGCGGCAGCGCGCCCGCGCGGGTCGCCGGGTCGAGCACCCGAATGCCGTGCGCGCCGCTCGCGTGCACGACGAGCCGTCCCGCGTAGGGCGCGTCGATGGCGGCGAGCCCTTCCACGAGCCCGGGAAGCACGTCGTCGGGCACGGTCAGCAGCACCAGGTCGGCATCGTCGAGCACGTTCGCCGGGTCGGTGAGCCTGGCCCGCGGGAAGTACTCGCCGACCCTCTGCTTCGACCGCTCGGAAATCGCCGCGGCCGCGGTCACCTGATGCCCCGCCCGCGAGAGGGCCCGCGCCAACGCGGTCCCCGCCCGGCCCGGACCGATTATCCCGATCCGCAACCGGGCCGGATGTTCACTAGTTCCAGTCTCCACGAGTACCGGACTGCCCCTTCTTACGCTGGCCAACGCCCCGACAAGGATAGTCCCCCGCCGCCGCTCCGCCATCAGCCTCCGGCTGCCCGCACCCCACGCCGCTCACGCGCCCACGCAGCCCCGCCACTCACACCGCAAAGCTGGCCTTGCGTCACACGAGGCCAGAAAGCGTCCTGACCCTGCGGCACCCATGGCCAGATTTTGCAGGGTCGGGGCGCCACAAGGCCAATAGAGCCACCCGTGGGGCACACAAGGCCACTACGAAATGGCCTTCTGGGCCCCATGGCCCAGCATGTAGCTGGCCTTGCGTGCCACAAGGCCATGCGACAGGCACGCGCCGCGAAGCGCTAGCGGTTGCCAGTGGTGCTAGTGATGGCCAGTGGTGCTAGTGGTGGAACGGGGACTGGCGGGGCGGTGGCGGGACGTCGTCCTCGTCGTTGTCCGGGCCTCCGGGGACGCGGCAGCAGTACTCAAGGAACAGGGCCGCGGCCAGCAGGACGAGGCAGGCGCCGAATGACAGGCTCGCGTCGACGAGGTCGGCGCGCGGAGTGGGCGCGCCGGTCATGTCCGACAGGTAGATCATGAACCCCACGCAGATCCCGGCGAGCAGCGCGGCGGTCTGCGAGCTCGCCTTGGCGAGGGCCACCATCCGGGCGACGAACAGCGGCGGGGCGGGCCGGGCCCCCCGCTTTCCCAGGATGCGCGCCCGCAGGTCCCGGCCGAGCCAGGCCTCCGCGGCCGCCGCGATCAGCAGGGCGGGCACCCCGGTCCAGGTGAGCGGCGGCAGGCTGGCGTAGACAGCGTCGAGCACCGCCCAGGTCACGGCCGCGGCGAGGACGATGATCAGCGCCAGCGTCCTGGCCCGCGTCGGCTTCACGATTCCGCCTCCTGAAGGACAAGGGGCACCCCAGACCGGCGGATACCCGTCTGGTCGGTAGGGCAAGCAGGTCGGCGACCGGGCCCCAGCCGGGGAGCACCGCGTCGGGGTCGACATCGTGCCACGGGGCGAGGACGAACGCGCGCTCGTGCGCCCGCGGGTGCGGCAGTATGAGGTCCGGTCGTCGCTGTGCTCGCCGGCCACGGTGATGATGTCGATGTCGAGGGTGCGCGGCCCCCAGCGCACCACGCGAATCCGGTCGAACGCCGCCTCGATCTCGTGCAGCTCGTCGAGTAGCTCGCGGGACGGGATGGTCACGTCGGCCAGCACGACGGCATTGAGGTAATCCGGCTGCGGCGGCCCGCCAACCGGGACCGTTTCGTAGACCGGCGACACGCAAGTCAGCCGAACCCCCTCGATGCCCGCGATGGCGTCCACGCCCCCCTGGAGGATGTCGTGCCTGTCTCCGAGGTTACTGCCTAGCGCGAGAACGGCCTGCCGGGCCTTCATGAGCGGCCCCTCACGAGCGGCCCGCGGCCCGGTAAGCCGCGGCCACCCGCACGGCCGCCACGTTCGGCGGGACGTCGTGCACCCGGACGCACCACGCCGCCCCGGCCGCCGCGGAGATCGCCGTGATGGCGGCCGTCGCCGCGTCGTTCTCCCGGAACGGGCGCGGACTCGGCCCCGTCGGAGTCGAACAGCCGGCTGAGGTGCCGCTTGCGGGAGGCCCCGACGAGGACGGGGAACTCGCGCCCGCCGATCGCGGCCAGTTCGCGCAGGCCGGCGAGCAGCTGCCAGTTATGCGCGTCGGGCCCGGAGACGGCCGGGTTCTTGCTGAACCCGAGGCCAGGGTCGAGCACGATCATGGACGGGTCGACTCCTTCTGCCGTCACCGCCTCGATGCGCTGGGCCAGCTCGTCGTGCACCTCACGGACCACGTCGGCGTAGATGGCCCGCGAGCTCATGTCGTGGCTGTGCCCCCGCCAGTGCACCACCACGTAGGGAATGCCTGCCTTCGCCACCAGCCGGGGCATGTACGGGTCGGCGAGTCCGCCGCTCACGTCGTTGACCAGGCTGACCCCCGCCTCGAGGGCCCACTCGGCCACCTGCGCGCGCATCGTGTCCACGCTGACGACCGCCCCCGCGCGGACCAGCTCGGTGATGACCGGCTTGATCCGGCGCAGCTCCTCATCCGCGGGGACGCGCTGCGCGCCGGGCCGCGTCGACTCGCCGCCGACGTCGACGATGTCGGCGCCCTGGGCGATCAGCTCAAGGCCGTGCTCGACCGCGGCCGCCGCGTTGAACCATAGCCCGCCGTCCGAGAACGAGTCGGGCGTCACGTTGACGACGCCCATGACCAGGCAGCGGCCCGCGGCGGCCGATCCGGCGAGACCAGGCAGATTGACCATAACGGGAATGGTAGTCACGTTACCGGGCCTTTCCATCGGGCCTACCGCGGAAGAAGCAGGCCGATGATAGGGGTCGCACCCGGGCGGTCAGGCGGACAGCTGCCGCTTCGCCGCCGCGCCCCGGGTACCGTAACGCAGCCCTTCGCAACCCGAGCCGGCGGCCGATCCGCCGCGCGTACCACCGCACTTCCAGCCGGGGCCAGACCAGGAAGGCCTCGGCTTCGAGGGCCGCGATCGCGATGCGGGGCACGTCCCGGCCGCCTGGGTAGACGAAGAAGCGCGGCTCCCACACCGGGGAGAACTTCGCGTTGAACTTGTAGAGCGACTCGATCTGGAACCAGCGCGACAGGAACACCAGCAGGCCGCGCCAGGCCTTGAGCACCGGCCCGGCGCCGATCCGCTCACCGCGCTCGAGCGCCGCGCGGAACATCGCGAAGTTCAGCGACACCCGCTTGACCCCGAGCCCAGGCGCGGCCTTGATGGCCTCCACGATCAGGAAGTCGTTCAGCCCGGCCTGCGCCGTCTTGTCGCGCCGCATCAGGTCGAGGGAGAGCCCGTCGGTGCCCCACGGCACGAAGTGCAGGATGGCCCGCAGTTCGCCATTCTCCTTGGCGGTGACCAGGACGCAGTTCTCGTCGCCGGGGGCGCCGAGGCGGCCGAGGGCCATGGAGAAGCCGCGCTCGACCGTGGTGCCCCGCCAGCTGTCGGCCTCCTGGATGACCTCGTCAAGCTCCTGCCGGGGAATGTCGCCGACCCGGCGGACCTCCGCCGTGTAGCCGTTCTTGGCGACGCGGTTGACCATCTGCCTGACGTTGCGCATCGGGCGGCCGGAGAGGCTGAAGTCCGCCACGTTGACGATCGCCTCGTCGCCCAGCTCGAGCGCCGCCAGGTCACCCTCCCGGCACCAGACCTCGGCGCCGAGCTCGCTGCAGCCCATCACGGCGGGGCGCCACGCGTGCCGCGCCGCCTCGGTGAGGAACTCGGCGATGGCACCCGGCCACGCCTCCGGGTCGCCGAGCGGGTCACCGGAGGCGAGCATCACGCCCGCCACCACGCGGTAACAGATGCCCGCCTTGCCCGAGGGCGACCAGATCACGCTCTTGTCGTCGCGCAGGGCGAAGTAGCCGAGGGAGTCCCGGTCCCCCTGCTTGTCGAGCAGCTCGCGGATCTTTACGGCGTCGGCGGCGGCGAGCCGGGCCCGCGGCCGGGCCGAGCGGAAGAACAGGTAGGCGGTGACGACCAGCGTGAACGCGCCGAGCCCGCTGGTCAGCAGGTGGTAGAGGTCACCGCGGGCGTCGGAGGCCCACTGGACGCTCGGCCCGTAGACGCCGACGAGTTCGTACAGCACGTCCTGCAGCCGCTGGGTGAACGTGTAACTGCCGGCCAGCGGCCCGATCGCCAGGTAGCCGCAGCCGATCGCGAAGTCCATGACGACGAGGCCCACGAAGACCCGCAGCGCGGTCCACCGGCTGCGCGGGTCACCGATCGCGTAGAAGTCATCGTGCCGGTAGAGGAGGGCAGCGAGCAGGACGACCGCCACGATGGTGGAGATCGAGGCGATGTGCGGGAAGTGCATCGGGAAGTGCATGGAATGGATGACGATGTCGAACACGAGCAGCGCGATCACCGCTTGCCAGGCACGCCGCTTGCGCCGCCGCAGCCCGCGCGCGAGCATCAGCAGCAGCAGGCCGATGATCACGTCCGAGGTGCGGGTGACGTTCGTGAGCGTCCCCGGCACGACGGCGTTGACCTTGTGCAGCTTCTGCACGACGGCGCTCTGGGGCAAGTGGGATTGGAAGACGGCGACCACGTCGGATACGCCGATGAGGAAAGTGAGAAGCGAGGCGACGACGGGAATCCACGTCAGTCGCTTGACTTCCTTCCGCTCCGCCGAGGAGTCGTTGGCAACCCGCGCCTCCGCGCGCCCGATACGACGGCGGTTTTTGCCATCGGGCGCGTCGTCGGTGGGTACGGGGGGGCGTCCCCCCGGCTGGGCAGAGTTCTCGCTCATCCCAAATCTCTTGTCAGGCCCCGGATCACGGGCTAGCAGCGTAGTCATGACAAGCCTGCCACGCGCCGACCCCGTGATTTGCTAAAGATTCTGCACAATCCCATAGCTTCCCGCGCCGCACCGCGAGCAGCTCGGCCGCGCAGGTTTCCATCACAGACAACGTACCTCCAACCACCCTCAGCCGACTGAACGAGCGGTAAAGACAAGTCGGCCAATTCATAAGACGATGGAGAGTCGCGAACGGTTCGAACAATTCCGGGCCGTTTTTGGCTGCCCCGGCACAAGGCGGCTAAACCCGGACATATAGCCCGGGAAATACGGAGGAAACCTCCGGATTTCTGCTTCTTACCTATTCCCGAAGAGCAGCGACATCGCCTCGGCGCGGGTCCGCGCCTCCTTGCGGAAGATGCCGCGGACGGCGGAGGTCACGGTCGTCGCGCCCGGCTTGCGCACCCCGCGCATCGACATGCACAGGTGCTCGCACTCAAGGACCACGATCACGCCGCGGGGCTCGAGGATCCGCATCAGCGCGTCGGCCATCTGGGAGGTCATCCGCTCCTGTACCTGCGGGCGCCGGGCGTAGACGTCCGCCAGCCGGGCGAGCTTGGACAGGCCGGTGATCTCGCCCTTCGCGTTCGGGATGTAGCCGATGTGCGCCTTGCCGAAGAACGGCACCAGGTGGTGCTCGCACATGCTGTAGACCTCGATGTCCCGCACCAGGACGATCTCGTCGTGCTCGGCGTCGAAGACCGTGGTGAGCACGTCCTCGGGCTCCTGCCGGAGCCCGGCGAACTGCTCGGCGTACATCCGGGCGACCCGGGCCGGGGTGTCGATGAGCCCGTCCCGGTCCGGGTCCTCGCCGACCGCGAGAAGTATCTCGCGGACGGCCTGTTCGATCCGCTCCTGGTCGACCGGCTTCTTGGCAGGCAGCAGCGGATCCGCCTGCGGCTGGTCGAATGTGGACTGCTCAGCCGCAGGCACTTCGCTCATACGGCCACCTCGCTGACGCTCGGCGTCCGCATTCGCGGACGCACTGTGCTTGCCGATTCGCTCGCAAGCTCGCTCACTGCAATTCCTTAGTCGTTAACCTCGCCGTCGTGCCCGTAGCCGAGCACCTGGCCGTTCGCCGGCCCGGGGAGGCCGTCGAGCCCGGAGCTCGCGGCCAGCGCCAGCTCCTTCGGCGACATGACCGGCGGGCGCTCGGACGGCAGCCGCTTGCCGTAGCCGGTGTAGGTGCCGCGAATGGGCCGCCTCTGCACGGGGGCGAAGACCTCGAGCACCTGCTTGCGGGACAGCGTCTCGTGCTCGAGGAGCTGGAGCACGAGGTTGTCGAGGACGTCGCGGTACTCGACGAGCACCTCCCAGGCCTCGTCGTGCGCGGCCTCGATCATCCGCTTGATCTCCTCGTCGATCGCCGAGGCGATTTCCTCCGAGTAGTCCCGGCTGTGCGACCGGTCCATGCCGAGGAACGGCTCCGCGTCGCCGCTGCCGAACTTCCGCGCGCCGAGCCGCTCGCTCATGCCGTACTCGGTGACCATGGCCCGGGCGATCTGGGTCGCCTTCTCGATGTCGTTGGCGGCGCCGCTCGTCGGCTCGTGGAAGATGATCTCCTCCGCGGTCCGGCCGCCGAGCAGCATCGCGAGCTGGTCCTGCATCTCGGCCCGGGTAGTGAGGAACTTGTCCTCGGTCGGCAGCGCCATGGTGTAGCCGAGCGCGCGGCCGCGGGGGATGATCGTGACCTTGTGCACCGGGTCGGCGTTGGCCATCGCGTGCCCGACCAGGGCGTGGCCGCCCTCGTGGTACGCGATCATCTTCCGCTCCTTCTCCGACAGCAGCACGCTCTTGCGCTCGGGGCCGGTCATGACGCGGTCGATGGCCTCTTCGAGCGCGGCCATGTGGATCTGCTTGCCGTTCTTCCGCGCGGTCAGCAGTGCCGCCTCGTTGATCACGTTGGCGAGGTCCGCGCCGGTGAAGCCGGGGGTCCGCCTGGCGATGATGTCCAGGTCGGCGTCGGACGCCAGGGGCTTGCCGCGGGCGTGCACCTTGAGGATGCCCCGGCGGCCGGTCAGGTCCGGCTGCGCCACGACGATCTGCCGGTCGAACCGGCCCGGGCGCAGCAGCGCCGGGTCGAGGATGTCCGGCCGGTTGGTGGCGGCGATCACGATCACGCCGCCCTTGGTGTCGAACCCGTCGAGCTCGACGAGCATCTGGTTCAGCGTCTGCTCGCGCTCGTCGTGCCCGCCGCCGAGTCCGGCGCCGCGGTGCCGGCCCACGGCGTCGATCTCGTCCACGAACACGATCGACGGCGCGTTCGCCTTCGCCTGCTCGAACAGGTCCCGCACCCGCGAGGCGCCGACGCCGACGAACATCTCGACGAAGTCGGAACCGGAGATCGAGTAGAACGGGACGCCCGCCTCACCCGCGACCGCGCGGGCGAGCAGCGTCTTCCCGGTGCCAGGCGGGCCGTACAGCAGCACGCCCTTGGGGATCTTCGCGCCGATCGCCTGGAACTTCGCGGGGTTCTGCAGGAACTCCTTGATCTCCTGGAGCTCCTCGATGGCCTCGTCCGCGCCGGCCACGTCGGCGAAGGTGGTCTTCGGCGTGTCCTTGGTGATCAGCTTGGCCCGCGACTTCCCGAAGTTCATCACCCGGGACCCGCCGCCCTGCATCTGGCTCAGCAGGAAGAAGAAGAACAGCGCGATGATCAGGTACGGGACAAACGTCTCGAGGATGGAGAGCAGCGCGCTCGACCGGGGGATCTGCACGTCGTAGCCGCCGGTCAGCTGGCCCTTGTCGTACTCCGTCTGGAGCAGTTGCTGCAGCTGCTGGCCCTGGCCGGTGATGAAGTCGGCCTGGTACTGCTGGCCGCTCGTCGTCGTGACCTGGATCGTCTGGTTCTTGTCGGTGAGCACGGCGGACTTGACCTTGCCCTGCTCGATCAGCTGGACGACCTTGCCCGTGTCCGCCGCCTGGTAGCTGCTGCCGGAGTTGGCCCAGCCCAAGGTGATCGTTATGACCAGCACCGCGAGCAGCACAAGCAGTAGCGGTCCGCGGAAAAAGCGCTTCAATTCCATTGTGAGCGACCCCCTCGGCCCGGGGCCGTTCCCTCCTGACCAGCCTCACGTACCGCCGACCACCGGCGGCACTGCCATGCCTGCTCCGCACCGTCGGCCGGCGGTGCCGGCCGCGCACAACGCATAGTGATTACCTGACGGTACATCAACGTTTTCCTCAGCGGGATGTGTTCCCCCCGTACACCTCGGGGGCCAGCGTCCCGATGAATGGAAGGTTACGGTAGCGCTCCGCGTAGTCCAGCCCGTAGCCCACCACGAACTCGTCGGGGATCTCGAACCCGGTGTAGGCGACCTCCACGTCCATCTGCACCGAGTTCGGCTTGCGCAGCATGGCGGCGATCGCCACCGAGGCGGGGTCACGCGACTTCAGGTTGCTCACCAGCCAGGACAGCGTCAGCCCGGAGTCGATGATGTCCTCGACGATCAGCACGTGACGCCCGCTGATGTCCGCGTCCAGGTCCTTCAGGATGCGGACCACCCCGGAGGACTTGGTGCCGGAACCATAGGAGGAAACGGCCATCCAGTCCATCTCGACGGGCAGGTGGATGGCGCGGGCGAGGTCCGCCATCACCATCACCGCCCCCTTCAGCACGCCGACGAGCAGCAGTTCGCGGCCGGCGTAATCGGCGTCGATCTGCGCCGCCAGCTCGCCGGTCCGCCTGGTGAGCTGCTCCTGGGTGATGAGCACCTCTTTCAGCGCCTGCCCCATGTCAGCGGCGTCCATCGGCCAAACCCCTCTCAATGACGTGCACGCATAACCCGTTAACGGCACCGTTAACAGTTAGCGCCCGCTCGAACAAGACCTCGCCAGAGCGCCTCGCCGCCCGGACTCCGCCGGGCAGGTCGACGCCTCGCTGCCCGTGCCAGTCGGTTACCAGTTCCTCCACGCGCGCGACGTGCGCCGCGGTCAGCGCCCCCGCCGGGCACCCCGCCGCCAGGGCCGCCGATCGCAGCACCCGGGTCCGCAACGCGCCCGGCAGCCCCGCGAGGGAAGCGGCGGACAGCGGAGTGTCATCACGCTCCCGTTCGGATGCCGCGATCTTTTCTAGCACTTCGGCATCATCCCGCAGTTGGGCGGCGGTCCGCGCGAGCGCCTCCGCCACCCCGGGCCCCAGGGCCGCCTCAAGCGCGGGCAGGGCGTCCAGCCGGACCCTGACCCGGGCGAACCGCCGGTCGGCGTTGTGCGGGTCTGACCACACCGGCAGCTCAAGCGCGGCGCACGCCGCGGCCGTGACCGGCCTGCGCACGCCGAGCAGCGGCCGGAAGAACAGGCCGCGGCGCGGCGGCATCCCCGCGAGCGACCGCGGTCCAGAGCCCGCGGGCCAGGCCGAGCAGCACCGTCTCCGCCTGGTCGTCGAGCGTGTGGCCGAGCAGCACCGCCGCGGCGCCGGCATCGGCCGCGGCCTCCTCGAGCGCGGCGTAGCGGGCCGCGCGCGCGGCCGCCTCCGGGCCGCCAGGCCCGGCCACGGTCACGGTCACGGTGCGCACCGGATCGAGGCCGAGGCCGCGCAGCGTGAGCGCCACCTGGGCCGCGCGGTCCGCGGAACCCTCCTGCAGCCCGTGGTCGACGGTGACCGCGCCGGCGCGCAGCCCGGCCCGGGGCGCGACGAACGCGAGCCCCGCCGCCAGGGCCAGCGAGTCCTGGCCGCCGGAGCACGCGGCGAGCACCAGGTCACCCGGTGCCAGGCCGGCGAGCGACGGCGCGGACGGCGTTGCGTACGGCCGCGACCGCCGGGGGGAGGGCTCCGCCCACGGTCAACCGACCCGCTCAAGCCATTCGCGCGGGTTCGCCAGCTCGGTCGCGGGTCGGGAGCGTCTCCGGCGAGGTCCACACCTTGTTGAACCCGGCCATCCCCGCCTCGTCGACCACCGTGGTGACGAATCGTGAGCCCTGCTCGTACTGCTTCATCTTCAGGTCGATGCCGAGGAGGCGGCGGAAGATCTGCTCGAGACGGCCCGCCGAGCCGCGCCGCTGGGAGAACTTCGCCCTGATGTCCTCCACGGTCGGCACCACGCGCGGGCCAACCGCGTCCATCACGTAGTCGCCATGTCCCTCGACCAGCGTCATCACGGCGGTCAGCTTGTCCAGGAGCGCCCGCTGGGCCGGGGTCTGCATGGCCTCGATCAGGCTCTCGGTCTCGCCGCCGCGCACCGCGCCGGCGACCGCGGTGGCGGCCGAGCGCATCCGGTCGAGGATGGCGCCCGCGTCCAGGTCGGAGGCGAGCAGGAACTCGGTCATCATGCCCTGCACGTAGCCGCGCAGCCAGGGCACCGAGGTGAACTGCACCCGGTGCGTCTCCTCGTGCAGGCACACCCAGCGCCGGAAGTCATGCGGGTCCACGCCGAGCTCGCGCTCGATCATGACGATGTTGGGCGCCACCAGGGTGAGGCGGCCGACGCTAGAACCGGTGCCGTTCGCGGCCGCCGCTGCTGTTCGCGTTGCCGTTGCCGTTCACGCCGTTGGCCGCGGGGCCTCCCTCGCCCGGCGGCAGGAAGAGCTCGTACTGGCCGAGTACGCGGGAAGACAGGTACGCGAGGATCAGCCCGGCCTGCATGCCGGTGGCCCGCGACCCGATCGTGCCGAAGACCGATCCCGCCGCGGGCACGGAGCTGCTCCGTTCGGCGAGCTTCTCCGCGAGCGGCTCGAGTACCACGCGGAACCCGCCGACGTTGGCCTTGATCCAGCCGGGGCGGTCAACCACGGCGACCGGGCCGACGGCGCCCTGGCTCGTCAGCCCCGTCAATTCACGGACGGGCTGCTGGACAACGGCGGTCAGGCCGCGCAGTTCCGCCACCACCGCGCGGGCGTCGGCGAGGCTGACTTGCGGTCCCTGCCTTGCGAACCGGACGCCGGTCGAGATCGCCACGTCCCAGTCGATCATCTGTGCGCTGCTCACAGTCCTACCGTACGTGCTCGCTGATGGTAGTGGGAGAGCCCGGCTCACGAACACCCGCACGTGGCCAGGCCGGCGGCCGCCGCGTCGATCGCGTTGGCGGCCTGCTGTAGCTGGTTAGCGCTGGGCACCAGCGGCGCCATGATCGCGAAGAGCAGCAGGTCACCGGACTGGTCGTAGACCAGCCCGGCGAGGGTCGCGACCGTGGCGAGGTTGCCGGTCTTGGCCCGCACGACCCCGCGGGCCGTGCCGCCGCCCGACCCGCCGATATCGCCGAAGACGCTGCCGCCGGAGGAAAGCGTGCCGCTGAAGCCCGCCACGGGGAGCCCCGTGACGGCCCCGCGCAGCTTCGGCGTGCTCGCCGCGAGCTTGAGCACGCGGATCAGCGTCTCCGGCGCTATCGCGTCCTGGGGCGACAAGCCGCTGCCGTCGACCAGGCTGGCCGGTGTCGTGATGCCGAGCCGTCGCAGCTCGGCTTGCTCAGCGCGGGCGGCGCCGGTGAACGTGGCGGGCAGGCCGAGGGCGATCGCCACGTGCCTGGCCAGGTTCTCCGCGATCACGTTGTTGGACTCTTGCAGCATCTGGTCGACGATCGCGGCGAGCGGCGGCGAGCTGACCGTGGCGAGCACCGGGGCGGATGCGGGAGCCGCGCTCTCCCCGGGCGGGCCGGTGACCGTGATCCCGTCGCGCGCGAGCAGGGCCGCGAACGCCGCGGCGGTCAGGCCGGCCGGGTCGGTGGTCCGCGGGTGGAAGTTGAGGGCGTCGTCGTCGTCCTCGAGCGCGCCGCCTGGCGTCAGCCGGCCCTGGTCGGCCTCGAGGGCGACGATCGGCGTGACGTTCCCGGTGGAGATGAGGGCGTTGGTCCACCCTTGCGCCATATCGGGCCCGCTGTACAGCGCGGTGTCATAGCCTAGCCGCACGGAGAGGCGCCCCTGGGCCTTGAGCGCGCGTGCGGTGCCCGCCGCGAGCTGGGCGAGGGTGGCCGGACGCGGGTAATCGGAGGAGGGGTATCCATTCACGGCGAGCGTCGGGTCACCGCCTCCCACCAGCACCACGGTGTCGCCCGCCAGGCGGACCGTCGTGCTGAACCGGGCGTCGGGGCCGAGCGCCGCGAGCGCCGTCACGGCGGTCACGATCTTGGTGGTGGACGCCGGGGTGGCGGGTGTGCCCGCGTTGGCCGAGTAGAGCACCTGCCCGCTGCCCGCGGCGGCGACCTCGATGCCGACGCCGGGACCGGTCGCGGCCGGCCGGGAGCGCCGCGCCGAGCATGCTGGCGAGGCCGGTGGCGGTGGGCGACGAGGTAGCCTGCACTCGCGGGCCGAGCGTCCCCATGGGGGCGAGCACCGGTGTGGCGTTCACCACAGCGCGCGTCGCGGCGACGGGGACGTGCAGCCGGGCCAGGCGCGGCGGGAGCATGCGCGCCACGACGAGCCCGGCGGCGAGCGTGAACACGTTGAGCAGCGCCAGCGCGGCCAGGGCCGTGGTCCGGGTACGGCGCACGAACATACCTTTCGCGGGATGCGGGTGGGCACAGCTTAGGGCCTGCCCTGTGGGCCGCGTCGCCCCTGGCCCAAGGACCCGCCGTCCGGTTGCACAACAGTGACCGGCGACAATGGAGTAAATCAGCAACTAACGCTTGGAGTGAACATGGACGTCGAGGTAGTCATCGAAATCCCCCGCGGCCAGCGGAACAAGTACGAGGTCGATCACGAGACCGGCCGGATCAGGCTTGACCGCATGCTGTTCACCTCGACCAGGTACCCCGCCGATTACGGGTTCATCGAGGACACGCTGGGCGGAGACGGCGACCCGCTGGACGTCCTCGTGCTGCTTGAGGAGCCGACGTTCCCCGGCTGCCTGGTGACCGCCCGAGTCATCGGCATGTTCCAGATGACCGACGAGAAGGGCCCGGACGACAAGGTCCTCTGCGTGCCCGCGGGCGACCCGCGCATGGAGCACTGCAGGACATCACCGACGTGCCGGAGTTCGACCGGCTGGAGATCCAGCACTTCTTCGAGGTCTACAAGGACCTGGAGCCGGGCAAGTCCGTCGAGGGCTCGCACTGGTCGGACCGCGCCTCGGCCGAGGCGGAGGTCGAGCGTTCGCGCAAGCGCTTCGTCGAGCACGAGAGCATCTAACGGCAAGCACAAAACCAAGGTCAGCCCGAACGGGTGCGTGTTCCAAGTGGGCCGCGCCCGTTTCTTGTGTCCCGGAAGGTACCTAGCGTTCGGGATGCTCCGCTTTCTTGAGGATTACTCCCGCGCGGGCGCAGATCTTCGCGTGCGCGTCGCGGAGCGTTTCGCCGCCGAGCTCGGCCAGGCCGGCCGAAACGCCGATGGCCGCCCGCGCCGCCGTCGCGGCCTGCGCCAGGCGGCCCGCCTCGGCGTGCAGGGTCATGGACCTGACCGCGGCGGCCGCCCAGTCCGGCGCGGCCAGTTGCAGGTAACGGGGGGCCGCCACCAGCCAGCCGGGGACGTCGAACCCGGTCCCGAGCCGGTCGAGCACGTCGGCCGCGAGCTCAAGGCCGGCCTCCGTCTCGGCGATGCCGTCCTCGTCCATCCCGGTCTTGAGCAGGCAGCCGCCAAGGTGAAAGCGCGCCCGCGCCAGGCCGAGATCGCGCTCCTCCTGGTCGGCGGCGGGCGCCTTGAGGTACATGCCGACGACCTCGTGCAGCAGGCCGATCGCGTCCGGCGTGCTGCCCGCCGCGTCTGACGCGAGGGCGATCCTGGTGAGCACGTCGATCCGCGGGACCTCGTAGGCCATGGGATCGGTCTCCGCCAGGGCCGCGTAGTGCCCGGCCGACTCGGCGAGCATGGCGATGGCCTGCCACCCGCTGCCGCCGTACCGAGCGTGCGCGCACAGCGCCGCGGCGAGTTCCGGCTGGTGCCGCGTCGGGTCGGCGGTGCCCGCGTAGAGCTCGCGGCTGATCAGCAGCGCCTGCCCCGAGTGCCCGGCCGCCTTATCGTGGCTGCCCTGCAGCGCGGCCCTGATCGCCTCGCCGAGGTGAAAGTCATACCGGCGCTCGAGGGTGCTCTGCCGCAGTGTTCGATCCGGCTTTCCGATCCGGGGCTTTCCGGCCGGACGCCGTACGGGCCGACGGATGGTGAGCTGACCGCTCGTGCCGGGCCAAGAACATGCCGCGAAACCTCTCACCGCTAAAACCGCGCCGAACGACCCCTACCAAGATCGTGACATAACGCCGTGTAACAGGCAATACACAGAATGAGACTGTTTTGCGGCAAAGGCCGTACTAGCGGGGAAATTGCCGATTAACGCGAAGAAAGGAATTCTGTGCTGCTTATGTGACTGGACGTAAGGCGCGCCGGCCGCCGTCGGCCTCGGCCGCCCGCGCGTCGGCCTCGGCGCTCGCCGCCGTCTGCGCGGTGCGGACCACGAGGTCGTGGAAGTCGGCGGTCCTGCCGAAGGTCTCGCCCACGCTGTGCCCGGCTAGCAGGTCCTGATAGGCCTGGTAGCGGCTCAGTTCCCACTCCTGGCCCCGCGGCGGCAGCGTCGCCACGGTCGGCTCGGGCAGCGACCGCCATGTCCACTCGGTGATCGGGGCGTCGCCGCCCGCCGCGTCGTCCACGGGCTGGATGAAGTCGGCGTGATCGGCGTGGTAGCCCATCCGGTTCCGCACGAACCGCAGGCCGGCGAACGTGGTCTCCGTCGCCGCCGCGCTCGGCGCCGGCAGCCCGTCAAGCGCGGCGTCGTAGTCGTCCGGGTAGTGCCTGACCAGCGTCGCGTCCACGATCGTGACCCACCAGACCGCCTCGCCGATCACCGCGAACGCCTGCGCCCGGTCACTGGCCCTGACCCGGCCGAGCCGCCGGGTGGTGTCGTGCATGGCGGTGATGGCCCAGCGCAGCGCGCTCGTCCCGGTGTCCTGGGGGCTCCGCGGCGCACTCGCCCAGTTCTCGCTGCCCCACTTCTGCTGGGCTCCGCTGGTCTTGTTCCAGTTCTCCCGGTTCCACGCCACCCGGCAGCGCGCCGAGCAGAAGCGGGCATGCTCACGCTTCGGCTCGAACTCCCTGCCGCAGCGCTCGCACTGCCTAGTCTCCGCCATCCGGTCATGTTACGCGTAACAAGCAGTGCCACCTAGGATCGATGGTCGAACATCGGCGGAACAACAGGTAACCGACCGGAAACCAAATTCCCACGTGGGGAGCTTGCGGCGGGCCGTCCGGCCACGCAGAGTATCTGAACTAGGGTAGAAAACTGGGCAGATCCGTGCACCATTCTTGCCGCGGACGGGAATACTTTGGATGCCGGCACGGAGCACGGCGCCCAATGAGCCAGACTTAGTATTGCAAGGTTGGCAGCAAGGAGGACCGGTGGACAACACCGAAGGAGTGCTGAGACGGGCACCCCTGTTCGACGGGCTCGACGATGACGGCGCTCGCACTCTCCGCAGGCAGATGGCGGAAGTAAAGCTCTCAAGGGGCGAGCACCTGTTCATGGAGGGCGACGACGGCGACGCCCTGTACGTGGTGATCGACGGCAAGATGAAGCTCACCCGGGCCGCCGCCGACGGCCGCGAGAACTTGCTGAGCGTCATCGGGCCCGGTGAGATGTTCGGCGAGTTGTCGCTGTTCGATCCCCGGCCGCGTACCTCTTCTGCGAGCGCGGTGACCGACGCGGTGCTCGCGTCGCTCAAGGACGAGGCGCTGATGCCATTGCTCCGCGAGCGGCCCGACGTGTCGCTGCACATGCTGCGCGCGCTCGCCCAGCGGCTGCGCCGCGCTAACGACGTCACCGCGGACCTCGTGTTCACGGACGTCCCCGGCCGGGTCGCCAAGAACCTGCTTGACCTCGCGGAGCGCTTCGGTAACCAGGAGTCGGACGGGCTGCACGTGCATCACGACCTCACCCAGGAGGAGCTGGCGCAGCTCGTCGGCGCCTCGCGGGAGACGGTCAACAAGGCGCTCGCCGACTTCGCCGCCCGGGGCTGGCTGCAGATCTCGGCCCGCTCGGTGCTGATCCTTGACCAGGACCGGCTGCGCAAGCGCGCGCGGTTAGGCCCCAGGGGCTAGGTAGTCCAGCTGGGCCCGGACCGACAACTCCGCGGCCGGCCACAGCGACTTGTCCACATCGGCGTAGACGATCGCGACGATCTCGGCGGGCGTGCGCGCCCCGGCGGCGAGCGCGGCCCTTACCTGGTCGAGACGCTCTTTGCGGTGGGCGATGTAGTAGTCGAGCACGCCCGCCGGGATCGCTCAGCAGCGGACCGTGCCCGGGCAGCAGGACCCGCAGGCCCGCGTCGTCCGCGAGCGACCTGAGCTCGTCAAGCGTCCGCAGGTAGTCACCGAGCGACCCGTCGCTCGCGATCACGGTCGTGCCCCGGCCGAGGACGGTATCGCCCGTCAGCAGCCCGCCATCCGCCGTCAGCAGCAGGCTCAGCGAGTCGGCGGTGTGCCCGGGAGTCGCGACCACCCGCAGTTCGCATCCGCCCGCGTCGAGCACCGTGCCCGCGCCGAATCCCTCGCTCCCCAGGCGGAACGCCGGGTCGAGCGCGCCGACCGGCGCCCCGGTCAGCTCCGCGAACCTGGCCGCGCCCGCCGAGTGGTCGAGGTGCCCGTGGGTGAGCACGATCTGCGTCACGCGCCGGTCCCCCGCGCTCGCTACGTCGAGCACCCGGCGCAGGTGATCCTCATCGTCAGGTCCGGGGTCGACCACGAGTACGGACGACGCGCCCGGCTCGGCGATCACCCAGGTGTTGGTGCCGTCGAGGGTCATCGGCGACGGATTGGGGGCGAGCACGCACCAGGCCCGCTCGGTGCCCATGCCGCTGACGGCCTTGCCGTCCGGGGCCGGCCTGATCTCGTTCACAGCGGGTACCCCACTCCGTCGGGGATGACCAGCCAGGCCGCGCCGTCCTCGAGCACGAGGCGGGGCTGGATCGGCTCGATCACGCGCCGCTCGGCGAGGATGCCCGCGAGCCCCGCGCCGGCCGCGACGGCGGACGCGAAATCGTTGAGTGTCGTGGCGGTCGGCGGCAGCAGGGAGATCTCGCCCGCCTTCGCGGCCGCGATGGCGTCGGCGGGCCGCAGCCAGGCGACGATGGTCCGCCTCCGCCTCATGGCCGACCGCCTGCTGGCCGTCCGGCAAGGCGGCGGCGAAGAACCGCGCGTCGAACCGGCGCGGCTCGCCATCCGGCGTGATCCAGCGGGCCCAGGGAACCAGCAGGTCCGCGCGCAGCACGAGGCCGCGCGCGAGCGAGCAGCTCGGCGAGGGTCAGCGTGCCCGCGGCCATGGCCATCCGGTCGGCCTCCCACGACGGCCCGGACGGGCGCGGCGAGCTGGCCTTCGCCCGGCGCGCCGGCGAGCAGCACGCCCGACTCCTCGAACGTCTCGCGCACCGCCGCGCACACCAGCGCCCGCGCCACCTCGGCCGACGCGCCGAGCCGGGCGCCGAATTCCCCGGCGGACGGCCCCTGCCAGCCGATGTCCGCGCCGTAGTCGGCGGGGTCAACGGAACCGCCGGGGAAGACGTAGGCGCCGGGCGCGAACTTCATCGCGGCGGTGCGCCGCAGCATCAGTATCTCGACGCCAGAACCGTCGGCCGGGGCTCGCAGCACCATGATCGTCGCCGCGTCCCGAGGCGGGGCCGGGGTGACCCGCCCCGCCGCGAGGTCGGCCAGCCGGGCGGCCAGCTTCTCGTTGAACCAGTTCAGTTGGATCCGCACGCTGCCGGCGCCCGTCGTTACGCGACTTCGGCGATCAGCTCCACCTCGACCGGCGTGTCAAGGGGAAGCACCGCCATTCCGACGGCGCTGCGGGCGTGCCGTCCCGCGTCGCCGAGCACTTCGATCAGCAGTTCGCTCGCCCCGTTGGCGACCTGCGCCTGGCCGGTGAACGACGGGTCGCTCGCGACGAAGCAGGTCACCTTGACGATCCGGGTGATGGCGTCAAGCCCGCCCGCCGACGCTGGCGGCGGCCGCGAGCGCGTTCAGCGCGGCCATGCGGGCGAGCGCGGCCGCCTCATCGGGAGCGACGCCGCCGCCTACCTTGCCGGCGCCCTGGAGCTTGCCGTCCACGAGCGGCAGCTGGCCCGACGTGTAGACGTAGTTCCCGGTCCTGACCGCGGGCACGTAGGCGGCCACCGGCGGCGCCACCGGCGGCAGCGTCAGCCCGAGCTCCGCCAGCCGCTCCGTCGCCGTCAAGATTTCGGCCGCTTCATGTAGGCGACAAGCTGCTCGGAACTCGGGCCGGGCAGCACGGCGACGAGCTCGTACCCCTCGTCGCCCCAGTTGTCGAGGATCTGCTTGGTCGCGTGCGTCAGCAGCGGCACGGTCACGTACTCCCATTTCTGCATGCGGCACACCCTAGCGGTCGGTCACCCGGTCGGTGACGGGGACTTCCTCGGCGGGCGCGGGCTCCGGCGCCGCCAGCTCGGGCCCCGCCAGCTCGGGCACCGCGGGAACCGCGGGCACCGGCGGCACCTCCGTGTCGCTGATCGCGGGTATGGCCGCGGTCTGCGGCGCGGCCGGTGTGCGAGATCGCCGCCTCCGCGGCCGCCACCTCGGCGTCGCCCAGGTCTTGCGCCTCCGCGTCGGCCAGGGCGGTCGACCCGGTCGGCGCGGCCGGCCCTGGCGCCATCTTCTCGAAGAACCGCAGCAGCTCAACCGGGACGGGCATGACCAGCGTGCTGTTCTTCTCGCCCGCCACCTCGACCACGGTCTGCAGCAGCCGCAGCTGGAGCGCCGCCGGGATCCTTCGCCATCACGCTGGCGGCGGCGGCCAGCCGCTTGGACGCCTGGTACTCGCCGTCGGCGGTGATGATCCGCGCGCGGCGCTCCCGCTCGGCCTCGGCCTGCCGCGACATGGAACGCTTCATGCCCTCGGGCAGCGACACGTCCTTGATCTCGACGCGCTCGACCCGGACGCCCCACGGCCCTTCCGTCGGCTCGTCGATGATGCGCCGCAGTTCCCGGTTGACCGACTCCCGCTCGGCGAGCAGCTGGTCCATCTCCGACTGGCCGATAATCGACCGCAGCGAGGTCTGCGCCTGCTGCGAGATCGCGCTCATGTAGTTCTGCACGTTGATCGTGGCCTTGATCGGGTCGACGACCCGGAAGTACACGACGGCGTCCACCCGCACCGACACGTTGTCGCGCGTGATGCCATCCTGGGCGGGCACCGTCATGGCGACGATCTGCATGTTGACCTTCTGCATCCGGTCGCCGATCGGCCGGATGAAGGCGAGCCCAGGCTCGACCACCTGCGGCTGCACGCGGCCGAACCGGTACAGGACACCCTTCTCGTACTGCTGGACGACCTTCATCGACCGCCCGACCGCCGTAATGCCGGCAATCACCAAGAGCACGATGACGAGAATCAGAGCCTCCATGCCGAATGCGCCTCCTCAGTTAGCAGCGACCGCAAAGGGCTGGTTGATTCGCAGCCTAGTCCGCTCAGGCCCGTGAGCGTAATGATCAACTACCGCGCAAACGATGTAACAAGCACCCGTTCTTTCTGGGCCGTCCGCGGCCCGCGGTCCCCGACCTGCGGGGACCGGCACGTACCGGTCAGCGGGCAGAGATAGCCTCGATTGGAGCGGACGCAAGGCGCTAGGCACCACGATGAGGGACATGCATGACGGCGAGGGACACGGACTGGGATGGCGTGCGGCTGCACGTCGTGACGGGCAAGGGAGGCACCGGCAAGACCACCGTCGCCGCGGCCCTCGCACTCGCCCTGGCCCACGCCAGCCGCAAGGTGCTGCTCATCGAGGCGGAGGGCAGGCAGGGCATCGCCCGGCTGTTTGACCGGCCGCCGCTCCCCTATGCGGAGCGCAAGATCGCGATCGGCCCCGGTGAGGCCGACGACGGACGCGATCCCGGCGGCGACGTGTACGCGCTCGCGATCGACCCGGAGGGCGCGCTCCTCGACTACCTGCAGATGTTCTACGGCATGCGCAGCGCGGGCGTCGCGCTCACCAGGCTCGGCATGGTGGACTTCGCGACGACGATCGCGCCGGGCCTGTCCGACGTGCTCGTCACGGGGAAGGCCACCGAGGCGACCCGGCGCAGGCAGCCGGGCTCGGCGACCGGCTTCGCCTATGACGCCGTCGTGCTCGACGCCCCGCCCACCGGCCGGATCGGCCGGTTCCTGAACGTCACCGCCGAGGTATCGGGGCTGGCGAAGGTCGGGCCCATCAGGTCGCACGCCGACACCGTGGCCAATGTCATCAAGTCACCGCAGACCGCCGTGCACTTCGTCTGCACGCTGGAGGAGATGCCCGTCCAGGAGACCCTCGACGGGATCGCCGAGATCCGCGCGATCCCCGGCATGCAGGTCGGCGGGATCGTGATCAACATGGCCCGCCCCGCGGTGCTGAGCCAGCAGGAGCTGAAGGCCAGGCCGGACCTGGCGGCCATGGCCGCGGCGCTCGGCGCGGCCGGGCCTGTACGACCCCGGCTCCCTCGCCGCCGCGCTCGCGGAGGAGCTCAGCGAGCACGCGCGCCTGGTCGAGCTGGCCGACCGTGAGCGAGCCGAACTTGAGGCGGCCGGCCAGCCGATCTACGAACTGCCGCTGTTCGCCGAGGGGATCGACCTGGCGGCGCTGCACAAGCTGGCCGCGGAACTTCGCGACCAGGGTGCGGCGTGAGCCGCCGCCTGGCGCCACCGCGGTGCGGAAAGGGATATCCCGATGAGCACTGACAACCCCCGCCTGGACATCGACCGGATCATTGACGACCGGCGCACCAGGATCATCGTCTGCTGCGGCTCCGGCGGTGTCGGCAAGACCACCACGGCGGCCGCGATCGGGCTGCGCGCCGCGGAGCGCGGCAGGCAAGTCTGCGTGCTCACGGTCGACCCCGCCCGGCGGCTCGCCCAGTCGATGGGGCTCACGTCGCTCGACAACACGCCGCGCCTGGTCGACGGCGTCGACGACGAGGCCGGCGGCAGCCTGCACGCGATGATGCTGGACATGAAGCGCACGTTCGACGAGATCGTCGAGGCGCACGCGGACCCGGCGCGGGCCGCCCAGATCCTGGCCAACCCGTTCTACCAGTCGCTTTCCTCGAGCTTCGCCGGCACCCAGGAGTACATGGCGATGGAGAAGCTCGGCCAGCTCCGGCGGTCCGACGAATGGGACCTGATCGTCGTGGACACCCCGCCGAGCCGTTCGGCGCTCGACTTCCTCGACGCGCCGGAGCGGCTCGGCCGGTTCCTCGACGGGCGGCTGATCAAGGTGCTTACCGCCCCGGTGAAGGCGACCCGCCCGTTCGGGCGGGTACTCAACGCCGGGCTCTCGGTGATGACCGGCGCGCTGACCAAGCTGCTCGGCGGCCAGGTACTGCGCGACGCCCAGACGTTCATCACGGCCTTCGACACGATGTTCGGCGGGTTCCGCGAGCGCGCGGAGGCCACCTACCGGCTGCTGCAGGCCCCCGGCACGTCGTTCCTCGTGATCGCCACGCCCGAGCCGGACGCGCTGCGCGAGGCGTCGTACTTCGTCGAGCGGCTCGACGAGGAGCGGATGCCGCTCGCCGGGCTGATCCTGAACCGCGTGCACCTCCGCCTCGAGCGGGGCCATCGGCGGCGGGGCGGCCGTCAGCCGGCTGAGCGCGGCGCGGTCCCTCGCCGCGGCCGAGACCTTGGAAGCCGTACCGAACGAGGGCGTGGCTGCCGCCGCGTCCGCCAGTTACTCCGTGACGGCGGCGGCGCTGCGGCTGCACGCTGAGCGGATGAACCTGGGCGAGCGGGAACGGCGGGTGGCCGGGTCGTTCATGTCGGCGCACCCGGCCGTTCCCGTCATCGAGGTACCTGCCCTGCCAGAAGATGTGCACGACCTCGCCGGGCTACGCCGCGTCGGCGAGGCATTCGCTGGCTGAGGGATCGCTGGTTTTGGCCGGCGTCATTGCCGGCCCGGCACGCAGCGCGCCGATCAGGGATGGTTCCTGAGCATTGTTCTCCTGGGCCCGAGGCCGGGTGTCACCCGGTAACGGCCAGCAAAAAGAACAAGACTCGGTCAGGCGCTCGCGACGAGCTCGTCGATGTCCTGGCGCTCGTAGCGGTCACGGGCACGCTCGAGCAGCTCGCGCCACGACGTGACATCGGGCCGACGGCGCAGCAGAGCGCGGCGCTCGCGTTCGGTCATTCCGCCCCAGACGCCGAACTCGATCCCGTTGTCGAGCGCGTCCGCAAGGCACTCGGTACGGACCGGGCAGCCCCGGCAGATGAGCTTGGCGCGGTTCTGGGCAGCACCCTGGACGAACAACTCGTCAGGGTCGGTCCCCTTGCAGGCGGCGCGTGTGGTCCAGTCGGTGATCCACATGTGCCCAACTCCTCTTGATCGCCGGGCACACGTGTGCCCGGGCGGTCTGCGTTGACGGATTGCGTGTCCGTGAGGGTGTGCGGCCACCCGGTCACGAGTTACCTGTTCGTGATAAAGGAACTTACGGAAGTGAGGGCATCTCTGCCAAGACCCCGGTATGGCCATTTCAGAGATAGTCCTGATGGGCTATGTACAGGCTGGGCCGTAGTCATTACCTAGTCGGGCGGGTACCCCGCGTGACGAAACCGGCAGCGTATCGGCCTAGATGACAGTCTTAGTGCCAGTAGTACCGTGCCCGCCCGCGTACGCTATGACGCGTGCAGCTCTTGAACTGGACGGCCAACAAGACAAATTCTGTCGGGCGCCTGATCCTGATGGCGGCGCTCGGCGGCGTGCTCGTGGCGGCGATGGCGCTGCCCGTCGTGGCGGCTTCTGGAATTCTGGTCAGGAACACCGCCGACAAGTTCACCACGCTGTCGGTCAACGCCTCCAGCCTTCCGCAGCGGTCGGCGATCTACGACGCCGACGGCCAGCTCATGACCTACGTGTACGGGGTGGACCTCGGGGCGGGCAGGAAGTACACGGGCATCGACCGGCAGCCCGTCGCCTACAACCAGATCTCGCCGTCCATGCTGGTGGCGATCGTCGCGATCGAGGACGACCGCTTCTGGCAGCACGGGGCCCTGGACGTCAAGGGGACGCTGCGCGCGCTCGTGAACGACCTGGAGCACAAGCCGATCCAGGGCGGTTCCACGCTTGAGCAGCAGTACGTGAAGAACGTGCTCATCCTGCAGTCGCTCGACGACCCGGCGGCGCAGCAGGCGGCCGCCGCGGACACCGTGTCCCGCAAGATCGACCAGCTGCGCATGGCCGTCGAGGTCGCCCACTCCATGTCCAAGCAGGACATCCTCGCCGGGTACCTCAACGACTCGTACTTCGGCAGCGGCGCCTGGGGCATCGAGGCCGCGGCGGAGACGTACTTCAACACCACCGCCGCGAACCTCACCATGGTGCAGGCGGCCACGCTGGCCGGCATCGTGGAGAACCCGTCGGAGTACAATCCGCTGGCCAACCCCACGACGTCACTCGAGCGGCGCAACACCGTGCTGGCGCGGATCGCGCAGACGAACCCGACCAAGCTGAGCGCCGCCGACGCGGCCAAGTTCGAGCACGAGAAGATGGTGCTGCGCCCCGGCACCGTGCAGAGCGGCTGCACCGCGGACACGGTCGGGGACAACGCCTACTTCTGCGACGACGTGATGCACACGCTGCTGCTCGACAGGCAGCTCGGGTCCACGACCGAGGCGCGCGCCAAGCTGCTCGCCACCGGCGGGCTCAAGATCTACACCACGGTCAGCGAGAAGGACCAGGCCTCGGCGACCCAGGCCGTCAACTTTGTGCTGCCGTCGAACTCCAAGACCTACAACCCGGCGCACAACGCCGCCACCGAGGTGCTCATCCAGCCGGGCACCGGCAAGGTGCTCGCGATCGCCCAGGACCGCCCCTACGGCACGGGCAAGGGCGAGACCGAGGTCGACTACGCGGTCAACTCCCAGTACGGCGGCGGCGCGGGCGTGCAGACCGGATCGTCGTCCAAGCTGTTCACGCTGATCACCGCCCTCGAGGAGGGCGTGCCGTTCGGCTTCCAGCTCACGGTTCCCGGCACCGACACGGTGAGCGGCTACACCAACTGCGCAGGGGCAACGGCCAACGGGCGTGTTCAACGTGACGAACGCCGAGGGCCCGGGCACGAGCACCGACTCCCTGTACACCGGCACCACCCAGTCGATCAACGTCTTCTACGCCCACCTGGAGCAGAAGGTGGGCCTGTGCAACACCGTGAAGACCGCGGTCTCCCTGGGGCTCACCCGGTGGGACGGCACGTCGCTGCTGGCCAAAGACAAATCCCCGCTAGGCACGCTGGATCCCGCCGACGACGACCCGGCGTTCACCCTCGGCGTGGTTGACGTCTCGCCGATGTCCATGGCCGCCGCGTACGCGACCCCGGCCGCGAACGGCGTTTACTGCAAGCCGATCGTGCTCACCAAGATCGTGACCGACACCGGCCAGTCGCTGCCGGTGCCGTCGGCGGGATGCCATCAGGCGATATCCGGCCGGGTCGCGGAGGCCGTGAACTACATCCTCCAGGGCGTGCTCACCGAGCGGCACCGCCGCCGGCATGGAGCTCGCGAACTACCAGGCGGCGGGCAAGACCGGCACCTCCAACGTGGCGAACGGCAACGGCACGCCGTACGCCGCGTTCGCCGGGTACACCACCGCGCTGGCCGGTTATGTCTCGGTGTTCAACCCGCTCTCGCCGACGGAGAAAACGATGGTCGACAGCAGCGCCTGCTATCAGCTGGAGTACGGCGGCGCGCACTGCTCCGGCGAGATGTTCGGTGCCAACGCCCCCGCATCGACCTGGCACATGACGTTCGACCACGCCGACCTGGCCGGGTCGGAGAACTTCCAGCCGGTTCCGCCCGGAAGCTCGCTGTGGAACGCGGGCGACGGCCAGGTGGTCAAGCAGCCCAAGAAGGCCAAGGGCGGCAAGGGCGGCAACAACAACGGCAACAACGGGAACGGGAACGGCAACGGGAACGGGAACGGGAACGGGAACGGGAACAACGGGAACGGCAACAACGGCTTCCCGGTCACAACGCCCTGACGTCCGGCTTGCTCTCGCAGCGCTAGAAATCTGAAAACAGCGGCCGCCCGCACGCTTAGCGTGGGGCGGCCGCTTACTTTGGCCGAGCGCTCGTCGGCCCGGCCGGGGATTGCTATGCGGTCAGCTGCCTGCGGACCTCGGCCGCGACCCTGGCACCGTCGGCGCGGCCCGCCACCTGGGGCGTGACCGCCTTCATGACCTTCCCTAGGCCGGGCATTCCGGCGGCGCCGGTCTCGGCGATGGCCGCCGTCACCAGGCCCGCGAGCTCCTCGTCAGCGAGCTGGGCGGGCAGGTAGCCGGCCAGCACGTCGCCCTCGGCCCGTTCGGCCTCCGCCTGGTCGTCGCGCCCCGCCGCCGCGAAGGCCTCGGCGGCCTCGCGGCGCTTCTTCGCCTCACGGGTGAGGACCTTGATGATGTCCTCGTCCGACAGTTCGTGCGCGGCCCCGGACACCTCCTCGTTCGTGATCGAGGCGAGCGCCATTCGCAGCGTGCGCAGCCGCACCTGGTCCCGCGACCGCATCGCGTCGGTCATGTCTGCCCGGAGCCGTTCCTTGAGTTCGTTCACACACCTATCGTGCCCGACCAGTTCACCCCCGGGAGACGACCCCCGAGGTCCGTCCGCCGACAAAAGCCGCGAATTGCGGACCATCCCCCAAACCGTTATCTTCCCGGGCGAGACCACGTTGGGGACCATGCACCCCCGACCGCATGGCACCATGAGATGGTGCGCGCACGAACTATCGCTTCCCTCGCGGCCGTCGCAGGCGCCGCCGCCGTCGGCTATGCCTCCGTCATCGAGCGCAACTGGTTCGCGCTTAGAGAGCAAGACGTGCCGGTGCTGCCGCCGAACGCGGAGCCGCTGCGCGTCCTGCACGTCTCCGACATCCACCTGACGCCAGGCAGGCACCGGCTCATGGCGTTCGTCCGGTCGCTGGCCTCGCTCGAGCCCGACCTGGTGGTGAACACCGGGGACTCGATCGCCTCCGCCGAGGCCGTCGGCCCGCTGCTCGACTCGCTCGGCCCGCTGCTCGACGTTCCCGGCATGTTCGTCTACGGCTCCAACGACTTGTACTCACCGATGCCGAGGAACCCCGCGAGGTACCTCTGGCGGACGAGCGCGGGCGACCACGAGCGCACCGAGCCCGACCTGCCCTGGGAGAAGCTCGGCGGCGAGCTAACCGCCGCCGGCTGGCTCGACCTCAACAACCAGCGCGGCAAGCTGACCGTGGGCGGCCTCGACATCGCGCTCGCGGGCGTGCACGACCCGCACGCCGCCCGGGACCGCTACGACCTAGTGGCCGGGCCGGCCGACGCCGCGGCGGACCTGCGCGTCGGCGTCCTGCACACGCCGGAACCCTCGGTCATGGACCGCTTCGCCGCCGACGGCTACGACCTCATCCTCGCCGGGCACACGCACGGCGGCCAGCTGCGCGTCCCCGGGTACGGGGCCCTGACCACGAACTGCGGCATCGACCGGGCCAGGGTCAGCGGCCTGTCCATGCACCCGCCGGTGTCCCCCGAGGACGGCAAGACGGCATGGCTGCACGTGTCCGCGGGCCTGGGCACCTCACCGTGGGCCCCGGTCAGGTTCGCCTGCCGCCCGGAAGCGACGCTGCTCACGCTCACCCCCCGATCGGCGTGAGCGTGCGCGAGGCACCCAAGTTATCCGCTAAACTAACGGAGGTTCGTTCAAGAGCCCCTTGCAGCGGGGTGTGGCGCAGCTTGGTAGCGCGCTTCGTTCGGGACGAAGAGGTCGCAGGTTCAAATCCTGTCACCCCGACGCTGCGGAGCGGAGCACCGTGCTCGGTGGTAAAACTCACCTCGACTGGTGCTCCGCAGCATTTTCCCGGGGGGACGCTCCTCGGACTGCGGCCGCGGCTACGCCGCCCCCGCCCCAAGAGCAGCACTGCGAGCGCCGCAATGGCGCTTTGCGGGGCGTTTCTGGTCCTTTCAGCCATAGACTCGTCAGGTTCCTTTTTGCTGCCAGCTCGGCGCGCGAGGGTGCGCCGGACACGGGGTGAGCATGCCTTGGACCGCGCGATCGGAGACGCCGCCCCCTCGCTGGAGGTTGCTTCTTTGGAGTCTTCGACGTAGCAGGCGAGCGGAGACCTGGTGGACACGGCAGGCTGAGACCGCGCCAGGATCCGCTAAGACCGCCAGGTACAACGGGTACCGGATAGTAAACCCCAACATAATCCGCAGGATAGGCCTGGCTGGCTGCATTGCCCTCGGGGTTGTCTGGGTGATCGCCTGGTTTCTCGCCCCACCCAAACATCCCAGCGTCCCCTTCAACGGCGGAGGCGGCGTGTTGTGGAAGACGACGGGCTACCGGATGGACGACGGCTGGGGAATCAACCTCGCAGGCTCAGGAAGGCCCATCCAGATTACCCTCGGGACCAGCGCTGACCTCGAGGTCGACGGAGGATACCTCTCATCCGGAGGACATATCGTGTTCCTGCCGCCGGGCACCGCACCCACCTTCCAGGGCTGCCTCAGCGCCTTGGGCCCGGCGAGTCGCCAGGGCGAGCCGCTCACCGCCATCGTCCCTGGGCGGCAGGCGGACCTGTGCTCATCCGGCAGCGGCGGAGACATCGCTTACATGCACGTCACCCGCAGCGACCAGTCCGGCCTGACGATGAACATCACCATCTGGGAGTACCTCCCCTAGCCAACGGCGAGCCTGCGGTCCCTTCGACTTTTCTGGGCGAGTCAAACCCGGGCGCTGACCAACCAACCTCAGCGGGCTTGCGAACATCATTTCCTGATTCGCAGATATCTCCAGCCCTCAGCCTGAGCGCCAACGCGCAATCAACCATCACGCAATTGCGTAGCCGCCGGGGCGCGGGCGTAACCAGAACGCCGACGGGCGAACGCATAGGGTAATTCTGCGGCCGGGGTCGGCGGGTCGCACCGGTCGTGGTTTTGCTGTGCCGAACCGGCGAGCGCGGGCCTGTCCTCCGACGCCGCGACCGCCGCAGCAGCAGCAGCCGGGGGACGTCCTCCGCCCCTGGCCACGGCCACGGGGACAACAAGCAATCAATAAATCACGGTCTGTATTGACATCAATCCATGGCGCATAAACGGTAAATCGGCGGTAAACGGTGTAACCCAAATGCCCCGATCAAGCGTCCCTCTCATAAGGGAAAATGCAGGCGGCCGCGTCACCTGGTATACCTCAGTCTCTTGGTCGCCGATTCATCCTCACTGACCGGGACCCTCGAGAGGAGACTGGCCGACCATGCCGCGGCACGCGCTCAGCGTTCATTACGTAGACGTGCTGCCAATGCTCGGCTTTGCCCTGATCTTCCTCTGGCTCTGGCTCACCGGGATCAGCGTGCGGGAAGTCTGCGCCAACGCGGCGCTGACGGTGACGGGTTACCTGCGTCACCGCCCGGACCCGGCCGTCGAGTGCGCGCTGCGCGTCGCGTTCGCCGAGCTCGACCGGGACCTGGCCGCGATTCTCGGCGACCGCACGCCGAACCACGCTAACGGCGCCGCGAACAGACGATGACGCTGGATACTTTCCGACCCTGGGCGGTCGGAAAGTATCCAGCGTCAGGCCTTAAGCGCGGCTAGCCGGCGGTGATGGACCGCTGGGGGCCGCCGCTGAGCAGCCCGGAGCGCAGCGTCGGCGCGGCGACCGGGATGGGCGGCGTCTCGCGGGCCGCCCTTGCCCTTACCGCTCTTCTTCGGGTCGGTGTCGAGCCGCAGCGCGAGCGCCGGGCACATCTGCACCGCCTGCTGCGCGTCCTTCTCCAGCCAGGGCGGCACGGGGATCGGCAGGACGACGGGGTAGCCGGTCTTGTCCAAGTGGATCAGCTCGGGCACGAGGTGCGCGCAGAGACCGTGCCCCTCGCACCGGACCCAGTCCACTATGAGCTGCTTGGCGTCCTCCGTCTCCGGGCCCTCGGGCAGCGGCAGCATGCCGCGGACCGGCCGCCCGCAGGTGGAGTGGAAGACGTGCGCCGCGAGGTCTTCTGTGAAGACCTCGAGCGCCGACAGCACGAACCGGGTGGTGCCGTCGGGGTGCGAGCAGGCGCCGCGGCCGTTGACCGCCGCGGCCGCCCGGCGCGCCACGTCGAGCGCCTCGATGCCGCCCGAGCCATCGACGATGGCGGCCAGGGCGCGGGCGATCGAGGGCAGCCCGAGCTTGCACGGCCCGCACTGCCCCGCCGACTCGCCGGCCAGGTAACTGGCGACCCGGGAGACCTCGCCGAGCGGGCAGGTGCCGTCGCCGAGCGGCAGGACGATGCCCGAGCCGAAGGTACCGCCCGCCGAGGCGAGCCCTTCCCGGCCGACCGGGACCTGGTATGCCGCCTCAGCGTCGAGCCACATCCCGTGGTACCCGCCGACGAGCACTCCGTCGCCGGCGGGGGCCTGGCAGATGTCGAGAACGGCGCCGAGCGGGATCCCGGTGGGGCACTCCACGACGGCGGGGCGCTTGGCCGACCCGCTGACGCTCAGCAGCACGGTGCCCGGCTCCTCGGGCACGCCGACCGAGGCGAACCGCTCGGGCCCGAGCAGCGCGAGCACCGCGATCTGCGCGAACGTCGACGCGTTGGAGAGCAGGGTCGGCAGGTCGCCGACGCCCTTCTCCGCGGCGAGCGTCTTGCGGCCCGGCGGCACCGGCTTCTTGCCGTTGATGCCGCGGACAAGCGCGCCCGACTCGCCGGAGATGAACCGCTCAGGCTGCTGGACGACGCGCACGAGCGCGCGCAGCCCGGGCTCGGCGGCGATCGCGGCCTCGATCGACCGGTTGGCGAGCTCATTGCTCGTCACCCCGACGAAGACCTCTTCCGCTTCGAGCGCCTCGGCGACGAGCGCGGCGCCGCTGAGGATCAGGTACGGCGACCTGATCATCAGCATCTTGTCCTTGAAGGACCCAGGCTCGCCCTCCGTCGCGTTCACCACGACGATGGCCGGCTGGTCGGTCTTCTTGACCGCGTCGACGACTGCCTTGAGCTTGCGCGCGAACGGGAAGGCGGCACCGCCCTGGCCTCTGAGGTCGACCTGGGCGGCCAGGTCCATCAGTTGCTCCGCCGACATGCGGGGCAACGGGCCGAAGATCTCCGTGTGCGCGGCGAGGTCAAGGCGTCCCATGCGGTCAAGGCCGGCCGTCATCCGGGCCGCGCCGATGCGCATGATCGTGGGGACGTCAAGCTCGGTCGCGTTACTCGGGTTCATTAGTAGCGGTCACCGCCGTACCGGTGTTCACGGGAGCCCCGGTAGCCGGGCATGCCGGGCCCAGGCTCCCGGTACTTGAGGTTCGGGTCGGTCTCCGGGAAGCCGGAATCCCACCGCGGCTCCTCGGGATACCAGTCTCCGTCGTAGTCGGCCTCCGGCCAGTTCTGGCGCTCCGGCCAGCTCTGGCGCGTCTGGTCGCCCGCCCCGGCCCTGGGCCGGGTAGCCGTAAGGCGGCGTGGCGCGCTCGGACGGCGGCATCGGCCCGGGCGCGGGCCGCCGGCGCGGGCCGGTCCCCGTGGCCATCGGCCCGGTCGGACGCGGCCGCGGTCCTGTCCCACCGCGCGGCAGCGCGCCGCCGGGGACAGGGCCTCCGGCGGCACTGGGCCTCCGGGGATCGGTCCGGGCGCGGGCCGGGATCGCGGTCCCGGCCCCCAGCCGTCGGTCGACCGGTGGCAGCGGCCCGGTCGCGGCCCGTGGCATGGGCCCCGTCCAGGACTGCGGCCGAGCGGGGGGCGCCGGCTGCGGCCCGGTCCCCGAGCGCGGCATGGGACCAGTCGCGGCTCGGGGCATGGCCCCGGTAGATCGGGGCATGGCCCCGGTGGCCTGCGGCATCGGCCCGGTAGATCGGGGCATGGGCCCGGTGCCGCGAGGCATCGGCCCGGTGCCGCGAGGCATCGGCCCGGAACCCACCCGCGGCATGGGCCCGCTGACCGACGGCGGCAGCTGGCCGGTCCCTGGCCTTGGCATCGGCCCGGTGGCGCGCGCGGCATCGGCCCGGTGGCCCGGAGCCCGCGGCATCGGTCCGGAGTTCACCCGCGGCATCGGTCCGGTGCCGGCCCGCGGCATGGGGCCGGTATCCGTGGACCGAGGCGCGCCCAGGTAGCGTGGCGGCCCTTCGTAGCCGGGCTCGTAGTACGGCTGCGCCTGATCGGTCGCCCCGCCGCCCGCGGGCAGGGCGGTCAGCACGGTCGCGGTTACCGGAGCGGAGAGCACCGGCTGCGCTCCCGTGCCTCCGCCGAGGATGGAGGTCCGGCCGACGCGCGTGCCGCCGTACTGGGCGAGCATGGCGGCGGCCCGCAGCGGCGCGGACGCCGAGTTGGCGGCCATGTCGACCGGCGGCGCGCTCAGGCTCTCCTTCGGCCTGAGCGAGTTGCTCAGCACCCGCACCGCGAGCCCGAGCAAGACGAACGCGACGACGAACCCGTAGCTCCAGTCCACGTAGGGCTTGCCCGGCGCGGCCGCCGAGCAGGCCGTGCCACACGCCGAAGACGAACGCCAGGTAAGACGTGTAGTGGATCGCCCGCCAGCGCCAGGCTTTTCCGCCGGCGTTGAACCGGCCGCGCAGAATACCCGTTATTAGGAGGAGGAGTGATGAGATCCGAGGCGATCGTGCCAAGGCCGATGTAGAAGGTGCGGAACGGTGACAGGAACGGAACCACCGCGTCGAGCACATGGACGCGCTGCGCGAGGATCTCGGTGGCGATGTGGATGATCAGGAACGCGACGGCGCCGAACGACGCCGCTCTGTGCGCGGACTGGATCATCACCCGGTGGCCGGGGCTCATGAACATCCGGTCGGTGGCCACCAGGCCGAGCCCGACGGACGCGCACAGGGTGATCAGTGCGAAGACACCCGCGTAGTACAGCATGAAGTGCTGCGTAGCGGCGTCGATGACGTGCCCGACGCTGGTCAGCGCCAGGAACGCGACGATCACCACAATGCCGACGATCGCGACGGTGTAGATCTTCGTCGCGTGCTCGGCCGCCACCCCACCAGCAGATGGACGAGCGTGCTCACGGCCGCGGGGACGGCTGCGAGTCGAGGCCACGAGATACCTCCTGGACGGTGAGTACAACATGCCTGCAGCGCGTCACTCCGCCGCGCGCCCGCCACCGCGCCGGAAATGCGTCACTCGGCGGATTGACTGTATCAGCGCGCATAACCGTTGGGACACGAAACGATATATATAACAATTGTTAACTAGTTATGACCACTTAAATCGGACTTTCGGCATCAGACGACCACAGAGGTCCATGCACTCCTTAGCCACTGAGGGTCACAACGCATAAACAATGCATAAGCAACCGCCGCAGGAGAGGGCCCAATAGCAAAAGGGCGCTATCTTATCGGGCCCGCCCTGCGGCGGCAACAGCGGGGTGCGGGTTTCTCCTGGGACTCAGGCGTACTCGGTCGCGATGAGCTCCGCGATCTGCGCGGTGTTGAGCGCCGCGCCCTTGCGCAGGTTGTCACCGCAGACGAAGAACTCGATGCCGTGCGGGTCATCGAGCGACTCGCGGACCCGGCCCACCCAGGTGGGGTCGGTGCCCACGACGTCGGCCGGGGTCGGGTACTCGCCGCGCTCCGGGTCGTCGTTCAGCACCACGCCAGGCGCGGCCCGCAGCGTCTGCCAGGCATCCTCCCTGCTCACCGGCTGGGCGAAGCGGGCGTGCACGGCGACCGAGTGCGTGGTCACCACGGGGACGCGGACGCAGGTGGCGTTGACCCGCAGCGACGGCAGTCCGAGGATCTTCCGCGATTCGTTACGGATCTTAAGTTCCTCGGACGACCAGCCCGCCTCCTTCAGCGAGCCGGCCCACGGCACGACGTTCAGCGCCAGCGGCGCCGGGAACGGCCCGAGGTCGCCGACCGCGGCCCGTACGTCGCCCGCCCGCTGGCCGAGCCGGCCGCCGGAGACCTTCTCGACCTGGGCGTAGAGCGTGTCGATGCCCGCCTGCCCCGCCCCGGAGGCCGCCTGGTAGGACGCGACCACCAGCTCTTCAAGCCCGAAGGCACGGTGCAGCGCGCCCACGGCGACGATCAGCGAGAGCGTCGTGCAGTTCGGGTTGGCGATGATCCCCTTGGGCCGCCGCAGCGCGTCGTCCGGGTTGACCTCGGGCACCACGAGCGGCACTTCCGGGTCCATGCGGAAGGCGCCCGAGTTGTCCACGCAGACCGCGCCGCGCGCCGCGGCGACCGGCACCCAGGCCGCGGACACCTCGTCGGGCACGTCGAACATGGCGACGTCGACGCCCGTCGAACGCCTCCTCGGACAGCGCGATGACCTCGACCTCCTCGCCGCGCACGGTCAGTCGCCGCCCCGCGGAACGGGGCGAGGCGATCAGCCTGATCTCCCCCCAGACGTCCTCCCGGGTGGAGAGCAGGTCGAGCATCACCGTGCCGACCGCGCCGGTCGCGCCGACGACGGCGAGGGTCGGCCGGCGCCGGCTAGCAGAGCCAGTGCCGGCGAAGCAGAAGCGCTCATCGCCCGGTCCCCCCGTACACGACGGCCTCGACCTCATCGGCTTCGAGGTCAAACGCCCGGTGCGTCGCGTTCACCGCGTTGTCGACATCGCCCTGGCTGACCACGACCGAGATCCGGATCTCGGACGTGGTGATCATCTGGATGTTCACGCCGGCCTCGGCGAGCGCCGCGAAGAACTTCGCGCTGACGCCGGGGTGCGAGCGCATCCCCGCGCCGATCAGCGAGACCTTGCCGATCCGGTCGTCGTAGAGCAGTTCCTGGAAGCCGATCTTCTCCTGGGCGGCGCGCAGGGTCTCCAGCGTCTTCTGCCCGTCCGCGCCCGGCAGGGTGAACGAGATGTCCGTGCGGCCGGTGGCGATCGCCGACACGTTCTGCACGATCATGTCGATGTTGACGCCGGCCTCGGCGACGATCCCGAAGATCCCGGCGGCCGCCCCGACCTTGTCGGGCACGCCGACCACGGTGATCTTGCCTTCGCTCCGGTCGTGTGCGACCCCGGAGATAATGGCCTGCTCCATTCCGGCTTCCTCCGACTCATCGCCAGCGTGCCCGCTGACCCAGGTACCTATCTTGTCGCTGAACGAGGACCGCACGTGGATCGGCAGGTTGTACCGCCGCGCGTACTCGACGCAGCGGGGTATCAGCACCTTCGCGCCGCACGCCGCCATCTCGAGCATTTCCTCGTACGTGATCCGCGGGATCCGGCGGGCACCGCGCACCAGCCGCGGGTCCTCGGTGAACACCCCGTCCACGTCGGTGTAGATCTCGCAGACGTCCGCGCTCAGCGCGGCCGCGAGGGCCACCGCCGTGGTGTCCGAGCCGCCCCGGCCCAGCGTGGTGATGTCCTTGGTGTTCTGCGAGACGCCCTGGAAGCCCGCCACGATCGGGATCGCGCCCTCCGCGAGCGCGGAGGAGATGCGGCCGGGCGTGACGTCGATGATCCTGGCCCGGCCGTGGACGTCATCGGTGATGACGCCGGCCTGCGATCCGGTGAAGGAGCGCGCCTCCATGCCCAGGGCGGCGATCGCCATGGCGAGCAGCGCCATCGAGATGCGCTCACCGGAGGTCAGCAGCATGTCGAGCTCGCGTCCCGGCGGCGCCGGGCTCACCCCGTTGGCCAGGTCCATCAGCTCGTCGGTCGTGTCGCCCATCGCGGACACGACGACCACGACCTGGTTACCCGCTTGTTTCGTAGCGACGATGCGCTTGGCTACGCGCTTGATGCCCTCCGCGTCGGCTACCGAAGAACCACCGTATTTCTGCACGACAAGGGCCATCTGGACGCGCCACTCCTCCCGGTATCAGTTGGCGGACCGCCGTCGAGTTTAGCCGCGCCTCGGCACCTCGCCCAATCGACTTTTCTGCCCGCCCCGGAGCCCCGATTTTCCGGCAGTGATCCCATCTACCAGGAAGATTGCCGGTCTTCGTCCGTGCGGTCGGGGCTGATCCGATCGCGGCTTTCGCGACCGGGCCACCCCGCGCGGACATCGAAAGTACGGGGAGCGGCCCCTGAGGGATTGCTCGCTACACGTCGAGCAGTCGGCTGCCCTCGAAGGCGCGGCCGAGGGTCACCTCGTCCGCGTACTCCAGGTCGCCGCCTACCGGCAGCCCGCTGGCCGGCCGGGTCACCCGCAGGCCCATCGGCTTGACGAGCCGGGCGATGAAGGTCGCGGTCGCCTCCCCCTCCAGGTTCGGGTCGGTCGCGAGGATCAGCTCCGTGACCTCGCCGTCCGCCAGCCGGGTCATCAGCTCCTTGACCCGCAGGTCGTCGGGGCCGATCCCGTCGATCGGGCTGATCGCGCCGCCAAGCACGTGGTACCGGCCGCGGAACTCACGGATCTTCTCGACCGCGGCGACGTCCTTCGGCTCCTCGACGACGCAGATCACCGTGGGATCCCGGCGCGTGTCAAGGCAGATACGGCACTCCTCGCCCTCGGCGACGTTCCCGCAGGTCTTGCAGAACCGCACGCGCTCGGTGACCTCGATGAGCGCGGCCGCCAGCCGCCTGACGTCATCGGGGTCGGCGGCGAGCAGGTGGAACGCGATCCGCTGCGCGCCCTTGGGCCCGACGCCTGGCAGCCTGCCGAGCTCGTCAATGAGGTGCTGGATGACGCCTTCGTACATGGGCGGGGTCAGTCCTTGCGGTCTTCTTCTTCGTCTTCTTCGTCGTCGTCGAATTCCTCGTCGTCTTCGCCGTCCTCGTCGCTCGTCGTCCTCGTCGTCCTCGTCATCGTCCTCGTCGTACCCGAGGCTCGGCTGGCCGCCGAAGCTGGGCAGGCCAAGGCTGGACAGGTCGAATCCGGCCGGGGGACCGCCCAGCCCGCCGCCGAGCCCGCCGAGCCCGCCGAGCGCGCCAAGCTGCCGCTGCTGCAGGTCGACAGCGGAGTCCCACGCGTCGCGCACCGCGGCGAGCACCAGGTCCGCGATGGTCGCGGCGGTCTCCGCCGGGTCCGCGGGGTCGATCACGCTCGGGTCGATCGTGACGTCGAGCAACTGGCCGACGCCGCTGACGACCGCCCGGACGGCACCGCCCCCGGCCGTCCCGGTTAGCTCGCTGTTCGCGAGTTCCTGCTGTGCGCTCAGCGCCTGCTGAGCCGCCGCGAAGATCTGCTGCATGTCAAAGCCGCCAGGTCCCATAACCCGAAGCCTACTTGCGCCAACCGACGGTTTAGCCCGTTCGGTTAACCGGAATGGCGCCGGCGCAAACTCAAGTGCGGCAGCGGCCGCCGGTGCGGTCCCTGAGAGGACGCTAGTCGTCGTACTCGGCGATGATCTGGCCGCCGAGTTCCCGCTGGACCAGCGCCATGCCCGTGAGGTCGGGCACCGTCGTCGAGGACGACATGTCCTCGTCATCCGGGTCAAAATCCTCGTCATCCGCGGACGGGGGCGGCGGCAGCGGTGGCAGGTCGCCGCCGCCGCTCGTGACCGGGCTCCCGAACGGGTTCGTGCCTTCGCCCCCGCCGTTCGCCGACGTGCCCGCCGCCTGGCCGGCCATGGCGGTGGCGCCGCCGGGGCCCGCGGAGTACGCCTGCCCGGTCGTCGGCGGGTAATCCGGGCGGCGGGGCGGCCGACGGCTGCCCGGACGACGGCTGGCCAGCGGGCGCCGGCGGCGCCTGGCCGTACGGCGGCTGCCCGGAGGGCGCGGCCGGGGCCGCCGGTCCTGGCCCAGGACGGCGGGCGGGCGACGGGGCGTCTCCGCCACCGGTGACGGCGCGGACCACGACGTTGATGCCGAACATCGTGTTGAGCACCTGCTTGAGCAGATCCTCGTACTTGCCGCCCTGGAAACCCTTCACGTCGCCCTGGCGGGGGAAGCGCAGGGTCAGCACCCCTTCATCGAACGAGGCCACGCTCGCGTTGCCGATGATCATCGCGGCCACTCGGCGCTGGGCCTTGATGGCCTCCATCACGGTGGGCCACGCCTGCCGGAGCGCGTCGACGCGTCACCGCGCCCCGCGGGGCGGCCGGTGCCGCCGGGGCACCCGGCGCGCCCGCGGCGTGCGTGAAGGCGGGCGCGGGACGCTGCGGCACGGCGGGCGCCGGGCGCGGGCGGCGGCACGGGCGCGGGACGCTGCGCGCCGTCTGACTGGCTGGGCCCGGCGGGCGGCACCGGCGCGGCCGCTGCGCGTGCTTCCGACCGCCCGTGCCCGTCCGGCTGCCCCTGCGTTCCCGGCTGCCCGTACGCCGCTGGCGGCTGGGCGGCCTGCGGGCTCGCTGCCTGACTGGACGCGCCGGCTGCGCTTGCGGTGCCCGCAGGCGGGCCGCGGCTGCCCGGCCCCTGGCGCCGACGCCTGCCTCGGGAGATGGGTGGGCGGTGGGAGTAGGCCGACTCCGTTCGGGATCGTCGTGACCTGTGACGCTTGCGGCCGGCGGCGACCGCGGCGGCGCCCGCCTCTAGCCGTCTCGAGGCGGGCGAGCAGGGACCGCTCGTCGGTCGCCGCGGCGGGAAGCAGCACCTGCGCGCACATCAGCTCGAGCAGCAGCCGCGGCGACGTGGCGCCGCGCATCTGGTCGAGGCCGGCGGCGACGAGGTCGGCGGCGCGGGTCAGCGACGCGAGGCCGTACCGCTCGGCCTGGCCCTTGAGCGCCTCGGCGCGGTCGGGCGGGACGTCGAGCAGCCCGGTGCTGATCGCGTCGGGCACCGAGGCGAGGACGATCAGGTCGCGGAACCGGTCCAGCATGTCGGTCGCGAAGCGGCGCGGCTCGTGCCCGCCCTCGATGACCCGGTTCACCGCGCGGAAGACGGCCGCGCCGTCCCGGCGCCGCGAACGCGTCCACCATCTCGTCGAGCAGGCTCGCGTCGGTGTAGCCGAGCAGCGCGACCGCCCGGTCGTACTTGATCCCCGCCTCATCGGAGCCGGCGAGGAGCTGGTCAAGGATGGACAGGGTGTCCCGCGCGGAGCCGCCGCCCGCCCGCACGACCAGCGGCAGCACGGCCGGGTCGAACGGCACCTGCTCGGAGTTGAGGATCTCCTCGGTGAGCTCGCGCATCACCGACGGGGGCATGAGCCGGAACGGGTAATGGTGCGTCCTCGACCGGATCGTCGGGATGACCTTCTCCGGCTCGGTGGTCGCGAAGATGAACTTCAGGTGCGGCGGCGGTTCCTCGACGAGCTTGAGCAGGGCGTTGAAGCCCTGCTGGGTCACCATGTGCGCCTCGTCGATGATGTAGATCTTGTAGCGTCCCGCGACCGGGGCGTAAAAGGCCCGCTCGCGCAGGTCGCGGGCGTCGTCCACGCCGCCGTGGCTGGCCGCGTCGATCTCGATCACGTCGATGCTGCCCGGCCCGGACGGTGCCAGCGCGACGCAGGAGTCGCAGACGCCGCACGGGTCTGGCGTGGGGCCGTTGACGCAGTTGAGGCTTCTGGCGAGGATGCGGGCGCTCGACGTCTTGCCGCAGCCGCGCGGCCCGCTGAAGAGATAGGCGTGGTTGATCCGGCCGCTGCGCAGCGCCTGCCGGAGCGGCTCGGTGACGTGCTCCTGGCCACGGACTTCCGCGAAGGTGGCGGGCCGGTACTTGCGGTACAGGGCCAGGGACTGCCTGGGGGCGGCGCCCGCGGTGCCGCGCGTCGCTTCGGAGTCTGCCGCCATGACCTCATCCTCGCAGAGGGAACCCGCCCTCGCGGCCAAAGCCGCCCGCTCGCGGCCGAAGGCCGCAGCCGGGGGGTCCGGGGGTCGTCCCCCCGGGAGATATCCTCCGCGAGCTGCGGGAAGGTGAGCGTAGCCCACCGAACAGGCGGAAACTTGTGGGGACCCCCCGCGCACCCGTCAGAGCCCGCGTACCCTTGCTGCCTTCCGGCCCTGGGGGGGTTGGCGAGGTAACGCCGCACGGGGAGTCGGTAGCTAAGTCTAGTCACCGGGAGGACCACTCGCGCCCGTTGGCCCATCTTCGGCCCCGGTACCGTTGCGGCACCGCCGGCTCGGCTTCGCGTGTTAGAAGTCTCCGGTAGATCCGGTAAGCTACCGGACGGAGGATTCGCCTAGTGGCCTAGGGCGCACGCTTGGAAAGCGTGTTGGTGGCAACGCCTCGCGAGTTCGAATCTCGCATCCTCCGCTCTCGCGCCGAAGTGTGCTTGTTGGCTTCGCCAACCGCGCCGAAGCTCAAGCGGAACATCCTCAGCACCGGGCCATGCGGGCTGGTTCCTTAGGGTATCGGGCCGGATATATCATCTTTCGTCCAGGCAAACTGCCGCTAGCGACGCAGGCGGAAACGTTATTGGGTGTCGTTAGGGCCCGCTGGCGGGCCCTAACGACACCCAATCCTCGACGGGTACCCCGTAGGGGTATATCGACGGGCGACGCGAACGGTAATGCTGGCCCGACAGCACGTCATTCCCGCTCGACCTCCGGCAACGCCCGGATTGGTCCCGACGGCGGGGAGGCTAGTCCTGGAAGCGGTAGCCCATGCCTGGCTCGGTGAGCAGGTAGCGGGGGCGGGACGGCTCCTGTTCCAGCTTGCGGCGCAGCTGGGCGACGTAGACGCGCAGGTAGTTGGACTCGGAGCCGTAGGCGGGGCCCCACACGTCCTGGAGCAGCTGCTTCTGGGTGACCAGCCTGCCCCGGTTGCGGACCAGGATCTCGAGGAGCTGCCATTCGGTCGGCGTGAGCCGGACGTCCGCCCCGTCCTTGATGACCCGCTTCGCGGCGAGGTCGACCGTGAAGTCGTCCGTCGTGACGACCGGTTCGTCCGGGGCGGGGGAAGCCCGGCGGACCGCGGCGCGGAGCCGGGCGAGCAGCTCGTCCATGCCGAACGGCTTGGTGACGTAGTCGTCGGCCCCGGCGTCGAGCGCGGCGACCTTCTGGTGCTCCGCGCCCCAGACCGACAAGACGATGATCGGCGTCGTGGACCAGCCGCGGACCCCGTGGATGACCTCGGTGCCGTCCATGTCGGGCAGGCCGAGGTCGAGGATGACCGCGTCCGGTCGCTCACGGGAGACGGCGGCGAGGCCCGTGGTGCCGTCGCTCGCGGTCGACACCTCGTAGTTCCGCGCGGTCAGGTTGATCCGCAGCGCGCGCAGGATCGACGGCTCGTCGTCGATGACGAGGACGCGGGTCACTGGCCGGCGCCCAGCGTCGCGCGAACGCCGCTGACCAGGGCGGGCAGCGTCACCCGGACGGTGAGACCGCCGCCCGGCGTGTCGACCGCGACGATCGTGCCGCCCATCGCCTCGGCGAACCCCTTGGCGACGGCCAGCCCGAGCCCGACGCCGGGTGACCGCTCGTCGAGGCGCGCGAACGGCTCGAAGATCCGCTCCTTCAGCCCGGCGGGCACCCCCGCGCCGTGGTCCACCACGTCGAGCACGACGCGGCTGCCTCCCGCGGCGCCCTCCTCCTTGGCGCGGAGCATCGGCCGCAGGTCGGGCGGTGAGTGCCGCAGCGCGTTGGAGAACAGGTTGGCGAGCACCCGCTCGAGCAGCCCGGGATCGGCCCGGACCAGCGGCAGGTCATCGGGGACGACGATCAGCAGCTGATCCGCGTCGTCCAGGCCGCGCAGCGCGACCGGGGCCACCTCGTCCACCGCGGTCGCGCGCAGGAAGGGCTCAAGCGACCCGGCCTGCAGGCGGCTCATGTCGAGCAGGTTGCCGACCAGCGCGTCGAGCCGGTCGGCGTTCTGCTCGATGTTGGCGAGCAGTTCGGCCTCGTCCTCCGCCGACCAGTGCACGTCGGTCTGCCGCAGGCTCGACACGCTCGCCTTGATCGACGCCAGCGGGGTGCGCAGGTCGTGGCTCACCGCGCGCAGCAGCGCGGTCCGCATCCGGTCGCCTTCCGCGAGCGCCTCGGCCTGCGCCGCCTGGGTGCGCAGCCGGGCCCGGTCGAGGGCGGCGACGGCCTGCGCGGTGTAGCCGGCGAGCAGCGAGGTCGTCGCGCTCGCCGCCTGCCCGCTGACCTCGAGGGCCAGGTCGGGCCGCACCTCGAAGCGCAGCGCGCTGATCGCGGGGTCAAGCTCGCCGCTCGCCGCCACCTTGATCCAGCGGCCGCCCACCCGCTCGAGCAGCTCGGCGTGGCCGCCGTGGCTCGCCGTCAGGTGGTCGAGCACGTCGCCGGGGGTGTCCGCGCCGCCGAGCACGGTCTGGGCGAGGCCGAGCAGCGACTCGGTCTCCTTCGAGCTGCGGGCCGCGTCCGCCTCGCGCCGCGCGGCCAGGTGGACCACGCTGCTCACCGCCACCGCGACGGTGACGAACAGCACGAGCGCGAGCAGGTTGCGCGGCTCCGCGATGGTGAACGTGTGCACCGGCGCGGTGAAGAACCAGTTCAGCAGCAGGCAGGCGCCGACCGCGGCGACCACGGCGGGCCAGAAGCCGCCCACCACCGTGATCGCGACGACCGCGACCAGGTAGATCAGCAGGTCGTCGGAGAGGTTGAGGTGCGGCTGGACGGCGTTGAGCAGCGCGGTCAGCGACGGCAGCCCGACGACGGCGAGTACCGCGCCGGCCACCTGCCTGCGCGGGGAGAGCCCGCTGTGCTCGTGCCGGTCCACGCTCTCTAGTGTGACCCCTGCCGCGCGCCAGCGGAACGCCGCGCCCGCGACGGCCGCGCCGACCGCCACCACCGCCAGCGTGACCGCCGCCCGCCCGGCGACGCCCCCGGTCAGCCGCAGGTCGGCGTAGGGGGGCCGGGAAAACCCGACGGCGGTCAGCCAGCCGATGACGCCGAGCGGTATCGCCGCGGTCGGCTCGGCCAGCGCGGCGAGCGCGCCGACCACGACCGCGCAGGCGATCAGCACCCCGGTCGCGCCAAGCCGTCCGCCAAGCGCCGCCGCCACGGTGCCCGACGGCGAGCAGCGCGGCGAAGCCCGCCGGCAGCACGTACGGGGCGGGGAGGCCGCCCCGCCAGGGCGGTCGCCGCGATGCGTCACGATGCCACATCGGCGGCGTTGACTCGTGCTGCTTTGCCGCTGTCCAAGCCGATGTCAGCGGGTGCTTACTTCCAGTCATCCTGAAAGTCATTTCAATCCCTGCCGCGCCCGAACGTGGTCGAATCTTGACGTTTCCCTAACGCCCAGCTCAGCAGGCTTAACGCGGCACTTGCGGTCATCTGCCGAGCTAACGCCTAGCGTTAAGGCCGCAATGAGAAATCAACTACCGCGGCACGCGCGGCGCCAGCGCCGCCAGGCCCGCATCCGGGTGACCTCCGTCCCTAACGGTCACGCTGTGTCAGGGACAGGATGGCGTTCTGCTGGCCGTGACGCTGGCCGCAACACGGGCGGAGGCAGGCACTAGTGGCGGTATCGCAGGGCACCGGACTGGCCGGCGGCGTACCGGACGAGCTCGCGGGCGACGTCATGCCGGACGGCGGTCTGCCCGAGACGTTCGGCTACACGCTCAAGCGGAAGCTGCTCGGCCCGCCGCTCGTCAACGAGCAGATGGGCGAGCAGCGGCTGTCGCGGCCGCTCGGCGCTCGGCGTGCTGTCCTGCGACGGCATCTCCTCGGCCGCGTACGGCACCGAGGAAATGCTGATCGAGATGATCCAGGTGGTCGGCCTGACGGCGTTCACGCTGATCGTGCCGATGACGCTGGTCATCCTGGCCGGCGTCGCGCTCGTGGTGCTCTCCTACCGCGAGGTCGTCTCCGTCTACACCAGGGCGGGCGGCTCCTACGTCGTGGCCCGGGAGAACTTCGGGCCGCGGGTGGCCCAGGTCGCGGCGGTGGCGCTGCTGATCGACTACACCGTGACGGTCGCCGTGCAGGTCGCGGCGGGCTCCGCGGCGGTCGTGTCCGCGTTCCCGCAACTGGCGAACGTCCCGGTGATCGGGTCGAACATCCTGATCGTCATCTCGGTGATCGTCGTGCTGATCATGTGCTACGGCAACCTGCGCGGCATCCGCGAGGCGGGCCGCGCCTTCGCGATGCCCACCTACTTCTTCTCCGGTCACGGTCGCGCTGATGATCATCGTCGGCCTGATCCGCGAGGTGACCGTCGGCCTGCCGCATGTCAGCCCTTACCCGGGCGCCACGTTCCCGATCGGGCACAACAACGAGGGGTTCTTCAGCTTCGTCATCATCTACATGCTGGCGAGATCCTTCGCTAACGGCGGCTCGTCGCTGACCGGCATCGAGGCGGTGTCCAACGCGGTCAGCGCGCTCCGTCCGCCCGAGGGCAGGAATGCCAGGCAGATCCTGGTCACCCAGGGGTCCATCGTCGCGTTCCTCATCGCGGGCATCTCCTGGCTGGCGCACGTCACCCACGCGATCCCCTACGAGGCCGGGTACCCGACCGTGCTGGCCCAGGAGGCGAGCACCGTCTTCGGCCATGACGGCCACTTCATGTACTTCGTGGTGCAGGCGGCCACCGCGCTGATCCTGTTCACCGGCGGCAACACGAGCTTCAGCGGGTTCCCGTTCCTGGCCAGCTTCGTCGCGAGCGACTCGTTCCTGCCGCGCTGGCTCACCAAGCGCGGCCACCGGCTCGCGCTGTCCAACGGCATCATCGTGCTCACCGTGATCTCGCTGATCTTGCTGGTCACCACCCGGGCCCAGGTCAACGGGCTGGTCCCGTTCTACGCGATCGGCGTGTTCACCGGCTTCTCCATGGCCGGCTTCGGCATGGCGAAGTACCACAAGCGGGTGAAGGAACCCGGCTGGAAGCGCCGCCTGATCATCAACAGGACCGCCGCCGTCTACACCGCGATCGTGGTGATCATCTTCGCGGTGGTGAAGTTCACCGAGGGCGCCTGGGTGATCGTCATCATCTTCCCCGCGCTGGTCTTCCTGCTGATCCGGCTCAACCGGGAGTACCGGATGGAGGACGAGGTCCTGGAGAACATCGAGGACCGGCGCGCAGCCGGCATCCCGCCGCGGCAGCCGAACTACAGCCGGCGCGTGGTGCTGATCTTCGTCGACGACGTGGACCTCGCCACGCTCGCCGCCATCAGGTACGCCCGCGGTCTGCGGCCCACCACGCTCCGCGCGGTCCACTTCGTCATCGACAGCGCCCGGGCGCAGCAACTGCACGAGAAGTGGATCAGGTTCGGGCAGGACATCCCGCTTGAGATGATCGACGCGCCCGACCGGCGGCTCACCCGCGCGTCCCTCGAGCTGGTCAGCCGCGCGGCTGCGCAGAAGAGCACCCAGGTCACGGTCGTGCTGCCGCGGCGCGGGTACGCGCCGGTGCTCGGCCGGATCCTGCACGACCGCACGGCGGACAAGATCGCCGAAGTGATCAGCCAGGTGCCGAACGCCGCCGCCACGATCATCCCGTTCGACGTGGAGAGCCGGGTCCACCTGCTGCACGCCAGGCAGGCCGCCCGCCTCGCGGCGCAAGCCGGCAACGGAGCAGTGTCCCCGACCGGAACAGTGACCGCAACCGGCACGCCTGCCGCCAACGGGGCCCAGGGTGGGGTGGGCGAGAAGGCCGAATCCGTTCCGGCGAAGAAAGCGGCTCAGCCGCCGGCGGCCGGCACCGCGGCGCCGAACGGGCGCGCGGGATCGCCCGCCCGCGAGGCGGGGGTCACCGCGATCAGCGAGCTGACCGGCGCGCGCAAGGCGACCGTCGAGGGCAAGGTCCGGTCGGTGGAGATCCACCCGGTCGAGAACAGCTGCGTCTTCGACGCGACGGTCGCCGACGAGACGGGGACGCTCGTCGCCAAGTTCTACGGCCGGTCGAGCATCCCCGGCTTCGAGCCGGGGACGCGCGTCCGGCTGGCGGGGAAGGTGTCCATGCGGGAGGACGGCCCCGCCATGATCAACCCGGCGTACGAACTGCTGCCCGGGGTGAGTAGCGCGCTAGCCCTCCTCGCCGGGGGACACCAGCTCGTAGGCGGGGTTGATCATCACCGGCTGGCCGCCGCGGATGCGGGCGGAGCCGGTGAACCGGACGCGGCCGCCGCAGATCAGGCCGGGGATGTTGGACCGGCCGTAGAACATCGCGGTGAGGTTGCCGGTGGAGTCGTTGATCTCCACGGCGAGCACCGAGTTCCGCTCGACCGGACGGATCTCCATGACCCGGACCTTGCCCTCCACCGTGACCTTCCCGCCGGTGATGGTGGCGATCGCGGCGACGCCAGGCGCGGTCGCCGTTGCCCGGCCGCCCCGGCGCGCTGTGCGCGGTCGCGACGTCGGACTCGCGCCCCAGTTCCCGCGCGGTGGCCGCCAGCCCGGTCTCCGCCTTCTTCCGCGTCCGGGGCGGGCTCGGTGAGCGCGGCGGGCCGCGCCGCCCTTGCCCGCCTTGGCGGCCGCCTGCCTGGCCTGCAGCACCGCCACCCGGCTGGGGACGTCGTAGGGCACGATCGTGGCGGCCGACCGCGGGATGCGGCTGACCGCGGCGGCGATCTTGTCCGCCGTGCGGTCGTGCAGGAGGCGGCCGAGCAGCGCCGAGTAGCTGCGCCGCGGCAAGATCACCGTGACGTGCGTGCCCGGATCCTCGATCTCGCGCTCCGCCAGGTCGGTCGCCGCCTTGATGAGACGGCGGTCCGGGCAGTCGATGAAGTCGAGCGCGACGCCGCGGTCGGCGCGGGTCCACTTCTCCCGCAGCTTCTCCGCCCGCAGGCTGTCGATGACGAAGTGCACCGCGCGGATCTGAGTGGGCCGCAGCGACCGGGCGTAGCGGAGCGCGGCCAGCGTGGCCAGGTCGAAGCTGTCCACGAAGACGTAGACCACCCGCCGCGTGTAGTGCGGCGCGGGCGGCGGCTGCTCGCCGCTGACCGTCTCGAGCACCTCGGCCTCGGCCTGGTACTCGCGCGTTCAGCCTGATCAGCGCCGGGACCAGGATGGCGAACAGCACGAGCACGACCCAGGCGCCCTCGGTGAACTTCACCACGGCGAAGATGAGCACGACGACCAGCGACAGCGCGCCGGCCGAGAAGTTGATGATGAACTTGGGCCGCCAGCCCGGCTCGCGCCGCGTGTGGTGGTACTTGGCCATGCCGAAGCCGGCCATCGTGAACGCGGTGAACACGCCGATCGCGTACAGCGGCACCAGGCTGTTGACGTCCGCATCCTTGATGACCAGCAGCGCGACCGACAGGACCGTGAGCACGATGATCGCGTTGGAGAAGACCAGCCGGTGCCCGCGCTTGAGCAGCCAGCGGGGCAGGAACGAGTCGCCCGCGACGTAGCTGGTCAGGAACGGGAAGCCGTTGAAGCTCGTGTTGGCGCCGGTGTAGAGGATCAGCATGGTGGCGAACTGCACGACGAAGAACATGAAGTGCCCGGCCTGGCCGAACACCGCATTGGCCTCCTGGGACAGCACCGTCGGGTAGCCCGACGATGTAGGGGGTGGCGTGCGTGACGTGCGCGAGCCAGCCGATGCCCGCCACCAGCAGGCCGAGGATCACGCCCTCGGTGACCAGGACCGTGCGGGCGTTCCTGCCCTCCGGCGGGTTGAACGCGCCGACCGCGTCGCTCACCGCCTCGATGCCGGTCAGCGACGCGCCGCCGTTGGCGAACGCCTTGAGCAGCGTGTAGATCATCACGGCGGTAAGGATGCCGTCGGTGCCCGAGCCAGGCGTGTAGATGCCGTGCAGCGTGTCGTGTCGATCACGTGCAGGTTGCCGAAGACCTCCCTGACCAGGCCGACCGCGATCATCAGGAGCACCGAGCCGGCGAACAGGTAGGTCGGCACGGCGAACGCCTTGCCGGCCTCCTTGAGGCCGCGCAGGTTGCCGTAGCACATCAGCAGCACGACGCCGACGCAGATCTCGACCTTGTACGGGCCGATCGCGGGGACGGCGGACGCCACGGCGGCCGTGCCCGCCGCCACCTGGACCGCGACGGTGACCACGTAGTCGATCAGCAGCGCCACCGCGCAGACCTGCGCGACGCGCGGGCCGAAGTTCTCCCTGGCGACCACGTAGGAGCCGCCCGGCCTGATGTAGACCATGACGACCTCGCGGTACGAGAGCACCACGAAGGTCATGACCAGCAGGATGGCCAGCGTCATCGGCAGGATCAGCGCGAACGCGGCGAGGCCCGCGATCGGCAGCAGCGCGATGAGGATTTCCTCGGTGCCGTACGCCGACGAGGAGATGCCGTCCGGGGAAAGCACGCCGAGCGCCAGCGGCTTGGACAGCCGCTGCTCGCCCAGTTGCTCGTTGACGAGCGGCGGCCCGAGCAGCCGGGTCTTCGCCGTGTACCAGAAGGGGTCGGGCTGACTCGCGCGCTGGCTTACCGGCTGGCGGCCGCCCTGGCCGCCGCCTCCATCGAGCATTACCGCAGGCTTGGCCATGGCCACCATCCGCGCCTTTCCTCGTAAAACGTGCCGGTGACTTCTTACCATGCTTATCTATGTAAGAAAGACGACCCGGGAGTGGATACCCCGTCCGTCACATATATTCACCTGCGAAAGACAACGATGGCGACAGCCTTGTCGTCAAGCCACGAAGCCCGGCTCGCGGGCCTGGAGACAGTGCCTAGACGGTGCCTAGAGACCGGGTGACCGGAACAACCGGGTGACCGCGGCGGCCCGCCTGGGTACGTCTCGGTTGTGCGGCTATTCTCCGGTCACCAGGCGCTGCGGACGGCGCGGTCCGCGTTGCGCACCGCCAAGGCGGCGAGCGCGGCCGAGCGGCTGGAGCGCGCGCAGGCGCTCGACCGGCCGGTCGGCGCGCTGTCCGAGCTCGTGGTCCGCGTGCTGCCGCCAGGACCGCGGACGGACGCGCTGCACGGGGTGCCGTTCGGGCAGCCCGCGCATCCGGCCCTGGTCCGGCTGCCGCTTGGCTGCTGGGCCTCCGCCGTGCTGCTCGACCTGCGCGGCGGTCCCGGCGCGGAGCGCGCCGCGGCGACGCTCGTCGCGGCCGGGGTCGCGGCCGCCGTGCCCTCCGTGGCCACCGGGCTCGCGGACTGGTCGGCGCTGCACCGGCATCAGCAGCGGGTGGGGCTGGTGCACGCGATCTCCCAGGCGGGCGCCACCGCGCTGTTCGCCGGCTCGCTGCTGGCCCGGGCGGGCGGACGGCACCGCAAGGGCCGCCTGCTGTCCGCGGGCGGCCTCCTCACCGCCATGGCGGGCGGCTACCTCGGCGGCCACCTCGCGCTCAGGCTCGGCGCGGGGACGAGCCACGCGGAGCCCATCGGGCACCTCGCGACGCTCGGCTGGCAGGACCTGTGCGCCCTCGAGGACCTGCCCGACGGGCGGCCGGCCCGCCGCCAGCTCGGCTACCTGAGCGTGCTGGCGGTGCGCGACGGCGCGGCGGTCCGCGTGCTCACCGACCGCTGCGCGCATCTCGGCGGGCCGCTGCACCAGGGCCGGGTCGCCGACGTCGCGGGTGCGGCCTGCGTGACCTGTCCGTGGCACGGGTCTACCTTCAGGCTCAGCGACGGCGCCGTCCGGCACGGCCCGTCAACCGCGCGGCAGCCCGCGTTCGAGGCCCGGGTCAGCGACTCGGGCCAGGTCCAGGTCAGGCCCGCGCGGCCGGGCCGCCGGGCCGAGGTCGCTGAGGTCAGAGCGGCAGGCGAGTGATGCTGCCGTTGCCGTCGGGGCCGGGCAGCGCGTCTGGCGCTGTCCTCGATGCCGCGGGAACGCCCGGCGTCGGCGCTCGCGTCGCTCGCGTTGCCGAAGAGGCCGCCGAGGCCCTCCAGCGCCTTGCCGAGCTCGCTCGGCACGATCCACAGCTTGTTCGCGCCGCCCTGGGCGATCTCCGGCAGCATCTCCAGGTACTTGTAGGCGAGCAGCGCGCTGATCGGGGTTGCCCTCGTGAATCGCCTGGAACACCGTGGCGATCGCCTGCGCCTCGCCCCTGGCCCTGGTGGCCTGCGCGGTGGCGTCCGCGTCCGCGCGCACCACCGCGGCCTCGGCCTCGCCGCGCGCCCGCAGGACCGCCGCCTGCCGCTGCGCCTTCCGCGGTCAGGATCGCCGACTGCTTGGCGCCCTCGGCGGACAGGATCGCGGCGCGCTTGTCCCGGTCGGCGCGCATCTGCTTCTCCATCGAGCCCTGGATGGAGCGCCGGCGGCTCGATCGCCTTGAGCTCCACCCGGCTCGACCCGCAGCCCCCACCGGCCGGTCGCCTCGTCGAGCTCTTGACGGAGCACGCCGTTGATCTTGTCCCGCGAGGTGAGCGTCGTCTCCAGGTCCATGCCGCCGACGACGTTCCGCAGCGTGGTGACCGTGAGCTGCTCGACGGCGGCCACGTAGTTGGCGATCTCGTACGTCGCCGCCCTGGGGTCGGTCACCTGGAAGTAGATGACGGTGTCGATGCCGACCACCAGGTTGTCCTTGGTGATGACCGGCTGCGGCGGGAAGCTCACCACCTGCTCGCGCAGGTCGATAAGCGGGCGCAGCCGGTCGATGAACGGCATCACGACGTTGAGCCCCGCGTGCAGCGTTCGGTGGTACCGGCCGAATCGCTCGACGATGCCCGCGCGCGCCTGCGGCACGATCCGGACCGACCGGACCACGGCGAATACGGCTAGGCCGATAACTAGGACGAGAAGGACTATCGCGATTATGGCGCCCATCACCATCATCTCCGCCCAAAGGAGCCGATAATCCCAAGGTAACTCCACCGTGCGTCAAGCACCAAGGGCGGTGGGTGACGAGGGCGAACGCTAACGCCGGCCTAACGGGCCCAGGCCCGCCAGCGGTTCTCGTGCCGCTCGATCTCCAGCGGCACGCCGAAGCACCGGGACAGGTTCTTCGCGGTGAAGACCTCTTCGATCGGGCCCGCGGTGAGCACCGCGCCCCGGCGCAGCAGCATCGCGTGGGTGAAGCCGTCCGGCACCTCTTCGACGTGGTGCGTCACCAGCACCATCATCGGCGCCTTGGGATTGTTGGCCAGCGTCGAAAGGCGGCGCAGCAGGTCCTCGCGGCCACCGAGGTCAAGGCCGGCGGCGGGCTCGTCGAGCAGCAGGATCTCCGGATCGGGCATCATCGCGCGGGCGATCTGCACCCGCTTGCGCTCGCCCTCGGACAGGGTGGAGAACCGGCGCCTGATCAGGTGCGCGCAGCCGAGCGCGTCGAGCAGTTCCACCGCCCGGGTCACGTCGGAGGACTCGTACTCCTCCTTCCACCGGCCGAGGATCGCGTACGAGGCCGTGAGCACCAGGTCGATGACCTTCTCCCCGGCCGGGACCCGCTCGGCGAGCGAGGCGCTCGTCAGGCCGATCCGGGGCCGCAGCTCGAACACGTCGACGTCGCCGAGCCGTTCGCCGAGCACCTCGACGGTGCCCTCGGTCGGGTACAGGATCGTGGCGGCCACCTGAAGCAGGGTGGTCTTGCCCGCCCCGTTGGGGCCGATCACGATCCAGCGCTCGTCCTCGTGCGCGGTCCAGTCAACGTTCCGCAGCAACAGCGACGTTTCGCGGCGAACAGACACGCCACGCAGCTTGAGCACCTCGTCAGACACTGCCCCTCCTCACGCCGGTCCGGCTACAGCCGGGCCGAACGGCCGCCGCAGACCGAACCTATGCCAGCGCGAGCCTCACCGCTAACCAAGGTACCCAGAAGAGCCGCCGGGAGTCGGTCACACTGGCGTGCAGGCGCACGGTACCGTGATGACGAGATGAACCAACCAACGCTCCTGATCACGCTGACCGGCCGGGACCGGCCCGGCGTCACCTCGCGGCTGTTCGGCGCCCTCGCCCGCTTCCCGCTGAGCGTAACGGACATTGAGCAGGTGACGATCAGGGGCAGGCTCGTGCTTGGCGTCCTGGTCGGCTGCGAGGGCGAAGCGGCATCCCTCGACCTGACCGCGATCTACCGCGCCGTGACCGACCTGGCCACCGACCTCGGCCTCGAGGCGGAGATCACCACCGGGTCGGCGGAACCGCGGTCACGCGCGCGCCCGCGCCGGGTCAACGGCAGGCTGCACGTCACGCTGCTCGGCAGCCCGCTGCTGCCGGACGCGGTCGCCGCCGTCGCCGGCCGGATCGCGGCGAGCGGCGCCAACATCGACCGGATCACCCGGCTGGCCAGCGATCCCGTGACCTGCGTCGAGCTGGACGTCTCGGGGGCGGAGCCTGGCTCGCTGCGCACCTCGCTCGCCCAGGTCGCCGCGGAAAGCGGCGTGGACGTGGCGGTGCAGCCGGCCGGCCTGTACCGGCGGGCGATGCGGCTGATCGTGATGGACGTCGACTCGACGCTGATCCAGGACGAGGTCATCGACCTGCTCGCGGAGCGGGCGGGCTGCGCCGCCGAGGTGGCCAAGGTGACGGAGTCGGCCATGCGCGGCGAGCTTGACTTCGCGGCCTCGCTGCGGGAGCGGGTCGCGCTGCTCGCCGGCCTCGACGCCGGCGTACTCGACGAGGTCCGCGCCCGGCCTGCGGCTCACCCCGGGCGCGCGGACGCTGGTGCGGACGCTGAAGCGCCTCGGCTACAAGTGCGGGATCGTCAGCGGCGGGTTCACCGCGGTGATCCAGCCGCTGGCCGACGAGCTTGGCATCGACTACGTGGCCGCCAACACCCTCGAGGTGGCGGACGGCAGGCTGACCGGCCGGGTCGCGGAGCCGATCGTCGACCGGGACGGCAAGACCGCGGCCCTGCGCCGGTTCGCGCAGGCGGCGGGCGTCCCGCTGTCGCAGACCGTCGCCGTCGGCGACGGGGCCAACGACCTGGGCATGATCGGCGCCGCCGGCCTCGGCGTCGCGTTCAACGCCAAGCCGGTCGTCCGCGACGCGGCCGACACCGCGGTCAACGTCCCGTACCTGGACACGGTCCTCTACCTGCTCGGCATCCCGCGCGACGCGGTCGACGCCGCCGACCTCGCCGAGGAATAACGTCAAGCCCGTTATCCCGAACGATGTAGTGCTCCGCGTGGCCCGGCCCACCGGATTGGCTGGCCGGGCCGCACGGTGGCCTAGAAGCCGGTACGGCCGGCTGGCGTGACCCAAAGCGCTGCGGCCCCTTGCCAGGTACCTGGCAAGGGGCCGCAGCGCTCGGCTAACCCGGATTACTCGGCAGGCTGGCCCGGCGACGAATCGGCCGCCGTGGGCGAGCCGTTGGGCACGTGGCCGTTCTGCGCCGCTTCCCCGCCCGCGGGGACGGGAGGCGTAGCGGAGACCTGCTGCGGCATCGCCACGGTGGGCGGCGCCGCCACCGCCTCGGGCGCGGTGGCGCTCACCGCGGGCGAGGTTGCGCCGCTGATCTCGGCGCTGGCCGGGGCCTCTTCGCCCATGCCGGAGGAGCGGCGCTTGGAGTAGACGATCGCCGCGACGATGATGATCACCGCGCCGAGCGCCACCCCGACCCGCAGGCCGGTGTTGGAGCTGTACTTCACCACCGAGGTGGCGATCAGCAGCGAGACCAGGTTCATGACCTTGATCAGCGGGTTGATCGAGGGGCCGGCGGTGTCCTTGAACGGGTCGCCGACGGTGTCGCCGACGATGGTCGCCTCGTGCGCGGCCGAGCCCTTGCCGCCGTGGTTGCCGTCCTCGACGAGCTTCTTGGCGTTGTCCCAGGCCCCGCCGGAGTTGGACAGGAACACCGCCATCAGCACGCCCGCCGCGATCGCGCCGGCCAGGAACGAGCCGAGCGGCGCGTAGCCGAAGGTGAACCCGACCGCGATCGGGGTCAGCACGGCCAGGATGCCCGGCGTGACCAGCTCGCGGAGCGAGTCCTGGGTGACGATGTCCACGACCCGCGAGTAGTCGGGCTTCTCCTCGAAGGTCATGATCCCCGGGTGGGTGCGGAACTGCATGCGCACCTCGAGGACGACCCGCTGCGCCGCCCGGCCGACCGCCATGATCAGCAGGCTGGAGAACAGGAACACCACCGACGCGCCGACGATGAGGCCGACGAGCACGTTCGGCTGCGCGATGTTCAGGGCGAACGTGCCGGCCGCGCCGACGGGCAGCGCCGATTCCACCGAGTCGCGGAACGAGCCGAACAGCGCGGTCGCGGCCAGCACGGCGGTCGCGATCGCGATGCCCTTGGTGATGGCCTTGGTCGTGTTGCCGATCGCGTCCAGCTTGGTGAGCGCCTGCGCGGCGTCGCCCTCGACGTCGCCGGACATCTCCGCGATGCCCTGCGCGTTGTCGGTCACCGGGCCGAAGGAGTCCATCGACACGATCACGCCGACCGTGGTCAGCAGGCCGCCGCCGGCCATGGCCACGGCGAACAGCGCGATCGTGGCGTTGCCGGTGGCCAGCAGGTAGGAGCCGAACACGGCCCCGCCGATCAGCAGCGCGGAGTACACCGCGGATTCCATGCCGCTGGAGATGCCGGACAGGATCACGGTGGCCGCGCCGGTCTCCGAGCTCTGCCCGATGTCCCTGACCGGCCGCCGCGTGGTCTCGGTGAAGTACCCGGTCAGCAGCTGGATCGCGGACGCCAGCACGATCCCGATCAGCACCGCGCCGAACGCGATCCACTGCGGGTTGCCGTTGTAGCCCGCGATCGCGGGGTCGGTGACGCCCGACCAGCGAGCTGAACTTCGACGGCAGGAAGGTGAAGCAGAGGATCGCGACCCCGATGACCGAGATCGCCGCCGAGATGAAGAAGCCGCGGTTGATCGCGGTCATCCCGCTGCGGTCGCGGGCGCGCGGGCGCCACCGCGAAGATGCCGATCACCGCCGTGATCACGCCGATCATCGGGACGATGAGCGGGAAGATCAGGCCCTTGTCGCCGAACGCGGTCTTGCCCAGGATCAGCGAGGCGACCAGCATGACCGAGTAGGACTCGAACAGGTCCGCCGCCATGCCGGCGCAGTCGCCCACGTTGTCGCCGACGTTGTCGGCGATCGTCGCCGCGTTGCGCGGGTCGTCCTCGGGGATGCCCTGCTCGACCTTGCCGACCAGGTCCGCGCCCACGTCGGCGGCCTTGGTGTAGATGCCGCCGCCGACCCTCATGAACATGGCGAGCAGCGCCGCGCCGAAGCCGAAGCCCTCAAGGACCTCCGGCGCGTTCGCCCGGTAGATCAGCACCACGATGGCCGCGCCGAACAGGCCGAGCCCGACCGTGAACATGCCGGCCACGCCGCCGGTGCGGAACGCGATCCGCATCGCGTTCGCTCGCCGCCGTCGCGCGCGGCCGCCGCGACGCGGACGTTGCCGCGGACGCACAGCGACATGCCGGTGAACCCGGTCAGCCCGGAGAACAGGGCACCGACAAGGAAGAAGATGCTGCGTCCCCAGCGCACGCCATCGCCGTCGGCGGGGAGCACCAGAAGTATCCAGAAGATAAGGAAGACGAAGACGCCCAGCGTCCGGAACTGCCTGCGCAGGTAGGCAGCGGCCCCTTCCTGTACGGCCTTGGCTATTTCCTGCATCTTCGCGGTCCCCTGGCTAGCGGCCAGGACCTCTCGCACCAGCACGCCCGCGACGGCGAGGGCTGGCCAGTGCGACGACCGCGACGATTACAACCCACGTGAGGTTGCCGCCGCTGACGCTGACCGGGGCCACCGGTCCGCCCGCCGCGATGGCGGGACTGGGCTCCAACATTCGTTCTCCTTCGACGTCTGGCATGCGCCGCTAAGTCGTTGGCGCGTAGGCTATAAAGCTCATTTCAGTTTTGCTCACGCTGCCCGGGCGCGCGACCGCCGACCTGAAGGCAGGCGTGGGCGGGAGTCTACGCTGGTTACTTCGGATCTTGAAGGCACAAGTTTCTTATTTTTCAGCGGTCAAATGTTGATCGTAGGTACGGAAAATACGCCCCGATAGCCTCACCTGTCACAGTTCCCAGACCTGCCGACTTGTGATTTGCCCCAGTTTCGGCGGTTCACACGTTATAGGAGTCAATTAATGATGTCTAGAATGACGCAACAGCCACGTATGTGACGAAAAGGTATGAAAGATGACTGGTGTGACAGGAGTGAAGAGTGCCGCGAACCTCGCCTGGAACCACCGAGGGTGACCGCAACCGCGCCCAGAAACCCCGCAAGCCCGGCTCGCCACCTCGGCAAAGGGCGGCAAACCGGGCTTAAGCAGCAAGCTGCCAACAAACGGCGCAAACTTCGGTGGTAACGGGACTGACTCAGGCCGGGCGGCGTTTCCAGCTCATCGTGACGCTTGTCCCGGCGCCCGCGGGCGCGACCTGCACGTCGTCGGCTAGGCCCGCGATCACCGCGAGGCCGACCCCGTCGGGAAGCTGGAGCGGGATCTCGCCGTCGGCGACGGCGAGGCCGTCGCCGAATCCGGCGGGCACGGCCGAGGGAACGGCGCTGTTGCCGTTCGACTGCGGCCGTGCCGGCCGGCCCGCCATGCCCCGCGTCCGGCACCGCGTCGGTCACCACCACCTCGAACTGCTCACCGTCGTCGGTGAGCGCAACCCGGATGGGCTCATCCGGGCAGTGCCGCAGGTGCGCTTCGACCGCGCGGGAGCAGGCCTCGCCCACGGCGAGGCGTACCTCATCGAGCAATGACTCGGCTACGCCGCTGCGGCGCGCGACCGCGGTGGCGACAAGCCGGGCGGTCCGCACGTGTACGGGCAGCGGCGTGAAGGTGACTTCGACGGTGGCCATGATGCAGCGAGAAGGCTTACTTCTCCGCCTTCCTGGCGGCGATGGCCTGGTCCACGGACTCGTGGATCCCGAACACCTTGGTGAGACCGGTGATGCGGAAGATCTTCAGGATGCGCTCCTGCGTGCAGACCAGGTCAAGCGACCCGTCGTGCGCGCGCACCCGCTTGAGCCCGCCGACCAGGACCCCGAGGCCCGTGGAGTCGAGGAACTCGACCTTCTCCATGTTGACTACCAGCTGGTAGTTCTTCTTGTTGACGAGCTCGATGAGCAGCTCGCGCAGGCGCGGCGCGGTGTAGACGTCGATCTCACCTTCGACGTCCACGATCTCGATGCCGTCCTTGTTGCTGTGCGCCAGCTTCAGATCCACTAATCCTCCAGCGCCCCGAGGGCGTCTCTCGCGTCGTGGGGGCGACCCCTGCCCGGCATTCAACCACGCTCAGGCGTCATGTCTATACCAAAACATACTGCCCAGCATCCGCCTAGCGGATGACACACTTAAAACCTATGCCCATCGCCGCTCTGCCGACAGCTGAAACCCGCCAGGATAACTCCGCGCTCGCGGTCCTGGGGGCCGCCCAGCGTGCCGGGGAACTTGTGCATCTGGAACACATACCCGGGCAACCGGGCCAACCCACCTCCTGGCCTGAGTCTGTTCGTCCCGATGTGGCCGCCGCGCTTGCCGCGCGCGGCATCGCGTCCCCCTGGGAACACCAGGCCCAGGCGGCGGCGCTCGTCCGGTCGGGACGCCACGTGATCATTGCCACACGCGCCGCGTCGGGCAAGTCGGCCGGCTACCTGGCCGCCGCGCTGTCCGCGGTGCTCGACGGCGGCACCGCGCTGTACATCGCGCCGACCAAGGCCCTCGCCGCCGACCAGCTGAAGGCGGTCCGCGACCTTGGCGTCCGCGGGGTCCGGGCCACCTGTTACGACGGCGACTCGACGGTCGCGGAGCGCGCCTGGGCGCAGGCGCACGCCAACTACCTGCTGACAAATCCGGACATGGTGCACAGCGGGCTGCTGCCGAACCACGCCCGCTGGCGCGGTTTCTTCCGCCGCCTGCGGGTCGTGATCATCGACGAGTGCCATGGCTACCGCGGGGTCTTCGGCTCGCACGTCGCCCAGGTCCTGCGCCGGCTCCGCCGCGTCGCCGCGCATCACGGCGGCGGGGCTGCCGCCGGTATTCGTCCTCGCCTCCGCCACGATCGCCGATCCCGCCGCCTGCGCCCGGGCGCTTACCGGCCTTGAGGCGGTCGCCGTGACCGACGACGGCTCGCCGCGCGCGCCGCTCACGTTCGCCCTGTGGGAACCGCCGCTGCTGCACACCTACGCCGAGGTACGCGCCCGCAGGCCGGCCACGACCGAGGCCGCCGACCTGCTCGCGGCCATGGTCAGGGCCCAGGTGCCCGCGCTCGCCTTCATCCGGTCCAGGCGCGGCGCCGAGACCGTCGCGCTCGCCGCCCGTGACGCCCTCGACGAGGAGCTTTCCGGCAACGTCGCCGCCTACCGCTCCGGCTACCTGCCGGACGACCGCCGCGGCCTCGAGTCGGGGCTGCGCGACGGGCGGATCACCGGCATGGCCACCACGAGCGCACTTGAACTTGGCATCAACATCACCGGGCTTGACGCGGTGCTGATCGCCGGCTGGCCGGGAACCTGGGCATCGCTCTGGCAGCAGGCGGGCCGGGCGGGCCGGGCCGGGCACCACGCGACGGCGGTGTTCATCGCCCGCGACGACCCGCTCGACAGCTACCTGGTGCACCACCCGGACGCCCTGCTGCACCACCCGGTCGAGCCCGCCGTGCTCGACCCGGCCAACCCGTACGTGCTCGGCCCGCACCTGGCCGCCGCGGCGGCCGAGCTGCCGCTGACTGAGCCCGACCTGGAGCTCTTCGGCCCGGCGGCCGCGAAGGCGGTCGCCGACCTCGACGCGGGCGGCGAGCTGCGGAGACGCCCTTCCGGCTGGTACTACGCCCGGCACCGGCGCCCGGCCAGGGAGATCTCGATCCGCGGTGACCTCGGCCGCCCGGTCCGCGTGGTCGAGGAGGCCACCGGCCGGCTCGTCGGCACCATGGACGAGCCGTCCGCGCACCGGTACGTCCACGACGGCGCGGTCTACCTCCATCAGGGCGAGTCCTACCTGGTAACCCGGCTCGACCTGGCCGACCGGGTGGCCCTCGTCGAGCCCGGCGACCCCGGTTACACGACCCAGGCCCGCGACATCACTGATGTCGACGTCATCGCCGAGCGCCGCCGGGTGCGCTGGGGCGACGCCGACCTCATGCTCGCCGAGGTACGAGTGACGCGGCAGGTGGTGGAGTACGCGCGCCTTCGTTCCGGGAAGAAGATAAGAGAAGCGCCGGTGGAGCTGGAGTTGCCGCAGCGGACGCTGTCCACGGTGGCCGTCGCCTGGACCATCCCGAACGAGTGCCTGGTTTCCCTTCCAGGCAACGACCTCGGCGGCGCCGCCCACGCCGCCGAGCACGCGGCCATCGGGCTCTTGCCGCTGTTCGCCACCTGCGACCGGTGGGACGTGGGCGGCCTGTCCACCGAGCTGCACCCGGCGACCGGCCAGCTCACCGTGTTCGTCTACGACGGCCACGCGGGCGGGGCGGGCTTCGCCGAACGCGGCTTCGCCGTCGCCGCCGACTGGCTCACCGCGACCAGGAACGCGATCGGCGCCTGCCCTTGCGAGACTGGGTGCCCCTCGTGCGTGCAGTCGCCTAAGTGCGGCAACGGCAACTCCCCGCTTTCCAAGGTGGGTGCGGTTGGGTTGCTGGACCTCGTCTTGTCTCACGCTTCCTTAGGTGGCGTTTAGGTGGTTGCGGTTGTCGCGATGCTGCCGGTCTCGGGGGCGAGGGGTGCCCGCGCGCGCTCGTCGGCCCGGCCCAATAAAACCGATTGGGCCGGGCCGAAGGCGGCGCGCGGTCACCCCCGGCGCCCCCGCGACCTCCCGTCAGGTCATAGGGCGGACCCCAAAATGGCACTCAGGGGGCTGACGCCTGGCCATCGCGGTCCATGGCTCTCGCCTGCGGCGTTTGGGCTGACGCCTGGCCGTTGGGGTCCATGGCACTCAACTGGCTGACGCGTTTGTTCGCCGGTCCGTGGCTCTCGCCTGCGGCGTTGGGCTGACGCAGGGCTTTTTCGGCCTTGCCATGACATTTGGAGTGGCTGCCGCGCAACGGGCCCGGCACGCTATGGCACTTGGTGGCTGTCGCGCGTGGGCCGGATGGTCATGGCATTTGGGCTTATCGATGGTATCGACGGATACCGAATTCTGATTTGAGAAAACTTATAGTTTGGGCGGTTTCTTGACGCAAAGTAAGTATTTCTTGCCGCGTACCTTGCCCAGAGCCTCTGGCCCGGGGATCCTCGGCTGGCGCCCATCTCGGGAGTGGGTGTGGTCGGGGGTTGTTCACGGCGCGGACCCGGGGCGCCCGGCCGGGCGGTGCCCGGGTTCTGGCCTTGTGGCCCACGGGGCGGTACCGGGCATGCGCCTGGGTACCACGCGGCCAAGCGGTTAGCGCCCGGGGTGCCGCAAGGACGTTAGAGGCGTGCGTGTGTGGCGCAAGGCCAGAATATTCAGGCTGTGTGGCACACGAGGCCAGGCGCGCGCAGGGGCGGGCATGACCGGAAATCCGGGGTAATGCCGGGATTGAGGGTCTTTGCGACCCGGGGACGCGACCACGCCTTCGCCCGGCGAAGCCGACAGCCGGTGGGTGTGGGGGTCGTCCCCTGGTCGTCCCCCACAGTGAACACGGGCCGGGAAGCGGCCCGAAGGGTCCGCGGACGGGGAAATAGTGATCCCCCTCGCCGGGGGGGAGAGCGAGGGGGACCACACGGTCCGGCCCTGGGGGGGTAGGCCGGTTCCGTTCTACAGTAAAGCTTATCCCGCAAGGCGGCGTGCATGCCGCAGATGGAGCGATCAACCCGTAAAGGAATTACAACATATATGGGTTCACTCTGAACAGACGTTCCGGCGGATACTTTGCCGCTACCGAATATTTCTCGCGGGGCGATCCTGGCGCGGCTGGCCCCAGGGGCGCACGGGTCCACGGGGGCCTTGCGCGGCTGGGGAGGCGGCGCGCCGCGCCGGCGCTCCTAACGGTTAATGGAATGTGAACGCCCCCACCGATCAAGATCACGAATTGATCACGTATAGGGTCTTGGATGTGGCGCGCTTTCGACGTAGAAAGGTGCTACGGACCGGATGAACGTCCGGGCACGACAGCTCAGGTACCCACGCGCGACCAGCCGCGGGAGGCGTGTCAGGACAGGCCGTACGGCCTGGGCCGACAATTGATTAGGTGCACGCATGGTAGCCAGACTGTCCTGCAAACGGCGACGGCGCCCCAGCCGGGGCGCCGTTCGCATGTGCTAGATACCCCGACGCGGCGGGGATGTCCGCGCCGCCCGTTACGCAGGGCGCTAGCCTTGAACCACCTGTGACAGCGCACGCTGTCACAGCGAGGATTCGGGGAGGGATGCGATGGTCCGCACCGGGACGTCAAGCGGTGCCGACGGGCAGCAGTCGCTTGGGGAGCTCGTCGCGCTTGCCGCGAAAGACATGTCGTCGCTCGTCCGAGCCGAGATCAGCCTCGCTAAGCGCGAACTGAAGATGGACGCCAGGCGGATCGGTATCGCCGCCGGGATCGCCGTCGTGGCCCTGTTCGGGGCCTGCCTGATCGTCGTCCTCCTCTGCTTCGCCTTCGCCTACGGCCTGGTGGCCGCGGGCATCTGGACGTGGGCCGCCTTCCTCATCGTGGCGGGAACCTGCCTCTTGCTGATCGGCCTCGGCGGGTTGATCGCGTACCTCATCATCCGCCGGGTGACCGGCATGAAGATGACGCGGCAGACCGTCATGGACGACATCGGCATGCTGCGCCGGAGCGAGCCCAGCCCGAATGGCTCCGGGCCCGCGGTTAGCAACACGGCGGTCAGCGGCACGGGGGTCAGCGGCACGGAGATCAGCGCGGGCAAGGGCACCGCGGCCGAGATTCCGCCCGCGCGAACGTAACGGCAAGGGGCAAAGCATGCCGGCAGAGCCGGTCATTCAGATCGCGGGACCGTGGACGCACCGCTCGGTGACGGCCAACGGCACCCGGTTTCACGTGGCGAGCATGGGCGAGGGGCCGCTCGTGCTGCTCCTGCACGGCTTTCCCGAGTTCTGGTGGACCTGGCGGCACCAGCTCGTCACGCTGGCCGAGGCGGGCTACCGGGCGGTCGCGGTCGACCTTCGCGGCTACGGCGGCAGCGACAAGCCGCCGCGGGGGTACGACCTCATCACGGCGGCGGCCGACGCGGCCGGGCTTGTCCGCGCGCTCGGCGAGGCCAACGCGACCGTCGTCGGCCACGACTGGGGCGGGCTCGCCGCGTGGACGCTCGCCGCGTACTTCCCGAAGGCGGTGCGCAGGCTCGCCGTCGTTTCCATGGCGCATCCGCTGCGGATGCGCGCCCGGGTGCTGTCGAGTCCGCTGCGGATCTCGCGGGCGCTGAACGAGCCGGACGGCCGCGCGAAGCGGGGCGGCTACCCCCTCGCCTTCCAGCTGCCGATGGCCCCGGAACGGCAGCTGGTGCGGAACGGCGGCGCGCTCGTGGGATCGATCCTGTCGTCCTGGTCGGCTCCCGGATGGCCGGACGAGGAGACCGCCAAGACCTACCAGCGCGCCATGCGCATCCCGCCGGTCGCGCACACCTCGCTGGAGTACCACCGCTGGTTCGTGCGTTCCACCTTCCGCCCGGACGGGCTGCGGTACGCCAGGCAGATGCGGCGGCCGATCGTCGTCCCCGTCCTGCACCTGCACGGGGCCGTCGACCCGTGCATCCCGCCGCAGGCCGCCCGCGGCGCGGGCCGGTACGTCGAGGGACCGTACCGGTGGAAGGTCATCGAGGGGGCAGGCCACTTTCCGCACGAGGAGCGCCCGGGGCCGTTCGACGCCGAGCTCCTCGGCTGGCTGGCCGACCCCGAGCCGGACCGGTGACCGCCGGCCGCGACCGGGACACGGCCGGCCGGGCGCGCAACGCGCGCCCCAGGGACGAGCTCGGCCGGCCGCTTTCCCGGTCCGCCGCCCAGGACGTCCCCCGCATACCCGACGACCTGGTCGTCTCCCCCGCCGAGGCGGCCGCGCGGGGTGAGCGGCTGCTCGCCGAGGGGCGGCCGTTCCACGCGCACGAGGTCTTCGAGGCGGCGTGGAAGTCCCTTCCCGGGCCGGAACGCGAGCTGTGGCGCGGCCTCGCCCAGGTCGCGGTCGGCCTGACGCACGCCAGGCGCGGCAACGCGCGCGGCGCGGTCGCGCTGCTGCGCCGGGGCGCCGGCCACGTCGCCGAGTTCGCGGCCGCGCCGGGCGAGGTCGACGCCGGCTTCGTCGCCGAGCAGGCGACCGCCCTCGCGCTCCGCATCGAGCGAGACGGCCTCGCGAGCGTTCCCGAGGCCGACCTGCGCCTGCGGCTCAGCGCCCGGTCGTCCTAGTCGCAGCCCTGGGTGGAGGTCGGGAAGGTCTGGCTGGCGCCGGCCTGCGCGTCGGCGGCGACCTCGCTCGCGGTGAGGGCGAACCCGGTGTTGGCCGCGTCGACGGCCGCCGCGAACACCACGCCGTACACGGTGCCCGACGGGCTGAGCAGCGGCCCGCCCGAGTTGCCAGGCTCGACCGAGGCCCTGATCTCGAAGATCTGCCGCTTGACCTGGCCGGTCTGGTAGATGTCGGGGCCGACCGCGTTCTGCGTCCCGCCGATGCGCGCCGCCGCCTGAGTGAAGTTCTGATCGAGCGGGTAGCCGGCCACGACGGCGCTGTCGCCCGCCTGCCCCTGGTAGTCGAACTTCAGCGGGGTCAGGTTAAGGCCGGGCACGTAGAGCACCGCGATGTCCACCTGGGGGTCGTAGAGCACGACCTTCGCGTGCAGCACCTGCCCGCTCGGGAGTGGTCACGGTCGGCCCCTGGTCCACGCCTGCGACCACGTGGGCGTTGGTCAGCACGTGGTCCGGCGCGTAGACGAAGCCGGATCCCTCGATGCTGCGGTCGCAGCTCAGCGCGGTGCCCTGCACCTTGAGCACCCGGCTGCGCGCGGCCAGGTACCCGGGGCTGTTCAGCACCGCCGAGTCAGGCGCGCTGATGGCGAACAGGTGCGCGGCCCCGATGCCGCTGAACACCTGCGGGAACGGCCCGCTGGCCAGCAGCTGCCGGAACTCGGAGAACATGGTCTTCGCTTGCGACGGCATGATCTTGTCCATCGTGGTCAGCACCGCCGAGTTGTCGACCTGGGAGACGACACCAGAGAACGACGACGCGGTGAGGACCGAACCGATGGCCCAGGCGATCAGCAGCATCGACAGGACGCTGACGATGGAACCGCCGACGGCGTCGAGGACCGTCGACGACGGACTTGTCATCGACTGCCGCACGTAGGCGCCGATCGACGAGAACACGAACTGGCCGATGATCGCGAAGACGATCAGCAGGATGACGGCGACCACGTCCTGCTGCGTCTGCCCGCCGACGATGGCGCGCGAGATGCCCGGGCCGAACTCGGCCCCGAGCACCGCGCCGCCGACGAAGCCGATGAAGCTCAGCGAGCCAACGATAAAGCCCTGCCGGTAGCCAGAGATCGCGAACGCGATACCAATGACCAGGAGGGCGAGATCAAGCAGATCCGCGCGCACGATGTCCACGGTATCCGCTACCGCCCTATAACAGGGCGCCATCACGGATCGAAGGCTCGTCCGTTTACAACCCTTACGCGCCGCTAAGCGGCTCCCTGGGGCATTTCCCTGATGACGGTGTCGTCCCACGGACGCTCCCAGCCGCCGAGCGCGAGCAACCGGTCGGTGATAAGTCCGGTAAAGCCCCAGATCAGCATCGACCCGATGCGGAACGCCGGCCCGCTGTGCCCGCTGGGAAACCGGAGCGTCAGCCGGTTCGCGGGGTCCGCCAGGTCCGCGACGCTGATCCGCTCCACCGCCGCGACCTCACCGATGTCCACCGGCCGGACCGCGCTCGGCTCGCGCCACCAGGCGAGCACCGGGATGACGCGGAACTGGCTGCGCGTGATGAACAGTTCGGGCATCGTCGCGAGCACGTCGACACCAGCGGGGTCGAGGCCGGTCTCCTCGACCGCCTCGCGCAGCGCCGCGGTGACCGGGCCGTCGTCGCTGCCCTCGATCTTGCCGCCGGGGAACGCGGGCTGCCCGGCGTGCCGTCGCAGCCCCTCGTTCTTCTGGATGTAGAGCAGGTCGGGGCCGCTTGGCCCGTCGCCAAACAGGACGAGCACCGCCGAGTGCCGCCCGCCCGAGGCGGGCGGGCGGACGACCCGCGGCACGTCCATCACCGCGGCCGCCGCCGCGAGGCGGCGCAGCCACGCCGGGGCGTCGCTCCCCCCGGGATCGGCGGCACCGGAATCCGTCACGAGAACGGCCCCTCCCTGACGAGCTTGGCGGCGGTGGCGGCGTCCGTGGGCCCGAGGCCGAACGACGGGCACCAGTCGGCCACCGGGCACGCCCCGCACGCGGGCCTGCGGGAGTGACAGATCCGCCGGCCGTGCCAGATCAGCCGGTGCGAGAAGATCACCCACTCCTTCTTCGGAATGAGCTCCCCCACCTCCGCCTCGACCTTGACCGGGTCATCGCTTGTCGTGAACCCGAACCGCCGTGACAGGCGCCCGAAGTGCGTGTCCACCGTGAGGCCAGGGATGCCGTACGCGTTGCCGAGCACCACGTTGGCGGTCTTGCGGCCCACGCCGGGCAGCGTGACCATCTCGTCAAGCTTCCGCGGCACCTCGCCGCCGAACCGCTCGACGAGGGCGGCCGACAACCCCATCACCGACTTGGTCTTCGCGTTGAAGAAGCCCGTCGGCCGTAGGATCTCCGCGACGTCGTCCGGGTTGGCGGCCGCCAGGTCCTCGGGGGTCGGGTACTTGGCGAACAGCACGGGCGTGGTCAGGTTGACCCGCTTGTCGGTTGTCTGCGCGGACAGCACCGTCGCCACCAGCAGCTGAAACGGGTTCGCGAAGTCAAGTTCGATGTGCGCGTCCGGGTACGTCTCCGCCAGCACCCTGTTGATCTTCCGTGCCCGGCGCACCAGCGCGGTGTGCGTCTCGGGAGTCTTGACCGCCATGACTTGTAGGTTACTGCTATCCCCCGCTCGCCTCCGGGCGCTCGGGACCCCGCTTCCTCCCTCGTCGCTCGTCCGCTCGTCCCTCGCTCCCTCCCTCCTCAGTCCGGGGCAGGGCGCGCCCTTCGGCTCGCGGGGACGGCCTCGCGCGCCGCCGCCGCCAACCCGCATAGCTAGGTTCGTGGTCAGCCGCGCGCGCTACGCCGGGGCGGCACATGTCATCGTGGTCGACCCGGTGGAATTCAAGCGCGAGAACGCGCTCGCGTTCGGCGCGACCCACGTCTTCGGCCGCGCGGACCTGGCCCAGGAGGCGGTCATCGAGCTGACCAGGGGCCAGCTCGCCGACCACGCGCTGATCACGATCGGGGTGCTGAACTCCGAGGTCGTCGAGCAGGCCGCCGCGATCGTCGGCAAGGGCGCCCAGGTGACGATCACCTCGGTGGGCAAGTCGGCGGAAAAGCAGATACAGCTCGCCGCCAACGGCAGCGTGGTCGGCTGGCAGCGCAACATCCAGGGCCACGTGTTCGGCATGTGCAACCCGCTCAGCGACATCCCCCGGCTGCTGCGCCTCTACCGGGCCGGCCAGCTCAAGCTGGAGGAGCTCATCACCCGCCGCTACTCACTCGACGAGGTGAACCAGGGCTACCAGGACCTAGACGACGGCAAGCTGATCCGCGGCGTCATCCGCCACGAGTAACTGGCCTCAGCGCGCTCTCAGAACTGGCCCGCCCGGGACCGGCAAGTTTTCCGCGCCCCGGACGTCTTAGCTACATGGCCGCCTGGTGGGGACTCGACGGGTTCGAGGACATCCCCTTCCCCGGTCCCAGCGGGACCGCCGATGCCGGATGCGTCGGGCCCTACCCCGACGAACTGCGCGGCGACCTGGCGGACGGCGACGTGGGGCCCGCGGCCAGGTACGCGGCCAGGGAGTCGCTGTCGCTCGCGTTCGTCGCCGCGCTGCAGCACCTGCCGCCAGGGCGGCGGGCGGCCCTCGTGCTGTGCGACGTACTCGGCTTCTCCGCCGCCGAGGCCGCGGAGATCCTGGACAGCAGCGCCGAAGCCGTCGGCACCGCGCTGACCGAGGCCCGCGCGATGCTGGCGGCGCGGCTGCCGCCCGGCTGGCGCGACCGCTCGCCGCGGCCCGGCTCGGACGCCGAACGCGCGGTGGCCCGGCGGTTCGCGGACGCCTTCGAGCGCGGGGACGCCGATGCCATCGTGGCCGTGCTCACCGATGACGCGTGGCTCACCTTGCCGCCGGCGCCCATCGGGTACCGGGGCCGGGCCGCCGCGGAGTTCCTGTCGGCGGTGCCGCCGCGCGATGGCCCGCGCCGGCTCCGGCTGATCGCGATCCGGGCGAACGGCCAGCCCGCGTTCGGCTGCTACCTGAGCGACCCGGTGGCGCGCGTCGCGCACCTGCACAGCCTGATCGTGCTCACCCTCGACGGCGACCGGGTATCCGGCATCACCCGTTACACGGACCACAGCGTGCTGCGGCTCTTCGGCCTGCCAAGGACCCTGCGCGGCTAGAGAATGAGGACATGGCCAACCAGTGGACGGCGGGGCTGACTAGCGAGACTGCCGCGGCCCTGGCACCGCTCGGGAGACGACGCAAGCGGATCGGCGGCAGGGAGGGGAGGACCCTCCCAGCCGTTGCGCTGAAGGGTAATGGCGACCATGGCGGCGGTCTCGCAAACGCGCTCGGTCACCGCGACCGGGCCGAAGCGGAACGTCTTAACATCGTCGGCCGCTAGGTTCGCATTGTCCCGGTCCCGGTCGACTTGAACTCGTTCGTGCTGGTGATACATGGGGCCGTCGATTTCCACGGCGACACGGTACTGGGGATACCAGTTGTCCATGCCTGGTGTCGGAAGACGGAGTTTTGTCGGCGGGCGGGCCTAGCATCGGGGCGTGGCCTGCCGAACGTGCCGGGGACCGGTTGGGGCTGGCTTTGCCCGGTGTTATCAGTGTGACCTGGCGCTGAGTCAGGTTGGCGGGCTGCTCGCGGACGCAGTCGCGCCCATCGGGTACGCGGTGCGGGGCGAGCCGCTCGCCGCCGACCTGCGCCGTTACAAGTCCGATCGCGTCGCGCCCGCGGAGGCCGCGGCGGCGGCGGCGCGGCTGCGCCTGCTGCTGGCCGCGTTCCTGGCCGACCGCGGGCCCGCGGTGTGGGCGGCCGCCGGCATGCGCGGCGGGCCGTCGGCCGTCGCGGTCGTGCCGAGCGGTCAGGGCCGCCCGGGCGCCCATCCGCTCGTCGGCCTGGTCCGCTCGTGCGCCGGGCTGCCCATGGTGCGGCTGTCCGTCGCCGCCAGGGAGACCCACGCCCGGGGCGTCAACCCCGGCTGGGTGCTCGTGGGCGATCCGGTCGCCGGCGCGGACGTGCTGGTTGTCGACGACACGTGGGTCTCGGGGGGCAGCGCTCAGTCAGCGGCCGCGGCGCTCAAGCTGGCCGGCGCGCGCCGGGTCGCCGTCGTGGTGCTCGGGCGGCACCTGAACCCGGCGGACCCGCGGTCGGCGGCCTTCCTCGCGGCGGCAAGAAATTCTCCGCATGCTGTCCCCTGACGCGCGGCCGCTTCGTCTTGGAGACAATGGCCTTAGCGAGAGAACGGAGACTGCCATGCAGTACGCCTTGCTGATCTACACCAAGCCGGGAACCTACGACGCGCTCAGCCCGGCCGAGCGCGAGGCGCTGAGCCTGGAGTACTACGCGCTGCGGGACGAGCCCGGCATGCTCGGCGGTGCCGCGCTGCAGCCGGTGACGACCGCGACCACCGTCCGGCTCGCCGACGGCAGGCCGCTGGTCACCGACGGGCCGTTCGCGGACACCAAGGAGGTCTTCGGCGGCTACTACCTGTACGAGGCGGACGACCTCGACCAGGCTACCGAGATGGCGGCCCGCATCCCCGCGGTGCGGCTCGGCGGCAGCATCGAGATCCGGCCGGTCATGGGCAAGTCGTCCTGACCGGCACCCTTGAGCAGGTCTTCCGCGACGAGTGGAGCCGTGTCCTCGCCGCGGTCGTCGGCTACCTCGGCGACTTCGAACTCGCCGAGGAATCCGTCGCCGAGGCGTTCGCGGTCGCGGCGCGGCGCTGGCCGGCCGAGGGGATGCCGGCCAGCCCGGCCGCGTGGCTGATCACGACGGCGCGCCACCGGGCGATTGACCGGCTGCGCCGCGACCGCGTGCTCGCCGCCAAGCTGCGGCTGCTCGCGGCCACGATGCCGGACACGGCGGGGCCGCCGGTCGCGGCCGATGGTGCCACGGAGGCCGAGATGGACGAGACCGAGATTCCCGATGAGCGGCTCGAGCTCATCTTCACCTGCTGTCACCCCGCGCTCGCGCCCGAGGCGCAGGTCGCGCTGACGCTGCGCGCGGTCGCGGGGCTCGGCACCGAGGAGATCGCGGGCTCGTTCCTGGTCTCGGCCGAGACCATGAAGCGCCGGCTCACCCGGGCGAAGACGAAGATCAGGGACGCGGGCATCCCGTTCAGCGTCCCGTCGGGCGACCGGCTGCCCGACCGGCTCGCCGTCGTGCTCGCGGTGATCTACCTGATCTTCAACCAGGGCTACAGCGCGCCGGGTCAGGCCGGGCACCTGGGCACGGAGGCGATCAGGCTCGGCCGGGTGCTCGCCTCGCTGCTGCCCGAGCAGGCCGAGCCGCGCGGGCTGCTCGCGCTGATGCTCCTGCACGACGCGCGCCGCCGGGCGCGGTTGTCCGGTGCGGACGGGCAGGACCTGGTCCTGCTCGCCGACCAGGACCGGTCGCGGTGGGACTGGCCGCAGATCGCGGAGGCCCGCGGGATCGTCGACCAGGTCGTGGACAGCCGCGGCCCGTACCTGATCCAGGCGGCGATCGCGTCGCTTCAGCTCGCCGATCCGATCGACTGGCGCCAGGTCGCCGCGCTGTACGCGGAGCTCGCCGAGCTGACCGGCTCGCCCGTGGTCCGGCTCAACGGCGCGGTCGCGATCGCCGAAGCCGACGGGCCGGCCGCCGCGCTGGTCATCGTCGACCGGCTCGACCTGGCCGGGTACCCGTACTGGCACTCGACCAGGGCCGAGTTGCTGCGCCGACTCGGCCGGGCCGACGAGGCGCGGGCCGCCTACCAAGACGCGCTCGCCCGCGCGGGGACCGAGCCCGAGCGCCGCTTCCTGCGCAAGCGAATCGCGGAATGCTGAGCGCGAGCCGAAGCGCGCGCCCGTGTTTTCGGACTGAGGAGCGCAGGAGCGAGGGACGAGCGACTAAGCGACGAGGGAGAAAACACGGGCCCCGGGCGCGCGGAGGCGAGCGCGGGAAACCTGAGCGCGGCGCCCGCGACCGCTGCGATCAGCGGCCGTCCGGGCTAACGGCCCTGGTCCCCGGCACCGCGCAGGTGACCAGCGGCGGCGGCCCGGACGGCGGTGGTGAGCGCCGCCAGCTTGGGCGAGTCCAGCCGCCAGCGCTGCCAGTACAACGGGACGTCGATCACGTCCGCCGACAGGCGGACGAGAGTGCCAGCGGCGAACGCCGCGCGCGCCTGGGACTCGGGGAGCATGCCCCAGCCCAGGCCGATGTGGACGGCCGCGTAGAAGTCGGCGGTGGACGGGACCTGGTGCACGATCGGCGGATCCTGCGCCACGCCGTGCCGGCGGAGCAGTTCGTGCTGGCAGTCGTCCTTGTCGTTGAAGATGACGACCGGCATCGCGGCCCAGTCAGGCGACTCCCCTTCTCCCCGCTCCTTCCACCGGTCCGCGACCGCCGGGGTGGCGGCCGGGAGGTAGCGGAGCGCGCCAAGCGGGTCGACGCTGCAGCCCTGGACCGCGGCCGGGTCGCTCGTGACCGCGGCGAGCACGTCACCCCGGCGCAGCAGGTCCTGTGAGTACGCCTGGTCCTCGACGCTCAGCTTGACCGCGGTATCGCCCCAGGCCGCCACTTCGGCGAGGACGTCGCGAAACCAGCTGCCGAGCGAGTCGGCGTTGACCGCGATCGGCAGCTCGACCGCGGTCGCCGCCGTGATGGCCTGGCTCGCCTCGGCGTACAGCAGCCGGGTCTGCCTGCCCAGCCGGACGAGCCACTCGCCGTGCGGCGTGGGGCGGCAGGGGGTGCCCCGGCTGATCAGCACCTGACCCGCCGCCGCCTCCAGCGCGCGGACGCGCTGGCTGACCGCGCTCGGCGTGATGTGCAGCTGCCCGGCCGCCGCGTCGAAGGAGCCGTGATCGGCGATGGCGACGAGCGCGTCAAGCTGCCCTGGATTTAGGTCCACCAGCATAGTTAAGCACAGCTAATGCATCCTAAGAAACATTCGCTTGCCTTAATGATGGCCTCCGCCTAGGGTCGGGGCCGTGATGAACGCTTCGCTTGAGGGCCTGCTGACCGGCCTGTCGCTGATCATCGCGATCGGCGCGCAGAACGCCTACGTGCTGCGCCAGGGGCTGCGCCGGTCCCATGTCGGGACGGTCGTGACCGTGTGCACGGTGTCTGACTACGCACTGATCATCGCGGGGGTAGCCGGGATCGGGGTGATCATCCAGCACGCCGGCTGGGCACTGCAAGCGGTGCGCTGGTTCGGCGTCGCCTTCCTCGCGTGGTACGGGCTGGCATCGGCGTGGCGGGCGCGGCGGCCCGCCTCCTCGCTGAGCGCGGCGCGCGGCGACTCGGCGGGCCGGCCCGCGGTCGTGCGCCGCGCGGTGGCGCTTACCTGGCTGAACCCGCATGTCTACCTCGACACCGTGGTGCTGCTCGGGTCGATCGCCAACGCGCACGCGGGCACGGGGCGCTGGTGGTTCGCCGCCGGCACGTGCGTGGCCAGCACGCTGTGGTTCGCGGGCCTTGGCTTCGGCGCCCGTTACGCCGCGGGGCTGCTCGCGACGCCGCGCGCCTGGCAGGTACTCGACCTGCTCATCGCGGCGACCATGCTGGGCATCGCCGTGAAGCTCGCGACCAGCTAGCCGGCCTGCCCCGTCTCGACGCCGAGGCCGGGCAGGATCTCCGCGCCGGGCAACTCGGGCAGCAGGCCGCCGGGCAGCCAGAGCTTGGCGCCGCGGATGCCGGCGCCGATCACCACGCCCGGGGTCTTAGCCACCAGGTCGTCCACCAGGATGCGCCAGTCCGCGGGCAAGCCGACCGGGGTGATCCCGCCGTACTCCATGCCCGTCAGCGACGTCACCACGTCGACCGCTCCGAACGAGGCCTTCCGCGCCCCGAGGTGCTGGCGCACGAGGCCGTTGACGTTGGCCCGCGTGGTGGCGGCCACCATGCAGGCGGCGTAGCTGACCTCGCCGCCGCGCTTGGCCGCGATGACCACGCAGTTCACGCTCTCCTCAAGGGTGATGCCGTACGCGTCGCAGAACTGGGCGGTGTCGGAGAGAGCCGGGTCAATCGCGGCCACCCGTACCTGGTCGGCCCAGGGCAGCGCGCGCAGCGCCGCCGCGACGGGCGGGGCGAGCAGGTCGGGCCGGGACAGCGCGGGGTGATAGGTCAGCGCGAGGGTCATAGCTCCATCCAACCAGCCTTGACCCGTTGGTCAGGTTGGGCGGGGCAGAATGGTCCGGTGACAACTGAGGCCGCTGAGCCGGCGCCCGAGCCCGAGATCAGGACGCTGTCCAGCAGCGTCGTCTACACCGACAACTGGACGCGGCTGCGCCGGGACGAGATCGAGCGAGCCGACGGGTCCACGGGGACCTACGCGGTCGTGGAGCGGGACAACTTCGCCCTCGTGATCCCCGCCGAGAACGGCGGCTTCTACCTCGTCGAGGAGTACCGCCATCCGCTGGGCCGTCGCGGCTGGTCATTCCCGCAGGGCAGCTTCCCGAAGGGCGGCCCGGGCGGGACCGCGGAGGAACTGGCCAGGACCGAGCTCGCCCAGGAGACCGGGCTGCGCGCCGGGCGGCTGACCCGCCTCGGGACGCTCGCCGTGGCCCATGGCATGTCCGACCAGTACGGCGAGCACTGGCTGGCCACGGGGCTAACCCAGGGCGAGCCCGACCTTGAGCCCGAGGAGCTCGGCCTGCGCCATGCCTGGGTGCCCCGGGCCGACTTCGAGGCGATGGCGCGCGACGGCCGGATCGTCGACACCTCCACGCTTGCCGGGTACGCGCTGCTGCTGATGGCCGAGCGGCGCGGCGAAGTCGTCTTGCCCTAGCCCTCGGCGCTGACGTTAACCGCGGCGAAGAGGTCGCCGTGCTCTTCCACCCGGGCCAGCACGTCGGGGGCGGTGAAGAACAGGTCGGCCACCTCACGGCAGGCCCCGACCTCGTCCCAGGTGACCGGGGTCGAGACCGTCGGATGCTCCCGGGCCCGGAGGGAGTAGGGCGCGATCGTGGTCTTGGACCCGTTGTTCTGCGACCAGTCGATGAGCACCTTGCCCGGGCGCAGCGACTTGGTCATCCGGGAAACGACGAGCCGGGGGAGGTCGCGCTCCAGCCGCTCCGCGAAGTCCTTCGCGAGGGAGCTCGCCTGCTCGGCGTCCATCCCGCGGCCGACGATGCCGGCGTACAGCTGCAGCCCCTTGCCGCCCGAGGTCTTCGGCAGCGCCTCAAGGCCGTCGTCCGCGAGCAGCGGGCGCAGCGCCTCCGCCACCCGGCAGCAGTCCACGATCGTGGCCGGCGCCCCCGGGTCCAGGTCGAAGACGAGCAGGTCGGGCGCGAACCCGTGCTCAGGGGCGGGCTCACCGCCGTCTCCGCTCGCCGCGGCAGCGGGGAAGCGCCACATGGGAACGTGCAGCTCCAGGGCGGCGAGGTTGGCCGCCCACATCAGTGACGGCAGGTCGTCGAGCACCACGTACTCGATCGGCTCGCCCGGATCGCGGGAGCGGGAGCTGCTCGACACGATCTCCTCGGTGCGGACCCAGTCCGGCCGGCCGGCTGGCGCGTGCTTGGCGAAGAACGACTGGCCGTCCACGCCGTCGGGGTACCGCTTGAGCGTCATCGGGCGGCCGACGACGTGCGGCAGCAGCACCGCGGAGATCCGCTGGTAGTAGTCGAGCACCTCGGCCTTCGTGAACCCGTCCGCCGGATAGAGCACCTTCGCCAGGTTGGTCAGGGTGAGGTCCCTGCCGTCTACCTGAACCCCGATCTTGTCGGCTGCGGGCATCCACGCCTCCCAGGCTCTACGTCTCGCCAGGCTTAAGTCTCGCGAACCACGCCCGCGGGGTCCTTGTCGTCGCGCAGCCCCTGATAGGCGGGGGCGATCATGCGGCCGGCGCGGGTCCAGCGGTCAAACGTCACCTCGATCACCAGCCGGGGCTCTACCCAAACCGCCGGACGGGCATACTCGGATGGTACGGGGCCGTCGAACGGGCTGTCTGGCCGACGCAACGGCTCAAGCCGCCGAGTCAGCATCCGCAGCGTCTGGTCGGAGAACCCCGTTCCGACATGCCCGCAGTACACCAGCCGCGGCCCGCCGCCGGCGGCGGTCTCGTGGTAGCCGATCAGCAAGGAGCCGATGAGCCCGGTCCGGTTGCCCTTCCCCGGCTTCCAGCCCGCCACCACGACCTCCTGGCGGAGCTGGTTCTTGATCTTGCGCCAGCTGCCGGACCTGGCACCGGGCTCGTAGGCCGAGTCGAGCCGCTTGATCACCACGCCCTCGAGCCCGTTGGCGACCGAGGCGGTCAGGACCGCCGTCCAGGTCCTCGCCGGGGAACGTGGGCGGGGAGAGCCAGCCGCCGCCGTTCGGCATGATGTCTTCGAGTATCTTCCTGCGCTCCGCGTACGGCAGGCCGGTCAGCGGGCGCCCGTCGAGCTGGAGCACGTCAAACGCCAGGTAGGTGACCGGCGTCGACTCCGCGAGCCGGACGGCCTGGGCGGGCGAGGAGACGTGCATCCGGGGCTGCAGCGCCTCGAAGTCCGGGCGCCCGCCGGAAAAGGCCACGATCTCGCCGTCGAGCAGCGCCTGCTTGCGCGCGATCGCGTGGCCGAGCCCGGCCACCTCGGGATAGGTGGCGGTGATGTCCTTGCCGGTCCGCGACGCGAGCCGGAGCCGGCCGGCCTCGATAAACGCCAGGGCGCGGACGCCGTCCCACTTGAACTCCACCGACCACGCCGCGAGGTCGCGGGACGGCGGTTCACCGGGAACGGCGAGCATCGGCGTCAGCGTCGCGGGCAGCGGCAGCCGCTCGCGGTGGATCATCCAGTTCTTGCCGCCGGTGGCGAACAGCGCGTACCCGCCGGCGAGCCGCTCGCCGTGCAGGTTGACCTTGACCTCGCGCTCGTCCCACTTCAGCACGTCATAGGTGCCGTGATCCCAGATCGAGACGGCGCCCGCGCCGTACTCGCCGCGCGGGATCTCGCCGTGGAACCCGGCGTACTCAAGCGGGTGATCCTCGGTGTGCACCGCCAGGTGGTTGACTCCGGGGTCGTCGGGGACGCCCTTGGGCAACGCCCAGGAGACCAGCACGCCGTCCCGTTCCAGCCGGAAGTCCCAGTGCAGCCGCCGCGCGTGGTGCTCTTGCACGACGAAGATCCCGGCGGAGCCGCCTGAGCCCGGACCGCCCGGCGCCTCGGCCGGAACCGCGGGGACGGGCTCAGGCGTACGCGTCGGGTCGCGCTTGCCTCGGTACTCCGCGAGCCGGTCCACTACGAGTGGGTACCCGCGCAGCGGGCCTGTTTATCAAGCACGGGTTTACCAGCGGCGCCGGGTTGCGTAGGAGTGGTTCCTGATCGCTTCCATCCCCTCGGGACGCTCGAAGATCGAGTTGACCGCGACCCGGCCGGGGCCGATGAGCCGGACCAGGATGTTCCGGTAGTCCCAGTTGCTCCGCCAGAAGGCGAAGCCCATGTTCCTCGGGTACTCCAGGTGCAGGTGAACCCGGACGGACATGTCGTGGTAGATCAGCGAGCTCGGCTGGACGAGCAGCGACTCACCCTGCTTCAGGTCGCGGATGAACGCGTTGCCCGGCGCGTGCAGCAGCAGCAGCCCCGGCCGGTCGGTGGCGGTGAAGATGTCACCGTACTGGCCCATCGGGTAGTGGGTCTCCTGCTCGTCCTGGTCGCCGGTCACGAACCAGACGTCGTTGCTGCCCCAGTCGTAGCGGATGTTCCCCGTCGCGGTCAGGAAGCGGTGCTCCTTCACCCACATCGACTGGCCGTGCTGCAACGGCAGCGCGATGACCTCGCCGGCGTGGTTGTCGGACAGCGCGATGTGACCGGGCCCGTGCGCCTCGACCATGATCAGCGGCAGGCCGGCCATCATCCGCTTCCAGCCGCCGCGCATGGCCATGGTCTGCATCCGGGTGGCCGGGTCCGCCCAGAGCAGCACGTGGTGCGAGAAGTAGACCATCTCGCCGTGCGCGAGGTTGAACTCCGCGACCGGGACCGTCGTGCCGGCGATCTGGCAGTGCGACTGGCCGAACTGCAGCTTCGCCATGTCCTTGATCGCCGGCTGCTCGACCCAGCCGGAGTCGCTGATGCTCTCCCTTACGTCGACCGGGGCGCCGCACAGCGGGCAGGTCGGCTGGCTCGGGTCGCTCGGCTGCCTGCAGTACGGGCAGACGTAGGTGTTCATTCTTCTGACCCGTGGTGGTGGTACATGGACTGGATGCCGACCCGGCCCGGGCCGGTCATCTCGGCCAGGTACATGCCGTGCCGGCCAAACATCCCGGTCTTGAGTGGCATCTGCACGGCGTTCATCGAGACCGAGGAGTCCTTGTAGAGGAAGCCGCCCGGCTCGACGAGGATCTTCTCTCCCGGCCTGAGGGTCCGCTCGAGCACGTTGCCGTTGCCGTGCAGCATCAGCAGCCCCGGGTACTGGGCGGTGACGAAGCGGTCCATGAACATGCCGCTGCCGCCGTGCAGCAGGTTCACCAGGCCCTTGATCCGGACGAAGGAGTACTGGATGGAGTGCGACGCCAGCAGGAAGGCGTGCTCGCGCACGTCCAATTCCATGCCTGGGTGCAGCGGCAGGACGACGAGCTCGCCCGGCGCGTCCCTGGAGAACGCGATCCGGCCGGGGCCGTTGGCCAGCGTCACGATGTGCGGCATGCCGCCGAGTGAGCGCTTCGGGCCGTTGGTCGGCAGCGAGGAGAGCGGGACCGACTCGTCCTTCCACAGCAGGATGTGGTGCTCGAAATAGACGCCGTCCTGCGGGGACAGGGAGATCTCCGCGACGGGGACCAGCTCGCCCTCTACCTGGCAGGTGCTCGCGGAGAAACGGAACTCGGTCATGTCGCGCAGCCGCGGCGCTTCACGCCATCCGGAGTCGCTTACTTTGTCCCGAACATCGAGTGGTGCGCCGCATGTCATACATGTGGTGGTTCCTGGCTGATTTTGTGCCTTGCACCACCCGCACTGGATTGCTTCCACGGCCGAAAACATAGCAGTTCGGGCCAAGCTTCCGCTGCTAGTAGGCGTTTAGTGGGCATTGGACGGTATCGTTTCTGCTATGGCACTGTTCTCGCGGGAATTTATCGCGGTACCTGATGACCGGAAGGGCCAGATCGTATTCAAGTGGCCCGATGTCACGATCCGTCGCTTCACGCACGCGATCGTCAATGCCGACGAAGTGGCGATGTTCGTCAATACCGGCCAGGTCGTGCAGACCATGGGACCGGGCAGGCACTCAATCGACGCCGACGAGCTGCCGGGCCTGGGCGTGCTCATCGACGCCGCGACCGGCGGCAACGCCTACCGCGCCGAGCTGTACTTCGTCGGCACCCGCGAGTACACCGGGTTCCGCTTCGGCGGGCGCGTCGATGACGTGCAGGACCCGCGTACCGGCCTGGTCGTGACGCTGCGGGTGTTCGGTGACTACGCGCTGCGGGTGATCGACCCGGCGCGGCTGATCACGAACCTGACCGCGACCGTCGACGTGCGGGACAACGAGAAGATCGCCGGGTGGGTCAGCCAGCAGCTGCTCAAGGTGCTGCGCACCAACGTCACCACGCAGGTGGTCGCCAACGGGTGGCCGATCCTCGGCCTGTCCGTGCACTCACCGGAGATTGAGCAGGCCGCGCATCACCTCGGCGAACGGGCAGCTCGAGACCTACGGGCTCGCGGTGAGCCGGATGGGCAACTTCGACATCAACCTCGCACCGGAAGACGAGGCTCAGCTGAAGCAGCTCGCCAAGGACACCTCCTACTCGCAGCTGGCCGGCGGCTTCCAGCAGTACGCGGCCGGCGAGATGGCGCTTGGCGCCGGGCAGGGGATGGCCCAGGGCGGCGGCGCGACCGAGGGCGCGTTCCTCGCGGCCGGCTTCGCGCTGCCGGGGATGATGGCCGGCGCCGCGCAACAGCAGCAGCAGCGTCCCGCGCCGCCGCCGCAGGCACCGCCGGCGCCCCAGGCGGCGCCCACGGCCGTGGCGGGGCCGGCGTGCGCGTCCTGCAACACGCCCAACCCGGCAGGCGCCAAGTTCTGCATGAGCTGCGGCACGGCGATGGCCCCGGCCGTCAAGCACTGCACGGAGTGCGGTAACGAGCTTCCCGGCGGCGCGAAGTTCTGCGCCAACTGCGGCACCAGGGCCGGCTGATTCCGCTCGATCCCGGCCACCTTCCACGGTAGCTTCGTTTGGTGGCCGGGATCACCATGTACGACACCGCGCTGAACAACCAGTTTCCTGCCGGTGCCGCCGCCTACGCGGGATACGTCGACGGCGGCGTCGGCAACCAGCCCAACTACGCCTACATCGTGAGCGCCTTTCCCAAGGCGCAGCACCTGGCGATCGCGCTGTTCGCTAGCGACAACGCGGACGCGCTGGACGTCGAGCCGGGCGCGTCCGCCCCCTCCGACATCCCCGGCTGGTACGCCCGGCAGGTCGCGCGCGGCATCCAGCGCCCGGTGATCTACGCGAGCGTGTCCACGATGAACGACGAGATCCTGCCGCTGCTCAGCCAGGCCGGCATCGCGCGCGCCAAGACCCGGCTGTGGAGCGCGCACTACGGCCTCGGGGAGCACATCTGCGGCCCGGCGTCGTGCGGCGCGCTCAGCATCGACGCGGACGGCACGCAGTGGACCTCAAGCGCGCTTGGCCTCGTCCTCGACCAGTCGCTGCTCCTCGACAACTTCTTCGCTGCGTCGACGACCCCGGCGCCGACCGTCACGGAGGCGGAATTGCAGTCAGGCCAGCTCAACAACGGCAACGGAGTGTTCACCGTGATCCCCGTGCCCCCGGGCACGGCCCACCAGATCTCGTTCGGCCTCGACAACCACGCCCAGAACCTGCCGATAGTCCGGCTGCGGGTGGCGTTCTTCGACACGGCGTGGCGCGTCCACCCGGACGTCATCCTGAACGGGGACAAGGGGCTGCAGACCATCGGCTTCCCCAACCCGGCCAAGACCGGCGTGGTCTCCATCCGCCGCAACGACGCGGGCACCGTGGCGGTCGGGTACGTGATCCACTGAGGCCGGGAAGCAGCACCGGCAGCGCTCAGAAAGCACAGCACCTCAGAAAGCACAGCGCCCGCGGCAGCCGTCATCGCTGACTGCTGCCGCGGGCGCCGGCTTGCGTTACTCAGCGCATTAACCGGCGTACTTCTGCACCAGCGCACCGAGGGCGGGCAGCGCGGCCTCAATGTTCTTGCCCGCGCCGCCGCGCACGAGCTGGTACGCCTTGACGACCGCGGCGCGGCCCGAGTTCGAGGCCATGTCGTCCGTCACGGCGAGCAGCGACTCGGACACCTCGGCGGGCCGCTTCGACAGGAAGTCGCCGAAGTCGGAACTCCCCGACGTCTTGAAGTCAGCCCAGTACGGCTCAAGCTGGTAGACGACGCCCGGCAGGATGGCGGTGATCGCCTCGTCGTAGTAGCCAGGGGCGAACGCCTTGACCGCCTTGTAGGCACCCTTGAGCGGGGCAGCGGTGATGCCCTTGCTGGACAGCTCGCTGTCGACAAGTGCCTTGGTGTCGGCGATGAGTTGCGGGGCGTTCTCAGGGGTGAGAAGCAGCTCCTGCAGCGTGGCCAAAGGGACCTCCTCAGAGGTACGTGAGAGAAGAACAAACTTTCCGGACGCTACCGTACTGGGCAGACCACCCCGTAGGCGGGCCATTTGATCAGACGGTAACGAATTAAATGGGCCGCCTGTTTAAAAGTTCAGCATTCCGAACGAGTGCGTGGTTTCGCCCGCCGCCGCCTCCGCGCCTCCGCTTCAGTCCGGGCCCGGCGCGCCCGCGTGGTGCCACCACCGGAAGCCGCCGGTATGGGAGGCTTGCCACGCACTTGTCCGCTGGGCCCGTACCCCCGGCGGTCATCCGGTTCGTCCCCACGGGAGTTCGTCGGCGATGCTTGGCAGGGATCACGCGCTGAGCGGCGCCGTCGCGTTCGCGGCGCTCGCGCCGCCGCTCCACGTGACGGTCGCGCACCTGGCCGCGGGGGTGGTGCTCACCGCCGGCGCGGGCGTCCTGCCGGACATCGACCACCCGGACTCGACCATCTCGCGGTCGTTCGGGTTCCTCACCGAGTGGTTCGCCTGGGTGGTGGACCGCATCTCCGGCGGGCACCGGCACGGCACGCACAGCCTGCTCGGCATCGCGGTGTTCACCGCGGGCGCCTACGGCGCCGGCCTCTACCAGCTGTCCGAGCCGAAGGCCGCGGCCGGTCACCTGGTGTTCACCTGGCACATCGTGCCCGCCGCGCTGGTGCTCGCGCTGCTGTACTCGGCGGCGCTGCGCGCGCTGCACATCGGCGGGCACTTCGGCGACCTGCTCGGCATCGCCGCGGCGCTGGTCACGTGCTTCACCGAGCGCCGACCTGACCCGGCTGACGGTGGGTTCCTGGCACGTCCCGCTGCTCGCGGTCGTGACCGCGCTCGGCTGCGCGGCGCACATCGCGGGCGACGAGCTGACGCACGGCGGCTGCCCGCTGTTCTGGCCCGCGAGCATGCACGAGTTCCACCTGCTGCCGCGCCCGCTGCAGATCACGACGGCGAAGCTCTGCGAGACCTGGGTCGTCTTCCCGCTGCTGGTCGTCGGCCTCGCGGTGGCGCGTCTGGCACGCGACCGGCCACCCGCTGGTCATCCCGCAGCCAGCGAAGTAGCGCCGGCCGCTGGCCTGCCACCGGTTACCCCGAACATCGCGTGATTGTGTCCTGCCGGTGAACTCGCCACCTGGACATCAACCGGCGGATAGCCTGATATGGCCATGAATGACCAGCAAAGCTCCGGTCTGTCGGCCAAGGTGCGCGACGCGCTGCAGCGGAACTCCGTACTGCTGCGGAATGCGGGCAGCCTCGCCGCGACCACCGGCCTGACCTCGCTCTTCGGCTTCGTCTTCACGATCGTCGCCGCGAGGTCGTTCTCGCCGAACGCCGTCGGCTGGGGCAACGCGGCCATCAACGCGATGCAACTCTTCGGCACGATCGGCATGTTCGGCCTGGGCACGATGCTGATCGGCGAGCTGCCGAAGCGTAAGCAGGATGGCGAGAGCCGCGGCGGCCTGGTCTCCGCCTCGATAGCAGCATCCGCCATCGGGTCGGTCACGCTGGGCCTGATCTTCGCCCTCATCGTCGGTTTGCACTTCAACAAGCAGCCTTCCCGGGATCGGCGGAACACTGGGCGAGGTGCTGCTCTTCACCTTCGGCACCGCCTTGACCAGCGCCACGCTCGTCTTCGACGACGCCACGATCGGCATGCTGCGCGGCGGGGTGCAGCTGTGGCGCAACATGGCCTTGTCCGGGATCAAGCTCGCCGCGCTGCCCGTCACGGCCATTTTCCTGCACGACGGGCTGGGCGTGGGCCTCAGCCTGTCCTACGTGATCGGGATCGTCGGCTCGGTGGTCGCCGCCAGCATCATGCTCATCCGGGGCGGTTCGCGGATCTTCCACCGCCCCGACTGGGCGTCGCTGCGCCGCCTGCTCCCGGTGGCGGTCAACCACAACTGGCTCAACCTCGCGATGGCGACCCCGTCGCGGATCATCCCGATCATCGTCGCGGTCGTGGTCGGCGGCGGACAAGTTCGCCGTCTTCTACGTCGCCTGGATGATCACCTCGCTGCTGTTCATGGTGCCCGTCCACCTGGGGACCGTGCTGTTCGCCCTCGCGTCGGCCTCGCCCCAGGTCGTCGCGGAGAAGCTCCGCTTCGTGCTGCGAGTCTCGCTGCTGATCGGCCTTCCCGTGATGGCGGTGCTCGCGATCGGCGCGCACTTCCTGCTTGGCGTCTTCGATTCACCTAAGAACCACGACATCTACACGCAGCTGGGCACCGTCCCGCTCTGGCTGCTCGTCATCGGCTACATCCCGCAGATGCCGCGGGCGCAGTTCATCGCGGTCTCCCGGGCGACCAACCGGGTCGGCCAGGCCGCCGGCCTGATCTGCTTCTTCGCGTGCTGCGAGATCGCCTCGATCTACGTCGGCGGCAAGCTCGGCGGCCTCGACGGGCTCTCCTTCGCCTACCTCGGCGTGCTGATCATGGAGGGGCTGATCACCGCGCCGACCGTGCTGCGCGCCGCCTACGCGGTCACCGCCACCGCCGCGGCCACCGGGGCCTTCCCCGCCGTCCCGGCCGAGGCGAGGGCGACCGGAGCGCTCGCCAGGACCGGCGCCGCTGGCCCGGGTCACCGGCGAGCTCGCCAGGCTGACCGGCTCCTTCGCCGCGCTGCCGGGCGTACCCGACCGGCAGGAGGGCGGCCTCGCCGCCCTGCTCGCCATCGCCTCGGCGGCGGTCGCCTCCGAAGGGCACACGCTCGACGTGGCGACCGAGGTCTGGCGAGACCGGCGCATTCCCGGCGATCCCGGCCGACGCCACCGGGCCGCGGCAAGCTGCCCCGAGCGCCGCCACCAGCTATGACATGTTCGGCGGCCAGTCGCCCGAGACCGCCCGCCAGCAGCGTCGAGCTACCGGCGACGGCAGCAGGCGGGCATCGACGCGCTCCTCGCGATGGCCACCCCGGTGGACCCGACCGGAGAACCAGCGCGGCGAGTCCCGCGGCGATGGCCAGGAGGCGCTGACCACCAACTCGCGACGGTAAACGTGCATAGCGTATTAAGATGGTCAATATAGCCGCCAGCCTCAGGCACGTCTGGTTTGCTGACGGTCACGGTCGGTAAGATTCGCGTTTCCGTGGCTCGCAAGCGGCTTGTTGAGTGATCTGACGGAGGTTTGAGTTCATGACCGCGGCTTCACCGCTCCGGGTTCCCGTCCTGATGTATCACGAGATAGCCGACACGGCGGCCACGCCGAGCCGCTCGCGGTCTCCCCAGACGTCTTCGCTGATCAGCTCGCCTACCTGCGGGACGCCGGCTTCAACACGGTCACCGCCGGAGAGCTGTCCGCGATTCTCGCCGGCGGCGCGGGTACCCTGCCCGAGCGACCCGGTCGTGCTCACCTTCGACGACGGCTACGGGGACTTTTACACCCAGGCGCTGCCGCTGCTTAAGCAGAACGGCTTTACCGCCACGCTTTTCCAGACCACCGGCTGGGTCGGGAAAGAGGACGAGGCGATAGCGCATGATGAACTGGCGCGAGCTCGCCGAGGCCGAGCAGGCGGGAATCGAGATCGGCGCGCACACGCTGCACGCACCCGCAGCTCGACCAGTTGCCGGAGAAGGCGCTGTACGAAGAGCTCTACGCCAGCAAGAGCGCGCTCGAGGACAACCTGGGGCTGAAGGTACCGGGACTCGCCTACCCGTTCGGCTACTCCAACGCGAAGGTCCGGCAGCTGGCCAGGGATCTCGGCTACGACTACGCCTACGCCGTGGGCAACGCCCTGAGCGACCAGCGAGGCGGACCCGTTCGCCATTCCCGCGGCTCACCGTGCGGCGGACGACCCCGATGGACGAATTCCAGCAAGATGGTCAACGGCCAGGACACGCTGACGCTGCGCCGAGACCGGGTGCTCACCAGCGGGTACTCCGTGGTCCGGCGGGCCCGGTCCGCGCTGCGGGCCAGGCGCGGGCAGGCGTAGCGGGCCGCCTTCAGCCGGCCGCCGCAACCAAGCACCGGCCATCCCGCGCGGGGGTGCTTGGCCGCGGATCAGATCGTCCGCCCGGCGCCGCTATGCGGTTGCGGCCGACGACGGCGCGGAGCCTGCCCGCTTGTGGAACAGGCCCTGCAGCACGTACCAGAGGTACCCGGCGACGGTCACCGCGAACGCGGCGACGATCGCACCGCTCCGGCCGAGCCCGGAGAGGTCGCCCCGCACCGCGTCGGCCAGGCCGCGTCCCACGCCCGCCGGAAGGATGCGGAGCGCGTAGTTCCGTTCAAGCGACGTGCTCTCGTCGAACCCGTCCATGTGCGCCATCGCGGCCTTGCCCCAGCCCTGCAGGAAGCAGCGGCTCATCAGGTAGCGGAAGGTCGCCCGCCCGGCCGGAACGCGGTGCTTCATCACCTTCGCGGGGTCCCACATCCAGACGGCGTTCTCCTGCACCGCGGCGATCCGCAGGCACAGGTCCGTGTCCTCGGGCAGCGACCGGTTGCCGATCTTCCCGAAGTCCTCGCGGAAGCCGTCGACGACCTCGAACGCGCTCCGCTTGACCAGCATGGCGCTCGTCCACACGTTGCGCACCGCGGTCGGCGCCTTGGGCAACCCGAAGTAGGAAACGCCGATCGTCCAGCTGAATTCGCCGGGGAACCACGAGGGGCACGGGTCCTCCCAGAGCCCGTCGCTGTAGCAGCCGACCCCGACGACGCCCGGCTTCACGATGTGGCTGCAGCAGGGTGGCCAGCCAGTCCGTCGCTCGCGATCGAGTCATCGTCGAGGAACGCGGCCACCTCGCCCCGCGAGGCCTTGACGCCGCTGTTCCGCGCGCCGGAGACGCCGCGACCGCCGATGTTCGGCACGGCGATAACGTCAGGGAACTCGCGGGTAATCTCCTCGAGCAGCTCCGGGTTATGGTCAACGACAACGATGATCTCCAAGGCCGGCACGGTCTGCGCCTTCGCGGAAGCCACGCACTCGCGCAGCCAGTCCCAGCGAGCCTGCGTATAGGTCGGGATGATCACCGAGACCGTGGGATAGGTCACTGCCCTCGCCCGCGCCGGATTCCCCGATCGCAACATCACTGGCACTGTCCTTCATCGCGGCGATTTCCGGCCCGTCTCCGAAAGGTCCCTGCGTTGCTTTCTAGGTCATAGCTCATAACGAAGGTGCCTAACCTCTTGAATCCTTAGTGCCTTTGCAGCTCGGCGGACTTGGCCGGGACGCTGGACGAAATCCGCTTACGGCCGGCGATACGGGTCCTGACCAGGATCCACAGGCACCTGACCGCGTCGCGCCAGTTGATCTTCTTCCCCTGCTCGTGCGACCGGCTGTAGTAGCTCACCGGAACCTCGAATGGCCGCACCCCGCTCAGCAGCATCATCGCGGTCACCTGGGTGTCCAGCCCGAAACCGGTTTCGGTGAGGTTCAGCCCCCGGAACAGCGGAAGCGGAATCAGCTTCAGGCAGGTGTGCATGTCACTGAGATAAGAGTTGTAAAGGATGTTCGCGAAGTGGGTCATCACTTTGTTGCCGATGGCGTACCGGTAAGACTGGTACACCGTGTTGCACCCGAAGAGCCGCACACCGTAGACGACATCGCACCGGCCCTTGATAACCGGGACGAGCATGTCGGCGATGTCTTCCGGCGCGTATTCCATGTCGGCGTCGAACGGGATCATGTGGGTTCCGGTCGCCAGCGACGCCGCGGTTAGGATGCCCGCGCCCTTGCCCGAGTTCTTGGCGTGCCGGTGCACGATCACCCGCGGGATCGTCAATCTCCTTGAGCAGGTCGGGCGTGGCGTCCGCGCTGCCGTCGTCCACGATGATGAGCTCAACTTCACAAGGAAAGCTGGCCTGGAGAATCGCGTGGACCACTTTCATGATGGTCCGCTCTTCGTTGTAGGCGGCCATGAGAATGGACAACTTGACGGGCACGGGCCTGCCGTCATCACCCAGGAGAGTCATATCATCCACAGAACGTAGGCGAGTTGGGGCCTCGGTCGACCCCACTCGGAAAGACGACCCTTCACGCTCGCTTTCAAGCGTCACGCTCGGAGTCTCAATGCTTACCACGGGTATCCCCTTACCTCGGTCCGCCCAGACCCGGTTAGCCCAATGCCTGACAGCGAGCATCTCCCAAACCCCGATAAGGGGGCGTCTCAACTGTCCGCTAGCCGCGTGACACGTCGCGGCTTGTCTTCTTGCCAATCCGTACAAAGTAACGAGGGTGTGACTTCAGTGTTAGACATTTCACCTGTGGCAGGAGTCTACACAGATCGGACTCAGCTTCGCAGACGTTTAGTCCTCCGGACATAGATCGTGATGTCACTGATTTGTTATCATTTGCGACTTGCCGTGATGAGGGCCACGTGAGCTCTTGTTCACCGGGGACCGGGCGCCGCAGCGGCCGCGTCGTCGCTGACATGCGCGTCATCAACCTCGCCGCCAGCCGTCGGGGATCTCGAGTTGCCGCACCACCACGGCGGGGTTGCCCGCGGCGAGGACGCGCGGCGGGAGGTCGCCCTTGACGACCGACCTGGCGGCCACGACGGTGTGGTCGCCGATGCTGCTGCCCGGCAGCACGAGCACGCCGTTACCGAGCCAGACGTTTTTCCCGATGGTCACTGGTCTCGGCTTGTCGGGGTGACCGGGGTCAAGCTGGTGCCAATTCGAATCATATATCGCCGAGAAATCGCCGATCAGCGTGTCATCGCCAATCTCTATCGACTCTCTCGCCGCGATGACGACTCCCTGGTTGAGGAACACCCGCTCGCCGATGAGCAGCAGGGCATCGCCGTCCGCCGAGATTTCACAGGGCGCGACATGCCCGCGGATCATAAACCGACGGCCTATCCGCACATTACCGTCGCCGGACAGGTGAGGCAATCGCCCCTCGCACGCGATGAGCGAGGCGCGGAATCCGTGGACCCAGAACATGATGCTACAGATCAGCGACTTAAAGATGAGAGACGGGGTCTTTTTCACGTTTTCACGCTGCACGGAGCTTCCGCCCTAAGAGCGAGCGGCAAGGGATTGGGGCTGCTGACACACGCACCGTTATTAACGTAATGGAGTGGCGTGCTGGTATTCGGCAGCAGGTAAAGATCCGCTATCACCGAGTAATTCGTGCGTCCACGCGACGGTCATCTGCCAGGACTGGCCATCGTTGAGCGTAATGGGCCAGGTCTTGACTACCTTGCCCTTCTGCAGGAGCTTCAGCTCGTATTGCTCGGGCACGCCCTGGTGATCCGCCACGAAAAGGTGCGCCTGGGTGGCTTCGCCCTGGAGCGTGTCCTGCACTCTCGGCCGCCTGGGCCTGGGCCGCCAGGTTGTTGCTCAAGGCCGCGATGTTCTGGGCCGCGGGGTTATCGACGACTGGCGTCATCGACAGCATGGTGTAGCCGGGGAACTTCTGGGCTTCCGCGCTCTTGACGGAATACGCGACGGCGCCGATGGCGATCAGGCCGGCCAGGCCGAAGATGGATGAGTTCAGCGCGATCGAGCCCGCCCCGGCGCGGCGGCGGCTGGTCCCCCCGGCGCGGCGACTGCTGGTTCACCGGGCGCGGCGGGCGCCGGACGGCGGGCGGCTGGCGCAGCCGCTGGACCGCGACCGCGACGACGCCGAGCAGGGTGAGGACGACGAGCAGGCCGATCCACGACGACCGGAACAGCGGGATGTGCAGCCCGTAGAACAGGAAGCCGCCGAGGATCGGGAAGATGAGGGCCATGCCCACCGAGGTCAGGGCGCGTTCGACGCCAGGCAGCCACTGGTTGAGTATCGCTTCCGACCACAGGTAGCCGGGCGCGAAGAAGAGACCGATGCCGAGGGGGATCGTGATCTGGCCAGGCAGCTGCTTCGCCGGCCGCCAGTCCGCCGAGGACCGCGATGATCGCCGCGATCGCGATGTCAAGGTTTCGGTTGCGGTACATATCCCAGGCTCACGAGGTCGTAGATAGTTGATGGTCCCGTCGTCGTAGACGCGGGCCACGCCTTCGATGTGGTTGTACTTGGTCGAGGTTGGCGAGGGGGACCGGCTGAGGTGGCGAGCGTGGTGATCGCCAGGGAAGTCGGCGTCCCGATCGGCGGCAGCGACGTGGTCAGCCGCGTGTCCGTCTCCACGTACTGCATGTTCAGCCCGGACGCCTGCCCGGCGACCGCCGACGTCCACGTCGGGGTGTCGTAAAGGAAGGTGGTCACCTGCTGCGGGTTCTGGTCGCCGTAGCCGATGAGCACCGGGTAGATGCCCGAGTCGGCGGCGATCCGGTTGCCCGGGCCGAGATCCGCCAGGCGTCCAGTAGGAGATGGCGATCTCCTGCGGGTTCGACCGAGGACTCGAAGCTGGCCACCTGGTGCGGCCCCGGCAGCCGTTCCCAGAACGGCGGCCAGCCGTTGGCCAGGCCGTCGATCAGCAGCGCGACGACCGCGGCCACGACGAGCGGCGGTGACGGCGGCGCCCCAGCGGCGCACCGGGCGCGCTGTTGACCAGCCTGGTCAGGGCGAGCGCCGCCAGGACGCTCACCGGGATGTAGATGTAGGTCGCGGCCCGGCCGGCGAGTTCCTGCCCGTCCGGGGTGCCGAGCCGGATCGCCAAGGGCGACGAACCAGCCGAGGGCAGCCGATCATCATGCCGATGATCCACGGATGGCGCCGGTGCCGCTTCCAGGCCTGCCAGCGAGCCGACCGCGATCAGCACCGTGATGGCCAGCAGGCCGACCGTTCCGGTAGAGCTTGTTGCTGAACGGCGACGTCGACGTTGGTCGGCGCTGTCGGAGGACCCGCTCTTGGTCAGCGTTCTTGAGGCCGTCTGACGATGCCCACCACCGTGGGGCTGAAGTAGGTGATCGTGTCCGGCGCGATGAAGCAGATCCAGCCGGCGACCGAGAGCGCGGAGATGAGCGCGAGGATGCCGAACCTGGCCGCGGTGTTGCGCGAGCCCGTGAGCCTGCTGGCGACCGCCACCAGGACCAGGAACAGCGGTCAGCATGTAGCTGGTGACGTGGTGCGTGATGACCGTGGCGAAGATGCACAGCACCGCGACGATGAACCAGCGCCTGCGGTCCGACGGCGACTTCTCGATGGCCGACCGCAGGGCGGCGACGATGCACATGCCGAGGAAGGCGAGTGCGAGCGTCTCGTAGATGAACATCGAGTTGAACGACGTCAGCGAGGGCGCGCTGAAGTAGATCAGCATCGCGATGCCCGCGATCCGGTGCGACCGGATGGCGACGCAGAAGGCCAGGTACAGGAAGCAGATGAACAGCAGGTGGGCGACCCCGGCGACGATCAGCCCGGCCTCGAAGACGGACAGCCCGGTCGCCGAGATCAGCGCGGAGGTGACCTCCTCGATGCCCGGGTAGCTGGGTGCCGATCGGCAGCCCGTAGTTCAGCTCGAACAGCTTCCCCGACGCCAGCATGTTCGTGGTGCCGCGCCAGTGCAGGAACTCGTCGTTGAAGGCGAACCCAAGCGGGGTGTAGTTAACCTTCAGCAGGTACTCGGCGACGGTGAGCACCGCGATGAGCGTGATGGTGAGCCGTTGCTCAGCGAGCGCCGGCTGAGCAGCTTGCCGCCGATCGGTACCAGGATCAGCACCTGGCCAAGCCAGTAGAGCGGACGCCGGAGCCGCTCTTGGGGCCCGCTCCCGCGCGCCCGTCCGCGTAGCCCATGGAGGAGACGAAGACGCCGATCGCGACGATAAGCGCGATGACGCTTACCGGGATGCGGGAAAGTAGGGACGCCTCCGGAGCGCGCTCAGCCCGACTCGGCCCCCGGTACCGCCGCTCGCGAGCCAACTGATCCGTCCATTGCCACCACGCCCCGGGAACCTCCAACCGCCTAGGCGTACTTGTCTACCTGCCCGGACGATCGACGCGCCCCTCGATGCAGCATAGGCGATCGAGATAGGCATACGTAGTCAAGTCCGGCAAGTAACCCGTTGTAGTACTTGTGACACTTTCGACGTCATACTGGGCACGCAGCGTGGCCGCGACGCGTCGCTGCAAGCGCCTGCTCTTCGCGTAGACCAGCGGCCCCTTGAGCATCCCCTGAAGCTGCCGCCGGTCCAGTTCCGCCGCAAGGCCCGGCGGCTCCTCGGGCGCCGTCCGCGGTTGCTGCTCTGGCGCGCGGTTCTCCCGCCCTTCAGGTAGCCGGCCGCCATGGGAAGCAGCTTGACCAGGCCGAAGCAACGCGACTCGGGCGCTGCCTGCAGCAGGGCGGCGTAGAAGGCGGTCAGCCCGACGCTGTACCCGTGCAGTTGCTTGTTGAGGCTGGCCATGTCCTGCCGGTGGTGATGCCACATGAGGGCGACGGGCTCGTAGGCGACCTCGTACCCGCAGAGCATGACGAGCGTTATCGCGAGCGTGTCCTCGCCGCCCCCGGTCGGGGTCCCGGCGCCGAGCGCCACGTCGAACCCGCCGATGCGGTCGAGCGCCGCCCGCCGGAAGGCCATGTTGGCGCCCACGCCGAACGGCGGCAGCGGCCAGAGCGGGCTCTGCGGCCCCGACTTGGAGAAGGTCTCCCTAGCGAAGCCACGGCCCTTGCTGTGGCCGCCGATCTCCTCGAACAGGTTCTCGACCGCGTTATCCAGCCGGGCGGGAAGGACAATGCCGGAAACGCAGCCGATGCGCTCACCGCGGGCGAAGCCGTCCGCGACGCCGGCCAGCCAGTGCTCGTCCGGCTCGTCGTCGTCGTCGAGGAAGGCGATGATGTCGCTCGCCGCGGCGGCGATCCCCGCGTTCCGCGCCCAGGACAAGCCCGGCCGCGGTTCCACGCAGTAGCGGAACGTCGCTCCCTCGCCCGCTGGTCCTCGACCGCCGTGCCTTCAACCACGTGCTTGAGCGCGTCGGAGGTGGGCGCGTTGTCGACCACGACCACCTCGTACCGCGGGTACTGCTGCCGCGCGAGGCGGCTCAGGCACTTCTTTATCTGCTCTGGCCGGTCCCGCGTGCAGACGACAACGCTGATGAACGGCGCGTCAGCCAGCAGCGCCGCGCGATCGCGCAGGAACGGCCAGCCGTCCGGGTCGGCCGGGCAGGCCGCTTCCCGCCAGGGTCGCGGGCGCGGTTCGCCCCGCGGCCGCGAACCGCCGCGCAACGGGCTCACTTAGTTCGGTCCACAACAGGGCCGCGAGCTCGTCGGGAGTGATTCCCTCTCGCGGCAGCGGAGATCACGCAGACGCCGATTGGCTCGGTGTACAGCCGGACCAGGATCCAGGCCCGGCCATAATGGCCGTCGTGGACAAGCTTCGGCAGCGGCTCGGTGAGCTCAACCTCGATAACGCGAGTCGGCAAGAACTTACCGCTTGCGTTGCGTTCAGATTTCGCGGCGTGGCAGTGCTGGGGCTGCTGCTGGCAGCGTCATGCGACGGCCTCCTAATAGACTCCAGTTTTCCCGCCCATTAACCTCGAACTAGCTGAACGGGCAACAACTCGCTACATCTGCGGGGGCGTCGGCCGGAGCGATTCCGCGGCGTTCTTCTCAGACGCCCGGCTGCCACACTCCCGACCTTGGGGACTAATGCGGTCACTATACCCGCACAAGGGGCAGGGCGCGGCGCATCACCGGACTGAGGCATACGGACAGCTCAGAGGTGACGGAATGTGATGGTGCGGCGACTCGGGACGCACCTGCTGGCCAGCCGTCCGGACCGCCGATGATCTTGCCCGTTAGCAGCATCAATCCGAGCACGATCCGGGTAGGCTCATAGCGGTTTCTCGTTGCCCTGCCGACGCACCACGCCGATGTCGTCCCGGTGAACTGGCAACACCCGTCCGGCCCGCCCGACGCTGCAGCCCCATCTTCAGCGGAGGTAAAGAATCACACCCAGCTACGACCAGGTGCGGTAAGATCGCGCTTCCAAGTGCCGCCGCAACGGGCACGAGACGCCACGAGCGACCTTCTATATATTTAAGCGACTAAAGCAGCAACAGCGACTAAAGCAGCATCATTGATTTGTAAAATAGAAATTGAATTATCAGCAGAACAGGTGCGATGTGACTACTCGTGGGCTTCAGCCGCCATCATTTGAGTCGACTCAAATGATGCAGAGTGATCGCAACTTTATTGATCAGAATTTGCCATCTGGCGAGTCGGCCGGAGACGGCGCGCGGTCACATTGTACACGAAGTCGCCGACGCCGGAGAGCGACAATTCACAATTGTCGGTGTGCCTTGTCGGCCCGGGCTGGCGGTTCACCTCGGGAATCAGCTACTACACCTGCCGCCTGGCTAATTCAATGGCCAGCGACCAGTGCGATACCAACGTTATCCTGCTCCGCCGCCTGCTCCCGCGGCTGCTCTACCCGGGCAAGCGGCGCGTCGGCCTGAGGCGGGCGAGCATGGAGTACCGCCCCGACGTGTCGGTCTTTGACGGGATCGACTGGTGGTGGGGCACCTCCCTGTTCCGGGCCCTGCGGTTCCTGCGGTCACGGCGGTCAAAGGTCCTGCTCCTCGAGTGGTGGACGGCGGCCACGCTGCACACCTACCTGGTGCTGGCCATCGCCGCGCGCGCTCACCGGGCATGCGCGTCGTCATCGAGCTGCACGAGCTGCAGGATCCCGGCGAGGCCGGCCTGGCGCTCGCCCGCAGCTACGGTCGCCAGGGGCTGCGCGCGCTCATCCGGCTCGCGCACGGCGTGCATCGTCCACTCCAAGTCGGACTGGCAGCTGTTCGAGTCGAATTACGGCCCGATGGATATGCGCGTCGCGCTGGTCCCGCACGGCCCGTACGACCAATACCGCGACCTTCAGGAAACGTCCGACCCCGCCATCGCGGCCGCGATTTCCGCGGTGCGCACCGCGCCGAAGTCTGACGGCGTCGTAAATCTGCTGTTCTTTGGCCTCATACGTCCGTATAAGGGGCTGGAAGACCTGCTTCAGCGTCTTTAATGCCCTGCCCAGGGAAGAAGCGGAGCGGTTGTGGCTCACCGTGGTGGGAGAGACCTGGGAGGGCTGCACGGAACCGGCTCACCTCATCGCCACCAGCCCGCACGCGGACCGCATCACCTTCGTCAACGAATACGTGCCCGACGAGGTTGTCGGCGCCGCCTTCGCGCACGCCGACGTGGCCGTCCTTCCCTACCGGCGCTCGTCGAGCAGCGGCATCCTGCACGTCGCGATGAGCTGGGGCCTGCCCATCGTGGTGACGAGCGTCGGCGGCCTGCCCGAGGCCGCGAGCGGGTACGCCGGCGCGGTGTTCGTGCCGCCCGCCGACCCGGCCATGCTGAAGGAGGGCCTGATGAAGGCCGCCGCGATCGCCGGCCAGAAGTTCCCCGACCCGCGCAGCTGGCATGACACCGTGGCGGCCGTCCGGATGGCCGCCTCCATCGACGAGCCCGAGCAGCCCCGCGCAGCAGTAGCGCTCACCGCGCCGGCGCGAGCTGCCGGTCGATGATGACGTAAGGCTCGCACGTCGTGCCGCTCGGCCCACTCGCAGACGCGCCGCAGCGTGATCGTGCGCAGTTCCACCAGGCGGTGGAAGGCGGCCAGGTGGTTGGCCAGGGTCCGGTCGGGACCGCCGAGCCGGGGAAACCAGTCGGCGTCCCTGAACAGCCCGTCCCGGCCGGCCAGCACGTCGAACCGGTTCCGGCCCAGCGCTCCGGGGTCGGCGCCTTGGCCAGCCCGTACTGGTAGGCGATCCGCTCCACCTCCGCCTGCTGCCTGACGTGCGGGGCGGGCAGCGGCGGCCAGGAGAGATGGTCGCCGAAGTAGGCGATGAGCGCCTCCTGCTTGGCTTCCGACAGGTACCGGCGCGGCGCGGTGATGAGCCTGGTCACCCCCGGGCCGTCCTGCTTCTCCGGCCCGGCGGCCAGGATCAGCAGCCGGAAGCTCTCGCTCTGGCCCGATGACGGCCCGTGCGGCACCACGGGAATCCACACCGCCACATCCTGGCCGGCCATCGGCATCGACGTCTGCGGGCGCAGCGGCACGGCGGACAGGCCGTACTGCTGCACCCGGAGCGTGTTCGTGTTGCCGCTGTTCTGGATCATCCAGAAGCCGTTGCCCGGGTCCATGCTGACCGTCACCGGGTCCGACGACATCCCCTCGGCCGGCGGTGCCTTCAGGTACTTCCTTGCCGGCGTGTTCTGACCGCCCTCGACCGAGACGCACAGGGTGCCGCCCGTGTCTATCGCCGCCATCGCCCGGCCGGTGGGCGGGCTCATCGGGCAGCTGGTGCCGTCGGGCCTGACCTCGTACAGCCAGGCCCGCAGCGCGGCCGGGCCCGCGCTGCCGGCCCCGCCGCCACCGAGCGGGCCCGCCTGCGGGTGGGGGGTCACGGACGGCATCGCCGGATAGGTCCCATCATGTCTCCAACCCTGCCAGCGAGGCCGGCCAGGTAACAAGTCACGGCCAGGTAGCGCCCGCGCCGCCACGGGTTTGACGTGCACGCAGACTAGCCGCAGTATCGAACCCATGCCGGTCTGCGCGCGGAGGGTCTTCTCGACCGCCGGGCTGCCCGCGGCGCACGGGATAGCGCGGTGGGAGTCCCACAACGCGGCCGCGCTGATCGGGCTCGACGTGCTCGCCGACGGCCCCCTCGCGGCCACAGAAATCAACGTCCAGCTCCCGGAGGCCAGGCTGGCCCGGGTGCGCGGCTCGGCCCACGCGGTCGAGCGAACCCCCGCGGTGATCGACCGCAGCCCGGCCGACTCGATCGCGGTCTACCTGACCCTGCGCGGTGACGCCTCGTTCACCTATCCGGGCGGCCGCGCGGAACTCCGGCCCGGCGACGCCCTCGTGTGCGCGACCGACCGGCCGTTCGCCCGCGGGTTCGCCCGCGGCCTCGAGGAACTAGTGGTGACCGTGCCGCGCCCCGCGCTCCGCGCGCGAGCCGACATCCAGGTAAGCAAGCCGCTGGTGACCTCCTTCCGCGCGGATTCGCCCGGGAATCGGCCAGCCGGGCGGCGACCGCTACGCCCGCGCGCTGGCCCGGCTGGCCGGCCGCGCCACCCGGGCGGATGCGACCCCGCCGCTGATCGACGAAGACATGGTGCTTGACCTGGTGGCCATGCTGGCGACGGGCGGGGGCGTGGCCCTGGCGACCGCCCACCGGGCCGCCGCGCGCTGCTACATCGACGAGCACCTCACCGACCCCGGCCTGGGCGCGGAGCAGATAGCCGCCGCGATCGGGCTCAGCGAGCGCCAGCTCTCCCGGGTCTTCGCCGCCGACGGCACGTCCGTCCCCCGGCACGTCCTCACCCGCCGCCTGCAGCTCGCCTACGCCCTGCTGGCCGCCGAGCCGGCCGAGCGTGGACAGCACGGCGCGGCACCGTGGCCGACGTCGCCGCGCGCTGCGGCTTCACGTCCGCGGCCTACTTCTCGCACTCGTTCCGCCGGCACTTCGGGGTGCGCGCCGGCGACGTCCGCGGCCAGCTTCGCCGGTCGTAGCTTCTCATTTCCGCCATGTCTCTGCGCGACCCTTGGACCGGCCGCGCGGGATGGGCAGACTCACGCACAAGCGGAAGACCAAGGACCTGCGGCAACGAAGATGGCCGGGAAGAAGGGTGCACGGTTCTATGCCTGCCTTCGACGACGGACTCGCCGAGACGGAAATCCCCGCCGGCGCGACGGTCGAGACCGACGTGCTGATCGTCGGCTCGGGACCGGCGGGCGGCGCGGCCGCGCTCAGCCTCGCCTCGCTCGGCGTGCCGAACATCATGATCACCAAGTACCGGTGGACGGCCAACACGCCCAGGGCGCACATCACCAACCAGCGGGCGATGGAGATCTTCCGCGACTTCGGCATCGAGGACCAGGTGCTCGCGGACGCGACCCCGCACGCCCTCGTCGGCGACACCGTCTTCTGCACGAGCATCGCGGGCGAGGAGATCGGCCGCATCCTGACCTGGGGCACCCACCCGGCCCGCGAGGCCGACTACCAGCAGGCGTCGCCCAGCCTGATCTGCGACATCCCGCAGACCTACCTGGAGCCGATCCTGGTGAAGAACGCCACGGCGCGCGGCACCCAGAGCCGTTTCTCCACCGAGTACCTGAGCCACGTCCAGGACGACGCGGGTGTCACGACCACCGTCAGGGACCGCCTCACCGGCCAGGTCTATAACATCCGGTCGAAGTACCTGATCGGCGCGGACGGGGCCAGGTCGCTGGTCGCCGAGCACCTCGGGCTGCCGTTCGAGGGCCAGATGGACATCGCCGGCTCGATGAATATCACCTTCAAAGCCGATATTTCCAAGTACGTCGCCGCGCGTCCCTCCGTCCTCTACTGGGTCATCCAGCCCGGGTCCAACGTCGGCGGCATCGGCGCCGGCCTGGTCCGCATGATCCGCCCGTGGCATGAGTGGCTGATCGTCTGGGGCTACGACATCGCGCAGCCGCCACCGGAGGTCAACGAGGAAAAGGCCACGGAGATCGTCAGGAACCTCGTCGGCGTCCCCGACCTCGAGGTGGAGATCACCGGCACGTCCCTCTGGGGCAACAACGAGTACTTCGCGACCCACCTGCAGCGGCAGCGGGTCTTCTGCGCGGGCGACGCGGTCCACCGGCACCCGCCGTCGAACGGCCTCGGCTCCAACACCAGCGTCCAGGACTCCTACAACCTGGCCTGGAAGCTCGCGGCGGTGCTCAGGGGCCAGGCGGGACCGGCGCTGCTGGAGACGTACTCGCAGGAGCGGGCCCCGGTGGCCAGGCAGATCGTCACCCGCGCCAACAAGTCGAGCCGCGAGTTCGTGCAGTTCTTCGAGGTTCTCGGGCTCACCGACGCCGAAACCGAAGCGGAGATGCGCGCGCAGATCGAGGAGCGCAAGGCCAACACGCCGCGCGGCGCGGCCAAGCGGGCGGCGCTCGTGGAGGCCATGGAGCTGAAGAACTACGAGTTCAACGCGCACGGCGTCGAGCTCGGCCAGTTCTACGAGTCGACCGCCATCCAGGGGGACGGCAGCACCAGGCCGGCCCCCGAGCGCGACCCCGAGCTGTACTACCAGGCCTCCACCGTCCCCGGCGCGCACCTGCCGCACGCCTGGGTCGGCGACGCCAGGCACAAGGTCTCCACCCTGGACCTGGCCCCCTACGACGCCTTCACGCTGATCACCGGCATCGCCGGCGAGCCGTGGGCGGCCGCCGCCGCGAAGGTGAGCGACGACCTGGGCGTCCCGCTCAAGACGGTGATCATCGGCCCGGGCCGCGAGGTGACCGACATCTACTACGACTGGGCGCGGCTGCGCGAGGTCAACGAGGACGGCGTGCTGCTCGTCCGCCCGGACAAGTTCATCGGCTGGCGCTCGATGAGCCTGCCCGCCGACCCAGAACGGGCGCTCGGCGACGCCCTCACCGCCCTGCTCGGCCGCCGATAGCCCACAATAAGAGCATGCGCTTCGTCCACGACACCCTGCCCCAGCGCGTCGCCTTCGGCTCCGGCGAAGCGTCCGCCAACCTGCGCCGCGAGATCGGCAACCTGGGCGCCACCCGGGTCATGCTGATCGCGGCCAAGGCCGAATCGGACCTGGCCGACACGGTCGCCGGGGACATCCCCGTGGCCCTGCGGCACGACGAGGTCGTGATGCACGTCCCCGTCGAGGTGGCCGAGCGCGCCCGCGCCGCGGCCGTCCGTAACGACGTCGACGTGCTGGTCAGCGTCGGCGGCGGCTCGACGACGGGCCTGGCCAAGGCGATCGCCATGACGACGGGCCTGCCGATCGTCGCGGTGCCCACCACCTACGCGGGCTCGGAGGCCACCCCGGTCTGGGGGCTGACGGAGGGCGCGCGGAAGACCACGGGCATCGACCAGAAGGTGCTGCCGCAGGGTCATCGTCTACGACGCCGCGCTCACCATGTCGCTGCCGGTCGACATGAGCGTGGCGTCGGGCCTGAACGCCCTCGCGCACTGCGTGGACTCGCTGTGGGCGCCGAACGCGGACCCGGTCAACGCCGCCTTCGCCGCCGAGGGCATCCGGTCGCTCGCGGCCGGCCTGCCCAGGGTCGTCGCCGACCCGATGGACCTCGACGGCCGGGAGCACGCGCTGTACGCGGCGTACCTGTCGGCGACCGCGTTCGCCTCGGCCGGCTCGGGCCTGCACCACAAGATCTGCCACGTGCTCGGCGGGAAGTACAACCTGCCGCACGCCCAGACGCACGCGACCGTGCTGCCTTACGTGCTGGCGTTCAACGGCCCGGCGGCGCCGGAGGCCGAGCGGCGGATCGCTAGCGCACTCGGCGCCGGCAACGCGCTCGACGGCCTGGTCGCGCTCGGCCGGGAGCTGAGCTGCCCCGCACGCCCTGGCGGACTACGGCTTCACCGAGGAATCCATCCCCGCGGCGGCCGCGGCCATCCTCCCCTCGGTCCCCCCGTCGAACCCGCGCCCGGTCACCGTCGACGACCTCCGCGCGCTGCTCCGCGCCGCCTGGTCGGGCGCCGACCCGCGTACGGCCTTCTAAAACCCCGGCAAAACCCCTTATCCCGAACGAGTTCCGGTTTCACGCTGACCCGGCCACCGAGAGTCACGGCGTGGCTACCGGAGACGGCCGCGTCCGTTCGGGATACTCGGTCTTGATTTTTTCTGCGGACTTCCCCAGGGGTGAAATCGACATGCGCCTCAGGCACATCGCACTCGGCTGCGCGCTCACCGGGGGGCTCGGCTTCCTCGCGCTGCCCACCGGCCCGGCGCTTGCCGGAAACACGGGGCTCGCCGGAAACACGGTGCTCGCCGGCAAGCCGGGGTCGCCGGAAACACCGCGCTTGCCCGCCAGGGACGCCAAGCCGGAGATTTCCGTCAGCTCGCCGGAGACCGACAATCCCTACGGCGCCAAGATCACGCTCACCGTCACCCTGAAGCCGGCGGTCGCCGGCCGCGCGGTCGCGCTGTACGCCACGCCGTCCGGCGGCCCGCGCGCGCTGGTCGCGACCGGCACCGTGGACGCCGAGGGCAAGTGGTACGCGCCGTACTCGATCACCCGGGCTACCGCGTTCACCGCCGTCTTCGCCGGCGACGCGCACCACGCCCCCGTCTCGGCCAGCCGCCCGTTCTCCGCGTACGCGCGGGTGACGGGCCGGCTCGGCGGCGCCTACGCGACCAACCAGGGCGGCGACGGCATCGCCTACGCCGTCTTCCACGCCGCCGGCACGCTCACCCTGTACTCGACGGTCGCGCCGGACAAGCGCGGCGAGTGCCTGGAGCCGGAGTCCGAGCAGTACGACAAGGGCGCCGGCTGGGACGCCGACACCAAGTACGGCTGCGACAAGCTGGACCGCGACAGCCACGACACGGCGCCCTTCAGCCTGTCGCTCGCGGCCGGCGACCGCTACCGGATCCGCGGCGACTACCTGCGCGGAAAGGACACCGCCAACCTCAGCACCACGGGCCCGTGGCTCTACTTCATCGTCGCGAAGTGAGGCCCGCCCGCTCCAGGTGCCCGGCCACCAGGGCGCGGAACGGCTCGGTCAGCTGGTTAAGCAGCAGCCGGCGGCGGTCGCCGGGCACGTTCCGCAGGATGGCCGCCACGGTGACCGGGGCCGCCTGGCCGAGCAGCTTCGCGGCGCGCTCGGCGTCCATGGCCGTGATGAGCCCGGCGGCGCTCGGCGCGCTCATCTCGAGCAGCACGCCGGCGGCGGTGAGGTCGTCGGCGTGGCCGAGCATCCTGACCGCCCCCGTGGGCGAGGGCAGCGAAAGCGCGGACGCCGCGGCGAGTGAGCTCATCTGGTCGAGGAGCCGGCCCGCCCGTTCCGTCGTGACCATCTCGAGGATCTTCCTTGCCCGCGCCGGCTTGCCGGCGGCGATCCCGCTCAGCAGCTTGCCCGCGACCGGGTCGGCGCACCGGTTGATGATCCCGGCGGCCGCGGTCTCGCCGAGGCTGAGCAGGTCGGTGACGGCCCGGTCGGTGGGCCAGTCGCTGACGATCTTCGCGGCGTCGAGCGCGGGCATTCCCTCCAGCGGGGTGAAGCGCGGCGTGCGGCCCGCGCTGTGGCCTGCGGTGCGGCCCGGGCCGCGGCCGGCGGCTCCGCCCGTGCTGCCGCCCGTGCTGCCAACGGGGCCGCCGCGGGCCGATTCGCCCCGCGGGCGCCGTTCGCGACCCGCCGCAGGACGGCGCCGACCGTGGCGGCGTCCGGCCGTTCCGCCGGGTGCTTGCGCAGCATCGCGAGCACCAGGGCGGCGACCTCGCCGCGGGTGCGCGGCTCGGCGGGGTTCTTGCTGAGGATCGCCGCGATCGTCGCGGCCAGGGTCTCGGCCCGGAACGGCGAGCGGCCCTCAAGGGCGCAGTAGAGCGTCACGCCCAGGGCCCACAGGTCGGTTCCCGGCCCCGGCCGGTGGTCGGTGAGCAGCTCGGGCGCCAGGAACTCGGGGGTGCCGATGACGTTGCTGTCCACGGTCAGCGGGTTCTTGCCGACGATCCGCGCGATGCCGAAGTCCACCAGGCGCACCGCCCCGTTGTCGCACAGCACGATGTTCGCCGGCTTGACGTCGCGATGGTAGACGCGCTCCTCGTGGCACGCCATCAGGCCCTGCAGCGCCGCGTGCCCGATGCCCGCGACCCGGCGCTCGTCGAGCGGCTGCCCCTCCTTGATGATCAAGTCGAGCGGCTGGCCGCGGACGTAGGCCATGACGATCCACGGATCCTGGCCGGGTCCCTCGTAGATGAGGTCGTGCACGCTGACGATGGCGGGGTGCTCGACCTTGGCGAGCGCGAGCGCCTCCCGGCGCACCCGTTCCCTGCGGATGCCGAGGTCCTCGCCGCCATCCCGTCCTGAGACGAGTTCCTTGGCCGCGACCGTGCGCTCAAGGCGCGTGTCGTAGGCCTTCCACACGCTCCCCATCGAGCCCTGGCCGAGCCGCGCGTCCAGCCGGTAACGGCCATTCAGCAGCCGCACCGGTCGGGCGTCACTCGTCATCCCAGCTCAGCGGTATGCCCCCGCCGTTACCGGCGGCCCGGGCCGTCGCCGACTCGTCGTCATCGTCGCTCGGCGGCTCGAGGGCGGGCACGCCGGGCTCGTGGTAGGCGTCCGCGGTGTCCTGGCCGGCCTGCCCGCGGTACCGGTCATCGCGCGCCGCGTCCGGGTACGCGTAGTCGACCCGGGTGGGCGCGACGCGCCGCCCGTCGCCGGCGTCCTGGTCCTCGCCGTCCTGGTGGGACCAGTGGTTGCGCCACGCGTCGGCACCGCGCCAGTGATAGTCGGGCCGGGTGCTGTCCTCGGGGGCGAGCCCCGGGTCCTCGAACACCGCCGTCGGCGTCTCGTCCTCCGGGGCCTCGAGCACCGTCGGCATGCGCCTGGTGGCGTTCCAGATCGGGTCCGGCCGCGGCTCGGCGGCGACCGCCGCCCGCTGTACCGGCGGCCGGGCCGGCTGCTGGGCGGCTTGCGGGGCCGGGCGCAGGCGGGAGCGGGTGCTGAAGAACTTCTCGTAGTCCCGCTGCTCGGCCTTCTTCGCCTCCCGGAGCGCCGCCTCGTACTGGCCGGGCCGCTGCAGCAGCTTCACGGTCACCGGCAGGCACTCGATGACGAGGAACAGCAGGAAGAGCAGCACGCGGGCGGCCGCGACGGTGAGGTTCCCGCTGCTCAGCTGGCTCAGCGCCTCCAGCCGCATCAAGATGCCGTGCGAGGCCTGGTTCTGCGCGTAGAAGGTGGCCTGCAGCTGGTTCCGGCGCTGCACCGCCGTGTTGTACTCGGCCTGCACGATCGGCCGCTGGTTCAGCGCCTCCGCGTACCGCTGCTGCTGGCTGGCCGCGCTGGTCGAGTTGAGCTCCTGGTCCCGCTGATGAATCTCGCCCTGGACGTTGCCGATCTGCGCCTGCGTGCTCGTCACCTGCTGCGCGGCCTGCTGATAGCTGGCGTAGCTGGCCTTGGCGGCCGGCCCGTCGCCCTTCTTGGGGCAGTCCGCCCCGCCGTAGAGCTGGCAGGTGTAGTTCTTGTAGTACGTCGCCTTAAGGCCGGTCCAGTGAGTCAGCTGTGCCTGCAGCTGGGTCAGCTGATTGTTATAGGCGACGAGCTGGGGGTCGGCCGCGTTGTTGCCCGTCTGCGCGCCGTGGGAGTTAATGACCGTGTTCAGCTGCTGCAGCTCGGCGTAATAAGTGGTCACCTGCTGGTTGACCTGGCTGCTCTGCTGATTGGAAAGAAACGAACTGTAGTTCTTCTGCTGCATTACGGCCATCTGCGCGTCGATCTCGGACTGGAAGATGCGCAGCACGAGCGGGGTGGAAATCAGCGTGCCGAGAAGAATGGCGAGCAGCACGCGGGGCACCGCCATGACGAACTTGCGGCCGCCGTCCACGGGCATCGAGGTGATCAGCCAGCGGTCGATCCCCATGATCACCAGGCCCCAGAACACGGCGACCGGTATCGCGAGGATCCCGTTGACGCTGAGCGCGCTCGAGAGGGCGAACCACATGGAGATCATGGCCATGCAGCTGGTGATGAGGATTGCCCAGCCAAGGCTCTCGAACCTCGTCCGCTCGCTCGGAACGTACCGGAGGATCTCCTCGTCCGCGCCGGACAGCGCGAGCACGAACCGCCGAAATTGGTGAAGCATCCGCATTTGTCCGCCTCCGAAAAGAGGTTCGCCGGCTCCAGCGGTCCCAGCATAGGCCGCGCTGGCAACACGCAACCCCGCAGTGCTGCGGGGCACCTACCCTGATACTGCGATAAAACATTTCGTGGCAAGTCAGATGACCTGTTTCGGGGAAGGGCTGACCATGATCGGGGCTGAAGACGAGGTTCGCGACGCCCTTTCCGATGAGCTTGCCCGGCTGACCGGAAACGCCAGGTTCACGGTCGCGGAATTCGGCGCGATCGGCCCGACGATCTGGCGGGTCTACCGGGACGTGAACGGAACGCCACGGGCGGAGCAGCCCCGGGTGCGGGCGTCGGCGCTGAAGGACCCGGACGCGTTCTACCGGGAGGTCGACCCGGCCTTCGTCGTCCGGACCGCCGTCAACCTGCCGGACGACCTGCTGCCCCTGCTGCCCGGCGCGCGCGGCGTGCCCGTCTACGAGTGCGAGACCCCGCTCGAGGAGCAGGTACGCGAGGCGATCAGGGACAGCCCGCTCGTGCTCGGCTATGAGCTCGCCGTCCTGCGGCAGGTGCCGGCCGGGCGGCCGGACGCGGGGCGGGTCGTGCTGACCGGTCACCAGCTCTTCCCGCCGGGCGTCACCCAGGGGCACCGGGCCGTGGTCCGGGTCCGCTGCGCGCCGACCGACGGCGACGGCACCGTCTTCGCGGTCGTCACCCGCGACCGCCGGCCCGACGTGCCGCCGAGCGCCCAGCCGCTGCGGCCGGTCCAGCTCCAGTCCGCGCTGGTCCCCGCCGACAGCTACGAAGTGACCGCCGTGCTCGCCCGGCCGGGGCGCGTGCTGCTGCACGGGCTGCCCGCTCCGCTCGGCCAGTTCTCCGGCTCGTGGGACGGCCTCAAGGACGAGGTACCGGACCGGCTGGCGTCGGCGGAGCCGGTCCACCTGGTCTGCCTCGTCGAGGTCAGCGGCGGCGAGGACCGGCTTGAACTCCGGATCGACCGGCTGTCGCAGCTCGTCGACGAGGCGGAGAAGGGCGCCGGGCGGCTGAGCGTCTCCGTGGTGACGTACGGCCCGCACTCGGTCGCGTGGTCGGTGGACGAGCAGCCGGCCGCCGTGCGCGCCTGGGCCGCGCCGGGCGCCCGGGCGGAGCGGGAACTGCGCGCGCTGTCCGGGCGCGTGCCCGAGGAACGCGAGTACCGGCGGGCGGCCCAGCTTGAGTGCGCGCTCGAGACGGTCGCCAGGCACCTCTCGCAGCGGGAAGGGCGGCCGGTGATCGTGACCGCGGGCGGGCGGCCGCCGCACCCGCACGCGATGGACACGCGAACCACGATCATCCCGTGCCCCGACCGGGTGAACTGGAAGTGGGAGCACGACCGGATCAGGGCGCTCGGCGCCTCCTTCGGCGCGCTGCGCGATGGCGACGCGCGCGGTGACGCCTGGCGGTCACTGGGCGCGGACGTCACCGCCACGGTGGATGACCCGGTCGACATGCAGGACTTCGCGACGCGCCTGGGCCTGCGCGAGGCGCCGCAGACCGTACCGTTCCCGTTCGTCGACTAAGGGGAGTGCGACGTGGCCAGCTTCGGCAGGAACAACGCGAAGGCCAGCCCGCCTGGCAACGGGGGACGGGCGCCCGTCCGCAGCGAGCCGGGCATCGCCATGCTCGGCGCGACCGGCAGCGGCAAGTCCACCTTCCTCGGCGCGCTGCAGATCGCGCTGCTCAAGCAGCACCGGGAGTGGCGGATCTGGTGCCGCGACCCCGCCTCGCGCCGGGCGCTGGTCGAGATGAACATCGCGCTGACCAGCGAGGGCCGGTTCCCGCTGACCACGATGGGCATCGACATCTTCGACTGGATCCTCAGCGGCAAGCTGGACCACACTGGCTCTGGCCCTCGCACGGGGCGGGCCGGACGGTTCAACCGCACGCCGCCCGAGGAGAACGTGGAGCTCGCGCTCAAGCTCACCGACCCGACCGGGGAGCTCTCCCGGCCCGACCAGGCCGGCCTGCAGCCCAGGGAGCAGCTCGTGGACCACGTGGCCAAGAGCCGGGGGATCCTCTACATGTTCGATCCCATCCGGGAGTTCAACCGGGGCGACGCGTACGACAAGACCTACAGCCTGCTGATGGACCTCATCGCGGCGGTGGCGGAGGACCCGGACTTCGACGGCCGGCTGCCGCACCACGTCGCCGTGTGCGTCACTAAGTTCGACGACCCGCGGGTGTTCAAGACCGCCGAGTCGCTCGGCATGCTGGTGTGGGACGAGCACGACCCGCTCGGCTTCCCGCGGGTGCACGACAGCGACGCGCGTGACCTGATGCACAGCCTCTGCAAGGTGTCGCGCAACGGCACCGGCGAGGTCGTGCCGCAACTGCTCGAGCAGTACTTCCACCCGGACCGGATCAGTTACTTCGTCACCTCGGCGGTCGGGTTCATGCTCAACAAGCGCACGCGCGTGTTCGACGTACAGGACACGGAGAACGTCTACCGCATCGAATCCGGCGAGTCCCTGGTCAGGGGGCCGGTCAACCCGATCAACGTGGTTGAGCCGATGCTCTGGCTGGTCCGGCAGATGGCGCTGAACGCGTAAGGGCGGGACCGGAGGTGACCGGCAGGACCATCTCGGTGCGCGCCCAGTGGGCGCTGCACGGCAAGGTGCTCGACGATGAGGGCTACCAGGTCATCGCCTGCAGCAACGGCGACCTGAGCCGGGCGAACTTCGCCGACGCGCTCGGCCGGTTCACGCTTGGCCAGCTCGCCGCGCTGCCGCAGGTGTCGGTCAGCTACCTGCAGCCCGCGACCCGCAGCCCGGGCGGCGGCTACCTGGCGCTCGCCATCCACTGGTTCGCCGGAGCCGGGCAGCGCTACGCGGACGGCGTCGGCCAGGTCGACAACCAGGGCCGGGTCACCACGTTCACCAGCTACTTCTGCGCGCCCTACGCGTCGCTGGCCCCGCAGGGCACCACCTACCTGGACATGTACCGCGCGTTCGGCGCGGTCACGCTGCCGGCCAGGGACGGGCCGCCCAGGGAGGTGACCATCACCCCGGCCACGCCGCCGGTCCCGGGCATCGACGCGCTGGCCATGCGGGTGGCGCCGCTGCTGCTGACCGGCGCGCCGGTCTGCGTGCTCGGCGCGGACGAGACCAGCCTGGACGAGCGGCTGCGGTTCATCGACACGGTCATGGGCCTGCTCCCCTACGGCTTCCGGGCCCGGATGGCCGCGGCGACCTGGACGCGGCCGACGCACCGCGACCACCGGTTCCGGCTGTTCTTCAGCAGCGAGCCGCGGGCGAGCGACAAGCCGGACCAGGTCGTCTACTGGGGCGAGCCGGACCTGGCCGGGATTCCCGGCGGGGACGCCGGCCACTACTACGGCTGGCTCGCGGACAAGGTGACCCCGCTGGCCAGCCTCGCTCAGATGTACCGCGAACTCGGTTTCGGTGACGCGGCCGACACCGAGGCGCTCCGCCTCGTCGACGAGGTGCGGCTCTGGCGGCGGCCCCGGCTGAAGCCGATGGCACCCGACTCGGCCGACAAGCGCGACGCGCCGACCTCCGGGTTGTCCGGGTCGGCGGCGTCGCGGGCTGGCGGAGGCGGATCCCGTCGACGGGCTGCTGCGGGACTGCGACGAGCACGCGCGGGTGCTGAACCTGTCCAGGCTGCGGCAGGACCTTGACCTGCTGCAAAAGCGGCTAGCCGCGGGCGGGGTCGATGACGCCCGCCGCCGGCGCTACCGGTCGCTGATCACGAGGCTCGAGTTGTTCCGTCCGCACCAGCCGCTCGGCAAGTACGAGGGGAGGCTCTACGACACGCTGATCGCGCTGGCGTTCGGCCGTCCCTTCGACTACGAGGCGCTCTGCCTGGTCGAGGACTGCGCGCGCAAGCCGCCGGACGCGCCGCTCTACGGGCCGCTGGTTGCCGCGGTCGACCGGGCCGAGCCCGCCGGCCTGCGGGCGCGGCTCCTCGTGGACGCCGCCCACGACCCGCGGAAGCTGGCCCGGTGGCTCGGCTCCCGTGACGTCGACGCGTACGGCCTGATCAGCGAGCTCGCGCGGGGAGGGTGGCGGCGGCCCGAGCACGGGCGGCGGTTCTGCGACGTCACGCTCCAGTACCTGCAAGAGCGGCAGGGGCGGTACAGCAGCGCTGAGGTCAGGCGCGTGCTGCTGCGCAACGGGTACCTCGCGCAGGCGTTGCGGTCGGTGGGCCACGATCAGTACCAGGTGCACGCGCTGACGAAGCTGCTCGTCGCGGCCTTCCCCGAGAGCCAGTACCCCTTCGGCCTCGACGAGAAGTCCATCTCCGAGGTGCTGGCCGATACCCCGGACGCGCCAACCCCCGCGCTGCTCGCCGCCATCCTGCGGAAGATCCCCGAGTCGCTCGCGCCGCTGGCGTGGGCCGCGTACGTGTACGGGTCGGTCGCGCGCATGGACCTCGACGAGGCCACGCACGGGGCGCTGTGGACGCGGCTGCCCGCGATCGAGCCGGAACCCGGCCCGGTGGCCGCCCCTCCGGACCTGACCGCACGGCCAGACCTCACGGCCGAGACATGACCGACGCGAAGATCGTGGTCGAGGCCCAGTGGGCGCTGTACGGCAAGGCCACCGGAGCGTCGGGGGACCGCGTCCTCGCCTGCTCGGCGGGCGACCTGGCGGCGGCGAACTTCGCGGACGCCATCAGCCGGTTCCAGCTCGGCGCGCTGCCCGCGCTCCCGCAGGTCTCGGTCAGCTACGCGCAGCCGGTCAAGTCGGGCCGGAGCTTCCTCGCGCTGGCCATCCACAAGGCGGCGGGCCCCGGGCAGCTCGCGCTCGACGACGCCGGCCGTCCGGTCACCTACACCAACTACTTCTGCCTGCCCTACGGGCCGCTCGCCGCCTCCGGCGTCACCTACCAGGCCATCCATGAGGCGCTGCGTGACCTGCGGCTGCCCGCGGCGCCCGGGGCAACCCTGCGGGTCACCATCGCCGTGCCGCCCTGGCAGCCCCCGGTCATCGACCCGCTCGCGCTGCGGGTCGCGGCGCTGCTGCTCACCGGCCGTTCCGTCTGCGTGCTGCGGGCGCAGCACGTGCCCGTGGACGGCCGGCTCGGCTTCATCGACACCGTGATGGCACTGCTCCCCTACGGGTTCCGCGCCAAGATGACGGCCGCGACCTGGACCAGGGCCACCTACCGGGACCACCGGTTCCGGCTGTTCTTCAGCGACGCTCCGCGGGGCAGTGAACGGCCGGACCACGTGGTCAGCTGGGGTCATCCGGAGACGGCGGTCATTACCCCCGGGGACGGCGCCGCCCATGAGTACCTCACCTGGCTGGAAGAGACGCTGATCGAGCCGATGGCGCGGCTGACCCGGCTGACCGAGGCCTGCGGGTTCGGCGATGCCCCGGTCAGGAACGCGGTCAGCCTCGTCACCAAGCCCGGCCAGGAGCCGCCCCCGGCCCCGCCGCCGTAGCCGCCAGGCCGCCGTAACCGCCCGGCCGCGGTTACGCTGGCAAGATGACGCCAGAGAAGCTCGCCGACCTCGCGCGGCTGCGCCGGGCCCGCGACCAGATGGACCGCGAGTACGCGAGTCAGCTCGACGTCGCCACGCTCGCCCGCACCGCGCTGATGTCACCCGCGCACTTCTCCCGGCAGTTCCGCGCGGCGTACGGGGAGACGCCGTACGGCTACCTGATGACCCGGCGGATCGAGCGGGCGAAGTTGCTGCTGCGCCGCGGCGACCTGTCGGTCACCGACGTGTGCCTGGCGGTCGGCTGTACGTCGCTCGGCTCGTTCAGCGCCCGCTTCACCCAGCTGGTCGGCGAGACGCCCACGGCCTACCGGGCCGGCGACCACGCCGCGCTCGCGACCGTGCCCGGCTGCGTGGCCAAGCAGGTGACCCGGCCGAGCCGGGTGCCGGGCGGGGGGTCGGGCGTTGTGTCGAGCGGAGTGTCGAGCAGGATCAAAGAAGCGCAGCCAGCGCGGTCTCGCTAACGTTGCGTACATGGATCTCACTTTTTCGACGTGCTTCATCCAAGTCCACGACCCGGACCTCGCACTGGCGTTCTACCGCGACGCGCTCGGCCTCGAGGTCCGCAACGACGTCGCCCGCGACAACTTCCGCTGGATCACGGTCGGCGCCGTTTCCCAGCCCGGCGTCTCGATGGTGCTGACGAACTACCTGAACGGCGGCCCCGACGACGGGGACGCGATCGCCGCCCTCATCGCCAAGGGCGCGCTGAACGGCGTCCACTTCGCCACCGACGACCTCGACGCCGCCTTCGCGAAGGTGCGCGACGCGGGCGCCGAGATCGTGCAGGAGCCGACCGAGCAGTTCTGGGGCACCAAGGACTTCGCCGTCCGCGACCCGTCGGGCAACCTGGTCCGCATCGACCAGCCGCCCGCCGCCGTCGTGACGCGGGGTCTCTCGCTTTACCGGACCGTCCCGGCCGGTCGTGGCGACTGCCCGGGACGGTTCCGCACCCGCGGGCGCCTGGGTGCGGGCTTCGCGCTAGCGGATCTCGTACGTGCGCTGACCACCGTCACCGCGACTGCCGCGTGCTCCGCGACTGCTCCCGAGTCACGCAGCCGGAATCCGCGCCCATACTAGCCGGTGGTTTTCCGGCCTCGCGGCACCCGGGTGGGCGCCGGTTCTGGCCTTGCGTGCCGCGGGCACAGAGATATTCTGGCCTTGCGGCACGCACGGGCGCATCTATTGTCCTTGCGGCACTCCGGGCGGTAATCGTTTTGGCCTTGCGGCACTCGAGAGCACGCCGGACGTGGCCTTGTGCGCCACAGCACCAGAATTGCGGGCGTTCGGCGCGAAGCCGCGCGGCAATAGCCCGAGCCACCGCACTGCTCAGCCGCACGCGGACACCTGACAGCGGCCACGACCGGCAAGCTCCTGCCAGTCGCTCAGGTCACTCGAAGGCCCGCTGGTCACGGGGAGCGTGCAGCGGTGTCACGCGCCGAGACGGTCGAACGCGCGGATGCGTGGGACATGATGCTCACGTCTTCCGTGTCCCGTCACCCTGCATCGTGCTCCGGAGTCAGATATTCGGACCCATGGCTTTCTACTGCTAGGCACCAGGTCGCTCTAGCGTGACGCGGCCTCGAGCGGAGCCTGGCCACGATGCGCCGGCGGTCGCAGTTTGACCATGAGGCTACTTGGCCGGGCAGCCGCCTGTCAGTTTGAGCCCTACACCGGCCGGAACCAGGCCTCGTTAGACCAGCCTGCGCGGCCAGCGGGCATTCGTGACGCGATTGCCGTGGCCGGTGCTTCGCGGGTCCTGGCAAGCCGGACGCAGCCGACCAGCGGCGCCCCGAGGGGACGACTCCGGCCGGGCGCCCACGTGCTCGGCCGCATGCGTACCGCAGGCCAGCACGGGGCAATTTGAAGTAGTTCCATGGTATTCGCGCGTGGCCTCGGGAGGTTGCCCATGTCAAAGTCGCAGTGGCACCGGTTCTACACCGCGACGATCACGGCGCCGCCGGAGTTGCTCTTCGGCCTGCTGTCAGACATGCCCGGCTATGCCCGCTGGCTGCCTCCGTCGAGCCAGTTTGCCCGCACCACCGATGTCGAGCCTTATCCCGTCCGGCTTGGCAGCCGGTACCACGACGGCAAGCCGGACGAGCCGGGCAAGGACTGGTGGGCAGCGTCGTGGGCTTCCAGCCGCCCGGGTCAATCGACTTCCACCACACCATCCTGGTCCCCCAACTCCGGTCCACGGTCGACGTGCACATCCATTACTCCTTCGAAAAGGAAGGACGGGGACCCTCGTAACCCGCTGGCTGGTCCTCGACCTCACGATGCCGGTCATCTTCCGCCCGCTCCGCCCGGCCATCGTCTCCAGATTCGACAAGGAGAACGTGCGAACCATGAGTGCGCTCAAGCAATACGCCGAAGCACACCCCAGGCCCCGTAGCGGGAACCCAGCCCACCGCCGCCTCCGCACCGCCCCGCTGCCGCGGGCAAAACCAGTATCCGCCACCCTCGACGCACCGCGCGGTACCGCGGGCGAAGCCCGCAGCCGGGGGTCCGGGGGGTCGTCCCCCCGGGAAAAATTCGAGGCGCCCCCGGTGCGCGCTTCTCAGCGCACAGGGGGCGCCCAGCGCCGAGAGCCGCCTATCGGAATCGAACCGATGACCTATTCATTACGAGTGAATCGCTCTAGCCGACTGAGCTAAGGCGGCGGGCTGTCCTCGCGGACGGCGCTGGGTAAGTCTACCGGTTCGTTGGGGTGCCTTGCCTCGCGCGCGGTGAACACCGTGGACAATAAGGCGGGTGAGGCTGACCGAGGAAGAGGCACAACAACGACTAGCCGGCGCCCGCGTGGCGCGGCTCGCTACGGCCGGAGGTGACGGGCAGCCGCACCTGGTTCCCGTGACGTTCGCGGTGGACGGGGACCTGATCTACACGGCGGTGGACCATAAGCCCAAGAAGTCGGCCAACCTGCGCCGACTGCGGAACATCAGGGAGAACCCACGGGTCGCGCTGCTCGTCGACCACTACACCGACGACTGGGACGAGCTCTGGTGGGTACGCGTCGACGGCTGGGCGAGCGTGGTCGAGGATGAGCGCGGGCTCCAGGACCCGCTCGACGTGCTCGCGGACCGTTACGAGCAGTACCGCGAGCACCGCCCGGCCGGCCCGGTGATCGTGATTCAGGTCGACCGCTGGAAGGGCTGGTCGAGCAGCTGACGGACCCGGCTAGCTCGGCGCTAGCCCTCCGTGCGCCAGCGGCGGTAGAGGTCAGTGAAGTCCGTGCGCATCTGCGGTGTCAGGTCTTCCTGAGTGATCCGGCCGGCCAGCCGGATCGTCTCCCGCATCTGCGCCAGGTACTCGGTGCAGTCCGGGCAGCCCGCCAGGTGCGCCTCGAAGCTGCGGTGGTCGGCGGCCGACAGCGCGCCCTCCAGGTAGTCGGTCACCATTTCGACGACCTCCTGGCACGGCAGGTCGCGGGAACGGGAGCGGCGGAAGCGCAGCAAGCCGGACAGGAAACTCATCGCGATCCACCTCCCAGTTCCGACTCGAGCAGCTGCCTGAGCTTGCTCCGCCCGCGATGCAGCAAGACCCGCTGGTTGGCCTCGCTGATCGCGAGCACTTCGCACACTTCGGCGCTGCTCAGCTCCTCCACGTCGCGCAGCAGCACGACCTCGCGCTGCCGGTCGGGCAGGCCGTCGAGGCCGCCGCGCAGCAGTGCGGAAAGCTTAGCCGCATCGATCCGGTTTTCCGCCTCTTCGACCCAGTGCTCGGGCGGCACCGCCCACGCGCCGGAGGGTCCGAAGCGGGACGCGTCCACGGCCGGCCCGGCGTCGGCGACGGGCACGCTGCGCGCCTCGCGCACGCCCGTGGTGCGCGCCCGGTTGACGAGGATCGTGAACAGCCAGGTGCGCAGCGACGACCGTTCCTCGAACCGGTCCAGGCCGCGCAGCACCGCCAGCCAGGTGTCCTGCACGACTTCTTCGGCGACCGCCTGGCTCGACACGAACGACAGCGCGAGCCGCAGCATCGCCGAGTGATAGCGCTCCACGAGCGCGGCAAACGCCTGCTCATCACCGTCCCGCAGGCGCCGCAGCAACGACCCGTCCGAATCCATCGCTGGCAGCGTACCGCCAAATACGTCACCTTTAGCACCGCGTTGAACAAGGGCCGGCCCGCGCCTTCGGCCTTCCGGCCGGCCCTGCTCAGCCAACCTTTGCGCAACCTCAGGCTGCCGCGATGCCCTCGCCGCCGGCCCCGCCGGGCACGGTGACCGATCCGATCTTGGTCAGCGCGCCGCCACCGCCCGCGGCGAACTCGTCGACGATGCCGGCCTTGCCCGTCTGCACGTAAACGAACTGGCCGCCCGCGGCGGAGGCCGGGATAAAACGGATGAGCGCCTTCTTCACAAGGCTCCCCTTCCTCGGGAATCGGTCCTGACTGAAGCGCAGCTGCTCCGTTCAGTACCGCGGGAAGGGAAAGCGTTACAGTCGTCTCCCGGGGGACGCCCACCCCCGGCTGCGCGCCCGATGGCAAAAACCGCCATCGTATCGGGCGCGCAAGCTGGGCTAAGCGTCGTAAGTGGACTCGTAGGCCTTGCGGGAGCCGCAGACGCTGGCCACCGAGCAGGCGCAGGTGCTGCCGTCGGCGGCCAGCTTCACGACGACGCTGTCGGCGGGGACGCTGTGCGCGATGACCGTGCCAGGGCCGTCCGGCGTGTCGACCTGCGTGCCCGTGCGCGGCGCCTTCTTCTTGAAGTCCTGGTAGAGCGGGTGCTCGTACTTCAGGCAGCACATCAGCCGCCCGCACGCCCCGGCGATCCGCATCGGGTTGACCGGCAGGTCCTGGTCCTTGGCCATGCGGACCGAGACCGGCTCGAAGTCCTTGAGGAACGTGGCGCAGCACAGGTCCCGGCCGCACGGACCGATGCCGCCCTGCAGGCGCGCCTCGTCGCGCGGGCCGATCTGCTGCAGTTCGACGCGGGACCGCAGCCGCGCGGCGAGGTCCCGCACCAGCGCGCGGAAGTCCACCCGGTGCGGCGCGCTGAAGTACACGACGAACACGTTGGTCGCGGACAGGAAGTCGACCGCGATCAGCTTCATCGGCAGCCCGTGCTCGCGGATCAGCCGCCGCGCGGCGAGCCGCCCCTCGGCCCGGCGGCGCCGGTTCTGCTCGTCCCGTTCGAGGTCTTCCGTGCCCGCGAGGCCGGCGCAGACCGGCAGGCCCCCGACGTCTTCCGACATCCACTGCGGCGCCCACACGCACTCGGCGACCTCGGGGCCGCCGTCCGTGGGCACCAGGACCTTGTCGCCGATCTTCGGCTCGTGCCCGCCTGGGTCGAGATAGTAGAGCCGCCCGTACCGCTCGAAGCTCACTGCCATCATCATGCCCATCGGCCTAGCCTAAGTCGCTCCTGGCAGCATCGGTCAGCGCCACATAGATGATCGCGATGAACAGCGCCCGGTCGCGGCTCAGCCGCGGACGAGCGAGATCGTCAGCTCCTCGACCGCGAGCAGCGGCGCGACGTTGGCGGTGACCCGTTCCCGGCACTTCATGACCGCCTGGATGCGGCGCAGCGTCGACTCCGGCGTCGTGCCCTGGGCCAGCCGCCGCAGGTCATCGACGTGGTCGGAGTTGGCGAGCTCCACGTCGGCGCCGACCTGGAGCATGAGCACGTCGCGGTAGAACGCCGCGAGCTCGAGCAGCGCGCCGTCCAGGGTGTCGCGCTTGACCCGGGTGGCGCGGGACTTCTGCCGGTCCTCCAGGTCCTTCATGGCCCCGGCCATGCCGCGCATCGCCTTGGCGACGCCCTTGCCCGTCGATCCCTCGCCGAAGGCCTGGCGCAGCGCCTCCCGCTCCGGCTCGTCGAGCTGCTCGGTCACCGCCTTGGCCTCGTCCTCGGCGCGTCTTGACCAGCGCGGCCGCCGCGGCGAGGGCCGGGCCGAGCGAGACGGACTGCACCGGCACCTGCAGCACCGCCTCGCGGCGCGCGGCGGCGGCCGGGTCGAGCGCGAGCCGCCGGGCCCGGCCGATGTGCCCCTGCGCGGCCCGCGCGGCGGCGAGCGCCCGGTCGTAGTCGATCCCGTCCCGCTCGGCGAGCACGGCGGCGACCGCCTCCGACGGCGGCACCCGCAGCGTCATCACCCGGCAGCGGGACCTGATCGTCGTCACCAGGTCCTCGGCGGACGGCGCGCACAGCAGCCAGACCGTGCGCGGCGCGGGCTCCTCGATCGCCTTGAGCAGCGCGTTGGCGGCGGCCTCGGTGCACCGGTCGGCGTCTTCGAAGAGCACCACCCGCCAGCGCCCGCCCGACGGCGCGCCCGCCGCGCGCAGCACGAGGTCCCTGGTCTGCTTCACGCCGTAAGAAAGGCCGTCGGGACGGACCAGGAGCAGGTCGGCGTGCGTGCCCGCGCGCACCTGACGGCACGACGGGCACTCGCCGCAGCCGCCGTAAGGGCAGAGCAGCGCGGCCGCGAACGCCCGCGCCGCGACCGACCGGCCGGAGCCGGGCGGGCCGGTGAACAGCCAGGCGTGGGTCATCGCCCCGGCGACGGCCTTGCGCAGCTGCTCGACGACCGCTTCCTGCCCGGCCAGCTCGTCGAAGACGCTCATCCGGCCGCCTCGCTGGCGCTCGGAGTCCGCATTCGCGGACGCACTGTGCTTACTGATTCGCTCGCAAGCTCGCTCATCGGCGGTCCGTGAACTGGACGTTGTCCGGGATGACGGGGAAGGAGCCGGTCGCCGCCTCGGCGGTGCGCGGCACCGGGTCGGGCAGCACCTCCCGGATCCGGTCCTTGATCAGCTCGGTGATCTCGCCGGGCGGCGCGGTCGCGTCGACGATCAGGTAGTGCTCCTGGTTTGACCGGGCCAGCTCAAGGAACCCGGCCCGGACCCGGCGGTGGAAGTCGAGCGGCTCGGCCTCGAGCCGGTCGGCGGAGCGGGCGCGGCGGCTGAGCCCCTCCGCCGGGTCCATGTCGAGCAGGATGGTCAGGTCGGGCTCGCGGCCGTCGGTCGCCCAGCTGTTCAGCCGCGCGATGTCCGCGATCGCCTGGCCCCGCCCGGCGCCCTGGTAGGCGAGCGAGGAGTCGATGTACCGGTCGGTGAGCACGATGGCGCCGCGGTCCAGGGCCGGGTCGATGACCTTGGCCACGTGCTCGGCCCGGTCGGCGGCGTACAGCAGGGCCTCGCAGTGCGCGCGACATGCCGGCGTGGGCGGTGTCGAGCAGCAGCGCCCGCAGCCGCATCCCGAGCTTGGTCGCGCCGGGCTCGTGCGTGGTGACGACGTCGTAGCCAAGCTCGCGCAGCCAGATCGAGACCAGCCGGGCCTGCGTGGTCTTGCCCACGCCCTCGCCGCCCTCGAACGCGACGAACAGCCCGGCCGGGCCGGGCACCGGGTGCCCGGCGGGCGGCGGCGGCACCGGGACCCGCTTGAGCGGCTCTTCGCGGACCGCCGTCCACAGGTCCTCGAACAGCGGCACGCCCCGGCGGTCGTCGAGCTGCCGGTAGGACTGGACGCCGACGAAGGCGACGAGCACCGCCGACAGCAGGAGCAGCAGGTTGTCGCCGGGCGCGCCGTAGGTGATGTGCGCGATCGTGATCTCGTCGTTCTTCGACCCGGCAAGCGCGCTGATCGCCGCCGAGAAGCCGGTGGCGATGAAGCCGGCGACCGCGATCACCATGAGCAGGATCGCCTGGATCGTCGACTGGAAGAACGCGAACACCCGGCCCCGGGTGGCGTCGTCGACCTCGAGCCCGACGATCGTGAAGCCGGTCGGGTACGCGGTCCCGGAGATGACGCCAAGCAGGAACACGAAGATCGTGACGACGGCCAGGTTCGGCACGAGCGCGATCATCGCGAGCGGTACCGCCGACGCCGTCAGCGTGACGCCGAACAGCCGTCGCCGGGAGAAGTCGCCGAAGGGCCGGCTGCCGAACCCCATGCCGATCGCCAGCCCGATCAGGATCATCGCGAAGACGAGGCTGAACCCGGCCGACCCGCCCTTCAGCGTGTACGTGATGTAGGAGGAAGCCAGGCCGATCACCACGCCGGCGGCGCAGAACGCGCCCAGCATCCCGATCACCAGGCCGCGCACGACCGGCGTGTCCTTGATGAACCGCCAGCCTTCCCAGATGGCCTTGGCGGTCGACGGCACCGAGATCGGCCCGCTGTGCTCCCGCTTCCCGATCTGCCGCAGGAAGTACACGGTGATCGCGGAGACGAAGTAGGACGCGCCGTTGAAGTACAGCGCCAGGTCGATCCGGTTGGTGTGGTGGAACACCGGGGCGACGTGACCGAGCCCGGTCGCGGCGTAGCCGAGCAGGACGAGCAGCAGCGCCGCGAGCGGCGCGGTGCCGTAGGTCATGAGCTGGCTGAGCTGGTTGGCCCGCTCCAGCTTCTCCTTGGGCACGAGGTTCGGGATCGTGGCCGCGGCCGCCGGGTTCCAGAACTGCGACGCGATCCCGGCCAGGAACTTCGCGACGAAGATCCACGTCAGGTTCGGGAACAGCGGGATGGAGATGAACAGCAGGCCGCGGATCACGTCGCCGACGATCATCGTCATCCGCCGGTCGAGCCGGTCCGCGAGCGCTCCCGCGACCGGCCCGAGCAGCAGCGCGGGCAGCAGCGTGACCACCCAGACGCCGCTGATCGACGTGGCCTTCGCCAGGTTGCTGCCGTGCGTTACCGACGGGGCGAGCCACAGCAGCGCGAGGATCGACAGCCAGTCACCGAGGCTGGACAGCGACAGCGCGATCCACAGCGCCCGGAAGGGCTTGATGGACAGCACTCCGTCCCCGGAGCGCGCGCGCCTGGCCCGGCGGCTGGGGGGCGCCTCAGCCGGGCTGGCACCGCGGGGTGTGGAGTGGAGGTTCACGGCGCTTAGGCTATCGATATGAGGCAGCGTGCCTGGTCACCACTGCCTGATCAATCCTACTTTTCTTAAGTTTCTGAACTTTTGCGCGCACGGCTGGGCTTTTTGGCGGCGGCCGTCGTGCTGGCCGTCGCCTTCTTAGCGGTCGCGGTCGCCTTCTTCGCCGTGCCCGTGGTCTTGGTGCCCGTGGTCTTCGCCGGGCTCGCCCTGCGCGCGCGGGGCGCCGGGGCGGCGGCCCGCCGGTCGGCGAGCAGCTCGGCGCCGCGCGCCGGCGTGATCGAGGCCACCTCGTCGCCCTTGCGCAGCGACGCGTTGGTCTCGCCGTCGGTCACGTACGGGCCGAACCGGCCGTCCTTGATCACCATCGGCTTGCCGGTCGCCGGGTCATTGCCGAGCTCGCGCAGCGGCGGCGCCCCGGCGGCGCGGCCCCGGCCGCGCGCCTTGGGCTCCGCGAGCAGCGCCTTCGCCTGGTCGAGGGTGACGGTGAACATCTCCTCCTCGGTCGGCAGCGACCGGCTCTCGGCGCCCTTCTTCACGTAGGGGCCGTACCGGCCGTTCTGCACGGTGACCGGCTCGCCGTCGACCTCGCCGAGCGTCCGCGGCAGCGACAACAGCTTCAGGGCATCGTCGAGGGTGACGGTGTCCAGCGTCATGGACTTCAGCAGCGAGGCGGTGCGCGGCTTGTCCTTGGCGCCCTCGGGGAGCACCTCGGTCACGTACGGCCCGAACCGGCCGGCCTTGGCCACCAGCTCGTGGCCCGACACCGGGTCCGAGCCGAGCGGCTTGTCCCCGGTGGGGATGCTGAAGAGCTCTTCGGCCTTCTCCGGCGTCAGCTCGTCGGGCGCCATGTCTTCCGGCACGTTGGCCCGCTGCCCGTCCCGCTCCAGGTAAGGGCCGTACCGGCCGACCCGGACCACGATGTCGGTCCCGGCGAGCGGGAACGAGCTGACGTCCCGGGGGTCAATGTCCCCGATGTCGGACACCAGGGCCTTCAGTCCAAGCCCGGAAGAGTCTTCTGAACGACTGCGGCTTACTGCCTTCGCCGCCCCGTTTGCCTGGCCGTCGGTGACCGCGCCGCCGGCTGCTCGTCGTCGCCGAAGTAGAAGCGGCGCAGCCACGGCACCCGCTCCGCCTCGCCCCTGGCGATCTCGTCGAGCGCGTCTTCCATCTGCGCGGTGAACGCGTAGTCGACGAGCTGCCCGAAGTGATCCTCGAGCAGCTTGATGACGGCGAACGCCAGGAAGGAGGGCACGAGCGCGGTGCCCTTCTTGAACACGTAGCCCCGGTCGAGGATCGTGCCGATGATGCTCGCGTAGGTGGACGGCCGCCCGATCTCGCGGTCTTCCAGCTCCTTGATCAGGCTCGCCTCGGTATAGCGGGCCGGCGGCCGGGTGGCGTGCTCGGCGGCGCTGACGCGCAGCGCGGTGAGCGGGTCGCTCTCGGCCAGCGGCGGCAGGCGGCGCTCCTGGTCGTCCCGGTCGAGGCTCTGGTCGTCGTTGGACTCGACGTAGGCCTTGAGGAACCCGTAGAAGTTGATGACCTTGCCGGACGCGCCGAACTCGGTCGTCCGCACCGCGGCCGGGTCGAACGTCGGAACCCACGGCAGTCGCCCCGGACCGTTCGGCCGACTGATTTTGATTTTCCCCGGCCGCGCCGGGGGTGCCCTGGACCCGGACCGAGACCGACTCGCCGGTGGCGTCCTTCATCTGGCAGGCGACCGTGCGCTTCCAGATCAGGTCGTAGAGCCGGAGCTCGTCGCCCTTCAGGCCGGAGCGCTGGGCCTCCTGCGGGGTGCGGAAGCGGTCGCCCGCCGGGCGGATCGCCTCGTGCGCTTCCTGCGCGTTCTTGACCTTGCTGGTGTACGTCCGCGGTGCGTCCGGCACGTACTCGGCGCCGTAGAGCTCGCGCGCCTGCTTCCTGGCGGCGTCGATCGCGGTCTGCGAGAGCGTGATCGAGTCGGTGCGCATATAGGTGATGTAGCCGTTCTCATACAGCCGCTGCGCCACCGACATCGTGTACTTGGTGGAGAACCCGAGCTTGCGGGAGCCCTCCTGCTGCAGCGTGGTGGTGCGGAACGGGGCGTACGGCGAGCGGCGGTACGGCTTGCGCTCGACGCTCGACACCTTGAAGCTGGCCTTGGCGTCCTGCAGGCGGCTCGCGAGCGCGGCGGCGCCGGCGGCGTCGAGGTGCAGCAACGGCTGCCCGGTGCCGGCCTTCAGCTCGCCGATGGAGGTGAAGTCACGACCCTGGGCGACCCGCGCTCCGTCGACGCTCACCAGCGTCGCGGTGAAGCTGGTGGGGTTGTCGGGGAGCCGCTCCTTGCCGTGCTCGGCGGTGCCGAACTCGGCCTCGAGGTCCCAGTAGCCGGCGGAGCGGAACTTGATCCGCTCCCACTCCCGGTCGACGATCAGCCGCGTCGCGACCGACTGCACCCGGCCCGCCGACAGCTTCGGCATGACCTTCTTCCACAGCACGGGGGAGACCTCGTAGCCGTAGAGGCGGTCGAGGACGCGCCTGGTCTGGTAGGCGTCGACCTTGCCGTCGTTGAGCTCGGTGGGGTTGGCGATGGCGCGGGCGATCGCCTCCGGGGTGATCTCGTGGAAGACCATCCGCCTGGTCGGCACCTTCGGCTTGAGCTCCTCCCGCAGGTGCCAGGCGATGGCCTCGCCCTCGCGGTCCTCGTCAGTGGCGAGGTAGAGCTCGTCGGCGTCCTTGAGCAGCGCCTTGAGCTTGGAGACCTGCTGCTTCTTGTCGCTCGGGACGACATAAAGGGCCTTGAAGTCGTTGTCGACGTCCACGCCGAGCCGCGCCCAGGGCTCCGCCCGGTATTTCTCCGGAATCTCGGCCGCCTTGTCGGGCATGTCGCGAATGTGACCGATGCTCGATTCGACCACATACCCCTGGCCGAGATAGCCGGCGATGGTCCTGGCTTTAGCCGGGGACTCCACGATCACGAGCCTGGTGCCGTGACCGCTGCCATTCCCGTTTTGGGCAGCGTTTACCCCGTTGGGGCCGTCCCCGTTGCCTGAGGCCGCTGTCTTGCCTGCGGCCTTGCTTCTTGCTGGCACGCTATTCCTAACCTCACATCCGCGCCATGGCCCGTCCGCGTCGGGCGGCTTCGCGCCACGCTCTGCCGCGACCCCCACCGCAAGTACCATACGCGGCGCGGCCACGAAATGCCCGTCCCTGCCGTTATCACTGCAACCCGATTAGCCGCCAGGACTGTTCCCGGCGTGCTCTGGGCCACATCCCGCTCCCCCGCAATGACGGCCGGGAAGTTGCCCGGTCCGGCTTGCGCACTCCGTGAACGGAAGCACAATAAGAGGTAATGCTCGAGTATGACTACCTCGTCTTGTACCTGCCACGCGGCACGTCTCGCGACGCCGCGCGGCGGATCCTCACGGATCACGCCGAGTACGGATCGTGGGAGCTAGCCAAGCTCCGGCTGTTCGCCGACGGAAGCAGGAAGGCTACTCTCCGCCGTCGAATAATACGCGCCGTAAGGACGCTTTGACACCAGTTCGGCCTAGCAGGTGTCAAGCAGCCGGTCCAGGACCCGGACACCGAACCGCAGACCGTCGAGCGAGACGCGCTCGTCGACGCCATGGAACATGCCGGAAAAATCAAGCTCGGGCGGCAGCCGCAGCGGGCTGAACCCGAAGCAGCGGATGCCGAGCTTGTAGAACCACTTCGCGTCCGTCCCCGCTGACAGGCAGTACGGGACGACGGTCGCGTCCGGGTCCTCGGCGGTCAGGGACTGTGACATGGCGTCCCACAGGTGACCGTCGGCCGTTGTCTCTAGCGCGATGTCGTGGTGGATAAATTCCCGGCTGACCGCCGTGCCGAGCAGCTGGTCGAGCTGCGCGAAGAACTCCGCTTCGCGGCCGGGCAGGAACCGCCCGTCGATCTCCCCGATCGCGGTCTGCGGGATGACGTTGACCTTGTAGCCCGCCTTGAGCCCGGTCGGGTTGACGGTGTGCTGCGTGGTCGCGCCGATCATCTTGCTCATCCCGCCGAGCTTCCCGATGACGCTCGCCGGGTCGCTGGCCGGGTCCTCGGGGTCGAAGTCCACGCCAAGGGCCTGCGCCGCCTGGGTGAGGAACGCCTTGGTCGCGTCGGGCAGCTGCGTCGGCCACTGGTACCGGCCGACCCTTGCGATGGCCTCCGCGAGCGTCGTGACCGCGTTGTCGCTGTGGATCATCGACCCGTGCCCCGCCGTCCCGTTCGCGGTCACCCGCATCCAGGCCAGGCCCTTCTCCGCGGTCTGGACCGCGTAGAGCCGCCGGTCGCCGACGGACACGCTGAACCCGCCGACCTCGCCGATCGCCTCGGTGACCCCCTCGAACATGTCCGGGTGGTTTTCAATGAGGAACCGGGCGCCCCAGTTGCCGCCGGCCTCTTCGTCCGCGGTGAAGGCGAGCACGACGTCCCTGGCGGGCTTGCGGCCCTCTCTCAGGCGCTGGCGGGTCACCGCGATCATGATCGCGTCCATGTCCTTCATGTCGACCGCGCCGCGCCCCCAGACGCAGCCGTCGGCGATCTCCCCGCTGAACGGGTGGTGGCGCCAGTCGGCGGCGTTGGCGGGCACGACGTCCAGGTGCCCGTGGATAAGCAGGGCGGGCTTGCTCGCTGTCTTGCCCTTCGATGCGGGCGACCAGGCTGGTGCGCTTCGGGTGGGACTCGAAGACGGCCGCCTGCAGCCCGACCTCGCCAAGCAGCCCGGCGACGTACTCGGCGGCCTTCCGCTCCCCCGGCCCGGAATGATCACCCGGATTCGTCGTATCGATCCTGATCAGGTCGCGGCAGATGGCCACGACCTCTTCTTCGGCCACGTTCGGGGTTTGGTTCTCGGTCACCCTCCCATCGTGCCACCGTCTCCGTCGTGCCACCGTCGCGGGAGCGCGACGTTACCTCCCTGCTTGCGACCTGCCTCGCGGCGTTACGCGGCTGCGCCGCGTGACCCTGGTGACGCGATGGCGGCGGTTCACGCGGCGAGTCTGAGGACGTTCGCAAAGTGGCCAAAGGTTTGCTAGCCTAAGCCAGCCGACGTGATCGGCTCACCTCGTCCGGGTGGCGGAATAGGCAGACGCGCTAGCTTGAGGTGCTAGTGGGTGGTAACACCTGTGGGGGTTCAAGTCCCCCCTCGGACACCCAAACCGGTGAAATCTCCCCAAATCGGACAGCGCTTGAACACGCCGTGGTGGTTCTTCCCCGTCTGGGGAGAACTCACCGGCCGGCGTGGTCAAGTCCCGCCCCGGGCGCTCGAAGCGGTGGGAAATCCCCCACACGCACACCGCTTGAACACGCCTGCGAGCGGCCCTGCCGCCTGCACCGCGGCCGGTCCCGCCCTCCTCCCTGCGGGGAGGCTGCCGTGACCGCGCAGCCTCTCGCTCCCGTCATCCCCTCCTCCGCCGTCCCGGCGGCCCGGCAGCGCGCCAGGTCCGCCGCGGGCCGGCCGCTGCCGCTGGCCCGCCCGGTGCCCGTGCCGTCAGCTCCTGAGGACGTGGTCTACGGGATCGGCCGCATCGACGCCTCCGGCCGGATCGCCGACCGGGCCGTCATCACCGCGCTGGGCTGGCGCGGCGGCGACCGGCTGACCCTGACCGCCGACGCGGGCGTGGTGACCGCGCGCCGCGACCCCGGCGGCATGGTCACCCTGCCCGGCCGCGCCTACATCGCGATTCCCGCCGCGCTGCGCCGCCGCTGCGGCCTGGAGCCCGGCGACCGGGTGCTGCTGGCCGCGGCACCCGGCAGACGACACCCTCACTGCCTACTCGCTCGCCGTGGTGGACCAGGCCATCCGCGCCCACGGCGCGTTCCCGCACGCGCAAGGAGGAAAGCCATGACCGCCACCCCGACTTCCCCGGCCGCGTCCCAGCAGGCCGCCGTGGACGCGGCGCTGCTGATCCTGGAGCGGATGGGCCTGTCCCCGGACGACCTGACCGCCGCCCCCAGGCAGCGGCCGCCCGTGCCGACCTTCGCCGAGTACGTCCCGGTCGTGTCCGCCGCGGTCACCGACGGCACCCGCAAGGCGTACGGCTCCTACTGGAACCGGGTCGTCGAGCAGTGGGGCGCCCGGCGCCTGGACGAGCCGACGCCGTCGGAGATCCGGCAGCTCGTGGCTACGTCAGGGCGAACGCGGTGCCCCGCCGCAACGGCCGCGGCGGGCGCAGCGCCGCCGAGAACCTGATCGCCGCGCTGCGCTGCCTGTACCGGCACGCCGAGGACGACGGGCTGATCGACGAGCAGGACAACCCCGCCCGCAAGGTCGACAAGCCCCGCCGCCTGCCGTCCACCCGCCGGGCCGTGGCCGACACCCGGCTGGCGGAGATCAACCAGGTCGCCGCCACCACCGGCGATGACCCCGAACTCGACACGCTGATCCTGCGGCTGCACACCGAGACCGCCTGCCGCCGCGGCGGCGCGCTCGCGCTGCGCCCGGCCGACCTGGACCGCGAGCAGTGCCTGGTCCTGCTCCGGGAGAAGGGCGAGACGGTCCGCTGGCAGCCGGTCTCCCCCACCCTGATGGCCGCGCTGGCGCGGCACGCCGAGGAACGGCACGCCCCGCCGGACGGGCGGCTGCTGCGCTACCGCGACGGGCGGCCGGTCACCTACCGGCGCTACGACGGCCTGTGGGTCCGCATCGGCCGGCACCTGCCCTGGGTCCGCACCCAGCAGATCAGCACCCACTGGATCCGGCACACCACCCTGACCTGGGTGGAGCGCAACTTCGGGTTCGCCGTCGCCCACGCCTACGCCGGGCACACCGACGGCGCGGGCGACACGGGCAGCGCCACGTCGACGTACGTGCGCGCCACGCTCGCCGAGGTCGCCACCGCCCTGGCCGCGCTGACCGGCGAGCCCCACCCGCTCGCGGAACCGGAAGGAGGCCAGCATGACAGCGCTGGCTGATTCCCCGGCCTGCTCAGGCGCGGTCGTGGAGAGTGACCTGGTAGCCGTCGGGGTCGGCGAAGGTGAATGTCCGACCGAAGGGGCCGTCGATCGGTGCGGAGACGATGGTGTGACCGTCGGCGACGAGAGCATCGTGAATGGCCTGGACGTCTGTGGCGTGGAGCCAGATCGCGGCACCGATGCCGGGCTGAGCAACGGATGCGAGATCGGTGCCGGGAACGACGTCGCGGAGTGCGAACGCGATCGGCTTCGTCTCGAAGACGACGGCGTGCGGAGGTCCGGCCTGCGAGCGGACGAGGCCGAGGTACTGCTCGTAGAACGCCTGCGAAGCGTCGAGGTCGCGCGCTTGGAGCGAGATGAAGTCGGGGCCGGTGGCGGGCATGATGATGCTCCTTCTTTTCGTGTCAGTTTTCTGACACAGGTCAATCTATGTCAGAATGCTGACATGAGTCAAGACGGTGTCGGCGTCGACCTGGAGACGTCACTGGGCTACCTGCTGAAAGAGGCGTCGAGCGCCCTTCGCGCAGCCATGGAGGAGGTGCTGCGGCCGCTCGGGATGAGCGTGACGCACTACTCCTGCCTCGAGCTGCTGGCTCAACGACCGGGCTTGTCGAACTCCGAGCTCGCGCGGGGCGCGTTCGTGACACGGCAGTCGATGAACGTGCTGCTCCAGGCCCTGGAACGAGAGGGCTACGTGACCAGGCCTGCGGAGGCACCCGTCGGGAAGGTTCTTCCCACGCGGCTCACGCCTCGCGGCCGACGGAGCCTCGAGAAGGCGACCGTAGCGGTCCGGTCCGTCGAGGTCAGAATGCTGGCCGGCATGACCGAGACCGAGCAGTCAGGCGCGTTCCGGATCCTGCAGAGCATGATCCATTCCCTGCGCGATGGCAACGACGGTGCATAGCTCGTTCCCCGGCGCACGTCTCGTCGCGCCCGGACAGGAGTGCAGCCGAGCGTGAAAATCCGTGCAGGCGACCTCGAAAACCGACAGACCCCGACTACACCCTCTTCTGCGATGAGCCGCTTAACATCGATCAAGAGACCCGGCGGCGGCCTGAGGCTCGTTTTCGGCGGCCATTCGGATCTGCCCGCCGGCTGCCACGAAGGAGACCCCATGGCTATCACAGAGCGTCATTGGATTCGCCAGTAGACGCACCGCCGCGCTGTCCCTGCCGAATATTTGGCTGCCCGTCAAGAGCGCAGGCGCCATCGAGCGACGCGCAGATTATGTGTTATTAGCGCCAGTTGATCTGGGGTCAGGCGCCGGCGTGGATGTGGCTTGCCCACAGGTAAGGGACGGCGGGTCGCCGGTCGCGCTGGGTGCGGATCGCGTGGTGAAGGGCTCGGGCGGCGCGGTGGGGGTCAAGGGCGCCGTCGGGATTGGTGAGGGCGGTGTAGAAGGTATCGGCGATTTCGACGGCGATGGCGTCGTTGATCTCCCAGAGGGTGCCGATGACGTGGGGGAAGCCGGCGAGCTGGAATGCTGAGGCGAGGTGGATGGCCTCGTCCAGCAGGCGGGTCGTCGGTCACGCGGGCGGTGCTGCAGGCCGATAGGTAGGCCAGTTGGGCGTGATCGAGGTCGAGGGGGGCCAGCGCGGCGACGGTGAGTGGGTCGCGGCGGTGGTCGTGGAGCAGGAGGCGGCTCTGGGAGGGGTCGGCGGGGTCGGTGTAGCCGTGGCAGGCGAAGTGGGCGATGGCGCAGCCGGGCAGGTGCTCCAGCACGGCGGCCTTGGTGGGGAGTTGCCCGGCGGTGGCGTCGCGGCGGCGGGGGGTTCGGTGAGCATCGTGGGGTGGGGGAGGCGGCGCTGGAGCAGGGCTGCTTCGGCAGGGACGTAGGCCAGCTTGCCTTGGCCGGGCAGGTCCGGGGTGGTGGGCATGGCGACGATCAGTGACCGGATCGTCGCGCCGGGCGCTGCGGCGGGGCGTGTGGTGCGGGCGTGGGCGAGGGCACCGATGGTGGGGGTGTAGGAGGAGATGACCCGGTCCATCACGGTGCGGCTGGCCGGGGTCGGGCGGGCTGGTGTGGTGGCCGGCGGCGTGGATGGGCAGCAGGCTCAGCAGCCCGCCGGGCACCCACCACAGCCGCGGCCATGGCTGCCCGGGAGCGGGCTGGTCCGGTAGCCGAGGGCGTCCAGGACTGGTCCGGCAGCGTTGTCCCACAGCCAGGCCAGCACCTGCCGGATCGCCTCCTGGGCGCGGACCCGGTCCAGGGGCGATTCGGCGGTGGTGATCGTGTCCAGGGCCTGGTAGAAGGCGTTGACCTGGTCGATCACGGTGGCATGGTCCAGGCCGGGCAGGGGCTGGCTGGTGATGCCGCCGCTGGTGAGCAGGATCGCGTCGCTGCGGTAGGCGCTGACGTTGAAGACCACCACTGGCCCGTGTCCCGCCTGCGCCTCCAGTTGCTCGGCGGTGGGGGGAGCGCGAAGGCGGCGT
>CAWKKG010000004.1:0-48975 GCA_963850115.1 uncultured Actinomycetota bacterium
CTGTCCTCCGCGCACTTCGTTCGCGTTTACGTATTGCTTTCCAGCCACAACTCTGGCAGACCTCAACCACATACACCCGGAATTCGCCGTATTCGGCAGCCATCTCCATCAATTCAGCGGTTTTCTTAACCCTTCCCGCATACTGTCCGAGTTCGTCACCGTACACATAGGTAACATGTGTGACATTAGTCTTACGGCAGATCGGGCAGCGCTCTTCGGTGGGCTCGCCGTGGTACTTGGCCGCGCGGAGCAGGTAGGGGTGCGCGTCGCAGGCATCCGACACCGTGGTGTGACCGGAGCGTACGGACGCTAGGGCGGCCCGGCGGGCAAGCGCGTAATCCACAACCGAGCGTCGAGTGGCTATGCCTGCCATGTCCCCAGTATCACCCGGGGGCGACCTTCCGTCCCCCCGGCTGTCGCCTCGGCCGGGTGCCACCGGTCCCGAGGGCCGCGGCCGAGAGCATGCTCGCACCGACCGCCACGTGAACAGCCGGTTGCCTGGCGGGTAACAGTGGCCTATGCTGAGTTTCGCACGACCGATATATCGAACCGAGATATCGGCATGAGATATCGTCTAGATACACACAAACCCTACCCACCGGGGGGATGCCGTGGGCCGGAACCGGAGTGCCGTCCTTGAGTTCGCCGTCCTTGGGCTACTGCACCGAACGCCCATGCACGGCTACGAGCTCAGCAAGCAGCTCAACATGCTGCTCGGCACGTTCCGCGCGCTCTCCTACGGCACCCTCTACCCCTGCCTGACCAAGCTGTACGCCGAGGGCCTGATCACCAAGGAAGGTGACGAACCCGCCAGCCAGCGGCCGACCAGGGCGCCCGGCCGGTCGAAGATCGTGTACCGGCTGTCGGCCGAGGGCAAGGAGCGGTTCCAGGACCTGCTCACCAACCCTGGCTCCGGTGCCTGGGAGGACGACGAGTTCGGCGTCCACTTCGCGTTCTTCGGCCAGACCCGGGCGGACATCCGGCTGCGGATCCTGGAGGGCAGGCGCAGCCGGCTCGAAGACCGGCTAGAAGGGCTGCGCGCGGCACTGGCGCGCACGCGCGAGCGGGTGGACAGCTACACGCTCGAACTGCAGCGGCACGGGCTCGAAGCCGTGGAGCGCGACGTCCGCTGGCTGAATGAGCTGATCGCCGAGGAACGGCGATCAGAGGCAAGCGGCGCCGAAGGCGGACCCTACCCGCCGACGGGGCCGACCGTCATAAATCCCGGAACAGATCGCGGAAGCGAGAAGGAGTCATCCTGATGGGTGCCAAGAAAGTGCGCGTAGCCATCGTGGGGGTGGGCAACTGCGCGAGCTCGCTCGTCCAGGGCCTCGAGTATTACAAGGACGCCGCCGACGACGAGCGCGTCCCTGGCCTCATGCACGTGCGGTTTGGCGAATACCACGTGTCGGACGTCGAGGTGGTCGCCGCCTTCGACGTCGACGCCAAGAAGGTTGGCCTGGACCTCAGCGAAGCGATCTTCGCCAGCGAGAACAACACGATCAAGTTCGCCGACGTGCCGCCGACCGGCGTGATCGTCCAGCGCGGGCACACGTTTGACGGCCTCGGCGAGTACTACCGCGAGATCATCACCGAGTCCGACGACCCCGCCGTGGACGTGGTGGCCGCGCTTAGGGAAGCCAATGTCGACGTGCTGGTCTCGTACCTGCCGGTCGGCTCGGAGCAGGCGGACAAGTTCTACGCGCAGTGCGCGATCGACGCCAAGGTCGGCTTCGTTAACGCGCTGCCGGTGTTCATCGCCTCCGACCCGGTGTGGGCGAAGAAGTTCGAAGAGGCCGGCGTGCCGATCGTCGGGGACGACATCAAGTCCCAGGTCGGCGCCACGATCACGCACCGCGTGATGGCCAAGCTGTTCGAGGACCGCGGCGTCGAGCTGCTGCGCACCTACCAGCTGAACTTCGGCGGCAACATGGACTTCATGAACATGCTGGAGCGCAAGCGCCTCCAGTCGAAGAAGATCTCCAAGACCCAGGCGGTCACCTCCCAGATCCCGCACGAGATGGCGAAGGCCGACGTGCACATCGGCCCGTCGGACCACGTGCCGTGGCTCGACGACCGCAAGTTCGCCTACGTCCGCCTGGAGGGCCGGTCCTTCGGTGACACGCCGCTGAACCTGGAGTACAAGCTCGAGGTCTGGGACTCGCCGAACTCGGCCGGCGTCATCATCGACGCCCTGCGCGCCTGCAAGATCGCCAAGGACCGCGGCATCGGCGGCCCGGTCATCTCGCCAAGCTCCTACTTCATGAAGTCCCCGCCGGAGCAGTTCGACGACAGCACCTGCCACGACCTGGTCGAGAAGTTCATCACGGGCGACATCGACCGCTAGCTTTGATCAAGTCAAGTCAAGTCAGTACCGGACGGGTCCTGGAGATTACCCGCAGCTTCGGAGCTCGCGCAACCGGACGCGCCTGTCACGGCGATCAAGTAACGTAGACGCGCGGATACAGTCACGGCGGCGACTGGCGTCCGCTAGCATCACCGCGTCTTCACTTGGGCGTAGCTTAGGGATGGCTGAAGCCCGCATTAAGCTGGACGCGTGGCCGAAGGCGATGAGGCTGTGACGGAAGGCAGGCGGTCCAGGTTCGGGGCCGACCTGAGGACGGTCCTCGCTGAGCGGGACTTCCGCAAGCTTTTCGGCACCCGGCTCGTCTCGCAGACGGGGGACGGCATCATCACCGCCGCCGTCGGCACGTACGTGTTCTTCAACGCCAGCACGTTCCCGAGCCCGCTGGCTGGTGCCGCCGCGTTCGCCGTGCTTTACCTGCCGTACTCGCTGATCGGCCCGTTCGCCGGGGTGCTCATCGACCGCTGGTCGCGGCGGCAGATCCTGGTCTGGTCGGCGCCGGTCCGCGGCGCGCTCGTGGTGGTGACGGCCGGGCTGATGGCCGCCAACATCCGCAGCGTGCCGCTTTACATCGCGGTGCTCTGCGTATCCGGCGTCAGCCGGTTCCTCCAGGCCTCGCTGAGCGTGGCCTTGCCGCACGTGACCCCGCCGCGCAAACTGGTTGTCGCCAACGCGGTCTCAGACACGCTCGGCGGCATGATGAGCGCGCTTGGCGGGATCGTCGCCCTCGGCATCAACGCGGCCACCGGAGACACCGAGCGCGGCGCGGCCGTGACCATGCTCGTCGGCGGCGGCTGCTACGTCGCCTCCAGCCTGGTCGCGACCATCATGCCCAAGGACCTGCTCGGTCCGGGCGAGGCGCACCGGGGCACCGGACGGCTCGCCGGCGACCTCGCCGAAGTGTGGGCGGGTCTGGTCACCGGCACCCGCTACGTGCTGAAGCGGCGCGGCCCGCGCGCCGCCCTCGGCGCGACCAGCGCGTACAGCTTCCTGTTCGGCCCGCTGTTCCTGATGTCGATCCTCCTGTACCGGAACTACTTCTACCCGGGGCACGTGACCGTGGCGGAGGGCCACGTCGGCACGCTCGCCGTGTTCTCGGCGGTCGGCTACGTCTGCGCCGCGCTGGTCACGCCGCCCGCGACGCGGCACCTGTCCAAAGAGGCGTGGATCACGCTGATGCTCATCGCCGCCGGCGTCGTGACCGCGGTTATCGGTGAGACGTTCAACGAGGTCGCCTACCTGGCGATCGGGTTCTTTATGTACCTGACCAGGCAGAGCGTGGCGATCTCGGCGGTCACGATCCTGCAGGAGGGCATCGCGGACGGCTTCCGCGGCCGGGTGTTCGCCTTCTACGACATGGTCTACAACGCCGCCTACGCCGCCGGCGCCGCGCTGTTCGCCGCGTTCATGCCCTCGAACGGGAAATCCACGCTGGTCGTCGGGGTGATCGCCGTCTGCTACGTGGCCGCGGCGATCATGTACTGGATGTCCGCGCAGCGGTCACCCGCGGGCACACCGCCGGCGGACGCCCGGTCCCCTCAGCCAGGGCCCCCCGCGGCCGGTCCCAGCCCCTCGGCCGAGGCCCAGCGCAGCAGTTCCTGAACGGCCCGCTCGCGGCCGACCATGCCCTCGGACAGCCTGAGCTCGAGCATGAAGTTCCGCGCCTTGCCGACCAGCGGCCCCGGCTTGAGCCCGAGGATCCGCATGATCTCCTCGCCGTCGAGCTCCGGCTTGATCTTGTCGAGTTCCTCCTGCTCGCGCAGCACCTCGATGCGCGCCTCGAGCGCGTCGTAGGACGCGGCCAGGCGCGCGGCCTTCCTGGCGTTCCGCGTGGTGCAGTCCGCCCGGGTCAGCGCGTGCAGCCGGGTCAGCATGTCGCCCGGCGTCGCGCACGTACCGGCGCACCGCCGAGTCGGTCCACTCCCCGTCACCGTAACCGTGGAACCGCAGGTGCAGCTCCACCAGCTTGGACACGTCGGCGACGATCTCCTTGGAGAACCGGAGCTCGGTCAGCCGCTTGCGCACCAGCTTCGCGCCGACGACCTCGTGGTGGTGGAAGGCCACCTTGCCGCCGGGCAGCAGCGTCCTGGTGCCCGGCTTGCCGATGTCGTGCAGGATCGCCGCGAGCCGCAGCACCAGGTCGGGGCCGAGCCCGTACCTCGGCTCCAGGTCGATGGCCTGGCGCAACACGATCAGCGAGTGCGTGTAGACGTCCTTGTGCCGGTGGTGCTCGTCGACTTCCATCCGCAGCGCGGGCAATTCGGGCAGGATGACGTCGGCCACGCCGGTGCGCACCAGGAGGTCGAGTCCCGTCTCGGGCGCCGCGGTCAGCATCAGCTTGGTGAGCTCGTCGGTGATCCGCTCCGCCGAGACGATCGACAGCCGCGACGCCATGCCGCGCATCGCCGACTGCACGTCGTCGGCCACCACGAAGCCGAGCCGGGCGGCGAACCGCGCCGCCCGCAGGATGCGCAGCGGGTCGTCGGAGAAGGAGTCCTCCGGCCGCCCCGGTGTCCTTATTACCTGCTCCCCCAGCGCCGCGAGCCCGCCGAACGGGTCGACGAGCTCGAACGACGGCAGCCGGGCAGCCATCGCGTTGATCGTGAAGTCCCGCCGCTCCAGGTCCGCGACGAGCGAGGTGCCGTACTTCACCTCGGGCTTGCGCGACGACCGGTCGTACGCCTCGCTCCGGTAGGTGGTGATCTCGAAGATCTCATCGTGCTTGCGCAGGCCCACGGTGCCGAACTCGATGCCCACCGTCCAGGTCTTGTCGGCCCACGCGCGGGTGATCTCAAGGACCCGCTCCGGCACCGCGTCCGTGGTCAGGTCGAGGTCCTTCGGGCGCCCGCCGAGGAACACGTCACGCACCGGCCCGCCGACGAGCGCGAGCTCGTGTCCCGCCCGGGTGAACAGTTCGCCGAGTTCGGCCACGATCGGCGGGGTGTTGGCGCGCAGCAGGGCTGCGGCGGCCTTACGCTGGTCGGCGCTCAAGGTAGCCTTCAGGGCGACGGAGGTGGATTCTGACACGGGCATTCAGGGTATCTACCCCAACCCTTTGTAGCGAACGGCCATAACATGCAAACCGTGCGCTCCGTCGTCCGCGCCCTGGGTGCGCTGCTGGCTGTCCTCCTCGCCGCTTTCGTTCCGCTGCTCGGCGGGGCCCCAGGGGTGCAGGCTGCCGAAGGGACCGTTCAGCAGCAGCCGCTCGCCATCTCCATCACCGGGATGACGCCGACGACCGCCGGACCGGACTCCATGGTCAGAGTGAGCGGGACGCTCGCGAACCACAGCGGGGCGGCGCTCAGCGGGATCACGGTGCAGGCCATGACCAGCACCGAGTGGTTCCAGTACCCGTCGCAGATGTCGGACTTCACCAACGGCACCGCGACCGGCACCTCCGCCCTCCCGCTGCAGTGCGGCCGGGACGCCGTACGCGGTGACCGCCGCCGTACCGAACGGTGCGACCGTGCCCTGGAGCGTGTCGTTCCAGGCGGCGACCTTCTACGACCAGTTCGGCGTCTTCCCCCTCCAGGTCCAGGCGGCGGCGGGCGGCACCGGACACGGCGAACGCCCGCACGTTCCTGCCGTTCTGGCCCGGCGACAGCGCGGCCAGCCAGGTCAAGGGGCTGCAGGTGGCGTGGGTATGGCCGCTCATCGACACCGCGCAGCAGGGCGCGTGCTCGAAGACGCTCAGGACGTCGGAGCTCGCCGGCTCCGTCGCTTCCGGCGGCCGCCTCTCCACCCTGCTCGACGCGGGCGCCGCCTGGGCCCAGAAGGACCAGCTCACCTGGGACATCGACCCGGCGCTGCTGTCCGACGTGTCCGTGATGACGCACCAGTACTTCACGGGGGGCAACGACGTCTGCTCCGAGCGCTTCGAGGAGCCGCGCGAGCACGGCCGCCGGGCAGTGGCTGGCCCAGCTGCAAGACCTCCACCGCGGGCGGGCCGGCCTTCCTTTCCCCCTACGCCAACGTGGACGTGGCCGCGCTCAGCCACTCGGGCCTGGATAGCAGCATCCAGTCGGCCTACCTTCTCGGTGAAAGCGTGGCCGGAGAGATACTGCCGGACACGTTCGGGGATAAGGGCACGGGAACCAGCGGCGGGGCGGTGCTCAAGGCTGCCTGGCCGGCCGACGGCCTGGCCGACGCCGGGGTGCTGACCAGCCTCGCCAGCGACGGCGGCGTCAACACCGTGGTGCTGAGCAGCGGTGAGCTGTCTCCGTCGGTCGGCGGGGGCGAGGACGCGCTCGCCAAGACCGTCAACAGCGTCGGCAACGGCATGTCGCTGCTGGTGGCCAACTCGCGCATCACCAGCCTGCTCGGCACGGCGGCCGCGGCCAAGACCGCGGCGAGCCAGTTCGCGCTGACCCAGGACTTCCTCGCGCAGACCGCGATGATCGCCGCCGAGGCGGACACGTCGCGGTCACTCGTCGATCGCGCCGCCCACGGACTGGGATCCCGTCGTCTGGCGTGGCCAACACGCTGCTCTCGATCACCAGGCACGGCACCGTGGCTGCACGTGACCGGGCTGTCCGCGCTCGCCACGCAAGCGGCGCAACTGCCGTCCACCACGCAGGTCCCGGCGAAGCAGGTGAGCCGGGCCGAACTCAGCGACACCTACCTCGACAGCGTCGCCAAGGTCCAGACGAGCGTCTCCCTGTTCAAGGACCTGCTGTACCAGCCGCCCGCCCGGCAGGTCGACCAGCTCGACGGTGCGGTCGCGGCCCTCCAGTCGTCGGCCTGGCGCGGCAGCGGTTCCTACGGCGGGTCCTTCGTGACGGCCCAGCTGGCCGGCTACCTGTCGTACCAAGAGCACAAGGTGCAGATGATCGCCAGCAAGAAGCTCCTGCTTGCCGGGCAGTCGGGGGAGACCCCCGTGTCCGTGCAGAACGGCCTGGACCAGCCGATCCAGGTTCAGGTGATGGCCACCACGCCAGCCAGGAAGCCAGATCACCGTGGGCTCGGACGGGATGCTCAAGGTACCAGGCGACGGAACGGGCACCGTTCAAGATGTCCGGTGCACTCGTCTACCATCGGCACGACCACCGTGCAGCTACAGTTGGTGACGCAGGACGGGTCGCCGCTGAGCTGGACCGCGCAGCCGCTGAGCGTCGAGGTGACGCGGTTCGGACGGCTGCTGCTTATCATCATCGGCGGCGCGCTCGGTATCCTCGTGCTGACGTCGGCCTACCGGTTGCGCCGCAAGCGGCTCGCTGGCGCCAGGAACCGTGGCAGTGCTGACGAGACGGCTGAGGGTGGAGGCGCCGGATGACAAGGCCGACCATGCCCCCCGGCCCGCCGTACCCAGAAGACGATGACCCCCAGGCGGCCAGCCAGCCCCGGTTCACGCCGCGCCAGTCGGGTCCGCAGCCGCCTTACGAGCCGCCTACCTACCAGGGGCCGGTGCCGTACGACGGGCCGCCGCCGCCCGCTCCCCCTGGCCCGCACCAGGCTTCGTCCGGCTATGACCCGTACCCGCCACCGCCGCCGGCCGCCCAGGCCGCCGGCGACCGGGCCGTCGTTTACGCCGCACCCGCCCGGCGGGGAAGAGCGGCCGGGGCCGAAGCACGGGCGGACCCGGGACGGGCGGCCGCGCCCCACGTTCACGCCGCGGGAAGGGTACCTGCCGCCCGCGGACCGGGACCGCCCCGCCCCGATGCCGACGGCGTTCCTGCCGCCGGTGCCCGCGGGCTACCCGCAGCCCTCGTTCCAGCCGTTCGACTACCCGGAGGCGCCGCCGCGGCCCGCGCCGCGGTTCGTGCCGAGCCGATCGCGGCGCCCAGGCCGACCTCCAGGACAACCGCACCAGGATCCTCGAGCCGGACGCCGGCGCGGTGCCGGCGACCGGGCCGCAGCGGGCCGCCGAGACCACCTCGCCCAACCTGGCCAGGTCGAGCAAGGTGATGGCGCTCGGCACGGTCGCCTCCCGGGGCACCGGGTTCCTGCGCACGCTCGTGCTGGTGATCGCGCTCGGCCAGGGCACGCTCTCCGACGCGTACAACAACTCCAACACGCTGCCGAACACCGTGTACTACCTGATGCTCGGCGGCATCTTCACCTCGGTCGTGGTCCCGATGCTGGTCCGCGCGGCCAAGGAGGACCCGGACCGGGGCGAGGGGTACGCGCAGCGGATCTACTCGCTCGGCGTCGATCTCGCTGCTGCTCATCACCCTGGTGGCCACGCTGCTCGCCGGGCCGATCGTCGACCTGTACGGCGGAAACCTCAAGGATCCCCGCGAGCACCACGTCATGGTGGTGTTCGCCTACTTCTTCATCCCGCAGATCTTCTTCTACGGGATGGACTCGCTGCTCGGCGCGATCCTCAACGTGCGCGGCCGGTTCGGCGCCAACATGTGGACGCCGGTCATCAACAACGTCGTGGTGATCTTCGTCGCCCTCCTGTACTGGGCGACCGACCACAGCACTTCCGCCGATACCGTCTCCAGCTTCGGCCTCAACCTGCTCGGGATCGGCACCACGCTCGGCATCGTGATCCAGTCGGTCTGCCTCTTCCCCATCATGTGGCGGGCCGGGTTCAGCATGCGGCTGACCTTCGACTTCCGCCGCTCGGAGATCAACGAGATCGGCCGGATGTCCGGCTGGATGTTCGGCTACGTGGCCACCCAGTGGCTCGGCAACCTGGTCGCGCAGCGGGTGGCGAACTCGGCCTCGGCCTCGGCCGCGCGCCTGCACCCCGCCGTCACCGGCGTCGGCTTCTCCGCCTGGTCCTACGCCTACCAGCTGTTCCAGCTGCCGTACGCGATCGTCGGCATCTCGGTCATCAGCGCGCTGCTGCCCCGGATGAGCGGGCACGCGACCGACCGGCGGTACTCGCTGGTGCGGGACGACTTCTCCAAGGGCGTGCGGGTCGCGTCGGTCATCGTGGTGCCCGCGGCGGTGTTCCTCGGCGTGCTCGGCGCGCCGCTGGCGAGTTCCTGTTCGCCCACGGGCATACCACGACGGACCAGGCCCGGTACATCGGCGAGGTGTTCGGCGCGTTCTCGATCGGGCTGGTGCCGTTCATGTTCACCCAGCTGCAGCTGCGGGTGTTCTACTCGTTCCGCGAGAACAGGACCCCGGCGATCCTCGGCATGGTGATGCTCATCGTCGGCGTGATCGGCTACCTGGTCGCGCTCCAGGTGCTGCCGCCCACCAGGACCGTGGTCGGCCTGGCCTTCGCCTACGACCTCGTGACGCTGTCCGGCGCGATCCTGGCCTGGCCGCTGCTGCTGCGCCGGGTCGGCTCGCTCGACGGCTGGCGGATCACCAGGTCGCTGGTGCGCATGTTCCTCGCCACGGTGCCCGGCCTGCTCTTCGCCCTCGTGGTCATGGCGGCCGTGGGCTCGTTCATGCACCAGGGACCGCTGTACGGGCTGGTCACCACGGTGATCGGCGGTGGCGGGGCCCTGCTGCTCTACGCGCTGTGCTCGCGACTGCTCGGCATCGAGGAGTTCCGCACCCTGATGCGGGCCGTCGTCGGCCGGTTCAGGTAGACCCGTGGCCGCCGTCGATCGAGGATGACCAGCCGATGACGTCTTGTCAAACATCTCGTCCAGTCCGGCGAGACTCGCCGATAGATGGCGTGTCCGGGTGTGCGACATTGGCCGTATTCGCATATAACGGTAAGGCGGCCTGTCGAGTGCCTTGCGTTGGTCGCCGGGTCCCGGCGAACGGCAGACACTACCATGGGACGGTGATCGTGGGATTTCCTGGGGCTGGAAGGAGGCCGAGAGCCGGCCCCGCTCTTGACGCTGACGTATGAGCACGTACACCTCTGAACCAGGAACACGGCTTGCCGGGCGGTACCGGCTCGTGGACCAGATGGTCGCCGGGAATGGCTGGATCTTGTGGAAGGCCATCGACGAGACGCTCGCGCGTCCCGTCTCTATCCTGACGTTCGCACCCGGCTTCCCACGAATTCCCAGGTCGTCACCGCCGCCCGGGCCGCCAGCAGGCTGACCGACCCGCGGATGGCCCAGGTCTTCGACGTCGAGGACGGCGGCGGACAGGCGTACATCGTGCTCGAGTGGGTGGGCGGCGATTCGCTCACCGAGATAGTTGAGGCCAGCGGGCCGCTCGACTCGGCCCGCGCGTGCTCCCTGATCTGCGACGCGGCCCGGGCGGTCGCGGGCGCGCACGCCCTCGGGCAGGCCCACCTGCGGCTGACCCCGGACTCGCTGCGCTGGACCCGCGGCAGCGGCATCAAGATCACCGGGCTGGGCATCGACGCCGCGCTGGCCGGCGACGGGCTGACCGCCGATGCCGCCCTACGACCCGTCGATCGCGGACACCACCGCGCTGGCCGGGATGCTCTACGCGGCGCTGACGGGCTACTGGCCGGGCGAGGAGCCGACCCGGCTGCCCGCGGCCCCCTTGTCCGACGGTGTGGTCGCCGCGCCCCGCCAGGTATCCGCGGACGTGTCCTCCGCCATGGACAGCGTCATCACGCGGGCGCTGCTGCAGCGGCCGACCAGGCAGGGGGCGCCGATCCAGTCGCCGGCGGAATTCGCCGACGCGCTCGCGGCGGTGGCACCGCCCGCGCCGCTACCGGAGCCTGCTCCCCCGGCGCCCGCCGGCTACCAGGGGCGGGGCGGCTACGGCGGCGTACGGTCCCGACCCGAACAACCCTGACACCTGGGCCGCACCCGGGCCAAGCGGCACCGCGCCGTACCAGTCGCCGTCGCCGCAGTACCCCGCGGCGGGTACGGCGGAGCGCAGTACACCGGGGCGCAGTACTCGGCCGCCGGCTATCAGGGCGGTAAGCGCGGCCCCAGCCGGGTCACGGTGACGCTCGTCGTCGTGCTCGTGCTCGTCGTGGCCGCGGTGCTCGTGTGGGCCGTTGGCTTCCGCAAGTCCCCGTCGTCGACGGCCGGCGGCGCCGGGGCGCAGCCGACCACCTCGGCGTCGGCGTCGGCGGGCGGCACGGTGCTCACGCCCGTGTCGGTCAGCACATTCAACATCCTGGGCTCGGACACCGAGGACGCTTCGGAAGCGAAGAACGCGATCGACGGCTCGACGAGCACGTTCTGGGGCACGGACACGTACCAGAATCACGCGGACTTCGGAAACCTGAAGGCGGGCACCGGATTGCTCATCGACATGGGCAAGACGGTCCAGCTGAGCAAGGTCGAGGTGTCGGTCGGAAGCATCTGCTGCACGACCGCGGAGATCTACCTCGGGAACTCCGCCGCGATGTCCAAGACCGCGCTGAATAACTTCACCCTGGTCGGCCAGAAGGCTACCGGCACCGGGGTCCTGTCCTACCCGGTCTCTTCCAAGGCCACCGGACGATACGTGCTGATCTGGCTCACCGGCAACCTGCCGGCCGACCCGGATCAAGCCGGGCAGTACCAGGGCCGGATCTACAACGTCGCGGTGCGCGGCAGCGTCGTCTCGGGAAACTCCTGACGGCGGCGGGGTATGTCGGGCCCGGCTCCCGGCGAGCCATCAGACGCTGCCTTGCTCCGTCGGCATGCCGACGGCGAGACCGACGCGTTCGGCCTGCTGTTCAAGCGGCATAAGGACCGGCTGTGGGCGGTGGCGCTGCGCATTACCTGCGACCCGGACGACGCGGCGGACGCGCTGCAGGAGGCGATGATCTCGGCCTTCCGCCGGGCGAGCGATTTCCGGGCCGAGGCCGCGGTGACGACCTGGCTGCACCGGATCGTGGTCAATGCCTCGCTCGACCTGCTGCGCCGCCGGTCGGCGCGGTCCGTCGGCTGGTCGGGCGACCCCGATGACCTGCCGGTGCCGGAGCCTCGGCCGGGGGTAGACAGCGCCGCCAGCACGGACTCCCGGCTCGATGTGGACGCCGCGATGCGGACCCTGCCGCCGCCGCAGCGGGCGGCGCTCGTCCTGGTGGACATGCTCGGCTTCGGCGTCGCGGATGCCGCGGCGGTCCTCGGCGTCTCCGAGGGCACCGTCAAGAGCCGGTGCGCGCGCGGCCGGGCGCGGTTGCTGCCGCACCTTGCTCACCTGCGCGGCGATTATCCGGCGGAACGGAACCGGCCGGTCTCCGACGGCGTCCCATCTGAACAGGGAGGAGGCGCATGAGCGAGCACTGGCCTCCGGAGTGGGACGACCCGGAAGAGGAAGAGGAATTCCCAGGACCGGCCGGGCAATCGGATCCGACGGTGCTTGCCGAAGACAGGGAAGCACGGTTGTCCGCGGTCGCCGCGTACCTGGCCTCCGTTCCGGTTCCCGCCCTGCCGGACGCCGTCGAGTCGCGGATCAGCGCGGCGCTCACGGCGGAGGCCGCCGCGCGCCCCCGTCTCCCCGTGCCCTTGCCCGCACCCGCGCGGGCCCGCGGGCGACGGCGCCGGGCCGGCGGCCATCGACGCCCGAGCGACGGCCGCCGACGCGGGGACTTCCTGCGGCGGCCGGCGGTCAACGTCGGCTTGCTCGTCGTCTGCCTGGGCCTGGCCGGGTTGGGGTTCGCACTGGCGCAGGGCAGCGGTCAGGAGTCGTTTTCTTCTAGCGTGGCCGCCGGGCCGGCGGCGGCGCCGAGCCCGACGGCGGCATACGCCGCGGGGTCGAGCGCCGCGCGGATCGAGCGCGAGCTCGGCCTCAAGCGCAGGCTCGGCCTCGGGGGCAGTTGAGCCCGGGCCCCGGGCGTCGTCCGCGTCCGCGCCCGACGCCGGCTCCGCCACGTTCTCGGTCACCGCCAGCGGTACCAAGTACGAGCGGGCAACCCTGGCCGAGCAGGTGCGCGCTAGAGTCGCGGGCAGTCCCGCCTCGCTTGGGGCCACATCGGGTGCGGCCCTGCGCGGGTGCGTGCTGCACTTGACGGGCGGCGTGGCGCCCCGGCTGGTCGACCGGGCCACGTACCAGGGTGAGCCCGCGTACGTCATCGCCAGCTCGACGCGCGTGTGGGTGGTGGGACTCGGCTGTACCGCGGCCAAAACAGAACTCGTCGTGTCTGTGGCGCTGGCCGGCTTACCCGGGAATCTCCGCGCCCTAGTATCGGTTGAGCAGTAAGCATTCCGAGGAGGCGCCTTCAGTGACCGACGTACGTGACGTCATCATCATTGGTTCTGGCCCGGCGGGGTATACCGCGGCCATTTACACGGCCAGGGCCAAGCTTGAGCCACTCGTCTTCGAGGGGTCGGTGACCGCGGGCGGTGCGCTGATGCAGACCACCGACGTGGAGAACTTTCCCGGTTTCCCCGACGGGATCATGGGCCCGGAGCTGATGGACTCCCTGCGCAAGCAGGCGGAGCGGTTTGGTGCCGAACTGGTGTCCGATGACGTGGTCGAGGTGGACCTGACCGCCTCGCCGAAGGTCGTGAAGACCGAGACCGACACCTACCTGGCCAAGGCCGTGATCATCGCCACCGGGTCTAAGTACAAGGAGCTCGGGGTTCCCGGCGAGAAGCTCCTGTCCGGGCACGGGGTGTCCTGGTGCGCGACCTGCGACGGGTTCTTCTTCCGGGAGAAGGACATCGCGGTGATCGGCGGCGGCGACTCGGCGCTCGAAGAGGCGCTGTTCCTCACCCGGTTCGGCAAGACCGTGACCCTCGTGCACCGGCGCGACAAGCTGCGGGCGTCGAAGATCATGCAGGAGCGGGCGTTCGCCAACCCGAAGATCAAGTTCCAGTGGGACAGCGACGTCGTCTCGATGGAAGGCGACGGGAAGGTCTCCGGGCTGCGGGTGCGCAACGTGCACACCGGCGAAGAGACCGTGCTTCCGGTCGGCGGCGTTTTCATCGCGATCGGCCACCAGCCGCGCAGCGAGCTGTTCGCCGGCCAGCTTGCCCATCAACCCGGACGGCTACCTGGAGGTCGAGGGCCGGTCCACCCGGACCGCGATCGAAGGCGTCTTCGCCTGCGGCGACGTGGTCGACCACGTCTACCGGCAGGCGATCACCGCGGCGGGCACGGGCTGTTCCGCCGCGATCGACGCGGAGCGGTGGCTGGCGGAGCACGAGTACGACGAAACTAGCAAAGATCCAACAGGGAGGGTGTCATCACCATGGGTACGACCAGGGCCGTCACCGACGCGACCTTCGAGGCCGAGGTTCTGAAGAGCAGCAAGCCGGTCATCGTGGACTACTGGGCCGAGTGGTGTGGCCCGTGCCGGATGATCGCGCCAGTCCTCGAGGAGATCGCGGCCGAGTACGCGGACAAGATCGACGTCGTCAAGCTGAACGTCGACGACAACCCGGCGATCGCGCAGCGGTACTCGATCCTCGCGATCCCGACGCTGAACGTGTTTCAGAACGGTGAGGTCGTGAAGCAGATCAAGGGTGCTAAGCCTAAGGCGGCTTTGCTTAAGGACCTGGCTGAGTTCATCTGAGCTTGCTCTGTCTTCCTGTACTGGGTCGCGGTGAGGCGAGGGGATCGCCGCGCGCTCGTCGGTCCGGCCCGATAAAACCGATCGGGCCGTCCCGAAGGCGCGCGGCTCACCCCGTTCGCCTCACCGCTTCTCATTTCGGCTGACGGTGGCTTAGGTCGTCGGTCGGGTGCTCGTTCCTGCGGCAGTCGGGTTCTCACCCGGCTGCCGCTTCTGTTTGCGGCCTTGTTATTACTCTCGCCTTCGGCGTTCACGCTGACGCTCGTGCCAGTCCAGGGTGCGCTGACGGGTTGGCTATCGAACTCCTGTACTAGCTTGTCGGTCGTTGTGGTTGACTGTTTGGATGGAGAACTCGCGGTTTCTTGCTTGTCTTGAGGCGGACTATCGGCGGATGCGGGAGGTTGTGCCTGGGCATCTGGAGGGGCGGGTGCCTACCTGTCCTGACTGGACGGTCGCGGACCTGACGCGGCATGTCGGTCAGGTGTACCTGCATAAGGTCGAGTGCATGCGGTCCGGGGGCGAGGTCGAGACCGACTGGCCGCCCGCCGGGCTCAAGGATGAAGAGCCGCTGGAGCTGCTCGACCGGGCCTACGGTGAGCTGGTCGCCGAGCTCACGACGCGGGATCCGGGCGCGACCTGGCGGGACCTGGTACCCGCCGGACCCGACGGTCGGGTTCTGGTTCCGGCGGATGGCGCAGGAGAGCGTGATTCACCGGATCGACGCCGAGCTCGGGGCGGGCGCCGCCATCGCGCCGGTGCCCGACGACCTCGCCGTGGACGGGATCGACGAGCTGCTCAAGGTCTTCGTCGCCTACAGCGTGGAGTACTGGGGCGACTACTTCACCGAGGCGCTGGCCAGACTCACCCGGCCGGATCTACAAGATCGAGACCGACGGCCACCGCTGACACGCCCGAGCGTGGCCTGGCTCGTCCGGACCTCTCCCGGCCGCTTCACCGTCGAAGGCGGGCCGGGAGAGAAGCTCGCGGATGAGCCGGTTCCCGATGTCACGATCAGCGGCACTCCCGACGGACATGTTGCGCTGGGCCTGGAACCGGGAGACTCCCGGCGAGCCGAGCCGGGTGACGGTCGAGGGGAGCGAAGAGGCGCTCGCCGAGTTCGGCCGCTGCGTCGTGATCGCGACCCAGTAAGATTCGCTCGGCCGCTCACGACCGCCGGGGCTGGAGCCGGGCGGAGGACCCGTTCCGGTGTCATGGAGCCGAGAAGGCGCTCGAGCGCGACTTCCACGTCCTCGCGCCAGCTGAGCGTCGACCGCAGTTCCATGCGCAGCCGCGGGTGGCGGTGATGCGGCCGGACCGTCTTGAAGCCGACGGCGAGCAGGTAGTCAACCGGCAGAACGCAGGCGGGCGCGGTCCACTGCTTGTCGCCGAAGGCTTCGATCGCCCGGACGCCGCGCCGGGTGAGGTCCTTCGCCATGCCCTGAATGAGCATGCGGCCCAGGCCGCCGCCGGAGAACTCGCTGAGCACCCGGGCCGTCATGAGGAGAACGGCGTCCGCGCTGACCGGGCTCGTGGGAAAGGCGACCGACCGGGGCACGTATTGTGGGGGAGCGAATAGTACGTAGGCGGCGGGCACGCCATCGACATAGAGAAGCTTTCCGCAACTACCCCATTCAAGCAGCACCGAGGAGATCCACGACTCCTTTTCCAGCCCCGGGTCCGATGCCTCGGCGCGAGCCTTGCTGATCGGATCGAGTTCCCAGAAAACGCAAGAACGGCAACTCGGCGGAAGGTCGCCGAGATTATCTAGCGTGATGTTGACAAGTCGGCGTGACATCCCGTTGTGTTCCCCGATCAGGTCAGCGTGAAGTAGCCACTATTTTGGCATGGTACCCCGCCGACGGCAGGGAATGCTGTGACCCATGATCTAGAAATATTTACTTGGAGGACCCGATGACCGGGGCGGTACCACGGAAGAGCTTTGGCAGCGACAACCACGCGGGGACCCATCCGGCGGTCATGCGCGCCATCGTCGAGGCGAACACCGGGGACGCCATCGCCTACGGCGCGTGACCCGTGGACGGAGCAGGCGGTCGGCTGAGATCCGCCGGCTGTCCGGCGCGCAGGGCGAGGTGTACCTGGTCCTGAACGGCAGCGGCGCCAACGTGCTCGGGCTCGGTCTGCTGCTCGGCCGGCACGAGGCGGTCATCTGTGCGGAGTCCGCGCACATCAACACCGACGAGTGCGGCTCCGCCGAGCGCATCCTCGGGACCAAGCTCCTCACCGTGCCCGCGCCGGACGGGAAGCTCACCCCGGAACTCATCGCGCACCCGGCTGGCCGGCCGCGGCGACGAGCACTTCGCTCAGCCCGGCGTCGTCGCCGTCACGCAGTCGACGGAATTCGGTACCTGCTACTCGCTCGACGAGCTGCGGGCGATCAAGGAGTTCTGCGCGCGCCAACGGGCTGCGCGTGTTCCTGGACGGCGCGCGCCTCGCCAACGCGGCCGCGTACCTCGGCTGCACGCTCGCCGACCTGGCGGCGTACTGCGGACGTGCTCAGCTTCGGTGGCACCAAGAACGGTGCGATGGGCGTCGAGGCGGTCATCGTCATGCAGGCGGCGGACGACGCCAGCGCCCGCTATCTGCGCAAGCAGCACATGCAGCTTTCCTCGAAGATGCGCTTTCTCGGCGCGCAGTTCAACGCGCTGCTGGCCGACGACCTCTGGCTGGCGAACGCCGGTCACGCGAACGCGATGGCCGCGCGGCTGGCGTCAGGGCTCGCGTCGATCCCCGGCGTCGACCTCGCCTACCCGGTCCAGTCGGACGCGGTGTTCGCCCGCCTTAACCCCGGGCACATCGCCGAGTTGCAGCGTGACTGGACCTTCCACGTGTGGGACGAGTCCGCTTCGATCGTGCGCTGGATGACCGCTTTCGACACGCAGGAGAGCGACGTCGACGCGTTCCTGAGCGACATCGCCGCCGCGTCCGGTGCGGTCCGGGCCTAGCCGTCCGCACCGGACGCGGCCTGGTTTCACGTGAAACAGCCGAGGGGCATCCTCTCGGCTGATCTCCGTTTCACGTGAAACCAGGCGCGGCGAAGCCGCCCAATCCGCGGCCGGTTGCCGTTAAATTGGAGAGGCGGCCAGAGGTCTCGTCGAACCTTGCGCGGCCTTCTCGGCACACCAGGCACGCACACCGAGCGCGGTAAATAGGAGAACCAGTGGCGCAGCAACGGCGAGGGCTCGGCAAGGGACTCGGAGCACTGATCCCGGAGGCACCTCGCACCGGCACCGCAACGCTCGCCGGCGCGACGGCCGGCTCACCGGTCGCCGTGGACGTCGTCCGCTCGGAACAGCCGGCCGACGGTCTCAGCCGCGGCTCGCAGGACGCAGCCGACACCGGGACTGCGCCAGGTCGCGGGCGCCTACTTCGAGGAAGTCGCGGTCGGCTCCATCACGCCGAATCCGCGCCAGCCGCGGCGGACTTTCGACGAGGAAGCGCTCGAAGAACTGGCCGCCTCGATCACCGAGGTCGGCCTGCTCCAGCCGGTCGTGGTCAGGAAGCTCGGCGAGGGAAAGTACGAGCTCGTCATGGGCGAGCGCCGCTGGCGCGCGTCCCAGCAGGCCGGACTCGAGTACATTCCGGCGATCGTGCGCGAGACGCCCGACACCGACATGCTGCGCGACGCGCTGCTCGAGAACCTGCACCGGCAGCAGCTCGACCCGCTCGAAGAGGCCGCCGCTTATCAGCAGCTGCTCGACGACTTCGGTGCGACGCACGAGCAGCTCGCGCAGAAGGTCGGCCGGTCCCGCCCGCACATCAGCAACACGCTCCGGCTGCTGAACCTGCCGCCCGCCGTGCAGAAGCGGGTCGCGGCCGGCGTGATCAGCGCGGGCCACGCCCGCGCGCTGCTCTCCCTCGACGACCCGCTGGCCCAGGAACGGCTCGCCGCAGCGCATCGTGGCCGAAGGACTCTCGGTCCGCTCGGTGGAGGAGATCGTCACCTTCGGGACGACAAGCCGGAGAAGCAGGCCCGCAAGCCGACGACCGCGAAGCCGGTCGCTCCCGCGCTCCGTCACCTGTCCGACCGGCTCTCCGATCTCTTCGAGACCCGCGTCAAGGTGGAGATGGGCCAGCGAGAAGGGCAAGATCACCGTCGAGTTCGCCACGATCGACGACCTTGAGCGCATCGTCAAGGCAATGTCCCCCGACGGCATCTCCACCAGCGGCCCGCCGACTAACGCACGGATCCTAAGGCACGGCCTAACGGACGGGGCCACGCCTCACCGAATAGAAGTGGTACACCGTGGGTAGTCGGACGACTACAGGTCGGCGGCGCGATGGGCGAGCTCGCGGGCGGCCTCCGCGTAGGCGACCGCACCGGAGGACGCCGGGTCGTAAGTGATGACGGACTGGCCGTAGCTCGGCGCCTCGGAGACGCGGACCGAGCGCGGGATGATCGTCTGCAGCACCACGTCGCCGAAGTGCGAACGCACGTCCTCGGCGACCTGCGTCGCGAGCCGGGTCCGGCCGTCGTACATGGTCAGCAGGATCGTGGAGATCCGCAGCGTGGCGTTGAGGTGCCCGCGCACGAGCTCGACCGTCCGCAGGAGCTGCTCAAGGCCCTCGAGCGCGTAGTACTCGCACTGAATCGGGATCAGCACCTCATCGGCCGCGACGAGCGCGTTGACCGTCAGCAGGCCGAGCGACGGCGGGCAGTCGATCAGCACGTAGTCGAACTGTGTCCGTGTCGAGCTGCTCGATCGAGCGCGACAGCCGCGCTTCGCGCGCGACGAGCGGCACCAGTTCGATCTCGGCGCCGGCCAGGTCGATCGTGGCCGGCGCGCAGTAGAGACCGGGCATGCCCTCGACCTCGGTCACGATCTCCGGCAGCGGGCGCTCCTCGACGAGCGCGTTGTACACGGACTCGATGCCGACGTGGTGATCGACGTCAAGCGCGGTCGAGGCGTTCCCCTGCGGGTCCAGGTCCACCACGAGCACCCGGTTGCCGTGCTGTGAGAGGCTCGCCGCCAGGTTCACCGCGGTCGTCGTCTTGCCGACGCCACCCTTCTGGTTGGCGATAGTCATGATTCGGCACCGCTTGGGACGGGGCCAGGCCTCCCGCTTGGCCGCGCCACGGACGCCAACGGCCGCCTCGGCCTGGCGTGCGATGGGCGTGTCGCCCGCGGTCGTCGGTGCGTCCGGCACCACGACGGGCGCTTCCTGCCCGGTCGGTTGCGGCGACATTTGGTCTCCTCTAGTCGGTGTTCCACGTGAAACCGCCGCCGCCAGCGCGTTTCTTACCCGGTCCGACCCAGGAAGCGACAGATCCTCTTGTTCGTTCACCGACGTACCTCTCGAGACCTGCTCAGGGGATTGAGAAGAAAGCCCAAGCCGTGCTCGCGGGCCATCCCAGCCCGGTCACGCCTGGCATTAGCACCGTTCCCCCGTCAGGCCACCCCACGCCGGCTGCGCTGAGCACCTGCTCGCTCCTCTCGGCCGTGTCCTCCCATAACGACACGGACAACCGTGGTCGCCATTATGACCCTACCGTGACCGGCCTGCAGAACCTCCGCACTCCGCACGCCAAGTCGGGAAAGAGCGGGCCGGGCGGCCTCGATTTCCTCCGCCGCGGACTGCCCCTTGATCGCGAGCAGCTCGCCGCCGGGACGGAGCAGCCGTGCGGCCCAGCCGGCCAGCCGGTCCAGTGGCGCGACGGCCCGAGCCGTGGCGATGTCGGCCTTGATGTCGCGCGGCCGCCTTCTCTTCCGCCCGGGCGCGCAGCACGGTCGCGTTGGACAACCCAAGCTCCGCGACACACTCCTCAAGGAAGACCGACCGCCGCAGCAGCGGCTCGAGCAGGATGACCCGAAGCGACGGGCGCAGCATCGCGAGCACGACGCCCGGCAATCCCGCCCCCGAGCCGATGTCGACGAGCACTCCCCGCTCCGGCAGCAGTTCCGCCACCACCGCGCAGTTAACCAGGTGCCGGTCCCACAGCCGCTCGGTCTCGCGCGGGCCGATCAGGCCGCGCGTGACTCCATCGGTAGCCAGCAGCTCCGCGTACCGGCGGGCCTGATCAATCGCGTCCCCGAAGACGTCGGCGGCCTCGGGGGCGTACCGCGGCCACCGCGTCCGCCTCAGCCGACCGGGAAGACCACCACGCGCCGGTTCGGCTCCTCGCCCTCCGACTCGCTCCGCAGCCCGGCGAGCGCGACAGCATCGTGGATGATCTTCCGCTCGAACGGGGACATGGCCCGCAGCTTCTTGGGCTCGCCGCTCTGCGATACCTCCGCGGCCACGGTGCGGCCAAGCTCGGCCAGCTCGGTCCGGCGCTGCGCACGGAAACCGCCGACGTCGAGCATGAGCCTGGCCCGGCTGCCGGTCCTGCCGGTGCACCGCGAGCCGGGTCAGCTCCTGCAGCGCCTCGAGCACCTCGCCGTCGTCGCCGACCAGCTCGTCGAGCGTGGCACCAACGACCGACACGACGGCCCGGTCGCCCTCCACGTCCATGTCGATGTCGCCGTCAAGGTCCGCGATGTCGAGGAGGCCCTCGATGTAGTCGGCGGCGATCTCGCCCTCCTCTTCGAGAGAGCTCAGGTCGTCCTCGTCGCCGTCCTCATCGTCGTCATCTTCTTCGGCGTCGTCCTCGTCCTCGTCGACCGCGTCGTCCAGGTCGTCATCCGCTTCTTCGACGAGGTCCTCGCCGTCGGCCACGCTGCTCAGCTCCTGCTCCTGATCTACCATCGTGCCGAACCCCTCACCGGGACCAACCCCCACAGCCGCTCACCTCTTGCCCGTGTTGCCGCGCTTACTGCGTGTCTGCCGGACCGGCTGCTGCCGGACGACCTTGGTCGGCGGAGCGACAGGAACATCATCCTGTGGCTCCTCCTTCTTACCGAACCGCCGCAGCAGCCCCGAGCCGTTCGCGGCCGCGCCGTTGGCCGCCGCGCCGTTCGCGTTCGCCTTCGCGGCGGGAGCCGCACCCGCGGCCGTCGCGCCGGACGTCCCGCTCTTGGCCGCCGGCTTGCTCGCACTCGTCGACTTCGTTCCCGTCTTGGCGGCAGTCCGTCTTGGCGCAGTGCCGGCCTTCGGCGCGGCGCCGGCGGTCTTGGCGGAAGCGGATCCCGTCTTGGCCGCGGTACCGGAAGCGCTCTTGGCAGCGCCCGAGTTCCCCGACGCCGCCTGCGTCGCAGACGCACCTACCGTAGCGCTCCCCACCACCGGAAGGCTACGGAACAGGAAGTGCTGCTGTCCCAGCGTCCAGATGTTCGTGGTGACCCAGTACAGGACGAGGCCGAACTGCCAGTACAGACCAGTCAGCGCGAAGAACGGCGCGATGTACATCATGTTCTTCGACATGGCCTGGGCGGCGGCCGCACCCGGCTGGTCCGGGTCGGGCTGCGTCGGGTTCATCATGCCGCGCTTCTGGCTCTGCCGCATGGTGAGGAACGTGGTGCCGGCGCTGATCAGCACGAACACGACGATGAGGTAGCCGGGAGGTCGACGACTCGCCCGCGGCCGGGTGCAGGAACTGGTCGTAGAGCGATATGCCGAAGATGCGCGCCTTGCGCGCGCTCTCCACCACGGGAACCGTGAGCCCGTAGGACGGGCGTGGTCCCGGGGTGCCAGTTGGCGATCGCCCTGAGCACGTTGAACAGCGACCAGAAGACCGGCAACTGCGCGAGCAGCGGCAGGCAGCCGCCCAGCGGGTTGATGCCGTTCTCCTTGTAGAACTTCATCGTCTCTTCGTTGAGCCGCTGCTTGTCGTTCTTGTACTTCTTGCGGAGCTCCGCGAGCTGCGGCATGTGCGACTGCATCTTCTGCATGGAGTTCCGCTGCTTGATGAACAGCGGGACCATGACGAGCCGCATGAGCACCACGAGGAGGATGATGGACAGGGCCCAGGTCGCGCCGCTCGACGGACCGAACAGGTGCGAGAGTCCCGCATGGATCTGCATCATCACCCACGCGACCGCATCGAACAGCGGATTGAGGATGCTCACAGGACTACTCCTTGGGGCCGGGGAGGCACGGGGTCGTATCCACCGGGATTGAAGGGATGGCAACGGGCAAGCCTACGCACGGCCAGCCACAGTCCCCGTACCGCCCCATGCGTGCGAAGTGCCTCAAGGGCGTACTCGCTGCAGGACGGGTAAAACCGGCAAACCGGGGGGAGAAGGGGGCTGATGAAGCGACGGTAGCCAACGACGGGAACGATGAGTAGCCGTGCCGCCAACGTCGGCACGGCTTTGTCTGCCGAGCTCATCTCCGATGCGCTCATTGCTGGCGCGCCCCAACCTGCCGCCGCTGCAGTCGTTCAAGGACCAGGTCAAGATCGGCGGCTAGATCCGCCTGGCGTGCGCCAGCGGCTGCCGGATGTGCACGCAACACGAGCAAGCTGCCCCCGGGAAGCGCGGCAACGCGCCCGCGCATCAGTTCCCGGAGCCGTCGCTTTACCCGGTTGCGAACCACCGCCGAGCCAACCGCACGGCTGACTACCAAGCCTACCTTCGGCTTGGTGTCCTCGGGTACCGCACCGGCGGTCAGCAACAGGTGTCCGGACAGGGTCGCGCCGCCGGCCCGCCGGCCCGAGCGCATCGTGCGCTTGAACTCTTCCGGGCTCCTCATCCGCGACTGCTGCGGCAGCACGACCCCTCCAGCAAGCGAGGCCAGCCTGCCGGGCTCGAGCCGCTCCGGTGGGCCCGGCAACGAACATCAGACTGGCCGAGATCTGCTCGCGGCCCTTGCGGCGGCGGGCGGCAAGGACGGCGCGGCCGGCGCGGGTGCGCATCCGCTCACGGAAGCCGTGCACCTTCGCCCGCCGACGGTTGTTCGGCTGGAACGTACGCTTGCTCACTGGAACTCCAGGTCGTTGGGGAATACTGTGCTCAATCAAGGGCAGACATGTCGGGCACGGGTTCCCAAGACCAGGGGCGCTCCGGACATGGCTCAGCCTGTTAACGGTACGGGTGATCCATGCACAGGTCAAACCGGGCCGCTCCGTGCCGGGAAAGACGGCGATTTCCACAACGTATCCACCGCCGGCGACTTAGGCTGTGGAAAATCAAGGTCCGAAGGGCGCCTTCGGGGGGCTGGCTGCCGCCAACGGGATGGGGAAACCGCACCGCAGCCTACGTACACACCTGTGGACGAACCTGTGGACAACGAGTTGCGGTTGGCGATCCCTGCGCGAGAACCTGTCGCGGCCCGGGCACGACTGCGAGGCGAGGGGAGCCACCGGTGAGCGACGTCGATTTGGCTGAGGTGTGGACAAGGTCCCTTGACGGGCTCGCCGGGATGGGGCTCCAGGCCAGCCAGCTCGCCTGGCTCCGGCTGACCAGGCCGCTCGGTCTCGTCGAGAACACGGCGCTGATCGCGACCCCCAACCCGTTCGTCAAGGAGTACCTGGAGACCAAGCTGCGGCCGCTGGTCATCCACGCGCTGTCGAAGGAGCTCGGCCGCCCGATCCAGATCGCCGTCACCGTCGACCCGAGCCCGGTCGCCCCGCCCGAGCAGCCGCCGGGCCCGCCCAGCTCGCCGCTCTCCGTGATGGATCAGCTGCCGGGGGCGGCCCAGGATGACCCGGCACCGCGGCCGACGCAGCCGCAGCAGCAGCCCGACCTGGGCGCGCTCGGGCCGCCGCCACCGCAGCAGTACCAGCCGCCGCAGCGCTACTCCTACCAGGAGCCCGCGTATACCTACCAGCAGCCCTACCGCAGCGCTCCTCCCGGATACCAGGAGATGCCGCCCGAGCAGCACCCCTTGCCGCCCCAGCACCACCTGGGCCCGCAGCAGCCCATGGGCGGACAGCAGCTCAGGGGCGGACAGCAGCCCCCGGCAGGCCCGCCGGAGCAACTGGACCTTGATCCGTACCAGCCGCAGGGACAGCGGGAGCAGCCGGGGCCGCCCGTCCACCAGCAGGACCAGCCGCCCCGCCCGGCCTCGGCCAGGCTGAACTCGAAGTACACGTTCGAGACGTTCGTCATCGGCAGCAGCAACCGGTTCGCGCACGCCGCCGCGGTCGCGGTCGCCGAGGCCCCGGCCAAGGCCTACAACCCGCTGTTCATTTACGGCGACTCGGGACTGGGCAAGACGCACCTGCTGCACGCTATCGGCCACTACGCCCAGACCCTCTACAACGGCCTCAAGGTCAGGTACGTGAGCTCGGAGGAATTCACCAACGAGTTCATCAACATGATCAGCGACGGCAAGCAGGACGGGTTCCGGCGGCGGTACCGGGACGTGGACGTCCTCCTCGTGGACGACATCCAGTTCCTGGAGAACAAGGAAGGAACGCAGGAGGAGTTTTTCCACACCTTCAACACCCTGCACAACGCCAGCAAGCAGATCGTCATCTCCAGTGACCGCGCGCCCAAGCGGCTGGTCACCCTGGAAGACCGGCTCCGCAGCCGGTTCGAGTGGGGCCTGCTGACCGACGTCCAGCCGCCCGAGCTTGAGACCAGGATCGCCATCCTCAGGAAGAAGGCCATCCAGGAGGGCCTGAACGCGCCGCCCGACGTGCTCGAGTACATCGCCAGCCGGATCTCCACGAACATCAGGGAGCTCGAGGGCGCGCTGATCAGGGTCACGGCCTTCGCCAGCCTCAACCGCCAGGGCGTCGACATCAGCCTCGCCGAGATCGTGCTCAAGGACCTGATACCGGAGAGCCAGGGGAGCGGCAGCCAGCAGATCACCGCGGCGACCATCATGGGCCAGACCGCCGCGTACTTCGGGCTGTCCATCGAGGACCTGTGCGGCACCAGCCGGTCGCGCGTGCTGGTGACCGCCAGGCACATCGCCATGTACCTGTGCCGTGAACTGACCGACCTGTCGCTCCCGAAGATCGGGCAGCAGTTCGGCGGCCGTGACCACACCACCGTCATCAACGCGGACCGCAAGATCCGCTCGCTGATGGCCGAGCGGCGCTCGATCTACACGCAGGTCACCGAGCTCACCAACCGGATCAAGCAGCAGGCCCGCGCGAACTAGCACCGAGCCGGGATGACGCCGAGAATGCGCGGACATAAAAGGCGGCATCCCAATGGCCCATTACCCGCAAATCGTTGCCAACATCAACTCACAGGTTGTCCACATGAGTTATCCAGAACCTGTGGACCACTCATGTGGACAAACCGGTGGAGAACCCGTGGAAAACCAGGGGATGACCGGTGGACAACCTGGGAAAACTCCGGTGGCATCCACACACACCGCGTGCGCGTCCACACCGAGCGCACACCCCCTGTGCACAAAAAATGGGCTGCGAACTGGGAAAACGTCGTTCTCCCCAGAATCCACAGCCCCTATTACTACTACGTTCTTATAACTCAATGAATCCCAAGAACAAGTAGGCTCGCGCCTGGGCTGTGGACCGCAGCCCGGCGAGGAGTGACATACCCCGTCGCGGCAAGCCCGCAAACATCACCGGCAGGAGGCATCCCGTGAAGCTCCAAGTTGAGCGTGACCCACTCGCAGAGGCCGTCGCATGGACGGCCCGCGCGCTCCCGGCGCGCCCCACGGCTCCCGTGCTGGCCGGCATGCGCCTTCAGGCAGGCAGCGAGCTAACCCTGTCCACCTTCGACTACGAGGTCTCCGCCCAGTCGACGATCCCGGTGCAGGCCGACGAGCCGGGCAGCGTGCTCGTGTCCGGCAGGCTGCTGTCGGAGATCGTGCGGTCCCTGCCGGCCAGGCCGGTCGACCTCACCACCGACGGCACCAGGACGACCGTCAAGTGCGGCAGCGCGACGTTCACCCTGATGCTGCTGCCGCTTGAGGAGTACCCGACCCTGCCCGACATGCCGGACACCACGGGGACCATCGGCGCGGACGCGTTCGCCTCGGCGATCCACCAGGTGGCCATCGCCGCGGGCAAGGACGACACGCTGCCCGCGCTGACCGGCATCCGGATGGAGATCAACGAGGACACGCTGACCATGGTCGCCACCGACCGGTACCGGCTCGCGGTCCGCGAGCTCCGCTGGACCCCGGTCGCGCCCGGCCTGAACACCGCCGTCCTCGTGCCCGCCCGGGTGCTCGGCGACACCGCGCGGCAGATGACCGGCGGCGCCGAGGTGTCCGTCGCGCTCGCCACGACGGAGGGCGGCAACGACGGCATCATCGGGTTCGAGGGCAGCGGCAGGAAGACCACGACGCGGCTGCTTTCCGGCGAGTACCCGCGCTACCAGACGCTGCTGCCGAGCGAGTTCACCGCGGTCGCCGAGCTGCCCGCGGCGCCGTTCGCGGACGCGGTCAAGCGCGTCGCCCTGGTCGCCGAGCGGAACACCCCGGTCCGGCTCACGTTCGCGACCGGCGAGGTGCTCCTCGAGGCGGGCACCGGCGACGAGGCCCAGGCGAGCGAGGGGATCGGCGCGAGCTTCGACGGCGAGACGATGCAGATCGCGTTCAACCCGACCTACCTGCTCGACGGCATCAACGCCGTCGACTCCGACACGGTCCGCATCTCGTTCACCACGGCGACGAGGCCCGCGGTGATCACCGGGAAGGGCGAGGCCCAGCCCGACTACCGCTACGTCCTCATGCCCATCAGGTCGGCTGGCTAGCGCGCGATGGCAAAAAGCGCCATCGTATCGCGCGCTAGCCAGCCGTATTCCCGGGGGCGACCCCGACCCTCGACTGTCCGCCTGCGGCGGACGGAATCATGGTTGCTGGCGCTACGCGCCAGCGTCGGCGCTAGCGGCTAACCTCGGAGGTATGCACCTGACTCGGCTGGCACTTACGGACTTCCGTTCGTACACGGATGTCGACGTGCCCCTCACGCCGGGTGTCACGATCTTCAGCGGCCCGAACGGCGAGGGCAAGACCAACCTCGTCGAGGCCGTAGGCTACGCGGCGACGCTGGCCAGCCACCGGGCCGCGCAAGACGCGCCGCTGATCCGCAAGGGAGCCGACCAGGCGATCATCCGGGCGGCGATTTCCACAAGCGCGAACGACGCGCTTGTGGAAATCGAGCTGAACGCGGGCCGCGCCAACCGGGTCAGGCTCAACCGGACGCCGCTCGGCCGGCCGCGCGAGGTCCTCGGCGTGCTCCGCACGGTGCTGTTCGCGCCGGAGGACCTCGCCCTGGTCAAGGGCGACCCCGGGGAGCGCAGGCGGTTCCTCGACGACCTGCTCGTCGCGATGGCGCCCAGGTACGCGGCGGTCCGCGCGGACTACGACCGGGTGGTCAAGCAGCGCACCGCCCTGCTGAAGTCCGCGGGCCCGAAGGGCGGCCCCAAGGGCACCAGGCAGTCCCGCGAGGCGGTCATGGCCACCCTCGACGTCTGGGACGCGCACCTGGCCAGGGCCGGCGCCGAGCTGATCGTGGCCCGCGAGCACCTGGTCGCCGCGCTCCGTCCACATGTGGAAAACTCCTACGCGGCGGTCGCGGGCGACGGCCGCGGCCCGGCCGCGATCGAGTACAAGCGCTCGTTCGAGTGCGACGACCAGGAAGAAGCCACCCACGGGGAACGGGTGCGCGCCGCCGAGCAGGCGCTCAGGGAGGCCCTGCTCGAAGTTCGCGCGAGCGAGCTCGACCGGGGGGTCTGCCTCGCCGGCCCGCACCGCGACGAGCTTGAGCTCAGCGTCCGCGGCCTGCCCGCCCGGGGCTACGCCAGCCACGGCGAGTCCTGGTCGCTCGCGCTCGCGCTCCGGCTGGCCAGCTTCGGCCTGCTCCGGGCCGGCCGCGAGGACCCGGTGCTGATCCTTGACGACGTGTTCGCGGAGCTCGACGCGGGCCGCCGGGACCGGCTGGCCACCCTCGTCGCCGAGGCCGAGCAGGTCCTGGTCACGGCGGCCGTCCCGGAAGATATCCCCAGCCTCCTCACCGGCGCCCACTTCCGGGTCTGCGCGGGCACCCTGGCCCCCGTCGCCGACGCGCCCGCGGACGGGGCCGGCGGACGGGGACCTGGACGCGCCCGCGCCTGAGGACACTGCGCCTGAGAACACGGTGCCTGAGAACACGGTGCTTGAGAACACGGGCGGGGAGCCGACCGATGCGCCCTGACCCCGAGCGCGCCCGGCTGGCCGCCGAGGCCCTCGCCCGGGCCCGGGCCGACGCGTGGGCGAGGGGCGACCGCCCCGGCGCCCCCCGGCGCCCGCAGAATCAAGCCCAGGAGTCCGAACGGGAGCAGCTGACTCCGGCCGCCGCCACGTCTTCCGTCCTGGTTGGCGCGGCCCCGGCGGGACGATCCCCAGCCGCTGACCGCCGCTGTGGGCGGGCTGCTCTCCGCGCGCGGCTGGCGGGAAAGGGCCGCGGTCGGCGCGGTCTTCGGCCACTGGCCGGAGATCGTGGGCCCCCAGCTCGCCCTGCACACGAAGCCGGAGTCTTTCGACGCGGGCGAGCTCACCGTCTCCGCCGACTCCGCGGCCTGGGCAACCCAGGTCCGCCTCATGGCGCCCCAGATCCTGAAGCGCCTGGCCGAGGAACTGGGCCACAACACGGTCCGCCACATCCGGGTCAACGGCCCTTCCGGCCCCCCAAGACGCCCCGGCCGCCTGCGCGTCCGCTAACCGCCCACCCTGTGGACAGAGAGCAGAGCTCCGTTAAGCGCTGACCCCGCGCATCTGCTGCCCATGTCATCCCCACCAGTTCAAACACCGATGCGAAGCGTCCGCCAGCCCAGCCACCACAATCCACAACCGCTTGTGGAAAACCTCGCGCGACGGGCCTGCTCAGGGAACAGACCGGCCCCCACCAGCGTTCCACTATGTGGACAGATTCACCCCCAGCCATGAGATGAACCACCCTCCGCCCACCACCCCCGGGCAAGCGGCGCGTCTGCGACCAGAAGAGCCACCCAGGGCGCCTTTTCGCGGCAGCACGAGAAGTGTCATGGCAAGGCGAACCTGACCAAACCGAGCCGTGAAATGTGCCCTCCGAGAGTCACCCCGATAAGCGTTTTGCGAAGCAAGTCGAGGTTGAGCGGGGCGCGCGAGGACGCGGCCGCGCGGCTTCGGCGCTGACCGATCGGGTTTAATCGGTCGGCACCGAGACGCGCGCGGCAGCGTCCCCCGCGCCCCGCGAAACCAAGGCAATCTCAAGCAAGACACGTACCGTCAAGGCGGACCCGAGTGTCCGTAACCACGGCTAAAATAGAAGGTAGTCACGTGGATAAGACTGCCGGTGGCTGGGGCTGCGTGCGGGGCCGCGCGACCACGGCGCTGACGGCTTGGTCATACGTCTGGTGACCCCGGGGGCCGAGGCGCTGGCAGCAGCACGATGGATGGAGCTTCACTTTGTCGAACGATTACGATGCGCGGTCCATCACGGTACTCGAGGGCCTTGAGGCCGTCCGCAAGCGTCCCGGCATGTACATCGGCTCAACCGGCGAGCGCGGACTGCACCACCTTGTGTACGAGGTTGTGGATAACTCGGTGGACGAGGCGCTGGCGGGCTACGCCAGCAAGGTTGAGGTCACCCTCCTCGCCGACGGCGGCGTCCGGGTCGATGGACGACGGCCGTGGCATCCCCGTGGACGAGCACCCGGTGGAGAAGCGGCCGGCGCTCGAGGTCGTGATGACCACGCTGCACGCCGGAGGCAAGTTCGACGGCAAGTCCTACGCGGTCTCCGGCGGCCTCCACGGCGTCGGCATCTCCGTGGTCAGCGCGCTGTCCATCCGGGTCGACATCGAGGTACGCCGCGACGGCTACGTCTGGTCGCAGAGCTACCGTCAGGGCGCGCCGCTCGCCCCGCTGCACCGCGGCGAGGCGACGACCGAGACCGGGACCACCACGACGTTCTGGCCGGACGACACGATCTTCGAGACCACCGAGTGGTCATTCGAGACGCTGTCAAGGCGGCTGCAGGAGACGGCGTTCCTCAACCGGGGGCTGCGCATCTCGCTGACCGACGAGCGGCCCGCGAAGGTCGTCGCCGACGACGAGGAGGACGACACGCTCGCGCCGTCCGCCGAGCGCCAGGCTCGGCCGTCGGCAAGGCCCGCACGGTGATCTACGAGTACCCCGGCGGCATCGCCGACTTCGTGCGGTACCTGAACGCGTCCAAGGAGCCGGTGCACGCGCAGGTCATCGAGTTCGGCGACGAGCAGCCCGGCATGTCGGCCGAGATCGCCATGCAGTGGAACGGCTCGTACAACGAGTCGGTGCACACGTTCGCGAACGTCATCAACACCGCCGAGGGCGGCACCCACGAGGAAGGGTTCCGCGCCGCGCTGACCACGGTCGTCAACAAGTACGCGCGGGACACCAAGTTCCTCAAGGAGAAGGACCCGAACTTCACCGGCGAGGACATCCGCGAGGGCCTGACCGCGATCGTGTCGGTCAAGCTCGCCGAGCCGCAGTTCGAGGGCCAGACCAAGACCAAGCTCGGCAACACCGAGGCGAAGTCGTTCGTGCAGAAGGTGACCAACGACCAGCTGCGCGCCTGGTTCGACCGGAACCCCGGCGAGGCCAAGGGGATCATCGACAAGGTGCAGCAGGCGGCCCGGGCGCGGATCGCGGCTCGCCAGGCGCGGGACCTCACCAGGCGCAAGTCGGCGATGGAGACCAACGGGCTGCCAGGCAAGCTGGCCGACTGCCAGTCCACCGACCCTTCGAAGTCCGAGATCTACGTGGTCGAGGGCGACTCGGCCGGCGGCTCCGCCAAGGGCGGCCGGGACCCGCAGTTCCAGGCGATCCTGCCGATCCGCGGCAAGATCATCAACGTCGAGAAGTCGCGCATCGACCGGGTGCTCAAGAACACCGAGGTCCAGTCGATGATCACCGCGCTCGGCGCGGGCATCCACGACGAGTTCGACATCACCAAGCTCCGCTACCACAAGATCATCCTGATGGCGGACGCCGACGTGGACGGCCAGCACATCCGGACGCTGCTGCTGACGCTGCTCTTCCGGTTCATGAAGCCGCTCGTCGACGCCGGGCACGTGTACCTCGCCCAGCCGCCGCTCTACAAGATCAAGTGGACCGAGCGCGGGGTCGACCCGGAGTACGCGTACTCGGACATCGAGCGGGACCGGGTCATCGAGGCGGGCATGGCCGCCGGGCGCAGGGACCCGCGGCCGCGCGACGCCGTGCAGCGGTTCAAGGGCCTCGGCGAGATGAACGCCGATGAGCTGTGGGAGACCACGATGAACCCGGCCCGCCGGGTGCTGCTCCAGGTGACCCTGGACGACGCGGCGCAGGCCGACGAGATGTTCAGCGTGCTGATGGGCGAGGACGTCGAGTCCCGCCGCTCCTTCATCACGCGCAACGCCAAGGACGTGCGGTTCCTGGACATCTAGCCGATTCCCGGCGAACCCGACAGCGACGTAGCCGAACGGTTCACGTGAAACATGATTCCGTTCGGGCGAACTTGCATTTGATTTCCTTTAGACGAGAGGTTGCGAAGTGACCGAAGTGATGGGGCCGCCCGACGGGGGGCACGACCGGACCGAGCCGGTTGACATCCAGGTCGAGATGCAGCGCAGCTACATCGACTACGCGATGTCGGTGATCGTCGGGCGGGCGCTGCCGGACGTGCGCGACGGGCTCAAGCCGGTGCACACGCGCATCCTCTACGGGATGTACGACGGCGGCTTCCGGCCCGACCGCGGGTACTTCAAGTGCTCGCGCGTCGTCGGCGAGGTCATGGGCAACTACCACCCGCACGGCGACAGCGCGATCTACGACGCGCTGGTGCGGATGGCCCAGCCCTGGTCGATGCGGATGCCGCTGGTCGACGGGCAGGGCAACTTCGGCTCGCCGGGCAACGACCCGCCCGCCGCCATGCGGTACACCGAGTGCCGCCTCGCCCCGCTGGCGATGGAGATGCTGCGGGACATCAACGAGGACACCGTCGACTTCCGGCCGAACTACGACGGCCGGTCGGCGGAGCCCGTGGTGCTGCCCGCGCGGTTCCCCAACCTGCTGATCAACGGCTCGCAGGGCATCGCGGTCGGCATGGCCACCAACATCCCGCCGCACAACCTGCGCGAGGTCGCCGCCGGGCGTCCAGTGGTACCTGGAGAACTTCGAGCGGTTCGAGACCCGGCGCCGGGCGCGGAGCCGGGACCGAGGAGGTGTCCGAGGACCGGCGCCGCGAGGTGGCCACCGAACTGCTCGACGGGCTGATGGAGCGCATCCCCGGCCCCGACTTCCCGACCCGGGGCCTGATCGTCGGGCGGCGCGGCATCCGCGAGGCCTACCGGACCGGGCGCGGCTCGATCATGATGCGCGCCGTCGTGGAGCACGAGGAGATCCACGGCCGCAACTGCCTGGTCGTCAAGGAACTCCCGTTCCAGGTCAACCCGGACAACCTGGCGTCCAAGATCGCCGAGCTGGTCAAGGACGGCCGGCTGACCGGCATCGCCGACGTGCGCGACGAGACCAGCGGCCGGACCGGGCAGCGGCTCGTGATCGTGCTCAAGCGCGACGCGATCGCCAAGGTCGTGCTGAACAACCTGTACAAGCACACGCAGCTGCAGGACACGTTCGGCGTGATCATGCTGGCGCTGGTCGACGGCGTGCCGCGCACCCTGCGCCTCGACCAGATGATCAGGTACTGGGTCGCGCACCAGATCGAGGTGATCCAGCGCCGGACGCGGTTCCGGCTGCGCAAGGCCCAGGAGCGGCTGCACATCGTCGCCGCGCTGCTCGCCGCGATCGACGCGATCGACCAGGTCATCGCCCTGATCCGCGGGTCGGAGTCGGCGGCGGCCGCGCAGGTCGGCCTGATGGGGCTGCTGAACATCGACGAGATCCAGGCGCGGGCCATCCTCGACATGCAGCTGCGCAAGCTGGCCGCCCTCGAGCGGCAGGAGCTGATCGACGAGCGCGACGAACTCGAGGCCACGCATCGCCGACCTTCAGGCGATCCTGGACTCGCCCGCCAGGCAGCGGGAGATCATCGGGACCGAGCTCGGCGAGATCGTCGCGCAAGTACGGCGACGCGCGGCGCACCGAGATCATCGCCTACGACGGCGAGGTCGCCGACGAGGACCTGATCGCGGAGTCCGACATCGTGGTGACGATCACCCGCGGCGGCTACGCGAAGCGGACCAACACCGACCAGTACCGTGCGCAGCGGCGCGGCGGGAAGGGCGTGCGCGGCGCGGCAGCTGCGGTCCGACGACATCGTCGACCACTTCTTCGTCACCTCGACGCACGACTGGATCCTGTTCTTCACGAACAAGGGCCGGGTCTACCGGGCCAAGGGGTACGAGCTGCCCGACACCGGGCGGGACGCGCGCGGCCAGCACGTGGCGAACCTGCTCGCGTTCCAGCCGGACGAGCAGATCGCCGAGGTGCTGACGCTCCGGGATTACGCGGTGGCGCCGTACCTGGTGCTCGCGACCCGGTCCGGCCTGGTGAAGAAGTCGCGGCTGTCCGAGTACGACTCCGCCCGCTCCGGCGGGCTGATCGCGATCAACCTCCGCGAGGACGACGAGGTGATCAGCGCCGCGCTCGTGTCGCCGAGCGAGGACCTGCTGCTGGTCAGCAAGGGCGCGCAGGCGCTGCGCTTCCACGCCGACGACGACCAGCTCCGGCCGATGGGCCGGGCCACCTCGGGCGTGATCGGCATGCGGTTCAACGACGGGCGACGAGCTGCTCGGCATGTACGTGGTCCGCGAGGGCGAGGACGTGCTGGTGGCAACCGACGGCGGGTACGCCAAGCGCACGCCCGCCGACCAGTACCCGCTGCGCAACCGGGGTGGCCTCGGGGTCATCACGGCGCGGATCGTCGAGGACCGGGGCGGCCTGGTCGGCGCGCTGATGGTCCGTCCCGACGACGAGGTGTTCGCGATTACTTCGGCCGGGGGCGTCATCAGGACCAGGGCCGGAGAGGTCAAGCAGTCCGGGCGGCAGACGATGGGCGTGCGGCTGATGAACCTCGCACCCGGGGACAGCGTGGTCGCACTGGCCCGCAACGCGGAGTCGGAATCTGTGGATGACGTCGTGGATGACGTTGTGGATGACGCTGTGGATGACGTCACCGAAGACGCTTCCGGTGACGTACCAGATAACGAATGAGGGATTAAGGCAACTAACCGGGGGGTAGCTGCGTCTGAAGTGTGCACGGGTCTCGGATAGTGTCAACGCAAAGGTACATAGGTGCACCAGTGAGTACCAAGGAGGACGGCGTGGACGAGGCGGGTCGAACGACTCAACCGCCGCTCATCATGGCGCCCCCAAGCCTGAAAGCCGACCCGGATGGGGAGGCCACGGACACCGTCGTTGACAATGGCATCATGTCATCATCACGGACGAGAACTGGAAGCTCACGCTCCGGAGCGTCGCGACCGTCCGGCGGCAGCCAACGGGAACTCCTCCTCTTCTGGTGACACCGAGACTTCGATGGACTCCGTGGACGCCGCGACTTCCGCGGATGCCGCGACGTCTGCGGACACGCTGACGCCGAAGACGCCGCGACCGAGGACAAGCCGAAGGCCGGACCGAGCACCGCGGTGCCACTGCCCGCCGAGACCATCGGCAAGTCGAAGGGGCGCTCAGCTGGTTCGTCCGCGTCTGCGGGGGACACCGGGCGGAGCAGCGAATCGCAAGGGAGTCGGCAGACGGTGAGCCCGGGGGAAAGCAGCTGGCGGTCCGACAAGACGCCGAGGACGTCGGCCGAGACGGCTGACGCGGCTGCCTCCGCCACGTCGGCGGCTTCGGCCACGTCGACTTCCGCCGTCGCGGCGGAGAACGGAACGTCCGCCGCTAAGAGCGAGTACAGAGCCGTCGTACACGCCGTCCGCGACCGCGTCGGCGAGCGCCGCGGCCGCGCCAAGCCCGCGCCGACCACGACGACTCGGCACCGACCGGGACGGGGACGTCTCGCCCGGGATCCCCGTACTCGGGCTCGTCCTACTCCGGCACCGGGTCGTCCTACGCGCCGCCGTCCGGCTACCGGCGCCGCCAGGCCCGGCCCCCGCGACCGGCCCGGGCGCCGGCGCCGCGCCGCCGCGTAACGGCGCACTCGCCGAGCAACGGGTTTTCCGGTGCGGCCTCGGCCGCCAGCGGGGCGGCCGCCGGCCTGGCGAGCTCGGTGACCTCCGCCTGGCAGCGGCGCGGTTCGGCCAGGACCATCCAGACGCGCAAGTCGACCAAGCGCCAGGCGATGCTGACGCTCGCGCGCGTGGAGCCGTGGTCGGTCATGAAGTTCAGCTTCGTGGCCTCGGTCGTCGCGTTCATCATCCTGTTCGTCGCCGTGGCGGTGCTCTACATGGTGCTGTCCGCGCTCGGCGTCTTCGACTCGCTCCAGCACACGGTGTCGTCGATCACCTCCAGCCAGAGCGACTCCGGCACGAACATCTCGCACTGGTTCTCCGCGTCGCTGATCCTCGGCTACACCGCGATGCTCGGGGCGCTGAACATCGTGCTGATCACCGCGATGTCCACCGTCGGCTCGGTGATCTACAACCTGATCGCCAAGACCATCGGCGGCATCGAAGTTACTCTCCGCGAGACAGACTGAAGCACTCTGCGGGATGCGATAGAGTAGCGAAGTCTTCTTTACGGGACACCCCGGCGGGGGTATAGCTCAGTCGGTTAGAGCGCTTCCCTGATAAGGAAGAGGTCCCAGGTTCAAGTCCTGGTACCCCCACAGGCCTGACCAGGCGGTTTGGTCAGAGTGGCCCTAGAAGACAAGCACGATGGCCCTACAGTTTGTAGGGCCATCGGCGTTTTTGGGGTACTTCACGCCACTTCGCCGACCGCCTGATGACCCGCGCGGCCAGGAGCGGGGGTGGCGTTGGCTGACCGCGCGGGAGTCTCAGACGGGGTAGGCGGTGGCGACCGCACCGCGACTGTCGGCAGGATATCGGCGGCGGGCCCGGCCCCGGTATCCCCAGATGCGGTAGTGGCATCGGTGGGACGGCTACGTTCATGATCACCGTCAGTGACCACGATCGGCACTATGGGAGTGTTCCTCCTGTTTGGTTCCCTCACCCTGGTCGCGCTGCTCTACTTCTGGCGCGAGGGACCGGAAACAAAGGGCAGGTCCTTGCCAGAGCTTGAGCGGGACCCGGCCGGACGAGCGGTAGGCTAGCGGAATGAAGAAGCTGCTAATCCTCATCGTGGTCGCTCTTGGCGGTTTCGCGGTATGGCGCAAGGTCCAGGCCCAGCGTGCGGACCTTGACCTCTGGAGCGAGGCCACCTCGCCCGATGACTACTGACATCTGCTGACACCTGCCGATCGCCGACGGCTGCGGCGCTTACCCCCAAGGCGCGTGCGATGACTGATTCACCCCCGATCTCGCTCGTCTGCTTCGACCTGACGAGGCTTGTCATCGACGGTTCCATTGTCGAGCGCGCCTTCGCCGAGGCGATCGCGACGCAGGGAATCGTCGCGGGAACGCAGGACTACGCCCGCTCTATGGTTAGGCTGGACCGCTCGCACGGGCGGGCGCCCGCCGCCGTGCTGCGCGACATGTTCGACGGCGACGAGCCGCGGGCTCAGGCGGCGTCGCTGGCGTTCGAGCGCTCGTTCCGCGCGGCCGCGCAGCGGTTCGGGCTCGACCTTCCGGTCGATGTCGCCGACGCGATGGGCAAGACGGCCGGGTCCGGCGCCAGGATCTGCCTCATCACGATGCTGTCGCGACGCTCGTGTGGCGAGTTCCTCAGCCTGCTGCACGCGGCGGACCTGGTCCTCTGCGGCGATGACGCGCCGCGCGGCTTCCCCTGGCCGGACCCGGTACTCACCGCGATGCTGAGGCTCGGCGCCGCGGATGTACGCGAGGTGGCCGTGGTCAGCGCCACTCCCGACGGCGTGCTGTCCGGCTACCGCGCCGGAGCCAGGGTGCTCGTCGGCGTGGGCAGCGGACGCCGGGCCGCCGCCCTGCGTGAGGCGGGCGCGACCCACGTTCTCGACAGCATCACCACGCTTCCCGACCTGGTCGCGGAAGTGTCGAGCGCGAGCTAGGGAACTTACACTCGTATTTATGCCGGAGCTTCCGGAGGTCGAAGCGCTCGCCGTCTTCCTGCGCGAGCATGCCAAGGGCCGTGTCGTCGCCCGTGCCGACGCGGCCTCATTCGCCGTGCTCAAGACGTTCGACCCGCCGCTGACGGCGCTGACCGGCCGGACCATCACCGACGCGGGACGGCACGGCAAGTTCCTCGACCTGACCGCCGCCGGACCGGACGGCGACCTGCACCTGGTCTTCCACCTCGCCCGGGCCGGCTGGCTGCGGTGGCGGGAAGACATGCCCGACAAGCCGGTCAAGCCGGGCAAGAGCCCGCTGGCCTTCAGGCTGGTTCTCGACGACGGTTCCGGGTTCGACCTCACCGAGGCGGGCACGCAGAAGCGGCTCGCCGTCTACCTGGTCAGGGACGCCGCCGACGTGCCGGGGGTGGCCACTCTCGGACCGGAGCCGCTGGCCGACGACTTCGACGTCGACGCGCTCGCCGCGATACTCAAGGGCCGGCGGACCCAGATCAAGGGCGTGCTCCGCGACCAGCACATCATCGCCGGAATCGGCAACGCGTACTCGGACGAGGTGCTGCACGCGGCGAAGATGTCACCGTTCAAGCTCGCGTCCAGCTTCACGCCGGAGGAGGTCGCCACGCTGCACGCCGCGATCGTGACCACGCTCCGCGAGGCGGTAGAGCGCTCGGCGGGCCTTGCGGCGGCCGACCTCAAGGGCGAGAAGAAGACGGGACTGCGGGTGCACGGCAAGACTGGTCAGCCGTGTGCCGTCTGCGGTGACACGGTGCGCGAGGTCTCGTTCGCCGACTCCTCGCTCCAGTACTGCCCGACCTGCCAGACCGGCGGCAAGCCGCTGGCCGACCGTCGGCTCTCCCGTCTGCTCAAGTAAAGAACCGGCGCCACACCACGCGGATAAGGCGTCCGATCCAGGCGGAGATGTCAGCGCCGGCCGCCCGACCGCGCTGGTTCACCGGACCCTCACCCTCGCCCCAGACAACGCCCACCAGAGCCCTCCGGACATAAATCGGTAACTGTGCGTAATGTGTCACTCACAGTAGCGCTCCCCCTGATTGGTTGTCCATCTCCGCGGGCCACCGCTGGTACCCTTGACGGAGGCAATCTCGGGGCTTTAGCTCAGCTGGAAGAGCATCTGCTTTGCAAGCAGAGGGTCAGGGGTTCGAGTCCCCTAAGCTCCACCGCAGGTCAGAGGCCGGTTCCAGTCCTGGGAACCGGCCTTCTTGAGGCCCGTACAGCAGCAAGGCGGGGCGCCGGGTAACAGGCGAAGTATCCTCCGTGCTACCCCTTGCTGGCTCGGGTAGCCATGGTGGCGACGAGCGGCTTCACCACCGATTCGGGTACCGGCGTCGTGGCAACGTTGATGGTATCGACCTCGGCCTCGATGAGCGGACCGGTGATGATGTCCTCGGTCATGTCGAACGTTATCTCTTGGCCGCTCGCCTCGACCTTGATGATGTCGGTGCCCGTAGCGATGACGTTGGCAGGGCCGCCAGCCGAGCCGGGCGTTATCTTAACCGACGCGGACTGGACCGTGGCGCCCGCGGGCAACGAGGTGGCGAGCTCCTTCTTCAGCGACTGCCCGAGGCATAGCGAGACTTTCGGGTTGTGAATCGTCGCTACGATGAAATCCATGTCGCTCTGTGACCGGTAGCTGCTGGCGGTTGACGAGATGGTGGCATTGCCGCGCGCAAAGTCTTCGGAATCCGCTTCGGCGACCTGGTCACCGTCAATGTCACGCACCCCGAGGCATTTGTACAGGGTCGCGTCCTCGGCGGAAGCGCTCGAGTCCGCCTGATGAGGTGTCCCCTTCCAGCCTGGGGGAAGATCCGCAGGCCGCAATACGATCTGCTTCAGCTGCGACAGCGTGGCCGGCACCGCCGCGTGCGCGGGCCTCATCGGGCCGCTCAATGAGACGGCGCGGGGATTACTGCCGTGCCCGGCGAGCGCGTATGCGGTCCCGGCCCCCGCAATGACCATCACGGCGGCGATGCCGGCGTACAGCGGCGCGCGTGACCGCTTGCGGTGCTGCGGCGGCGGGAACTGGCCGTAGTCCTGCCGGGGTTGCTGCGGCGGCCATTGGCCGGGCGGCGGGTAGTCCTGGGGCGGGTACGGGGCCTGCTGCCAGGGTGCTTCTTGCGGGCCACGCGTACCGTACTGGTGCTGGCGGGGATCATACGGCGGCTGCCACGGCTGGTTTCCCTGGCGGTATTGCTGCTCGTAGTTCGGCTGCGGGTACTGGTCAGGCAGGCCATCCTGGCCGTACGTCATCTCGTGTCCCTCTCCGTGCGATAAGTACCAAAAGGCACCGAATGCTCCCGGTCACTTTAGTAGCCGCACCCCGGCGGTGCTGGCGGTATGGCAGCACTCCCGTTGCCCCGCGATTGGCTATCTCTGCTGTCAGGTCCGTGGCCCCGGACCGGGGCGGTCAACCGCCCTCGCAGACCGTACGATCAGTTCCGTAGCGCAGCTCAACCGCGAGCACGGAGGCGTGAACCGCAATGAGTGAACTATGCGAGGTCGTAATCACTGCTCCCGACCCGGACTGGCTCCTCGACCTCACCCGCGAGCTTGTAAACGAGGGTCTTTGCGCCAGCGCCCATAATTTCGCCCCGGTGCGGTCGTTTTACCAATGGCGCGGGGAAGTCCACGAGAAGACCGAGGGGCGCGCGTCTCTCCACACCAGGTTCAGCCTCGTAGATCGCATAGTCGAGCGGGTTAAAGCCGTGCACCCGTACGAGGTGCCGGGGATATCAACCCGTCCGATTTCTGGCGGGAACCCGGATTACCTTCGGTGGATGCTCGACGCCACCACGTCAGACGGGACGGCATTCGAGCACCTGTAGATCGGGCGATGACTGCCACCGCTTCCCCGCACGCGCCGCATTTACCGCAAACGGGGCGCGACCATTGCCGCCGCGCCCTCGCCCGCCATCATCGTGTGGTTTTTGCGCACTATCCGCGCTCAGAACTCACACAATCGTGAAACCAGCCCGGACATTCCGGGCAGACGGGGCTCGTAACTCGACTAAGGGAGGGACGACCGGCCCGAGTCGAGTGGTCTAGGCTCTTTGGTCATGGCATTCGAGCTGACCGAGCAGATCGAAAAGCACCTCATCAACGACCACATCGTCTGGCTGACGACCGTCACGCCGGCCGCGCGGCCCGCGCCGCGCCCGGTCTGGTTCCTATGGGACGGGACCGCCGTCACCATCTACTCGCTGCCCGATGGCGCCAAGCTCAGGCACATCGCCGCCAACGACCACGTCTCCCTGCACTTCAACTGCACCCCCGAGGGAGGAGACGTCGTGGTGATCTCCGGACGGGCCGAGGTGCTCGATGACGCGCCACCGCCGTCGCAGATCCCCGGCCTGCTGGACAAGTATCTCGACACAATCCAGGGGATGGGCTACACGCAGGAGTGGTACGACAGCTACAACACGGCCATCCGGGTCACGCCCGATCGCGCCTGGACCATTTCGTAAGGAGCCGAGTCGACGGGCGACCGCTACCCGTAAAGGGCCTGGCCCAGCCTGCCCAGCGGCTCCACCAGTTCGCCCTCCTCGTAGGACAGGTGTGACAGCAGCGTGTCGGTCAGCAGGTCGACCGCCGAGCGCAGGTCCGGCATGCCCGTGGCCGGTGACGTGACCAAGGCCACCAGGGCCGCGTCCACCCGCTCAAGCACCCCCGCGATACACCAGGTGCTCCGCGTGGAGCCGGTCGACCACGGGCGCCAGTCGCGGGTCGAGCGACCGGAGTCCGGGGAACAGCGACTGGTCCTCCAGCGTGTGGTGCATCCCGACCAGCCGGCAGTAGCTTTCGCAGTACGCGCCGACGGTCCACTGGTTCTGCCGCAGCGTGAGCTTGGCGATCTCCGAGCGGGCCGTTCCCGGGTCGAGGTTGCCCGCCGCGACCTGGCCGATCATCTCCCTGAGCTGCGACAGTTCGCCGCGCAGGTGGTTATGCACCGCGACCAGCTCCTGCGCGAGCGCGCGGCCGGCCGCGCTGTAATCGGCGTCCACGGGAGGCCGCGGGCCGTGCGGACGCCGCGACTCATCCCACAGCCGCTCGGAACTGAGCCGCACTCCATCGTCCGGGGTCGGGTCCACGCCGAGCGCCGCGGCCGCGGTCACCGTCTCCTCGGTGACCGCTCGCGCACCGTGGCCCGCGCGCTCGGCCGCTACCAGCTCCCGAACGGCCGGCACGACCTCCGCGGCGAACTGGTCGATCGTGGCAGTGTCGTTGACCGTGAGGATGAACCCGCTGATCCCCTCGTCCAAGGCCAGGCCGGTGAGCTGCTCGGCCCAGACCTTCGCCGGTCCCTGGAGGAACTCCGACCCGTTGCCCGCGAAAGAACCAGAGATGTTGTACAGGCGCCGCACCGCTCGCGGTGACCGGCCAGCGTCGGCCGCGGCCTGGTCGATGATCGCGTTCATCCCGGCAAGCTGCTCCGGGGGCGCGTACGGCGAGCTCGGCAGCCATCCGTCGGCTAGCTCTCCGGTTAGCCGGAGCATCCGTTCCTTGTACGCCCCGACCCAGATCCCGATGTCATGCACGGGAAACGGGCCAGGCTTCGCGCCGTGCAGCGAGTAGTGATCTCCGGTGAGCCGGGCACCGCGGCCCGGCGTCCACAATGCGCGGATAACGCCGATCGCCTCGCGCAGCGCCGCCACGGACTCGCCCGCCGAACGTCGCGGCCCGCCCATGGCCTCGATCGCGTCCCAGAACGCCCCGGCGCCGATCCCCAGCTCGGCCCGTCCGCCGGAGAGGATGTCGAGCGCGGCGACCTCCCGCGCGAGCACGGCCGGCGGCCGCAACGGGAGGTTCGCGACGTTAGGGAACACCCGGACCCTGGACGTCGTCGCCGCGATGGTCGTGAGCAGCGTCAAGCTGTCGAGGAACTGGGGGTTGTACGGATGGTCCTGCACGCTGACCAAGTCCAGTCCAGCCTCGTCCGCGCGCCGGGCCAGCGCGAGCACCGCGTCCGCCTGCTGCGCCAGCGGCGGCACGAACACGCCGAACAGCAGGTCGTGACCGTAATCAGGCATGCCGCCCCCTTCTCGAGATCGTCTGTCTAAAAGATTATATTACTCACAGACTATCTATAGTCCAGCCGATGGCCGTACCATGGAGGAATGAGCGCGATGACGGACCGCCTTGCCGGCGAGCTTGGCTGGGGGCTCGCGGTGGTATTCCGCGGGTACGTCAAGGCGGCCGATGCGGTGACCGAGGGCCTGCCCGGCGGCCACCGCGGCTACCAGGTGCTGTCCGCCGCCGCCCGGGACGAGCCGGGCAGCCAGGCCGCGCTCGCCACCCGGCTGGGCATTGACCGGACCGTCATGACCTACCTGCTTGATGACCTGGAGAAGGCAGACCTGGTCGAGCGCCGCCAGGACCCCGGCGACCGCCGTACCCGGCTCGTCGTGGCCACCGACCACGGCCGGATCGTCCTCGACGACCTGGACAAGCGCTTCGCGCGAGCCGAGCAGCACATCCTCGGCGGCCTGTCCGCCGAGGACCAGGCGGCGTTCCGTGCCCTGCTCGCCGCGCTCGCGACGCACGTGAACTCCGTGGACCCGGTCGCGACCGCCTGTGACGCCGTCATCGACATCGGCACCCGCACCCAGTCCTGAGTGGCGACGAGACCTACTCGCGCCGGGAGCGCTGGCGGTTCAGTTCGGCGCGGGCGAGGGCGTTCTTGTGCACCTCGTCCGGTCCGTCGGCGAAGCGGAGGGTGCGGATGCCGGCGAACGCGGATGCCAGCGGGAAGTCCTGGCTCAGCCCGCCCGCGCCGTGGACCTGGATCGCCTTGTCGACGATCCACTCGACCGTCGCCGGCGTGGCGATCTTGATGGCCTGGATCTCCGTGTGGGCCGCCTTGTTGCCGACCGTGTCCATCAGCCACGCCGCCTTGAGCACGAGCAGCCGCAGCTGCTCGATGCGGACCCGCGCCTCGGCGATCCAGTCGCGGATCACGCCCTGCTCGGCGAGCGGCTTGCCGAAGGCGACGCGCGAGTCCGCCCGCGCGCACATCAGCTCGATGGCCCGCTCGGCCAGGCCGATCGAGCGCATGCAGTGGTGGATCCGGCCGGGCCCGAGGCGGGCCTGCGCGATCGCGAACCCGTCGCCCTCGCCGCCGATCAGGTTGGCGGCGGGCACCCGGACGTCGCTGAACACGATCTCCGCGTGGCCGCCGTGGTCGTGGTCGTCGTAGCCGAAGATCTCCATGCCGCGGATGATCGATACCCCGGGAGTGTCCCGCGGGACCAGGATCATGGACTGCTGGCGGTGCCGGTCGGCGGACGGGTCGGTCTTGCCCATCACGATGAAGATCTCCGCCTGCGGGTTCATCGCCCCGGTGATCCACCACTTGCGGCCGTTGATCACGTACTCATCGCCGTCGCGCTCGATGCGGGTGGCGATGTTGGTCGCGTCCGAGGAGGCCACGTCGGGCTCGGTCATCGCGAACGACGAGCGGATCTCGCCGTCGAGCAGCGGCTGCAGCCAGCGCTTCTGCTGCTCGGGCGTGCCGAACGTGGTGAGCACCTCCATGTTGCCCGTGTCCGGCGCGCGAGCAGTTCAGCCGCGACGGGCGCCAGGCCCAGGCTCCGGCCGGTGATCTCCGCGAGCGGCGCGTACTGCAGGTTGGTCAGCCCGGCGCCGTGCTCGCCGGGCAGGAACAGGTTCCACAGCCCGCGGGACCTGGCCTGGGCGCGCAGCTCGCCGAGCACCGGCACGGTGCTCCAGGCCCAGCGGTTCTCCAGCGCGGCGAGCTGCTCGTGGAACACCGGCTCGGCCGGGTAGACGTGGGCGTCCATGAACTCGAGCAGGCGGCCCGCAGTTCCTCGGTGCGCGCGTCGAAGGCGAAGTCCATCAGCTGTCCTTCCCGAATAGCGGCCAGTCCGGAAGCGACCAGGGGCTCGACCAGCGTGCCGATCTCCTCGAACCCCTCGCCGACCGTCTGGCCGTGGACGTACCGGAAATGAATGCCCTCGAGGATCACCGCCGCCTTGAACGACGCGAGGGCGATGTAGAAGCCAAGGTCGGACAGGTCGCGCCCGCTGGCCGCGGCGTACTGGTCGAGCACCTCCGGCACGCTGGGATAGCCGGGCGCGTCGCTGGCCATCGGCCCCTCGGCGAGCCGGTCCATCCGCTGGTACACGATGAGCAGCCCCACGTCGGTCAGCGGGTCGCCAAGCGTGGCCATCTCCCAGTCCACCACCGCGGCGATCTTGTCGTCGGCGCCGACGAGCACGTTGTCCAGCCGGTAGTCGCCGTGCACGATGGCGGGCGGCGACCCGTCGGGCGGGTCGGCCGCGAGCAGCTCGTGCAGCTCGTCGATGCCGGCCAGCGGGCGGCTGCGCGACGCGTCGAGCTGCTTCTTCCAGCGGCGCACCTGCCGGGCGAGGAAGCCCTCCGGCCGGCCGAAGTCGGCCAGCCCCACCTCGGCGGGAACCACCGCGTGCAGCTGCGCGAGCGTGTCGATCAGCCGCTCCGCGATGACCCGGGCCCGGGCGGGCCCGACCGCGGCCAGCTGGTCGGCCGTCCGGTAGGCGACCCCGTCGACCTTGGACATCACGTAGAAGGGCGCGCCGAGCACCTCGGGATCGGCGCACAGGGCGTAGGTCAGCGGGACGGGAACGGCGGTGTCCCGCAGTGCGGTGATCACCCGGTACTCGCGCTCCATGTCGTGCGCGGTGGCGAGCACGTGGCCGAGCGGCGGGCGGCGCACCACCCAGCTCCTGGTGCCGTCGCTGACCTCGTACGTCAGGTTCGACCGGCCGCCGGCGATCAGCCGGCCCGTGCAGCGGGCCGCCGATCTCGCCTGGGCACGCGCCGTCGAACCAGGCGGCGAGCCGCGCCAGGTCGAGGCCGGGGAGATGGCCGGAGATCGGTCATGCCTGGAGAAACTACTCCCGGCGGAGCGAGATCGCCAGGTCCGGCTTCACGAGGGACGCGACGAACCGAGGCCAGATGTTCGCGCCGTGACAGCGAAAGTGGCCGTCTCGCCGTCGGAGACGTCGAAGGAGCGGGTGGGGCTCATGTACCGGCCGCGCTCGACGCGCAGCGTGTGCTGCCCGGCTCAACCGGTTCTCGAACCGACCGTGGAGCTCGATTGAGCCGACGGCCTGGCCGTCGACGCTGACCTCGAACCGGCCACGCCACAGCTCCATGCCGATGCCCTCACGTACCAGCCTGAGCGTCGCCGCCACGGTGGCCTCCTCTCCGGAACCCAGTCCCGATCCCGGCCCTGCCCGGTAGCTACCGAAATCTCCTCAGCGACATGCTAACCCGTCCGGCCGCGGCTCGCGCCGGCGTAGGGGCAGGTCGCGGCGCGGGAGCAAGAGCGGGGTGGCCAGCAGCAGGATGCCCGCGACGGCGATCGAGATGCGCGCGGACTCGTCAGGCTGGCGAGCCCGCCCCACACCGCGGTCAGGGCCGCGGTGGCGAGGGTGGTCGACATCGACCAGGCCGCGAGCATCCGCGCGGTGAGGCGCTTCTCCGGTGTGGTCGAGCCGGTAGGTGGCGATCACCGGGTTGTACACGCCCATGCACAGGACGAGCCCGAACTGGATGCCGATGACGAGGACGACGCCGCCAAGGCCGGGCTCCACGAACGCGAGCCAGATCGGCCAGCAGGCCGACAGCGTCCCGAAGACCAGCATGACCCGGTGCCGCCCGAACCGGCTGACGAGCGGCCGGGCCAGCCGGGACCCGATGAAGCCGCCGATACAGGGCGCGCCGAACGCCAGGGTGTACTGCCAGGGCGCGAACTTGAGCTGTCCGAGCAGCAGCACGGCGAGTTGCGGCTCGGATCCCAAGATCAGGCCGCCGACCAGGATCCGGTTGAAGAACACCGGGCGCAGCGCGGGGCTGCCGCAAGATGTGCCGCCACCCGTCGAGCAGCTCCGCGGCCCAGTGACGCGACGTCGAAGAGCCGCGACCGGGTCCGGCTCCGCCCGCGGATCAGCGCGACCCCGCAGGCCGACAGCAGGTAGCTGACCGCGTCGGCGATCACGGTGGTCACCGGACCGAGAAGGCCGACGGAGGCACCGCCGAGCGGCGGGCCGACCACGAGCGCGGTCCAGGTGGTTGACTCGAACCGGCTGTTCGCGACCAGCAGGTCGGCCGGCTTCACCAGCGCCTTGATGTTCGCGCCGCTCGCCGCCGTTGAACGCGATCTTGGACGCGGCCACGATGATCGAGACGACGAGCAGCTGGGCGAAGCTTAGCCAGCCGAGCGCGTACGCGGCGGGAATGGTCATCAGCGCGAGCGAACCGGGAGAGGTCCATCGCCATCATCACCGGCCGCTTGCGCCGGAACTCTATCCACGGGCCGAGCGGCACCGCGACCACCGCGCCGACCGCCAGGCCCGTCGCCGAGAGGGTGGACTACCTCGAGCGAGCCCGGCGTGCAGCACCCGGACCGCGATGATCGGAAAGGCGCCGAACCCGATTCCTGACCCGTAGGCGCTGACGGCGTACGCTGCCCACAGCCAGCCGAACTGCCGTCCGAGCGACCGCCTGCCCAACTTCCGGATGTGCACAGGCCAATTACAGCGGTGTGTTTCCGCAGGATCAAACAACAAAGGGGAGAGCCGCGACAACGATCAGTTGTATAAGGAAGCCATGAACATCGAAGCCGTCCGGGCCTTCGTGACGGTCGCGGAAGAAGGCCAGTTCCAGCTCGCCGCCGACCGGCTTGACGTCAGCCAGCAGGCCGTCTCGAAGCGGATCGCGGCCCTGGAGGCCGAGCTGGGCACCGTCCTATTCAAGCGCACGCCGTCCGGCGCCGCGCTCACCCAGGACGGCCGCACCTTCCTGCCCCACGCCGCCGCGATCCTGAGCCGCGGTGAGCGCGGCGTTCGCGTCGGTGCAGCCGGGAACCCGGCCGCTGCGGGTGGACGTGCTCAGCCGCGGCAACGGGCCGGTGGACCTGCTGCGCGACTTCTGCGCGGACAACCCGGCGTTCGCCGTCGAGATGGTGATCGGCGGCGGGGCCGCGAGCACGTTCAGGAGCCTGCTGGCGGGCGAGATCGACGCCGGCTACGCCTACCTCAGGGACGTGAAGCACGAGCTCGACCCGGCGCTCGCGCGGACCTACGCGTACCTCGAGCCGGCTCACGTCATTGTCGGCGTGCGGCACCCGCTCGCCGCGGCACGGGCGGTGCGGGCCGCCGACCTCGCCCGCTACCGCGCCTGGGTGCCCGGCATCGTCGAGGGCAGCGAGTGGGAGACCTACTTCCAGGACTTCGCGGAAGCGTTCGGCCTGGACATCGACCCCACCGGCTACTCCGTCGGCAGCGAGTCGGTCTTCGACGCCATCGCGGCGTCCCGCTCGCTCATGACGCTGGTCGGCGAGCGCAACCGGGTCGGCTGGCCGGGCGGCCTCGGGCTTGTCCGCCTTCCCATCGTCGACCCGGTGCCGCTTTACCCCTGGTCGCTGGTCTGGCGCGCCGACACCGCCCATGCGGGCGCGAAGCGCCTGGTCAGCCACGTCAAGCGGGCGTACAAGCCGCCGACCGACGCGGCCGCGGTCTGGCTGCCCCGGCAGGCCCGCGACGACCTCCAGTTATTCCGAACGACTGCGGGCTCGGCCGGTCCGGCTAGGCGCGTCCGCGCGGGGGCAGTCATGATGGGAGCTGACACTGGGATCACGAAGGAGGCGGCGGCATGGACTTCGCCCTGACCGAGGACCAGCTCCGGTTCAAGCAGGCTGCCCGTGAGTTCCTGAACAAGGAGGTCGTTCCCTACCGGGCCGAGTGGGACCGCCGTGAGTCCGTCGATCCCGCGATCATCGGCAAGCTCGGCGAGCTTGGCTTCTTCGGGCTGACCATCCCCGAGGACTACGGCGGCCTCGGCGGCGACTACATCACGTACTGCATCGGCATGGAAGAACTGGGCCGGGCGGACTCCGCCGTGCGCGGCATCGTCTCCGTCTCCATGGGCCTGTTCGGCAAGAGCGTCCTGTCGCACGGCACCGAGGAGCAGAAGCAGGAGTGGCTGCCCGGCATCGCGTCCGGCACGAAGCTCGGCTGCTTCGCCCTCACCGAGCCGGACAACGGCTCGGACGCCGGGAACCTCAAGGCCAGGGCCGACCGCTCCGGGCGGCGACTGGATCATCAACGGCACGAAGATCTTCATCACGAACGGCAGCTGGGCCGATGCCTGCGTGGTGTTCGCCCGCACCGGCGGCCCGGGCCCGCGCGGGATCTCGGCGTTCCTGGTCCCGACGAGCACGCCAGGGTTCGGCCGGACCGAGATCCACGGCAAGCTCGGGCTCCGCGGCCAGGTGACCTCCGAGCTGACCTTCACCGATGTCCGGGTCCCGGCGAGCGCCCTGCTCGGCGCCGAGGGCGAGGGCTTCAAGATCGCCATGCACTCGCTGGACAAGGGCCGGGTGTCGGTCGCCGCCGGCTGCACGGGGATCAGCCAGGCGTGCCTGGAGGCGGTCGTCGAGTACGCGGGCAGCCGGTCGCAGTTCG
>CAWKKG010000005.1:0-152189 GCA_963850115.1 uncultured Actinomycetota bacterium
CCGGCTGATAGGTGTAAGCGGCCTCGCGCACGCTCCGATGGCTTTCAACGCGCCCCGAGCGCGCCGCCGAGCGTCGCTATCGAGGTGGCCAGCCAGGCCAGCCTGATCTGGTCCGACGCTTCAGCGGGGTGACCGAGCTGGGCGCCGAGAAGGTCTCCCGGCACGAGGAGCAGGGCCGCGGCGAGCATGGCGATGAAGAGGGCGAGGTACAGCACGGCTACGCCGATGCTCACCGTGGCCGCGGTGACGATGTTGAACAAGATGACCTGTTCACGCGCGGCCGGGTGCGGGCTGCGTTCCCACAACCCGGTGGTGACCATGCCGTCACGATGATGGCGGCCACCGAGCCGACGGCGATGACCGCGAGCCGTGTCGGCCCGAGGTAATACGCGAGGCGCCAGATATCGCTTGTCACCAGCGCGAACACCCCGGCCGCGAACGCGGCAGCGAGGACGCGCATGAGCGGCAGCGCGAACCGCCACGGACGGTTGGCGCGCAGCATGCCGAGCAGCAGCCAGATGTTGCCGGTGAGACCCGCGCGGCAAAGCCCACGCCCTATTCTTCGTGCTCTACCCGCGTGCCCAGTTCGCGATCCGCCGGGTTACCGCGTCAGCGAGCGTCGGCCTTCCCGGCGTCCGTCTCCAGCGCGATGTCGCCGAGCATATGGCCGATCAGCCGGATGATGTTCAGCTGTGCGCTTGCGCACCGAGACCGGACCGAGCGCGGGCATGGACAGGACCGCGACGCCGTGCGTGGCGTGACATCGGCGATCACGGGCCGCCGCGCGGTCTGCAGCGGGAGGTCGGTGACGCATACCGCGAGGTGCCAGCCGCGGTCAAGCGGCATCCGGCGTCCCGCCGAGATTATCGCGCTAAGGTCGGTCGGCGGTTCAACCAGCCGGTCTGAGACGAATTCAACCCGCCATCCCACCCGGGGCAGTCGCTCGGGCAATCGGCCAGCTATCTCCGGCGGCAGATTCGCCGTCAGCTCGAAGCCGGCCCTGGTGATGCGAGCAGGCCGACGACGATTTCCGGCTGCGAAATGTCGGGAAGGCTGCCAAACCAGCCTCAACCGCGTCCATGCGAGGTTCCTTACCCGCTGCTCAGGCTCACCCGGACGAGGAGCTTGCCGAAGTCGGCGGCGTTCTGCTCCACGATCGTGAATCAATTCGCTCGGGCTCGCTCCCGGGCCTGACCGGCCGCCAAAAAGAGGCGGAGCTGGTCCTGGATGCCGTCGGCGATCGCCTCGGCGTAGGCCGATACCGCCGCCCTGGTGTTGCTAATCACGGATGGGGCCCCACAGCCGGTGCATGGTCGCGCGCGCGTCGTCGGCATCCGGTGCCCAGCAGCCCTTGATGCCCCCGGTACTCAAGGCGCGCGCCGACCATCCGGAATCACAGCAGAACGCTGGGCCCCTGGGGTCTCGCACTTTGAAGCCTGTCCCTGGAAAGCTGTAGGGACAGCACCCTCGATTCCTAGGGCCGGTGAACCTAAAAGGCCTGGTGGGCGATACAGGATTTGAACCTGTGACCTCTACCGTGTCAAGGTGTCGGTCTGGTCCGATTTGGAAGTGCTATCGGGCCTCTGGCCAGCGGCTCGCTGCGCTTTGCCCCTGGCTATGCTCCTCGATTTACCCCCGTTACCCCGGCCGTCCGAGGGTCAATGTAGGGACGTATCCGCAGATGGCGCCGAGCCTGTCCTCCGCGCGGCCTTCCGTGGCGGGCACTGGCTGGCTTGGGCCCAGGTTGCGATATGTGGCTCCGGGGTCGGCGCCCTCACTTAGACGCAGACGCTGGCCCCCGGAGCCAACCTGGTGCGACCCTAGCCCTTAGCGACGAGTTCGCGGACGGCCGGCGCGACCTCGGCGGCGAACCGTCGCAGTACGTCGGCCGAGCCGACGCGGTAGAGGAAGAACACGCTGACCTGTTGGCTCAGCGCCAGTTCGGCCAGCTGTTCGGCCCACACCCCGGCCGGCCCCTGAAGGAAGCCGGGGCCGTTCCCGAACCGGCCCTCGATGTTATAGCCGCGCTGGACGCTCTGCGGTGACCGGCCCGCCGCCAGCGCGGCCTCGTCGATTACGCGATTGGCGGCCGCAAACGCCTCCGGCGGGAAAAAGGGCGAGCTCGGCAGCCAGCCGTCGCCAACTGACCCGACCACGCGCAGCATCCTCGGCTGATAGGCGCCGAGCCAGATGCTCATCTGGTGTACCGGCGCCGGGCCGGGCTGGACACCGCCGAGGCGGTAGTGCTTGCCGGCGAACTCGACCTTGGCCGTGGAGGTCCACAGTGCACGGATGAGGTGCACCGCCTCCTCCAGCGCCTCGATTGATTCCCCGGCAGTGCGGACCGGGCCGCCGTTCGCGACGATCTGGTCCCACATCTGCTGAGCGCCGGTGCCGAGACCGAGTTCGAAGCGGCCGCCGCTGAGGATGTCCAGGGTTGCCGCGGTACGGGCCAGCACCGCGGGTGGGCGCAGCGGCAGGTTGATCAGGTTGGGCATGACCGTGATTCGCTCGGTCCTGGCGACGATGGCTGACAGCAGCGCGACCGTGTCCAGCCGCGCGGGCCAGTACGGATGGTCGGACAGGCTGGCAACGTCGAGCCCGATCTGCTCCATCAGTTCTGCCAGCGCGACGACGTCCTGCGGGCGGTCTTCGGAGGGCTCAAGCAGCGCGCCAAACATCAGATCGTGAGTGGTCATCGCGTTGCCCCGGTCCGCTGCGGCGTCGCGGTTCCGTAGACCCGCAGCGCGTGCTCGGCGAAGGCTTGTGATGATAGGTCCCCGATGACCGAACTGACCTCGGGCGGCATCGAAGCGATGACATCCCGAACGGTATCGGGGGCGCCTTCATAGGCCATCATGCCGAACAACAGCGGCATCAGCTCTGGCGAGACATCGGCAGAGCCGTCAGCGACCGCCCGGCCCCATTCGGCTGCGGTTATGTACTGCTCGATCAGGGGACACGCCAATTCCTCCTCGATCTGGAGGTGCTTGACGAGAAGCGCGCCCAGCCGGGCCGTGGTGATGGCGAGCGCCTCGCCCTGCACGGCGTCGGCCGTGCCCCGCCATTGCGTCAACTGGGTGCGAAGCTCAGCCACGAGCTTCTCGATGTCCCCGTGCTGTTCCTCCATCAGCCGTATGACCGGCTCGGCTCCTGGGCCTACCCGTTGAAGCAGCAGTGGCCACACGTGGGCGTCCTCGCCGCGGTGGTGATGATCCAGCACGCTGTCAATGAGTTGCAGGTGATCCGCGACGATCGCCGCGCGCCCGACATCGCCCTGGGCGACGCCGCGGATGAGCGTAGGGGCAAGGCCGAACTCGCGGCGGAGCATGGTGTGTACCATGTACATATCGCGCATGTCGGCAAGGGGTTTGTCACTCATGGTTAGCTCTCCTTGCGGAAATCGATGGGATTCAGCGCTTGGAAGCTAGCATCGACTACGCCGCGCAACGCCTGACTGTCCAGAAAACGAAATCGACTATCCGCGAAGCGTATGCAGTGGGGTCTGGCCGTATTTCGCCTCGTGTGCCGCAGCGAACCGGCCGAGGTGGCTGAAACCCCAGCGGCGCGCGACGGCGGCGACTGACTTGGCGGAAGGATCGGCCGCTCTCAGTTCCTCGTGCGCCCCACGCAGGCGGACTTGGCGCAGGTAGGCCATCGGCGACACTCCCACGTGCTGCTGGAACGCCTTCTGCAAGGTCCGCGGGTTCACGCCGCAGCGGTCGGCCAGTACCGACAGGGTGAACGGGGTCAGTGGGTCCGCCTCGATAACGTCGATTGCCGTGCGCACCGACGCGGGCCGCGCGGCTGCCGCCGGCCCGGCGAGCGCCTCGGGATGCGACTGCGTCGCCGCGAGCAGAAAGCCGTTCACCAGGCTATCCGCCAACGGAGCCATCACCAGCGGCTGGGACAGCAGCTTATTAGGGACCGACAGCTGCCGGCCGACCGAGAACGTTAGCTCGGCCCAGGAACGGCCAAGGCCGCCTGCGATGTTCATCACGGGATCGAATCTGACCTGTCTCGACACGGGATCGCCGGTCAGGCGAGTGAGCGCGCTCGTGACCGCGGCCACGTCAATGCGCACGCACAACGCCCGGTAGCCGGTCGGCCACGAGCCAGCAAACGATCCGCCGCCGGGCTGGTACACCGCTGAGGACGAGCGGTTGACCACCACGTCAATGCCGCCGTGCCGTGACTGGAACTGGCCGCGGATCGGCAGTTGGAGGTAGAAGCCGGTGCCCGGGTCATCGCATTCGACGCGCAGTGCCTGCCGGAGCTGGACCTCGCCGACGGTAACCGGCCCGAGGCTGACGGCGCGATACGCTGACTCGCTTCCGTCCTGTGGAACGGAATCAATTGTCGATGCGCGAACAAGCACCAGGTTTTCTCCGCTTCGGTATGGATGGCCCGTTCACTAGGACGCTGTTTACCACGTTCATCATCGACCTCGGGGTGCAAACGGATACTACGCTAGAACCCGTATTTAGCAGTCGCCGACATTCGGGCGCATGAAATATTGCCCCGTTCCCATTTCATGCCGGCGAAAGCTTCGAATGCCGTGGCGCGGACTGGCCTGGTGGGATGGCAATCTTTCGGAGTGATTACATCTGCACTCCTTCGCATGCCATCCCGAGATTCGAATGCTATATGCATTTTCTCCGTGCCTTGCGCATTCTCAAGACGCGGGCTAGCTGGGCACATTTGCACTGGTCAGCAGATTGCGCATACGACAGGAGAGCGGAACGCACCGCTGGATCAACGGAGCGGCTGCGCGGCAGGTTCACCCAGGAGACCTCGTCATCGTCATCAGCTATGCGTCCCTTGAAGACGCAGAGGCGCGGCCCCACGGCTGAGCTGGCTGAAGAGATGTCAGCGACGGGTGGCCAGCCGTGGCCGCGCTACCGCCTCCCCGGCCGCCGGGTACTGGAAGCCGGCCGCGGACAGGGCTTCGCGCAGCGCCCGGCGCCCACGGTGCAGCCTGCTCATCACCGTGCCAATCGGTGACCCGGTGAGCTGGGCTATCTCCTTATAGGAGTAGCCCTCAACGTCGGCGAGCAAGACCACCCGCAGGTTCGCTGGCGGCAGCGACTTGAGCACGGTCTGCAGTTCCTCATCAGGCAGGCGGTCGAGCACCTCCTCGGCCGGGTCGCGCCCGGCGCCGGGCGACGGGGTGCCGCCCCTCGGCTGAGCCTCGTCACCGTCAAGGCCGAGGACTTCGGGGCGCCGCTGACGAGAGTTGTAGGCGTTGATAAAAGTGTTGGTCAGGATGCGGCTGAGCCATCCACGCAGATAGGTGCCCTGGAAGCTGGCGCAGTGCTGGTGAGCCTTAAGGTAAGTCTCCTGGACCAGGTCTTCGGCGTCGGCGGGGTTGTGGGTCATCTGGTAGGCGGCGGAGAACAGCAGCGGCCGGTACCCGGCCGCTTCCTGGGCATACCTCGCCGCGCCGTCTGCCGTTGCCTGGTCGATCGTCACGTCAGCCACCTCCTGGCATCTCTTTCGTCTGGGACCGCCGCCAGGCTGGCTTTATTCCATCGCGTGCCGCCCGTAGCGGTTCTTACACAGACGCCTTCGGCGGGTCTGGCGCCAGCCCGGCCGCGCGCGCCCCGGCAATGCCTACGGCCTCGTCGACGTCGGAGCTGTCGCCGCTGACCCCCACCGCGCCTACGATCTCACCAGCCTGGTCGCGGAGCAGTACGCCGCCGGGTGCGGGGAACATGCGGCCCTCGGAGGCCACGGTGAGTGCCCCGAAGAACGCGGGGAACTGGGCGGCGATTCCGGCGATGCCGCGGGAGCTGACGCCCAGGCTGAGGGCGCCCCAGGCCTTGCCGACGGCGATCTGCGGGCGGATGTAGCCCGCGCCGTCCTGGCGGTAAAGGACGGTCAGGTGGCCGCCGGCATCCAGGACGGCGACGGTGAGCGGACTGGTCTGTCGGCGTGCGCCTTGGTCCAGGACCGCCGTCGCCAGTTGCTGGGCGGCCTCGAAGGTCAGCATGTCAAGAACTCCTACGTGTGATGGAAAAGGATTCGGCCACGGGCCGGGGCCAGCCGCCGCTCCTGGTTTGGGCGGCGGCTGGCCGAGGCCTCGGTCACCGCATCAAGGGGCGACGTGTCCGTAGAGCATCTGGGCGGACCAGTTCAGCCACATGTCTGGGGTGCGCTCGGGCAGGGTGGCGCTTACCGCTGCCACGAACTCCTCGGCCTTGCCGGACGCGGCGTGGGCCCTCTTCGCAGCCTGGAGGTACTCCAGGTTGGCCGGCAGGACCTCGGGACCCACCGGGGTGCCGTGGCCGACGATGATCGTTTTGATGCCGTACTTGGCTACGTCGCCCCGGATCTGGTTCACCGCGGCGATCCACGTGTCAAAGTGCGGCGTGACCGTGAACAGGTGGTGCTGCTCCGACGCGAGCAGGTCCCCGACAAGAACGACGCCGTGATCAGGCAGGGTGATGGTCAGGGTGTGGTCGGCCTCAGCGTCCTGGAACTCCTGGAAGAGGAACCGCACCCCGCCGATGACCAGCTCGCCGGGCACGATCACCGCGTCCGGGACGGTGACCCGGCTGGCGATTTCGTCGCCGAACAGGCTGCGACGCAGGTCAAGAACCTGCTGGCCTATCCGGGCAACGTACTCACGGACGGAGGGCAGGGCGGCAAGCTGGACGCCGGGGAAGCGCTCGGTGAGGGTCTGGAACCCCGAATAGTGATCGGGATGGTTGTGGGTGAGCACGAAGCGGTCGACCGGCTTGCCCAGGGTGTCGATGAAGTCGGCGACTTGGCGGGCGAACCGCTGGAAGATCTGACCGTCCACCACAATCAGCCGGTCAGCCAGCTCGAAGACGGTCGAGTTCACCAAAAGTGACTCATCCGGCGGCGTGTAGACGTGAACCTTTAGCCCGTCAAGGCTGATGGTCTGAATTGATCCGTCCATGACTTCGTTTCCTTTCATGGTTGCGTTGATCGTATTCTCGGCTGCTGTCTTGGGGTTTCATTTCCTGGGACTGCTCCGCGTCGGCGGAATATCGCGGGAAATCTCATTCCCTTTCGACAGTGCCGAGCGGTCTGATATTCCAAATCCGCTCGCGTAATTCACAGCCGGAGCTGGCGTACTGGTGCCATCACTTGCTCCGCGTCTGCCCAGTCGGCACCGGGAACGTCGGTGTACAGCTCGATCTCGTTTCCGTCGGGGTCGGTGAGGTACAGACTGTGGGTCACGGTGTGGTCAGCCGCGCCGACCACCGGCACTCGTGCCGCCGCCAGCTCGGCGAGGGCGTCCCTGAGGTCCCGTCGCGGTCGCCCACCTTCAGCCCTATGTGGTAAAGGCCGGCCCGGTGACCGCTTCCCGGATGCGGGGCATTTTCCCCGACCGCGATGAGGAGCAACTCATGGTGGGTGCGCCCGGAGGAAAAGGCCATGACCGTTCCGCGCATTCGCTCAGGGGTATCGATGGCACGGAACCCGAGGACGTCACGGTAAAAGCGAGCCGAGCGCTCCAGGTTCTTGACGTACAGGACGACGTGCCCTAGCTCACGGATCCGCATAGACTTCCTTTCTCAGCGTAATTTGGCTAACTCCTGGTTAGAAATAACCGGCGAACTCCGGCGCCTCCAGGTCATCTTCGAGGCGCAGCGCCTGCGCGACCGTCGTCGTCCAGCGCGGCGTTGTTGACCAGGACGTCAATCCGGCCCTGATCCGCAATCACTTTCCCCACCAGGGAGCGGACCGACTCCTCATCCCCGACATCGGTCCGGATGAACACGGCGCGCCCCGGCCCCTCGCCACTCAGCTCGGCGGCCATTGCCGATCCGTCCGTGATGTCGGCGATGAAGACCACTGCGCCCTCGCGTACGAGCCCCGCCGAATAGATCGCGCCGATCCCCGCCGCTCCGCCAGTGACGATGACCGTCCGTCCGGATAGCCTCATCCGATTCCTCCTCGCCGTTAAGGTCGGGCTGCTTGCCTTCGCCCAACCGACAGCGAGATCACTCCGAATATTTCGCTTCCAACGAACTTCCGGTCGGCCGCACTACAAGACCCCGTACGCAGCCGTCACCAACCCAGGGCAGCCTGGCTCTACGCCCGGCTGATCAACGGCGACCGCGGCGGCTACCTCAGTTACTCCCTCTGGCGGCGTTACCTCGGACTGGCCCACGGCCACACCGCGGCTCACCCCGACGGCATCGTCAAGTACACGGCCCACGAGCTCAGGCACGTGTGCGCGTCGCTCCTGATCGCCTCGGGCGCGACGGACGTGCAGGTGACCGCCCAGATGGGCCACCGGAAAATCGAGACGACCAAGAACATCTACGGCACCTGCTCACGCAGGACCGGGAGGCCATCCTGACGGCGATGAACCGGGCCGTCACCCGCCTGTACGTCCAAGACGACCTCGGGCAGGGGCCTTGGCGCCGGCCGGCAGCACACGCGGCCCGGGTGTGAAGGTGGCCGGGATGCTCTTCCAGCCGTTGTTGGTGCCCTGGTGCGGATAGGGCTCCAACGCGTCCAGGTCCACCACGTAGTCACCCATCCGGTTCAAGATCTGGGAGAGCAGTTCGCGTGCCATCGCCCGGCCCAGGTGCGAGCCGGCGCAGCGATGAATCCCGATCCCGAACGCAGAGTGGCGGTTAGGCCAGCGCTCAATGTTGACCTCGTCCGGGTTCTCGAACTGCGCGGGGTCGCGGTTGGCCGAGGACCAGGCCAACAAGACGCGGTCACCCTGGAGCATCCGGCAGCCCCCGAATTCCATGTCATGAGTGACGGTTCGAGCGAGAGCCTGCGTCGGTGAGAAATAGCGCAGGAATTCCTCCACCGCCTTTTCCAGCTTCTCGGGATGCTCCTGCAAGTCTCTGCGGATGTCCTGGTGCTGGTAGAGCCACACCACGGTATTGCTCACCAGCGAGGCCGTGGTGCCCACGCCGCCGGAGAGCAGCAGGTCGACCATGGAGAAAACCTGGTCGTCGGTTACGCGCGGGCCATCGACCTGTTGGCGGACGAGGTAGCTGATGAGGTCGCCCTTGGGCTCGATCCGGCGTTCCGCGATGATTTTCCGGGTGACCTTCTCAAGGTGCGGCATGTCCACCCTGACTGCCTTGTCCCACCCCTCGCTACCGGGAACTTCCACCAGCAGTGCGTGAAAGGCAAAGGCGTAGGTCTCCCAGTGCTCGACGGGAAGGCCGAGCCAGTCGACGGTGATGATCGCCGGTACCCCAATCACCGACGTGAGGTCGGCCTCGCCCTTCTCGATGATGTTGTCGATGAATGAGGTCACGTGGAATTTGATCAGCTGTCCCATGCGCTCGATTGCGGCCGGGGACGTGAGCGAATTGATGATCTTGCGCCATTTGCGGAACTCCGGCGGGTCCATCTCGATCGGGATGTGGAACGGCGCCGGAGTCTTGGGGATGACGACCGACAGTCCCTCGCCGCCGTGGCTGCTCCGCTCCGACGTGAACGTGGCATCGTCGCGCGCGGCTTCGAAGACGGACCGGTAATCGGACAGGATCCAGTAGCCCCCATGCGCTTCGGACCAGGCCACGGGATGCTCCGAGCGCAGTTTGCGGTAAGACGCCGCCGGATCCGCCGAGTGCTCTTGGGAGTTGTGGTCGAAGTGGACCACAGGGCAGTGCGGAGTGGTCTCGGTCATCGATTGATTCCTTGCGGTAGCACGTCTTCCCGGTTACGTGGTAATAGTTATACTGAATTATGCGGATGTCAACCGGCCGGACCGGTCAACTGGCCCGGTTCCGGGTGAGATGTCTGTCCGGTCAAGTCCGCCCCTGTTCGAGGAGGAGCGATGCGCGTAAGGATCGATGATGAACGTTGCCAGGGTCACGGACTCTGCCGGATCAGCGCACCGGACCTCTTCTTCGCCCGCGAGGAGGACGGCAGCGCCTACGTGAAGGACGAGCAGGTGCCCAGGGGCCGCGAGGCCGACGTCCAGCTTGCCGCCGACAGCTGCCCGGAACTGGCGATCGAGGTCCCCTGACCAGGGCCGTCCTGGCGCCCGCGCCCTGAACCGCCCGCGGGCCATTGACCAACCGGCGACACCTCCACGATAATTATTCATGGTCATCATTGTCATGAATATTCAATCGCAGTAGCCCGGCCATGGCTGGACCAGGAGCGCAACGGTGCGAGAGTACAAGAACCTGCATCCGAACTTCACCGACCCAGACCAGTGGAGCCTGGCCGCGGTGTTGCGGCATCATGCCGCGACCCGCCCGCAGGCAACGTCCCTGATCACCCCGGAGGAGGGCACTGAGTGGACCTACGCCGAGATCGTCGACGAGGCCGAGCGGATCGCCGCCGCCTGGTACGAGGCGGGCGCGGTCGCGGGTGACCGCGTCCTGATCATGGCGGCGAATTCCTCCCGGTTCGTGCGCGGCTGGCTCGGGACCGCGGTCGGCGGCTTCGTTGAGGTTCCGATTAATACTGCCTACGAGGGTGAGTTCCTGCGGCACCAGGCGGCGACGGTCCAGCCGCGCTGGGCGGTCATCGATGACGTCTTTGCCGAGCGCTTCGTCGCCATCGAAGCATCGGCACGTCAGATTGAGCGCTTCTGGGTTATCGACACCGGCTCTGCGGAGGCGGCCATTGACCTGCTCCGCGCAAATGGGTGGCTGGCCTCGCCGTGGGAGGACCTCCTCCTCGGGGTGGTTGCTGAGCAGTTGCCCGTTCCGGATGCCAAGAGCCTGGCCTCTATCTTCTTCACCTCGGGCACGACCGGGCCGTCAAAGGGGGTGGCTATGCCGCACTCGCAGATGTACTTCTTCGGCCAGGAAGTTGTCTCACTGACCCGGCTGACGAGTGAAGACACCTACATGACCTGCACCCCCTTGTTTCACGGCAATGCGCAGTTCATGGCCGCGTACCCGGCGTTCATCGCGGGCGCCGCCGTCGTTGTGCGCCCGAAGTTCAGCGCGAGTAGGTGGGCGGACCACCTACGGGAGAGCCACGTGACGGTCACCAACCTGATCGGCGTGATGATGGACTTTATCTGGAAGGCGAAGTCCCGCCCGGATGACGCCGACAACCCGCTGCGGTGCGTGTACGCCGCGCCGACCGCTTCCTCGGTGCTGAAGCAGTTCATGGACCGCTTCGGCATCGAGGCGTTCGTTGACGCCTTCGGGCTCACCGAGACATGCGCGCCGATCCTTTCGCCCTACGGCGAGATCCGCCCGCCAGGCGCGGCCGGGCTGGTCGCGTCGGACTGGTTCGAAATCCGGCTCGTCGACCCTGAGACTGACCGGGAGGTGCCGACAGGGGAGATCGGTGAACTCGTCGTGCGGTACAAGCACCCGTGGACGTGCAGCCTCGGTTATTACGGCATGCCCGAGAAGACCGTCGAGGCCTGGCGCAACCTGTGGTTCCATACCGGCGACGCACTGCGGCGCGATGAAGAGGGCTGGTATTACTTCGTCGACCTGTACAAAGACGCGCTGCGCCGGCGCGGGGAGAACATCAGCTCCTACGAGGTCGAGCAGGCCCTGCTCGGGCACCCCGCGGTGAAGGAGTGCGCGGTTCTAGGGGTGCCGGCGGAGGTCGATGCGGGCGAGGATGAGGTGCTGGCGGTCGTCGTCGCGAGCGGCCCGGTCGATGCCGCCGAACTCTGGGAGTTCTGCCAGGGGAAGATCCCGGCCTTCGCGATCCCCCGGTTCGTGCGGTTCGTCGACGCCCTGCCCAAGACGCCGTCGGAGAAGATCCAGAAGGCAGTGCTGCGCGAGCGCGGGATCACGCGGGACACGCATGACCGGACGGCGGCCCGGATCACGGGTCAGGGCTGACCGCCGTCGACCTGGAGGATCGCGCCGGTGGTGTAGCTGGCGGCGTCCGAGGCCAGGTACATGACGGCGCCGACGATCTCGTCGGGGGGCCGCCGCGACGCAGCGCGAAGGCCTCGGCCCGCCGGGCGAAGGCGTCCATGTCCCAGGACTCGCTCACGTCGGTCAGGAACGTGCCCGCCATGATCGCGTTGACGCGCACGTTCGGCCCGTACGCCCGGGCGAACCCGGTCGTCAGGGCGTTCAGGCCCGCCTTGGCGGCGGCATAGGGGAGGACGTCGGGCCGCGGCCTGACCGCGGCCATGCTGGTCATGTTGATAATCGAGCCGGAACCCGCCGCTGCCATGCGCGGGCCGATCACCGCGGTGAGCCGGAACGGTCCCTTCAGGTTGACCGCCAGGACCTTGTCGAAGAGGTCCTCGGAAAGTTCGAGCGGCGAGGGGTACAGCGGTGACATGCCCGCGTTGTTGACGAGCACGTCGATGCGCCCGAAACGCTCGTAGACGCGATCGGAGAGGCTCTCGGCCTCGTCCCAGTGGCCCGCGTGAAAGGCGACCGGCAGCGTCTGCGCGCCGGTGTCGGCGGTAATGGCCGCGGCGGCCTGCTCGCACGCCGCCAGCTTGCGACTAGCGATCACGACGGTCGCGTCGGCCGCGGCGAAACCGCGGGCCATCGCCAGGCCGAGCCCCCGGCTGCCTCCGGTGACCACAGCCACCTTGCCCTTCATGCTCCCCGGTGTGGGCGCGCTGCCAGCAGTGGTCATCAGGGCCTCCCGTTGGGCGGCCTGCCGCGGCTGTGCCTGGTCAGGCCGAGCGATGAAGTCTATAATAATCATGCTACTAGATTGGAGATAGCCGTGATCGTCGACGTCCACTGTCACGCCTGGCCTGACCGGATTGCCGAGCGGGCCTTGTCCGGCCGGTCGCCGCAGCTGCCGCGCCGCGGCGACGGGACGCTAGACGGCCTGCGCTCGGCGATGGCCGCGGCCGACGTCGGCCAGGCGGTGGTCCTCGGCATCGCCGACGAGGCGCGGCACGTCGACGGGGTGAACCGGTTCGTCGCGCGCTGCCAGGCAGGCGGGTTTCTCGGCTTCGGCACGGTCCACCCGGACCTTTCCGTCGAGCAGAACATGGACAGCCTGCGGGCCAACGGCGTCAGCGGCGTGAAGCTGCACACCCTGTTCCAGGGGTTCGCGCTGAACGACCCCCGCATGTACGAGCTGTACGAGGCATTCGGCTCCGAGATCGCGGTCATCGCGCACGTCGGGTCCGGCGGCGACCGCGCGGCCAACGAGCGCGGCACCCCGGCCATGATCCGCGACATCGTGAAGACGTTCCCCTGCTTGCGCCTCGTCTGCTGTCACTTCGGCGGCTACCACCAGCTCGACGACGCCGAGGCGCAGTTGCTCGGCCTCGACGTCTACCTGGAGACCTCATGGCCGCCGACTCTTGCGGAGATCGCGCCGTCGCGGGTGAAGGAGATCATCAGCAAGCACGGGGCGGACCGCATCGTGTTCGGCTCCGACTGGCCGATGGCCGATCCCGCCGCCGAGGTAGCCGCCGTCAGGGCGCTGGGACTGCGCGATGACGCGGTAGAGGGCATCCTCGGCCGGAATTTCCTGCGCCTACTCGGTGCGGACACGGGAGCGGCTGCCGTCTCCGGCAGCCCGGAAGGGGAGGTCTGACCATGTCATTCGAGCTCCCGGCACGGTACCGGCAACTGCGTGAGCAGGCGCTCGCGGTCGCCGCCGCGGTCGCGGGCCGGGCGGCCGAGGCCGACGAGTCACTGACCGTGGACCCGGTCATGCGTAAGGCGCTGGCCGACAGCGGGCTGTCGGCCCTCGCGGTGCCGCGCGCTTACGGCGGAGCCGACGAGAAGGTGGACTCGCTGGCCATGACCGTCGTCCGTGAGGCACTGATGGGCACCTCGGCCCACCTGGACGGTCTGTTCGGCATGCAGGGCATCGGCAGCCTGGCGCTCAGCGTGGCCGGATCCGAGAAGGTCAAGCGGGACTGGTTGCCGAAGGTGGCCCGGCTGGAGGCGATGGCTGCGCTCGCCCTTACCGAGCCGGACGTCGGCTCCGACCTGCGCTCGGTCACCACGTCGATTACCGGGCGGTCAGGCGGCTCGGTGACCGTGAACGGACGCAAGTCGTTCATCACCAACGCGGGCGACGCCGCGTTCTACACCGTCCTCGGCCGCGAGGGCGACGGCTACTCGCTGATGCTGGTCCCGGCCGACACTCCGGGCGTGCAGGTGCAGCGAGGGCCGCGGCTGATCGCGCCGCACATCCTCGGGGAGGTGAGCTTCGAGGACGTGCGCGTGCCGGCCGACCACCGCGTGGGCGCTCCTGGTGAGGCATTCAAGCTGGTCCTGGCCACGCTGGCCACGTTCCGGGTGTCGGTCGCGGGCGCGGCGGTCGGCCTGGCCCAGGCCGCGCTGGACGAGGCGGTCAGGCACACGACCGGACGGCGCCAGTTCGGCTCGGCGCTGGCCGAGCTCGGGCCGATCCCGCAGCTGCTCGGCACCTCATGGATGGAAATCGAGCAGGCCCGGCTGCTCACCTACCGGGCCGCATCGCTGGCCGCGGCCGACCCGCTCGGCAACCTCCACCTGTCGTCCATGGCGAAGGTCGCCGCGACCGAGACGGCGGGGCGCGTCACCGACCGGGCGGTGCAGATGATGGGCCGGTTCGGCCTGGTCGCGGGTTCAACCATCGAGCGGCTGTACCGCAACGCGCGACCGATGCGGATCTACGAGGGCGGCAACGAGGTGCTGCTCGGCCAGCTCGGCCGCAAGCTCACCAAGAACCTCATCCAGAACGGGCCGGAATCCTCCTGACATCCGCGTTCCCCTCGGCATGCTGGCCCAGTCACCGCGTGTACGGCGGACTGGGCCAGTCGCCAAATACATCGGGGAGGGCCGCGGGCACGGTCGCGGTGTAGCGCGGATCCCGGCGCTCCGCGAACGCGGCCATCCCCTCGGCGACGTCGGCGCTGGTACCGCGGTCGTACATCGCCCGGGACTCAGCGATGTGCGCCTGCATCGGATGGGCGGCGGTCAGCCCCCTCCAGAGGAGCTGGCGGTTGAGCGCCACCGAGACGGGCGCGGTGTTGTCGGCGATCTCGCGGGCCAGCGCGACGGCGGCCGGGCGCAGCTCCCCGGCGCGGGTAGACGCCGCGCACCAGGCCGCGATCGTAGCCTCCGGCGCGCGAAAAGACCCTGCCGTTCAGCGCCCACTCGGCCGCCTGCCTGCGGGCCGACAAGGCGGGGCAGGAACCAGCTCGAACGCGCTCTCCAGGACGATGCCGCGCCGGGCGAACACGAAACCGAAGGTGGCGTCGGCCGACGCCAGGCGGATGTCCATAGGCAGTGCATCGTGACGCCCACGCCAACCGCGGGGCCGTTGACGGCCGCGATGACCGGCTTGTTGAGCGCGAAGATGCGCAGCGTGAGCTCGCCGCCGCTGTCGCGGGTGACGCCGCCCAGCGGTTGTCATTCCGCGCTCCGGCTCACCGAGCCGCAGAACGCCTAAGCGGGTCCCGGAGGTCCATGCCCGCGCAGAACGCGCGGCCCGCGCCGGTCACGATTACCACGCGCACCGCGTCGTCGCCGTCGACCTGGTCGAAGCGCGGCGATCATGTCCTGCTTCATCGCCACGGAGTAGGCGTTCAGCCGGTCCGGGCGGTTCAGCGTGATCGTCGCGACGCCGTCTTCAGTCTGCAGGTCGGTCAGACCGGGCATAAGCCGCTCTCCTTGAGGTCGACATCGGTCAAAGCTATTATAATCATAAGCAGAAATTGCCTCGGAAATTACTGGCAGGCAAGGCCCGCCGAACGCGGCCGGGCACGCGCCTGGCCGGCGAGCACGAAGGAGCGCGACGGTGGAACTGGACGAGAGTTCGACACTGGTGACCGGAGGCGCCTCCGGCCTTGGCCGCGCGACCGCCGAGGCGCTGGTCAGGCAGGGCGCCTTCGTCACCATCGTGGACCTCCCGACGTCCAACGGCGCCGAGGTGGCCGCAAAGCTCGGCCCCCGGGCGCGGTTCGCCCCTGCCGACGTGACGTCCACCGCCCAGATGGGCCAGGCGCTAGACGTGGCCGAGCAGTCGGGACCGCTGCGCGCCCTCGTGCACTGCGCCTGCCGGCGGGAGTCGCGTTCGGCTCGTGGAAAAGGACGGTGAGCCCGGGTCCCTGGAGACCTACGAGGAAGTCATCAAGCTGAACCTGGTCGGCAGCTTCAACGTGCTGCGGCTGGCCGCGGCCCGGATGGCCCGCAACGCGCCGGTCGAGTCCGAACGTGGCGTGTGCGTCCTCACCGCCTCGGTGGCCGCGTGGGAAGGGCAGATCGGGCAGATCCCGTACGCGTCGGCCAAGGCCGGCATCGTCGGAATGACGCTGGTCGCGGCGCGCGACCTGGCCAGCAAGATGATCCGGGTCGCGACCATCGCCCCCGGCGTGATGGACACCCCGATCCTGGACCGGATCCGTCCCGACGTGAAAGCGGCGCTCGAGGAATCGGTGCCCAACCCCCGGCGGCTGGGCCGGCCAGCGGAGTTCGCCGGGCTGGCGCTGGCCATCATCGGCAACCCGTATCTCAACGGAGAGACGATCCGGCTGGACGGCGCGATCCGGATGGCGCCGCGGTGAGCGCGACGGAGCCGGCGCAGGCGACGGAACCGGTCGTGGTGGTCGACGCGGCCGACGGCATCATGACGATCACCTTGAACCGGCCGCGCGTGCGCAACGCGGTCAACCACGCGGTCGCGGTCGCCATCGGCGCCGCGCTCGACCAGCTTGACCGCCGCCCCGACCTGGTGGCCGGAGTACTAGCCGGCAATGGTCCGGCCTTCTGCTCCGGCATGGACCTGAAGGCGTTCCTGGCGGGAGCGGCCGACCGTCCCCGGCCGGGGCTTTGCCGGGATCGCCGAGCGCGGCAGCGACAAGCCGCTGATCGCGGCGGTCGAGGGATATGCCCTGGCGGGCGGCTTTGAGATCGTCCTTGCCTGCGACCTGATCGTCGCCGGGCGGTCCGCGGTGTTCGCGCTGCCTGAGGTCAAGCGAAGCCTGGTCGCGGCCGGCGGCGGGCCGATGCGCCTGCCCCGGCGCATTCCGTTCCAGTGGGCCATGGAACTTGCCCTCACCGGCGACAACCTGACCGCACCCCAGGCACGGGAGATCGGCCTGGTGAACCGGCTGGTCGGTGACGGCCGGGCGGCGGATGAGGCGATGGCACTCGCGCGCAAGATCGCTGCCAACGGGCCGCTAGCGGTCAAGGCAACGAAGCGGATCCTGGCTCAAGGGCTGAGCTGGCCCGCAGACGAGTTCTTCGCTCGGCAGTCGGAGCTATCCGAGCCCGTCCGGGCTAGTGCCGACGCGCGCGAGGGCGCACTGGCCTTCGCCGAGAAACGTTCGCCCCGGTGGCGAGGAGAATGACAAACCCGTTGAACCACACTGCGGACGGTCGTCTCCTGCGACCCTCAAGCGGTCGGCAGGCGAGGAGATCGAGGGCGTGACCAATCCCAACCGGCCCCAGAAGACCGCGCTGCTCATCGCGCAGCGCATCGTCCAGTACATCGACCAGAACAATCTCGGCCCCGGTGACCGGCTGCCGCCTGAGCGAATCATGATGGAGACATATGAGGCCGGGCGGGGCACGCTGCGGGAATCGCTGCGGTTCCTTGAGCTGCAAGGCGTCCTGTCGTTCAAGCCAGGCCCGGGCGGCGGCCCGGTGATCGAACGGCCGGACGGCGACAACCTGGCCGCGACCCTGATGCTGCTGCTGCAGTTCGACCACGCCCGCTATCGCGTGGTGTCCGAGGCCCGGCAGGCCATCGAGCCGCTGATGGCGCAGCTCGCCGCCGAGCGGATCGCACCCAAGGAACTCACCGAACTGGAAGAGACCGTGACCGGCATGGAAGCCGACATCGATGACGTGGACGCGTACCTTTTCCATAACCAGCGCTTCCACGAGATCATCGCCTGGGCGTCGGGCAACTCGCTGTTCGGCTTCCTCGTCGACGCCATGGTCGGCGGCATGGACATCAGCGGGTCGACCCAGGGCATCGAGTACCCGGTGCGCCGCCGGAACGCGGTTCTCGCGGCGCACCGCCGGATCTACGAGGCAATCCGCGACGGCAACTCCGAGCAGGCCCGCGAAAACATGGGCAGCCACGTGGCTGAGTACGTGACCTATGCCGAGCGCAAGTACCCGGCCGCGCTGGACAAGCCGATCAGGTGGTAGCCGGGCGCGGCCGACGAGGCCGGATCGCGACGCGGTTCACTCGGTTCGGCTCGGCCGGCTTCTTCATGATCATGCCTGCCCGGTGACACAGGTGGATCAGCTGGTCGTGCTGGTTGTAACCGCGGTGCTCGAACCAGACGATGCCTGCGTCCAGCCGGGTCTTGGACTCGCGCTTGCGCAGGATGGTCGACTCGGCCCGCAGCGTGTCTCCGTGGAAGACCGGGCTGGGGAAGGTCATCTTGTCGTACCCCAGGTTCCCGATGGTCGTGCGGAAGGTCAGGTCGGGCACGATCATCCCGCCGATCAGGGCGGCGGTGAACAGGCTGTTCATCAGCCGCCGGCCTGGGGAAGGTTGGCTTTCGCGTACTCCTCGTCCAGGTGGATCGGGGCCACGTTCATTGTCAGCGACGTAAACAGGACGTTATCCATCTCGGTGACCGTCCGGGTGAACGGGTGCGAGAACTCGGCGCCTTCCTTCATCTCCTCGAAGTACAGTCCGCGCATGGCAGATCTCCTCTCAAGAAAAAAAAAAAAAAAAAAAAAAAACAGCCCGCCGTGCAGCTAGTCAGGGCCTCCACGCCGCGCAGCCATTCCCGTGCCTTGTCCGCCTGTGCCTTGTCGATGTGGATGTCGCCGTACATCACCGCCCCCTCGCCGCGCGCGGCCGCGTCCGCGGCGGCCTTGAGCAGGCCGCGGTAGAAGTCGACGTCGGAAGTTGACGGGTGTGTAAGCCCGGTTGACCACCGGAACGTGCGACGGGATGAAGCACGACCTGGCCGCGAAAGCCCATCTTGCGGTTCTCGACCGAGAATTGTTTCCAGCCCGTCGAGGTCACGAATGCGCTCCCACAGGGCGGTCAGCGGGTGCACGCCCGCGGCGCGCGCCGCGAGCAGGATCCGGCTGCGGTGATAGCGCGACTCGGCGCCCCCGGGCGTCCACTCGTAGCCGACGGCGCGCGCGATATCGGCGTGCTCCGCCGTCGGCCCGATCAGCGCGCCGACGCGCGGCGAGGCGCACCCGATCTCCTCGCAGTGCTGGATGCCCTCGATGGTCTCGACGGGCAGGATGTACTCGACCCCGGTTACCTTGTTCCGGCGCTCGAAGTAGTCCACGAGGGCGTCGTACTTATGGACGTCAACCGCGCTTCCGACCTTGGGCGCGAAGACGCCGGTTATGCCTGGCACGATCACGGCGGCCAGGTCGTCACCGGTCTGCCCGGTGTCGAGCGCGTTCGGCCGCACGAACAGGCCGATCTTCGGGTGCGAGCGCGAGATGCGGCGGATGGCCTCAGCAACGGCCTCGCGCGCGGCGTCCTTCTCAGCCGCGGGCACCGAGTCCTCCAGGTCCAGGCACAGGCAGTCGGCTCCGGAGGCGACTCCCTTGTCGAACCACGAGGGTTTATGCCCGGGGACCGACAAGACGGTGCGGTACGGCTTCATGGCAGGTGTCACTCCTAGACATCGGGGCGAATGCGGCTTCGCGTCACAGCGGGAGCTACTCGTGCAGCTCGAACTTCGGCGGCCTCTTCTCCAGGAAGGCGTTGGCCCCCTCGACCATGTCCTCGCTGCCGATCGCCTGGATGAGCATGCCGAGGCCGTTCTGGAACGAGTCACGGGCGCTGCTCCACCAGATGTTCGAGCTGACCTTCGCGATCTCGAGGTAGCGCGGGCTGAGCGCGGCGATCTCCGCGCACCAGCCGGCAACGTGATCCTCGAGTTCGTCGTCGCCAACCACCTCGTTCACCAGCCCCATTTCCAGCGCCTGCCCGGCGGTGTAGCGACGGCACAGGAAACTGAGCTCCTTGGCGCGCTTCTCGCCGATCTGCACGGACATCACGTTGGTCGCACCGGTGACCGGCGCGCTGCCCACCCGGGGACCGGTCTGGCCGAACGTCGCCGAGCGCGACGCGATGGCCAGGTCGCAGGCGACCACCAACTCGTTGCCGCCGCCCGCGGCGGCGCCGTTCACCGCGGCGATGACTGGTCGCGGGCATGTCCGGATCGCGTCGAAAAGTCGCAGTGAAGCCGCGTACAGGCCGCGCAGCGCCCCGGGGGTCGGCGCGCCCATCGTCGACAGTGAGCCGCCGGCGCAAAAGCTCCGCTCCACGCCGGTGATGACCACCGACCGGAAGGTGTTCGCCCCGCGCAGGGCCGCGACGATCTGGTCGGCCATCTCGGCGTCATAGGCGTTGCGGCGCCGCGGGCGGTTCAGCCGGATCCACCGGGCGTCACCGCGGGGCTCGACCATGACAGCCGGAGAATCATCAGCTTCAGGCATGAACAGATGATAATTATGAGCATAGATTTAGTCAATAACGCGGCGGTTGGCCGGCTGGCGGAGGCGGCCTTGACAGTCATCGAGATTCATGCTCATGATTTCAATCATTACCATATGAAGAAAGGACCCAGGTGCACGACTACGGACTAACCGCGGACCAGGCGGAGTTCCAGCAGGCCGCGGCCCGTGTGGCGCGTGAGCTGTACGGGCCGAAGGCGGCGGAGTGGGACCGGGAGAGCAGCGACTTCCCTGGTGAAGAGCGTCGCCGCCTCGGGGAACTCGGCTACCTCGGCATCGCGCTGCCCGAGCTCTACGGCGGGGGAGGCGCTCCCGTCGTCGACGCGCTCATCGCGATCGAGGAGCTCGCCAAGGTGTGCCTCCCGCCGCCTTTCAGGTATTCGAGTCCAACACCGGCCCGGCCCAGGTGGTGGCGCAGCTCGGCACGGAAGCCCAGCGGGCCAAGTTCCTGCCCCCGGTGATCAAGGGGGACGCGTCGATGGCGGTCGCGATCTCTGAGCCCGACGCGGGGTCGGCCGCGACCGACATGCGCACCCGGGCCGTCCGCGAGGGCGAGTTCTACCGGGTCAACGGGGCTAAGCGCTGGGTGTCCAACTCGGGTCACGCCGAGCTTTACCTGCTGTACGTCCGGCTGTCCGACGCGCCCGGGTCCAAGGGCATCGGGGCCCTGATCGTGGAGAAGGACACGCCGGGGATCTCGTCGGTGCCCGCGAGCGCCTGATGGGTTTCCACGGCATCCCGTCGCGCGACATCGTCTTCGAGGACGTGCGGGTGCCGGCCGCCAACCTGCTGGTCGACGCGGGCAGCTTTGCCCAGCTGTTCCAGGCCTTCTCGATGGAGCGGCTGGGTAACGCGACGGTCAGCCTGGGCATCGGCCAGGCGGCGCTGGACCGTTCCCTTGAATATGTCCAGGCCCGCCAGCAGTTCGGCAAGCCGCTGATTGAGTTCCAGGCGGTGCAGATGACGCTGGCCGACATGATCGTGCAGATGGAGGCGGCGCGGCTCCTGGTCTACCGGGCGGCCGTCAACGCGGGACGCGGCCTCCCCGACTCGTTCGAGGTCTCGCTGGCCAAGCGGGCCGCCAACGAGGCGGCCAAGCAGGTCTCGGACCTGGCGATCCAGTTGCACGGCGGCAACGGCTACTCCGAGGAGTACGGGATCGAGCGGCTGCACCGTGACGCTCACGGCTGGGCGATCGCCGGGGGCACGCCGACGATGCAGCGCCTGCGCATCGTCTCCGAGAAGCTCGGCCGCAGATTCGATCAACGCCGATAGGATGCTCGACTCGCACGTGCACCTGTGGGACCTCGCCGTCCGCGACCAGGCGTGGATTCCCGCCGGGTCGCCGATCCGGCGCAGCTTCGGGGTCCCGGACCTGCGCGCGGCGCTGGCCGGGACCCCGGTTGACGGCGTGATCCTCGTCCAGGCCGTCAACGACGCCGGCGAGACGGCGGACCTGCTCGACCACGCCGGGAAGGCCGACGTCATACGCGGCGTCGTCGGCTGGGCCGACCTGACCGCGCGAGATTTTGCCAGCACGCTGGCCGCCCTGGCATCGTCGGGCAGCCTGGTCGGCGTCCGGCACCAGGCGCTCGCCGAAGCGGACCCAGCGCAGTGGCTTCGCTTGCCCGCGGTGGCGCGGAGCCTGGCCGAGCTTGACGCCGTCGGCCTGCCCTTCGACCTGATGATCCGTCCCGAGCACTTCCCGGCCGCGGTGGAAGCGGCACGGAAGCATCCCTCATTGCAATTCGTGCTCGATCACCTGGGCAAGCCTCCGATCGCCACGGGCGAACTGGAGCCGTGGGCCGCGGGCCTGCGGGCGCTGGCGGCCGAGCCCAACGTGGCGTGCAAGCTGTCGGGCCTGCAAACCATCGCGTCACCGGACTGGACCCACGCGGACCTGGCCCCCTACATCGATGTCGCACTTTGCGGGTTCGGTCCGTCGCGGCTGGTCTTTGGCTCGGACTGGCCGGTTTCCACGCAGGCGGCTTCCTACGCCCGCGTCTGCGAGGTGGCCCAGGTCGCGTGCTCGGCCCTGTCCGCCGCCGAGCGCGCGGGCGTCCTCGGCGGGAACGCCCGCGCCATCTACCGGGTCGGCTAGCCGGCCGTCGGCTTCGCCGTTGATATCCGCCAACCTAGCCAATATCATAGGAATGATGATCATAAATATTCCGAACGGGCGTGAGGTGACTCGTCATGGTCGACATGATAAGCCAGAGGACGAGCAAGAAATTCGAACCTCTTTGCGGAAGCTGATGTCGAAATTCACCGACGAGTACTGGATGCGGCACGACCTGGACCATGAGTTCCCGTGGGACTTCTACCGGACCATGGCGGGGGCCGGCTGGCTCGGCATCTGCATCCCGGAGCAGTACGGCGGCGGCGGGGCCGGCGTCCAGGAGGCGGCGTTGCTCCTCGAGGAGGTCACCGGCAGCGGCGGCGCGCTCAACGCCGGCACTACCGTCCAGGTTTCCCTCTTCGGCCTGGAGCCGGTCGTCAAGTACGGCACGGACGAGCAACGCGAGCGATTCCTCCGTCCGGCGGCGGCGGGGGACCTGCAGGTGTCATTCGGCATCACCGAGCCGGACGCCGGCACGGACACCACCAGCATCACCACGTTCGCGGAGAGGGTCCCTGGCGGCTATCGGGTCAACGGGCAGAAGATCTTCATCTCCCGGGCCGAGCAGGCCGAGCGGCTCCTGCTGATTACCCGCACCGCACCGCGCTCGGCCGGGGCGAAGACCACCGACGGCATGACCTTGTTCCTCGCGCCGATGGACCGGGAGCGCATCCGGGTGCAGCCGATCCCGAAGCTGGGGCGCAACGCGATCTCGACCAACACGCTCTTCATCGACGACCTGTTCATCGCGGACGAGGACCGCATCGGCGAGGAGGGGCGGGGTTTCAGGTACCTGCTCGCCGGGCTGAATGCCGAGCGCATCATCGTCGCCGGCGGCTGCCTGGGGATGGGCGGGTCGTCGCTGCGCCGGGCGGTCGAGTACGCCAAGCAGCGCCGCGTCTTCGGGCGCGAGATCGGCATGAACCAGGGCGTGCAGTTCCCGCTGGCCGAATCGCTGGCCAAGCTCGACGCGGTGGAGCTGCTTATCCGCAAGGCCGCCTGGCTGTACGACAACGGCCTGCCCTGCGGCAAGGAAGCGAACGAGGCCAAGCTGCTCGCCTCCACCTGGGCCTTCGAGGCGGCCGACCGCGCCATGCAGGTCCACGGCGGCTACGGGTACACCAACGAGTACCACGTAGAGCGGTACTGGCGCGAGGCGCGCGTCCAGCGGATCGCGCCGATCTCCAACGAACTCGTGCTCGCCTACCTCGGCGAGAAGGTGCTCGGCCTGCCGCGCTCATACTGAGCCGCGGCCGGAACGGCCATTTCACGTCCGCCTCGCATGACAGGAGCTGCAGTGCCAGGTCCCCTGAACGGGGTGCGAGTCATCGAACTCGGCTCTATGTACGCCGCCCCGACGGCCGGCCGCATGCTGTGCGACTTCGGCGCCGACGTGGTCAAGGTTGAGGACCCGGCCTCCGGCGGGGACTTCGCCCGCCAGTGGCAGCCGTCCGTGCACGGCGAGTCCATCGGATTCGCCCGGCTTAACTCGGGCAAGCGGTCAGTCGGCATCGACTTGCGCACCGACAAGGGGCGTGAACTGATCGGGCGGCTGTCCGCCACCGCCGACGTCGTCATCGAGAATTTCCGCCCCGGCCGGATGGAGCAGTGGGGGCTCGGCTACGACCGGCTGAGCGCCGGCAACGCCGGGCTGGTGATGACCCGCATCAGCGGCTTCGGGCAAACCGGCCCGTACCGCGAGCGGCCCGGATTCGGCACAGTCGCCGAGGTCGCGGCGGGATACGCGTTTCTCAACGGATGGCCAGAGACGCCCCCGACCGCGCCGCCGTTCGGCTTCGCCGACTCTATCGCCGGCATCTCGGCCGCCTACGGCACCGCTACGGCGCTGTTCCAGCGCGGCGTCACCGGCTGCGGCGGCGTCGTTGACACGGCGCTCTACGAGCCGCTGATGTTTATTCTCGGCGACGCGATCATCAACTACACGTCGACGGGCTTCATCTCGCAGCGCGTGGGCAACTCCTCGGGGGCGGCGTCGCCCCGCGGAATCTACCAGGCCAGTGACGGCGGCTGGCTCGCGATCGCGGCATCAAGCCAGACGATTGCGTTGCGGTTGTTCGACGCGATGGGCCGGCCGGACCTGAAAACTAATCCGCGTTACGCGACAAATGCGGCGCGCATGGAAAACAATGCCTCGCTCCAGGAAATCGTCATTGACTGGATCAAGGCGCGGCCGCGCGATGAGGTGCTTGCCATCCTGGGGAAGCACGAGGTCGTCGCCGCGGCCGTCAACGACGCCAGCGATATAGCGCGGGACCCGCACTTCCTCGAGCGCACCTTGCGGCCAATCACCGGCACGGTCTTCGGCGACGCTCTCGTGCCCGGTCCGATTCTTCACATTGCGGGTTATTCTGGCCCGGCGTACACCAGGTACCCGTCGGTCGGCGAACACACGAGGGAAGTACTGGTGGACGAACTCGGCCTGGATGCAGGAGAGTTTCAGGTTCTCCAGACGGAAGGCGTCGTCTCATCCGGCAAGTGCTTAGTTTGGGCTAAGATTTTCCCATCATGAGCGACACTGCGGATGCGGCCTCCTGGGACCGGCGCGGGGAAAAGGTTTCCTCGGTCGTGGCCCGCGAGATCGTTCGGGACATCGTGCGACAGCAGCTCGCGCCGGGCACCACGCTTGAGCCCGAGACGGTGATGCTGCGGCGTTACCGGGTTGCCCGGGGGTCGCTGCGGGAAGCCCTGCGGATCCTGGAGATGCACGGCATCATCCGGATCAAGCCAGGACCGGGCGGCGGCCCGCTCGTGGCCGAGGTGCACAGCAGCGACTTCGGCCGCATGGCAACGTTGTTCTTCCAGGTCAGGGGGGTTCGGTTCGCCGACCTGGTCGAAGCCAGGCTGCTTCTTGAGCCCATGATGGCGCGCCTGGCGGCCGAGCGGTGCACCCCGGAGCAGGCCAAGGAGCTGCGGGCGGTGGTGGAGGCGGGGACGGAAGCAGCGGATGACGCGGGCTGGCACGAGGCGAGCAAGGACTTCCACGGCAAGGTCCTGTCGATGTCCGGGAACGGCCTGCTCGACCTGGTCGCGGGCTCGATCAAGGAGATATACCACGACCGGGTGACCGACCTGCTGTACCGCGGGCGTCAGCGCGAGCAGATCAAGAAGGTGCACGCGCAAATCGCGGACGCGATCGCGGCCGCGCGATGCCGACACGGCCGGACGGCTGATGCACGAGCACATGGTCGACTTCGCCAAGGCCGCGTCCAAGCGCGACGCCAGGCTCATGGACGAGGTCGTGGACTGGCGCTGACCCGGCTCAGGCGGGCGGCCCCACGAAGCCGTCCGCCCAGCCCACCTTGAGGGTGGTGGCACCGGTGACGTCGTTGCGCTTGTCGCGGAAGAGCCAGCGGCCGTCCTGCTTGACCAGCGTGTCCTGGTACCGGCCGAAGGTGACTCTGGATTCCCCGCCGGAGCCGGTCATGGCGATGAAGTACGCGTCGTGCCGGGCCAGCGTCGGCGCCAGGATGGTGAACACCTGGTTCACCGCGTGGTGCCGGGAGAACGTGACCCCCGCCGCGAAGAAGGCCGCATAGTACTGGCGGATCGCGTCGCGCCCGGCACGGTCCCCGGCCGCGTTGCGCAGCACGGCGTCCGCGGTGAACAGCTCCGCCACCGCGTCGGCGCTCATAGCGTCGCAGGCGCTGCAGTACGTCGCGATGAAGCCGCGCAGCTCCTCCTTGGCCTCAAGCTGCGCCAGCCTGCTCTCAAGATCGGGTCGGGTCATCACGTCAGCTCCTCGTTGTCAGTGTCCCGGCTGGCCGCGCGTCGTCCCGCGCCCGGCTGCTAGCGGAGAACCTCGATGAGGGTCGCGTTCGCCATGCCGCCGGCCTCGCACATGGTCTGCAGCCCGAGGCGGCCATCGGTCTGTTCCAGGTGGTGAATGAGGGTGGTCATCAGCCGCGCGCCGGACGCGCCAAGCGGATGCCCCAGCGCGATGGCGCCACCGCGCGGGTTGAGCCTGTCGTCGGGTACCCCAAGCTCGGCCTGCCAGGCGAGCGGGACGCTGGCGAAGGCCTCGTTGACCTCGAAGGCGTCGATGTCACCGATCGCGATGCCGCTGCGGTCAAGCACCCGGCGGGTGGCGGGGATCGGGCCGGTCAGCATCAGGGTGGGGTCGTCCCCGATCACCGACGAGGCCAGAATGCGGGCCCGGGGCCGGAGCCCGAGCCTGGCGGCGGCGTCCTCGCTCATCAGCAGGAGCGCGCTCGCGCCGTCGGTGATCTGCGACGAGTTGCCCGCGGTCACCTTCCAGCCGATGCCGGGAAAGAGGTCGCGGTACTCGTCCGTCTCGAACGCCGGGCTGAGGTCGCCCAGCCGTTCGGCCGTCGTGCCGGGCCTGACCGTCTCGTCTTCGCTCACGGTGACCGCCCCGGAGTCGCCGGGGACGCGCACCGCTGCGATCTCGGGCGCGAAGGCGCCGTCCGCCCGGGCCGCCGCGGCCCGGGCGTGCGACCGGGCCGAGTAGTCGTCGAGCTGCCCGCGGCTGAGGCGCCACTTGTCCGCGACCAGTTCCGCGGAAATACCCTGCGGCACGAGTACCGGGTAGCGTTCGCGGACGGCGGGGCCGAACGGGTCTTGGCCCATCCGTGGCGAGCCCATCGGCACCCGGCTCATCGACTCCACTCCGCCTGCGATGGCGATGTCGTAAAGGCCGGCGACGATGCCCGCCGCGGCGAACTCGACGGCCTGCTGCCCCGATCCGCACTTGCGCTCGATTGTCACCGAGGGCACGTGCTCGGGGAAGCCCGCCGCCAGCAGGGCCTGGCGCCCGGGGGTCGCCGACTGCTCGCCGGCCTGACCGACGCAGCCCACGAGGACATCGTCCACCAGGCCGGGGTTGATCCCGTTGCGCCGCACCAGCGCGCTCAGCACCTGCGCCAGCAGGTCGACGGGATGCAGGTCGGCCAGCGCTCCGGTCTTCTTTCCCCGGGCCATCGGGGACCGCACGGCGTCGACGATTACGGCTCTGGTCATCAGCCCTCCCATCAGTGATTATGGTTGGCAGGCCAAGCCTTGACAAGGCTATCTATTACAACGAATATCATATTTATGGTTTGCGGCGGCGAAAGGAACGTGGCATGACGCGTCGACTCGAGAATCGCATCGCGGCGGTAATCGGCGGCGGATCGGGCATGGGCCGCGCGATCTGTCACCGGCTGGCCGCCGAGGGCGCGCTACGTGCACGTGGCCGACCTCAACGGCGACGCGGCGAAGACGGTGACCGAGGAGATAATCGCCGACGGGCACGCCGCGCAGGCGGAAGAGGTCAATGCCGTCAGTGTCGCGGACCTGCGCGGCGCTGTTCGACCGGATCGGCAGGCAGCACGGCCGGCTGCACGTGCTGCACAACCAGGTCGGCATGCCGGGCCCGGCCGGGCATCGAGGTGTCGGAAGCGGACTGGCAGCGCAACATGGACGTCAACGTCAAGTCCGCGTTCTACGGCGCGAGCCTCGGCTACGAGCTGCTCAAGGGGCCGAGGGCAAGGGATCGATCACGTTCACCGCCTCCACGTCGGCGCTGATCGGGTCCCCGTCAGCCCGATCTACTCGCTGACCAAGGGCGCGATCGTCTCCTTCACCCGGGCCATGGCGCTGTAAGGGAGCGGCGGACGGCATCCGGGCGAACGTCGTCTGCCCGGGTCGGTGGAGACGCCGATGCTGGCGCAGTTCTTCGGGCGTGAGCCCGGCGCGGACGTTGCCGACCTGATGAGCGGCTTCATCGCGAACATCCCGCTCGGGCGGGCGGCCCAGCCCGCAGAGATCGCGTCCGTGGTGGCCTTCCTCGCCAGCGACGACGCGGCGATGGTCACCGGGGTGGCGATCCCGGTCGACGGCGGACTGGTGGCCAAGTGAGCGCCACCACGCCCCCGCGGCCGGGGCGGTCGTGATCACCGGCGCCGCCCGCGGCATTGGCGCGGCGATCGCCCGGCGGTTCGCCGAGGACGGTTACACGGTGGTAGGCGTCGACCTCGACGGCGACCAGCTGCACAAGGCGATGGCGGCTGCCAAGGGGGAGGCGGTCACCGGGGACGTCACCGACGAGAAGTTGATCGAGGAGGCGTGCGAGCGGGGCGCCGCCCACGGGCTGCGCGCGTTCGTGGCCAACGCCGGCGTCGCCCGGCCGGGCCGGTCGGCTGACTTCCCGATGCAGATCTGGAATCAGCTGCTGGCGGTGCACCTCACCGCCGCGTTCCTCGGGGCCAGGGCCGCCTGCCAGCGGATGCCGGACGGGGCGGTGGTCATGATCTCATCCGTCAACGGGCACCTGGGCTTCGGCGGCCGGGCGGCGTACTGCGCCGCCAAGGCAGGCGTCCAGGGCCTGGTCCGCTCGCTCGCGGTGGAGTGGGCCACGCAGGGCGTCCGCGTCAACGCGGTCTCGCCCGGCACCATCGCCACCGAGATGCAGGCGAAGTTCATGGAAACCGGCTACGCGTCGCCCGAGGCGTTCCTGTCGCAGATACCGATGCAGCGCTTCGGTGAGCCCAGCGAGATCGCCGACGCGGTCCACTTCCTCTGCTCGCCGGCGGTCGAGTTACATCACCGGGGTGGTCTTGCCCGTCGACGGCGGCTGGCTGGTCAACGGCCTTCCCACCCAGGCGGACTGACCGGCGCGACCGGAGAAAACCTGCTAAGGAGGGGTCATGGTCCAGGTCGGTCTGCTGCTCAGCGACGTCCCCGGCTCGGTATCGCCGTCTCAGCAGTTCCGTGACATGTTGCGCATCGTCGAGGCGGCGCAGGAGAACGATTTCACCTACATCGCCATCGGGCAGCATTTCCTCTACGGCGACCTGCGCTGGCTGCAGCCGGTCCCGCTGCTCGCCCGGCTGGCCGCCGAGGTCGAGCCGCACGTCAGGCTGGTCACCCAGATCATGATCGCGCCGCTGTACCACCCGGTGCTGCTGGCCGAGGAGATCGCCACGCTGGACGTGGTGACCGAGGGACGGCTGGTGTTCGGCGTGGGCCTGGGCTACCGGCCGGAAGAGTTCGACTACCTCGGCGTCCCGTTCCGGGAGCGCGCGGCCCGGCTGGAGGAATCGCTGCAGCTCATGCCGCGGCTGTGGACCGAGGACGAGGTCGATTTCCACGGCCGGTTCTGGACCCTGGAGCGCGTCACGCCCCACCTGCGGCCGGTGCAGACGCCGCACCCGCCGATCTGGATCGGTGCGCACAGCCTGGCCGGGGCGCGCCGCGCGGGCCGGTTCGCCGACGGCTACGCCTGTCCGCCGGAGACCCCGGTCGGATGAGGCCGTCGAGCGTTACGCCGCGGTCCGGGAGGGCTTCGCGGCCCGCGGCAAGACATTCGGCCCCCAGCCGCTGCGCCGCAACGTCCTGGTGGCCGACACCAGGGACCAGGCGATCGTCGAGTACGCGCGGGTCGCCAAGGGCCGCTATATCACCTACGCGCAGCGCGGCCTGGACGTCATGGACGGTACCGACCTGGAGCGGACTTCGCCGCCGCCGTAGCCGGCCATGCCGTCATCGGCACCCCCGAGGACGTGACCAAGCAGCTCGCCGACCTGGTCACCACGCTGCCGGTCGACCCGCTGCTGGTCCGGCCGCAGTGGCCGACCATGGACGCGGACGAGACGATCGCGGCGATCAAGCGCCTCGGCGCCGAGGTGGTGCCGGCCATCCGCGCGCGCCGTCGAGCCCCGTACCCCGCATCTGAGCACAAGGCCTCTGACCCCGAGCCCGTCGCCACCCCGACCGAAGGAGGCGCCTCATGAGCGTCAACTCGGCGGACGCCAGCCTGCAGCGGGACTGGATTCCCGGCACCCGCGACCTGCTGATCGACGGCGCAGTTCGCAGCCCCGCAGGGCGAGCGGTGGCCGGTCTACAATCCCGCCACCGAGCAACTCCTCGCCACCGTCGGCGGCGCCTCCGCCGGGCAGGTCGATGACGCCGTGGCGGCCGCCCGTGCCGCCTTCCCCGGCTGGGCGGCGCTGTCCGGCGAGCAGCGATCGCGGCACATCCACCGGCTGGCCGACGTGCTTGAGCAGGCGCGGGCCAGCTGCTTCCCTCGATCGTGAACGAGGTCGGCACGCCGGTATCACTCGCTGCGTTCCTGCAAGTGCGGATGGCGGTCCAGCAGCACCTGCGCTGGGCGGCGGAGGCCGCCAAGGCGGACCGGACCCGGCACCTGGGCCCGTGGAACGAGCCCGTCCCGACGATGAGCGACGTGGTGCTCGAGCCGGCCGGGGTGGTGGCCGCCATCACCGGCTACAACTACCCGCTCAACCTCGCGATCTTCAAGTTCGGCGCGGCGCTGGCCGCCGGGTGCACCGTCGTCCTGCTGCCGTCCCCGCGGACGCCGCTGACCACGCTGCTCCTCGGCGAGCTGGTCCGCCGGGCGGAACTGCCGCCCGGCGTGATGAACGTGATTACCGGGGGCGCCGGACGTCGGCCGGCGGCTGTCGTCGCACCCAGGCGTGGACCGGGTGTCCTTCACCGGCTCGGACGACGGTGGGCGCGATGATCATGGCGCAGGCCGCGGGGAACCTGACCGGGGTGACGCTGGAACTCGGCGGGAAGTCACCGAGCATAGTGCTGCCGGATGCCGACATCGGGCAGGTGGCCGTGGAGACCCACCTGCGGTGGTCGCGCAACGGCGGCCAGGGCTGCGCCGCGCTAGCCCGGCTGCTGGTCCACGAGTCGGTGTACGACGAGTTCCTGGCGGCCAGCCATCCAGCCTTCGAGCAGATGGTCGTGGGCGACCCGTGGGACCCGGCTACCAACATCGGCCCGATGATCAGGCCCGACCACCAGGCCCGGGTACGGGGCTTCATCGACGAGTCGCTGGCCGCGGGCGGGCGCAAGCTGCTCGAAGTGGCCAAGCCGGTGCCGGGCCGGGGTGGTTCGTCAACCCGGTCCTACTCGGTGGCCTCCCGCCCGATGCCCGGGCCGTCCAGCAGGAGATCTTCGGCCCGGTGGCCGTGATCTTGCCGTTCAAGGACACCGACGACGCCATCCGGCTGGCCAACGACACGCCCTACGGGCTGGCGGCCAACGTGTGGTGCGGCGACAACCTGGCCGAGGGGCGGCGGGTGGCCGAGCGGGTCAGGGCCGGGACCGTGTGGATCAACGGCGGGGGCTCCATGCGCCCCGATGCGCCATTCGGCGGGTACGGCCGCTCGGGTATCGGCCGCGAGCTCGGCGAGTGGGGCATGCGCGAATACCTTGAGGTCAAGCACATCCAGTGGCGGATCTTACGTAACGTTGACAAACATTATCATGAATATTACCATCCTTTCATGGAGAGATCCGTGGAGCGGGCACCGTCGTCCGAGGTGGGGGAGGTATCCCTCGCCGAGCCGGTCCTGCGGGTGGAGCACGTCTCGAAGACATTTCCCGGGACGCGCGCACTGACCGACGTAAGCCTTGAGGTTCGTCCCGGCGAAGTGCACGCGCTCGTCGGATCCAATGGGTCCGGCAAATCGACGTTGATCAAGATCCTCGCTGGGCTATCAACTCCACCGAACGGCGGCGCGCATTGAGATAATCACAAGCGAGCCCTTCGAGCTCGGCCGCGGGACGCATCCGCGCCTCCGCTTCGTGCACCAGGACCTGGGCCTGGTACTCCAGCTGAACGCGATGGACAACATCGCCCTGCGGGGTGCGTTCGTGACCGGCCTCAGCCGCCGAATCAAGTGGCGCGACCAGGAGCGGGCCACGCACGAGCTGCTCAGCCGGTTCTCGGTCGAGCTGGACGTTCACCGTCCGCTCAGCGAGGCGGCCCCGGTCGAGCGCACCGTGGTCGCGATCGCCGCGGCGCTGGAAGGGTGGGCAGGCGGCCGGGGTGTCCTGGTGCTCGACGAGCCCACCGCCGTGCTGCCGCCCGAGGAGGCGGAGCGGCTGTTCGTGATCGTGCGTGAGCTGAAGCGCGCGGGCACGAGCGTCCTGTACGTGTCGCACCGGATGAACGAGATCTTTGACCTCGCCGACCGCGTCACCGTGCTGCGCAACGGGCGGGTGGTCGCCACGCGTGACGTCGGCGATGTCGACGCCCGCCAGCTGGCCAACCTGATGGCCTGTGAGGGCATGCTCGATCCGGACTACCGGGCGCTGGTTGCGGCCAGCCGTGAAGACCCGGTGGTCCTGGAGCTGCGTGAGGTACGCGGACGCTGGCTGCGCGGTGCCGACCTCGACGTGCACCGCGGCGAGATCCTCGGGATCGCCGGGCTTCTCCGGCTCCGGCGCGGAGGAACTGGTGCGCACGGTGGTCGGAGCAAACGACGCTCGGGTATCCGGGTGGATCCGGATGCCGCAGCGCTCGTCCCGCTGGCTTGACATCTCCAGGGCCGAGGGCTTCGACATCCCGCTAGTTCCGGCTGACCGCGCCCGCGACGGCATCGTTGCCGAGTTCTCCGTCAAGGAGAACATGACGCTCTCGGGTCTTGGCTGGCGCAGGCCTGCGGGGGAGGCTGGCGCACTCGGACGAGGCCCGGAGGACGAGCGAGTGGACACGGCGGCTGAACGTCGGTGACGGCCGGGCCGGACGCGCCGGTCATTTCGCTCAGCGGCGGCAACCAGCAGAAGGTAGTGATCGCCCGCTGCCTGATGCGCGACCCGCAGGTGCTTTGTCCTGTGCGAGCCCACGGCGGGCGTCGACGTCGCGTCCCGGGTCGCCCATCTACGACATCATCGCGCAGTCTGGCGCGCGACGGCCTGACCGTCATCGTCTCCTCCTTGACCTCGCGGACCTGGTCGCGATCTGCACCCGGGTCGTCGTCATGCACTCAGGGGCGCCCGGTCCAGCGAACTGGCCGGAGCGGGGCTCAGCGAGCACGTACTGATCCACGCGATGGAAGGGGCCCAGGGTTGAGTTCCACGTCTTAAAACGCGCGCCATTCCGGCGGCGCGCCCCTACGTTCTCAAGGCGCGTCCTGCGCGGGCTGTGCGTTCGATCGAGATCGGCGCTGTCTACGTCTGGATCGCGATCATCGTCGTCTTCAGCATCTGGGTCCCGGGCACGTTCGCGAACGACGGCGACGGTCCAGCAGATCCTCAACTCCGACGCGATCTCGGGACTCGCGGCGCTGGCGATCACGATTCCGTTCTGCGCCGGCGTCTTCGACCTCTCGTTCGGCTACGTGATGTCGCTGACCGGGGTCGCGGCGGCGCATTTCCTCGGTGAGCGGGTGGGGCGTCGTGCCCCGGCGGTGGCGCTCGCGCCGCTGGTCATGGCCTCGGCATGGGGGTGATCAACGGCGACGGTGGTGGTGCGTGCTGCGGATCGACTCGCTGATCGGGACGCTTGGCGACAGGCTCGCTGGTGGCCTAGCGTTCATCACGCCTGACGACGCAGGACAGTCCCGATCAACGAGCCCCAAGTCCTCGGCGGCGCGTTCGCGGAGCATCGGCCAGGCGACGATCGGCGGGCGTGTCGCTCCCGGTCGTCTACTGCACTCGGTCGTCGCGCTCGCGATGTGGTACTTCCTCGAGCACACGGCCAGCGGCCGCCGGCTGTACGCGACCGGGATTCAACACGGAACGCGGCCCGGCTGGCCGGCGATCCGGGTGAACCGGCTGCGCTTCGGCGCCCTGGTCACATCGGGGTTCGTGGCGGGCCTCGCCGGGGTGGTCCTTGCGTCGACGACCGCCAGCGGCACGCCCGACGCCGGGAAACGACTACCTGCTGCCCGGGTTCGCCGCCGTATTCCTCGGGGCCACGCAGCTCAACGGGCGGTTCAACGCCTGGGGCACGGTCATCGCCGTGCTGCTGCTCGGCACCGGCACCGTCGGTCTCGGCCTCGCGAGCGCGCCCGCCTGGGCCGCCAGCATGTTCGTGGGCGTGGTCCTGATCGCCGCGCTCGCGGTCACCGGCATCCAGCGGCACCGCTCAGCCAGTCCGCGCCCGGGATGGCGCGAGCGACTCGCCGGGCTCCGGGGCGCTCGCCGCCAGCCGGGCCCCATCGGGCTCTGAGCCCTACCTAACAGCCGTTACGCAACGCTCACCACACGTTACTGAAAACTGGAGGATCCGCATGTCAAGACCCATTTCATCACGCCTGAGATCACGCGTGATGGCGTCCGCTGCTCCCTGGTGCTCGCCGTCGTGCTGATCGCCGCCGGCTGCAGCAAGGCCGGCAGCAGCACCGGTAACAGCGGCAGCAGTAGCAGCGTCAGCAGCGATACGAGCCAGGCGTCGTCGCCGGCCCTGAACGCGGCCTTGCAGGAGGCGCGCACGCTGGTGGCGGCGCACTCCCAGCGGCCGACGTCCATCGGCGTCACCACCCCGGTCACCAAGCCGATCCCGGCGGGCAAGAAGGTCGTGTTCATCAGCTGCGGCACCGACACCTGCACGCTTCAGGGCACGATCATCGCCCAGGGAGCCAAGGACTCGGCTGGACGTCGAGCACGATCGTGACCGACGGGTCCGCGCCGCAGATCCAGGCCGCGATGACCTCGGCGATCCGTTCGGGGGCGGACGGGATCATCCTCAACGCGGTACCGATCAGCGAGTTCCAGCCGGAGCTCAAGCAGGCGGTCGCGCAAGGGGATCCTGTTCGAAGAATGCTGCACAACCGACCCGGTCGGGAACGGGCTGATGTACGTGACCGTCACCCCCAAGGACGACGGCACGATCGGCAGCCTGCTCGCCGCATGGGTCGCGAATGACAGCAACGGCACCGGGCAAACGCTCTTCGTTCAGTTGCCAATCCCGGTCCTGGAGCCGATGGCCACGGAATTCAAGGCCGGGCTGGCGAAGTTCTGCGCCGGGGGCTGTGGCTACAACGAGCTGAACGTCCCGATCACGGCCACTGCCACCCAGACCACCACCGACATCGTTTCGTTCCTGCGTTCCCATCCGTCCGTGAAGTACGTGGCGCTGAGCGTCGACGGCGCCCTCGGCGTCGGGCTGCCCGGCCGCGCTCAAGCTGGCCGGGATCAGCGGCGTCAAGGTCGTCGGGGAGGGCGGGACACCGCAGGTTTTCCAGTACATCGCCGAGGGCTCACCCGCAGTGGCTGTCGGTCCCGTTCGACTACTACACGACCGACTACCAGATGCTGGATGCCTTCGCGCGCAAGTGGGCGGGCGTCCCCGTCGTCCAGCCGGCGCCGTGGGACTGGTGGCTGATGACGAGCAGCGACCTGCCGAGCAGCTCAACCTTGTTCCCGGTCGTCGCCAGCTACCGCCAGGATTTCCTGAAGCTCTGGAACAAGGGCTAACACCTCTTCTCAGGCGAAATGCGACCGCCGCCGCGCGAATCGCACGACGGCGGTCGCATTCCCCGACGCGAAAACACCAAGGGAGAGCTGGGATGAAGACTAGGGGCGCGCTGCTGTGGGAGCCCGGAACGAACTCCGGATGGAGTGTTGAGGAAATCGAGATCGACCCGCCGAAGGAGGGTGAGGTCGCTGGTCAAGCTGGCGGCTTCTGGCGTGTGCCACAGCGACCAGCACCTCGACGACGGGGTGATCCCGCTGCCGTGGGCCCCGGTGCTCGGCGGGCACGAGGGCGCGGGCGTCATCACCGAGACCGGACCGGGCGTGACCGGGCTCGCCGTCGGCGACCACGTCGTCCTGTCCTTCCTCCCGTCATGCGGGCAGTGCCAGATGTGCGTGTCCGGACGCAGCAACATGTGCGTGCTGGGCGCCGGGGTGCTCGCCGGAAGGGCACCGGACGGCACGCACCGGGTGCACGCCCGCGACCAGGGCGTTGGCTGCATGTCCTACCTCGGCACGTTCAGCCCGTACGTGTGCGCGCCGGTCAACGCCGTGGTCAGGATCGATGAGGACGTGCCGCTGGACAAGGCCGCGCTGATCGGCTGCGGCGTGCCGACCGGGTGGGGCTCATCGGTCTACGCCGCCGACATGCAGATCGGCGACACCGTCGTGGTCGTGGGCATCGGCGGGGTAGGGATCAACGCGGTCCAGGGCGCGCGGCACAAGGGCGCGCAGCACATCATCGCGGTGGACCCGGTGCCGTTCAAGCAGGACGTCGCCCACAAGTTCGGCGCCACGCACGCCGTGCCCGGCTACCAAGAGGCCGCGAACCTGGTCGCGGAGCTGACCGGCGGCCAGGGCGCCGACCGGGTCATCATCACCGTCGGCGTGGCCACCGGCGACATACTCAACCCGGCCCAGGAGACTAACCCGGCGCGGCGGCGTCATGGTACTGACCGCCGCCGCACCGGTCCGTCAGCGCGATGTCGAGTTTGACCTGTTCACCTTCGCCATGTCCGGCAAGCGGCTGCAGGGAACCCTGTACGGGACGACCAACGCCCGCAACGACATCCCGCTGCTCACCCGGCTGTACCGCTCGGGCGAGCTGATGCTCGACGAGCTGATCACGCGGACCTACCCGCTAGAGGACATCAACCAGGCGTTCGCCGACCTGAAGGCAGGCAAGAACCTGCGCGGCGTGATCGTCTACGAGTGACGGGCGGAGACTTCCGATGACCACTGTGCGGTCCTACGACCGGCTCTTTATCGGCGGGCGCTGGGTGCGCCCCGCCAGCGACGCGATGATCGAGGTCATCTCCCCGGTCACCGAGGAGGTGATCGCCACCGTGCCCGAGGCGTCACCCGACGACATGGACGCCGCGGTGGCGGCCGCCCGCGAGGCGTTCGACCACGGGCCCTGGCCACGGATGAGCCCGGCCGAGCGGGCCGCGGCGCTGCGCCGGGTCGGCACCGAGATCCGCAAGCGGGTGCCGGAGATGGAAGCGAGCTTCACCGCCGAGATCGGCGCCCCGGTCGCTGTTTCCCGTGCCTTCCACGCCAACGCCGTGTCGATGTGGGACGACGCCGCGTCGCTGCACGAGAAGGTCGCCTTCGAGGAACGCCGCGCCTGGGACGGCGGCGAGGCGCTCATCGTCAGGGAGCCCGTCGGCGTGGTCGCCACGGTCATTCCGTGGAACGGGCCGGTCGCCACCGCGTCGATGAAGATCTCTCCTGCCCTGGCGGCCGGGTGCTGCGTCGTGCTCAAGCCCGCCCCCGAGGGCCCGGTCAGCACCCTGCTGCTCGCCGAGGCGCTGGAAGCGGCGGACCTTCCGGCGGGCGTGGTCAGCGTGCTGCCCGCCGGCCGGGAGAGCGGTGAGCACCTGGTGCGCCACCTTGGAGTGGACAAGGTCGCGTTTACCGGCTCGACCGCGGCAGGACGGCGGATCATGGCCCTCTGCGCCGAGCGGATCGCCCGGGTGACGCTCGAACTCGGCGGCAAGTCGGCCGGGATCGTGTGTGACGACGTCCCGCTCGAGCAGGTGCTGCCCAGCCTGCTCCCGGCCGGCGACATCAGCTCCGGGCAGGTCTGCGCGGCGCTTACCAGGGTGCTGGTATCCCGTAAGCGCCACGACGAGCTCGTCGACGCGGCCGCCGCCGTTCTCTCCTCGCTCAAGGTCGGCGACCCCGCCGACCCGGCGACCGTGATCGGCCCGCTCGCGGCGCGCCGCCAGCTGGACCGGGTGACCGGCTACATCACCGCCGGGCAGGCCGAGGGGGCCAAGCTGGTCACCGGCGGAGGCCGGCCCGCAGGCCTGGATAAGGGCTGGTTCGTCGAGCCGACACTCTTCGCCGAGGTCGACCGCTCAATGCGGATCGCCCAGGAGGAGATCTTCGGGCCGGTGATCTCGGTGATCCCCTACAACGACATCGACGACGCCGTGGCTATCGCCAACGACTCGCAGTACGGCCTGTCCGGTGCCGTGTACACCGCGGATGTGGCGCTGGGCGAGCAGATCGCCCGCCGGGTGCGCACCGGGCAGATCTACGTCAACGACTGGAACATGTGCGTGGTACAGCCGTTCGGCGGGTTCAAGCAGTCGGGCCTGGGCCGCGAGGGCGGGGTCGAGGGCATCCAGCCCTACTTCGAGACCAAGATGATTCAGGGCGTCTGATGCCGGGACGCGTGGACGGCAAGGTCGCCTTCCTCACGGGCGCGGCCCGCGGCATGGGCCGCAGCCACGCGGTCCGGCTGGCCGAAGAGGGCGCGGACATCATCGCGGTGGACATCTGCGCGCCGCTGCGCAGCGCCAGCCCCCCCGTCCACGGAACAAGACCTCAGCGAGACGGCAGCTCGTCGAGGCAACTGGCCGACGTGTTATCACCGCCCGGGCGGACGTCCGCGACGAGGACGAGCTAGCACAGGCCCTGGCCCGCGGGGTCGCGGAGCTCGGCCGCCTGGACATCGTGGTCGCCAACGCCGGGATCGGCGGCGTGCCCGGCGCGGTCGCCGAGCACAGCGTGCAGTCGTTCCGCGACGTCATCGACGTGAACCTGGTCGGCGTGTTCATCACGGCTAAGGTGGCCGTTCCGCACCTGCGGGCGCACGGTCACGGCGGGTCATTGATCCTGATCAGTTCTGCGCTTGGCCTGCGCGGCATGCAGAACGTGCCCGGCTACGTCTCCGCCAAGCACGGCGTGGTCGGCCTGATGAAGAGCCTGGCGATCGAGCTGGCTGCCGACAGCATCCGGGTCAACGCAATCCACCCGACCAACGTGGCCACGCCGCTGATCCACAATCAGGCCGCCTACCGCCTGTTCCGCCCCGACCTGGACAACCCCGGGCCAGCGGACGTTCGCGAGCCGTTCCAGGCCCTCAACCTGCTTCCCGTGCCGTGGATCGAACCCGCCGACGTCAGCGAGGCCGTGCTCTACCTCGCCGCCGATTCCGGCCGCTACGTTACCGGAACCTCCCTGGTCATCGACGCCGGCTGGACCACCAAGTAATCGACAGGAGTACGACATGGCAATCGACGAGGCAACCGCGAAATTCCTCACCCGGATGGGAGAGAGCGGGCTGCCACCCATCCACGAGATGACTCCGAGCAGGCCCGCGGCTTGACCGCGTTGCTTAAGGACTTGTACGGGGAGGGACCCGCGGTCGCGCGGGCCGAGCTGCTCCAGGCGGACCTTCCCGGCCGGATCATCCCCATCCAGCTCCTGGTGCCGTCCGAGCGCCCGCGCGGGCTGATCGTGTACTACCACGGCGGCGGCTGGGTGATCGGCCAGATCGACGAGTTCGAGAACCTCGGCAGGCAGCTAGCCGTGCGCACCGGCTGTGCCGTCGCGCTGGTCGACTACCGGCTGGCGCCCGAGCACCCGTACCCGGCCGCCGTCGAGGACGCGTGGGACGCGCTCGTCTGGCTGGACGCGAACATGGAGCGGCTGCTCGGTAAGCGGGTGCCCCTCATCGCGGCGGGCGACAGCGCAGGCGGCAACCTGGCGGCGGTCCTCGCCCAGAAGACCCGCCAGGCCGGGCTCCGGTTGCTGATGCAGGTTCTCGTCTACCCGGTGACCGACTGCGACTTCGCCAACGCGACCTACACCCCAGGAGAACCAGCTCATGCTTACCCGCGACAGCATGATCTGGTTCTGGGACTACTACGCGCCACCCGAGGCCCGGGGAATGCGGACGCGTCGCCAGGCTCGCGCCACCGACCTGTCCGGCCTGGCCCCCGCGGTCATCCTCACGGCCGAGCAGAGGCTCCGCGAGGAGGGCGAGCGCTACGCCGAGGCGCTGGAGAAGGCCGGCGTCCCGGTGACGCAGCGGCGCTTCGCGGGCCAGATGCACGGCTTCTTCACCAACGTGAACGTGCTGCCCGGCAGCGAGCAGGGCATCGCGTTCGTCGCCGATCAGATCAGCCGGGCACTCGAGGAGGGCCGATGACGACGGAACTTGACGCGGTCGTAGTGGACCGGCTTTGCCGGGCTCTACATGCTGCACCGGTTGCGCAAGCTCGGGATGACCGCGAAGGTCCTCGAAGCCGGCGGTGACGTGGGCGGGACCTGGTACTGGAACCGGTACCCGGGAGCCCGTTGCGACGTGGAGAGCATGCACTACTCCTACTCTTTCGACCCCGACCTCGAGCAGCAGTGGGAGTGGACGGAGAAGTACCCGGCCCAGCCGGAAATCCACGCGTACCTGCGGCACGTGGCCGACCGGCACGACCTGCGCCGTGACATCGTGCTGAACACCCGGGTCACCGCGGCCCGTTTCGACGAGGCCTCGACGCGCTGGACGGTGCGCACCGACCAGGGCGACGAACTGTCCGCACGCTACTGCATCATGGCGGTGGGCTGCCTCTCCGAGCCGAAGACCCCGGAAGTCCCTGGCCTGGAGACGTTCGCGGGCGACGTGTACCACACCGCCTACTGGCCGGAGGGCGGCGTCGACTTCACCGGCAGGCGGGTCGGCGTCATCGGCACCGGATCGTCCGGCACCCAGGCGATACCGATCCTGCGCAGGCCAGGCCGATCAGCTGACCGTGTTCCAGCGCACCGCGAACTTCAGCCTCCGGCTTTCAACCGGCGACGACCAGCAACTGGTCGCGAGCATCAAGGCCGACTACCCGGCGATCCGCCAGGCCGACCGCATGTCCGGGTTCGGCGTCGCCGTCGGGACGCCCACCCGGTCGGCGCTTGAGGTAAGCGAGGCAGAGCGGCAGGCCGCCTACCGGGCGGGCTGGGAGCGGGGCAACCTGACCGGAGTGCTCCTCGACCTACACCGACCTGCTCACCAGCGAGGCCGCGAACAGACCGCCGCGGAGTTCGTCCGCGGCACGATCGGCAGATGGTCCGCGACCCGGCCAGAGCCGAGGTCCTCTGTCCCCGCGGTTACGCGTTCGGCACCAAGCGCCCCTGCCTGGATACCGGCTACTACGACACCTTCAACCGCGACCACGTGAGCGTGGTTGACCTGCAGGCGAGTCCGCTGGCAGAGATCACGAAGAAGGGCGTGCGCACCAGTGAGCGCGCTTACGAGTGCGATGCCCTGGTGCTCGCTACCGGGTTCGACGCGATGACCGGGGCGCTCCTCGCCATCGACATCGCCGGGCGCGACGGGCTGCCGCTGCGGGAGAAGTGGGCCGCGGGGCCGAGCAGCTACCTCGGCGTCGCCGTCGCCGGGTTCCCCAACCTGTTCACGATCACCGGGCCGGGCAGCCCGTCCGTGCTGAGCAACATGATCGTGTCGATCGAGCAGCACGTGGACTGGATCAGCGACCTGCTCGCTGCCCTGTCCGAGCGTGGTCACACCGTGGCGGAACCGGACGAGGCCGCCGACGGGAATGGACGGACCATGTACGCGCGCCGCGAAGCCACTTTGTACGCGAAGACCGCCTCCTGGTACACCGGAGCCAACGTTCCGGGCAAGCCGCGGGTCTTCATGCCTTACATAGGCGGGGTCGGCACCTACCGGCTCGAGTGCGACGAGGTGGCGGCCAGCAACTACCAGGGCTTCGCGCTGCGATAGGCAATTGCTACGTCTGTGCTGCTGTCAACTCGGCGCTGATACCCCGGGCTGGGACTCCGGGTACTTGACCACCAGCCACAACGGGATCAGTATAGAACATCGTTATATATCTATAGCATGCTGTTCTGCATTGAACAACGTGCGGCTGGTGGACGATTCCTGAGACACTCCCCATCGTTCCAGTTCCTTGAGGACGGGTTGCAGGGCCCGGCCGCGCGGTGTAAGGCGGTATAGGGTGCGGGCGATCGGCGGCGGTGCCTCCTCGCGTTCAACAATGCCCGCTTCCTGCATCTCCCGCAGACGGGTGGCGAGCAAGTTGGTCGCGATATTGGGAAGCCCGGCACGCAAGTCGGTGTAGCGGCACGCCTCCCGCGTCAGCAGCTCGTGCACGATCAGCAGCGTCCATCGGCGACCGATGACGTCGAGGGCCTCCGCGATTGGGCAGTTCTCATGGCATGGGCGGCTGCCCTCCGCGGCATTCATCCTCAGGCGGCGGCGCCCGCGCTCATCTGTTGGGTGAGCTTGAGCATTTCTTCGACGTGGCGGATCTCGGCGATCTTTCCGTCGGCAACGCGCATGATGTCGATGCCCTCGATGGAGACTTCGTTGCCGCTGGCGTCGAACCCGAAAGCTTCTCCGGTGTGAGTCGCGGTCATCTGCCAGTGAAGGACCACCCAGCCGCCAGAAAGCTCAAGGTGAAACAGGACCCGGTGCTGCGTACCGGTGAATCCGTCGCGCACCGCGGCTATCAGCGTTCGCATGCCGTCGATGCCCGAGGCAGTACCAGGAGCGATGTTGTGGTCGATGAGATCGGGCGCGTACACCTCGTCGGCCCCGGCGACGTCGCCGGTGTCGTAGAGCTCCAACTCCCGAAAGGCGACTCGCAGGGCGGCGGAGGTGGTCGAGCGCACCATCTCGCTTGCGGTGTTCGCGGTACCGATCGTGGTCATGGGTCCTCCGTGGTGTGTCGTGGGCTGTACGCACATAGAGCTCCTCCACCAGCATCTTGCCGATGCCCCGGCCGCCTCCGGTGACGAAGAGGGTAGAGCCCTTGATCGCTGTCATGACTGCCTTCAGAAAATGGGAAACCGATCGGTTTCCCCCCACTGTAAACCGATCGGTTTCTTTGTGCAAGTTACACGTGCGGTCTGGAGAAAGAGCTGAAGGAGGGCAAGAAGAGTCCCGGGTGCGTCCTCGGGGGTGAAGTGGCCGGCCTTGGGGAGCTCGATGACCGGCGCGTCGGCGCGCCCGGACCGGGTCGTGGCCGGCGTGGGAGGCGATCCCGGCGCTGCCGGAGACCGGTGTCAACCCGGAGAGCACCTCGGGTTCCAGGCCTGCCAGAAAAGGCAGCGGGTCAGCGCACGCCTGCCGTATCGAGCAGGGCAGCCACGGTGGGCGCGATGAGCCCGGTGAGGGTGTCGGCTCCGATCCCCGCGCGGGCACTGGCGCCGTCGAAGACCACGCTGAGCTGCCGGGCCAGCAGGCCCGGATCGCTCGCGCCCCCCTGTTCGGCCTCGGAGCGGAAAAAGCCTGTCAGGTCTTCCTTGACCTGGCGTGCCACCCGGCTCGCGGGGTGGCTCTGGTCTTTGAGCTCGATCTGCACCGCCAGGTACCGGCAGCCCCGGAACTCGGGTGCGCCCGCCTCCAACTCCACCTGTTTGAAGACGTGCAGGATCCGCTCGCGGGGGGAACGGCCATCGCCAGCCGCAGGCAGGAGCGTCGCCACGTAGGCGGAGGCGCTCCGTTCCAGGCTCGCCGCCAGCAGTTCGTCCTTGCTGTCGAACAACTGGTACATGGAGCGCTTCGACACCCCCGCCGCCTTGCACAGCGCCTCGATGCCGATACCGACACCGTCTCGGTAGGTGAGCGTGGCCGCTGCCTCCAGCAGCCGCTCTCGGGGACTCGGCTTCGCCTCGGTGGTCATGCTGCGAGGATAACCCGGTTCCGGCGAAATGAAAACCGATCGGTTTTCAGGTGCCGGAGCCCTCCGTCACCATGGGGCGAACCGATCGCAGCACAGGAGCCTTCGAGGCCCCGGACCGGGTAAGTGGCTGCGTTGAGACGCTCCGCGCGTACCTCCTGGTTGATGTGCTGGTCCACGGTCGCGATGAGCCGCATAGTCCCGGTGCAGCCGAAGCATGTCCGCCGACGGAAGGGCATTCTCCCTTTGGTTTGCTGTTTCTGCGAGTCCTACTGCAACCGCTACACGCTCGGCCAGGCCCGCCACGGTTGGGGTCCTCGAGCGCCAGGCTGACGCTCTCGCGGGTTCCGGGCAAGTGCGCCCGATCCGTCCGGAGGCTCAGCGTACGGATGCCTGCCCGGTGCTGTCGCTGTCGTCGAGGCCGTTGTCCCTGCCGTTCGGCGGTACGGCGACGAGGCGGTCGCGGGTCACCGGCCCTCCGCAGTGCTGGCAGGTGAGGTCGACTTTCAGCGGTTGCCCGCAGTCGTGCAGGAACTCGACCGCGGGCTGGTCAACGGCCCATTTGTCGCCCCATTGCCGCAGGGCGAGCAGCACGGGGAACAGGTCGCGGCCCGCCTCGGTCAGGTGGTACTCGAAGCGCGGGGGATGCTCGCTGTACCGCCGTCGTTCGATGATCCCGGCGCCTTCCAGCTTGCGCAGCCGGTCGGCGAGCATGTCCCGGGACGCGCCGGTGTAGGCGGCGATCCGGGCGAACCGGTGCACACCGTAGCCGATCTCCCGGATGGCCAGCAGCGACCACCGCTCGCCAAGGATGTCGAGGGCCGCCGCGACCGAGCACGGCCTGACGCCGAGGGGCTGGTCGGCCATGACGACCTGTCCGCTGTGTTCGCTCATCAGGCACGCCTCCAGTTGAGTCAGTTGCCTTTTCCAACAGACTACCGCTAGCATCGCCAACTAGTTGGTTGGAAATCACAACATACTGGAGAGCTGTGCGATGACTACCCAGGAACCCGCCCCGCCCAGGGCGCGTCCAGCACCGGCCGCGGATCCGTCGCCGCCCGCCCGGCCAGGGGAACCCGCGGCGGGAAAGCGGCGGCCCGGGTGCTCGCCCTCGGCAGCCTCAGCGTCTTCGTGGTGTTCCTGGACACCACGGTCGTGAACGTGGCCTTCGAGACGATCAGCCGGAGCTTCGGCACCACGGCGGGGCACCTGTCCTGGGTGCTGAACGCCTACAACCTGGTGTTCGCCGCGATGCTCATCCCGGCGGGACGGCTGGCCGACCGGTACGGCCGCAAGCGGCTGTTCCTGGCGGGGCTGGGCGGCTTCGCGGCGTTCAGCGCGCTGTGCGGCGCCGCCCCGGACGCCGGGGTGCTGACCGCGGCCCGCGCGCTGCAGGGTGCCTTCGCCGCGCTGGTGGTACCGAGTTCGCTGGCCCTGGTGCTGCCCGAGTTCCCCGCGGCCCGGCGGCATGTCGCGATCGGCACCTGGGGCGCGATGGGAGCCGCGGCCGCCGCCCTCGGCCCCACCCTGGGCGCGCTGCTCACCGAGTACGCGTCATGGCGCTGGGTATTCCTGATCAACGTCCCGATCTGCGCCCTGATCATCGTCTTCGGACGGCGCGTGCTGCACGAGTCCCGGGAGCCGCGGTCCGCCGGCATCCCCGACCCGGCCGGGACGCTGCTGGTGGCGGCCATCCCGGCGCTGCTGAGCTTCGCCATCATCGAAGGGCCCTCCTGGGGCTGGTCAAGCCCCTGGGTGGTCACCGGGTTCGCGGCCGCCGCCGGGCTGCTGCCCGTCTTCCTGTGGCGCTCGGCGACCGCGGCGCGGCCGGCGATGGACCTCGCGCTGTTCAAGGTCCGCCAGTTCCGCCTGGTCAACGCGGCCACGCTGCTGTTCGCCGCCGCCTTCTACGGCATGCTGCTCAGCAACACCCTCTTCCTGCAGACCGGTCTGGCACTATTCCGTCCTGCGGGCCGCGCTCGGCGCCACCCCCGCCCCGCTGGTGGTGGTCGCGATAGCCCGGCTGGCCAGCAAGCTGGCCGCCAGGATCGGGCACCGTCCCGTGCTCCTGGCCGGCGCCCTCGCCTGGGCCGCCGGAGCGGTGCTGTTCGCGCTGTTCATCGGCCGCTCGCCGGACTGGGCCAGCCGCTGGCTGACCATCAGCCTGCTCATCGGGGCCGGCATCGGCCTGACGCTGCCCGTCCAGTCGGGCGCGGCGGTCGCGTCGCTGCCCTCCGCCCGCCTGGCGCTCGGCTCGGCGGTCGCCTCCAGCTTCCGGCAGCTGGGTGCGGTACTCGGCGTCAGCATCTTCGTCGCGATCCTGGCCACCTCAGCCCCGGCGCAAGCGCTCACGGCCTACCACCGGGCCTGGTGGGTGTTCGCCGCGCTGAGCGTCGCCAGCGGCGCTGCGGTGATCGTCCCGCGGCTGCGCCGGATCACCTGACAAGCACTCGTCCCGATCCGCAGTACGCGGCGGCGGGTCATCAGAGTCATCTTCCTCGCGGGATGTCACCGGGGTTTCTTGACGGCTGAGTTCCAGCGCGGTGGCGTTTCAGCGGCCGAGGTGAGGAGCTGCTGTCGCTCTGCGGTGGCGGCGGCGCCCGGGCGGCCGGGGCTGGGGAACTGGGTGCGGACGAAGGCGTCGAAGGCGGGTGCGGGCAGCCATCGGCGGAGGGCGAACAGCGCGCGGGCGAGGGTTCCGACCTGGTAGCGGGCGCGGGGGTGGCGGGCGGTGGCGGCGCGGGCGATCGCAGCGGCAACGTCGTCGGCGCTGACCGCGAGGCGTCCGGCCATGTTGCGGGGCGGCCCGGTGTAGGTGCGCGCGTACCACTCAGCTAGATCCGCGTAGAAGCCGGCGTAGAGGTCGCCTCCCTGGTTCTCGGCCCACGCGATGTTGGCATGGAGGCTGGTGCGGGCGGCGGTGGACTCGATGAGGACGGCGCGGATGCCGAAGCCGGCCAGTTCCAGCCGCAGCGCGTCGGTGAATGCGGCGACGGCGTGCTTGCTGGCGGCGTAGTAGGCGTTGCCGGGGATGGCGAAGCGGCCGAACACTGAGGACAGGTTGATGATCGTCCCGGCGCCGCGCTCGCGCATGCCGGGGATGACGAGCTGGGTGAGCCGGGCTAGGCCGAAGAAGTTGACCTCGAACTGGCGGCGGGCTTCAGCCGGCGGCACCTCCTCGATCGGTCCGGCGAGCTCGAACCCGGCGTTGTTGACCAGGACCGCGACGCCGTCGTGGGCGGCGGTGATCCGGCCGGCCACGGCGGTCATCGACGCCTCGTCGGTAACGTCCAGCCGCAGGGTCGTGATTCCGGCCGCGCCCAGTCCGGCTAGCGATTCGGGCTGCCGGGCCGTCGCGTACACGGTGAAGCCCGCGGCGTGCAGCCGCAGCGCGGTGGCGTGCCCGATCCCGCTGGAGCAGCCGGTGATGTCAGGGCCGCCGGTGCTGCTGGCCGGCTGCATTGCCGGCCGGCGGGGCCGGTGGCGTGTCGCAGCTCATGCGACCGAGTTCAGCAGGTTGGCCTGGCACGTCAGGCCGTTCCAGGGCGATGAAGTGGCTGGCGTCCGAGACCTGGGTGAACTCGGCGCGGGGAAGCAGCTGCTTGTTGGCCTGCCGGTCTGACGGCCGCGACCAGTCCTTCTCTCCGTAGATGAGGTGGATCGGTGCGGTGACCTCGGGGTAGCGGGCGCGGGCCGCGATGAGGCTGGGAAGGTTGCGGTACACGCCGCGGGCGACCTCCGGGTAGCCCGGGTGGCGGCCGACGCTGAGGAGCTCGTCCAGGTAGTCCTCGCGCAGCGCGGTCCGGTCGGCGAGGCCGCCGGACAGTATTGCGCGCATGACGGGCTTTGGTTCCAGCCCAGCGAGCATCGGGCCCACCCCTGGCGCGATGACGCCGGTGATGATCAGCCGGGCCAGGAGACTTGACCTGGCGATTCCGCCAGCGTAGTCGTAGGCGTTGACCGCCACCACGCGGCGGACCCGGTCGGGCAGGTCGGCCGCCGCGGTGAGGGCGAGCACGGCCCCCATCGACTCGCCGAGCAGGGTCACGTCGCGCAGGTCGAGTTGCGTGACGAGTCGCTTGACGGCGTCGCGCATGGCGGGCTCGTCGTAGGAGGCGCCGGGCACGATCTGCGAGTACCCCATTCCCGGCAGGTCGAGCGCGTACACGGTGTACCGCTGCTGGACCAGCGGGATGACGTTGCGGAAGTGCTCGGCCTGGGTGCGCACGGTGTGCAGCAGGACCAGCGGCGCGCCGCTGCCGCCGGTGAGGTAGCGCAGCCGGCCTTGCCCTTGGTCGCGTGACCCGGTCGGGTCGAGGAAGTGGCTAGTGGTTCCGGGGATTCTGATTCCGGGCTCGGTGCTGGTGATCAACGGCATGTTCGTCTCCTCGCTGCAAAGCCGTAACCCGTCGGTGCCGCCCATCGGAAACCGATCGGTTCCTCGCAGTGTAAACCGATCGGTTTCCGGTAGGCAAATGACCGGGCGCCTGGAATCGCCAGCCGGAGACGGTCGCGCCCCTGATCGGCGCGAACAGATCAGGGGCGCGGACCGCGAACCGTCGGAGGCGCTCGGTGACTGTAGTGTCGGCCGTACCGCCTGCCGCGCACATCGTCTGCAACCCGAACGGTCCGCCATGCTGCTCTAGGGCCGACAGCAGCGTCGTCATGAGGTGTGCCCCGCTCGCGCCGAGCAGATGACCGATCCGCCGCCACCATGGACGTTCACCGTGTCGTCTACGAGCTGCATGGCCACCCGCCGCGCCTCCTCGGAGTCGGCCGCGACGGGGATCGCGATACGACCCGGGGTGCCCGCCGGAACGCCCTTAGTCCGCTGGGTCTCGGCCAAGGCGGCGTTCCACGCCTTGACCACCGGGTGGCCTAGCAGCTCGGCGTTGCGCACGCTCTCCACGCGCCTGTACGTCCAAGGCGACCTCGGGCAGGCAGCCTGACACCGCGTCGAGCAGGCGAAGAAAGGAAGAGACCCCCAGGGATTGGGCCCCTGAAGGCCTCGCACGTTGAGCCTGTCCCTACAGACTGCAGGGACAACACCCTCGATTTCTAGGGCCAGTGAACCTAAAAGGCCTGGTGGGCGATACAGGATTTGAACCTGTGACCTCTACCGTGTCAAGGTAGCGCTCACTCCAAACTGAGCTAATCGCCCGGACGCGCGGCGACGGCTCCCCGGCCGCCGGCCGGTTCATCGCCACGCGGAGAGACTACCAGAACTTTGGTGCTGATACGGATTCAGAGCACGCCCTGCTCGGTGAGCTCGGCCACCTCCTCTTCCGACATGCCGAGCAGCCCGGTGAGGATCGCCGTGTTGTCCTCGCCGTACAGCGGGGCCGCCCGGTCGGGCCGCCCGCCCAGGTAGGGCGGCGTGCGCGACATCCGCACCGGGACCTCCGCCAGCGGCCAGCGGCCGATCCGCGTCCCGGTCAGCTCGGTGAGCCAGCCCAGGTGGCGGAGCTGGGGGTCGTTGTCGCAGCGGTCCCCGGCGGTCTGGCAGACGCCCGCGGGGATGCCCGCCGCCTGCAGCTGGAGCATCAGCGCGTACGGCTCGAAACCCGCGGTCCACGACGACAGGGCACGATCGAGCGCGTCGTGGTGCGCCAGCCGGTCGGCCACCGAGGCGAACCGCGGGTCCGCCAGCCGCGAGCCGGCCAGGTCGGCGAGCGCCTTCCAGTGCGCCTCGGTCGCGCAGGTGATGGCGATCCATCGGTCCTCGCCCGCGCAGGGGTAGATGCCCTGCGGCGCGATCTCCTGGTAGGCCGCCCGGTTACCCGTTCTCTCCCACGGGCGCCGATGCGCCGACCAGTCCAGCACCGGCACCTGGGTGAGCATGATGCCCGCCTCGGTCTGGGACGCGTCGATCCACTGGCCCTCGCCGGTGCGCTCCCGGTGGTACAGCGCGGCCAGGATGGACAGGGCCATGGAGTAGGCGCCGAACTGCCGCAAATCACGACATTTCCCGATACCGGGAAAGACCGGGTGTCCTTAGCACCCATTTTTGGGCCCTAAGGACACCCAGTAACCAGGCCGCCCGGCAAAGCGAGGTTGAATCAGCAGGCTTTTAGGTCAGGCCGTGCCCGCTGTAGTCGAGCCCCAGGTCGAGGGTGCGCGAGGAGTGGGTGAGCGCGCCGACCGAGAGGTAGTCGACCCCCGTGGCCGCGACCTCGCGCGCGTTCGCCACTCGCAGCCGCCCGCTGGCCTCGAGCCGCACGCCGTCGTAGGCCCGCGCCACCGCCACCGCCTCGCGCAAGGTCGGCACCGGCATGTTGTCGAGCAGGATGAACCGCGCCCCCGCCGCGAGCGCCTCGCGGACCTGGGCGACGGAGTCGCACTCGACCTCGATCACCAGCCCGGGAGCGGGCCGCGGCGCGCACCGCGCGCACCGCCGCCGCCACCCCGCCCGCCGCCGCGACGTGGTTGTCCTTGACAGCGCCGCGTCGCCGAGCCCCATCCGGTGGTTCTCGCCGCCGCCGCACCGCACCGCGTACTTCTGCAGCGACCGCAGCCCGGGCAGCGTCTTGCGGGTGTCCCTGACCACGGCCCCGGTCCCGGCGAGGGCATCGGCCCACTCCCGGGTGGCGGAGGCGATCCCCGACAGGTGCGTGACGAAGTTGAGCATGGTCCGCTCCGCCCCGAGCACCACCACGGCGTCGCCGGAAACCCGCAGCACCGCGTCCCCGGGCGCCACCCGGGTCCCGTCCGCCACGAGCACGGCCGCGGTCGCCGTCGGCCAGGGACCCGGGCCGGTGATGCGGGATACTGTCCGCCCCCATAGGGGCCGAAGTATCCCACATCACGCGTGAACCCGCGTGGCTCGCCTCCGGCGTCTCCGCCGAGGTACTCCGGGAGCAGGTCGAACACCGCGAGCGCCACGGGCAGCCCGGCCACCACGCCCGCCTCACGCGCCACCACGTCGGCGGTCACCGTCCGCCCGGCGACCGTGGCCGCCGAGGTCACGTCCGGCCCGTACCGGAAGTCCTCATCCAGCGCCGCCCGCACCGCGCGCACCACATCGGAGACGTCAAGCCCGGCCGCCTCCAGCTCCCGCACGGTCGCGGGCGCCAACGCCCCGGACCCGTCTGTCCGGCGTCCGTTCCCTACGTCCGTCGCTTGCCCAGCCGTAGCCGTCTCGTTCATGGCCTCAGCAGTCACAGTTCCTCCTTCGTTACCACGAGCTTCTGCCCGTCCCAGCGGGCCAGCGTGTGCCACGGCGTGCCGTCCGTGTCGGCGGCGTCCAGCCGCCGGTGACAGCCGCGGCTCTCCGCGCGCCGCCGCGCCCCCGCCGCGATCAGCACCGACACCGCGCGCAGGTTCGCCGCCTCAACCGACTCAAGGTCAAGGCTCCCCGCCTCGTCCGCGTCCGCGCGCCCCGCCCCGCCAAGCCCCTCGTCCCCAAGCCCCGCCCCGCCAAGCCCCGCGGCCGGCCCCAGCGCGCAGGGGGCGCCCGTCTCCGCGATCACCTCGAGCAGCCGCGCCAGCCCGTCGCCGTCCCGCATGACCCCGGCGTACCGCGACATGGCCTGCGCCAGCGCGTGCCGGTCCGCGACCGCGTCGCGATCGGCGCTCGGCCCGTTCTGGCCTTGTGGCACGTCGGACCGGAATCCGCGGGCCTTGTGTGCCCCAAGGCCCATAGAGCCGCTCCTGTGTGCCCCAGAGCCGGAATTTGCTGGCCCAGTGTGCCCCAGGCCCACAACCTCACGACTGGTCCCGGGTGCCCCGAGGCCAGAACGCTCCTGGCCTTGGGTGCCCCCAGGGCCGTCTGCCCGCGCGAGGGCGTCGGCGATGGCCGCGCCGGTGCGGCGGCCGGCGATGACCGCCTCCGTGACCGAGTTGGAGGCGAGCCGGTTCGCGCCCTGCACCCCGGTCGACGCCGCCTCGCCCGCCGCGTACAGGCCGCCGAGGCTGGTCCGCCCGTCCAGGTCGGCCAGGATCCCGCCGCAGGAGTAGTGCGCGCCCGGCGCGACGGGGATCATCTCGGTCACCGGGTCGATGCCGTGCTTGCGGCACGCGGCGGTCACCGTCGGGAACCCGTTCTCCAGCACGTCCCGCCCCAGCGAGGTCGCGTCCAGCCACACGTGCCCCGCTTCGCCCGCGGCGATGACCTCGGCCATCCGCGCGGCGACGACGTCGCGCGGTGCCAGGTCGCCGCGCGGGTCGTGCCCCGCCATCAGCGGCGTGCCGTCCAGTTCGCGCAGCACCGCGCCCGCTCCGCGCAGTGCCTCGGTGACCAGCGGGCACTGGCCGCTCGCGCCGGGCAGCCACAGCACCGTCGGGATGGAACTGCACGAACTCCAGGTCCCTGATCACCGCGCCGGCCCGGGCCGCGATCGCGATGCCGTCGCCGGTCGCCCCCGCCGGGTTGGACGTGGTGCCGAACGCCTGGCCGAGCCCGCCGGCCGCGATCACCACGGCCTGCGCGGAGATCACGCCGGGCGTCAGCCGCCCGTCCGCCCCGATGAAGGCCGCCGTCAGGCCGCCGACAGTGTCGCCGGCCACCGAGCGGGCGGGGACCGGCTGTCGCGTCTGCGGGCCAACCGGGTCGGCGTTGGCAGCCGCCGTCCCGGTCCAGGCCCGCGCCCCCGCGCCGGTCCCCGCCCCGTCCGTCCCCCGTAGCAGGTCGAGCGCCACCGTGCGGTCCAGGATCTCGATCCGGCCCGCGAGCAGGGCGGCGAGCAGCGTCCGGTGCACCTCGGCGCCGGTCGCGTCGTCGCCCGAGTGCACGATCCGCCGGGCGCTGTGCCCGCCCTCCAGCCGCAGGTCGCGCGTTTCGAGTCGCGCGCCGAGCCCGGTCAGCCAGTCGATCGCGCCCGGCGCGCCGTCCGCGAGCGCCGCCACGACGTCCGGCTCGCACAGCCCGGCCCCGGCGATGAGCGTGTCGGACACGTGCGCCGCCGGTGTGTCACCCGCCCCGAGCGCCGCCGCGAGCCCGCCCTGCGCGAGCGGCGTGGCCCCGCCGACCAGGTCCTTGGTCACCACGAGGACCCGGAGCCCGCGCGCGGCCGCGGTCAGCGCGACGGAAATCCCGCCGCACCGGATCCGACCACGACCACGTCCGCGTCCCGCCGCCAGCCGGTCATGACGCGCGCGCCGGGACGGCGGAGGGGCCGACAGCGATCATGGCCTCGACGGCGCGGCGCGCCCGGGCGGCGACCGACGGGTCCACGCGCACCTCGGCCTGACCGGAAACCAGGCACCGCTCCAGCGCCTCGGCCGTGATCATCTTCATGTAATGGCAGGTCGCGTGCGGGTTAACCGGCTCGAAGGAGACCGCGGGATTGGCCTTGCGCAGCTGGTGCAGCATCCCGGTCTCGGTGGCCACGAGCACGGCGGGTGCCCGCGTGGTGCGCGCCGCCGACAGCATCCCGCCGGTCGACAGCACGTGCGTGCGGGACGCGGGCAGGTCGCCCGTTCCCGTCTGCCACAGCGCCGAGGTCCCGCACCCGCACTCGGGGTGCACGTAGAGGTCCGCTTCCGGCCGCGCCGCCGCCAGGTCGCGCAGCGCCTGCGGCGAGATCCCCGCGTGCACGTGGCACTCGCCGGCCCAGACGCGCAGGTTCGCCCGGCCCGGTGACCCGGCGAACGTGCGCGCCAAGGAACTGGTCGGGCAGGAAGAGCACCTCGCGGTCCGCGGGAATGGCGGAGACCACCTCGGCGGCGTTGGCCGACGTGCAGCAGACGTCCGATTCCGCCTTGACCTCGGCGCTCGTGTTCACGTACGCGACCACCGCCGCGCCCGGGTGCGCCGCCTTCCACTCCCGCAGCTGGTCCGCCGTGATGCTGTCGGCGAGCGAGCACCCGGCGCGCGCGTCCGGGATCAGCACGGTCCGCGACGGGGAGAGGATCTTCGCCGTCTCGGCCATGAAGTACACGCCGCACAGCACGATCACCGAGGCGGAGCTCGCCGCCGCGAGCCGGGCGAGGGCGAGGGAGTCGCCGACGTGGTCGGCGACCTCCTGGATCTCGGGCCGCTGGTAGTTGTGCGCGAGGATCACCGCGTCGCGCTCGTCGGCCAGACGCCGAACCCGGGTCGCCCACGCGGCATCGGGCGGGTTAAGCGATGTCGTCGCCTTCGTGTCTCTCATGTTTCCGACCATAAGTCGAAAACCATTGGTTTACAACCCTCGGGCGAAAACTAGTGACCGGTCGAACCGCAGCGTCACGCGAACGTGGCCGCGGACCCCTACCATGGGGGTGTGCCAGCCGACTGCTTCCGCCATGAGGCCCTCGGAGTCGTGTTCCAGGTGCGAGACAAGCGGCTTGCCGTACTGCTGTGGCAACGGGCCACGGCGCCGTTCGCGGGCACCTGGGTGCTGCCCGGCGGCTTCCTCGCCGCCGACGAGCGCCTTGGCGCATCGGCGAGCAGGCACCTGGCCGGCAAGGTCGACATCCCGGAGATCGCCCACCTGGAGCAGCTCGAGACCCGCAGCGACCCGGCCCGCGACCCGCGCGGGCGCGTCCTCGCGACCGCGTACCTGGCCCTCGTCACCCCGGACGCCCGGCCCCAGCTGCCGTCCGACACCGCCTGGCACCCGGTGGACGACCTGCCGCCGACCGGCTTCGACCACGGCTCGATCATCGGATCCGCCAGGAACCGGCTGCGCGCCAAGCTCTCCTACACGAACATCGGCTTCGCCCTGGCCCCCGAGACGTTCACGATCTCCCAGCTGCGCGACACCTACGCGGCGGCGCTCGGCCACCCGGTCTCGGCCACCAACCTGCAGCGCATCTTCACCCGGCGCGGCGTCATCGAGCCGACCAAGGACGTGGCCAAGCCAACCTCCACCGGCGGCCGTCCCGCCACGGTCTACCGCTTCGCCGACCGCGAGCTCGTCGTCACCAACCCGTTCGCGGCCTTCCGCCCCCGCGCCGCCGGCTGACCGTGCCATCGTTCTGGATAGCAGAATCTTTCGTTCGGCGGCGGGGGAGCGCGGTCAGGCTTGGTCCCATGACGACGCTCGACTTCGAATCGCCCGTCCACCTGAAGGCGGTGGCGGCGGAGAACCAGCCGGCCGTGACGCCGGCGCTTGAAGACTTGTACCGGGGCTTCGAGAAGGAGCTGCTGATCCCGCTGTGGACGGAGATCGGCGACCTGATGCCGCTGCACCCGCGGTCGAAGGCGCTGCCGTACCGGTGGCGCTGGGACAACCTGCGCGCGCTCGCGGCGCAGGCCGGCCAGCTGGTCCCGGTGGGCCGCGGCGGCGAGCGGCGCGCGATCGCCCTCGCGAACCCCGGCCTGGGCGGCCGCCCGTTCGCCACGCCGACGCTGTGGGCGGCGATCCAGTACCTGCTGCCGGGGGAGAACGCGCCGGAGCACCGGCACACCCAGCACGCGTTCCGCTTCGTGCTCGAGGGCGAGGGCGTCTGGACGGTCGTCGGCGGCGACCCGGTGGCGATGCGCCGCGGCGACTTCCTGCCGCAGGCCGGCTGGAACTGGCACGCGCACCACAACGCGACGCGGGCGCCGATGGCCTGGATCGACGGCCTGGACATCCCGCTGCAGTACGTGACCGAGGCGCAGTTCTTCGAGTTCGGCCGGGACGAGATCAGCGCGGCGGAAAGGACGACGCCGGAACGGTCACGCGCCGAGCGGCTGTGGGGCCACCCGGGCCTCGCCCCGCTCGCGGCGGCGGCCAAGCCGAGCACGCCGGGCAGCCCGCTGCTCGCCTACCGCTGGGAGCAGACCGACCGGGCGCTCGCCGACCAGCTGGCGATCGAGAAAGAAGGCTACAAAGCCACCGTCGAGCCCGGCCACGCCGCCGTCCGCTACACCGACCCGGCGACCGGGCAGGACGTGCTCCCGACGATCCGCGTGGAGTTCCACCGCATCGCCAGGAACGCCGAGACCGCCCCGGTCAAGGAAACGGGGTCGAGCGTCTACACGGTCTTCGACGGCTCCGGCACCGTCACCGTCGGGGACCAGACGTGGTCGGTGAGCCGCGGCGACCTGTTCGTCGTCCCGTCCTGGCAGCCGTTCTCCGCTAAGTCGGAGGCGGGCGCCACCGACTCGGACAGCCGGGCCCTCGACCTGTTCCGGTTCAGCGACGCCCCGGTCTTCGAGGCACTGAAGCTCAACCGGACAGAAGGCGGCGCCCGGTGAGGGACGGGCCGCCCGACGTCATCGTGGTCGGCGGCGGCATCGGCGGGCTGTCCGCCGCGTTCGCGCTGACCCGCAAGGGGCTCCGCGTCCGCGTGCTCGAGCGCTCGGCGGAGTTCGGCGAGGTCGGCGCCGGCATCCAGCTCGCGCCCAACTGCACGCGCATCCTGAACTCCTACGGCCTGCTCGAGGAGGCCAAGGAGCTCGGCGTGCTGCCGGCCGCCATGGTCATGAAGGACGCGCTCGACGGGTCGGTGCTCACCAGCCTCGACCTGAAGGACATGGAGCGCCGTTACGGCTCGCCCTACCTGGTGATCCACCGCTCCGACCTGCACGCCCTGTTCCTGAGGGCCTGCCAGAACGCCGGCGTGGACCTGCGCACCAGCCAGCACGTGACCGCGTACGAGGTCGCGGTGTCGGGAAGCACGGGTCACGGCGCGCGCGTCGTGCTCGCCGACGGCACGGTCCACCAAGCGCCGCTGGTCGTCGCCGCCGACGGCCTGCACTCGGTCGCCCGCCGTCAGCTCGTCGGCGACGAGCCGGTCAACTCCGCCTACGTCGCCTACCGGGGCGCGGTCCCGATGGACAAGGTGCGCGAGAACAACGTCTCGGCGTCCGACGTGGTCGTCTACGTGGGGCCGCGCTGCCATTTCGTGCAGTACCCGCTGCGCGGCGGCGAGATGTTCAACCAGGTCGCCGTCTTCGAGTCGGCCCGGGCCAGGGCCGGAGAGGAGGACTGGGGCACCCCGGACGAGCTCGACGCGGCGTTCGCGCACACGACCGGGAACATCCAGCAGGGGCTGCCGCTCATGGGGCGCGACCGCTGGTGGCGCATGTTCGACCGGGACCCCATCATGACCTGGGTCTACGGCCGGATCGCGCTGCTCGGCGACGCCGCCCACCCGCCGCTGCAGTACATCGCCCAGGGCGCGATCATGGCGATCGAGGACGGCTACGTGCTGGCCGAGCAGCTGGCCGCCGGCACCTGACAGCGCGGGCCGAAGCGACCTCGATGCCGCCCTGGCCGCCTACCAGGCCGTCCGGCCGGAGCACTGCCGCCGCGTCGTCACGGCGTCCCGCGACTGGGGCACGCTGTGGCACCTGGACGGCGAGAAGCGGGAGCGGCGCAACGAGATTCTCCGCGCCCGCGACCCGCGGGATTACCGATTCGTCGACTGGCTCTACCGCATCACCGCGCTCACCCCGGCAGAAGAGCCGCCGATGTTCGCGACAATCCCCCTGGACGCACCAGCATCCGTCCCGGTCACATAAAAAACCAATAGAAACCAGCAAAAAAGAATATCCCGAACGGGTTCGTGTTTCACCTGGTGGCCCCATGACCCTAAAGTCGGATATAAGCGGCAACGTCGACGTAATTCCGGGTCGCGAGCTTCCCGCCTCTGGCGGGATATCACCCGGCCGCTTACGCTGATAGGCATAAATCGCGTTTGTTGGCTAGTGGGGGGCGTTGGGTAATGTTGCTATATCGGCGCGCGTGCGGCGCGGCCTGCCGTGATTAAGGACCTGGGTCCGGGTGATCCGGCGTCGGTTGGGCCGTACCGGATGCTCGGACGGCTGGGCGCCGGCGGCATGGGGCAGGTTTACCTGGCGAAGTCACCGGGCGGGCGGCTCGTCGCGATCAAGCTGATCCGGCCCGAGCTGGCCGAAGAGCGCGGCTTCCGCTCCCGGTTCTCCAGCGAGATCAGCGCCGCGAAGAACGTCAGCGGCATCTACACCGCCGCGGTCGTGGACGCCGATGCCGACACGGACCTGCCCTGGATGGCCACCGTCTACGTGCCGGGTCCCTCGCTCACCGACGCGGTCGAGGACAACGGCCCGCTGCCGGTCAAGTCGGTCCTCGCCCTGGCGGCCGGCCTTGCCGAGGCATTGCAGGCGATTCACCGGGTCGGCCTGGTTCACCGGGACCTGAAGCCGTCCAACGTGCTGCTCGCGGCCGACGGTCCCCGGGTGATCGACTTCGGCATCTCCCTGGCGCTCGAGCGGTCCATGATGACCGCGACGGGCATGGTGATGGGCTCGCCCGGGTTCATGTCGCCGGAGCAGGCCAGGGGCCGGCGGGAGGTCGGCGCGCCGACGGACGTGTTCAGCCTCGGCGCCGTCCTGGCGTTCGCGGCGACCGGAAACAGCCCCTTCGGCGTTGGCCCGACCCCCGCGCTGCTCTACCGGGTGGTGAACGAGCCGCCCGAACTCGAACCAGTTCCCGCGCGGCTCCGGCCCCTGGTCGAGCAGTGCCTGGCGAAGGAGCCCGCCGACCGGCCCACGCCCGCCGAGATCCTCGCGTCGCTTAGCGACGACGTGGGCGTGCTCACCGGGGAGTGGCTGCCGCCGACGATCACGGAGACGATGGCGCGCTACAGCCCGACGCTGCCCACCCCGCTGCCGCCTCCCCTTGAGGAGCAGCAGCATTCCTCGGCGGTGCCTGGTGTCGTCGCGGCCGGGGCTGCCGCTGCCGCGGGTGCGCTGGCCGCGGACGCTGAGCACGGGCCTGCCTCCGGGGCCATCGGCTACGAGCCGACGACACTCGAGCCGGTCGTCCCGGCGCCGGCGGCCGCGGAGTCGGTCGCCGCCACGCGGGTCGAGCCCGCCCTCGGTTCCGATCTCCCCGAGACGTCCCTGGTTCCCGTGTCGGGCCCGTTCGACGCCGCCGGGCGGACCGTCCCCGGCGGCACCGGCGGAACCGGCGGCATGCCGCCCGGCAGGCAGCCGTCGGGCTGGCGCCGGTGGCGCTGGCCGGTCACGGCGGTCGCCGCGGCGGCGATCATCGCGGTGGTGGCGATCCTGCTCACGTCCCACTCGCACGGCACGCCCAAGGTCAACTCGACCGCCTCGCTCGCCGGGGACAACACGCAGCCGCCGTCGACCCCGACGGCAACGGCCAGTTCCTCAAAGGCGCCCGCGAAGAAGCCGACAGCGACGCCGACGTCCCAGCCGGCCGTAAACACCCCGGTGACCCAGCCGTCCGCGACGGCGACCAGCCGGGCGACCTCTTCCCCGACTTCGAAGCCGACGCCAACGTCGTCGCCCACCGCGAGCGCGACGCCGACGTCGTCGAGTTCGCCGACCTCCAGTCCGACGACCTCGCCGACCACGGCGCCACCACGACGCGCCCACCACGACACCGACGACAAGCTCCGCCACGTCGGCCGCGTCCGCGACGCCCTAGAAAGGCGGCGTCCCTAGTAAGGGCCGTGCCTGGTCATGTCGACGATGACCGGGACCATGGCGACCAGCATCCGGATGCGCGGCGGCATCGGCCCGGTAAACGTGACCGTGTAGTGGTCGGCCGAGGTGAGCAGTTCCTTGCCGAGCCCCGCCCACGTCTTGCGCAGCCGGGCGAACCGCTCGCCGTCGGGACCGCTGATCGTGAACTGCTTGACGGCCAGGTCGCCGACCGCCTGCCCGGCGACCTGGCCGGCCTCGTCGAGCAGGGTGTAGTGGCGGCGCGTCTCGCCGATCTGGATCTGCCCGACCAGCTGGCCCGTCGCGTCCTGCAGGTCGGCGATCCAGTCGTCGTCGCGCTTGATGAGCGTGAGCAGCGGCTCGCCGGCGGCGGACCGGACGCCGAGCACCCGCGTCCGCGGCACCAGGGAGGCCATCGTCTGCAGCGCGGACCTGGGCTCGGTCTCCGCAACGATGGCGAGCAGTTTCTTGCGTTCGTCGAAGATGTCGTACCTGGCGCGTCCTGGCAGCATCCTCGCGGGCTGGCGGATCCGCAATTCCTTTACGGCGAAGGGGTCCTCCATGAGCGCCAAGCTTACGGTAAGTTTCCGCTCGCGCAGCGTCCGCTACGCGTCGGGCACGGAAAGCAGTTCGCGAACCCGGTCGGCGCCGATCGCCAGCAGCAGCGTGGGCAGCCGGGGGCCGGTGTCCCGCCCGACGAGCAGCTGGTAGAGCAGCGCGAAAAATGACCGCTGGGCCGCGCGCAGCTCCGGCGTCGGCTTGACGTCGAGCGCCAGCCCGAGCATGCGCTTGGGCACGCCGTACACCAGCGTGGTCAGTCCCTCGAGCGACCAGGCGGCGTCGAGGCCGTCGAGCAGCGCCAGGACCGCGGCGCGCTGCTGCTCGTCGAGGTCAGCGAGCGCGGCGGCGTCCGGTGCGGCCCGCACCTCGGTGCGCTGCTCGGCGGGCAGCTCGGTGGTGACCCAGCGGGCGGCGCGGTCGAGGCGCGGCCGGAGCGCGTCGAGCGAGTCGATGCGCTGGTCGGGCGCCACGTCCCGGAGCACGCGGAGCAGCTGGTCGGGCTGCCCGGTCGTCACGTCGTAAACCGAGGCGAGGGTGCCGAACGGCAGCCGCACCGGGGTGACGGGGAGCGGTCCCGCGGCCGTCGCCGTCGCGCGGCCGTACGCGGAGACCTCGCCGGGCGGGGCCGTGCCCGCGGCGACCCGGCCGACGAGCGCGTCCCACTCGTCGTACATCCGCTGCAGCTCCTGGCCGAAGGACACGGTGATCGACTGGGCCGGCTTCTTGCGGCTGTAGAGCCAGCGCAGCAGCGGCGCCTCCATGATGCCGAGCGCCTGCGACGGGGTCGGCACGCCGCCCTTCGAGCTGCTCATCTTCGCCATGCCCGTCATGCCGACGAACGCGTACATCGGCCCGATCGGCTGCGTCCCGCCGAAAACGTCCCCGACGAGGCGGCCGCCCACCACGTAGGACGACCCGGGCGAGCTGTGGTCGACGCCGGACGGCTCGAAGGCGACGCCCTCGTAGGCCCAGCGCATCGGCCAGTCGACCTTCCATACCAGCTTGCCGCGGGTGAACTCGGACAGCTTGACCGTGGCCGTGTGCCCGCAGGCGCAGGAGTAGGACATCACCGTCGTCTCGTCGTCGTACGCGGTGACCGTCGTCAGGTCGCGGTCGCAGGCCTCGCAGTACGGCTTGTACGGGTAGTACCCGGCGGCCGAGGCGCCGTCGTCCGCATCCGCGGCCTCGGTCAGCTTGGTCCGGTACTCGGCGAGGATCGCGTCGATCCGCTGCCGCTCCCGCATCGCGAGCAGCACCTGGTCGGTGTAGGCGCCCGACGTGTACATGCGCGTCTGCGAGATGCCGCGGAACTCGACGCCGAGTTCCTCCAGGGCGGTCAGCAGCGGCGCGCGGAAGTGATCGGCCCAGTTCGCGTGCTCGCTGCCGGGCGGCGCGGGCACGTGGCTGAGCGGCTTGCCCACGTGCTCGGACCAGGACGAGTCAATGGTGGCGGGCACCCGGCGGAACCGGTCGTAGTCGTCCCAGGAGATGATGTGCTCGCACGGCACGCCGCGCCGCCTGATCTCGTCGGCGACCAGGTGCGGGGTCAGCACCTCGCGCAGGTTGCCCAGGTGGACGGGACCCGACGGGCTTATCCCCGACGCGCAGACGATGGGCATCCCCGGCCGGTAACGATCCGCGGCCGCGATGACCTCATCGGCGAACTTGGCGACCCAGTCGCTTTCCGGCGTAGCTGCCACCTTCGCTGATCCTCTTCCCTGCGCGCCTGTCGAACGTTCCCGCCACATGATAGGGGGACGCGGGCCGCCGGGGGGTACGCGCTAGCCGGCCGTGCGCGGGGGCCGCATCGCGACGGCCGGGCGAAGCCTGCCGGCCTGCCCGGCGCCGATGAGGGCGGCGACGCCCGCGCCCGCGACGGCAAAGCCGCCGAGCATCGCCAACGGCCTCCCGAGCTGGGCCGGGGTGCCGGTGAGGGCACAGCGATAGGCAGCGAGGGCCCAGTAGCCAGGCGACGCGGGGGCGATCACCCGCAGCCAGCCGGGCAGCAGCGCGACGGGCACGAGGGCGCCGCCGAGCACGGTGGTGAGCAGCGCGAAGATGTCGCCCGCGGCGCTCAACTGGGCCGGGGTGCGGGCCAGGGTGGCGGCGCCGCTGCCGAGCAGCAGCACGCAGGCCGACCAGGCCGCGGCGCACCCGGCCAAGGTCGCCCAGCCCGCCTGGGGGCGCAGCCCGAAGGCGGCGGCGCTGACTCCGAACAGCAGGGCCTGCTGGACGAGGATCACGAGGTAGACCGGCAGCGCCTTGCCCGCGAGGATCTCGCCGAAGCCGGCGGGGCTTGACCTGAGCCGGTCCCAGGTGCGCCAGGTCCGCTCGTTGAGCAGGTGCGCGGCGCCGACCTTGAGCGCGAACAGCGAGAACATGACGGCCATCCCCGCGGTCGCCTGGTCGGTTCCCGCCGCGGTCGGCGCCGCCTCCAGGTGGTCGAGCGCCACGTAGAGCGGTCGCGTCACCGTGATCAGCAGCAGTCCCATGACCAGGTAGCCGATCATCGGGCCGGGGTCGCGGGCGAGCAGGACCGTCTGATGGCGGACCTCGGCTGCGAACCGCACCAAGCGCGGCCGGGTCATGCGGTCACCAGCCGGCGGTAGAGGTCGTCCAGGGTCGGCGGCCGGCCGCCGACCGCGCCGCTTGGCACGGTGGCGAGCAGTTCGGCCCGGTCGCCCCTGGCCACGACGCGGCCGTGGTCGGCGATGGCCAGCGTGGCGTTCAGGGTGTCCAGCTCGGGCAGGTAGTGCGTCGTGTACACGACCGCCGCGCCCTCGGCCGCGGCGGCCCGGACCGCGGCGAGCAGCGCGTCCCTGGTGACCGGGTCGGCGCCCACCGTGGGCTCGTCGAGCAGCAGCACCCGGGGCCGGTGCAGCATGGCGGTCGCCGCCTGCAGCCGGCGCTGCTGGCCGCCCGACAGGTCGCGGACCCGCCGGTCAAGCACCCCGCCGAGCGCGAGGGAGACGGCCAGCTGCCCGATCCGCTGCCTGGCCTCCCGGCGGCGCAGGCCGTACAGCCCGGCGAAGAGGTAGAGGTTCTCCCGAGCGGTCGCCGTCGGGTACACGGCCAGCTCCTGGGGGGCAAGGCCGAGCATCGCCCTGACCCGGGCCCGGTTCCCGGTCACGTCCAGGCCCGCCACCCGCACCCGCCCGCAATCCGGCGCCAGCAGGCCCGCCGTCACCCGCGCGAAGGTCGTCTTGCCCGCCCCGTTGTGCCCGATGAGCCCGGTGATCTCGCCCGCCCGGACGGTCAGCTCGAACCCGTCGAGCGCCGCCGTGCTCCCGAAACGCTTCACCAGCCCGGTCGCTTCCAGCATCGCCGCCACCGGCCTTCCCATGACATCTGGATACATCCTTGTACTCAATACATTACTGTATCGAGTCGATACGATGCCGTATCGTAGGCCTCATGTCAAGGGACCGGATCCGACCGACGCGGCAGGAGACCCGTGAGCACCTCTTCGAGGCGGCCGCGAAGGTGTTCACCGATCAGGGGATCGGCGCCAGCGTCGAGGCGATCAGCTCGGCGGCGGGACTGACCCGTGGTGCCTTCTACTCGAACTTCGGCGGCAAGGACGACCTCATCGCCGCCATGCTCGCCGACCACGTGGCGCAGTCGGCCAGGCGATACCTGGAGCTGCTCGCCCGTCACCGGGACCCGGACGACTTCATAGCGGCCATGTGGGAAGCCGACCGCACCGAGCAGGATCCGCTCGGCCGGTCGCCGCTGCTGCACCTTGAGCTTCTGCTCTACGCGGCCCGCACCGCGCGGTACCGCAAGGAGTCCGGGGAGTTCCTGCGCGCGCGCCGCCAGCTCATCGCCGACATCCTGGAAGGCATCGGGCTCGCCAAGCCCGATAGCGGGCTGCCTGACCCCGGGCAACTGGCCGCCATGCTGCTTGCCATGGAGGACGGGTTCCGGGCCCACCGGCTCATTGACCCGGACAGCACGCCGTCCGACAGCTTCCTGCGCGCCCTGCACGCCCTCTATGCGGCATTCCGGCCCTAGGCGGCCGGCGTCGCCTCCCTGAACACGCCGCGGATGACCTCGGCCAGGGCGGCCGCGCGGGCCGTCTGCCTGACCGCGGGCACCCCGCGGGCGTCAGCGCCAGGCCCTTGGACCGCTGCCGGATGAACAGCTGGGTCCCGACCTAATGTGATGATGCAGGAGTGGCCACCGATCGTTACTCCACGGAGCGCTGATACATGAGTGACAGCTGGGACGTCGTTGACCTGTTGGCGGAGATCGCGGACGTTGGCCGCGACCGGGTGCGCGGCGGGTACTCGCGGCACGTGTTCGAGCCCGCCGAGCTGGAGCTGCGGGCCTGGTTCACCGGGCGCGCGGCGGCCCTCGGCCTGGAGGTCGAGCCGGACCGGAACGGCAACATCTGGGCCTACTGGGGCGAGCGCGGTCCCGGCACGGTCGGCACCGGGAGCCATCTCGACTCGGTGCCCGGCGGCGGCGCGCTCGACGGCCCCCTCGGCGTGGCGTCCGCGCTCTCCGCCGTGGCCCGGCTCAAGGCGCGGGGCTTCGCCCCGGCCCGCCCCGTCGCCGTGGTCGCGTTCGCCGAGGAAGAGGGATCCCGGTTCGGCATCGCCTGCCTCGGGTCAAAGCTGATGACCGGCGCGGTCGACCCGGGGCTCATCGCGTCCAGGGCCGACGCGGCGGGGGTCACGTTCGCCCAGGCGGCCGCGGCGGCGGGAGTGGACCCGGCCGGGCTCGGCCGGGACGACGCGCGCCTGGCCGCGCTCGGCTGCCTCGTCGAGCTGCACGTCGAGCAGGGCCGCGCGCTCGCCGACCTGGACGCGCCGGTCGCGGTCGCGTCGGCGATCCTGGCGCACGGCCGGTGGCGGCTGACGTTCACCGGGGAAGGCAATCACGCCGGCGCGACCCCGATGGCGGGCCGCCGGGATCCCCTCGTCGCGGCGTCCGCCGCCGTGCTCGCGGCCAGGGACATCGCGGCGGGCCGGGACGACCCGGCGGGCGGCGTCAACGCCAGGGCGACGGTGGGGCGGCTCGTCCCCGTGCCCGGCGGGGCCAACGTGATCGCCTCGCGGGTGGACGCCTGGCTTGACGTCCGCGGCGACACCGACGCGGCGGCCAGGGAACTCGTCACCGAGATCGGCGCGGCGGTCCAGCTGGCCGCGGCGAGGCACGGCTGCCGCGTCGAGGTCACCGAGGAGTCCTACCTGCCCGAGGTCGCGTTCGACGCGGGACTGCGCGGCCGGCTGGGCACCGTCCTCGCGGCTACCCAGGCCCTCGGCGGACCCGGGGGAGTGCCCGTGCTCGCCACCGGGGCGGGCCACGACGCGGGCGTGCTCGCCGCCGAGCTGCCCACCGCGATGCTGTTCGTCCGCAACCCGACCGGGGTCTCGCACGCTCCCGCCGAGACCGCGTCCGACGACGACTGCCGCGCCGGCGCCGAGGCGCTGGCGGCCGTGCTCGCCGAGCTGGCCGGGGCGTGAGCGACCGGGGCGGGAACTGGCCGGGGGCGTGGAACCGGCTGTCGTTCGGGCGACGCTGATTTTGAATTCTGCGTTTCCGGCATGTCACCGGTGCCAACTCTGGCCGTTTCAGCGGCGGTTATCTAAAAATCAGATGAACTGCACCGGAAGTAGCTATTGGACAGAATCAGCGGGTTGGGGCCACATTGACGGCACTAGCCCTGTCCGCATCCCCTCCTAAGGAAGCACGTCATGCCGGTAGCCGAAGCGCCGCAGCGCATCGAGGACAAGACGATCCAGCCGATTCCGCTCGACGAGCGGCACGGCAAGCCGCGTGACCTGTTCAGCCTCTGGTTCGGCTCGAACATCATGCTGCTCACGGTGGTCACCGGGGCGCTGGCCACCTCGGTTTACGGGCTGCCGTTCTGGCTGGCGGTGATCGCCATCGTGGTCGGCAACCTGGTCGGCGCGGTCTTCATGGCGCTGCACAGCGCCCAGGGGCCGCGGCTCGGCGTGCCGCAGATGATGCAGACCCGCGGCCAGTTCGGCTCCTACGGGTCGCTGATCGTGATCGTGCTCGTCGTGGTGATGTACGTCGGGTTCTTCGCCTCGAACCTGGTGCTCGCCGGGCAGTCGCTCAACGTGCTGACCAGCGGCATCAGCGTCGACGCGGGCATCTTGATCGTCGGCGCGGTCAGCGTGGTCGTGACGATCTTCGGCTACGACCTCATCCACGCGTACGCCCGGGTGATGACCTACCTGGCGGGCGCGGCCCTGCTGCTGACCTTCATCTGGATCGTCGGGGTGCACGGGGTCGGGCACGGCTTCGGCTCGTTCGGCCACTCCACCGTCGCCGGGTTCCTCGGCACGGTCACCGCCGCCGCGCTCTGGCAGATCGCTTACGCGCCTTACGTCTCCGACTACTCCCGCTACATGCCGGCCGACACCGGCGCCCGGCCGGCCTTCTGGGCCAGCTACTGGGGGTGCTCGCTCGGCTCGATCCTGCCGATGATCCTCGGCGCGATGATCGGCGTGAACACCAGCGACATGGTCAGCGGCCTGCACACCGAGACCGGCGCGGTGGCCTCCCTGGTCATCATCATCTTCACGATCACCATCGCGATGACCAACTCGATGAACATCTACGGCGGCGCGCTGTCGATGATCGCGATCGGCCAGACGTTCAAGCCGGCCTGGCTGCCCGGCGCGGTGGCCCGCGCCGTGCTGACCGTCGTCATCTACGTCGCGGCGGTGGTGCCCGCCATCGTCAGCCAGAACAACTTCCTAGTCAGCTACAGCAACTTCATCTTGCTGCTGATGTACGTGCTCGTCCCGTGGACGGCGATCAACCTGGTCGACTTCTACCTGGTCAGGCACGGGAACTACGACGTGGCGCAGTTCTTCCGCGGCGACGGCGGTATCTACGGGCGGTTCGACTGGGTCTCGATCGGCTGCTACCTGATCGGCATCGCCCTCGAGGTGCCGTTCGTGAACACCACGATGTACGAGGGGCCGATCGCGAAGGGGCTGAACGGCGTGGACATCTCCTGGATCATCTGCCTGATCGTGATCGGCCCGCTGTACTACCTGGCCGCCAGGCGGCTGCGGCCCGCCGTCCCGGTGGCGGCGCAGCGCGCCAAGGCCGTCGCCTGATGCCTGGGCGTCCTTAGCCCGCGATCGCGGCGGCCACGATGGCCCGGGCCTCCTCCTGGATGGCGGTGAGATGGTCCGGGCCGCGGAAGGACTCGGCGTACAGCTTGTAGACGTCCTCCGTGCCGGACGGGCGGGCGGCGAACCAGCCGGACTCGGCGACCACCTTGAGCCCGCCGATCGGCGCGCCGTTGCCCGGCGCGGTGGTCAGCGCCGCCAGGATCTTCTCGCCCGCGAGCTCGCTGGTCGGCACCTGCTCGGGCGACAGCCGGGCCAGGGCCGCCTTCTCTTCCCGGCTGGCCGGCGTGTCGACCCGGGCGTAGACGGGTGACCCGTAGCGCTCGGTCAGCGTGCCGTAGAGCTGTGACGGGCTCTGCCCGGTGACCGCCGTGATCTCCGAGGCGAGCAGCGCGAGGATGATCCCGTCCTTGTCGGTCGTCCACACCGACCCGTCCCGCTGCAGGAACGACGCGCCCGCGCTCTCCTCGCCGCCGAAGGCGACCGAGCCGTCGAGCAGGCCGGGCACGAACCACTTGAACCCCACCGGCACCTCGAACAGCGCCCGGCCGAGTCCCGCCGTCACCCGGTCGATCATCGACGAGCTGACCAGCGTCTTGCCCACGGCCGCGGCCGCCGGCCAGCCGTCCCGCCGCCGGTACAGGTAGTCGATGGCGACGGCGAGGTAGTGGTTGGGGTTGAGCAGCCCGCCGTCGGGCGTCACGATGCCGTGCCGGTCGGAGTCGGTGTCGTTCCCCGTCGCGATCGTGAACTCATGCTGCCGCCGGATCAGGCTGGCCATCGCGAACGGGGAAGAGCAGTCCATCCGGATCTTGCCGTCCCAGTCCAGGGTCATGAACCGGAACGTCGGGTCCACCAGCGGGTTGACCACGGTGAGGTCGAGGCCGTAGCGCTCGCCGATCTCGCCCCAGTAGCGCGACGCTCGCCCCGCCGAGCGGGTCGGCGCCGATGCGGATCCCGGCCGCCCGGATGGCGGCCAGGTTGACCACGCCGTCCAGGGCGGCCACGTAGGTGCCGAGGAAGTCGAACGCCCCGGTGGTGTCGGCGGCCATCGCCCGCGCGTACGTCACCCGGCGCACGCCCCGCAGCCCGTCGCTGAGCAGCTCGTTCGCCCGGTCCTGGATCTCCCTGGTGACCTCGGTCCCCGCGGGGCCGCCGTCCGGCGGGTTGTACTTGAAGCCGCCGTCCGGCGGCGGGTTGTGCGAGGGGGTAACCACGATCCCGTCGGCCTGGGGTCCCTCCCCGGCTGTGTTATGGGCCAGGATCGCCCGGGAGACGGCGGGGGTGGGCGTGTAGCCGCCCCGGGAGTCCACCAGCACCCGCACGCCGTTGGCGGCGAGCACCTCAAGGGCACTGACCTGGGCCGGCTCGGCGAGGGCGTGCGTATCGGCGCCCAGGTAAAGCGGCCCGTCGATGCCGTGGCCCGCCCGGTAGTCGCAGATCGCCTGGGTGGTGGCGATGATGTGGTCCTCGTTGAACGTCGCGGTAAACGAGGATCCCCGGTGCCCGGACGTCCCGAACGACACGCGCTGAGCGGCCTCGCGGGGGTCGGGATGCACCGTGTAGTACGCGGTCACCAGCTTGGCGACGTCAACGAGGTCGCCCGGGCCTGCGGGCTGGCCAGCACGCGAATCTGTCATACCGCCATGCTGGCACAGCCCGCCGCGTTCCTCCCGCCAGGACTACCCGTTAAATCCCCGCCCCCGGGTCGTCAGAAGAGCCGGTACGAGCCGACGGGCGTCAGCTGCTCCACGACCGGCGCCTCGGCGACCCAGCCCGGCAGGGCGGCCTGGAAGTCCCTGAAGGCCGGCACGGTGACCCGCACCCCGTGCTGGTGAACGGGGCGACCGGGGTAGTAGTGACCATGGACGGGGAGCCCTTCACCGTGATGAGCTCGTCGTCGCCGGCGGCAAGATCGCCCGGATCGACGCGATCGCCGACCCCGGCCGCGTCGGCCGGCTCGCGGCCGCACTCGGATAGGCACGGGGCGACTGCGGCCGGGTGTCGCGCAGGCAGGCTTACCTGAGGGACGGGCGGCCGTAGGGGCACGACACGACAGGAAGACCCGGACGGCCGGGGTTTGTGCGGCTGAAATCCACTGTTGTGGATGACCGTAGGGTAAATATCGGGAATTCGGTGAATTGGGGCTAGTGCACTCCGTAGTCGAATAGTTACGCTTTGCTTATGTACGAAACGCTTGCGTGGCTCCGCGACCCGGAGACGGAGCCCGCCCTCAGCGATCTGCTGTGCGGGCTGATCAGGGACATCCGGCTGATCCTCGTGCACCCAGATCTCGGCAACACCGCGAAGCTCGGCGCGATTACCCAGACCGTCGACCAACTAGCACCGCCGCCCGGGCCCCACGATAGTGACGCGCCGGCGGCGGCCTCCGTCGCGGCGCTGCTGGCCCGTGGCAACAGGCCCGCGACGCTCCTTTTCGAGGAACTGGCCGGCGAGCAGGTTCTCATCGACCTGAGCAGCCGCGCCGACCGCACGCTGACCGTCACCGAGTGCTTCGAGCTTCACGCCAGTCCCGGCATGCGCGGGCATCACCGCACCGGGACGCTGCGCACCGCGAGCACCGGGCTGGTCGCCGCCGAGGTGTCGTCGCTGGTTGTCCCCGACCGGCTCCCCCCGGCCACCCGCAGGACGCTGGGCATCCCCGGCCCGGACGATCCGCTGGTGCCACCCTCTGACGTTCCGCTCGGGAAGGCGCTCGAAAGCCTCGGCGTCCACCGGGAACCGCTTGGCGCCCGCATGGTGCGCGACATCACCAGCAGCCATGGCAGTGGCGTGTGGGTGGAGTCGTCGGCGCGGATGTGGCTGGGTGAAATGCCGGTCGCACTGGCCACCGAGCGGGTAACCGCAGAATTCTGCCGGCAGGCCCGCAGCCGGCTCGCTACCTAGAACGGGTAGGTCGGGCGCCCCTCGTGCTGGATCGTGACCCAGCGCTGCTCGGTGAATGACCCGATGCCGGCCGTGCGCGAACTTGTAGGGAGTTTTAGCGCGAAGGGGGATGGGCTATGCGATGCCTGGTGGTTGACGTGGATGATCCCTGACCGCACGCGCGAGACGACGTCAGGGGCACGAGGTCGGGAGATGACCGCGGTAGCCGTACTGGTGTGGTTGGCCAGGTCGACGGCGGCGTCGGCCGAGTCACGGGTGGATGACTGTGCCGGCCCGAAGATCTCGGAGCCGAAGACGTCCATGTCGGTAGTCACATGGGTGAGCAGTGCCTTGATGCTCCACGTACCTCGGGATAAACGCCTCGACGAGGCTCTCATGGATGATGATACGGTGAGTTGACATGCAGATCTGCCCGGAGTTCATGAACGCGCCGAAAACGGCGGCTCGACCGCGAGGTCCGGGTCGGCGTCTTCCAGGATGATCAGCGGGTTCTTCCCGCCGAGCTCGAGCACCGCCGGCTTGAGGTGCTGGGCGGCCTGGACCCCGATGATGCGCCCGACGTTGGTCGAGCCGGTAAAGTTCACGTTCCGCACGCGCGGGTCGGCGATGAGGGCAGCGACCACGTCGCCGGCATCGGCCAGGTCGTTGGTGACGACGTTGAGGGCCCCGGCCGGGAGCCCGGCCTCGGCCAGGACGTCGGCCAGCAGGAGCCCGCACGTGATCGGGGCGTCCTCGCTCGGCTTCATCACCACGGTGTTGCCGACGGCCAGCGGGATGGCGATCGAGCGCATGCCGAGAACCAGCGGCGCGTTCCACGGGAGATCGCCGCACCACGCCGAGGGGTATCCGCTGGGCCATCGAGTAGGCACCCGGGATCGAGGTCGGCAGCAGCTCGCCGACCGGACGGGTGATCGCCGCCGCGGCCTCGCGCAGCACCTGGATGCAGAACGCCAGGTTGAATCCGCGAACACCCGGGACGCCCCGGTCTCCTGGGCCAGGGCCACGATCGCCTCCTCGCCGCGCTTGGCCATCACTCGGCGGCCTTCAGGAAGATCTCGCGCCGCTCGAACGCCCCCATCGTGGACCAGCCAGGGAACGCGGCCTCGGCAGCGTCGGCCGCCCGGGTGATGTCCTCCGGCGTGCCGGCGGCGACGCGGGCGTACACCTGGCCGTCCCACGGTGAGACGTCGTCCGCGAGCTTGCCTGAGCTCGCGGGCGACGCTCTGCGCCGCCGATCAGCAGGCCGCGCTCGAGGACGGCGTCGCGTTGCGGAGTTTCGGACATCGCTGTCTCCTCAGTGGAACCGGTGCAGTGCGGATCGACCCCAGGCTCACAGCGGGGCTAGGTGACTGGTCGTCACCGGATCGCGGTGATTCACCGAGACGGGCCAGGGGCGCTCGGCCCAGCGCCCTTCGTTTCGGTTCAGCTGCTGATCTCGGTAGGGGAGGGGCCAGTGAGGCACTCGTGGGCAGCTTTGCTGAAGGCCGTCACCAGGCGGCTCCGGTCGCCGGCGCGGGTAGCGAGCACGACGTGGCTCGGCTCGACGTCGTCGAGAGCGACGGTGATGAGGTCGGGGTGGAGGCTTTCGGCGCGCAGGCCGGCCGAGACGATGGCGACAGCCTGGCCGGCGGCGATGAGCTCGAGCTTGTCCTCGACGGCGTTGACGAGCGGGCCGTCGGGCGCGGGGGTACCGTCGGGCCGCGGATCTATGCGCCAGTACGCGTTCCAGGCCGCATCCGGCAGCCGGGGCATGGGTTCGTCGGCGATGTCGTCGAGGGCGGCTGATTCCTTGCCGGCCAGGCGGTGGCTGCGGGGGATCAGCAGCACGCGGGGCTCGTCGTACAGGATCGTCACGTGCAGCCCGTCGGTCCGGATGGGCAGCCGCGTTATCGCGGCGTCCACCCGGTGATCGAGCAGGGCCTCGCGCGGCTCGTTCCAGGGCAAGTGCAGGCTGTGTACCTCGGCGTCGGGATGCTGCTGCCGCATCTGCCGCAGCGCCGGGGTGATGATGAGCCCCGAGGTGTAGCCGATGGTGATCCGGCTGGGCTGGGCGGCGGCGCGGGTCGCGGCCGCGGCCTGGGCGGCGGACCGCAGCAGCGCCTTGGCGCGGGGGAGGAAGACCTCCCCGGCCTCGGTGAGCTGGGTGCCCCGCGGAGTGCGGTCTAGCAGGCGGGCGCCGAGCTGCTGTTCAAGGTGACGGATCTGCCGGCTCAGCGACGGCTGGGCAACGAGCAGGGCGGCGGCAGCGCGGCCGAAGTGCCGGTGCTCGGCGACGACGGTGAAATACCGCACCAGCCGCAGGTCAAGATCGACCGGGGGCGTTGGCGAGTCAGGCATGTCGTCATGATAGCCCTCCTTTTGGCGATCTGACATACCGCATCGGGCACCTTAGCTGCAGTGATGCCTAAATCGTATTGCCTTGAGGAACGGGCATTGGATTCCGGGGCCTTCCTGCTCGCAAGGTGGGTTCATGAAGCCCAACCGGAGGTTCCCGTGATCGTCATCACCACTCCCACCGGCCAGATCGGCCGCCAAGTCCTCGACAACCTGCTCGGTAGCGGCGAAGAACTCCGGGTCATCGCCCGCGATCCGTCCGGCCTCCCGGCGGGCGTCCGCGACGACCTCGACATTGTCGTCGGCTCGCACGGCGACCCGGCGGTCGCCGACAAGGCATTCGCCGGCGCCGACGCCGTGTTCTGGCTGGTCCCGCCGGACCCGCAGCGCCTTCGGTGGAAGCCGCCTTCGTCGGCTTCACCCGGCCCGCCGCCGAGGCGTTCGCGAGACACGGTGTCGGGCGCGTCGTCGCGGTCTCCGCGCTCGGGCGAAGCACGCCCTGGGCCGGCCGGGCCGGCTACGTCACCGGCTCCCTGGCGATGGACGACCTGATCGCGGCCAGCGGAGTCTCTTACCGGGCGCTGACCAACCCTTCGTTCATGGACAACACGGCCCGCCAGGCCGAGTCGATCAAGAACCAGGGCATGTTCTTCTCGCCCATTGCCGGCGATCGCAAGCTGCCGACGGTCGCCACCCGCGACATCGCCGCCGCCGCCGCGCGCCTGCTGCTCGACGCCGACTGGAGCGGCGTCGGCGAGGTCCCGCTGCTTGGCCCCGAGGACCTGTCCTTCAACGACATGGCCGGGATCATGTCGGAGGTGCTCGGCAAGGATGTCCGCTTCCAGCAGACCACGTTCGAGGCCTACAAAGAGCGGTTCGTCAGCTTCGGCATGTCCGACGCGATGGCCCAGGGGATGACCGACATGGCCTGGGCGAAGAACGAGGGCCTCGACAACGGCGTCCAGCGCACCCCGGAGAACTCGACGCCGACCAGCTTCCGGCAGTGGTGCGAAAGAGGTCCTGAAGCCAGCGGTGCGCCTCCTAGGAGGCATGCCATGCCAACACCACTGCAAACCTCACGCCGGACGAGTCGCGCTGGTGACCGGCGCCGCCCGCGGGATCGGCCAGGCCGATCGCCGTCGGTCTCGCCGAGCGCGGGCCCGCGTCGTCCTCGGGGACCGCGGCGACGCGACGCAGACGCGCGCTCTCATCGATAAGACCGGCCACCCGGCCGTTGCCGGTGACGCTCGACGTCAGCGATCCGTCTTCGATCGAAGCGGCCCGCGACGGGTCGCCGGTGAGCTGGGGCACGTCGACATCCTGGTCGAACAACGCGGGCATCTTCGAGTCCGCCGACCTGGGATGACCTCGACTTTGACCTCTGGCAGCGCGTTATGACGGTAGACCTGAACGGGCCGATGCTCATGTGCAAGGCGTTCCTGCCGCTGATGCGCGGACGTGGCTGGGGCCGAGTCATCAACGTCTCTTCCGCAACGGTCGCCATAGCCAGTCCCGTCTCGATCGCCTACCGGACCAGCAAGATGGGCGTGATCGGCTTCACCCGCGCGCTGTCGGCGACGCTGGGCGACGAGGGGATCACCATCAACGCCGTGCTTCCGTCGCTGACCCGGACAGCGATGACCGAGGGGCTCCCGCAAGCGGTCGTGGACGCCAGCCTGGGCCGCCAGGTGATCCACCGCCAGGCCGAGCCCGCCGACATCGCCGGGAGCGTCTTCCTGCTCGCGGCCGACGAGGCGGGCTGGATCACCGGCCAGACGATCATGGCCAACGGCGGGAACGCGTTCGGTCTCTGAGCAAGCACCAAGGAGGAACGACGATGACTGACACATCCCTGCTCGCGACGTACCGCTGGTCGTCGAGCGACGAAGCCGACCGCATTCCGGTCGAGGATCCCGCCACCGGCGAGGTGATCGCCGTCGTCCAGGGCGGCGGCCCCGACCAGCTCGACGCCGCGGTCGAGGCGGCCCACCGGGCCTTCGAGGCGGACTGGCGCTGGCGCACCTGGGCCGAGCGCGCGGCCCTGCTGCTCCGGGGCGCCGACGTGCTCGAGGAGCACGCGGACGAGCTAGCTCTCCTGGAGTCACGCGAGAACGGAAAACCGGTCCAGGACGCGCGCCAGAACGACATCAACTTCTTGACCGGCATCTTCCGCTTCTTCGGCAGCCTGGCCGACAAGCTCCCGACCGACTTCTACGACAAGGGCGCCATCTACGCCTCCACCTACCTGGAACCCGTCGGCGTGGTCGGCGAGATCATTCCTTTCAACTGGCCGCCGATCCACACCGGGGGCAAGCTCGCCCCGGCCCTCGCCGTCGGGAACACCGTCATCTTGAAGCCCAGCGAGCAGGCTCCGCTCACGGTCATCCGCATCGCCGAGCTGCTGAACACGGTGCTGCCAGAAGACGTCCTCCACGTCGTTCCTGGCACCGGCCAGCGGGTCGGCCAGCCGCTCGCGGGGCACCCCAAGGTCCGCCTGGTGTCCTTCACCGGTTCCACCGGCGCAGGCGCCGCCGTCGCCCGCACCGCGGCCAAGAACATCACGCCCGCGGTACTCGAGCTCGGCGGCAAGGACGCGCTCGTGGTCTTCGACGACGCTGATCTCGATCGCGCCGTCAAGGATCGCGCTTGAGGGAGCCTTCTACAACAAGGGGGAGGCCTGCACCGCCACCTCGCGGATCTTGGTCCAGGCGGGCGTCTACGACACATTCGTCGCCCGGCTGACCGAGGCTGTCGGCAAGCTCAAGGTGGGGCGCGGAACCGATCCGGCGGTCCACGTCGGACCGGTTGTCACCAAGACCCAGCAGCAGCGGGTCCTCGACTACATCCAGATCGGCATCGACGAAGGGGCGACCCTCGCCGTCCAGGCCGCGCTCCCGGCCGATCCCGAGCTCAAGGACGGCTTCTGGGTCGCGCCGACCTTGTTCACCGGCGTCACCCGAGACATGCGAATCGTCCGCGAGGAGATATTCGGCCCGGTCGTGACCGTGACCCGCTTCAGCGACGAGGACGAGGCCGTGTCCATCGTGAACGAGAGCGAGTACGGACTGACCGCGGCTGTCTACAGCGCCGACACGACCCGCGCCTTCCGCGTGGCGAGGCGCGTCGATGTCGGGATGGTTTTCATCAACAACTACTTCCGCGGCGTCATCGGTACTCCATTTGGCGGCACGAAGCACTCCGGCTACGGCCGCGAGCACGCGATCGAGACGCTGCGGGAGTTCGGCTACACGAAGATGGTGCGCTTCCCTTCCGGACTCGGGACGATCCCGAGCTGGCGGGCGGTCGGCGACATCTTCGACGAGGCGGTCTAGCCCGCTCCCCGGCCGGGCTGCCGCAGGGCCCCAGATCACCATGATCCAGTGATGACCAATCACCGGTCTGATGGCGACCCTGAACGAGCAATAGCGCCCGACGGGCAACGAAACAGTGGTGAGCCTCATGCCTGATGCCAAGTCCACGGATGGCGCCCAGGACCGGCGCTGGCTGATTCTGGGTGTGGTCGGCCTGGCGCAGCTGATGGTGGTCCTCGACCTGACGATCATGAACATCGCGCTGCCGTCGGCCCAGCGGGCGCTGCACTTTACGACGGTGGACCGGCAGTGGGTGGTGACCGCCTACGCGCTGGCGTTCGGGAGCCTGCTGCTGCTCGGCGGCCGGCTGGCCGACCTGCTGGGCCGGAAGGTGACGTTCCTGATCGGGCTGGTCGGTTTCGCGGGGGTCTCGGCTATCGGCGGCGCGTCGGTGAATTTCGCCATGCTGGTGACGGCGCGGGCCTGCCAGGGCGCGTTCGCCGCGCTGCTGGTGCCGTCGGCGCTGTCGCTGCTGGTCGTCACCTTCACCGAGCAGAAGGAACGCGCCCGGGCGTTCGGGGTGTTCGGTGCGATCGCGGTGGCAGGCGGTGCGGTAGGCCTGCTGCTGGGAGGTGCGCTGACTGAGTACCTGTCCTGGCGGTGGACGCTGTACGTGAACCTCTTCTTCGCCGGGATCGCGTTCGTCGGGGGAGCGCTGCTGCTGCAGCGGCAGCGGTCCCAGGGTAAGCCGGTGCTGGACATCCCAGGCGTCCTGATGGTCTCCGGTGCGGTGTTCTGCCTGGTCTACGGATTCTCCAATGCGGCCGCGCACAGTTGGGGCACCCCGTCTACCTACGGGTTCATCGCCGCGGGCGTGGTCGTGCTGGCGCTCTTCGCGGCCTGGCAGGGCCGGGCGGCCCACCCGCTGCTGCCGCCCCGCGTGGTGCTGGACCGCAACCGCGGCGGCGCCTACCTGTCGATGCTCATCGTGGGAGCCGGGCTGTTCGGCATCTTCTTGTTCTTGAGCTACTACCTGCAGCGGTCGCTCGGGTACTCCCCGCTGGTCACCGGCGTCGCGTTCCTGCCATTCGGCGCGGGCTCCGCGGCCGCTTCCAACCTGGCTACCATCGTGCTGATGCCCCGGGTAGGGCCCAGGCCGCTCGTCGTCGGCGGGATGCTGGCATCGGCGGGCGCGGCAGTCTGGCTGGCCCAGCTCGGCCCGCACACCGGGTACGGTACGGGCGTGGTCGGCCCGCTCATCCTGGCCGCCGCTGGCATGGGCATGGTGATCGCGCCGTCCATCGCCACCGGGACGTTCGGCGTGGCGCCGCAAGACGCCGGGGTCGCCTCCGCGACCGTGACCGTCGGCCAGCAGCTCGGCGCCTCGATCGGCACCTCGCTGCTGAACACCATCTTCGCCGGCGCCGTCACCTCTTACCTCGCCGCGCACCTGGCTTCCGCCCGCGTCATCGGACGCCAGGCCCTGAACGGGCTGGCGCTGGCGCACGGCTATGACACGGCGTTCTGGTGGACCGCCGGCATCTTCGCCGCCGGCGCGGTCATCGGCGGCGCCCTGTTCCGCAACGGGCCACTGGTCAGGGCAGACGCACCACCCCCGGCCCCCGCCCAGACGACAATCGGACAATCGACAGCAGACCCCACCCTCCCGGCCTAACTCGGGCCGGTCCCGCCGCGAGCAGATCAGGCGCCCGATCGATGCCACCGGTTGAGCAGGCGCAGCGGGCGACCTGGCCCCGCCTTAGGCGGGTGCGCAGTCGCTATCGTTGCCCGGCAACCGCCAGGTTCACGATGTTCATATTGCCGGTCGCCCACTGGAGGGTGAACGTCAGTCCGGCGATCCGCCAGCCGTCGGGGGTCCGTTCGAGCTGGTAGTCGTGGCGGCCGCCGACCGTCCAGATGGGGCCGCCCGAGTGGTTGGTGTACACGTGCGTGCCCTGCATGTTGGCCGCGCAGGTTGCCCGGTCGCCGTCGAGAGTGATCACGTGACAGGTGATCATGTGGTGGACCGCATCGAGGTTCTGGAGCGTCTGGCGCCATCCGGCGACGAACTCAGCGCGACCGACGGTCACTGGCTCGCCGCCAAGGAGTGAGGTGCGGTCGCTGTAGACCGGGTCGGTGAACAACTGCCCGAGCGCGTCCCAGTCGCGTGCGTCGAGCACCAGCACGAGGCGTCCGATCAACTCGAGGATCGCGAGGCGGTCTACGGTATCGGTTGAGGTGGAATACGACGTGGTCATGTCTGCTCCCTTTGCGTGGCCAGCCCGAGCTTGTCTCGAAGTACGTGTCGAACATGCCGGACGATCAGGTGACATGGCATCACCTGATGCCGGCTATTCGGCCGACGAACTAGCAAGACCAGGACTCAGCCGACCCGCAGGAGGTGGCCTTGACCCTTCACCGACGCCACCAGCGCTCCGGCGACGTTCAACTGCGGCAGCGGCTGGGGCCTACCCGCGACAGTTGCAGGTACCGGCGGTGCACCAGCGCTAGGTCGGTGAGTACGGCGCTGGTGTTGCCGGTGGTAAAAGAACACCGTGAATATCGGAATCGTCCCGGCGCGGGCCCGGTAACCTTGCGACGTGGATCACCCGTCGCTGGACACTTCCGTACCGAACGTTGCGAGAATGTATGACTACATGCTGGGCGGTCGAGAGAACTTCCAGGCTGACCGCAGCGCCGCCGAGAGCGTGCTTAGGATATTCCCAGAAACCAAGCAAAAGGTGCGCGAAAACCGGGCGTTCCTGCGGCGGGCCGTCGGCTATCTCTCGGAGCAGGGCATCCGCCAGTTCCTGGACATCGGGTCGGGCCTGCCGACCCAGGACAACGTGCATGAGGTCGCTCACGAGGTCAACCCGGACGCGAAGGTCGTCTACGTCGACCACGATCCGGTCGTGGTTTCCCACGGAAACGCCCTGCTCGCCAAGTCGGAGCAGGTCATCGTCGTCCAGGCCGACTTCCGTGAGCCGCAGGAACTGCTGGACCAGCCGGCCATCCGCAAGCATCTCGACTTCGCCCAGCCGGTCGCGGTTATCCTCCTTCAGGTCCTGCACTTTGTGTCCGATGAGGAGGACCCGGCGGGGATCGTCGCCGCCTTCAAGGATGCGCTCTGCTCCGGCAGTTTTCTCGTGATCGGCCAGCTCTCCGGGGATGATATTCCGGAAGATGTCCTGGCCAGGGCGGTGCAGGCGTACAGCAGCGCTAGCGGTCTGTGGCTGCGCGGCAAGGACCAGATCCAGCGTCTTTTTGACGGCTTCGACCTGGTCGAGCCGGGTCTCACGCCCGAGCACGCCTGGCGGCCAGGACCCGGCGGGGCACCCGAGCAGCTGATGACGACAGGCTGGGTCGGCGTCGCCCGTAAACCTTTATTGATTGGGCCTGGTGCTATCCCATTCCAGCTCGAGTGCGCCGATGCTGTAGACCATGAAGCTTGGCAGATAGGTAAGCCTTCCGCCGGGGGGAGCCGCAGTCCCGGCAACCGGGACGCGATCTGCTCTAGCGCCACCCGCGCCTCCAGCCGCGCCAGCGGGGCGCCGATGCACGCGTGGATACCGCGGCCGAAGGCGACATGTTCGCCGGTGTCTGGTACGGTCCAGGTCGAAGCTTCCCGGACAGGAGAACCGGACCGGATCCCGGTTGGCCGCGCCGAACAGCACGAGGAGCCGCGCGCCAGCCGGGATAGGCTGGCCGCCGAGTTCCACTTCCCTGGTCGTCGTGCGAGTCATGCCCTTGACCGGCGAGCAGTAGCGCAAAGTCTCCTCGACCATGGCCGGCCCGAGCGCAGGCTCCGTGCGCAACCGGCCGGCCAAACCGTGGTCGCGCGCGAGCAGCAACGCCATGCTGCTGATAAGTGCGGTCAATGTCTCGTGCCCGCCGATCAGCAACTGGGTCACGACCCCTATCATCTCGTCGTCCGTCAAGGCCGGCCCGCTCCCGTCGGCGGGCTGCACGAGCGTGCTGACAAGGTCGCCCGGTCGCGGGTCGCGACGCCGGGCGGCGATCAGCCGCGCGAGGAAGTCGTGGAGCTCCGCCGAGCTGCGCGCCAGTCCTACCCGCTCGTCGGCCGACAGCCCGGGCATGTGCAACCGCACAGTGTCGTCGGACCACTGCTTCAAAGACTGCTGACTGCCGGGATCGATCCCGAGGACGTGGCAAATCACGGTCAGTGGCAGCGGGACGGCCAGCCGTTGCACGATGTCGGCCCGGCCATCGGCGGCGAAACCTTCGATCAGTTCCGCGCAGACCGATCGAACATAGGGCTCATACACCGAGACCGACTTCGGGGTCAGCATCTTCTGGGAGGCCCTGCGGATGCGCGTGTGCGTCGGCGGGTCGCTGTTAGCCAGCGCGTGAAAGTCTTCCGGGCACGCGTGCGGAACAGCGCTACGCAAACTCGCGAGATCCCGTTCGGACGCCCCGGACGGCGCCGAGGAATAGGTTGCCGGGTCACGGACGACCGCCAGCACCTGATCGTGACTGGTTACCGCCCACGCACGCAGGGCGCGCAGGTAAACCGGCCGCCCGCCATCCTGTGCTTGTTGCCACGCGGGATACGGGTCGGCGAGGTGAGCGGGGTCGCGCGGATCCAGGGTGGCGAGTTGGATGTCACTCACCGGTGACGTTCTCTCGTTTGGTGGCGATGACTGCGATCATGGGCAGACTGTTCTCCTGACCGGGGGTAATCGGATACGGAACGGACTCGGCTTCGCCGAAGTGACGTTGGAGCATGTCCACCATCACCGCGACCGGCGGCGTAAGCATGTCGCGGTGCACCTTGCCGTCCGGTTCGCGGAATGACCATCGGTCGCGCGCAAGGTCGACCTCGACTCCCGGAATGAGAACCCCGCGCACGCGGCGGTCTTCGAACAGCGACAAGTCGAATACGGGGAGGAAGCACCGGCCGCCGGCCGCCGTCCAGGCGGCCAGGTTGGTGACCAGCGTCTCGATGTCGGACAGCGTCTCCTGCAGTCCATAGGCGCCCCACATGCACGACGTGACTTCCCACCGGCCGCGGAAGTCCGCGCGAGGCTCCAGGAAGCTGCCTTGCACGAAGAGCGCATCGGGGTTGCGCCGGCGGGCCACCTCGAGCATGGCCGACGACAGGTCCAGTCCGGCGCACGAAATGTCTGGCCTTCCGCGTCCCTGCTCAAGGAAGTACCCGGTCCCGCAGGCCACGTCGAGCCAGCTGGCGGCACCGTACGTGAGCTGTCGCAGCAACTCGACCTCAAACCGGGTTTTGTGCAGAAATCCGTGGTCTGGAGTGAGCAGAAACGATTCGTCATACCGCTGCGCATACGAATCATCGTAGGTCTCCAAAACCTCATCGATGGTCATCGATCTCACCTTTCCCGCGATTCTCGATGGCGTTATCTCGACTCTCGCGGTGACCATCACCCGAACAAGTAGAATCGCCTCATCTAATGTCTCAGAGACTAACGCATACTGCAGGCCACGCCACCACGACACCGGTAAGCAATCACTCAGCGACCACCCTTTTCCTGTCAATTTCGAGAGCCGATGCTGACTATTGAGAACGGGTCTCCAGGCTGATAATCTGAGTGAGGATCTTCACGTCATCGGGTCAAACTCTGATGACGCGGCAGCATGGAGTTGTGTGCATGACCTCTGTAGTTACCCCTATGACTTGCCGCAAAGATCATGATTGCCGTCGGCGTGGCGATCGCCGCGGGCGCCGCACTGACCTAGGTCCGAACGGATCACGCTTCACGCCGTACCGACCGCCATCACCGCTGTCGGCGTCGGCCTGAGCGTCGAGACCCAATGGCAACAAATGAGAATAGCGATATCGGCGCAGCGCAGGGCGCAATGCTGATGGACCAGGCGCGAGAATTGTGCAGGCCGATATTGCAAACCGCGGTCACAGCGCTATCGCCGCCATTGGGCAGAATGGTCGGCTATCATTTCGGCTGGTGGGATGCCGCCGGAACTGCCACCGGGGACCGGCCCGGCAAGGCGCTACGGTCGGCGTTGACGCTCGGGGCCGCGACGGCGTGCGGCGACTCCCCGGCAGCCGCGGTCCCGGCGGCGGCAGCGATCGAACTGCTGCACGGCTTTACGCTGCTCCACGACGATGTGATGGATGAAGGCCCGACCAGGCGCGGACGGCCCGCCGTGTGGCGCGTATGGGGAGTCGGCAACGCGATTCTGGCTGGCGACGCCCTGTATGCGCTGGCGTTCAAGGTCTTGCGCGAATACCTGCCCGTCGCCGTCGCTCACGAGGCGATCGGGCGGCTTACCGCTGCCTCGTTGGAACTGTGCCGGGGCCAGCATGAAGACTGCGCGTTCGAACAGCGCTCGAGGGTGACGCTAGACGAGTACCTGAGAATGGCGGTATCCAAGACCGCGGCGCTCATGGGCTGCGCCTGTGCCGTAGGAGCACTATGCGCCGGCGCCGACCCGGGCACGGTAGCGGCGATGGACCGGTTCGGCCGCGAACTCGGTCTTGTGTTTCAGTTCGTGGACGACATCATCGGCATCTGGGGTGATCCGTCGGTGACTGGCAAGCCGGTAGGCGATGACCTGCTGCGCCGCAAGTACACCTTGCCAGTGGTCGCCGCCATGTCTTCAGGTAGCGATGCCGCGGTCGAATTGGCAAGCCTATATAACTCCCCTGGGCCGATGACCCCAGCGGATGTCATCAGAGCAGCCGCCTTGGTCGAAGCCGCTGGTGGCCGCGACGTCGCCGAACAATACGCTGACGAGCGCCTGGCGGCGGCCATCGACGCCCTTCCCGATCGGTCAACGTCAGCTGACCTGCTGACGCTCACTCGGGTCGCCCGGCATCGTGACCGGTGATGGCTACATCCGGTAGTCCATCGCCTGGTAGAAGGCGATGGTAAAGCTGGTCTGGCGGTCGACCTCGATGGCGGCGCGTACCTGGGCGGCGACCAGGGGGCGAAGTACCGAGTGCGCGCGCGCCACGTAGTCTTCGGCTTGGTCCGTTGCCTCTTGCGGTGTTACGCCGAGGAACAGCACGTTGATATCCCCGTCCCGGCGATCTCTATCGACGGTCTGGATATCGTTGACCAGCCGATGTGCGTGGTCCTGCGCCTCGATCGCTTGAAGCAGCGGCTCGAGGTGATCGACCACGTCAAGCCCCTCCGCGGCAATGAGATGGGTGACCCTGGTCGCCGCTGCGCCCACGTAAAGCTCATGTACTCAGCAGGCGAAGGCGGTGTTCCGTCCGCAAGCGCACGGCTGAATTCACGATAGCGCCGATATCCCACGGCCATTCGCATGACCCGCTCCTGCCATCGGGTGGCGAGCACGGGCCACAATGGGGCGGCGGCCAGTTCAGCCCGGATGTCGGCAAGTGCTCGCATCAGCGAATGATCTATCGACGGCTGCTCGCCTGCGACAACGGCCCGGCAGCCCTCGATAAGGTCGTCTACCAGCGTGTCCGAATCGGCGCCTTCGATGACATCGTCCAGCCAGAAAAGCCAATTGCCCATCCGATTCGAGGCCCGCAATTCGTCCGGCCGTCGCCATGGGCAGACGAGCGCGTGGGACAACGCAATCGGAACGGTAATAGCCGGCGTTGCGACGTCATCATACGCGGCGGACCAGGCAGCAGCCTCATGCTGAAGTTTATTAGCGAGAAAAAAGATCGTCGCCGCCGTCTCCGGTTTGATTTCCAGGAACTCGGCTGGGACAATATGCAAAGCGGTCACAGAGCCAACCCTCAGTCGCGGCATGCGAGCGAGGGCAAGCAGCTGATCCCCGCTCCAGCTCCTGTATAGATTAACATCAATCCGCGCTGTCGGCCAGGACCGCGCTTACCGGCTCTTTCTCCCAAGGACCCGCATAGTGGCCTAACGGCACTTTCGGCCACCCGCGGCGCACCAGCCAATGCCGTTCAGCTTAAGTTGATCTTGGTCGCCGTCCTCGCTCGGCGGATTTGCTGGTGAGGCCGGGTCGGGAGCGGCAGTTGACTCCATCGCGTACGTGAGAATAGGGACTGGAGTTGACTTGAGGCTTTTGCGATCAATGGGAAAAGTAGGTGTCTGAAGTCAACATTATGACGATGGACTTCGGCGCGGGTCGGATGACATGGCGGACGCCGAGTCCGCCGCCCAAGGCACCGCTCAGCTCGCGGGCCTGGATTCATCTGTTCACGCCAGCGGAGCGTTCGAGCGGCACCTGCGGCTGACCCGCCGCGAGTACGCCCGGCGGCCCGAGGCCCTGATCGACGCACTGCACGAACATTTTCCCGACACCACCGTGCTGGGTACCGCCGCAGGCCTGCACGTCCTCGTCAGGCTGGCGTCCTCGGGCGATGACGAGCGCGTGCAGACGGCCCTCGAAGCCCACGGTGTACGCGCTTACTCGCTGCGCCGCTACTGCCACGACGGGAAGCTCCCGGCACAGCTCGACAACGGGCTCTGGCTGGTCCTGGGCTTCGGCGCTATCCCGATGCGCCGGATCACCGACGGGGTGCGGGTAATCGCCGAGGCCATCCGCTCGGAAATCGGTTCGGCGCGCTGAGCCTGGTTTCTGGTGCGGTGCCGCCCTATTGCGTCAGCGGTCCGAGTCGTTCGGTGATGTGAGTCGGGGTGACGAGGGTTTCGACCGAGATCGCGGACACGAAGGCCGCGGTGATCGGGTCGGGGCGCACCCGGGTGTAGACCGACAGGGGCCTCAGCACGGGCGGGTCGGGACGCAGCAGGGTGCCGTCGAAGTGCCGGGGGATGATGTTGCCAGGCAGCAATGCGAGGCCGATTCCCGCGCGGGCCAGGTTGAGTGCGGATGGGCCTTGCTCGGTGCGCACTGAGAGCCTCGGGGTGAACCCGGCTTGCCCGCAGGCGCCGTTGAGGATGTCAGACAAGCCGCTGCGCGCGGTGTAGTGCACCCACTCCTGCCTCGCGAGCTCGACCATCGGGACCTGCGCGCCGTCGGGATAGGGCAGGGCGCCAGGAGCCGCGGCGATGACGAACTCTTCAACGCCGATCATCCGGCAGGGCCCGTCCCAGTCGGGCGGGGTGGGGCCGACCGCGACGTCTGCTCCGCCCGCTTCCATCGACGCGATCAGCTCGCCGGTATGCGGGAACTCCACGAGGTGGACCTGGAGGTCTGGGTAGCTGCGCCGCCAGGTGCGCAGCGCCCCGGGCAGCACCCCGGTGCTGATCGAGTAGAGGGTGCCGACGTGCAGTTCGCCGGTTTCCGCGCCGGAAGCCCGGCGAGCTGCACTGCTGGCGCGTTGCGCGTGCGCCAGGCTCGCCCGGGCGTGCGGCAGGGCGGTACGCCCGGCCGGGGTGAGCCTGACCTTTCGTGGCAGGCGTTCGAGCAGCGGTCCGCCGAGCTCACGCTCCAGGGCCTGGATCTGGTGGGACAGGCCGGGCTGGCTCACGCCGAGCAGTTCGGCCGCCCCGGTGAAGGAACCCTCGTCGACGACGGTGACGAAGTACTCAAGCTGGCGCAGCGACACTGACATGCAAGGAATCTATCACTTCGAGAACTTCTATCTGTTGGACATATGGATCGGATCGCTGCAGGATGAAGGCCACGCCATCAGAGCGGTGGCGGTCACCCAGGAGGCAGACGTCATGTCCGGCAGCATCTCCCGCATACTGTGCCTGCACGGCTACCACGGCAGCGGAGCGATCCTGCGTGACCAGATGGAATCGCTGACCGCCGCCCTGCCCGCGAGCATCGAGTTTGTCTAGTGAACGCGCCCTCCCTGGCCAGCGGAGACTTCGGCTGGTGGCACGAAGGCTTCAACGGCTGGGAGCGCACCCGCGACTGGGCGATCGACCTGGTGCGCGCCGGACCCCGGTTCGACGGAATCTTCGGCTTCAGCCAGGGCGCGGCCCTGGCCGGGCTGCTCACCGCGGTTCAGGAAAGCGGCGGCGCCCCGCCCGGATTCCACTTCGACTTCGCCATCATGGTCGGCGGCTTCACTAGCGACCTGCCGAAACATACGGAACTGCTGCGGCACAAGCTCACCACTCCCTCCGTCCACGTCATCGGCCGCGGCGACGTGATCATCCCCCGCAAGGACTCGCTGCGCCTGGCCGACCGGTTCGCCGACCCACTGATCATCGAACACCCCGGAGGTCACATCGTCCCCTACCACGACGGGGTGGCCAGACCCATCGCCGAATTCCTCGCCGACGGACGGAGGCAGCGCGATGAGCAACGCGACACCCGCCGGGACCGGCGGGCGATGGACCTCGTGCCCACCCCCGTCGGCCCGGCCGGAATCACCTGGTACCCCGCGCCCGGCCCGGCCCGTGCCGTGGCCCTGCTAGGCCACGGCACAGCCACCGGAGTAGAGGCCCCGACCTGGGCGTCCCCGTGATCTCCGGCGGGTTATCTCGCGGAGTGGGGGGAGGGGCGCGTCCTGCGCGTCTGCACGCTGCCCGTGGGCTTGCTGGCCCGTGGTGTGCCGGCTCCTCGCCTGCTGGTCTGGGATGAGGTGGCGGTCCGGGGCGTACGGCCGGCGGCAGGCGGGATGGGGGTGCCCGAGGTTGCGAACTCGCGGACCGCGTGGTGCCCGGGAGCGGCGTCGTGCCTGGCGGCGGTGATTCCGGCTGCGGTGTGCATCCGCTGCAGGTCGCGGACCTGTGCGCGGTCGGCCAGCGCGATGACCTGGCCGGAGGCGCCTGCTCGGGCCGTGCGGCCGGAGCGGTGCAGGTAGTCCTTGTGGTCCTCCGGCGGGTCGAACTGCACGACTAGGTCCACGTTGTCGACGTGGATGCCGCGGGCGGCGACGTCGGTGGCCACCAGCACCCGGGGGTATCCGGCCGCGAACGCGTCGAGCGCGCGCTGGCGCTGGCTCTGACTGCGGTTGCCGTGGATGGCCGCGGCGTCCACGCCGGCCCGGGACAGCTGCTTCGCGAGCCGGTCCGCGCCGTGCTTGGTCCGGACGAAGAACAGCGTCCGGCCCGGACGGCCGGCGATCTCCGTCGCGACCGGCACCTTGTCCTCCGAACGGAGGACAAGGATGCTGTGCTCGGCCGGCGTGGATTCGGCTGCCTCCGGCAGCGCGTGCAGTGCGGGGCTGGTGACGTACCTGGTTACCAGCCGGCCGACGCCGCGGTCCAGCGTGGCCGAGAAGAACATCCGCTGGCCGCCGGCCGGGGTCTGGTCGAGGAGCCGGGTGACCGCGGGCAGGAAGCCGAGGTCGGCCATGTGGTCGGCCTCGTCGAGCACGGTGATCTCTACCCGTGCGAGCGTGCAGGCGTGCCGCTCGATCAGGTCGGTGAGCCGGCCGGGAGTTGCCACGACGACGTCGGCCCGGCGCACCTGGTCGATCTGCCGGCCAATCGCCACGCCGCCGTAGACCGTCGCGACGCTCACCCCGATGGCTTGGCCTAGGGGCGTCAGCACGTCGGCGACCTGCTGGGCGAGTTCGCGGGTGGGCACCAGGACGAGGGCGCGGGGTGCCTTCTGCTGCCGCGGCGGCGCGCTGGCGGCGAGCCTGGTCAGCAGCGGGAGACCGAAAGCGAGGGTCTTGCCGGATCCGGTCTGGGCCCGGCCGAGGATGTCACGGCCCGTCAGGGCGTCGGGTATGGCCCCGGTCTGGATGGCGAACGGCTCCAGGATGCCCTGGGCAGCCAGGGCGGTGACCACGCGAGGGTGCACGCCGAGCTCGGCGAAGCTGGCCGCGGGCGGTGCGGGAGCCGCGGCGGCGGCGGTCAGGGCCGCCTCGAGCGCGGAGCTTGGATCGGGCCGCTGTTCCTGGCGGCGCTGTTGCGGGCCGCGCTGCTGCGGGCGCCGCTGGGCTGACGTGCGGGAAGGCCGGGGGCCATGTGGCATGCGTGAAACTCCATCAGTAAGACCGGTAGTCGCGTCACGCATCTCGGACGCCAGGCGACAGATGCTGCCTGGCCAGATTCCGGATGGCTCACATAAGCGACCGTGCGAGGCTTGTTGCCCGCGTGAACGGCGGCTGTAAGCCGCAGCAGGTGTAAGGCCCCCGGCAGCCACGGTATTCCCGCCGGTCTCAAAGCATGGGAGGCGGAGACGGGCTGAGTGACGAGCCCAGGCCCGGCCGGCCGCGCACGGTGACGGATGAGCATGTGGAGAAGGTCATCACCGCGACGCTGGAGCAGGAGCCCCCGAACGGCGACACGCACTGGTCAACCCGGTCAATGGCCAGGTCAGCGGGGCTGAACCAGACTGCGGTGTCCCGGATCTGGCGGGCCTTCGGCCTCAAGCCGCACATGGTCCAGACGTGGAAGCTGTCCACGGACCCGCAGTTCATCGACAAGGTCCGCGACGTCGTCGGCCTCTACATGGACCCGCCCGACAACGCCCTGGTGCTGTGCGTGGACGAGAAGTCGCAGATCCAGGCCCTGGACCGCACCGCCCCCTGCCTGCCCATGCTGCCGACGACCCCGGCCCGGCCGACGCACGACTACGTCCGCAACGGCACGACCAGCCTGTTCGCGGCATTCGACCTGGCCAGCGGCTCGGTCATCGCCCAGCCCTACCGCCAGCACCGCACCAGGAGTTCCTGAAGTTCCTCAAGGTCATCGATAAGGCCGTGCCCAAGGACCTGGGCCTCCACCTGGTCCTCGACAACTACGCCACCCACAAGACGCCCGAGATCAAGGCGTGGCTGCTGCAGCACCCCGCTTCCACCTGCGCTTCACCCCGACCAGCTCAAGCTGGCTGAACCTGGTCCGCTGGTTCGCCGAGCTCACGAACCGCAAGCTGCGCAGGTCAGCGCACCGCAGCGTCACCGAGCTGGAAAACGACATCCGCAAGTGGATCAACGAGTGGAACAAGGACCCCAAGCCGTTCGTCTGGACCAAGTCCGCCGACGACATCCTTGAGACGCTCGCCGAGTACTGCCAGCGAGTTCTTGACTCAGGTCGCTAGATCCGGGTCTGCCGTCACCCGGCTGAGCCACTTGGTGCGACGGATGGTGCGCTTCCCGATTGCGACGATCCGGTCGGGCGGGAGCCCGGTGGCGAGCGCGGCGTCCGCGAGCGAGCATCCCTGGTGGAATGCCTGGCCCAGGACGCGGCCGAGGTACCGCTCGGCTTCCGCGGGAGGCTCATCGAGGCGGACGGAAGCCGGGTCAGTGCGCCTGGCGACGGACGCCAGCGCTAGGAGGCAGTGGACCCGCTCGTAGTAGATGCGGCGGCCCGTGGGCGTGTCCGGGACCTCGGCGGACATCTCCGTGAACCGGGGCAGCAGGAACGCCGGGACGTCCGAGAATTTCTCCCTGAAGATGGGCGACCGCCAGAACTTGACCAGTTCTGGGGTTCCTCCCGACTCCGCCAACTCGGCGAGGAAGTCCGGATTGCTCCACCGCTTCCCCATGACACTCACTTTACCTCCAGCGACCAGCACCAGCTGGTCCCACTGCCCATCGACTGCCAAGGAATCAGCGACTCAGGACTGGGTCCGGTGCGCCTGCATAGCCGTGGAGAAGCCGGTGCGAAACGCAGGTCGGGCAGCGGTACGGCCGCTGGGAGGTCAGCGCTAACACCACGAATATCCATTCTCCGCGCCTGGCTGGTGTTCAGTTCTTGACGGCTGTCAGGCTGGCGGTATTCCGACGGCAGGGACGGGCCGCCGCACGGAGGCCGCTTCATGTCGGAGACCTACCCGTACGCCACTCTGGTCGGCGCCGCAGAACTGGGCTATGACACCGAGCGGCCCCGTTACAAGCGCAAGCCGCCACACCGCCCGGCTGCTCAGTGGCGAACCGAGCGGGCCGCCAACTGCGACATCCTGGTAGGCCGGCTCGGGCAGCTTGCGGACGCCGACCCGCCGCTCCTGCTTCACTCGCACCCGCTCACCCGGGAACTGGCCGAACAGCCATCACCGGCCGGTGACATCGCGTACAAGCACCGGGAGGACCTCATCGACGCCCTGCTCTGCGCCTGGACCGCATCGCTGTGGGCACGTCACGGCTTTGCCCGCTGCCAGGTCCTCGGACTGCCCGACAACGCCAGTGACGATCCCGTGGCCACGATGATCGTCCCAGCCCGGCCAGAGCAGCGCCGGGACCCGTTATATGGACCCGCGCTCTCCGCAGCAGATGCATACGGCGTCAGCGGATCAGCGACGGCTCCGTCAAAGCCGATCTCGGGATCGATCAAGATTTTGCGCAATTGCAAAGTTACATCTAACAAGCAGGTACAGCTAGTTATACCTATTGAGCTTAATAGGAAATAGCGATCCCCCTTTTTGATCCCCCTGCGCCGCATACGCCATCAACCCCGCAGCGGACGCGAGGACGAGGAAAGCAACTGCTCGCGCAACACCATGGGCGTCACCAGCAACGATTGGTGCCACAGCACCGATCGCAGCCAAGGCACTCAGTACTACCCGACGCATCGATTTCTCCAATCTCTCGCTCGCTGCCATCGCAGCCTGAAGATTCACCTGGTAGCTTCCGCACGCACGTACACGATACTCCTGCACGGCCAACTTCGGCGGTTTAGGGTAGCGATTTAAGACGAGATCCAGACGCGGCAGAAAGCGATTCAGGAGGCCAAGATAGGGAACCTACCCTCATCGGTATGAGCGGTCGCTGACAGCACGTCGCTGAGAACGTGACGCGCCAGATTAGCCCATTCTGCACGTATCAACCGGTGGTCATTGAGGATGCTGTACGGCGGGTATTTGCGCTTCGATCTGCCTCGCCGGCCCAAGGTGATGACATCGCGCTGTTGAAGCGCTTCCAGGCGGCCCCGCGGCCCCGCCTGGGCGGGCGGGATCATGCTGGGCAAGTGACTGTCGGCTGCTCGCGCCGGCGGGGCAGCGGTATCAGGCGCTGCCGTTGATGCTCTGGTGGCAGCCCGGGATGTGGCTGGCTGGGCGGCCGCCGGCTCAAGCCGTTTGCCCGTTAGGTAGTCCCCGGGTCCGGGCGGCGGCCGGGGGCCGCTTACCGTGCCCAGCGCATGATCAGCAGTTCGCGTGCTGCCGCGAGGTCGATCAGGCCGCGGCGGGTCCTGGGCGAGACCGGCCCGAACGGCGCGCGGGTCCGGTCCGAGGCGATGATGCCGCCCTCGGCCAGCAGGATCTTCTGCGCGCGCAGGCCGCACTGGCGGTTCTCGAAATGGATGAGCGGCAGCAGGCCTTCCCAGGCGCTCACGGCGCCGGCCCGGTCACCTGACAGGTAGCGGCGGACGACCTGGCCCAGTTCGGCGGGGACCATTGAGCTTGGCATGGTGCCCTTGGCCCCGGCGTCCAGGTCCGGGATCAAGGTGACCGATTCCTCGCCGTCGAAGGGGCCGGGCAGGCTGCTGCCGAGGGCGCTGACCAGCGCGTGGAGCTTGTCCGCGGCCTGCGGCACCTCGATCTTGGCGTACTGCGCCTGGGGCACCTGCCTGACCAGGTCGATGAGCAGGCTCGCCGGCAGCGGCGTCGGCGACAAGGGCGCGTCCTGCACCATGACCGGGATATCGATCGCGCCCGCCACCTGCTTGAAGTACTCGATCACCGCGGGCCCGGGAACGGTGAGGGTGGCCCCGAAGAAGGGCGGCATGACCATCACCATCGCCGCGCCCATGTCCTGCGCCGCGCGGCTGCGCGCGGCGGCGACCCGGGCGCTGAAATGGCTCGTGGTGACGATCACGGGGAGCCGTCCCGCGACGTGCTCCAGCAGCGTGCGGGCGATCGCGTCGCGTTCGGCGTCAGTCAGCGAGAACTGCTCGGAGTAGTTGGCGAGCAGGCACAGCCCGTCAACCCCGGCGTCCATCAGGTAGTCCACGACGCGCGCCGTGCCGCCCAGGTCAACAGTCTGGTCGTCGTGGAAGATCGTCGGCACGACCGGCACGACGCCGGTCAGCGGGGCATCCATGTGCGGGTCCTCCAGGTCGGCTCGTACGTTCGCGTCCAGTAGCCATGAGTCTGGCCTACCCAGGTGCGGGCGGCTGGCCCGGCAGGACCCGCGGGCCTCGCCTGGCACAGCGACACCGTCGGTCGCTTCGTACCGTCGCGCAAAAGCATTGTCAGGCGACGTCAGCGAATGCCCCGCCAATCGGCTCGAGCGGGCACTCGCGCTGCCCGGCGAGAACGCAGCTCCACCTGACGGAGTTCGAGCGCGCCGTCCTCGCCGAGGCCCTGCTGCTCCAGCGCTTCGGTGACGCCGACGCGGGCCGGTAAGACAACGTCTACTTCTCGCACGAGCATACGAAGCGGATGCCGGTCCCGCATCGCATCACCAGTGCCGGCAGCGACACAGCTTGACTGGCGCCTGATCTCTGAGGCCGGTCGGCACGTTGCCGAGCTACATGTCCGGCACACCAGCCGGTTAGCGTAGCGGCCCGCGCCGGCCGCGTTACGGGCGCAAGCCCGGCCTCGGTTTCAGCCGCGAGTGCGGCCAGGCGCAGCAGGCCTTCGTCTATGCGTGCTAGCGACCGCGCGGTCCGCGTCATCCGCTCCCGCTTGCTGCCTGCAACCGCAAGTCCCCGGTTCGGCTCCTTATAGCAGGGCTTGGCATCATTCTTCTGCCGAGCCGCTGACTGTCACGCTACGCCACCAGGCAAGAGGGGCCGTCGACTCCGGATCGCCGAATACGAGCAGTCACGATGACCGGATTGCGGCCCGTGCGCTGGCGCCCTGATCATCGGTACATGAGCGAGACGCCTGCCTCGGCGAGGCTAAGACGTGCTGTCCGGGCGATCATCCTGGCCGATGATGGCCGTGTCCTGCTGTGCCGGTTCGGCTTCCCGCACCCGGCTGTGCCAGCGGGCGCAACGGCCGTGTGGGCGGCCCCCGGCGGCGGCATCGAGCCCGGCGAACTGCCGCTGGCGGCCCTGCGCCGGGAGCTGCGCGAGGAGACCGGGCTCGTCATCGGCGCCGGCCCGCCTCACGTCTGGCACCAGGAACTCGCCGCTCCCGGCCTTCCGGGCGGCTACGACAGGGCGGTCAACGACTACTTCCTCGTCCGCACCGCGCGCTTTGACCCCCGCGGCGCGCTGTCCGATGATCAGCTCGCCGCCGAGCACATCACCGGGATGCGATGGTGGCGGCACCGGGACATCGCCGAGTACAGCGGAACCGACCTGTTCTCACCGCGTGACATCGCCACGCCGCTGGCAGCGCTGATCGCCGGCGACATCCCGGACACGCCAGTGACGCTCGGCCTGTGACCTCCCCCGGCACTGACAGGAAACCAGAAGGACATCGCGGTGAACGCCGAGAACCCGGTTCAGATCGACCCGTTCGGTGTCTCCGCGACAGGCACCAAAGACACGAGGCTGGCCGAGCATATCAGGCCGTTCCCGGACCGCGTCGCTATCAAGACTGGTGGCTGACCGCACCGGTCGGCCCCCGGGGGAGGACGGCCTGCGTCCCCCGGTTGCGCCGTGCTCAGGGTGCTTGCCCGGTCCGCGCACCGTCACGGTACTCGTACCACTCGGACTGGCCGGGACGCGAGACCTCGATGCGGGCGCTGTCGACCGTGGTGAGCATCGACAGGTGCACGGCGTAGTCATGCGGCGCCTCACGGAAGAACTCCTCAGTGACGGTGCCGTCGGTATAGCGGATGATCAGCTTGCCAGGCCATTCGCCTGGGCCAGGGCTGCCGGAGCCCGAACTGGTCGGTTGCACCGGCACAGTCAACTACCTCGCCGCTGACGCTGCCAGTGCCCTCGCAGATCTCGCGGGCAGCGGAGAGCGCCCGGCGGTCCCGCCATCGCTACCCGCGGCGGACGCGGGGCGCATGCCATAAATCCCGTCGCCCCCCTGCTGACTCGGCGTGGCTGACTCATGCGCTGGTCACGCGACTTGCACCATGCAGATCAGCCAAATCTGTTCAGGTGTCACGGCGGGCCAGCAGCTGGAAGGCGGCCGCCATGGCTGCCGCGATGAACAGGCGCATGAGACCGAATCCTGGCCAGGGCCCGAGCTCGTGGGTGCCGTGGATGACGGCGGTTACCTGTGCGCGGCCATGGTTGGCCAGTACTCCTCGACGTCGCCGTCGGCAGGGGCGTCGTGGAGTTGCTCGGCGAGTGCTGCTGCCTGGTAGGCGGGTTCGATGACGACCCATTCGTCGCATGCCGGCCGTTCCCGTCTGCCTTCCCCTCGACGAGCAGGATACCTACGCCGGGTTCGGCGTCGGCCACGTCCCCGCCAGTCTGGTTCCCGACCTGACCACACTCGTCGGGCGGCTGCCGGTAGTGCTGGTCTCTGGGACCGGAGCCGGAACCGTCCTGGCTCGCACCTACGGCTTCCCGGGGTCGGCGAGGCGCTCGGTCAGCCACGCGTGGAAGACCCCGATGTGGTGCTCGGAAGGGACCAGGACTCCGCCGCGCGCGTAACCGCGGGAGGACATGGCGGGCTGGCACCGCTCGCAGGCGTCGAAGTCCTGCTGGTTCACCCGGTGGAACAGCTCCACCGACCGGGACACGTCCTTGCCCGACTCCACCACCTCGCGCGAGTACAGCCAGTCGCACTCAACGATGGTCCGGTCCTCGGCGACCGGGTACATCCGGTGGAAGATCACGTGATCGGGAACCAGGTTCACGAAGACGGTGGGCTTGATCGTGATGGCGTAATAGCGCCGGTCGTACTCGCCGGCGACGCCGGGCAGCCTGCCGAAGCCTTCGCTGCCGTCGACGGTGAAGCCCTGCGATGTCCGCGCCGAACTCGGCGCCGTGGCCGACGAAGTACTGGGCCGCGTAGCCGTCGGCGAATTCCGGCAGCACCTCCGTCAGCTCGGGGTGGATGGTGGCGCAGTGGTAGCACTCCATGAAGTTCTCGATGATCAGTTTCCAGTTGGCCTTGACGTCGTAGCGGATGCGCCGGCCGACGGAAAGCGCGTCCAGGTCGAAGCGATCGATGGACTGCCACGTCCCCGAGACGCTCGACGACGGCACCGATGACGTCCTCCTCGAAGGACGGCGGCTCGTCGGCGAGGCAGACCCAGGCATAGCCGAGCCACTCGCGGAGGTGAACCGGCAGCAGCCCGTACCGCTCACGGTCGATGTCGGGCATCTTCGTGAGGTTGGGCGCCGCGACGAGCTTCCCGTCGAGTCCGTAGGTCCAGGCGTGGTACGGGCACTGGATGGACCGCTTCAGCTCGCCCGAGTCCGCCGCGGCGAGGGTCGAGCCCCGGTGCCGGCAGACGTTGAGGAACGAGCGCAGCTGCCCGTCCCGGCCACGGACGACGAGCACGCTCTCGCGGCCCACCTGCACCCGGCGGAACGAGCCCGGTGCCAGGTCAGCGGAGCGGACGGCGCAGAACCACATCTGCTCGAAAATGCGGCTCTGCTCGAGGGCGAAGATGGCCGGGTCGGTGTAGTAATGACCGGCCAGCGTGGGGATCAGGCTCGCGGGGAGATCAGTCGTCGTCATAGCTGCACCTCAGGACGAGTCGTGCGGCGATCACGCAGGCCAGGAGGCGTTCGCGGGTTACCTCCAGGGCCGCGTCGCCCGGCATTTGTTGCACATTACGATGTATATCGCGCATTACGCAACCCTTGGCCGGTACGGTCACTCGAAGTGCCCGAGCCTCCGGCTCAGCGCGTCCGCCGCCGACACCACCTGCGGGGCGATCCGGCCGAAGGTGTCCGCCAGGAGCCGGAAGGACGGACCGGACACGCTAACGGCGGCGACCACGTCGCCGTTGGCGTCGCGAACCGGCGCGGCTACCGCGTTGAGCCCGATCTCGTACTCTCCCTCGGTGGCGGCCCAGCCGCGCACGCGGATCTCGGCCAGCTCCGCGCCGAGCAGGCCGGGGTCGGTGATCGTGGCGACGGTGTAGCGCTGGAGGGTTCCCGCGAGCACAGCCTCCCTGGCCTGATCGCCCGCGTGGGCAAGCAGGACCTTGCCGCTGGACGTCGCGTGCAGCGGGGTTCCCTGGCCGACCCAGTTGTAGAGGCCGATGGCCGCCGTTCCGCGCACCTGGCTGACGTTGACGGCGCGGCCGGCGTCCAGGATGGCGACGTTGACCGTCTCGCCCAGGTCCGCGGCCAGTTCCTCGCAGGTTCGCCTGCTCTCCTTGGCCAGGTCGAGCTGGGCGACGGTGGCCCCGGCCAGCCGGACGACTCCGAACCCGAGCCGGTACTTGCCCCGGTCGGCCAGCTGCTCCACGAGGTCGCGGGACTCCAGGACGGCGATCAGGCGGAACGCGGTCGACTTGTGCACGCCCAGCTCGGCGGCGATCTCGGTGACCCCCACCTCGCCCCGGCCCGCCAGGATCTCCAGGATGGCCAGGGCGCGGTCCACCGACTGCACGAGGGCCGCCGGCCCCGCTCGTCACCCGGTCGCTCGTTCGCACTCATGGCTAGCAGCCTACGGATAGAGGAAACACCAGAATTTCACCGCGCTCTTGACAAGCGTTCGCCGCCCACTCAGGCTGTTGCGAATAAAGAGTCAGTTGCTCTCTACGCAACAATAGCCGATTGGATGCGGCGATGATCCCAGTCTGTCGCGTTGACGACCTCCCGTCCGGCGAAGCGGTCCGGGTGGACGCCGACCCGCCCGTGGCCGTGTTCAACGTGGACGGGGAGTTCTACGCGATCGACGACACCTGCACGCACCAGGACGCGTCCCTCGCGGACGGCTGGCTCGACGGCTGCTCGGTCGAGTGCCCGCTGCACGCCTCGTGCTTCGACCTCCGCACCGGCAAGCCGTCCGCGCCGCCGGCCAACAAGCCGGTCAGGACGCACCGCGTGTCGGTCGCCGACGGGGTCATCGTCGTCTGGCCAGGCGAGGCCGCCGGCGGCGCGGCATGACGCGCACCGTCGCCGTGGTCGGCGCCTCCCTGGCCGGCCTGTCCGCCGGGCGGGCACTGCGCGAGCAGGGGTTCGACGGACGCGTCCTGCTCATCGGCGACGAGGTGCACGCCCCCTATGACCGTCCGCCGCTCTCCAAGGGGTTCCTCGACGGCGGGTCTGCCCGCGACGACCTCGACCTGGCGCGCGAAGACGACGCCGCGCTCGGCTTCGAGTGGCTGCTCGGCCAGCGCGCGGTGGCCCTTGACCCTCGCGGCCGGTCGCTGCGGCTGGCCGACGGGCGGGAGATCAGGGCGGACGGCATGGTGCTGGCCACCGGCGCCCGGGCCCGCCGGCTCCCCGGCCTCGCCGGCCCGGGCCCGGGGGACCTGAGCGGCGTGCACGTGCTGCGCACGCTGGACGACGCCGTCGCGCTGCGGTCGGACCTGCGGCCCGGCCGGCGGCTGGTGGTCATCGGCGCCGGATTCATCGGCGCGGAGGTGGCCTCGACCGCACGCGGCCTTGGCCTCGACGTGACCGTCGTCGAGGCCCTTCCCGTGCCGCTCGCGGGCCCGCTCGGCCCGGAGATGGGCCGCGTGTGCGCCGCCCTGCACGCCGATCACGGGACCCGGCTGCTGACCGGCACCGGGGTCGCCGGGCTTGACGGCGACGGGCACGTCACCGCCGTCCGGCTGCTCGACGGGCGCTCCCTGCCTGCCGACGTCGTTCTGGTGGGCATCGGCGCCCAGCCCAACGTGGAGTGGCTGGCGGGCTCGGGGCTCGACCTGCGCGGCGGGATCGCGACCGACGCGCGGGGGGCTGCCAGCATCCCCGGCGTGGTCGCGGCCGGGGACTGCGCCGCCCCCTGGAGCGAGACGGCCGGGCGTCACGTCCGTTTCGAGCACTGGACCGGCGCCCTGGAGCAGCCGTCCGCCGCGGTGGCCGCCCTGCTCGGCGCGGACGCCGCCGCGTCGCCCAGCGTCCCTTACTTCTGGTCGGACCAGTACGGGGTGCGCATCCAGTTCGCCGGGACGCGCGGCCCGGACGACAGGCTCCGCGTCGTGGACGGTGACGTCGCCGCCCGCAGCTTCCTGGCCGTCTACGAACGCGAGGATGTTCCCGTCGCGGTCCTGGGCGTGAACCAGTCACGCCTGTTCACCCGCTGGCGCCGCCAGCTGCGCACCGCCGCCGCCCGCTGACCTGCGGTCCGCCGCTCCGCACCGAAGGAGACCATCATGGACCAGCGCACCTATGACTACGTCATCGTCGGGGGCGGGTCGGCCGGCAGCGCGCTCGCCAACCGGCTCAGCGCCGACCCGGCGAGCCAGGTCCTCGTCCTGGAGGCGGGGCGCAGCGACTACCGCTGGGATGCCTTCATCCACATGCCCGCCGCGCTGACCATCCCGATCGGCAACCGTTTCTACGACTGGAAGTACGAGTCGGAACCGGAGCCGCACCTGGGCGGCCGCCGGGTCTACCACGCCCGCGGCAAGGTGCTCGGCGGCTCGAGCAGCATCAACGGGATGATCTTCCAGCGGGGCAACCCGCTGGACTACGAGCGCTGGGGCGCCGACCCGGGCATGCGGGACTGGGACTACGCCCACTGCCTGCCCTACTTCAAGCGCATGGAGAACTGCCTGGCCGCGGCCTCCGACGACCCGTTCCGGGGCCACGCCGGCCCCCTGGTGCTTGAACGCGGGCCGGCCACGAGCCCGCTTTTCCAGGCGTTCTTCGCCGCCGTCCAGGAGGCCGGCTACCCGCTGACCGACGACGTGAACGGCTACCGGCAGGAGGGCTTCGCGCCGTTCGACCGGAACGTGCACCGCGGGCGGCGGCTGAGCGCCGCCCGGGCGTACCTGCACCCGGTCATGTCCAGGCCTAACCTCACGGTGCGCACGCGCGCCTTCGTCAGCCGGATCCGCTTCGAGGGCAAGCGCGCCGTGGGGGTCGAGTACCGGCAGGGCCGCGGGGACGTCCAGGTAGCGCGGGCCGGCGAGGTCATCCTCTGCGGCGGGGCGATCAACAGCCCGCAGCTGCTCCAGCTGTCCGGGATCGGGAACGCCCAGGACCTGGCCGCGCTCGGCATCCCGGTCGTGGCCGACCTGCCCGGCGTCGGCGAGAACCTGCAGGACCACCTTGAGGTCTACATCCAGCACGCGTGCAAGCAGCCGGTCTCCGTTGCGCCCGGCATGAAGTGGTACAACCGGCCGAAGATCGGCGCCGAGTGGCTGTTCCTGCGGCGCGGCCTCGGCGCGACCAACCACTTCAAGGCCGGCGGCTTCGCCCGCAGCAACGACGACGTCGCCTACCCGAACCTGATGTTCCACTTCCTGCCCGTCGCGGTCCGCTACGACGGGTCGATGCCCGCCGGGCGACCACGGCTACCAGGTGCACATCGGGCCGATGTACTCCGACGCGCGGGGCACCCTCAAGCTCAAGTCCGCCGACCCGCGGGTGAAGCCGGCCCTCACGTTCAACTACCTGTCCACCGAGCAGGACCGCCGCGAGTGGGTCGAGGCCATCGGCGTCGCCAGGAAGATCTTCGCCCAGCCCGCCTTCGCCCCGTACAGCTCGGGTGAGATCTCCCCGGGACCGGAGGTCGAGACCCCCGAGCAGATCCTGTCCTGGGTCGCCAAGGACGCGGAAACGGCGCTGCACCCGTCGTGCACCGCCAAGATGGGGACCGGCCCGCTGTCGGTGGTGGACCCCGCGACCATGGGAGTACACGGGCTGGACGGGCTGCGCGTCGTCGACGCCTCGGTCATGCCCTACGTGACTAACGGCAACATCTACGCCCCCGTCATGATGACGGCGGAGAAGAGCGCCGACCTCATCCTCGGCAACACCCCGCTGGCTCCCGAGCAGGTCGAGTTCTACCGGCACCGCCCGCAGGCGAGGACGCGGGCCGGGTCCGCCTGAGTTCCATCCGCACCAGCAGACGGAGAAGACAGTGACTCACCTCTTCATCGACGGCCAGTGGGTCTCGCCGCGGGTTCCCGCGTCGGCAGAAGTCATCAACCCCTTCGACCAGAGCGTCCTGGCCACGGTGGACGAGGCCGGCCCGGCCGACGCGGCCCGGGCCGTCGCGGCGGCCCGGGCCGCCTTCGACACGTCGCCGTGGCCCGCTACCCCGGCGCGCGACCGCGCCGCCCTGCTTAACGCGATCGCCGCCCTGCTCGTGCGCGACCGGGCCGAGATCGCGCGGCTGGAGACGCTGGACACCGGCAAGACGCTCACCGAGAGCCGGCAGGACGTCGACGACGTGGTCGCGGTCTTCCGCTACTACGCGGACCTGGCCGGTAAAGAACCCGGCCGGCTGGTCGACACCGGCAACCCGGCGGTGATCAGCCGGATCGTGGCGGAACCGGTCGGCGTCTGCGTCCTCATCACGCCCTGGAACTACCCGCTGCTGCAGGTCTCCTGGAAGCTCGCGCCCGCGCTCGCGGCCGGCAACACCGTGGTGATCAAGCCAAGCGAGGTCACCCCGATGACCACCATCCGGCTCGTCGAACTGGTGCAAGAGGCGGGCGTCCCCCGCGGGGTGGTCAACCTGGTGACCGGGAGCGGTCGCACCGTCGGCGCCGCGCTGGTCGAGGATCCCCTGGTCGACATGGTCTCCTTCACCGGCGGCCTGGACACCGGCCGGTCGATCCTGCGGGCCGCCGCCGCCACGGTGAAGAAGGTCGCCGTCGAACTGGGCGGGAAGAACCCGAACATCGTCTTCGCCGACACCGACCTCGCGACGGTGGTCGACAACGCGCTCACGGCCGTGTTCCTGCACTCCGGGCAGGTGTGCTCGGCCGGCGCCCGGCTCATCGTCGAGGATCCGGTCCACGACGCCGTCGTGGCGGCGCTGGGGGAGCGCGCGGAGCGGATCGTCCTTGGCAACGGGCTGCAGCCCGGCACCGAGTGCGGTCCCCTGGTGTCCGCCGCGCAGCGGACGCGCACCGAGCGGTATGTCGCCGGCGCGCTCGCCGAGGGAGCCCGGCTGGCGGCCGGCGGGCGGCGGCCGGACGACCCCGAGCTGAAGGCGGGCTTCTTCTACCGGCCGACGGTGCTGGCCGGCTGCACCGCCGCGATGACGGTTGTCCGGGAGGAGACCTTTGGGCCCATCCTCACCGTGGAGCGGTTCACCAGCGAGGAGGAGGCCGTGGCGCTGGGCAACGACACCGACTTCGGCCTGGCCGGCGCCGTCTGGACCGGAGACGCCGCCCGCGCCGAGCGGGTGGCGCGGGCGCTGCGGGCCGGCACGGTGTGGATCAACGACTTCGGCCCCTATGTCCCCCAGGCCGAATGGGGCGGCTTCAAGCGATCGGGCAACGGCCGCGAGCTCGGCCCCACGGGCCTGGCCGAGTACCAGGAGATCAAGCACATCTGGCACAACACCAGCCCGGCCCCGGCCGGATGGTTCAAGCACTGATCGAAACAAAGGAGCCATATGTCCGATTTCGCAGAAACGCCGGCCGGGATGGCCACGGCCGTGCCCGTCACCGATATCAACGACCTGGCCCGCTTCGGCTACAAGCAGGAGCTGCACCGGAGCCTGGGCAGCTTCTCGAGCTTCGCCGCCGGGTTCAGTTACCTGTCGATCCTCACCGGCGTGTTCGAGCTGTTCGCGTTCGGCTTCGGGTTCGGCGGCCCGGCCTTCTTCTGGACCTGGCCGCTGGTGTTCGTCGGCCAGTTCGCCGTGGCGCTCTGCTTCGCCGAGATGTCCGGCCAGTACCCGCTCGCCGGGTCTGTCTACCAGTGGTCCAAGCAGATCGCCCGGTCGCTCACCTCCTGGCTGGCCGGATGGATCATGATCATCGGCGCGATCGTCACCATCGCCGCGGTGGCGGTCGCCTACCAGGTGATCCTGCCGCAGATCTCGACCGCCTTCGAGATCGCCGGGACCCCGGCCGACGCGGGCCTGTACTCCACGCCCGGGGGCGCGAAGAACGCGGTCATCCTCGGGGTCGGGCTCGTGGTGTTCACCACGATCATCAACTGCATCGGCGTCCGGCTGATGTCCATCATCAACAACATCGGCGTCATCACCGAACTCGTCGCCTCAAGCGCGCTCATCCTGCTGCTAGCGTTCCACATCAAGCGCGGGCCCGGGGTCGTGCTGCAGACCGCGGGAGTCGGCGCGGGCCACACCTTGGGCTACTTCGGCGCGTTCCTCGGCGCGGCGCTGATGAGCGCCTACGTCTTCTACGGCTTCGACACCGCCGGCTCGCTCGCCGAGGAGACGAACAACCCGCGCAAGTACGCCCCCCGGGCGATCCTCCGCGCGGTCGCCGCCGTCTTCGTCATCGGTGCCCTGCTCATGCTCGTCGCCATGATGGCGGTCGGAAACATCAACGCCAGCCAGCTGTCCACCGAGGGACTCCCGTACATCGTCAAGTCCACGCTCGGGTCGGGGCTCGGCGACCTCTTCCTGGCCTGCTCCGGCATCGCGATCACCGTCTGCTGCCTGGCCGTGCAGACGGCGTGCATCCGGATGCTGTTCTCGATGGCCCGCGACGGGCGACTGCCGTTCGGCGGTGCCATCGCGCGCGTCTCCGGACGGTCAAGGACCCCGGTCGTGCCCGCCCTGCTCACCGGTGTCCTGGCCATCGCGCTGCTGCTCGCCAACATCGGCAACCAGCAGGTATTCACGATCATCACGTCGGTCGCCATCATCTTGTTCTACATCCCCTACCTGCTGGTCACCGGGCCGATGCTGATCCGGCGGCTGCGCAGGCACTGGCCGCGCCCGGAGCACGGCGAGTACTTCTCGATGGGCCGCTGGGGACTGCCAGTGAACGCGTTCGCGGTCATCTACGGCATCGCCATGACCATCAACCTCGCCTGGCCCCGGGGCGCGGTGTACGGCACCAACCACTGGTACTTCCAGTACGGTGCCTTCGTCTTCGTCGGCGCCATCGGAATCATCGGCGGCCTCTACTACGGCCTCGTGCAGCGGCGCAAGCCCAGCGCCGTCCTCGCCGAGCACCGGGCGGACGCGTTCGGCGCACCGGCGCTGGAACTGTCTGGCGAAGCCGAGGGCGCGTGACGCGGATTCCGGGCTTATCGATTACAGTGCCGAGAGTTAGGCCCCACCATGGGGCCTAACTCTCGGCACTATCGGAATAATGGCCCCGCGGGCTAGCATTCGACGATGTTGAGCGCGAGCCCGCCGCGGGCGGTTTCCTTGTACTTGTCCTTCATGTCCGCGCCGGTCTCCCGCATGGTCTTGATGGCCTTGTCCAGCGGGACGTAGTGTCGGCCGTCGCCGCGAACGGCCATCCGGGCCGCGGTGATGGCCTTGACCGAACCGACGGCGTTGCGTTCGATGCACGGGATCTGCACCAGCCCGCCGACCGGGTCGCAGGTGAGCCCCAGGTTGTGCTCGATGCCGATCTCGGCCGAGTTCTCGACCTGCTCCGGAGTCCCGCCGAGGACCTCGGCGAGGCCCGCGGCGGCCATGGAGCAGGCCGAGCCGACCTCTCCCTGGCAGCCCACCTCCGCCCCCGAGATCGAGGCGTTCTCCTTGAACAGCACGCCGATCGCGGCGGCGGTGAGCAGGAAGCGGACCACGCCGTCGGCGGAGAACGAGCCGACGAAGTCCCGGTAGTAGTGCAGGACGGCCGGCACGATGCCGGCCGCCCCGTTGGTCGGGGCCGTGACCACCCGGCCGCCGGCGGCGTTCTCCTCGTTCACCGCCAGGGCGTAGAGAGTCACCCAGTCCATCGCCCGGAGCGGATCGGGGTCGTCGTCCTGCGCCATCAGCTGGGCGTACAGCGCGGCGGCGCGGCGGCGGACCTTCAGGCCGCCCGGCAGGACGCCGCTGGTCCGGATGCCGCGCTCCACGCACTCCTGCATCACCGACCAGATGTGCAGCAGCCCGGCGCGGATCTCCGCCTCGCTGCGCCACGCCAGCTCGTTCGCGAGCATCACGCCGCTGATCCGCAGTCCCGTCGCCTGGGCCTGGGCGAGGAGCTCCTCGCCGGTGCTGAACGGGTACCGCACCGGCGTACGGTCGGCCACGATGGCGGGGTTGCCCTTGTCATCCTCATCCACCACGAATCCGCCGCCGACCGAGTAGTACTCGCGCCGCAGCAGTTCGTGCCCGCCGGCGTCGAGCGCACGGAAGACCATCCCGTTGCTGTGGAACTCCAGCCGCTTGCGCCGGTGCAGCACGACGTCGTCGTCGACCGAGAACGCGATGGGATGCTTGCCCGCCAGCCGGAGCGTTCCGTCCGCGCGGACGGCCGCGACGCGCGGCCCGGCCGCGACCGGGTCGACCAGGTCCGGCTGCTCGCCCTCAAGGCCGAGGACGACCGCCTTGACGCTTCCGTGCCCGTGACCGGTCGCGCCGAGCGAGCCGAAGAGCTCGCAGCGGACGCCGGCGACCTGGCTCAGCACGCCGTCCCCGCTCAGCCGGGACGCGAACGAGCAGGCCGCCCGCATCGGGCCGACGGTGTGCGAGCTGGACGGGCCGATCCCCACCGTGAACAGGTCGAAGACACTAACGGCCATGTGCATGCCTCTTCCGGCGCCACGGCAATTTCGCCTGCGCACTGCCATTAACAGATACTCATCTGATATATCAGTCTTATGAGCACACTATGCCTTCCTCCGGGCGCAGGCAAGCTTTCCCTGCCGCCAGCCCCTAGGATTCGCTGGTGACCACGCAGCCGCTGGATCTTGACCGCGCCCCCACGGCCGGCCCCGCCTCCCAGGCGGACCGGGCCTACGCCGCGATCAAGGACCGGCTGATCATGCTGGACATTCACCCAGGCGACCCGATCGACGACGACGCGCTGGCCCGGGATCTCGGCGTCGGCCGGACCCCGGTGCGCGAGGCCCTGAAGCGCCTGGAAGGCGACCGGCTCGTCGTGTCCTACCCACGGCGGGGAACCTTCGCCACCCGGGTCGACATCTCCGACCTCGCGGACATCTCGGAAATCCGCGCCCAGCTCGAGCCGCTCGCGGCCCGGCGCGCCGCCGAGCGGGCCGCGCGCCCGGCGCGGGCCGAGCTGACGGAACTGGCGGCGCGCATCGAGCGGCTCAAGGTCAGCGAGGTCGACCGGACGGAGCTGATGCGCTGGGACCTGCGGGTGCACCGGGCCATTTACCGGGCGGCGGGCAACTCCCACCTGGAGGACGTGCTGATCCGCTACGACAACCTGGCGACGCGGATCTTCTGCTTGTTCCTCGAGCGGCTGCCCACCGTGGACGAGCACGTCGCCGAGCACGTGGACCTGCTCCGCGCGATCGCGGCCGGCGACGCCGGCCGCGCCGGGGATCTCGCCCGCGAGCACGTCCTGGGCTTCGACCGGGTCATCCGGGCGGTCATCTGACGCCGTCATCTGACGGCCCGTAGTAAGCCGCTGCCGTTCGGCCGCGGATGCTGATCAGCCCCTGATCCGGGACATCTCCGGGTCGACGAGCGGCTCGGCGGCGACCGTGGCGGCGATCCGCCGGCCGAAGTAGCCGATCTCGACCCGGGTCCCGGCCCCAGCCGCGGCCGGCAGCCAGGCATAGGCGACCGGGCGCCCGACCGTGTGCCCGAACGCGGCGCTGGTCACGTAGCCGACCGGCCGGCCGTCGAGGTACACCGGCTCCTGGCCGAGGACGACGCTGCGGCCGTCGTCGATCGTCAGGCAGGACAGTCGCCGGACCACGCTGCCGTCGTCAAGTCCGGCGATGGCCTCGCTGCCGACGAAGGCGCCCTTCTGCTTGCGCACGGCAAACCCGAGGCCTGCCTCGTACGGGTTGTGCTCGGTGGTCAGGTCCGCTCCCCAGGAGCGGTAGCCCTTTTCCAGCCGCAGGCTGTTGAACGCCGCGCGGCCGGCGGCGATCACGCCGAGGTCCCGGCCGTGCCGCCCACAGGACGTCCCACAGCCGCTGGCCCGTGTCGGCCCCGGTATAGAGCTCCCAGCCCAGTTCCCCGACGTAAGACAGCCGCATCGCCGTCACCGGCACGCCGCCGAGCCTGGCCCGCTTGGCGCGGAAGTACTTCAGCCCGTCGTTGGAGAAGTCGTCGCTGGTCAGCGACTGCACCAGGTCGCGGGCGCGCGGGCCCCAGACGCCGATGCAACACGTGCCGCCGGTGATGTCGCGGACCTCCGCGCCCCCGTCGGCCGCGGCCTGACGGCGCAGGTAGTCATGGTCCAGGGCCCCGTTGACACCGACCTGGAACAGCTGCTCGCCGAGCCGGGCGACGGTCAGGTCGCTGCGGACGCCGCCGGCCTTGTCGAGCGCCAGGGTGTAGGTGACCGACCCGACCGACTTGTCCAGCTGGCCGGTAGTCACCCGCTGGAGCAGGCCAAGCGCACCGGGGCCGGTGACCTCAAGCGCGGGTGAGCGGGGTCATGTCGTACAGGGCGACGGCGGTGCGCGTCCGCCACGCCTCGGCCGCGGCAATCGGCGACCAGAACCGCCCGGCCCACGCGTCGCGCTCCGGTGGCACCCACTCCGGTGGCAGCTGGCCGACGAGGGGCGCATTGGCCTCGTACCAGTGCGGCCGCTCCCAGCCCGCCGCCTCGAGGAAGACGGCGCCGAGTTCCCGCTGCCGCGCATGGAAGGGACTGACGCGCACGCCGCGGGGGGAGCGGCGCGGCTGCAGCGGGTGCAGGATGTCGTAGACCTCGACGAAGCTGCGCTGCGCGGTCTCGCGGACGTAGGACTCGCTGAGCTGGACCTGCTCGAACCGGTGGACGTCGCAGCCGTGCACGTCGACCTCGCTGCGACCCACGGTGAGCAGCTGGGCCACCGACCGGGCGACTCCCGCGGAGTGCGTGACCCAAACCGCCTCCGCGATCCAGAAGCCGGCCACGTCCGCGGATTCGCCGATCAGCGGGTTGCCGTCCGGGGTGAAGGAGAAGATCCCGTTGAAGCCCGAGTCGACCTTGGCCGCGCGGAGCGCGGGGAGCAACAGCTTGCTCTGCTCCCACGGGCCGGCGAAGTCCTCCTCGGTAAACGGCAGCATCGACGGCATCGACGCCTCGGTGACCTCGCCCCCGGGCAACTCCGACAGTTCCACCGGCATCGGCCGGTGCGCGTAGGAGCCGATACCGAGCCGGTCGCCTTTCTCGCGGTAGTACAGGTCCTGGTCCTGGTGACGCAGGATCGGCAGGCTGGCCTCGGCGAGTTCGTCGCCCCGGCCCGCGAGCCCGGGCACCTGCCCGGTCCAGGCGAACTGGTGCGCCAGCGGCAGCAGCGGCACGGGCATCCCCGCCATCGCCCCGATGGCCGGGCCCCAGAAGCCCGCGCAGGACACCACGATGTCGGCGGGGATGACGCCGGCCGGGGTACGGACGCCGGTCACCCGGCCGCCCGCCTGCTCGATGCCGGTGACCCGGGTCGACCCCTGGAAGCGGGCGCCGCGCGCCTGCGCCCGGCGGGCGAGCGCCACCACCGCGCGCGCGGCCTTCGCCAGGCCGTCGGTGGGCACGTGCAGGCCGCCCAGGATGCGCGCGGGATCGACCAGCGGGTGCAGCCGGGCGCATTCCTCGGGGCTGACGACCGTGGCCTCGATGCCCCAGGAGGTGTCCCAGCCCTGCCGGCGGTGCAGCTCGGCCAGCCGCTCCGGGGTGGTGGCCACCTCCAGGCCGCCGACCTGGTTGAAGCACCACGCGCCGTCGACGTCGAGACGCAGGAACTTCTCCACCGTGTAGCGGGCGAACTCAGTCATCGTCTTGGCGGAGTTGGTCTGGAAGACCAGCCCCGGCGCATGCGACGACGAGCCCCCGGTCAGCGGAAGCGGCCCCTGGTCGACCACGGTGACCCGGTTCCAGCCGCGAGTGGTCAGCTCGTCGGCGAGGTTGGCACCGACGATTCCCGCGCCGATGATCACCACACGTGGGGTAACGGGCATTGCTCTGCTCCTGACGGTCGCGACGATGGGATCCGGGCTTCAGCCGTCACCGGCGGCGGTGAACTCCAGGGCCGCGTCCGCCAGCCAGTCAGCGAGGTAGCCGGCGAAGGAGGACCGGACGAGGACGGCGTAGTCGTCACCGTTCTCCGCGAGCGCGAGCAGCACGACGCCTGCCTGGCCGAGCGTGGTCTGGGCGCTGCTCCCGCGGCAGAAGCTGCGCGGGTGCAGGTCGATCGAGCAGCCCTTGGCCAGCACGTCCCGCGCCCGCGAACCGCTCAGCCGCAGCGTGATCCGCTGCGCGGACACATCCACTGCGGAGCCGCCGAACGGCAGCGTGGCTCCGCCGATCCGGCCTGCTAGCTGCTCGGGCCGTTCGGTCGTACTGGTCAGCAGCCACTCGTCGGGGCCGAGCCAGATGGCCCGGCCCGAGCCGGCCCGCGCCCAGGTGCCGGGCACGGTGGGCAGGGCGGCGCCGAGCGCTGCCGTCACCTCGGGACCGCTGACGCCGATCCGCACGTCCGCCATCGCGGTGAACGGCTCGACCGCGATGCCGACGGCGTCCGGCAGGCGGTCCCAGGCGGCGGCCCGTGACTCAAGCGGATGGGTGCGCGGCAGCTCAGCCATCGCGGCGCGCTCCTTCGGGATCGACGAGCACCGAACTGGTGATTTCCACCGGGACGAGGGTGCCCTTGACGGGGACGTGCACGGTGTCGCCGATGCGCGTGCGGCCGCCCTGCACCAGCGCGAGCGCGAACGGGCGCCCGAGTTCGGCGCTGCGGTAGCTGGAGGTGACGTGCCCGAGCATCGGCACCGGCGGGGGCGGCAGCCGCCCGTCGGCGGCGAACTCGACGACCTGCGCGCCCTCCGGCAGCAGGGTGCGGCGGTCGACGGGCAGCAGCCCGACCAGCTGCTTGCGCCGCGGGCTCTGGTTCGCGGGACGGGCGAAGGAGCGCTTGCCGACGAAGTCGGGCTTCTTCTTCGACACGGCCCAGGCCAGGCCCAGGTCGTGCGGGGTGACGGTGCCGTCGGTGTCCTGCCCGACGATCGGGTACCCCTTCTCCGCCCGCAGGACGTGCATGGTCTCGGTGCCGTAGGGCGTGATGCCGTAGACGGCGGCCCGCCTCGAGCAGCCGCTGCCAGACCGCGACCGCGTACCAGGGGCTGACGTAGACCTCGAAGGCGAGCTCGCCGGAGAAGCTGATCCTGGCCAGCCGGACCTGCGCGCCCTCCAGCTCGGTGTCCCGCCAGGTCATGAAGGGAAACGCCGCGTTGGCGACGTCCACCGCGGGAAAGAGCGCCCCGATGACGTCGCGGGAGCGGGGGCCGACGACCGGGAAGGTCGCCCACTGCTCGGTGACTGAGGTGCAGCGGACCCGCAGCTCCGGCCACTCGGTCTGGAGCCACTCCTCCATCCAGTCGAGTACCTTCGCCGCGCCGCCGGTGGTGGTGATGACGAGGAAGCGATCCTCCGCCAGGCGCAGCACGGTACCGTCGTCGATGACCATGCCGTCGATGCCGCACATGACGCCGTACCGCACGGCACCGGCCTTCAGCGTGCTCATCATGTTCGTGTAGAGGCGGTCGAGCAGGACCGCGGCGTCCGGGCCCTGGACGTCGATCTTGCCCAGGGTGGAGCCGTCGAGGATCCCGACGCCGGCCCGGACCGCGGCGCACTCGCGCAGCACCGCGGCCGCCATGTCCTCGCCCGGTCGCGGGTAGTAGCGCGGGACGCTTCCACTGGCCCACGTCCTCGAACACCGCGCCCGCCGCGACGTGCCACTCGTGCAGGGCGGTCACCCGCTCGGGGTCGAACAGCCGGCCGCGGTCGCGGCCGGCCAGCGCGGCGAAGGCGACCGGAGTGTACGGCGGCCGGAACGTGGTGGTGCCGGCCGCGCGCACCGGGATGCCGAGCAGTTCGGCGGTGATCCCCGAGGCGAGGACGCCGGACGTCTTGCCCTGGTCGTGCGCCGTGCCGATGGTGGTGTAGCGCTTGACGTGCTCGACCGAGCGCAGCCCGGCCCCGACCGCGCGGGCGATGTCGGCCACGGTGGCGTCCCGCTGCAGGTCGACGAACTGGGTGCGGCTCGCGGCGGCGGAGGTGTCCGGCACCCGCCACAGCACGAGCGGCGCGGCCGGGACGGCGGGCGCCGGCGCGGCCGGCAGCGGGTCATCGGCGGCGGGCTCGCCCGTCAGCCCCGTCAGCCCCGTCAGCTCTGTCAGCGCCGCCCGGGCCGCCCGCCGCCCGTCGGCCAGGCAGCCGGGCAGGTCGAAGACGCCGGCGGCGGACCCGGCGACGACCAGGCCCGGGAGGTCTTCACCGGGCAGGAAGGCACCGAGCGCCTCGTCGTAGCGGAGCCGGCCGCCGGCCTGGCTGAACAGGTGCACCGCGGGATTCCAGCCCCCGCTCACCAGCAGCAGGTCGCAGGCGATCGCGCTGCTCGGGCCGACTCGCTGGCCGGCCAGCGGCGCGACGTGGGCGCGGGTCACCCGTTCGCGGCCGTCCGTGCCGGTCACGACCGTCCCGGCCAGCACCGGAATGCCGGCCCGCGCGCACTCGGCGCGGTACCGCGGCGCCGCGCCCGGCCGGGCATCGACGACCGCCTGGATCCGGACGCCGGCCCGGTGCAGGTCGAGCGCGGCGTCGTAGGCGCTGTCGTTCGTGGTGAACACGACCGCGTCGCGGCCGGCCAGCACGCCGTAGCGGTGCAGGAAGGTGCGGGCGGCGGCGGCGAGCATGATCCCCGGCCGGTCGTTGTCGGCGAACACGACCGGGCGCTCGTGCGCCCCGGTCGCCACGATCACCTGCCGGGCCCGGAAGCGCCATACCCGCTGCCGCGACTGGTGCCGCGGCGCGGCCGCGCCGAGGTGGTCGGTGCGCCGCTGCAGCGCGAGCACGAAGCCGTCGTCGTAGCTGCCGAACGCGGTGGTGCGCTGCAGGTGCAGCACGTCCGGCCGGGCGGCCAGCTCCGCTACCGCGGCGGCCACCCAGTCCGGCGCCGGGGCGCCGTCGAGTTCGTCGCTGCCCGCCAGCAGCGCGCCGCCCGCCTCGGACTGCTCGTCGACCAGGGCGACGCGGGCCCCGGCGCGCGCCGCGCTGAGCGCGGCCGCGAGCCCGGCGGGGCCGGCCCCCACGACCAGCACGTCGACGTGCTGGTGGACGGCGTCGTAACGGGCGGAGTCGGGGACGTCCGCCAGGCGCCCCTGCCCGGACAGGCCGCGGGCCACCAGCCCGTCACAGAGTTCGACGGTGGTGGCGAGCAGCATCGGCTCGGGGAAGGGCTCCTCGATCTGGACCAGCCCGGCCGGGTCCTCGGCCCACGCCGCGGCGATCCCGCGCGGCCGCCCGAGCTTGATGCTGGTCGCGATCTGGTGTCGGCCGGCCGCGAGGAGCGCGGAGGCCAGCGTGTCACCGGGATGGCCCGTGAAGCTCATCCCGTCGAAGGTGAACCGCAGCGTCGTCGCCCGGTCGACGCGGCCGCCCCGGGCGGTGCGGAACGGGCCGCTCACGACGTCGCCGGCTTCGGCTCGTCGAGGCGCCCGGTGTCCTCGAGGCGGTAGGTGCCCTCGAAGCGGTAGGTAGCCGTGTCGCGGACGGCGTTGAACCAGCGGCGGCAGCCGGCCTGGTGGTTCCACCGCTCGGCGAAGCGGCCCTTGGGGTTGTCGCGGAAGAAGACGTAGTGCGCCCACTGCTCGTCGGTGAGCGCGGCGGGGTCGGCCGGGTAGGGCACGTGGGCCTGGCCGCCGTAGTGGAACTCGGTCTCCTCGCGGGGACCGCAGTAGGGGCATGCGATGAGCTGCACGGGACTCCTGGTGTTTGGAGCGCTGCTCAGTGAGCGACGGCGGCGGCGCCGTGCTCGTCGACGAGTGCGCCGGTGACGAAGCGGTCGAGGCTGAACGGCGCCACGTACGGGTGCGGCTCGCCGTGGGCGATCGTGTGCGCCAGGCACCAGCCGATGCCGGGCGTGGCCTTGAACCCGCCGGTGCCCCACCCGCAGTTGAGGTAGACGTTCTCGAAGGGGGTACGGCCCACCACCGGCGAGGCGTCCGGGCTCACGTCGACGATTCCGGCCCAGGTGCGCAGCAGGTGCGCGCGCGCGAACACCGGGAACAGCTCGACCGCGGCGGCCATCTGGCGCTCGATGACGTGGAAGGCGCCCCGCTGGCCGTAGCCGTTGTAGGAGTCGATCCCGGCGCCCATGACCAGCTCGCCCTTGTGGGCCTGGGAGACGTACACGTGGATCGCGTTGGACATGACGACCGTCGGCTGCACCGGCTCGAGCAGCTCGGAGACCAGCGCCTGCAACGGGTGGCTCTGCACCGGTACGCGGATGCCGAGCAGGCTGGTGAGCACCGTGGTGTGCCCGGCCGCGCACAGCGCGACCGTGCCGGCGGCGATGGCGCCGCGCGTCGTTTTGACCCCGGTGACCCGGTCGCCCTCGGTGGCGAAGCCGGTGACCTCGCAGTCCTGGATGAGGTCGACGCCCGCCGCGGCCGCGCGGCGGGCGAAGCCCCAGGCCACGTAGTCGTGCTTGGCGATGCCGGCCCGCGGCTGGTAGGTCGCGCCGAGCACGGGGTACCTGATGTCCGCCGAGGTATTCACGATCGGGCAGATCTTCCTGACCTCGTCCGTTTCCAGCCACTCGGCGTCGATGCCGTTGAGCTTGTTGGCCTCGACCCGGCGCACGCTGTCCCTGACGTCCTGCGGGGTGTGCGCGAGGTTCAGCACACCCCGCTGGCTGAACAGGATCGGGTAGCCGAGGTCGTCCTCGAGCCCCTCCCACAGCGTGAGCGCGTGCTCGTAGATGGCCGAGCTCTCGTCCCACAGGTAGTTGGACCTGATGATCGTGGTGTTGCGGGCCATGTTGCCGCCCGCCAGCCACCCCTTCTCAAGCACCGCTACCTTCGTGATGCCGTGGTTCTTGGCGAGGTAGTGCGCGGTGGCCAGGCCATGGCCGCCGCCGCCGACGATCACGACGTCGTAAGAGCGCTCCGGCTCCTTGTCCCGCCAGAGGAAGTCCGGATGGTCCGGCAGGCCGGCGCCGGGGGTACGCGGGCTCACCGCGCGGTCTCCGCCGACGACCGGCTCAGCAGCTGGCCGGGATCGACGGAGGCGTCTGGGCCTCGGTCAAGCTGGACAAGCATGCCTCCCCCTCCTGTCATGAATACTTCCCGAGACTGATATATCAATTGAACAACACAGTAGGATTGGGGCCTGCCGGAGTCAAGGGGTGGACCGAGTCAAGGGGTCGACCCCAGCGCAGGCCCGGACGACTAATCCCGATGCTGTTCAGCCAGAGGTGCCCGGCGGAGCGGGGACTTGGGGGGCTTGCCCGCGGCGGCGGGCGGGGTGGCGAATCGAGACACGGTCAGGCCCCCGGGGGAGCCTTTGTGTAACGTCTTAAGCCCCGAGGCTACTTACATAAGACCGAGCTGCCAGCCTGGTAACCCGGTTCTACGGACGTAGCCCGCAGTCGGGGGGTACGGGGGTCGTCCCCCCGGGAGATAACAAATACCGGGGAAGATGAGCGAAGCTCATCGAACACGCTGAGGCGGAGACGGGAATCGAACCCGTGTACAGGGCTTTGCAGGCCAAATGGCGTAACTGAGATGCTAGCGCGAGTTTTCTCAGCTCGTAGCGAGGCCACTGTTAACCGAGGTCTTCGAGGCCCCTCACACAAGATGCTGAAGGCCCCTTACGTGACCCTCCGCAAGTGCTAGGGGCCGGGCTGCTGATGGCAACTCGTTGACCGGTGGCAGGTCGCGTCGCGAGCCAGGTGACGAGCGTCGAGGTGAGCGTGTAGGTATCTTCGCGTCGCTCTTCACGGACCTGCGCGGGGCGAAGCCGCTGGTAGGTCACGTCGAAGTCGCTGAACACGCCGGACAGCAGCCCGGTGGCCTCCGCGGCTGACATCGCGCTCTCAAGCAGCGCTGGCCGTCGGCGTCCGTGGTCGCCGACCTCAACGCGATCGGCGACGATGCCGATGGCGACGACGCCGCCTGGCTTTGTGGCGGCCCTGACCCGGTCGAGCAGACGGCGAACGGCTTTAAGATCGCGCAAGTGTTCAATCGCCGAGAAGGCGATGATCAGGTCTGCCGGCGCCTCGAACTCGAAGCCGTCTAGGTCAGCAGGACGTGTCTGCAAGTGCGTTCGGATGCCCGGCGGGACCGCGTTCTCAAGCGAGTGCAGCGCGGATGGGAGCAGGTCGACGGCGAAGACATCCAGCCGGCCGGGAGTTCCCGCAACAGCGGGATAGTGTGGCGGCCGATCCCGGCACCAAGGTCGTAGGCGGTAACGGGCTTGCCGGATGAGACGAGCCTGAGCGCGTCGGCCATCAGGTGGTGTGGCTTCGCCAGCCATGTTCCCGCTTGGCCAAGAGCTGCCGAAGCGTAAAGCTCCTCGTGGTAGCGGACGGTCTCTCGTCGCGCCCGCTCGAACTCGGCCGACTCCCGGTCCCCCCCAGAGTCCAAGCGCACCAGCTCATGCTAGGGGCGGCGCCGGGTTCGTGCACGCCCGAGCAAGGTCCGCTCGAAGCTCAGGGCATCCGGCGGCAGCGGGGCTGGTCAGGGCGTGACCGCAGCAGTGTCCGGGTGCATCCTCAAGTGTTTCCTGGCACCAACCAGCGAGGCAGCTTCAGGGAGGTCACTGAATCCAGCCGGTGGCGAGGGGCTAGGGCTGCGTCGTATGGTGGTGCCAGCCGTGACTGGCGTTCGGGTGGAGTACCACCGGGGAGCGGCCTGCCGGGCTGCTGCCCGGGTAGCCGTGCGCCTGGGCGAGCAGGTGATGCCGTCTGCAGGAGCACGCGCATGAGCAGCCCACTTCCCGGATCCGCCCCGCCCGGCCCTCTGCTTCCGGCGGAAACCCCCGCGTGGTCGGGATCGTCAACATCACTGCGGACTCATTCTCCGACGGCGGTCGTTACCTTGACCCCGCAGCCGCGGTCGCGCACGCCCGCAAGCTGCGAGCTGAAGGCGCGGACATCATCGAGCTGGGCCCCGCCGCCAGCCACCCGGACTCCGCACCAGTCTCCGCCGCAGAGGAGCAGCGGCGGCTCGCCCCCGTCCTGAGGGAACTCGCCGCGGACGGGATCCCCGTCTCGGTGGACTCGTTCCGGTCCGAAACCCTCCGGTTCGCCGTATCCGCGGGCGCGGCCTGCCTCAACGACATCCACGGATTCGGTGACCCGGGCCTGTACCCAGTCCTGGCGGCATCGCAGTGCCGGCTGATCGTCATGCACGCCGTGCAGGCGGCCGGGCCCGCCACCCGGATGGTGACCGACCCGGAAGCGGTCTGGGACGGGACCCTCGGGTTCTTCACCCGGCGGCTGGCCGCGGTGGGTCGTGCGTGGGCAGGGTCAGCGGTCGCCGCTGCGGCTGTGTTTCATCAGCCATTCGCGCGGGTGCGCGCCGTTGATGAACCCGAGGTAGGAAGACGGCTGGTTGAAGCCGAGCAGTTCCTGGAGCCGTTGCGGCAGCAGGCGGACCTGGCGCGGGTCGGCGCTGAGGGTGTGCGCCTCGCAGGGACGCAGCCAGGGCTGGATGTAGTCGATGACAACTCCGAGCCTTGGGCGGGTTGCGGTGTTGGCTCCGGCGCCGTGGTACAGGCGGCCGGAGAACAGCAGTACTGACCCGGCAGGCATTTCCGCCGGGACCGCCTCTGCCGGGTCTGGCTTGCCGGCCGGGCGGAGGTGGCTGCCGGGGACGATCCGGGTGGCGCCGTTGGCGGCGGTGAAGTCGTCAAGCGCCCATAGCGCGGTGATCATGACGTCGCGGTCGCGGGGCAGCGGGTAGATTCCCTGGTCATAGTGGAGGACCTGGGGCTGCTGGCCGGGGTGGACCTGGATAGCGCAGGTGATGCCGAACTGCGCGCCGGGTCCGATCATCCGCTCGACCGCGTCCAGGACGAAGGGGGCAAGGGCGGCCTGGTCCATGCAGCGTGTCACGGCGAGCGGGGCCCAGGCCCGCTTGGTTCTCGTGCCGTCGAAGCCGGAGCCCCAGGGTGCGCCGTCAAGCAGCGCGCCCAGTTGCGCCTTTGCCGTCGTCACGGCTTCGTGGCTAATCAGTCCGGGGACGACGGCGTAGCCGTCGTCCTGGATCTGCCGCGCGATTCCGTCTGCAGCTGTCATAGGGGCAGTATCGGCCGGCCCTGTGCCGGGGGCCAGGCCTGCTGCCCGGGTCTCATGATCAGGGACTGGCGAGCAGGTCCTCTCCGTCGTTGCCGCCGAGGAGGTAAGGCGAAGCGGTCCAGGTCGGCGCGGAGCGCGTCTAGGCCGTGGGCGGGGCGGCCGATGTAGGCCAGCAGCGACGGGGTGAGGGTGGCGGGGTCGGCGGTGCAGCCGGCCGGCGATGAGCTGGAGGGTCTCGGCAAGCTCTGCGCCAGCGAGATCCAGTGTGATAACGGGCATTCAGCAGCCTCCGACTGCCGATGCATCGAGTTTGTCTGGCACGAGGCAGCCGTTCCGCCTGGCCTGCCCGTGCGCCAGGTTCATGGCTTTGAGATGCTAGCGCGAGTTCTCTCAGCTCATAGCGAGGCCACTGTTTACCGAGGTGCTTCGAGGCCCCTTACACAAGATGCTGAAAGCTCCTTACGCAACCCTCCGCAAGTGCTAGGGGCCGGGCTGCGGATGGCAACCCGTTGGCCGGTGGCCAATGTCCCGCATTGCGTGTCTGATGCCTGGCGCAACCTCAAGTCGCTACCATTGCGTGTGTGGAGACGAAGGCGTTCGAGTCGGCCGACCAGGCGGCTGGTAGCGCCATGGCAATGCTCGCCAGCGGAGAGCGGCTAAGCAGGCTGTGGCGGTATGTCTTCGTCCAGATGCTCGACGACTACACCAGCGTGCTGCACCATGCTGGCGTTTCAGCGGCCGCGCGTATGTGGTCGGGTGCCCCCCGAAGCACGGGGGACAATCGGGTGGACGCGGCGTTCGCGGGGATGGCTGAGTACCTGGCCCGGCGTGACGGATGGGTGGTGCCGACCTGGGCGCGATTGCCGGAGCGTGAGGCGTGGCCATGGTGGTTCGTGACCGACCTGCGTGGCCTGCACTCGCGTGCCTTGGTGGAGTCTCCGTCCTCGTTTCGCCGCCGCGGTGTCTTCATCACGGACGGGGCCCTCAGCCGCGCATGAGCACAGGTCTCGGACGAGAAGACATCCGCGAGCTCCTCGACGACCTTTCCCAGGAACTGGCGGCTCGCGGGGCGCGGGCCGAGCTCTTCCTGGTCGGCGGCGCGGCGTTGGCGGTCGCCTATGATGCCACTAGGTCGACCCGGGACCTGGACGCGGTGTTCGTTCCCAGCGATGTCGTCCGCCAGGCAGCTGCGGCGGTGGCAGACCGTGAGGGGCTGGCGGAAGATTGGCTGAACGACGCGGTGAAGGGATTCCTGCCCGGCCCAGACCCGGACGCGCAGCGCTTCTACTCAAGCGACTCGCTGATTGTCGATGTCGCGTCACCCCGCTACTTGCTCGCGATGAAGCTGTTCGCTGCCCGCGCGGAGATCGACGCTGACGACATCATCCTGCTCTACCGGCAACTCGGCCTTACCACGGTGGATGAAGGACTCGATCTAGTCGAGCAGGCATACCCGGGTCGGCCGATCCCGGCGAAGGTCCGATTCCTGCTTACCGAGATCGTAGACTCCATGCAAACGTAGCTACAGTACCCGGAGCCACCATTGCTCGCCGTTCGAGACCTCCAGAGCAAGGAGCTGGAAACTGGCAAGGTCAGGGAGTTCATCTAGTTTGTCCGGGTTCCTGTCGATGTAGTCGAGCAGGAGCATCGACGGGTTACCGTAGAGCTGAGTTTTCAGGAAGCGAAGCCTTCCACTCGGGCGACGGAGTTTCGGTACTCATGTGAATTCGCTATCTCTTCCTGGGTAGGACGGTCGAGGACGACGGTGGCGGTGAGGGCCGAATAGTACGGAGTGTCCTCGATGAGGCCAGAACCAAGACTGGAATTGATGGCGTCTTCGGTCCCGCTGGCATCATCGGCGTACCTTTTGAGCGAGGTTGCTTGCGCTTGGCTGACGACAACGTTGCGCACCAGTGCCTCGATAGCAGGATGTGGGACCTTGCCCGGAACCCATCCCGCGGATCCGGTCAAGACACGATCATCAAGGCCCTTCTGGGGGAGCCTTGTGTAATGTCGTGAGCGCCGAGGCTACTTACACCAGACCGGGTTGCTAGGACCGCCCAGCGACCCACGGAATCCTTGAGAAGATATTTTCCCTGGGAGAGAAGTATGAGAGGCGGAGACGGGAATCGAACCCGTGTACAGGGCTTTGCAGGCCACACGGCGTAATCGGGATGCTATCCCGGGCTATCCCTGTGTAGGCCGGAAAGCGCCAGAACCGGGATGCTACCGAGCCCCCTACACAAGCGCCGGAAGGCCCTGTGCTTTGGCGCGAACGGGTACGAGCAGCGCGCCGGGCTCAGGTCTCGGCTGCGGAATCCGGAGAAGTCGCCGACTGCCGGTCACTTCCGGGCTTGGCCGATGATGCCTGACAGGTCCTCGGGCAGGTTCTGTCCGCGGTTGAAGCCACGTTCCTGAATTGTCGCAACCGAGGCCCTGGCCTCGCTGAGGTCAGCCTCCGTCGCTGCGGAGATCAAGTAGCCGAGGTCGGTCAGGTCCTGGTGGCGGCCCGCGAGGACCTTCAGCGCGATCAGGTGCCCGATCGATGCCACCGGCATGAAGACGTCTGGCAGCACCTCCAGCAGATCGGCCTTGCGGACGATCTCGTCCTCGATACCGGAATTGGCGAAGAGCAGGTCGATGAACGCGCTCGACGTGCCCGCCTGAGGCTTTATCAGTCGTGCTGTTGCCAGCCGGTTGACGTAATCCTGCTCCACCAGGGACGCGAGCGCATAGCCGCGGACCTGCAAACGGTTGACGATATCCTCGGCTTCACTGTCGTCGGCAACAGCCACGGCGACATCGACGTCCTTGGTGAACCGGGGCTCCGCACGGAACGCCACCGCCAGGCCTCCGATGACGGCCCACCGGGCACCGATGGCATTCAGATCCGCAGCGGCCTGCCTGAGGACGGCGTCGACGGATTGCACTGGTCTACCTACGCGCCGGTACCCGCAGGCGGTCGCCCGCTTCGCCACTCGGCTTGCGAAGCCATGCCTGGACCCTGGCCTCGATCTCCTCGTCCGAGGCCGCTGGGTTCTCTCGCCGCAGGCGCTGCCGGTACATCCGCACCCCGGCGTCGCACATGTCGAAGACCACGCGGAACTTCTCAACGTCAGCAGCGGCCATGGTTCTATTGTATGGGCATCGAGCCAACCGGCCTGTTGGACGCGCTGTGCCATAGAGCCTTTGGCAATAGTCGCGCGCGGTTGACTTCCGCGAGGTGCCCCGCCCAGTTCTAGGCAGGCGAGCGCCAGAAGCAAACGGATTCGGGGCGCAGAGCTTTCACCGACGTAACGTCGCGTAACTGAACGAGGGTCTGCCGACAGCGCCCGTAGCCGCCTAACTGAGACTTGGGGTAGATGGTGCGGCCTGGCCGGGATGGCAGGGAAATCAGGGCATCGAGCCTGGACGGGTGTGTGGTTCCCGCTCGTGCTGTCCCGGCTGCGGGCCGTGGCCGGCGGGCGGGGCGGCCTGCGGCTCAGGGCAGGCGCGCTACACGCCGCGGTAGTGGCGGCGGGCCAGTTCGGTGAGGGCACGGACCCGGGGTGATGGCCGTCGGCCGCGCGGCCAGGCGAGGATGACGGGGCAGGCCGGCAGCGGCGGCTCGACCTCCTTCTCCAGGATCGGCAGGCCCTCGTAGCTGAGCTTGTTCGGCGGACGCTGCACGAGGATCGCATAGGACCGGCCGCGGGCGACGATCGACCTGGTCAGCTCGTGGGAGTGGGTGCGGTGCCGGACGTTCGGCACCAGGCCGCGCGCCCGGAAGCACGCCATCGCGTAGTCCGTGCTCGGCGGCTGGTCGAACAGGATCAGCGGCTCGTCGGCGAGCTCCTCCAGCGTCACGGTCTCCCGGCCGGCCAGCGGATGAGCCTGGCCGAACAGGGCGTAGCCGCTGGCCACGTAGAGCACGATCCGGTCGAGCTCTTCGAGGGGGCCCATGTCGTACAGCACGGCCGCGTCGATCTCGCCCGCGAGCAGCGCCTCCCGCAGCTGGTCTTGGTGCCCCTCGACGAAGTCCAGGGTGACGCGGGGGTGCAGCTCCTCGAAGTCCGCGAGCAGCCTGGGCAGCACGGTGGGCGCGAGCGTCACGAAACAGCCCACGACCAGCGGGCCGACCAGCTCGGTGCCGTTGCCGCGGACTAGGTAGGTCAGCTCCGCCCCGTCGGACAGCAGTCGTTTTGCCCTGTCGAGCACCAGCTGGCCGGCGGGCGTGAGGGAGACGCCCTGCGCGCGGCGCCGTACCAGCAGGTCGGCGCCGAGGGTGCGTTCCAGTTCGGTGATGGACGCGGACAGCGCGGAGGAGGACATGATCAGCCGTTCGGCCGCGCCGCTGATCGTGCCGTCGTCGGCGACGGCGACAAAGTGCGCCAGCTGCCGCAGCGAAAGGTCGCCGCGCGCGAGGCTTTCGTTCATGCGGTCGCACTCCTCGTCGGGCCGGCCTGCCGTGATAACCGACATCTTCCCACCGGCGCACCTGGCCGATCATCGGATTATCCGTGCATATTCAGCGGGATCTCCTGTTTGACGGGCGGAATCGGCAGCTCGAACACTGGTGATCAGCCGCCGTCGGCCTACCGGGCCGGCTTGCCGCGGCGCCACTGCAGGCTGCCGGGAAGGACAGGGAACAGATGGAAACCAGGGATAGTCCCGCGCTCGAAGTCCTGGGGGACGTCCGTCCCTCGCCCGATCCCGCCCTGACGGCCGGCGACATCCTCAAGGCGGCCGAGGACCTGGTGCCCCTGCTGCGCGAGCGTGCGGTCGCGGCCGACCGGGACCGGCGGATCGAGCCCGACACCTACCGCCGCCTCGGCGACGCGGGGTTCTTCCACATCCTCAAGCCGAAGAAGTACGGCGGCCTGGAGCTGAGCGAGCACGAGCACGCGAAGGTGGCCATGACCCTCGCCCGCGGCTGCGCCTCCACCGCCTGGGTGTTCTCCATCCTCAGCTCCGACAACATGGCCGTCCTGGCCTTCCCCGAGCAGGTGCAGGAGGAGGTCTGGGGGACGAACACGTACGCGACCCTCGCGGGCAACACGAACCTCAACCCCAAGGCCAGAGCGGAGAAAGTCCCCGGCGGCTACCGGCTGACGGGCCAGTGGGGGTTCTGCAGTGGCTCGGACTTCTCCGAGTGGCTGATCTTCAACGCGCCCGCCGGCGAGGCCGGGGAGGGCCACATGTTCCTCGTGCAGCGCGAGGACGCCACGCAGATCGACGACTGGTTCCCGACCGGCATGCGCGGCACCGGCAGCCGGACCATGGCGGTCACGGAGGTGTTCGTCCCCGACCATCGGGTCCAGGCGACCCGCGACACCGTGCAGAAGCTCCAGGAACGCCGGGCGCTGCACCCCACGTTCAGCACCATGTGGGCACACTGGCCGTCCCATGGCCGGTTCCCGTTCGCGTCGACCGCCGTCGGGGCGGCCTGGGGCGCCGTCGAGCACTTCGCCGCGGCCGCCGCATCGAGCACCCGGGTCGCCAACGCGCTCGGCGGCACGGTCAGGCTGGCCGACCAGGACTACGTGGCGGCCGAGTTCGCCGAGGCGGCGGGCGAGGTCCAGATGGCGATCGCGCTCATCGAGCGGCGCAGCTTCGAGGCGTCCGAGCGGGCCCGGCAGCGCCGCACCCCGTCCCCGGCGGACCTGGCGCGCGAGCACCGGGACAACGCGCTCGTCACCCGCATCGCGCTGCGGTCCGCGCAGCGGATCTACTCGCTCGTCGGCGCGAAGGCAGGCAACCCTGAGCACCCGGTCTCGCTGGCCAAGCGGGACGTCGAGATGGTCTCCCACCACGTTACCCTCAACTGGCGCCAGTCCGCCGTCCAGTACCTGGCTACCGCGACCCAGGAGCAGACGGCGCCATGAACAGCACCGCGGCCAGGACCAGGCCCCGCCGGTGGATCGCCGCCGAGATCGAGCGGCTGGACCCGGCGACCGACTACGAGGCGATCTGGCGGCTGACAAGTTCCTACGGGCTCAACGACTTCGCGCTCAACCTCGTCTACGCGCACCTGTTCCCGCACTTCTACCTTCCGCCGCACGGCTCGCGGCCGCTGTGGGACGGCGGCGACGGCAAGGTCGTCGAACGCGCCCTGCAGCGCGTCGAGGACACCATCCGCAACAACCTGCTGTGGTGGTTTCACGGTCCCAGCCACCCCAAGACACGGCAGTCGGTCGCGGGCGTGAACAAGCTGCACGCCTACCGCTGCTCCTGATCGTATCGAGGTTCGAGAGCGGTGGCTTAGGAGCCGGGGCGATGGTCACCCAGGCCATCCTGGACCAGTTCGCGTACCCTGTCCCCACCGCTGCGCGGCCTGGGCCGCGCCATGGCCGCCTCGACGCTGCACCCTAACTGCTGGAAGACCCACAAGGTCGCGGTCCCCGGCCCTCTCGCCCGCTGGATCCTGCTGCGTTCCACTGGCCTGATGATCAGGCTCGGCCAGCTGCCCGCACCCGATCCGGACAGGACGTACTACGAGGAGCTGACGGCCGCGACCCGTGACCAGCGGGCCAGCCGCAGCCGCCGGATCAGCGAGTTCGACGAGGAATTCTCCCGCACCTTCCGCGCCCGCCACCATCTCCCGCCCCGCAGGCAGCGCGCCGCGGGAAGTCCCGCGAACCCGCTCCCCACGGAAACCTCCGTCGCCGAGCCCGACCAGGCCCGATGAGCACACTGTGCGGCCCTGCCGCCCGCCCGGCCGATGTCGCCACGTTCCGCCGGGTGCTCGGCAGCTTCTGCTCCGGCGTTACGGTGGTGGCGGCCCTCGGCCGGGAAGGACCGCTCGGGCTGACCTGCCAGGCGTTCGCCTCGCTGTCGCTTGACCCGCCGCTGATCCTGGTCAGCCCGTCCCGAGCGTCGGTGACCTGGCCGAAGATCAGGCGGATCGGCCGGTTCTGTATCAGCGTCCTCGCCGAAGAGCATCAGCGGGTCAGCGTCCAGATGTCCCGCTCGGGCACCGACAAGTTCACCGGGATCCCATGGGATCAAACCCCCCTGGGCTCACCGCGGGTGACAGGCGCCGCGGCCTGGCTGGACTGCACCCTGGAGGCCGAGCACGACGGCGGCGACCACACGGTGGTCATCGCCGCCGTGCATCACCTGTCGGCCGATCCTGACGCCCGTCCGCTGCTTTACCACCACGGCCGCTACGCGCAGCTGGCACGGAGCACGCCAGCGCCGGCTAACACCTGACCTTGAACGCGCCTGCCTCGCCGCAGGCGTCGAACGGCCTGCCGTGCGGCTCGTCCGGGGCGGCATGGCTAGTCCCTGCTCGCCCACACCGCAATCGCCTTGCCCGCCATATGGTCAGTAAGCCCGCCCGCCACAAGGCCGCCGCCGCCGTGCTTCGCCAAGTCCCGGCACCAGGACCGGCGATGAATGCCAGCCCGAACGTCAGCACGGTCAATGCGCGCTCAAATGACCCGTGCCAAGGTCGCACGGCATTTCGCCTCTGTTGGCGCTGGCTCACCTCCCAGCGCGGGCAGCCGTTGCTGGGCGTTCACCCGGACAGGACGCTGACGGCGCTAGGCTGCTGTGCCGTGCAAGGGACGCGCCTCGATACTGCCCGGGTCCGGGCGGCTCGCCGGGTGATCGACCCGGTCTTTCTCGATACTCCGCTGTACCGCTGCGAGGCGCTGGAACCCGCCCTCGGGTGCGCGGTGAGCATCAAGCTCGAAACGGCGAACCCGGTCCGCAGCTTCAAGGGCCGCGGTACCGAGGTGGTCGCGAGCATGCTCGCCGGCAGCAGCGCGCGGGCCGTGGTCTGCGCCAGCGCGGGCAACCTCGGCCAAGGCCTCGCTTGGTCCGGCCGCGAGCCCCTGAGGCCCCTTACACAAGTCGGGGACGCTGGAACCGGCCTTGTCCGCTCGACGAGGAGTTTTCGCTGGTCAGGACAGCGAAGTCTGGGATCGACCTGTGTACAGGGCCTAGACAGCCATGCTCTCTAAGAAGTCCCAACAGATGCTTCCGCTGGTCAGAGAGCATGGGAGGCGGAGACGGGAATCGAACCCGTGTACAGGGCTTTGCAGGCCCTTGCCTAAGCCACTCGGCCACTCCGCCGTAGGAGCGAGCTTCGCCGACGGCTTACGCACCGCCCCGGCGGGGTTCGTATCCACCCAAAGCCGCACTACCGAGCGGACGACGGGATTCGAACCCGCGACCCTCACCTTGGCAAGGTGATGCTCTACCAGCTGAGCCACGTCCGCATGCCGGTCCGAGGATACCTCGGGCCTGTCCGCCGGATCTCTCCGGCGTTGCGTCAGAACTTTATCCGATCCTCGCGCAACCACCAACTCAAAGCGGCAGTTGGCGGAAAAAATCTGTCCCTCGAGTGTCGGCAGGCCACTCTGCCCCCGCCGTTACCACAGCTCAGGCGGCCCTTGACGGGAACCAGGCCCTCGTTCGGAATGATCATCCGCCACAGAAGCCCCCGGCGTCGACGCGAGCGTATCGGGCCAAGGGGGAGGCTCCGATCGCCGCGACGATGCCGAGGGCTTGAGTTGGGGGGTTGTCCCGGCCCGTTACGGGGGCCCGGGCCGGGAGCTGGGGGCTGTGGGGCGCCTACTGGGCCTTGCGGATCAGCTCGGCCAGCTCGGTCTCGACGTCGACGAAGTCGGTCTCCTCGCCGGCCGGCACGATCGCGTAGGTGCGCTTGAGGAAGTCCGAGATCTCCTTGATCGGCGCCTCGAAGTGGGCCTGGCCGAAGGGAGAGGACAGCTCGATGTTCAGCACGTTGCCCGGCATCCCGTCCGCGGAGCCGGACGACGGCCACACGACGACGTCGCCAAGGCCCTCACGGCCCTCGATGCCGCTGGACAGTAGCTCTCGCGCGAAGATCCACTCGACCGGCTCATCGAGCCCGACGTGGAACGCGATGCGGATCGCGTAGGGGTCTTCCTTCGAGTAGTAAAGGCTCGCCACGAGCGGGACGATCGTCTGCTGAGGGACGACCAGCCGAAGTCCGAGTTCTGCCGATACCGTGCTGCTGCTGTTCATCGTCAGTCCAACCTCAAATCTGCGGTGGGTCCCGGTTAGGGGCGCCGGGCTCTTTGTTATGACGCGACCAGTGGGCGACTCGTACGAATACGGAGCGTTAGGTGGGCTGATGCCCGTTAGCTTCCGTTTGCACGTTTGTCATCTGCCGTGGCCGCGGGGGAGTAGTCAACGGTATCCGTTGTCTCTGGACACCGTTACCGTCCAACGACTTGCCTGCAGTCTATTGTTCCTGCGTATCGATTGCATTGCAGGTGACCTACATCGCATTACCCCTGCTAGCAGGAAGTTGCTTTCAGTAGGCGATCGGTAACGTAGGGCTATTTAACCACTGGTTGCTGCTATCGATTGCATAGCTGAGAGTAGCCGAAGTTCAACCTACCTGTCAGTAGGTTCGGCGAGATTTCTTCTCGTGTCGGCCTCCTGCCACCTGGCTGCCACCTGTCGTCTCCTCGACTGCCACTTTCGGCCCGCGAAGTTAGCGTCCCGGCCGTGCCCGCAGCACCCTTAGCGATGCGCTAGTCTGTGGGTCAGCGGGCGATTGGCTCAGCGGGAGAGCGCTTCGTTCACACCGAAGAGGTCACTGGTTCGATCCCAGTATCGCCCACCGCGCGGGCCGCCAGGCTGACGTTCACAGAACGTTCCCCCTGGCGGCCCGCAGTGTTTTCCCTGAGGCGCCTCATTCGGCCCTGACTAACTCCGCCTTAGCGGGCATTCAGTCGGCATCGTTGCCAGATCCGTCATCTGAGGATTCGCGCTCCATGGCCGGAAAGATGCCGTCCCGCTGGGTACCGGGCCGGGGCCGGCCGAGAGCCCGGTAATGCGGCGCCCGTTCTTGTATGGTTTCGTGGCCATGACGGACCTCGACCTCCCGAACGCCCGCCTCGCCATCCGCAGGCGCACCGGACGGCACTTCATTTACCTGGACGAACTCACCCTCGCCTGCCTAGACTCCGCATGCCCACGGCTCACGCGGGCCGGATTCTGCGCGTTCTATGATCGGCTGAGCGTTTCCGCCTCTCGGCATGATTACCATGAGCGGGCTCGTCTGCGGTTTTCGCTAGCGGAAAGCGCGGAAGGCGGCCCGCACCTCGCCGGTGAACGTCTCGGGCTGCTCCAGGGCGGCGAAGTGGCCTCCCTTGTGCAACTCGTTCCAGTAGCGCAGGTCCGGGAAGACCCGCTGCGCCCACCGGCGTGAGGGGCGGTAGAACTCCTGGGGGAAGATGGAGCAGCCGGCCGGGACGGTCACGGGGGCCACGGCGAGCTTCCCGGCTGTTTCCCGGTAGATCCTGGCCGCTGATGCCCCGGCGGCGGGCAGCCAGTACAGCATGATGTTGTCGAGCATCTCCTCCGGGGTGAACGCGCTGGCGGGGTCGCCGTCGTTGTCGCTCCACGCCTGGTACTTCTCGCCGATCCACGCGGCGAGCGCCGCCGGGGAGTCGACCAGGCCGTAGCCGAGGGACTGCGGGCGGGTCGACTGGATCGCGACGTAGCCCTGGCCTTGCGCGCGGTGGCGGGCGAGGGTTTCGATGGCGTCTCGTTCCGGCTCGGTGAGGTCGTTGCCCTCGGTGCCGGGCTCGGGGACCGCGGGCACCATGTTGAGGTGGATGCCGGCGAGGCTGGCGGGGTGGCGCCGGGCGAGTTCGATGGTGACGCGGGCGCCCCAGTCGCCGCCCTGCGCGCCGTAGCGCGGGTAGCCGAGCCGGTTCATGAGCTGGTCCCATCCGTCGGCGATACGGGACAGGTCCCAGCCCGGCTCGGCGGGCTTGCCGCTGAACCCGAAGCCGGGCAGCGTCGGGCACACGACGTGGAACGCGTCGGCCGCGTCCCCGCCATGCGCCACGGGATCGGCCAGCGGGCCGATGACCTTGCGGAACTCGACCACCGAGCCAGGCCAGCCGTGCGTCAAGAGCAGCGGGACCGCACCGGGGTGCGGGGAGCGGACGTGAACGAAGTGAATGTCGAGGCCGTCGATCTCCGTCCGGAACTGCGGGAACAGGTTGAGCCGCGCACGAGCGGCGGCGAAGTCGTAGTCCTCCAGCCAGTACCGGCACAGCTCGCGGATCCAGTCCAGTGGGGTGCCCTGCGCCCAGCCGCCGGCGGTCGCGGGCTCCGGCCACCGGGTCCGGCGCAGCCGCTCGCGCAGGTCCTGGATGTCTGCGTCAGCAATGCCGACGTGAAAGGGGGTGATGGCATCATTCACGTGCGCTCCCTGGGTGCGGTCTACGGGCAGACGCGGCCATTGCGCTCGAACGCGGCATGGGTGAGCGGCATCAGGCGCGCCCACTCGGCCTCCATCAACTCGGCGACCATCTCGATCTCCCGTTGAGGGAACGACGGGAACGTCGAGGCCTCGCTCCGCCGCCGCAGGGAAAGGAAGTTCATCAGCGCCCGCGCGTTGCACGTCGCGTACATCGAGGAATAGATCGCCACGGGCAGCACGGTCCTGGCGACCTCGCGCGCCACCCCGGCGTCAAGCATCTCCAGGTAGGCAGCGTATGCGGCGCGGCACGACCCCCGCACCGTCTCGTCAACCAGCTTGTGCTGAGCGGGCGTGCCGTCGGTGAACTCGTACGCGCCCGGCTTGCCCTGCTGCACCAGCTTGCGGCCGGACCCCGGCACGTAGAACACGGGCTCGAGCCTGCGGTACCGGCCGCTCTCCTCGTTGTAGCTGAACGTCCGGTGCCGCATGAACTCGCGGAAGACGAAGATCGGCGCCCGCACGTAGAACGTCATCGACGAGTGCTCGAACGGCGTGCCGTGGCGGTCGCGCATCATGAAGTTGATCAGGCCCGCGGACCGTCCGGGGTCGGCCTCGACCTCGGCGAGCGACTGCTCCCCCTTGGTCGAGACCCGCGCCGCCCACAGCACGTCGGCGTCGGAAGCCGCGTGCTTGACCAGTTCGACGGTCATGTCGCTGCGGAACGTGACCTCTTCGCGCCCGTTCATCGGCTCAGTCCTCTCGCTCGTGCTGATACGGCTTCAGCGGTATCGTGACCGAAGCCCTGCTGTCGGCGAGTAACGCCAGGCTTTCCGGCCTCGCCAGTGATGGCTGCAAGAAAAGTAAGCGCGTCGCGGGCGGCTGCCACGTCGTGGGTGCGGATGTAGTCGGCCCCCTGCCAGGCGGCGAAGATCTCCGCGGCGAGCGTCGCTGGCCCGGACCGGGTGACGTCCCTGCCGGTGAGCGCGCGCAGGAAGGACTTGCGCGACGGTGATACCAGGACGGGCACGCCGAAGGTGTCCTTCAGCTCCCTGATCCCGGCCAGGGCCGCCAGCGAGGGTCCGGGGGTGCTGCCCAGGAAGTAGCCAAGTCCCGGGTCGATGACGAGCCGGTCCCTGCCGATGCCGGCCGCCTGCAGCGCGGCCAGCGGCGGGCGAAGAACCGGCACATTCCGTCCCGGACCGCCGAGGCGTCGGTCACCACCCGGGTGGCAGCCCCGGCCGCTTGCACCGCATGCATGACGATCAGCCGGCACTCCGCGGCGGCCAGGAGCGGGTAAAGGCCCGGGTCAGCAAACCCGTGGATGTCGTTGAGGCACGCCGCGCCGGCGGATACGGCGAACCTGAGGGTCTCGGGCAAGAACGAGTCCACCGAGACAGCGATCCCGTCCGCGGCGAGCTGCCCAAGGACGGGGGCGAGCCGCGTTCGCTCCTCCGCGGCGGAAACCGGCGCGGAGTCCGGGTGGCTGGCCGCGGGGCCCAGTTCGATGATGTCGGCGCCCTCAGCTCTCAGCTTGCGGGCATGGCTGATCGCGGCTGCCGGGTCGAGGTAGCGGCCGCCGTCGGAGAACGAGTCCTGGGTGATGTTGACGATCCCGACGATGCGGGGAATTCCCGCCGGAAGCAGCGGGCCGGGCGGCGCGGTTCCTGGAGGTGGACTACTCATCGCGTGCTCCTGCGGACGGCATCACATGCTCGCCCAGGCGCACGGCTACCCGGGCAGCAGCCCGGAAGGCCGCTCCCCGGTGGTACTCCACCCGAACGCCAGTCACGGCCTGGCACCACCATACGGCGCCGCCCCAGCCCGTCGCCAGAGGCTCCGGGAGGACGGCACCGGACGCCACTTCCCATGGGCTTGGCGGATCGAGGCCTTGCGTGACTCTTGACCGAACTCGTGTCGGCAAAGGCCCAAAGTTCACTCTTGCACTGGCCTCTATCCGGTGGGAACATCCAAGGCAAATCTCTGGATGACCGTCCAAGTAAATGTCACATATCGGCGTCGGAGTCATCGCGAGTAGGTGAAGGCCATGGGATTCAGGCTCCGCTCAACGGGAACGGCCAGTCTCGGTATCGCAGTCATAGTGGTCGCCGCCGCGTGCAGCAGCGGCGGCAGCAGCGGGAGCGCCGGGCCGAGCTCGGGTTCGAGTTCGAGCTCGGGAACGTTCAGCGTCTCCCAGCCCAAGCAGGGTGGCTCCATCACCGTGCTGGAGAGCAAGGGATACTCCGGTGACTGGCCGTACGGCCTTGACCCGGCGACCAACACGGACGCCATCCCCAACCAGGACATGATGGAAGCCATCTACGGTCAGCTGTTCATGCTCGGCCCTGGCGGGAAGATCGAACCGGACCTGGCGACCGGCTACACGTTCAGCCCCGACGCCAAGACCGTCACGATCGCGCTGCGCAAAGGCGTGAAGTTCACCGACGGCACCCCGTTCAACGCCCAGGCCGTGATCGACAACTGGAACCGCGACTTCGGCCCGCTGGCTCAGAAGGCGGGCATCGCGCCGAACTGGGACGTCGTCAGGACCAACCCGAAGGTTCCCACGTCGACGCCCGTCGCGGGCTCGTTCGTGGCGACCGGGCCCTACACCGTGGTGGTGCACCAGGACATCCCCAACGCCGCGTTCATCAACCAGCTTTTCGACAGCATCACCACGTGGATCGGCTCGCCGACCGCCATCCAGAAGATGGGCGAGCAGGCGTTCGCCAAGAACCCGGTGGGCGCCGGGCCCTTCGTGGTGGACAGCGACACTTACAGCAATCAGGTCGTGGTGAAGAAGAACCCGAACTACTGGCAGGCAGGCCGGCCGTACCTGGACCAGATCACGTTCAAGACAGTGGGCACCGACGAGACCGCCCTTGAGACGATGCTGGCCGGCAGCGCCCAGGTCTACGGTGGCCTGGGGGAGACGGCGCTCATCGACGAGGCCGAGCAGCACTTCCAGGTGCTCGACCAGCCCGGCACGTCCCCGTACGACCTCCAGCTCAACACGGCGATCGCGCCGTTCAACAACCCCAAGGCGCGGGAGGCCATCTACGCGGCCACCGACTTCGGCCCGATCCTGCAGCACATCTTCGGCAACCGGTACCCGGTCGTCGAGGGCTTTACCGGGCCTGGCGGCATCTGCTACCAGCAGTACGTGCCCGGCTATCAGGGCTACAACCCGACCCTGGCCAAGCAGCTCGTCCAGCAGTCGGGCCTGGACAAGGTGACGATCAACCTCGGGCACGATCAGCTCCTCGCAGGTCGCGGTGGAGACCACCCAGGCGCTCGCAACGGAGTGGGCGGCGGTCGGCATCAAGGCCACCCTGCAGAGCTACGTGCTGAACAGCCTCATCCAGGCCTTCTACAAGAACAACGGGAAGTGGTGGCAGTCGATGGTGCAGACCGCCGGCGCCTTCGACCCCGCGGGCGGCATCGGCGTCGCGTTCCGGTTCTCGTCGGAGTCGCCGTTCAGCGGCGTGCACGACCCGAAGCTGGACACCCTGCTGAACCAGGCGCAGGGATCCACCAGCCTGGCCACCCGCTGCACCTACTACCACCAGGCGCAGGAGTACATCGCCAAGAACTACTACGGACCGTTCTACTTCTCGCTCAACCCGACCAACGTCTCCGCGAAGGGAGTCGGCGGTCCCGGGCTGACCTCCGCGGTGCCGGCGGTCGCCGTCACGCCCACCATCCCGTGGGAAAGCGTGTGGTACAACCCGCCGTCCTGATCACCGCGTGACGATGGCGCGCAGCGCGAGGCCGCCGACGTCCGGCTCAAGGCGGTCCGCGCTCGCCATGGCGCCGGCCCGCAGCGGCCGGGTGGCCAGCACAGAGAGCAGCAGCCAGGCGGCCGCCTCGGGGTCCACGTCGGCGCGGATGCTGCCGTCCGCCTGCCCGCGCCGCACGAGGTCGGCGAGGTGCGCGGCGACAACGCGGGCGACCCGCGCGGCTGCCTCGCCCGCCTCGGGATCGGCGATGAGGGCGGCCGCGTCGCCGAACAGCGTGCGGTGCGGCCCGCCCGCCGCGCGGACCCGCCCGCCGCCGGACCGTGATCGGGGCCGAGGATGTGCGCCAGCAGGCTGGCCGCGGGGCCGTGGTGTCCGGCGAGGCCGTCGAGCGACGCCCGCACCTCGTCGGCCAGCCGGTCAAGCACGGCGGCGAACAGGGCGGCCTTGGAGCCGAAGTTCTGGAAGATCACCGGCTCGGTCACCCCGATCCTGGCGGCCACGTCGGACACCTTCCCCGCCCGGTAGCCGCTGGCGGCGAACACCTCGGTCGCGGCCTCCAGGATCGTCTCCCGCCGCTGCTCGGCGGTCAGCCTGGTCCGCCTTGTCCCTGCCACGCCCGCCCCCTCACCGGTCAACCAGGCAACCCAGCTTAGTCGTCACTAAGCGCGGCGGGGGCGCTAGGCGCGCGGCTTCCTGGCCCCGGCGTCCATGCCCGACCGCACCGTGCGGACGGCCTCCTCCTCAGGCAGTCCCGCGTGCCGCGCGGCGCCGATGAGCGAGGTGATCACCGGGATCGGCGGGATCAGCCCGGCGGCGACCAGTTGCCCGAGGCTGAAGGCGGCCCGGTTCAGCGTGACGTTCCTCGTCCCCGGCCTGGCCGAAGCGACCCGGTCGAGTTCCGCCCGCAGCGCCGCCATCGCGTACGCCCGGCCCTGGGCGGTGTCGGTGACCGGCAGGCGCGGGGCGGGAACCGCTGGCGGCACGTAGGAGTCCCTGATCAGCCGGGCAAGCCAGGACGGGAGCGGCGCGGGCGCCCGGCGGCCCCTGGCGGTATAGGCGCGCCCGCCGATCCTGCTGCCCGCGCCGACCACGTAGCCGCCATCGGCGCGGATGTCGATATGCGGGCCGACGACGCCCGCGGAGTTCCGCACCCGTGCGTCCCCGCCAGCGGAAGAGTAGGAAAAGTACAGGTGGCACCCGCCGGACGGCGTGTCGACGACGTAGGTGCCACCGGGATACCGCTCACCGTGCTGCCTGGCGAGCCCCGACAGGATGTCGGCGCCGGACAGCGGGAACAGCGCGCCGTCGTCGGCGTCCTCGTCGTCGACGTCATGCGGCAGGTCGAGGTCGACCACGATCAGCCCGGAGGGTCCGCACGCGACGCCGATGTTGTACGGCGCCCGGGCCCACCAGTCCCGGATCTGGTCGGGGGAGGTGGTGGCCAGGTCTTGCCAGTTCCCGCGCAGCGCGGGCCGCTTCTCGCCGACCGCGCACGGGAACACGTGCCAGCCGAGCATGGCAGCGGCCAGCGCGGACCGCAGGAGGGCGGGGTCGGCGCGGGTCACGTCGGCGACGCTCACGCAATTGTTGTTCCCTCGAAAACATGATCGCCAACCCTGCCGGCGCCCTCAATCTGCGAATAAATGCCGACTTATCAGGCAAGCGCATTGCGTCCTTGAGCCGTTCAGCCAGTTCGCTGGCCGACGCGCAGCATGCTCAGGTAGCGGCGCGGCACGCGGTCGTCCAGCCGCGTACGGATGCGCTCAGCGATCGCGTCCAGCAGGGGCTCGCGGACCTCGGCACTGAGCTTGCGGTAGATCGACAGCGTGCGGAGGTGATCCGCGAAACCTGCCCCGTCGAACCACAGGACATTGGGGTACCAGCGAACGGTCGTCGGGCTGAACAGGCCGCCCGGGTCTGCTACGGCCGGCCCCCACCCCTGGCTGCCCGCGCGTACCTCGTCCTCCACTGGCGGATGCCCCCAGCTGGGATTGCCCGGCGCGAAGCGCTCGTGGAGGTCGGCGGTCTCCGCGTACGCCTCCGGCTCACCGGGTCTGCGGACGGCGACGTTGCCCAGCAGGGCCATCCAGCCGCCCGGGCTGAGCACATCGCGGGCCTTGGGCCAGCCGGCCACCGGGTCGACCCAGTGCCAGGATGACGCGGCCACCAGGACGTCGAAGCGCCGGCCGCGGTCGTCCCAGTCCTCGAACGCCGATGACTCAACACTGACGTTGCCGAAGGCCGCGAGGCGCTGGCGGGCCAGTGCCGCCAGGCCGTCCCCGGGCTCGACGGCGGTCACCTGGCACCCGAGCGGCGCCAGCGAGCGCGTTGCCTGGCCGGTGCCGCAGCCCACCTCGAGCACCCGCGACCGTTGGCCCAGGCCGGTTATCTCAGTGAGGTCCGCGAAAAGCGCGTCCGGGTAGGTCGGCCGCGTCCGGTCGTAGAGCTCGGGAACCTCATTGAACACGCGCCCGAGACCGCCGGTATCCGCTCCTGCCACGCAACCATCCTTTCATGCCTCCAAGCCCGGCCTCATTAAGCTCGTGACCATTCAACGAGGAAGCAGGTCGCGATGTTTAAGGTGCGCGCGGCGTCCGTGGAGGAGTACTTCCGCTTCGATCCCGCGCGGGAGGACGCGCTGCGAGAACTCGATGCGGTGATCCGGGCGGCGGCGCCCGCCCTATCGCGCTGGTTCGTGCCAGGAACACCGCCAGGACATCCTGGCATGACCATGACCATGATCGGTTACGGCCAGTACCAGTACACCGTCAAGAGTTCTCCCGCACCCGTCACCTGGCCCATCCTCGGGATCGCGCTGCAGAAGAACTACTTGAGCTTCTACAGCAACGCCTACGGCGATGGCTCACCCTTCACCTGCGCCTATGCGGGCAAGCTCGGCCGGGCCCGGGTCAGCGCCAAAGGCGTCGTGACCTTTACCGAGATCGGCGACATCAGCCTCCAGGCACTAGCCGAGATGGTGACGGCCATCGCGGCGGGCCTGGAGTCAGGCCAACTCGTAGCGCGCTGAGCGCCAACCCGGATCACGGACCGCGGAACAGGACCGCTACGTGTGAAATGTAGATGCTGGAAAACGTGTCAGCCTCGGCTCAGGGCAGTTTCAGCACTTCGGCGCGGACGCCGGTGAGCCAGTCAAAGCCGGCGCTGGCGTCGGTGGTCAGGAGGATCCGGCTGGTACTGGCAGCGGTGGCGGCGATCATCACGTCATTGGCGGACCTTGCCCGTCCCTTTGCCATGGCCTCCACCGCCAGGCGCGCATGCACGCGGGCAATGCCGACGTTGTAGGGCTCGACCGGAAGGCTGGACAAGATCGCCTCCACGCGGATTGCCCGTGCCTGGCGGTGCGCTTCGTCGGCGCGCTCAACGCCAACCAGGAGTTCCATCGCGGTAATTGCCGCGATGGCGGCATCGTCAACGCCGAGCACGGCGTCCACGTCGAGCTTGCCGCGCTCGATCGCGATAAGGACGCCGGTGTCCAGGATAACTCGCCGGGCCACGCGTGAACCTCATCACCGAAAGTGGAACGCAGGTCATCATGCGCGCGCTCAAGGTCGTCCGCGAAGCCGGCGTCCGCCGGGTTGTCGCGCAGGGCAGCCTTGAGCCGGTCAGCCGACGTCCGCCGTTCCGGGACGAGCCGACCAACAGGTACACCGTCACGCGTGATGACGACCGTCTCACCGTGCTCGACCGCGTCGAGGATGTTGGCGAAGCTCCGTGCCGCTTGCGTGGCAGTTACCGCAATCATGAATACATACTATCAGATCTAGTATGCTTATGCGTATTTAGAGGTCAGAGATCGCTCCACGCGGTGACTGGATCGTGGCTGGCTGGCAGCGTGGCCATGAGCGGCATGAATAAGCCGATGCTCGCCGCCCCGCCCGGCCGAGGACAGCGCCGCGCTCATGCACTTCCTGGCCGCCTCCCAGGACCGCTAGGAGCCCGGCTCGGCGCTCAGTACGTGACGCCGGGGAACTGCGCCCGCGCCTGCTCAAGCTGGTCACTCCACTCGCGGGGCCAGCCGAAGGCGCGGTCGGCGAACCGGCTCAGGTCGGCGCTCGCGGCGCCGCTGGTGAAGTGGATGTACTCGCCCCAGTTCATCCGCCGCGTGTACGTCCCGTCCTGCTCCCGCGGGAAGTGCTCGGCCAGCTGCCGGAAGAACCGGTCCATGACCGCCGCCTGCCCGCAGTCCCGCCACAGCGGATAGAACCAGTCGCGGAACCAGTGGGTACCCCGCCGCGGGAAGTCGTCCCGGTTGCCGGTGAACTGGCGGTAGACCCGCTTGGCCGCTTGGTCCATGCCGAGCGCCATGTAGAGGTCATAGATGTAGAACTCGGCCCACTTGCTGTCGCCCCAGATCTCGTAGGCGGGGGAGCCGTGGCGGCCGTTGTTGGCGCTCTCCACCGAATGGCCGATCTCGTGGGCGGGCAGTTCGGGCGCGAGGGGATTGCCTTCCCGCCAGGTGTCCAGGCCGCAGTCGCTGACGTTGTGGTAGTCGTGCACCGGGCTGACGTAGTAGCCGGCGTGGCCGCCGCCGTGGCGCCCGGCATGGTGGATGGAGTAGATGCGCGGGTCGGGGCCGAACGCCTCGCCGTAGGTCGCCTTGGAGTAGTGCCAGGCCGCGCTGATGTAGCGAGGCAGCCACTGGACTTCGGCCCGGCGCACGTCGGGGTCCAGGTAAATCGCGCAGTGCTCGTCGTCGTAGTAGAGCCGGAGCAACTGCCGGTGGTCGAACCAATGTTCCTGCCAGCTGTCCGCCGGCCGAGGAAGCCGCTCCCGCTCTGTCTCCACCGGTTCCTCCCGCCACGCGCGTCAGTAGTAGATCGGCCCGACGGCCCCGCCGCCGACAGTGATCGCGTCGCCGTTAATTCCGACGCTTTTGGGTGAAGCCAGGAACGCCACCACGGAGGCGACCTCCTCCGCCGTCACCAGCCGCCCGATCGACACCGAAGCCCCGAGTTGCTTCTCCACCTCCGCCACCGGCACCCCGGCCCGCTCGGCGCGCAGCGCGAGGATCTCCGGTGTCTTCTCGGTGACCGTCATGCCGGGGTGGACCACGGTGACGTTGACCCCGTGGTGACCGAGTTCGTCGGCGAGGTTCTTGGTCATCGCCGCGACCGCCACGTTCCGCACCGTCCCGGTGATCGTCCCGGAGGAGCGCGCGGCGAGCCCGCTGATGTTGATGATCCGTCCCCAGCCGTTGGCCTTCATCGACGGCGCGACCGCGCGGGCGCACCGCAGGTAGCCGAGCACCTTCACGTTCAGCTGCTCGTTGAACTCATCCTCGTCGAACTCCTCGAGGCCGGCGGTCGCCCCGGTGTTCACCCGTGCCGCCGCGTTGACCAGGATGTCCACCCCGCCGAACGCGGCCGCGACATCCGCCGCCATGTGCCGGACGGCATGGTCGTCCCCGGTGTCGCAGCTGACCGTGATCACCTGCCCGGCGGCCAGCCCTCCGGCCGCAAGCGCGGCCTTCCTGGCCTCTTCCAGCTTGGCGGCATCCCGCGCCACCAGCGCCACGTGGGCTCCCTCGGCCGACAAGGCCTTCGCGACCGCGAGCCCGATACCCCGGCTCCCGCCGGTCACGACTGCCCGCTTCCCCACCAGCTCAAGATCCACGTCCCGATCCTTCCACATCCGAGGTCCCGAACGACCGCGGCTTACTGTCATCCCGCCCACCGCGACGCCGGGGCCGGTCGTACGCCAGCGGCTGGAACGGCTTGCCGGCGGCAGGCACCCCGCGCTCGTTCGGGATGCACCGGTCCTTGTTCCCCCTGCGGACGTCAGTGCCGGATGGCACTATGGGTACCGGTCGTCGGGCGGCATTGGTGGGCGGGAGGTGCGGGGCGTGGGCAAGGCAAGTCGGCTGCGGAGGCAGAAGAAGGAAAAGGAACGCCAGCAGCGGCGCGGCGGGCCCGGCGGGAGCGCGCCCGGCGCGGGATTCGGCTTCGGCGCGACCCCCGCGGACAGCGAGCGCGCGGCCACGGCGGTCGTCGAGGCGATGACGGGCGGTCTGCGGTGGCCATCAGGACGCCTATTCCGAAATCTTGACCGAGCTGGCGAGCGAGCGAACGCCGGCCTGGACCCGGTCGGTCAGCCGGAGCCTCGTCGAGATGCTGCGGATGTCAGTGACCCGATCGTGGCGCGCGGGCTGGCAGCCCGCCGAGCTGACCAGGCACGCCGGGCGGGAACTGTCGCAGGAGCACGTGTCGGTAGCCGCGGACATGATCGCCGCCGAGATGAGCGGCTACCCGGCGGCCACCGTGGACCAGCGGTGGGCCGCCCAGGTCACCGCGGCCCGCGCACTGTCGGTAGCGGCGGACGGCGGGAGCTGGTGGGAGAGCGACGGAGACTACCTGCCCGCCTGGACGAAGCGATCAGGAACAGCCGGCGGCCTCAGGGACGCGATCGCCACCGCGATCGAGCTCCTTCACCTACTTCAGCACCTGCCGGTCCTTGAGCGACTGCTTCCGCTGCCGGGAACCGCGCGGACCGCGGTGTCGGCGGACGCCCCGGCGGCCGGGCCCGGCGGACAGGCCGACGAGCGGATGCTCAGCCGGATCCGCGCGCTGCTCGCTAAGGCGGAGGCGACGGAGTACGCCGAGGAAGCCGAGGCGCTGTCGGCCCGCGCGCAGGAGCTGATGGCCAAGTACAGCATCGACCAGGCACTGCTGGCCGCCGGGGCGGGACGCAAAGACGCTCCGTCCGGACGGCGGATCGCCGTGGACAACCCCTATGAGGCGCCGAAGACGTCACTGCTCCAGGCCGTCGCGACGGCCAACCGCTGCCGGGTCGTCTGGTCGAAGGACGTGGGCCTGGCGACGGTGGTGGGCTTCGAGGCCGACCTGGACGCCGTCGAGTTGCTGTTCACGTCGCTGCTGGTGCAGGCCAGCACCGCGATGCTGCGCGCGGGCTCGCGGCAGGACGCCTACGGCCGGTCGAGGACCAGGGCGTTCCGCCAGTCGTTCCTGGTGTCCTACGCGATCCGCATCGGTGAGCGCCTGGCGGAGGCGGCCGACCACGCAACTAAGGAAGCGGCCGCGGAGCAGGAAGCCGCTGCCGCTGCCGGGGCGGCCAAGGACGGCGCCAGCGGCACGGGCACCGCCCTGATGCCGTTCCTCGCCGCCCGGCAGCAGGCGGTCGACGACTCGGTCGACGAGATGTTCGGCGACACCTTGAAGCGCGGGCGCCCGGTACGGGCCACCGACGCCGAGGGCTGGGCGTCCGGCCGCGCCGCGGCCGACCTGGCGACCCTGCACAACCGCGCCCCGGTCGCTAGCCCCAGCGGCTGATCTCGCCGGTGGGATAGGCGGCGAACGCGTCGCCCTCGGCGCCGGCCTTGAGACTGGTGAGGTAGGCGCCCCAGTTGGTGCTGCATCCGCTCATGAACTCGCTGGCTTGTTGCCAGTCGGCGTGGGTGAACAGAAGCGTGGTGCCGCCGTGGCCGCCAGGTCGGAGGGTGAAGTCGATCCGGGTGTCGATCCAGCTGTCCGGTCCGTCGGTGACCCGCCACACGACGTGGTCCGGGGTGTCGGTCAGAACCTGCATGACGGCGGCGGGCTTCTCGGCGTCGCCAAAGTAGACACTGAAGCTGGAGCCGACGGCGTGCTCGCCGGTGAGCGGCCACCCGGTCCACCAGCGGGCGACGCCCTCGGTGCTGGCGATCAGGTCATGCACCCGCTGCGGCGGGGTGTCGATGCTGATGCGGTGGAGGATGTCAGGCATTGCGGGCTCCTTCTGTTAGGCGTCCTGTTAGGCGTCGACGACCCGCCCTTGGTCGGCGGATCTGCAGCAGTGACGAACGGCCAGGCGCCGGACGGACACCAGCGGCGCCGAAAATCTCCTCTTACTGCACCCGCGCCGACCTCCTGCGCCGTGCAGGCCGCGGTGGTCAGCCTCAAGACACTGGACGACGTGCGTCGCCTAGCCGACAGAATCGGCATCGCCCGGGGCATCGTCGTCGACCGCCTGCAGCGCGACGGCCCGTGGCCCTACACGCAAGGCAACCAACTCAAGCGCCAGCTCTCTTTCCCTTCCGCCGACGACTTGTGAAGGAGGCTTCGAGCATCTGCCCGTGACGCCGAGCGGCGCTCGTCAACGTGGGGTTGCTGGTGGTGCGGGTTGCGGGTTAGCGGCTGGTGCAGGCCTTCGCTCGCGAGTGTGTGGCTGGGGTAGTCGGCGGCTGGGCGCTCGCGTCCCGTGCCCGTCCCCTCCGCTTCAGGCGCAGGGCGCCTTCCGCCCCGGGCACGGGCACGGCCCGGAAGTCACTTGGTACAGGTTGCCGGCTGGTGCGGGGATGGTGGCTGGGGCGGTCACGGAGCGTGCGGCCTGGAGCCGGCTGGCACGAGCAAATCCTGAGGTCAGCGCGACGCAGGCCGGAAGACAGGGCTCCCGTACCAGCGCCTCCAGCTCGCATCGTGTCGGTGAAGGCAGGTAATCGTGGGAGAGTGTGGCCGAATCCCACCGCGTAACGAGATTTGCGGAGTTCGACAAGCGACATCACGAGGGCGGCCGTCGACACCGAGTCCTCCTCGTTCAGTATCGCTTGCTTAGCCGTCGAGTCGGCGGCGCGGATAAGTGCCGCCTGGCTGAGGCCCTTCACGTGGTCAGCTACCTCGCTCCAGGAGACCGCAGTCGTATTCACCCCGCCGAGGCGCCGGCGGAGCAGGTCAAGAGCTTGCCGAGGACCAGGCAGGTGATAACCGATGACGGCGTCAAAACGGCGGAGCAGCGCGTCGTCGAGCAGGGACGGGTGACCGGTCACCACGATGACAAGGCTTTCCCGCTGAGTGTCACCGAGGAACGATAGAAACATGGTGAGAATGCAACGGGCATCCACGATGTCACTCCCGGCCGTCTGCCATGCCCCCATCGCGCCGAATTCGTCGAATAGGTACACGGTCCGCGGGCGCGCCATCGAGTCGAAGAGGATTCGTAGTTTTGTCGTCGTCTCGCCTGTGTACTTGCTGATCAGCGCGTCGATTCGGATCGTGACAAGGGGCAGCGACAGTTCGGCGGCCAAGGCAGACGCGGTCATCGACTTCCCGGTGCCGTGCGGACCGATGAGCAGCAGCCGGTGAAGCGGCGCGAACCCGTGTGACTCAAGCAGGTCGCGCTGCTGTTGCTCGTGCAGCACTTGCTCTAGTTGCACCCGCGTGGCCGGGTTAAGCGTCATGTCGGACAGTCGGACTTCCGGGTATTCGATGTTCACCAGGTCCGCAAGGTCACGGCGGCGCGCGTCGTGGGCAGATTCCACCAGGTGCTCAATTCGATCGGCAATTTAACGGCATGCGTATGGTCGACAAGTGTCATCCGTTAGCTACGGTAGCCCAAATTTAGCTGCGGTAGCCCAAATATTGGCTGGTTACTCAGTCACTCGACTTTCGACGTTCTGACAGGTCTGTGAGGTTCGCCCCGTTGGGTGGTTTGCTGTGAAGAGGGGTCGCCGAGTTGCGTGAGCGTAGTCCGAGACTGCGAAAGTTGTCTCCGGGCGGCTGTCGGATCCGGGGTGGGCCGTTCGTAGAACAGTCGAGAGGTGGCCGGACAGAGCCGCCGGGAAAAGGAGGAGACATGGCGGAATACCTCATCGCCTTCAACGACCAGTGGGTGCCCGACCACACGGACGAGGAGTTGCATGCGAAGTCTGTGGCCGTCAGGGCGCTGGTGGCGGAGATGAAGGCCGCCGGGGTCTTCGTCTTCACCGGCGGCCTGGAAGTCGATGGCCCGGTGTTCAGCGTCGACGCCTCGAGCGGCACGCCGCTGTTCACCGACGGCCCGTTCGTCGAGTCCAAGGAGTACCTTGGCGGCTTCGCCGTCGTGGACGTGGCCGCCGAGCAGGAGGCGCGACTGTGGGCGGGGAAGATCGCGGTGGCCTGCGGCTGGCCGCAGGAGGTGCGAAAGTTCCAGGTGCCCAGGCGCCTTTCGGAGGCATCGTAGCCATGAGGCTCCCGCTCACTCGGCTTTAGCCGTTCCGGCAGGGGTTGTGAGGTTCGCCGTGTCGGGTGGTTTGCTGTGAAGTGGGCCGAGCTGCGCTGAGGGTGAGAGAAGCATCGGAGGTGTTGACGCCCGTCTCCGAGGAGAGGATCCTCCGGTGCTTCCCGAGCCGGCGGTACCCCCATCGCTGATGGCGTTGCTGGGGAAGCTGGGCACGTTCACCTCCCCGGGTCGCCGGACGTTCGCGGCGCTGCTGACCGGGCTGGTCGCGGCCACCGGCAAGCGCACGGTGACCGGAATGCTGGTCGCGGCCGGGCTCTCGCGCGCCTGGTCGCACGATCGGGCGCACGCCTTCTTCTCCCGCGCGGCCTGGAACCCCGAGGTCCTGGGCCTGGCCCTGTCCCACCTGCTCGTGCGGACGCTGCTACCAGACGGCTCGGCGTTGACCGTCGCGGTGGACGGCACGCTGTTCAAGCGCCACGGCAAGAAGGTGCTCGGTGCGGCCTGGCAGCACGACGGCGCCGCGAAGGGCCCGCATCCGGTCGGGCGCGGGACGTGCCTCGTCGTGCTCGGCCTGATCGTGGAGTTGCCGTTCCTGACCCGGCCGGCGTGCCTGCCGGTCGTCGCCCGGCTGTGGCGCCCGAAGAACTGCCCGTCGAAGGTCGAGTTGGCCGCACCGACTCCGTGCGCATCGCCGAGGTCAGGTGCCTGTGGTACGGGTCCTTCCACACCCAGATCGTGCGCGTGATCCTGCTGCGCGAAGATGGCGCGGACACCGGCTACGACCTGGCCCTGATCACTACCGGCCCGACCACCCCCGCCGCGGCGCTGATCACCCGGTACGCCTGGAGGTGGTCCATCGAGGTCACCTTCGCCGAAGCCCGCGACCTGCTCGGGGTCGGCCAGGCCCGCAACCGCACCGAGAGCGCCGTGCGCCGCACCGTCCCGTTCGGCCTGTACGCCTACTCGATCACCGTCATCTGGTACACGCTGCACGGCCACCACCCGGCAGCCGCCGCCGACCGGCGCGAGAACGCCCCCTGGTGCGCCACCAAGACCGAGCCCGCGTTTTCCGACATGGCGGCCAAGCTCCGCCGCGTCATCATCCCCACCCGATTTCTCCCCACCACCCCACGTCAGCCCACCGACGCCGAAATCCGAGCCGTCCACCAAGCCTGGGCCTCAGCCAGCTACGACCTGGCTGCCTGACCCCGCCAGAACGGCGAAAGCCGAGCAGTCATCGGCCACGATCGTGCTCCGGTTCGGGCGGCGTGGTCGCGGTCCCGGATAATCGCTAAAATAATCGAGTGCGACATGTAGCGCCATACTACTCATCGGCTCTATTGTGCGCATAGAATAGCTCTTAGTCTCCTTGACTCCATGAGCCAGGCGGGCCGACCCGGTGCAGGAACACCGAGCCGGCCCTGGGACCCCATCCATCCGCTTAACCGGAGGACAGAGCCATGAAGGCAAGTCTTTCTCACCTCACCCCGTCCGCGCGCCCCCGTGGCGACTTCGACGACACCCCGTACGACGAGCGGCTGCGCGGCCTGACCTGCGACCAGCTCACGGACCGGCTGCGGTGGCTGTCGTGGTACGCGCCGGGCATCTTCACGGCGGTCATGGACTACATGGAGTTCACCGACGTGCTCGCCGCCCGCGCCGGTCACGCAACCGCCTGACCCCCGTCACGAGGCGCCCGCGGCCGATGATCCGGCCGCCGGCGCCTCGCGCCGGCTCACCGGGAATGTCAGTGCAAATCGCTAGAATGTTCGTATCAGTTAAGTTCTATTCATGATCATTCGGATGGAGGTGCGACAGTGGCCGTACGTGACTACCCGGTCCGCACCTCGCTGGATGATGTGCAGCCACCCGGTATGCCCGGCGGCGCCGGGCAGCGGGAGAAGGCTGAGGCGCTGCGGGCCGCGTTCGTGCAGGACGGTCCGGCCGACACGCTGGCGCCGGGTGCACTGCTGGCGGCGCTGACCGAGGCGGCGTTCGCGGACGCCACCCGCCTGGACGACAACGAGCTGACGGGTGCGCTTGAGGCGGCTCGGCGACTGCGGAACCGCGCGCACTACCTGGAAACGCTCGCGGTCGCGGAACTGGCCCGCCGCCGTGCGGCGCAGTACGAGGAAGACAAGGCGAACGGCGTCCCGCGGAATCAGCGCCGCGCCCAGTTCCCGGACCTAGAGCTGGCTGGCCAGTTGCTCATCGGCCGCCGTCACGCCCAGGACCTCCTCGACGAGGCTACTCAGCTAACCACGAGACTGCCCCGGACCCTGGCGGGTATGGCGGACGGGTTGATCGACCCGGTGCGGGCCAGCGCGATCGCGTCCGCGACGCTGTGCCTGTCCGATGCGGACGCCGCGCAGGTCGACCAGGCTCTCGCCGCGACCGCGCACGAGGTCCGCGCGGACACCGTGGCCCGCCGCGCGGCGGCGCTGGCGATGAAGCTGGACCCCGAAGCGGTGCGGCGGGAGAAGGAGGACGCGCGCCGCACCCGGCAACGCGTCGAGGCCCGCCGAGAGCAGTCCGGCAACGCGTCGTTCTCGATCCGTGAGGCCGACACCAGCCTGGTGATGAGCATCCAGGCGGCCATCGACGAGCTGGCGGCCAGGCTCCGCAACGGCGGTGCCGCCGGGACCCTCGACTCCCTGCGTGCCACGGCCGCCCTGGACCGCCTCCTGGACCGCGACCCGCTCGACCGCCTCGCCCCGCTCCCGCCCGAGCCACCCGCCGAAGACGAGGACAACGCCCAGCCAGACGGCGATGACGACCCCGGGCCTCGGGACGACGATCCCTCCGCCGCTCACTACCCGGACGCCTCGTCTGCCCAGGTCCCGCCGCGTGATAATCCTGCGGAAGAAGACGAGGACGGTGCCCGCTACCCACTCGGCCCCAGCACCCAGGCCGGGGGCCAGGCGAAGCTTCCCGCCCTCATCAACCTCCTCGTCCCCGCCGCCACCCTCCTAGGTTGGGGCACCGCCCCCGGCCAGGCCGGCACCTGGGGCCTGACCGAGCCCAAGGAAACCCGCGACATCGTCCAGGCCGCCTCAAACCATCCCAGGACCAGATGGTGCCTCACCGTCGTTGACGAGCAGGGTGAAGCCGTAGCCCACGCGTGCGCCCCCGGCCGCCACCCCTGGAAACCGGAATCCCCGGACCCGCCGCCAGGCACCGGGGAGCAGCCTGCCCGCATACAACAGTTCCTTACCGGGCTGGGGATAACGCCTGGCACGGCTCGAGTCGATCGCCCACGGCACGTGCGATCACGGGCACGCCGAGCCTCGTTACGTTCCCAGCCGCAAGCTAAGGCACTTGATCCGCGCCCGCGGCCAGACCTGCACCGGCCCAGGCTGCGGCGGCGACTCCATGCGCGCCGACCAGGATCACGTCGTCCCCTACCCGGACGGGCCAACAGACGAATGCAATCTGCACTCTCCGTGCCGTGCCCACCACCGCGCGAAGCAGTCGCCGGGCTGGCGGGTGGAACAACCCGAACCCGGCATCATCCGCTGGACCCTCCCCAACGGCCGCACCCGCACCACCCGCCCCACAATCTACGACTGCTGACCCGCGTCGGGCGCGCTGAGCCGGGAAATGCGGGAAGATGCGCGTATGGAGACCACGAAGCCCCGGCAGTCGCTCACCGGAGTCGTCGGTGCTGACGAGGAACGCGTGTGGGGCGCCCTCCTGGAAACCTCGCCTTACCTCACGCCGCGGATGCGCGAGATGATCACCGGATCGCATGGCGCGCTCCGCTTCCCCGCCGTCCCGGCGGACGGGCAGACGGAGACCTCACCGGTCCCCGGGGTCAATGTCGAAGCGGACGGCGGCTCGCACACGCTGGCGATATCTGGCCAGTGGTGGTTCCGCGGCGTTTACAGCATGATTCCGCAGGGTCCTGACACGCTGCTGCGCTACCAGGTGTTCAACGCCGCCCCCGGCGCCACGCGCTGGCTCGTGCCACTGGTAGCCGGGCCCGCCCTGCGGGCAAGCGCCCGGCCGCAGTTCGAGCAGACCCTCATGGCCATCAGCTCCCTGCTCGGCTGCCCGGCCCGCCTAGCGGACTGACCCCGCGCAGGTCTGCTCCCATCCACTCAGCCGTCTCACGGCGGTAGGCCGCGAACTCTGCCTCGTCGGCCGCGAGACGCCGGTAGCCGTCCTCGATGCCCTGCCACATCAGATCGTCGAGCATCGCGCTCAGTTCCCCGCCGAGGCTCCGGCCATGTGCTTGCGCCCGGGCGGCAAGCCGGTCCCTCACGTCGCCATCGACTTGGATAGTGGTCATAGCCATGGAAGAAGTATGCGTCGCTGACGTATACGTGTCCGACCTCGTGAGATCGGAAGGTTGGCGTATTGCTGTAGTCATAATTGCAGTCTGTCGCCAGGTTGAGACATTCGACGGCTGTACCGAATTAAGCAATGAATTCGTTAAATGGCATCTATTTGCGCATATGGCCACGCGAAAGCCTTCCAGCATGGGAACGCCTGCACTCACACCGCCGCCTCCGGATGCCCCCTCACCCCGGCCGGGCTGAGCCTGCCGCCACGGCGCCGCCGATCTCGTCAGCCTCCACAACCATGCCTCCGTCCGCCAACAGATCGAGTCAGGGACTTGGCCAGGCAGCGCTGATGGCCTTCTGGAAGGCTGAACACCGGCTGCCGTCTTGCCCCTGTGGTCCCGGCGGGCTTATCGCGTAGCCGGAGTAGGAGCGGATGGTGTACTGGACGTTCCCCTGCCGGTAGGTCACCTGCTGGCCGATCGCGTACCCGCCCGCGGGGGTCTTGGCCGAGATGTCGAGGACGACCTCGTAGGCGTCGTCGCGTGGTCGGGCCAGCGTCGGACGGGTCCGGGCTGACCAGCGCCCCGGGAACGCTCTGACGGCGCGCCCACGCGCCGGGGTCCGAGTTCGTAGAGATCAGCGGCCATCCGTCCACGAGGATAAGCTGGTGCTGCTCGCGCTTCGCCTCGTAGACGAGGGCCTGGTGCAGGAACAGGTTATGAGAGCCGATGAGGGATACCGATTCGATCTCGACAGGGGACGCCGAGGCGTTGTAGTACCAGTCGAGCGCGAACCCGACCGGCGAGTTCCAGGCGGGTATGTCGTCGACCGGGAGATTGGGCGCCGGGGTGCAGGCTTGCGCTCCCTTCGAGGTGGCCGCCGACAAGCGGCTGGTCGGCACTCACACCTCCCGAGCAGGCGGCAAGCAGCAGCGTCGACACCGCGAGCATCGCGACCGCCGAGTACCTGATCATCGCTGCCGCACGACGGTCTCTGGCCCTATGCGCAAGGCGACCAACTCAGCGCCAATCCTCGTTTCCGTACCCGGCGGATGACTAACGACCGGTCACCGACCGGCGAATCCGCTCGACGATCCGGTCTGCCTCATCCTCCGAGATCTCGTAGAACTCGTTGTCTCCGTTTCCACGCTCGTATGAATACAGCAGCGGGCTGCGCGTCCATTCCAGGTCGTGTCCGAATGCCTCGTCATGCTCGCCATCGTCATGTTCAACGCGACGCAGCACGCCCGCCAGGTTCTTCTCGGCTGCTCAGGTCATCCACGATCGCGTAGTAGGTGATCTTCGTTGTCATGTCTGTCCTCCTACGACCGATAGTCCGGGATGTCTCGCGAGCCGGAGGAATCGGCATCTTTGACGTCGACTTCCCGCTGGTAGGCGTGCAACTCGCGTACCTCGGCGTCGTCGATCGGAGCAACGTTGCATCCGTTCATAGGCACATGGGTCTCTTCCTTCGCATCGAGACTGGCTCTGCGTATGGAACTGGATCTCAAACACTCCACTTTCCCGGAACGCCACCGGCTGTTGATTCCTTTGTACTGCGTCATGGTCCCACGAGTTGCGGCGATCGAAGCGCTCGAAGCCCGCATTCTCCAGTCGTCGCATAGTCGGCGTGCGACGCCTGCCGTGTACTTGTCTTCGGCATACTGGAAGGTGTAGCGAATCGCGTCTTTCACGTCGGCAAATGCCTGCTCAATGCTGTGAGGCCCTTCTTCTGACGTCGAGATGACCTTTTCTGTCGAGTCGGTTCCTTGCCTTTGAGGCGGTGCTCCAGGCCGACCAGGTGACGGTCCGGGTCTTCGGCCTCGATGCGGCGCATCGCCGGGGTGACGGTCTTCTCCTCGATCTCCCGCACCCGCGCGTACCCCTGGTCGATGGCATAGCTGCGGTCGGCGGCGTCCACGGTAGCCCGATACTCGAGGTTGCGCGCCACCCGGATCGCGCTTCCGTCGTCGCCGCGAGCGGGGCCGTCCCCATCGGCCGCAACATCCCGGACCGGGGCGTCCTTGACCTCACGCACCCCAGGCGGCTCGGCGGCGTCTGGCTGTTCGCCGCCGTCATCCGACCGGTCGATGCGCACCCGTCACCACCCAATGCCGGCACCCAATGTCGGTCACTTCGAATGGGGCAACGGATCGTGGCCGCTCCCGGTTCACCTGTCCGGCCGCCGCGACGGGGCAAGCGGCCGATCAGTCGACTCGTAGAAAAAAACGCCTGCGACACGCAGACAATACTAAGATTCGAAATCCTATCCAAATAGGATAGCTATCAGTTCCCAGGCTCCCTCAAAGCCAGGCGGGCCGACCCGGTGCTGGAACACCGAGCCGACCCTGGGACCCCATCCATCCGAAACCACCGGAGGACAGAGCCATGCAGACAAGTCTTTCTCACCCCGCCCCGGCCGCGCACCCCGACGGCGACTTCACCGACACCCCGTGCGACGAGCGGCTACGTGGCCTGACCCACGACCAGCTCACGGACCGGCTCAGTTGGCTGTCGTGGTACGCGCCAGGCGTCTTCACCGCGGTCATGGACTACGTGGACTTCACCGACGCCCTCGCCGGCGACATCGGACACGCAGTCGTCTGACCCGCGCCGCGAGGCGCCCGTGGCCGGCTCATCCGGCCACGGGCTCCTCGACGTCGCGTGCTCCAGCGGCAGGTCGAGGCCCCGAGGCTGTCGTGGGCCGATCGCGAAGACGATCCTGGCGGTGGACTTCTTCCACGTCTTCTTCCACGTCGACACCGTGCTCCTGCGTCGCCTGTACGTATTGGTTATGTGGAATCCGAGCGCGGAAGACTCTGTTGGCCGCAGGCCATCCTCGCCTGCGAGGATTCCCATGTAACTAACATTCTGTGGACTGCGACGAAGGAGCATTCCACAGAATGCTGTTCTCATCGAGCGTGGCACCCGCCGCGTACACCTGATTGGCGTCACGGCTCACCGGCGGGGGGAGAGGGTGACCCAGCAGGCCCGTAACCTGCTGATGAACCTCGAAGATCATGCGGACAGCTTCAAGTTCCTCATCCCGGACCGGGACGCCAAGTTCACCGCGGCGTTCGACGCCGTGCTCGCGGCAGCCGGGATACCGGATCATCAGGACGCCGCTGCGGGCGCCCCGGGCGAACGCGGTCACGGAGCAGTGGATTCCAGCGCCCGGCGCGAGTGCCTGGACCGGATGCTGATCACCAGCAAGCCGCATCTGCGGCTAGTCCTGAGTGAGTACGTCCAGCCCTCTAACGTTCATCGCCCCACCGGACGCTCTGCCGAAGCCCGCCCGCCGGGCGTGAGCGTCCGCCCACTGCGGACCCGAATGCCCGGATCCTGCGGCGGGACCGGCTCGGCGGCCTGATCGGCGAATACCGCAGGGCAGCGTTAGCCCGCGAGAAATTGCGGGTCAGCAGCTATCGGCGAATTTTGGCACCGGACAAAAGTAATACACCGGATTTGTCCGCGCGGAGCGGCCCTGTGCGAGATGATTGGGCGCAACACAAGAGGGAGGCGTGCGTGGATCTCATTGAGGCGATGACCACGACGGGCACGTGCCGGTACTTCCGGGATGATCCCGTCCCGGATGAGGTGCTGGTGTCTGCGTTCAGCGCGGCCCGGTTCGCGCCGCAGGGCGGAAACCGCCAGCCGGTCCGGTGGATCGTGGTGCGCGATCCCGAGCGCAAGCGGCGGCTGGCGGAATGGTATTTGGAGCCGTGGAAGGCGTATCTCGCCGGTATCGGTACCGGTGACGTACAGGTGGGTGCTCTGCCAAAGGCGGTCACTGACGCCGATTACTTCGCCGAGCATCTGCACGAGGTCCCGGCGCTCATCGTGGTGTGCGCCGAGCTCGACGGGCTGCATCCGACCGACAACGAACTGGGTCGGCTCAGCGTAGTCGGTGGCGGGTCGATTTACCCTACGGTGCAGAACTTCTGCCTGGCGCTGCGGGCACAGGGCGTGGCCAGCGCGATGACGACGCTGCTATGCTATTTCGAGCCCCAGGTTAAGGAACTTCTCGGTATCCCCGACGGGCTCATCACGGCCGCCCACATCGCAGTGGGGTATCCGGCGCGCGGTTTCCCGGCCAAGCTCTCGCGACTGCCGGTTGAGCAGATCGCGTTCGCGGAGACCTACGGGGAGGCACTTTAGGCCGCTCGCCTATCATCGCTGAAATACTGAGCAGGATAACTCCTAGTAGGATTGTTGCATTGACAGACGAAGAAGACTTCGAAATTCCGCTGATCAACACGGGGCAGCCGCATTCGGCGCGGGTGTATGACTACTGGCTGGGTGGCAAGGACAACTACGCCGCCGATAGGGAACTCGCCGAGCGTTCGCTCGAAGCCGCGCCGGAGCTGCGGGACATCGCCCGGGAGAATCGGAAGTTTCTCCAGCGAACGGTCCGAGCGGTTGCCGGCTTGGGCATCCGCCAGTTTCTCGACGTTGGCACGGGCATCCCGACCAAAGGCAATACGCATGAGGTCGCCCAGTCGGTGATGCCGCAAGCACGGGTGGCCTACGTCGACAATGACCCAATTGTGCTAGCCCATTCCAGGGCGTTGCTGACCGGAACGACCGAAGGAAGAATCGCGGTGATCCAGGAAGATCTGCGTCGTCCCGCCGCGATCCTGGACAACCCGGAAGTCCGGGACACCCTTGATTTCGCCGAGCCCATGGCGATCATGCTGGTGTCGGTGCTGCAGTTCATCCCGGACTCCGACGATCCGGCCGCCATCGTCGCGCAACTGTGCGCCCATGCCGTTCCCGGAAGCTGCCTGGTCATCTCTCACCCGACCAGCGACTTCCGCGCGGAGGCGGTGAAACAGGTCCAGGCGAGCTATAACCAGGCCAAGGTGACGGCGACAGCGCGCAGCAAAGCGCAGATAGCCCGCTTCTTCGGCGACCTTGAGCTCCTTGACCCAGGCCTAGTGCGGATCCCGCTATGGCGGCCGGAGGGGCCACCGCCATCAGATCTTGACCGCATCTGGATGTACGGCGGTGTCGGCCTCAAGCGCTGATGCGCCACGAGGCGAGCGGGGCCTGCGCTCCCCGGTGGTGCTTGCGGACCACCGCGGCCCAGCGGCTGACTTGCGCCGGTCTCCCGTGCGGTGAAGACCATGTCCGGCCACACCTTGAGCCCCGCCTCGGCCGCGGCCCGGTCGGCCGCGTAGTTGTCCTTGCCGCCCAGATGCTAATCAGGTACTGGGCTGGTAATAATACTTGCGACCCGAAACCTCAAACTCGCCAGGACCGTGCAGAACACGCAGGTAAATCCAGTCGCCTGGTGTCTCACTCAGTTTGAGAGGCTCCAGGGCAATGGCTCAGTTACGGTCGAGACCGCGTGTCGGCGTCGCTGCTCGCGTGGCTGCTCAACTTCCGGCGCCGCAGGCGCGGCCACCAGGCCGGCACCTGCTTGCGGTAGGCCTCGTACTCAGCACCAAACCGCCGGGTCAGCAGCGTCTCCTCGGCCAAACGGACCCACACGGCCGAAAAAGCAAGGAACCCGGCCGTATAGACCAGCAGCACGGGGCGGCTGAGCAGCAGCGCCTGCCCGACGATGGCCACAGCCGCTGCCAGGTAGATGGGATTGCGCACGTACCCGTAGACCCCGCCGACGATCAACCGCTGCGAAGCCACCGCGAACGGCCACGGTACTCCGATCCCCTCGGTCACAAACCGCACGCATGCCACGAGCACCACGATGCCGCCTGCCGCGATCAGGGCCACGCCGAGTGCCCGCACCGCGAACGGGTAGACGTGCGCGCCCGGCTGATATTGCGTCATCAGCCACGGCAGCAGTACGAGGCCCAGCCCGTCAAGAGGGATGAACAGCGCGGTTCCCACAGCGGCAACCCACTTCGGCACGATGACGCGGCGATCCTCGGCGTCCGTCTGGGAGTCAGCCGCGGGAGTTGGTGCGCGTGCCCGCTGTTCCGCCAGGCGGTCATAAGCGAGTTGCGCATCCTCCGGCAGATCGCTCCTGGCAATTCCGAAATCCAGAGCATACTGAGCTTCCTGTTCAGCCGTCATCTTCACCATCGGCCATCTCCGCTCGCTCTTATTCCAGACGCTACCCCTGTCCGCGGCCCTGAGAAAGTCTCCGCTAATGGCCCACTCGAAGTCCTCGCTGGTGGCCAGTTAAAATCCCCGCCCCTCGCTCAACGTCGCTGCGGGTTGCCGCGGGAATCCGCGCGTCGAAGACGCACGGGGGCGTACAGGCCAAGGGCACAAGCCACGGCCAACATGAGCAGGTGGCTCCTAGCACGGGTCGGCGTTCGCTGCTGTTCCTCGGCTGGGCTCAGATACGGCCGCCGACCGACGAGGACGGTCCAACGCTCAATTTCGAGTGCGAGGTGAAGTTCACCCGGCCCGCGTACCCCGCTGCTGACGGCGGACAGAGCGCAACCCAGCATCTGGACATCGCTGTCGCCGACCTGGACGAGACAGTGCGCTGGGCTATCGCCGTCGGCGCGATCCTGGCCGACGGCCAGCCGCAGCAAGACGTCCGGGTCATGCCCGATCCGGCTGGGCATCCATTCTGCCTGTTCGAGGATGACTCGATGACCATAGGCGTAAGAGACTAGACGGCTTAACCCGCACAACTAAAGTGTGTTTAGAGGGAGCATCCGCCCAGGTACTAATCGCACATTGGGCTAGTAATCACACGCGTGCCCAAGCTGCCTCGCTGTGTGTCCATTCACGGTTGTGTCCAGAGCGCAAAGGAGGAGCTGATGTAGCTCTGTTCTGAGCGGTGCTGCGTGGGAGATGAAGGTGTGGCCCTTCGGAGTCGCCTTGCAGGAGGAGGCTTCAAACCGCCTCATGCTGCGTTGGCTGAAGACCGTCGTGGTGAACGATGAGGAAAAGGCGCCCTTGAGGCGTCAGGTGGGGACCGGGAAGGCGAGCGAAAGCTAAGCGTCCGATGACGTGCCGAAATGGACAAGGACGACATCGAAACCGGGGTGTCCGTGAGATCCCGGGATGAGTCTGGCGGGTGCCTGCTTACTGGCCAGGCGGTGTCCGGCATTCAGGCGACGCGAGCCCGGTCTGCTGCTCCCGCGCGGAACTGGAGAAGGCGTGCCCGGATATGCCCTGGCCTGCTTCCGGCCAGGGGACAGGGAGCGTCCCGAGCGCCCGAAGCGTGAGGGACTGAGTACCGTTGCCGGGCTCGCCGGCGGACCGGCTCGTAGTAGCGGTGAGGCCCGTGTAACGCGGGCGGAGCGAAGGGGCCGGGTCGTTCACGGCTTTGTTCGTTCGGTCAACCGGGGTGACCTGGGAGGAATCGCGTGGGCGAGCTGAAGTCGCCGGGCAAGTCGTTTGAGATATCGAAGCTGGGAGTCTGGGAGGCGTATCGGAAGGTCAGGGCGAACCGGGGCGCGCCCGGGGTGGATGAGGTGTCGCTGGCGGAGTTCGAGAAGGATCTGAAGGGCAACCTGTACAAGATCTGGAACCGGATGTCGTCAGGGACGTACTTCCCGCCTCCGGTGCGCGCGGTCGAGATCCCGAAGGGCCACGGGAAGGAGGGCGTCCGCGTTCTGGGCGTCCCCACGGTGGCCGACCGGGTCGCGCAGACGGTGGTGGCCAGGGTGCTGGAGGAACGGGCCGAGAGGATCTTCCACCGGGACTCCTACGGCTACCGGCCGGGACGCGGCGCGCTGGACGCGGTGGCCGTCTGCCGGGAACGCTGCTGGCAGAACGACTGGGTGGTTGAGTTCGACATCCGCTCGTTCTTCGACAGCGTGCCCTGGGAGCTGGTCATGAAGGCGGTCGGCTCGGTCTGCGACCTGCCGTGGGTCCTGCTGTATGTGAAGCGGTGGCTTGCAGCGCCGCTTCAGCAGGCCGACGGCACCTTGACGGAAAGGCACCGCGGAACCCCGCAGGGATCCGCGGTTTCACCCGTTCTGGCGAACCTGTTCCTGCACTGGGCGTTCGATGCGTGGATGTCCCGGGCCTTCCCGGGCGTCCCGTTCGAGCGCTACGCAGACGACGGGGTCATCCACTGCCGTGATGGCGCTGAGGCCGGGCGGGTCCTGGCGGAGCTGACGGCGCGGATGGCAGAGGTCGGGCTGGAACTGCACCCGGACAAGACCCGGGTGGTCTACTGCCGGGACAGTCGGCGGCGCGGTGAGCATCCGCACACGTCGTTCACGTTCCTGGGATTCGAGTTCCGGCAGCGCCGGGTGCGAACCAGGTCCGGGGAGATGTTCTCCGGATTCAACCCGGCCGCCAGCAAGGACGCCCTGAAGAAGATGAGCGAGCGGGTGCGGTCCTGGCGGCT
>CAWKKG010000006.1:0-61698 GCA_963850115.1 uncultured Actinomycetota bacterium
GTTTGTGTTTGGCTTGGACGGGCCGTACCGTCCCAGCCGCAGCCGCAGCCGCATCGGGTCTGCGACCGCCTTGAACAGCGACGCCAGCTCATCCGCCCGGCATCACGGCTTCCTGCCGACCGCCCCCGCGATCTTCAGCCGGGTCGAAGCCGTGATGTCCTGCCGCCACTCCTGGACATCTGTCAGACCGGGCTCCATGAGTTCTAGACCGTTGAAGAACCGCAGAATCTGGCTCCTGGGCCGGAAATAGGTCTCCACTGGCGTGCCCGCCGCTACTGCGCGAAGTTCGGCCATCGCTTCCGGGTCGCTGTCGCTGGCGAATTGGGAGAGCACCAGGTAGCTGCCTGCGCACATACGGTCGCGGAGCTGAGCGACGATCCCCTCCGGATCTTCAGCGTCCGACACCAGGTGCAAGACGGCGACGCACAGGACCCCGACCGGCTGGCTGAAATCGACCAGTCGTGCCACGTCCGGATGATCCAAGATCACCTCTGGCCGGCGGATGTCGGCCAACACCGAAACTACGTGGTCGTCCTTGGCCAGCAGGGCCGTGTTGTGGGCATGCACCATCGGGTCACGGTCGACATACACCACTCGGGCCGACGGGTCTGCCCGGCGGGCTGCCTCATGCACACTCGGAGAGGTCGGGAACCCGGTCCCCAGGTCGATGAACTGGCTGATGCCAGCTTCGGCCAGCACGCGGACCGCCCGGATCGCGAACGCCCGGTTAGCCCGGGCAAGCCACCGCTGATCCGGGGCAACGGCAAGGACCTTGTCGGCCGCAGCCCGGTCTACCGCATAGTTGTCCTTACCGCCCAGCAGGTAGTCATAGATCCGCGCGGCAGCGGGCTGAGCCGGATTGTTGCCCGGCGGCGTCACCCCGTCCATCTACATCCCTTCTATGGGCGACCCCCTCCCGCGTAGAAGGTTACAGCGGCGACGATGGGCGGCGAGATCCATCACCCGATTGAGATCTTCTCGTCAATGATCGGCCAGGGCCATCCGCCGTCGGCAGCAGCCCTACGGAAACCGGTGCTGAAACCGTGCTGACACCCCACCGCCCAACATGCCATCTAACTGCGGAAACTGCCGCCCGGTCCACGATCACCCAGATCTACGAGGGCACCAACCAGATCCAGCGCATGGTGATGGCGCGGCAGCTCCTCAAGAGGTAAATTTGGCCGCTGACCTGCAGATAAAAAACAACCGGCATCAATCGGACATTCCGAACACGAGAATGAGCCACCCGACTCGCGGGTCTGGCGACCCATTCCGCCCAAGACGGCTCCGAGATGCGCGTAGATTGCATAGTCAGGGTCTTCGACAGTCCGAGCACGGATGGCGCGGAACTTCATCGGGCTGAACGGCTCGCGCGCCTCGGGTGTGGTCGCGAACGTGATATCCGGCAACCGGGGAAGTGGCATCGTGCTCGCCGGATCGTCGGGGAACACCGTGGCGGCCAACCGGATCGGGACGAACGCCGCTGGTACCTCGGCCATCGCCAACCGCGGCGACGGCATTCGGATCACCGGAAGATCACGAGGCAACGAGATCGGTGGCACTGCCTTCGTCGACGCCGCGACCGGCAAGGCGAACAATCCGACCGGGAGCAAGGGGACGGTGACGCCGGTCTTCGTGGTCCCGCCACTGGGCAACCTGATATCGGGCAACGGCCGCAACGGCGTGCTAATCGACGCTGGCTCCCGGGGCAACGTGCTCAACGGGAACTTCATCGGGACGACGGCCAGCGGGGACGGCGCTCTCGGCAATGCCGGTAACGGCGTGTGGATCGACCGGGCGCCCGGCAACTCGCTGGTGGGCTGCAAGTTCGTCAATGACCCGTTCGTGTATTACAACGTCATAAGCGGCAATCGCGAAAACGGGTTGCGCGTCACCAGCTCGGACAACGTGACGGTCCAGGGAAACTTCTTCGGCGCCGGTGCCAACAACACGGCGATCGTGAAAAACCGGCTGGACGGCATCCTGGTCGATGGGACCTCGGTGAACACTCAGGTGGGCGGGGTCATCCCGCTGGGCAACGTGTCCGCCGGAAATGGCCGGAATGGCATAGCTGTGACCGGGAAGTCCCGCGGTTTCGTCACGTTCAACACATTCGGCGGACTGCTGGCATTCAAGGGCGCAGCTCCCAACGGCGATGACGGGCTGCTTATCACCTCCACCGGGGGCAACAACCTGGCCCGGACGAACGTTTTCTCTGGCAACAGGAGGAACGGAATCGAGCTGGCCGGGAATGCCTCAGGGGTAACAGTTGATCCCAATATCGTCGGCCTGACTACCAAGGGCGATGGCGCGCTGCCCAACGGCGGCGACGGCCTGCTGATCGACGGTACTGCTCACGGCAACATGATCGGCGGCACGCTGCGCTCGGTGATCCCGCAGAACACATTCTCGGGAAACAGGGGGTACGGGGTGGTGATCACAGGACGGGCGCATAACAACAGCGTCTTCCGCAGCTTCATCGGAACGCAGATCCTCGGCGTCAAGGCGCTGGGCAATAAGAAGGGCGGCGTCCTGATCGTCGGCCACGCCTACGATAACCTCATCGGCCAGAAAACACTCAGACCCGCCAACCTGATCAGCGGGAACACCGGCATCGGCGTGACCCTGAGCAGCGGCACCCGCGGAAACTTCGTGCTGAACAACTACATCGGCCTCGATCGGTTCGGCCGGTACCTGCGCAACAGCGGCCGTCCGATCGTGAACGCCGGCCACCACAACACGATCTTGGGGAACAGGTTCCGGCCCATCCGGCACTGACCGGCGATCGTCCTATTCCCATCACGCGGACAGCGTCTGCCGACACGGCCAGGGTAGCGGGCGGTCGGCCCGTGAAAACGGTGCTGAATCCGTGCTGACACCTCGCCATCCAGCAGGTTATCTACCTGCGGAAACTGCCACCTAGTCCACGATCACCCAGATCTACGAGGGGACGAACCAGATCCAGCGTGTTGTCATGGCACGGCAGCTACTAAAGGGTTAGATTTTCGGCGCTGACCTGCGATTTCTCGGAACTGTCTCGCGTGGAACGGGCCGTCAGACCATCGAGTCGGCGGCCCGTTCTCGTGTCCGGTTTACCTGATTGGTGCCGGTTGTATCCCGTCGTTTCCGTCCCGTGCTGAATCGGTGCTCGCTGCTACTTGCCTGCCTGGGGTCAGAGTTGGATGACGAGCCCGTCGCGGGCGGTCTCGAAGGCGAGCTGGCCCTGTCCGGCTCTGGCGAGCATGCCTGCGGACATGTGGGTGAGCACGATCCGGCGGCTGGCCAGGCTGGCTCGGTGCGTGACGAGATCGGTGTAGCGCAGGTGGTACGGAATCGCCTTGTCGTAGTAGTAGGCCTCGGCGATCAGCAGATCCGCGTCGTCGGCGGCTGCGGCCAGGTTCTCGGTCCAGGCGGTATCGCCGGTATAGGCAATCGTGGTGCTGCCGACGCTGAGCCGCAGGGCCAGTGGCGGAGCGCCGCTCGGGTGATCCACTTCCCAGCTGTTGACCTCGATGCCGTTCACGGCCGCCGCGCTACCGGGAGCTAGTTCTATGACCTCGACGCCGAAGCCGCGACGCGTACCGGAGGAGCCGGGAAACGATGTTTCCATGGCCTGCCGTAGGCGGCCCGCGGTGCCTGGCGGGCCGGCGACTGTCAGCGGGCTGGCGCGCCGGCTGAACTGGCCGTCGAGGATCAGGAACGGCAGCCCGCCGAAGTGGTCGCCGTGCAGGTGGGAGATGAACACGGTGCCGATCTCGCCCGGGTTGAGGCCGCAGGCCTTCAGCGCGCTGAGCGATGTCGCCCCACAGTCGAGCAGGACCGGCGGCTGGCCCGGCATCCCCAGGTGGATACAGGCCTGGTAGCGCCCTCCGCTGCCGAACGCATCCCCGGAGCCGGCGAACGTTACGGCAACGCGCGGCTGCGCGGCAGGCTGTCCCATGGAGCCGGACTATACGCGCGCGGTACGCCGCCAGGCTGCTGAGCCATCCCAGGACCCTGTTCACCCCGCACCTCGGCTCGGCGGTCAGCGACACCCGCCGGAAGATGTCACTGACCGCCGCACGGCAAGTCCGGCAGGCCCTCAGCGGCCACCGGCCCGACCACGCGGTGAACGAGCCGCTCCCCGGCCCGTACTGCTCCCCGGCCCGCGCCACACCGAAACGCCGCACCCCCGGCGGCCGGAGGCTGCCGTGACCGCCGTCCGGGGCGACCACGAATTGACGACGTGCCCACGGCTGAGGCGGTCAACCGCTTGCCTCCGGCGTGAGGAGCTGGATCGAGGCGCTGCTTGCGTAGAGGTCCACTGGCCCGGCATCCGCGGTGCGGACCTGGAGCGGAGCGGAGTAGTCGCCGGGGACCTCGCCGTCCAGGGTGAGCGTCACCGGCGTGGACGTGAGCTGCACCGTCTCGGTCGTCAGGTCTTCTTGGCCGTTGTAGAAGTCGAGGTAGACGTCTCCGGTGCCTTGGAGCGTGATCGTCGCCTGGTACGTCTGGCCGCCAGTGAGGTCCGACGTCGGGTTAACCCAGATCCACGTGTTGGGGGCGGCGTCGGTCTCCTGCCACTCCACCGCGCTCGCGTTCTGTGGCGTGGTCACGTCGGGCGTGACCGTGCCGGGTACTGAGCCGACGCCGTTCTCTACCGGGCCCTGCCAGTTGAGCTGACCGGTGGGCGTAGTGCCGAGTAGATTCGGGCCGGTCGGTACCAGGGTTTCCGGTGTCCGGCCGGGCGGGAACGTCAGCGACCCGGCCTGGTAAGACGGCGGCGCGTCGGCGGGGGCGGAACCCCAGGACGTACTGGCGGTGCCGGAGAGGCTGAATGCTATATCGGTCGGCTGGGCGGATGACGTGCCGACCGCGCCGAACATTGTCCCGGGCAGCCAGGCATCCTGCGAGGATCTCCCGTTGACGCTCACGCCCTGGATGTAGGACGAGGTAGAGGCGCCGGGGGCGCTAATCGTGACCCGCGGCTTGCCGGAGACGTCGAACTCGGCGTAGGGGAAGACCGGCGCGTTCAGTGCCAGCACCGTTGTTCCGGGGGTCTCGGGGTACATGCCGAGGCTCGCCCAGACATACCATGAGCTCATCGCCCCCAGGTCGTCGTTGCCGGGCTCGCCGCCCGGGCTGTCGGAGTACACCGAGGCGAGCAGCTCGTGGACGACCTGTGATGTCTTGGACGGCGCCCCGGCGTAGTCGTAGAGCCACGGGGTCCCCACCGACGGCTCGTTGCCTGCCCAGTCATACGGGGCGTTCGGCCCCGCGTTGAGCTGCTGGAAGAAGGTATCCAGGCGGCTGACCGCCGTCGCATCGCCGCCGACGGCGCCGATCAGCCCGCCCAGGTCTTGCGGCACCGACCACGTGTACTGGGCAGCGTTGCCCTCCTGGAAGCCGGACTGGCCGAAGCCGCTCCAGCCGTACGTCAGCGGGTCCAGCTCGGGGAACTGCCCGGACGCGTCGCGCGGCTCGATGTAGCCGGTGGCCGTGTTGAAGATGTTGGTCCAGTCCTGCGAGCGCTTCAGGAAGGTGGCGGCGGTGGACATGTCGCCGAGGTCCGTGGCCAGCTCCGAGATCGCGAAATCGGCGGTGGAATACTCCAGTGTCTCGGACGCCCCGTTGTCCACGGGTGACAATGAGCTTTCCTGAGTGTTCGGAACGTATCCGTCTGCCTCATAAGCCGCCAGGTCGTCTCGTTCATCGTAAAAACCCTGGCCCAGCTCGCTCGTCGTCGGCACGACGGTGGCCCCCTTGACCATGGCCTCGAGAGCCGCCTTGGCGTTGAAGTCGCGCGCACCAAAGGCGTAGGCCTCGGCCAGGACCGGGTCGGCCGCGTCGCCGTTCATGACGTCGGTGTAGTCGTCGGCGAAGCCCCACTTGGGCAGCCAGCCGCCTTGCGCCTGGTCGTTGAGCAGCGAGCTCATCATCTGGCTCGTCTGCTCCGGGGCGACGACAGCCAGCAGCGGCACCTCGCTGCGGTAGATATCCCAGCCCGAGTAGTTGGCGTACTGCACCTGCCCTCTGGGCAAGGGGTGCACCTTGCCGTCGAATCCGAGGTAATCCCCGTTGTCGTCGGAGAACACGTTCGGGTCGAGCAGGGCGTGGTACAAGGCGGTATAGAACTCTGTCTGCTCTGCGGTGGTGCCACCGCCGATCCTGATCCGGTCCAGGTAGCCGTTCCAGTCGGCGAAGGTGCGAGCCGCGACGGCCTGCGTGCTCCAGCCGGGATCTTCGGCGTTCAGGTTCTGACTCGCATCGGCTTGCGAGACGTAGGAGATGGCGACCTTCATCGTTACGTCGGCTTGCTGCGTCGTGTCGAAGGTGACCCATGCGCCCGAGCCGAGGCCGGTCGCGCTGGCGACCTGGGTGCGGGACTGGCCGCCCTTTGCCTCGGTGCCGGCGGGTGCTACCAGGACCGGACCCGCCGCCTTCCCGTTGGCGGCGGCGGGCACGCGCTGCACGGGAGTGCCGTGGGCATTCACTCCCGTGGACCCGGTGGCCTCCACGACCGACTCCTGCTGGAGCGACAGCGCCGACGCCTCAAGGTCGACCGGGCCTGTCTGCGCGGTGCGGACCTGCACCACCGGCAGACCGATAGAGCCGGTCGGGATGGTGGCGGCGACCGTTAGCGTCGTCGGCGTGCTGGTGAGGTTCACCGGCTGGCTGTCGACGTCCACCTGCCCGTTGTAAAAGTCGAGGAAGACGTTGCCGGTGCCCTGCACAGTCACGCTGGCCAGGTAGGTGTCCCCCTGCGTCAGGCTGGAGGGCGGGTTAGCCTGGATCCAGGTGTTCGCCTCCGCCGTCGACTGCTGCCAGGTGATCGCGCTCGCCCCGCCCGACGTCGTCGCGGGCGTGATCGTCGGCGTTGTGCCACCGCTGCTGACCTCGTGGTATCCCCAGTCGAGGCTGCCTGTCGGCTGGGTGAAGACGTTGGGGCCGGTGGGCTCGGTCTGCCAGGTGCCGTAAGAGGTGAACGGCCGGCTGAATTTCGCGACGAAGTGCACCGGGTAGGTTCCGGTGGAGCCGCAGAACTGCCCGGCGGTCTCCTCCCCGGTGACCTCGTCATCGCCGGCTATCTGGATGTCCGCGGCCGTGTTGCCCGATTGCGCGTCGCCGATCTTGAACAGCATGTTCGCGGGGGTGGAGGACGGATAGGTGAACGTCCCGATGCCGGTGCGAGTGGTGGCGGCCAGGCTGGCACCGATGGCGCTGGACGTGCCGGGGTCCAGCGTGACCTGGTACTGGCCCGGCGCCGCGTGCTCGTCAGTGTGGTTAAACGGCTCGGTGGTACTAGCCGGGTCGGGCCCCACGCTGCCGGCCGTCGGCAGGATGGGGAAGTCGCCATCGGCGCCGCAGCCCGGGCCGGACAGGTGCGTGAGGCTGAAGCCCGCGATGGAGCTGTCGGCGTAGTTGTATCCGCCGCCGTCCGGGCGGGAGGGCGTGTCCGGGCTGAAGGTCAGCATGCCGAACGGCGCCGAAGCGCCGGGGAACGTGTCAATCTGGCCGACCGTGGCCCCGCCAGACCCGGTGCCGATCATGGGGTCAACCAGCGACGCCGGATCGCTGACCAGGCCACTCGGTGTCGGTACCGCTTTGGCTGGGCCGGGCGCCGCGATGATGAGGCCAACCCTGCGAGGACGATAACTGCCGCCGGGACCACGAAGGCCGGCCGCTCTCGCTTGCTTTGCCGCAGGAGCAACATGGAGAGGCCCTTCTGCTGACAACGTTGTCATCGCGTTTGTACCTCTCTAAACCGATATGCACAAGATGATCCCGATGATCGGCCACGATCGGCCACATGTCTTGACATGACCACACATTTGGGAGTGAAAATCCTCACGAGGACGCACTGCGGCGTTCCGGATCGGAGGTTGGGCCATGCCCCGGCGACGAGACTTCCTGCGGTATTCGGGCGGCGTCGTCGCGGCGGGCGGCTTGGCCGGGGTCGTCACGGGAGTCGGAGGGCTGGCGCCGCCGAGGGCTGACGCCGCCGTCGTACCGCAAGGCGCCACGGCGGCCGCGGCTGGGAACCTGGGCGCCACCCCGATCCGCCCGCCGGCCGCCCCGCTGGCGGTGCGGGGCCCGTACGTGAGCACCTGGCTGCCGGCCACGGTCTCTCCCGCGACGTGGCAAGAGTTCTGGCAGGGACACACCACCGCCATGGGGGGCATCGCCCGCATCGATGGCGTCTCCTACCTGTTCATGGGCGATGCGGGAATCATTCTGACCGTTCCGAACGGCAATCACGGGACTCCCTCGACCGTCCAGGGCTTCGAGCGAGCGCTGCAGCAGACTGGCCTGGAAGTGACCCCTACCCGCACCATGTTCACCCTCGAAGGCGGCGGTGTCGGGCTGACTCTGGACTTCCTGTCCCCAGTCGAGCCGGGTGACCTCAAGCGCCAGTCGATCCCGCTGAGCTACGTGCTTATCAGCGCCCGGAGCATCGACGGCAAGAGCCATGACGTGCAGGTCTATGCCGATATCAGCGGCGAGTGGTGCAGCGCCGACGACAGCCAGGAAATCACCTGGGGATCGGCGCAGGTGAGCTACAACGGTGGCACGCTGCAGACCTGGACCGTCGAACTGGCCAGCCAGCAGCCGCTCACCGAGCAGAACCAGCAGGCCGCCTGGGGCACCACCGTGTGGTCCACGCCGGCCATCTCCGGCCTGAGCTACCAGTCCGGCCAGGACATCGTGGTCCGCGCCCAGTTCGTCAATAACGGGGTGCTGACCAACACCAACGACACCAACTACCGCGCCATCCAGGACAACTGGCCGGTGTTCGGCTTCTGCGTCGACCTGGGCCAGCTCGGTGGCACAGCGCGGTCGGTTCCGCTGTCGATCGGGCTGGTCCGCACCCCGGCGGTCAGTTACCAGGGGCAGAACCTGCAGCCGTTGTGGACGGCCAGCTTCTCCTCCTGGCAGGACATGCTCGGCTTCTTCCACGGTGACCTAGCCGCGGCCCAGCAGCGGGCCGACAGCCTGGACGCCAAGATCACCGGCGAGGCCACCACGGCCGGCGGGACGGCCTACGCGGGTCTTTGCGCGATCGCGCTGCGCCAGGCCTACGGCGGAACCGAGCTAGTCGTCGGCCCGGACGGCCAGCCGTGGGCGTTCCTGAAGGAGATCTCCAGCGACGGCAACGTCTCCACCGTCGACGTGCTCTTCCCGGCCTCTCCCGCGTGGATCTACGCCGACCCGGGTTACCTCGCCCTGCTGCTTGAGCCGCTGCTGTCGTACGCCGAGTCGGGCCTCTGGCCGCAGCCCTTCGCCCCGCACGACCTCGGCTCGGCCTACCCGGTCGCCTCGGGCCACAACGACGGCGGCGGGGAGAACATGCCGGTGGAGGAAACCGGCAACATGCTGATCATGGCGGCCGCCTACATCCAGCAGGCGCCCGGGCCCGGGGCGGCCTTCGCCACCGCGCACTACACGATCTTCAAGCAGTGGGCCGACTACCTGACGGCCAACCTGCCCGACCCCGGCTACCAGAACCAGACCGACGACTTCGCCGGCTCGATCGCGCACAGCGTCAACCTGGCGCTCAAGGGAATCATCGCCGTCGCCGCGATGAGCAAGATCGCCGCGGTGGCCGGCCACGCCGCCGACGCGGCGAGCTACCGAGCGCAGGCGCAGCAGTTCATCTCCTACTGGGTGACGCACGCCCAGGACCCGTCGGCCGCGCACCTCGACCTCACCTATAACGGGTCCGACGGCGGCAACGGCACGTGGGGCACCACGTATAACGGCTTCGCGGACCGGCTGCTCGGCACGGGGCTGATCCCATCGTCCGTCCTGGCCGAGCAGTCGGCCTGGTATCAGTCGGTCAGCAACTTGTTCGGCCTGCCGCTGCAAGTTCCGCACAGTTACGCCAAGTCCGACTGGGAGATGTTCACCGCCGCCTGGCTGTCGGGCTACCCGGTCAGCAAGCAGCTGATCGAACAGGTTTACACCTACGCCAACACGACGCCGAGCCGGGTCCCGTTCAGCGACCTGTACGACACGATCAGCGGCGATCAGGTCGGCTTCCAGGCCCGGCCGGTACAGGGCGGGATATTCGCCCTCCTCGCGCTGCTCCATCGCGCCGGGGGCTGACCGCGATCGTTGCGTGCTGAATCCGTGCTGACACCCGGCCATCCAGCACGTCATCTACCTGCGGAAACTGCCCCACGGTCCACGATCACCCAGATCTACGAGGGCACCAACCAGATCGACACCACCGAAAAAGCACAGCGCTCCGCTGACCGTCAGCACCCGAGACCACGCTGGCCAGGGAGCTGCTCAAGGGTTGCAATCAGGCTCTTGACCTGTGGTTTCTCTGGACTGCTTGGGCGGCTGCCCGTAGCCCGGCTGGCCGTACTGCAGCGACTGCCCGTATTGCGGCGACTGGCCGTACCCAGTGGGCTGCCCGTATTGCGGCGGCTGGCCGTAGCCCGCGGGCTGGTACCCGGAGTATGCCGCACCGAAGGCGAGTCTCGCGCTCTTCGTGGACAAGAAGAACTCGGTTGATTGGCGCTTCCAGAGTTGAATGAGGGCGGCGAGGCCGACTCCCCACTCGATAAGAGTGAGGATGAAGGCGAGGACCGGGTGCGCGGAACCCGAGAGAGCGGAAAGGGCGCCGATGAGCTGCAGGCACGCGAAGCCGAAGAAGACACTGGACAGCACGCGCGCCCAGTTCCGGCCAGCCCCGGCCTTCCAGGCCATCCAGAGCCAGAGGGCCGCGTTGATGATCCCCTCGAGGATCCCGGCGACAAGGGAACTCGCGCTGTGCACGGTGGCGGTGCCCGACGATGCGGAGCTGTAGTAGAACGTGGCGTTGTGCGTCGTCAGGCCGTCCACGATGCCGACGATGATGCCGAGCGCGGCACCTGCGTACATGAGGGTCACGGCCCGCCGCATCGCGTCGGGCCGCGGTGGCCGCACCGCGGAACCTGGCGTTGCCGGGCCTTGCGGGTACCCCGGCATCTGGGGGTACTGCCAGCCTTGCGGAGAATTAGCCATGGTGTCTCGAGTTCCTTGGTAAGCCAGGCCCAATACCGCTGGCCTCTACCCGCCAGCCAACCAAGATTATCGGCGGGCTCAATCGGAATAAAGTCCAACTTTGATCACTTCTGTGCAACAGATTCCGCCAGATCGGCAACCTTTGTCCGTGTGGTCGCCGACATCATCACCGCAATCACGCACCTCAACCAGCACCAAGCCTCACCCGAACCCAGCACTGGTCCACGATCACCCCGTTATTGCTGCGTGCTTGACGGGCAGGGGACCGTGGACTGGAACTCCGGGTGGGCACCGGGAGTGGGGTCGGTGAACCGGCAGCCAAACGTCGGCGACGCGACCGTCTTCGGGTTGAGGATGTTGTCGCCGGCGGCCCGCTTTCCGGTGTCGATCCACGACACGAGGGCGGAGAACGCGGACGACAACTCGCTGGTGGTGTATCCGCAGTGCGTGACTTCACGGATGGCCCGGCTCACGAACAGGTTGCCCTGGCCGTGCGCCACCATCATGGCGTCGTACTGCTGGTCCATGGAGAACGGAACGAACAGGTCTCCGATCCCGTGAACCGATAGCACCGGGATGCCCGGGTCGCCGTGGATCACTGGCAGCTCCGCGGGCGACAGGGCGTCGGCCGAGGAGGTGGCGGTGACCGGTGTCCGCAGCACGGCGCGGTTGAGCGCGATCTCCTGCGGCAGGTTGATCAGCGGATTGTCGCTGAACGTGTAGAAAGTGCGCTGGTTGCCGGCCACGCTGCCGTTGGCGAGGCCGAGGGTGCCGCCGTTGAGCCCGGGGTAAACGCCGAACAGGAACGGGACCTGGGTGAGCGGGGCGAACCCGAAACTGTCCCAGTAGTCCATAGCGCTGGCGAAACCAGGACGGGTACCGCCGGACAACTGCTCGACCGTGTCGGACCACAGCGTCCCTGTCTTGGTCAAGTTGGTGGTGAACGTCTGGCCTCCGGTGGCCGCCACGGGGGTAATCCCGAGGGCGGGCAGCTCAGACTCCACCGTGGACTGGTACGCGGGCGCGTACGCCTCGCCGGCCGCCAGCGTTGTCGGGTAGCTGATCGTCGTCCCGGTGAGGCCCGCTGCTGTCACGTTGGCGCCCAGGTAGTAGTCGAACAGGTTGTTGCCCGCCAGCACCCCGCAGTAGGGCATGGCGCCCGCGAACTCGCCCTTGTACGCCTCGATCTCGGCCGTTGTGACCTCGCCGCCCATCGACAGGCCGCTCATGATCACCTGCCGGGAGTGCAGTCCGGTGATCGACGGGAACGCCTGCAGCAGGTCGTGGGTGTCTACGACGCCGTCGCCGGGGTCGTAGCCGTTCATCGCGTAGCTCGACGCGGCCCAGGCGAATCCGTTGTCGACGAAGTACTGGCGCAACTGGGGATCATCGATCCACACCACGTTGCCAGTGCCCCGGTAACCGTGGGCGAACATCACAAGGGTCCCGTTCCAGTCGGGCGGAACCTCGATCCGGTAGGAGGCCCCGTCGCCGGCGATGCCGGTCCAGACCCGGGACAGCTCGCCGCTGCCGTCGGCGATCGGGCTGAACGGTGCGGTGTAGGCCGCCCCGTTGAATTCGCACGCCGGGTCGGCGATCTGGACGCCGGGGACAACTGCGCTTGGCGTGGTGACGCAAGTACTGGGGCTGAATGCCGTCCCGGCCGCCCGGGCCGATCCTGACCAGACAGCGAGCGATCCGAGGAGCAGGACGCCGACGGCAACAAGCGCGACGATGAGACGGCGGGGGTGAGAGCGAGCCGGCATTGGCATTCCTCCCGGGGCGGCAGTGCGCTACCCGTAGCTTGCTCTCGTGTTCCACTGGCTTCAAGACAGCCGCAAACGTAAGTTTGCGGAGATCGCTCGCTAACCACCGGAGGCTAGGCTTTGCCGTCGTGAGCGCGATCCTGGTCCTGTGGGATATCGACCATACGCTGATCGAGAACCATGGCGTGAACAAGGAGACCTACGCGCTGGCCTTCAGGCTGCTGACCGGGCGTGAGGCTGAGCAGCGGGCGAGGACGGATGGCCGTACCGAGCCGGAGATAATGCGCGACATGCTTATGCTGCACGGGATCGCACCCACTGCCGATCACGTTGCGCGGATGCCGGAGGCACTGGAGTCGGCCACGCTGACCAACGCGGGGGCACTGCGCGAGCGCGGGCATGAGTTGCCGGGTGCTCGTGACGTGCTCGCGGCCCTCCAGGTGTCGGCAGGGGTCGTCCAGTCCGTGCTGAGCGGGAACATCAGGCCGAACGCCGTGACCAAGCTGTCGGCATTCGGGCTTGAGGGGTTCATGGACTTCGAGGTTGGCGGGTACGGCTCGGACGATGAGGTCCGCGGGAACCTGGTCGCGGTCGCGCAGGGAAGGGCGACCGCCAAGTACGGCGAGACCTTCGATAAGGCAAACACGGTCCTGGTCGGCGATACACCTCGTGACGTCCACGCGGGCAAGGATGGCGGTGCGCGGGTAGTGGCAGTGGCGACAGGGTCCGACAGTGTTGAGTCGCTGCGCGCCGCGGGCGCGGATGTTGTCCTGCCGGACCTTCGCGACACCAGGGCCGTGGCTGAAGCAGTGACAAGCCTGGCGGGCTAGCGGGCTGCCTTCGCGGGCTCAGCGCCCAAGGCACTGATCCGTTGTCGCCAGAAGCCGGACTACTGTGGGTGGCTGGACGGCGTGATCGTCGGCTGCCCAAGTAAGCCAGATGCTGGGCTTAGTGAGGGCCTGGCCGGCTTCTTTCCCGGTTTGTTGACCTTGCTCCTGGGGCAAGCCGCAGCATGCTTGCCAGGGCGATCGCAGTGACCGCGCGGCCACGAAGACCAGAGAATGAGAGGTCAGGAAAGCGGTGGAGCTGAATGGCAGGGAGCTTTCGTGGGACGGCTGCGTCAACGCTCGTGACCTGGGCGGGCTGGGGCAGGTCAGGCCGGGGGCGGTGGTCCGGATGGAGCAACCGCGGCGGTTGAGCGAGGCCGGGTGGGCGGCGGTCTGGGCCTACGGCGTCCGTACCTTCGTCGACCTGCGCGATCCCGATGAGTACGAGCCCGAACTCGCGCCGCGGCCGGCGGGCATCACCGCCGTGCGGCTACCGCTGGACCCGGTCGGGACGCCGTTCTACGAGCACTGGGCGAAGGTCGACAACCTGGCCTCGCCGCTGTACTTCCCGGCGATGCTGGCGGAGCACCCGGAGCGGTTGGTCACCGCCGTGCGGGCGATCGTGAACGCCGCGCCGGGCTGCGTCGTGTTCCACTGCGCCGCCGGCAAGGACCGGACCGGGCTGCTGGCCCTGGTGCTGCTCGCGCTGGCCGGAGCGGCGCCGGAGGAAATCGTCGCCGACTACCTGCTCAGCTACGACCGGATGAAGCAGCGGTACGACGAAATCGGTGTTCGCGACCAGCTCACCGCGGTGAACGAGCTGCTCGCGAGCCGCGACACCACCATCGAAGCATCGCTGACCTCAACCATCGCGTCACTGACGATGCCGGATTTCCTCCTCGAGAACGGTTTGTCCGGCACCGAACTCGCCGCGCTGCGCACCCGCCTGACTGCCTGAAGAACAGATCCGGCGGCGAAAAGCCTGCTGAGTATCGCGTCAAGATCATGTACCTAAATCGAGGCCACGGCCGTCGTGCGAGGCGCGTCTCAGGGCGGAGCCGGGCCACTGGAGTCGCGCACCACCAGCTCTGTGGCCAGCTCAACGTGCAGTGCGTCGAGCCGCTGGCGCTCCATGAGCCGGATAAGGAGACTGACGGCTAGGCGGCCCATCTCCTGCAGTGGCTGACGCACGGTTGTGAGCTGGGGGCGGCTGGCCTGAGCGAGGTCGATGTCGTCGAAGCCGGTGATGGAGAGTTCTTCCGGTACGCGCAGTCCACGCTGAGCGGCGGCGGCCAGCGCACCAATGGCGACCTTGTCATTGAACCCGACCAGCGCGGTTGGCCGCTGCGGCAGGTCAAGCAGTTCGCCGGCTGCGTGGTAGCCGAACTGCGTGGTTGGCTCGCCGCTACGCACGAGCTCGGGGTCCGGCAGCACCCCCACGTCTGCCAGCGCCGACGTGTGTCCGGCGAGGCGCCCGTCGCTCGCTAGCCAATTGTGCGGTCCGGCGAGCACGCCGATGCGCCGGTGTCCCAAGCCGACCAGGTGCCTGGTGATGCTGCGGGCTCCGGCGAGGTGCGCCGCCGATACGGCCGCGATGTCGCGGGGCATCGGGGCGCGCGGATCTACCACAACAAACGGGAATCCGCGGGCCCGCAGATCCAGGAGCTGCTCGCTGGATTCCGGCGGCAACACGATGATGGCACCGCTTATGCCGGGGCGGGATGCGAGTGTGGGCAGGACCGCCGCCCGCTGGGCGGCTTCTCCGGCGTTGAGCACCAAGGGCCTGCCGTGCAACTCCAGCGTCTCGGCGATCGACGAAACGATGAGGCCGAAGTAGTCAGTCAGCAGATACGGGCAGCGCAGGTAGACGGAGCCGTGCGTCACGTGAGCCGAAAACGTCCCCGGGCCGGGCGCCTGCGTGCTGAGCCGCTCAACGGCCCGCTGGACTAGGTCGCGCGTGTGCTGGGCTACGTGGGCCTGGTTATTGAGGACTCGCGAGACGGTGGCAATGGATACGCCCGTCTCCGCGGCGAGGTCCCGGACAGTAACACGCTGGCTGCGCGGTCTACTCATTAGTTACACGTTTTTGTTTCATTATGCGCAGCATAACTGTCCGGCCGGTTCGCCGCCAAGGCGCACATCTGCCTATTGACAGCCCTATTTCTGGCTGCTTTCATCATCGTATCGCAAATGTTTCAAACTGTTACATATTGTTTCATGGGCGAGTCAGCTCTCGAAGTTGGATAACCCGCCCAGCGCCGACGCGATCGGGCACACCTAACGCCCGGCAGGTTCTGAAGGAGGACGACGATGCCCCGAATCAAAGGCATGACGGCATTGCTGGGCGCGGCGGCGCTCATCGCTGCCGGGGGAATTGCCGGGCTGAGTCCCGTCGCCGCGCACGCCGCGTCCGGGCCGGCAGTTTCCGTCTGGGAGACCACCGCCAACCAGAGCCAGCTACTGGCTCCGCAGGCGGGTGCGACGTTCAATGCCGGCAACGGGTCCGCGAGCCAGACAATCACGATTAACCCTGCCACTACCTACCAGTCCATGACCGGATTCGGCGCGTCGTTTACCGACTCCTCGGCCTGGCTGGTCGCCAACTCGCCGCTGCGCAGCCAGATCATGACGAAGCTGTTCAGTCCCACGAGCGGCATCGGCCTGGACTTCCTGCGCCAGCCAATCGGGGCATCGGATTTCTCGCAGTCGTTGTTCAGCTACGACGACATGCCGTCGGGCCAGACCGATCCCACCCTGGCGCATTTCTCCATCGCCCACGACAACGCTTACATCCTGCCGGTGCTCCAGCAGGCGCTGAGCCTCAACCCGAACGTCACCGTCATGGCCACGCCGTGGAGCCCGCCGGGATGGATGAAGTCGAGCGGCTCGATGATCGGCGGGTCCCTCAACAGCGGCGACTACCAGGTGTTCGCCGACTACCTCACCAAGTTCGTCCAGGCCTATGACGCCGCGGGTGTGCCGATCTCACTGATCACGGCACAGAACGAGCCGGAGTACTCCCCGTCGAACTACCCGGGCTCTACCTTCACCGCGGCCCAGGAGGCCAGCTTCATCGGCAACAACCTCGGACCGGACCTGCAGAGGGCCGGGCTCAGCACCAAGATCATCGCCTACGACCACAACTGGAACGACACGACCTTCCCGGAAACCGTCCTGGGTGACTCCACCGCCGGCCCCTACACGGCCGGCGTCGCGTGGCACTGTTACGCGGGCGACCCCAGCGCCCAGACCACGGTGCACAACGCCTTCCCGAACAAGGACACCTACTTCACCGAATGCTCCGGTACCCAGTCGTCCAACCCGGCCAATACCTTCGCCGACTCCCTGGACTGGCAGACCGAGAACCTGATCATCGGCGCCACCCGCAACTGGGCCAAGACCGTCGCTACCTGGAACATGGCCCTGAACCCCAGTGGCGGCCCCAGCATGAACTGCACCACCTGCACCGGGGTGGTGACGGTCGACAACTCGGCGGATACCGCGACCTACAACGCCGAGTATTACGTGCTGGGCCAGGCCAGCAAGTTCGTCAAGCCGGGCGCGGTGCGCATCGACTCCAACACCTTCGGCTCCGGCAACGTCGAGGACGTGGCCTTCCGGAACCCCGACGGCTCGAACGCGCTGATCGTGCTGAACGCCGACACCGCTAACGCGCACACCTTCAACGTCGACGAGAACGGCCAGTACTTCACCTACACGCTGCCCGCCCGGGCCGTGGCCACGTTCACCTGGACCCCCGGTTCCACCTCGACCGGCGGTATCAGCTCGAGCACGTGGTACGAGGTCGTCAACACCAACAGCGGCGACTGCGTCGACGACACCAACGGCAGCACTTCCAACGGCACCGCCGTGCAGCAGTGGGCCTGCTCCGCGGGCAGCGCTAACCAAGAGTGGCAGTTCCAGCCCACCAGCGGCGGCTACTACCAGGTCGTGACCCGCAACGCCCCCAGCGAAGCCTGGGACGTCACCGGCGGCCCGTCCGCCACCGGCAACGGAACCCTCATCCAGCTGTGGAGCGCTACCGGCGGCACCAACCAGCAGTGGCTGCCCACCGTGCAGTCGGACGGCAGCTACACATTCACCGCCCGCAACAGCGGCAATGAATGCCTCGACGTCACCAACCGCTCGACCGCCAACGGCACGCAACTCCAGCAATGGGCCTGCACCGCCGGTGACACCGCCCAGACATTCCGGCTCGTACCAGAATCCTGAGGCATGCGCGGAGCGCCAGTGCGGAAGTTCCCCTCCGCACTGGCGCTCCTCCATCCGCTGCCGTCAAGTGACGGCAGGCCGGCTGGCCGGACGGCCCGGCCTCACCTCAGGTGCCGGGTGAAGAACCGGGCTCCGTCGTCCACCTCGAACCACGGGGTACCGGCGTGCCCGCCCAGATTGGCGTGCAGCGTCTTCTCCTTGGTGCCGAAGGCGTCGAACAGGTCCAGGGTCGGCTGCCGTTCCATCCCTTCGTCGTCCCACTGCATCAGGAACTGCAGCGGAATGGTGACCTGCCGGGCCTCCTCGCGCAGGGCGCCGGGCACGAAACCCTGCGCGAAGTAATTGACGGCCGCGATGCGCGGCTCGGCCACCGCCAGCCGGATGCCGATCGCGGTCATCCCCTCGTACCCGACCGGGCCGCCGATCTCGGGCAGCGAAAGGAGGGCGTCCAGGGTGGTCCGCCATTCCGGGACCGCCTTTTCGACCAGCGGGACGATGAAGGCGTCGACGATCTCGCCGACCGGCTCGCCGGCTTCCAACGCCCGGCGGAGGTCGGCGCGGGCCTGCTCGTCGACGGCGGAACGGGGCCGGTCACCGTGTCCGGGAGCGTCGATGGCGGCCACCGCGAAGCCGTACTCCGCCGCGTAGTGCCGGGCCCGGGCCACCAGCCGGGGGAGCCGCTTGTGCAAGCCGCCGTTGTGTCCGCTCAGGATCAGCGGGGCCGGCGCGGATCCAGGCGTCCACAGGACGCCGGGGATCTCGCCGAGGGTGAATTCGCGTTCGAGGACGCCGTCGTCGAGGCGCCGTTCAGAAGTGAATCGCATGGTCGTGCCTTCCGGGAGTGCTCGCAGCGGCGCTCCCGGGCAACCTATCGCCCGACCGTGACCCCGGAGGGGAGCACCCATGTCGAAACGTTCACGGGTACCACCTCCTCGTTCTCTTGCACGGCCGCAGAAAAGCTAGCAGTGGTCGCCGTGGTTCGCCAACCGGTTTTTGCGGAGGGATCGTCTTGGCGGCGAGCGTGGTCACCTCGTCTGCTTGAAGGTCCGGACCAGGTCGGTGGTCCATTGTTCCGGGATCTCCCAGGGGATGAAGTGGCCGCCGTGGGGGTGGGCGGCGATGTTGACGTGGTTGTACCAGGCGGCGCGGTCGCTTGCCAGGAACGACTCGATGCGCTCTTCCTGGCTGTTGATTCCCGGCGGGTTCTCGTAGTCGACGAACGTGATCCCGGTCGGTGCCTCGATGACTGGCGTCCGGTCGTGGGAGGGTGCCCAGGGGTAGCGGTTGTTGTTGGCGTACGTGCGGATCGAGCTGGCGATGGCGTTGCCGGTCCAGTAGATCGTCGCGTGGGTGAGCAGGTCGTCGCGGGTGAACACGGCGTAGATGTCTCCGCCGTTGTCGGACCATTTCATCCATCGTTCGAGCATCCAGGCCAGCATGCCAGGCCGGGGAGTCGGCCAGTCCGTACCCGAGTGTGCTCGGGGCAAGCACGTGGGCGGCCAGGTGCACCGCGAACCGCCGCTCGATCTCGACCAGCCGGTTTCGCTGGTCATCGGGCAGCCCGGGCGGGATGGGCCTGCCGCCGGAGAAATCCCAGGCACGGTCGCCGGTGAAAAAGTCGAGTTTCAAGGCTGATCCGATGTGGATGCCGTACAGCTCGCCGGCGTACTTGTGACCGAGCTGTCCCGTGACGAGGGCACCGACGTCGCAGCCCGCCGCGGCGTACCGGGCGTGGCCGAGCGTCTGGGTCATCAGCTCGTGCCAGACGTCCGCGATCTTCCAGAAGTTCATGTCCGGCCGCGTCGGTGTCGAGTACCCGAAGCCCGGCAACGACGGGACGATCACCTCGAAAGCGTCCGCCGGATCGCCGCCGAACGCGGCCGGGTCGGCGAGCCGGTCGATGACTTTCGACCAGTGCCAGAAGGTCCAGGGCCACCCGTGGCTGAGGATCAGCGGGACGGGATCGGGCCCGGCGCCCGGCTTGCGCATGAAGTGAACGCGCGTGCCGGACACGTCAACCAGGTAGTGCTCGTAGGCATTCATCGCCCGCTCGGCCGCCCGCCAGTCGTACTCCTCGGCCCAGTACTGCACCAGTTCCTGGAGCAGGGCCCTGGGGACGCCGTACCGCCCGTCCTCGTTCCCTTCGTCTTCCGGCCAGATCGTGGCCCGCAGCCGCGACCGCAGATCCTCCAGAACCCGCTCATCAACGGTGATCGGCGCCGCCGACAGTGCATTCACGCTTGCGCTCACTTCGCGTTCCTTTGATCGGGGTTCTCGTCTGGCTCGCTGGCGACGCTCAGGTCACGATCTGCGTCGCGTACGCCCGCGATGCTCAGCAGCCGCGTGCGGTGCGCGGCGGGAGCGGGTCGACGAGACTTCGCAGCCGCTGGACACGATCGGCATGGCGCCGAGGACACAATCGACTGCCCGCCCGCGGTGCGAGACGGCATCGGGCCTGCCCGTCACGCGCCGATCGGGCCTGCGTTCGATGAGCCCGTCGCCTTCCAGCTTCGCGGCGGCCGACGTGGGCGCAGGTTGCTCAGGGCTGCGGCGATCTGCTCGACGAGGTCACTCAGCCGGCACGGCCCCACCCTCGACAGGGCGTGCAGCACCGACAGCGCCGAGAAGCACCAGCCGGTCCGAGCCGCCGGGAGCCGGATGAACACCGAGTCTGAAGTCCTCGATGGAGCGGGTCAGCCGGCTGGTGAACGGCCTGACGCGATCCATGCCGAAACTCATCGATCGTCGGGTCTTACTCGGCGATCGGGGCTGTTTTTCGTCGACCCGTCGCCACCTGACTACCCGGCTTAAGATCACGAGTCTGCGGCCGCAGGCTTCCACCGTGGCCTCGGTCGTGATTCTTCAGCTGAAGATTGAGATCTCTCGTGACTGGCAGGCATTGTTTCGTTGAAACAAATGTAACTTTCTATCTCAAGTTAGGATATTGCACGAACTTGTCGCGAATCTTACAGTCATGTCAACGAAGCGATCCAGAGTTCCCGCGTCTGCGGCTCAAGGAGGAACGCGACATGAGCGTCAAGGGATGCGCGTCAACGTGGTGGCACCACGGCTTTCGGCCGCGGCGGCTTGTGGTGCCCATCCTGCTGGCGGTGATGGTCGCGCTCTTCTGCGGCTTCCACGTCCCGGTGGCGCGGGCGGCCTCGTCGCCCACCACGCCGATCTGGTCCACCCAGCTCGACTTCGACAACAACGGCACTCGCCTGGTCGGAGTCGTTCTTCGCCGGGCTGGCGTCCGACGGCCTGACGACCGCCGAGCTCAACATGCCGTGGGGCACGATCGAGCCCGCGGCCGGCACGTTCAGCTTCACCGAGTGGGACACCGAGCTCGCCAACGCCAGTGCCGCCGGCATCCAGCTCATCCCGATCTTCTGGCAGGCCGGCTGGGGCGGCAGCCCCGCCCCGTGGATCAACGACTTCGAGGTCGGCAGCGGCGGCGCGCAGGGCCAGGCGCCAGAGTGGTGGGACCCGACGGAGCAGTCGGAGTACTTCACCTACGTGGAGGACACGATCCAGAACGCCGTCAACCAGCCCGGCGGTTACGGCGGCGCGATCCTGAACTACGGCTACCTCGACGCCCAGTGGGACCTCAGCGGCGCCGGCGGCGGCTATGCGGCTGACGACATCAGCGAGTTCCAGAACACGTACCTGCCGCATACCTACGGCACCATCGCCACGTTCAACTCCGATAACGGCACGTCGTACAGCTCGTTCAGCCAGGTGCCGGCGGCCGCGCCGGGCGCAGGCCCTCTTCGGCGTGTTCCAGGCGTTCCGGGCGTGGAGCGTGAAGACGACCTACGGGCAGCTGACCGCCGACGTGCGCAACATCACCGCCAGCACCCCGCTGTACTACTACTTCGGCGGCGGCTTCGGCAACGCGACGTCCTACGCCAACAACCCGGACACGTTCTTCCAGCTGGCGAAGCAGTACAACGTCACCATCATCGACGACGACGCCTCGTCCCAGGGGCTGACCCTGACGTTCGGCAGCCTGGCCCGCGCCTACGGCGTGAAGGTGGCGCAGGAGTGGACCGCGCCGCCCGACAACAGCCAGCTCGCCGCGAAGGCGGTGTCGTGGATATCCCTCTACTCGATGGGCCTGCCGGAAGGCGGCGGCGAGGACTTCTTCATCCACGACGGCACCGAGAAGGACACCGTCGGCTTCCCCATCTACACCAGCTGGCTCCCGACTCTGAAGGGCCTGTCAGGCACGTACCCGCAGCAGCCGGCCGCCGTCTACATCGACTTCTCCCAGGGCTACGGCAACACCAGCGGCGGCAGCCTGAGTAACGTCGAGAACGAGATCGCGAACCTGTGGCTGAACTACCAGGCCGGCTTCACCGTGGTGACCAGCCAGGAGGTGAAGAACGGCGCGGTCAGCCTGTCCCAGTTCAAGGCGGTCCTGCCGCTGAACGGCGTCGACTCGAACCTGACCGCGTACAAGTCGGCCGGCGGCACGGTGCTGACCCAGGCCGGAGCAGCTCACCCAGTACACGACCGCGTACGCGGAGATCGACGCCCCGGACGTGGGCGACCTGCAGACCGTCCCGGCCGTGGCCGCCAACGGCACCAGCGCCTCCATCACCCTCGCGAACATCACCTCGGGCACCACCTACGACGACCCGATCGCCTTCAGCCCGGCCGGGCTCGGCCTCAACGTCGGGCAGCTACTACCTGGTCAACGCCGCGACCGGCGCCGCCGTCCCGCAGACCCAGCAGTCGAACGGCCTGCTCTGCGCGACGGCGGACATCGGCGCGGCGACGCTCGCGCAGTGGAACGTGGTAGCGGGCACGCCACCCTCCGGCACGGCGTCGTCCAGTTGCCCGGTCACCGAGACGGGCGCCACCTCCGTGACCGCCACGGCCGGCCAGGCCGGCGCTGGCCTGCAGTTCCTCGGCGTCGGCCAGACCAACGCGGGTTCCGACGGCAACCTCACCCAGATCACCCAGGGCGGCGAGCAGGCCGTGGAGACCTGGACGTCGTCGCAGAGCGGTGCGGGCGACGCGAACGTCTACCTGCAGCTCAACCCGATGTCCGCGGTCGAGGCCGCGGCCAACGTGACGGTGCAGGTCACGTACTGGGCCACGGCGGGACAGGGCTTCACGGTGCAGTACGACACGCCGAGCAACGCCTACCAAAACGGCCCGACCGTCACCAGCCCGGGGACCGGGACATGGACCACGGCGACCGTGCAGCTGACCGGAGCGCAGTTCGACGAGGCGCAGAACGGCGGCGCCGACCTGCGGCTGAACGTCACCAACGCCAGCGCGCCGCTCATCGTGCAGAGCATCACGATGTCGGCCACCAACAGCTCGACCCCGACGCTGAGCGCATCGCCCGCGTCCCTGTCGTTCGGCAACCAGGCGGTGGGATCGGCCAGCACCGCCCAGACCGTCACCGTCGTCCAACACCGGCACCGCGACCGCGAGCCTTTCGTCGGTCTCGGCGGGCGCCCCGTTCGCGGAGACGAACACCTGCGGATCCTCACTCGCGGCGGGCGCGTCCTGCACGGTGAGCGTGACGTTCACGCCCACCGCGGGTGGCGCCGCCTCAGGGAGCCTGTCGGTGGCCAGCAACGCGCCGGGCAGCCCGCTGACCGTGGCGCTGTCGGGTACCGGGGTGAGCTCGACGACGAACCTGGCGCTGAACCGGCCGGTGACGGCGAGCAGCTCCACCTCGTCCAGCTACACGCCGCAGATGGCGGTGGACGGGAACACCAGCACCTACTGGGAGAGCACCGACGGCGCCGGGTACCCGCAGACCATCACGGTCGACCTGGGCTCGGTGCAGTCCATCGGGTCGGTGACGCTCGACCTGCCGCCGTCGTCCGCCTGGAGCACCCGGACCGCAGACGCTGTCGGTCCTCGGCAGCACCAACGGCACGACGTTCAGCCAGCTCGTCGGGTCGGCCGGGTACACCTTCAACCCCTCCGCCGGCAACACGGCCACGATCAGCCTGCCGTCCGGCACCAGCGACCGCTACGTGCAGCTCAGCTTCACCGGCAACACCGGCTGGTCCGCCGCCCAGCTCTCCGAATTCCAGGTCTACGCACCGTAGGTTCGCCGCCGGGCACGTCCGGGCCGTCGATCCGACTCAGAACACCAGCGGGATCGCTGGTCACGCGGCCTTGAGCCGTGCGCGTTCCGCGGCCACGATCGTGTTCCGCAGTTCGCTCTCGGAGCCAGTGTCGATCGCGTCGGGGGTCGCGTTCGCCATGTCGCTCCGGCGCGCGTACTCGTCGAACGCCTCGCGCTTGGCGGCCAGCAGTTCGAGGACCCGCTGGTCCACGCTGTCCTCGGACAGCAGCCGGTGCACGTCCACGGGGCGAACCTGGCCCATCCGGTGCGCCCGGGCGATCGCCTGCTCCTCGATCGATGGCGTCAGTTGCGGCTCGGCGATGACAACCACCGACGCGGCCTGGATGTTCAGGCCCACGCCGCCCGCCTGGATCTGGGAAACCAGCACCGCTGGCCCTTTGGCGCTCGTGAGCTCGTCCACCATCGCCTGGCGCTCGGCCGGCGGAATGTCCCCGGTCAGCGGTCCGAGCACGGGCACGCCCGGGACGCCGTCACGCCCGGCCAGCACCTCGATCACCGTGTCAAGCACGTCGCGGAAGTACGAGAACACGATGACCTTGCGCCCGCCGTCGGCCGCCTCGCCGACGATTTCCACCAGACGGCGGAGCTTCTGCGATCCTTTCACCGTCCCCGGGTCGAACGCGGCCCGGCGCATCGCCATGAAGTTCCCTTCGAGTACCGCCTTCCGGTACGCGCGCATTGCCGCTCCCTCGAGCGCCACCCACTCCTGCGTCTCCAGCCGGTCCGGCAGCTCGCTGAGCACGTCTTCCTGGTTGCGCCGCAGGTAGACCGGCGCAACCTGCTCCCGGAACTTGGTGCCGTCCATCGTCTCGTCCGCGAGGTCCAGATTCTCGGCGACATCCGGGCGCAGATGCCCGACCAGGACCCGGAACTCCGCCACCTTGTTCTCCATCGGCGTTCCCGTCAGGAACAGTGCCCGCCTGCTCCGGCTCGCCCACTCGCTGACCGCCTGGGTGCGCAACGCGTTCGGGTTCTTCGCGTAGTGCGCCTCGTCGACGACCAGCATCGCTATCGAGACGTCGAGGTCTCCCGGCATGGCGCGCAGCGCCTCGAACGTCGTGACGGCAACGCCGCCCTTGTCCGCCCATTCTTGCTCGGCTGCCTGCCGCTTCGCACCAGGCCGGTGGAGCCGGTGGGCCTCAAGCAGCGTGTGCCGCTCCACCTCTCGCGTCCAGTTGATGACCACGCTCGCCGGGCAGACGACGAGGAAGTGCGTCGCGCCCTTGGCCGCCAGGTGGCACATCGCGGCGAGTGACTCCACCGTCTTGCCCAGGCCCATCTCGTCGCCGAGGATTACCCGCTCCTGGACCAGCGCGAACTTCGCGCCGAACGCCTGGTAGCCGCGCAGCGATATCTTGAGGAGGGACTGGTCAAGGGGCAGTACGCGGACTTGCTCGGCGATGTCGGCGGGGAGGAAGCCCTGGCTGGCCTCCCGCGCCGGGTCGAGTTCCGCGACATCGATCAGCAGCCCGTTGTAGGTGACGGGGCGGGCGAGGTAGTCATTCCACAGCCGGGTGACCCGCTGTTCCTTGCCGGCCTTCTCCAGCTCAGCCTCGGCCCTGGCCAGCCGCTTGCGTGCCGTGGTGACCGGCTTGGAGCCGAGGATGGCGTCCAGTTCGGTGAGGGCATCACGGGCTTCCTGCTTCTTCCGCCCGGAGAAGGTGAAGAGCATTCTCCGTTGGCTCGCGCCGCGGGCGGCCGGGTCGAGGCGGCGCCCGATCTCGCCTGCCAGCGGGCTCAGGTCGGGGCCCTTGAGCGCGGACCGGGAGCGCTCGTAACGGCGCAGCGCGGCGATGAGCGCGGTCTGCTCGGTGGTCCGGGCATCCGGGTCAATGCGGACGCGGGTGCCGTCCTCGACCGACTCTCTCATCTGGGCGGCGGCGGCCATGATCCGCTTGGCCGCCTTGCGGCGAACTCCCGGGATTCGCCTGAGCCCTTCCGGCCCGATCGCGAGGACCTGGCCGGCCGTCCCGATGCCCGCGTCTATGAGGGGGGCGAAGGTGACCTTCCCGTGGACGAGGTCCCGGAGCCGGTCGACCGGCATCGCGTCGAGCGCGTCGGCGACAAGCCGATCGCGCGCCGCCTCGTACGCTCGGCGCGCGACTTCCCTGGATTCTCCCGGCGCGGCTAGGACCGCCTCGATGGCGTCGTAGACCGCGTGGCCGTCGGCGACAACGGCGCGGGCCGCCTTACCTGGGCGGAGAGGACCGGCTTCAACGAGCCTGTCATCAGTGATTACCGGTTCCGGGGTCCTTGTCGGTTCTGCCGCGCGCGCCACCGTGGTGAGAGTCCTCCGTATTAGAACTGGCGATCGGACTGACTACGTTGATAGAGGGTATCGCCGACATTCTGGAAATCTCTCCGGATTCCGGGCGCGTACTCAACCCGCACTCGGGCCTACCCTGGTGATCTGGTTGCGGTTGCCCGCAGGTATCCCGCGGGATGACTTATCCCGGATCCGGCGCTGTTCCTTGTGGTGGCCGCGTCCACGATGTTCCACGACGCACCGGGGAAATTCTGCCCGCCCAATGTCCTGACGGAGGATGAGAGAGTCCTGTGCTGATCCGCTTGTTGCGCACGTATCTGCGCCAGTACCGCAAGCCGCTGGCGCTCCTCCTGCTGCTCCAGCTCGCGCAGACGCTTGCGACGCTGTACCTGCCGACGCTGAACGCCGACATCATCGACAACGGCGTAATCTTCCACAACACGCACTACATCCTCACGACCGGCGGCGTGATGCTCGCGATTACCCTCGCGCAGATCCTGTGCGCGATCGGGGCGGTGTACTTCGGCGCGCAGGTCGCCATGGCCCTCGGCCGCGATGTCCGGCAGGCGATCTTCCGCCGGGTGCTGATGTTCTCCGACCGGGAAGTGAACCACCTCGGCGCCGCGTCGCTGATCACCAGGACCACCAACGACGTCCAGCAGGTCCAGATGCTGGCCCTCATGACGTTCACCCTGCTGCTGTCCGCCCCGATCATGTGCGTCGGCGGGATCATCCTCGCGTTGAACCAGAACGTGCCGCTGTCGTCGCTGCTCCTGGTCGCGGTGCCGCTGCTCGCCGTCATCCTGGGACTGATCATCCGCCGGATGCGCCCGCTGTTCCGGCAGATGCAGGAACGGCTGGACGGCATCAACCGGGTGCTGCGGGAGCAGATCACCGGCGTCCGGGTCATCCGCGCGTTCGTGCGGGACCCGCAGGAGCGGGAACGGTTCGACCGCGCCAGCACCGAGCTGTTCGACGTCTCGCTGGGAGCCGGCAAGCTGATGGCGCTGATGTTCCCGTCGGTGCTGCTCGTGCTGAACCTGTCTACCACCGCGGTGGTGTGGTTCGGCGGGCACCTGGTCGCGGACGGCACGATGCAGATCGGGTCGCTGACCGCGTTCATCACCTACCTGGCCCAGATCCTCACGGCGGTGATGATGGCCACGTTCATGTTCATGCTCGTACCGCGGGCCGAGGTGAGCGCGGAACGGATCATGGAAGTCATCAACACCGAACCGGGCGTCCCTGCGCCGGCCAGCCCGCGGCCCGCGGGCCCGGAGCCCGGCCGGCTTGAGCTGCGGAACGTCGAGTTCCGCTATCCAGGGGCCGAGCAGCCGGTGCTGCACGACATCAGCCTGACCGCGCTGCCCGGCCGGACCACGGCGATCATCGGCGGCACCGGCAGCGGCAAGACCACGCTCGTCCACCTCATACCGCGGCTGCTCGACGTCACGTCCGGGTCGCTGCTGGTGGGCGGCGTCGACGTGCGGGAACTTGACCCGGCCCAGCTGTCGGCGGCCGTCGGGATCGTGCCGCAGAAGCCGTACCTGTTCTCCGGAACCGTGGCGACGAACCTGCGGTACGGCAACCAGCAGGCCACCGACGAGGACCTGTGGCGGGCGCTGGAGATCGCCCAGGCCCGCGACTTCGTCGAGCGGATGCCGGAAGGGCTGGATTCGCCGATCGCGCAGGGCGGCACGAACGTATCTGGGGGCCAGCGGCAGCGCCTGGCGATCGCCCGCGCGCTCGTGCACAAGCCGCAGATCTACTTGTTCGACGACTCGTTCTCCGCGCTCGACTACGCGACCGACGCGCGGCTGCGGTCGGCCCTGGCGACCCAGGTGACGGGCGCGACCATGATCATCGTCGCCCAGCGGGTCGCCACCATCAGGCATGCCGACCAGATCCTGGTGCTGGACGCCGGGCGGATCGCGGCCCGCGGCACCCATGCGGAGCTGATGGAGTCGAGTGAGACCTACCGGGAGATCGTCCTGTCCCAGCTGACCGAGCAGGAGGCCGCAGCGTGAGTGAGCGCAGGGGCGCTGCGGCGTCTGGACTGAGGAGCGACGACCGAGGAACGAGGACTCCCCGGGAGCCGAGCCGAGCGACGAGGGAAGACGGCGCACTTCGGCGCCCCGAAGCGAGCGGGGGACACAGCGTGAGCGCGGGAGTTAACGGGGAGCGGGCGACGCCCGAGCGCGGGCCGGGCCCGGCGGCCCCCATGCGCGGTCCCGCTCGCTTCATGAGCGGCATGTCCACCGAGAAGGCACTGGACTTCAAGGGCTCGGGCAAGCGGCTGCTCAGCCTGCTCCGCCCGTACCGCCTGCTCACGATCCTGACGCTGGTCCTGGCGGTCGCGAGCGTGACGTTGTCCGTGCTGGCGCCCCGGCTGCTTGGTGAGGCGATCAACCTCGTTTTCGACGGCTACGAGTCGCACCACGCGGTTGACTTCGGGCATGTCGGACAGATCGTGGCCGTCGTGATCGCACTCAACGTCGGCGCCTCGGTCTGCGCGCTGTTCCAGGGGCGGTTGACCGCGACCATGGTCCAGCGGTCGGTGCTCAGCCTGCGGGAACAGGTACAGGCCAAACTGTCCCGGCTGCCGCTGAGCTACTTCGACCGGCAGTCCCGGGGCGAGATCCTCAGCCGTGTCACCAACGACATCGACAACCTGCAGCAGTCCGTGCAGCAGACGCTGAGCCAGCTGGTGACCTCGCTGCTGACGATCGTCGGCGTGCTGGTGCTGATGTTCGTCGTTTCCTGGCAGCTGGCCCTGATCGCACTGGTCACCGTGCCCGCCTCGGTCTGGGCGACGCGGAAGCTCGCCAAGCGGGCGCAGCCGCAGTTCATCAACCAGTGGAAGTTCACCGGGCGGCTGAACGGCCACATCGAGGAGATGTACACCGGGCACGCGCTGGTGACCGCGTTCGGCCAGCGGGAAGAGGCGATGGCGACCTTCACCGAGCAGAACGAGGCGCTCTACCAGGCCAGCTCCCGGGCGCAGTTCATCTCCGGCACGATCCAGCCGCTGATGATGTTCATGTCGAACCTGAACTACGTGCTGGTGGCCGTCGTCGGCGGCCTGCTGATCGCAGGCGGCTCGCTCACCCTCGGCGCGGTGACGGCCTTCATCCAGTACTCGCGGCAGTTCAGCCAGCCGCTGACCCAGGTCGCCAGCATGGCGAACCTCCTGCAGTCGAGCGTGGCGTCCGCCGAGCGCGTGTTCGCGCTGCTTGACGCGCAGGAGCAGCCGCCTGACGCCGCCGGGTCGGTGCGGCCCGCCGACGTCCGCGGCCGGGTGGAGTTCGACGACGTGTCGTTCAGGTACGCGCCGGATCGGCCGCTGATCGAGCACGTCTCGCTCACCGTGGAGCCGGGGCAGACCGTCGCCATCGTCGGCCCGACCGGCGCGGGCAAGACGACGCTGGTCAACCTGCTGATGCGGTTCTACGAGATCGACTCGGGCACGATCCTGCTTGACGGCGTCGACACCGCGAAGATGAGCCGCGAGGAGCTGCGCGGCCTGACCGGCATGGTGCTGCAGGACGCCTGGCTGTTCGGCGGCACCATCGAGGAGAACATCGCCTACGGCTCGATCGGCGCTACCCACGAGCAGGTCGTCGAGGCGGCGAAGGCCACGTACGTGGACCGGTTCGTGCGGACGCTGCCGGACGGCTACGACACCGTGCTTGACGACGAGGCCGCCAACGTCAGCGCGGGGGAGCGGCAGCTGATCACCATCGCCCGCGCCTTCCTCGCCCGCCCGGCCGTGCTCATCCTGGACGAGGCGACCAGCTCGGTCGACACCAGGACCGAGGTGCTCCTCCAGCGCGCGATGGCGTCCCTGCGGAAGGGCCGGACCAGCTTCGTGATCGCCCACCGGCTGTCCACCATCCGCGACGCCGACCTGATCCTGGTGATGGAGAACGGGCACATCGTCGAGCAGGGAACCCACGCGGGCCTGCTGGCGGCGGGCGGCGCGTACGCGCGTCTGTACCAGGCCCAGTTCGCCCAGGCCATGGAGGAGGTCGCCTGATCACCGACGCAGCGGCAGGCCGCCGGACCCATGGGTCCGGCGGCCTGCCGCTGGTGAGGCGAATCCCGTTAGGGACGCGCCTTCGCTGGTTACGCGGCGAGCAGCCGCTCGAAAAACGAGCGGTAGAGGCGCAGGCCCTGCCTGAGGTCCTCGGTGGAGACCTCGTTGCCGCTGGCCCAGCGGTTCTCGAGTTCGTGGCGCTCGGTGGCGAACATCGCGGCCAGCCGCTGCATGAGCTCCGCGACCAGCGCGTCGGCTTCCTTGACGGCCGTGGTCGGCTCATCGACGAACTCGGCCTGGATGTCCTTCCAGCGCATGGTGATGCTCTGCAGCTCGCTGTCATCCAGCAGGCTGGCATGCTGCCCGGGGTGAGTCGCGCCGCTGCCGCCGTGGTCGGCGTCCGCGGCACCACGGTCGGTGTACTCGGCTGCTGCGACGCTGTCGCCGTAGCCGGCGTCCGCGTCATCACGGTCGGTGTACTCGGATGCCGTGGGACCCGTGCCGAGCGGGGCGACGGCGTCGTCATCGTAGCTGTCGTAACCGGCAGGTGCGGCGTTGCCCGCCTGAGCCTGCCCGGGGTGGGCAGCGGCGATCTGCTCGGTAGTCAGGCCTTGGTCCTGGGCGTTGTCGGGGTCGTTGATCATCCGTCTCGCCGTCCTATCCTCTGGTTGTCGTATTCCGTGATCAGGAGCCGCGGGATCGGCAGTGTCGCTTCCCATGGCTTCCAGGTCATCCGCCTGCCCGCTCGTGCTGGCCGCCGGGACCGGGGTCTCCGGTTCGTCCGTGACCCGCTGGCTGCCGTCGTAGTCGTCTGGCCGCGTCTGGTCGGCGGTGGCGCGTACTGCGCCGTTGCCCTCTGGGAGGAGCATTTCGTCGAACAGCGACCGGTACCGCAGCAGGGCCTCGCGCAGGTCTTCGGTGCTTGCCTGCTGAGTCTGGGCCCGCATCTGTACGGCGTGCGCGAACCGGTAGTTATCCACGGTGACCGGGTGGTCGACCGAGACCAGCTCGACCTGAGCGTCGAAGTCCTTCATCGGGTAACCCCGGGCCTCCATGACGCGGGTGATGAGGGTGTCGGCCTCGCCAGTGGCTTGCGCGGGCTCGTCGACGAAGCGCTCCTGCAGATCGCGCCATTCGTTGGCAAAGTTCAGCCGGGTGGCTTCTGGCAGCGGCTTAATGTCGAACTGGGCCCGCTGCCGCTCCCGCGCGAGAAGATCAGCCTCAGCCGAACGCTGATCCCCGCTGTTCTCTACCGCCCGGTCGTATTCCGGGCCGAAGCGGTCGCGGAGCATAGTGGTTCTGCGTTTCCTAGCCCCCGCCGCGAGTAGCCCGACGACGACCACTACAGCGATGGCAATTATTACCCATATCCAGGTAGCCATCAGATCCTCCTGTCATTGAGCCTGTCGTCTACCCGGACACAGGCGCCCAAACAGCGGCCTATCCGTCCATCGCCATCCGAGCGGCAGACCAGGAGTGGAGGCAGAAACTCTTAGCCACGCCAGGAGAACCCCGGTTTCATGCGCGGTGCCCTGGGCAGGGGCGGCGTACCTGCGGCCGCGACAGGCTGCGTCACACAAGTGGCGAGCTGACCGACTTACGTGACTCGCGGCCGCCGCCATCAGCGAATCACAGGAGAAGTCATGACTGACCCCGAGAAGTCTCGTCATGTCGAGATCAAGGACGACGACGACCGCACCGCGGCCGTTGCGGAGGTAACGACCGCTAGAGGTCCGGACGGCACCGTCCGGACCTCCATGTACGCGAAGAATGAGCACGTACGGCCCGGGGACCGAGCCGCCTTGGTCGACGAGGTCATGGGCCTGCCCGAGGTCAAGGCAAGCGAGCGGGTGGAGGCCAGCGTCCCGTTCGGCGATGTCGAGTCGGTCGAGCGCCTCAGGGAGCGCACCGACGATGCGGTCCTACGGGCGGCAGGCGGCACCACGCTGCTTGACGCGAACGTGCCGCCGGACGACCGGTACCGGCCAGCCGAACCGTCGGCCGAGGGAGCCAGCCACTGGCCGACCGACGCTGACCGCCGACCGGGAAGCGGCCGCTGAATCCGTCCTAATACCTGGGCGAGTCATGGGTGGTTCAGCGCCGGGGAATGGAATACGCCGCTCCCGGTAAATCGCCGCTTGGCCGACCCGCAGCGTCGGACTGGTTTTCCGGGGACGGGGCGCCGGCGACGAGGTCGCGCAGCCGGTTCCACCGCTCCAGGCGCCCCTGATCGAAGCGGCGCGCGGCGCGACTGGCGCGGCGCGGCCGGCTGGCGTAGCGGTGCACCGCCCACCAGGATCCCGGCTTAGCCAGCCTAATCGCCCCGACGAGCGCCACGACGCCGATGACCAGGCCGATGACCCCGGTCACGACCTTCCCCTTGAGCAGGCAGATCACGCAGAGCGCGAGGTTGATGCCGATGGTGGCCATCGACGACCACCATTCCGCCGTCCCGACGGCGCCGGTGACGAAGCTGGTTCCGCCGATCAGTGCCCCGGTCGTCACCAGGACGCAGAAGATCGCGTCGACCGATTGCCGGCCCTGCGTGGCCCAGTAGACGTCCTTCAGGTGCAGCCAGAGCGCGAACTCGTCCACGGTGAGCCCGACGCCCACCCCGAAGACCGCGGCCGCCGCGTTAAGCGCGGCACCCTGGGGCGTTTGCGACACCAGGAAGATGCCGGTTCCGATGATGATCAGGATGCCGAAAACCTGGTGATGGATGTGATTGCCGGCGATCTGGACGTTGCCAAGTCCGGCCCCGCCGCCGCTCCCCGACCGGATCAGCCTCGTCACCATCCTGGTGACGAGGAAGGTCACCAGGATGCCAAGGAACATCCACATCATGGGACGCAGAGAAAGGTCACCCCCGCCTACCGAAGTCTCTCCCACCTGCAGAGATGCCCCGGCGTCGGGGTTAGGGAAACGCCGTGGCCACGATTTTGGGGTCTCGTGGCCACCGCACGTCGGCTGCCCGATGTCCGGTCTACCCGATTGATGGGAGTTATTTCCCTTAGCGTGATCGGCAAAAAGAAGCGCACGCGGAAAGTGTCGGATTCGAGGGTGGCCAGCTCGCTGCTTCTGGGATGAGGATCTCAGAATTCATCACGACGACTATCGCTATTTTGGTCACGATGATGTAGAGTAATTGTTGTTGGGGTCATGCTTCGACGTCGCCGAAGCTGTATTAGCCCTGAAGCTGCTCCAGAGTCTTGGCAGTAGATCCGAACGGATCATGCTGGAGTCGCTCTAGCCCCTGCTGGTTGAGAATCTCCCACTCGGGTTTTACGCGGACGGCTCTTGCTCTTTGCCGTCACGGTGACCACCAGCACGAAATTCTCCGGCAGGTGTCGGAAATCCCGCGCGATGCCAGGAAGAGACTATCCGGCGTTTACCGTCGGACTATGTCAAAGCGAATTAGGGAGCACGATTATGATCACTACTACCACCAACGACCTGCGGCATTTGGAAGGCCGTATCGCGGTTGACGTGAACGGCGTCAAGCTCGGCAAGATCGGACAAGTCTACGTCGATAACCGGACCGGCCAGCCGCTGTGGGTCACGATCCACACCGGAATGTTCGGGAAGAAACAAAACTTCGCCCCGCTGTATGGTTCCCGGCCTGACGGGGACGCCCTGCGGCTGGCGGTCACCAAGGACATGATCGAGGAAGCCCCGGGGGTCGAGGCTGACGACCACATCGCTGGCCACGAGAGCGATGCCCTCTACTCCTACTACGAGGAGTACCTCGGCGGCAGCGCCCGGTACGCCCCCGTCGAAGCCGAGGGCCACGGGTCCGTCGGCGATCCGCGCGAGGACCTGATGGGCAGGAACGGCGCCCAGGGCCGGGACACCTCCGGACCCGCCAACCGGTGACGCCTTCGTCAGGAGTAAGGCTAATCGCCGCCCAGCGCGGCCGTGGCCTGCCGGGCTGCCGCCGCGACCGCATCGGTAACCGACGCGTGCACCGGCATTACCTCGTCCAGCGCTACCAGTCGGACCACCCTGCGCGCGCCGGGGTCGGAGATGACCAGGCGCAGCCACGACCCCCAGCCCCGGGCCCGCCTGGCCGCCCGCATCAAGGCGTCGAGGCACGCGGAATCACACGCGCCCGCGCGGCGCAGGTCAACGATTAGCCCCGCGGCACCCGCGTCGAGGACCGCGCACAACTCGCCGGCAAGAGCGGGAGCAGTGACGAAACTCCGGTCGGCCGGCAACTCCGTGACCGCGTACCCGCCGAACCAGCGAACCGAAAACCCGGAGCTACCCGGGATGCGACCGCGTGCGGTCATCACGCTCCTGTCCTTGCCTGTACACCCGATACAGACCGGGTGCACCGTCAAGGTCCAGAGCGGCACACACGTACGTCAAGCGTGTCCCTCGGCACTTGCCGCTGTCAAGGCGGCAACGGGCAGGTTCGCCTGGTCTGAGGATCATCGGGCAGGGGAACCGCTGACGCTTTCCCAGCCGGTCACATCCTCTAGGCCGCCAGCCACCGCGCCTGCTAGCTCAGCCAGCCGCCGGTTCTGCGCCCGCGCCTGAGCACGCAGCAGCTCGAACGCCTGCCCCATGTCCAGGCCCCGGCGCTCCGCCAGCACCCCCTTGGCCTGCTCGATCGTCACCCGCGAGTTCAGTGCCCCCTGCAGCTGCTCTGCCAGTGCCTCCTGATGCCGGAAGTTACGTTCGTGCAGCAACCCGATCGTGGCCACGTCGGCCAGCGCCTGGCCCACCCGCAGCGCGGTCTCATCCAGTCGACCAGGTACCGCCATGAACAGGTTCACCGCCCCGATCACCTCGTCACGCAGCCGCATCGGCAGCGCCTGCGCCGCCGCGAAACCCGCCGCGGCCGCGGCGGGGGCGAACGCACGGCCACCGCTGCCCGGCCGTCGCCATGTCTGGCTCGGACACCGGCAGCCCGGTCCGGAAGCACTCCAGGCACGGCCCTTCCTCGTGCTGCAGCTGGAACAGCTCCACTAGCCGCGCCTGCTCGCTCGACGACGCGATCACCCGCAGCGACCCCCGCTGATCCGCCAGCATCAGCCCCGCCGCGTCCACCGCGAGCAGCCCGACGCACCGGTCCGCCAGCCCGTGCAGGAAATCGACCACATCGAAGTCAGCGACCAGCGTGTCCGCCAGTTCGACGAACGCTGCCGCCAGCATCTGCTCGCGATTCTTATTCATGCTCATGACGCCGCCGCTCACTTCCGCATCGTTTCTGAATCAACCATAGGACCGCACCGAATCGTCACGCGAGGGCACCGGTCGGCGCTCTCAGCCGGCCGGGCCGCCCGTTTCTCCGGAACCCAGCCGCAGCCGCCGGGCCACCACCGCCGCGGCGACCTCGTCCAGCGTCAGGTCCTGCGCGAACGCGTGCGCCCGCAGCAGCGCCAGCGCCTCCTCCGGCCCCACCCCGCGCTGCGCGGACACCATGCCGGTCGCCTGGTACACCTGAGCATGGTCATCCGACCAGCCGTCGCGCGGCCGCCCGTCCCCGTCACCGTTCATCCCGGCGCGGGAGTTCAGCAACAGCTGCAGCGCCGCGTCTGCGCACACCAGCACATCCGCGAGGGCGCCCGGGCTCAGGGGACCAGCCGTTTTCCGGTACAGGCCCAGCACCCCGACCCGGATCGCCCCGAGGACCAGCGGGAACGCGAACACCGCGGCCGCCTCGACCGTCACGCTGGCGATCGCGAACCCAGGCCACCGTTCCCGCCAGCCCGCCGCCCCCAGGTCAGCTACCAGCACCGGGCGGCCCGACCTGAACGCGTCCGTGCAAGGGCCCTCACCCAGCGTGAACTGAAGCTCATCCAGCTCGGCCGCCCGCCGGCTCGTAGCGTGCACGAGCGCCCGCCGCGCCGGGTCGCTCATCACCGACAGCCAGCCGCCATTCATCTCGGCCACCGCGGCCGCGACCTCACACGCGTCCTCGGCCGACACCGGGCCGGCGCGTGCCCCCGCCCGCTCGGCGACCAGGCCCCACAGCCGGGCACGCCGCCCATCAGCCATTCCCGGCCGCCGGCTCGGTCTTTCTGCCCGCAACCCATGCCGCGACCTCACGCATTACCCCGGCCTCCACTCGCCCGGCCATTACGACCGCGACCAAGCCGGGGATGCAGCCGGCGGGGACCCGGCTAACCACAACCAGACAACGAGGCCACGTAGCCCATACGTATGGCTAACCATAGCCCCGAGAGAAGAGCCGAGGGCCGCACCAAAGCCTCAGACCTGATCCGCTGGCTCATGGTGCGGGCACCGGGCCGGTGCTCTCGCGTATGACCAGGCGCGTCTCCAGCTCCATGCTCAGGGCCTCGTGAGTGTGCCCGTCGAGCTGGCGCATCAGCATCGTGACCGCGGTGCGGCCCATCTCCTGGAGCGGCTGGCGGACGGTGGTGAGACGCGGCGTCGTGGCCCGGCTGACGTCGATGTCGTCGAAGCCGGCGACGGAGAGGTCCTCGGGCACCCGCAGCCCGCGCGCAGCGGCTGCTTCCATCACCCCCACCGCGACCTTGTCGTTGAAGCAGACCACGGCGGTCGGCCGCGGCCGCAGGTCGAGCAGTTCCCCGCCGGCCCGGACCCCCGTCTTGGTGGCGGGCTCGCCATAGCGCATAAACACCGAGTCGCCTAGTACCCCGGCCTCGGCCAGCGCGGCGAGGTGCCCGCCGACCCGGTCATCCCGCGTGCGCCAGTGCCGCGGTCCGGTGACCACGCCGATCTGGCGGTGACCGAGCTCAATCAGGTGCCGGGTAACGGCCCGGGCGCCGGAAAAGTGCGCGGCCGAGACCGACACCATGCCGCGCGGCACGGCGGTCCGTGGGTCCACCACCACGAGCGGGTAGCTGCGCGCGGCCAGTGCCTCAAGGTCGGCGGGGGGCTCCGGCGGAAGTATCAGCACCGCGCCGTACGCGTCGTGGCGGCGCGGCAGCCCCCGCAGCGCGGTGGACTTGACCACGGCGTCGCCCGCGTCGAGCAGCATGGCCTGCCCGTGCAGGGCGAGCGTCTCGGCGATCGACGTGACGATGTGCCCGAAGTAGTCGGTGAGCAGGTAGGGGCAGCGCACGAACACTGGTGCACGAGTGGCCCGCGGCTGCGGACGCCGACGAGGCTCGGGCGCCCGGTCGCCCAGTCGCTCCATCACTTGGCGTACCCGCTCGCGCGTGTCCAGGGCGACGTTCTGGCCGCCGTTGAGCACCCGGGAGACGGTAGCGATCGACAACCCCGTCTCGGTCGCGATGGCGCGAACGGTTACCCGGCCGGTTCCGGTAGCCGCAGCTGAAACAGAGTCTTGTTTCATCGCTTTCCCTAAGAGTTCCTTAACCGAGGATTAGCAAAACATCAAGCCAGCACAAGCGTCTTGACCCGTATTCGGCCCGCTGCTGCAATTCGCTAAACAGGATACTTTCTTTACTGTTTCAGAAACAACCGTTGTGCCCCGACGGATCCCCTCCCGCCGGGCCACCCCCCGCCGAAAGGCCGATCGCCATGCGCAGACCAAGAATCCCGATGAGATCCAGACCGGGCGCGATAGCCCTAGCCGCCGCAATCGCGGTGGGATACGGCGGCCTCGCGCTAGCCACCGCGGGACCGGCCGCCGCGGCCGGCCCCGCCTTCCCCGCCCACTTCGCCGCGCCCTACCTGCAGATCAGCTCGTCGGACGCCGGCGACATGGCCGCCGACATGTCCGCGACCGGCGATAAGTACTACACGCTGGCCTTCCTCGTCTCCCAGTCCGGCTGCACTCCCGATTGGGAGGACGGCGGCTACAGCTTGGGCACCTTCAACTCGCAGATCAGCGCCCTTCAGGCGGCCGGCGGCAACGTCATCATCTCGTCCGGCGGTGCGGGTGCCACCGAGCTCGCACAGACCTGCACGAACGTCTCGCAGCTCACCGCCGCCTACCAGAACATAGTGAACACCACCGGTTCTACCCGGCTGGACTTCGACATCGAGGACTCCGACCTGGCGGACACCTCTGCCACGTCCCTACGTGACCAGGCGCTCGCCGCGCTGCAAGCGCAGGATCCGGCCGTGCAGGTCGACTTCACCCTCGGCGTCTCCCCGCAGGGGCTGCCCACCGGCAACGGCTCCGAGTACGCGGTGCTCCAGGACGCGAAGGCCAAGGGCGTGAAGGTGTCCACCGTCAACATCATGACGATGGACTTCGGCGCCGGGACCAACGACCTCGCGGCCGCTGAATCCGCCGCGCAGGGCGCCGCGGGCCAGCTATCGAGCCTGTACGGGATCTCGACCTCGGCGGCTTACAACATGATGGGCCTGACGCCCATCGCCGGCGTCAACGACGACGGCACCGACTTCTCCATCTCGAACGCCCAGTCGCTGGAGAGCTTCGCCGCGTCCAACGGCGTCCAGGAGCTGTCCTTCTGGGAAGTCGACGGCTACGACAAGGGGACCGGCTACCAGTACTCGTCGATCTTCAACAAGATCACCGGGGGCGGGAGCACCACTCCTCCTCCCACCGGGAGCACGGGGCCGATTACCGGGTACGAAGGGCTGTGCCTGGACGACCGCTCGGCTAGCACCGCCGACTTCAACCCGATCCAGGTCTACACCTGCAACGGGACCAACGCGCAGAACTGGACCGTGAACAGCAACGGCACCCTGACGGTCCTGGGCGACTGCCTTGACGTCGCCGGCGCCGGCACCGCCAACGGCACCCTCGTCGACCTGTATCCCTGCAACGGGACCGGCGCGCAGTCCTGGGTCCACGAGTCCAACGGCGAGCTTGTTAACACGAATTCCGGCAAGTGCCTCGATGACACCGGATTCGGCGGCTCCGGCACCCAGGTCCAGATCTGGGCCTGCGCCGACAGCTCCAACCAGCAGTGGAACGTACCGTGAAGCGACGACTCCTCGCCGCCCTCGGGGCGGTAGCCCTCATGGTGGGCCTCGGCGCTGCCGTCGCCCGCCAGGCGGAGGCTGCGACCACCGGCGCGATCACCGGATACCAGGGCCTGTGCCTGGATGACCGCTCGGCCAGCACCGCGCTACTCAACCCAATCCAGGTCTACACCTGCAACGGGACGAGCGCCCAGCAGTGGACCGTCGCATCCGGCAACACCCTGCAGGTACTCGGCATGTGCCTGGACGTCGACGGGGCGGGCACGGCCAATGGCACCCTCGTCGACCTGTACACCTGCAATGGCACCGGCGCCCAGGTCTGGGAACCGCAGTCCAACGGCGAGCTGCTCAACCCCAACTCGGGCAAGTGCCTCGACGACACCGGATTCGGCGGCTCCGGCACCCAGGTTCAGATCTGGGCCTGTGCCGACAGCTCCAACCAGCAATGGACCCTGCCGAGCGGGTCGACGTCGCCGCCCCCAGGCAACACGCCGGCCTTCGGCTCGAATGTCTACGTGTTCACTCCCTCGATGTCGACTTCCACGATCCAGAGCGACATCAACGCGGTCTACAACACGCAGCAGTCGAACCAGTTCGGCACCCAGCGCTATGAGCTGATGTTCGAGCCCGGCACCTACAACGTCAGCGTCCCGGTCGGCTTCTACACCGAGGTCGTCGGCCTCGGCCAGAACCCGACCCAGACGGTGATCACCGGCGGCGGAATCTACGCCAACGCCGCCTGGAACGACGGGAACGCCACGGAGAACTTCTGGCGCGGCGTGGAGAACATCACCAACGACCCGTCCTCCGGCAGCACCGAGTGGGCGGTGTCGCAGGCCGACCCGATGCGCCGGGTGCAGATCGACGGGAACCTGGTACTCGACGACGACACCACGGTCAACCCAGCCAACCAATGGTCGTCCGGCGGCTACATCAGCGACTCGATCGTCACCGGTCAGGTCAACTCCGGCACCCAGCAGCAGTTCATCATGCGCAACGACCAGCTCGGCAGCTGGACCGGCTCCAACTGGAACATGGTGTTCGTCGGTGACACCGGCGTCCCGGGCCAGAGCTTCCCGAGCCCGCCGTACACGACGGTCAACCAGACCCCGACGTCCGACGAGAAGCCGTACCTGTACATCGACTCCTCCGGGAACTGGGACGTGTTCGTGCCCTCGAACCGGACGAACGCGCAGGGCGTCTCCTGGGCGAACGGGAACACGCCGGGGACCTCGCTGCCGATTAGCGATTTCTACATCGCGACGCCGAGCAGCACGGTCGCCCAGATCAACGCCGCGCTGGCGGGCGGACAGGACCTGCTGTTCACCCCCGGGGTCTACCAGATCAACGGCACGATCAACGTCACCAACCCCGACACCGTCGTGCTCGGCCTCGGCCTGGCCACGCTGGTGTCGAACGGCGGCAACACGATCCTGCAAACCGCTGACGTCAACGGCATCCGCATCGGCGGTCTGATCTTCGACGCGGGCAGCACCAACAGCTCTGTCCTCGTCCAGATCGGCCCGTCCGGCTCCAGCGCCAGCCACGCCTCCGACCCGACGGTCCTGTCCGACGTCTTCGCCCGCATCGGCGGAGCCACCGTCGGCAAGGCCACCGAGACGCTCCAGGTCAACAGCTCCAATGTCGTCGGCGACGACCTGTGGCTATGGCGGGCGGACCACGGCAACGGCGGCACGGTCGGCTGGACGACCAACACCGCCGCCAACGGCCTGGTCGTCAACGGCGCCAACGTCACCTTCTACGGGCTCGCGGTCGAGCACTACCAGGCCGTGCAGGTCCAGTGGAACGGCAACGGCGGAGCCGACTACTTCTACCAGAGCGAGATGCCCTACGACCCGCCCAGCCAGTCCGCCTGGATGGACGGATCCTCTGACGGCTATCCCTCGATCGCCGTCGCCAACAGCGTGACCAGCTTCCAGGCCTACGGCCTGGGCGTCTACTGCTACTTCGACGTGAACCCGAGCGAGATCAGCGCGAACGCGCTCACTTCGCCGACCTCGTCCGGAGTCCAGTGGCACGACATGGTCACCGTCTCGCTGGGCGGCACCGGAACCATCCAGCACATCATCAACGGCACCGGCGGCACGGTCAACTCGAGCAGCACGGTGGCCGACCTGACCAGCTACAGCTGATCACAACCGGACCCAGGGCACGGCCGCATCGAGCGGAGTCGATGCGGCCGTGCCCTGTCGGTTTGCCGCGGTTCCCGTCCATCGCACCAGCCACACCACTCGTTGCCCTAAAAAGGATCACGTGGCTTAGCCGCTTTATTACGCATTAGTAGCTGACCCGCGCTTTACCTAAATTTTTGTCAAGGCAGTGTCGGTTCTGGGCCCATCCGGCCCGATTTCCCCCCTCGGTTATGGCGGTTGTGACCTGCCAGGTATTGACCGTCTGCCATCGTGCTTGTTAATTAGGTCATAGCCGCCGCGCATGGTGAGTGAAGGTGGCAAGGGGTCGCGCCGCATTATGCGGTGCCAAAACAATTCCCGGGGGGGAATTATGAAATCTAAACGACTCGTCAGGCTCGCCTGTGCGCTGTCGGCGCCATTGCTGGCCGGTGCCACGATTGCGGCACAGGCATCGGCGGCATCGGCCGTCACGGCGAAGCACAGCAGCCCCGTCATGTACGTCTCGCCCAAGGCGATGAAGTACGCCAAGGACAAGTCGTGCAAGACCGCGGCGTTCCGCACGATCGGCTCCGCGGTCAACGCCGCGCCACCGGGGGCAACGGTGGTTGTCTGCGCCGGGAACTACCACGAGCAGGTGGTGCTTTACAAGCCAGTGACCCTGCTCGGCAAGCACGCCGTCATTAACGAAGCCGGGGTCAAGCCCTGGTTGAAGGTCCCGCTGCCCGGCCTCGGAACGCAGACCATCTACGCGGGTGTGGTCATCGTCAGTTCCCACGCCACGATCAGCGGCTTCACGGTAACGAACGCCCAAGGTGAGGGAATTCTCGCCGCCGGGCTGGGCAAGACGATCCGCGCCGTCGCTATCACGGGCAACGCCGTGGTCCACAACGACCTTGGCGGCGGCGTCCCGCCCAGGTCCCCCTATTTCCAGTGCGCGGCCGAGGGATCGGTTCCCGGTGACTGCGGTGAGGGCGTCCACTTCGCGGGCGGCGTCGCGTTCTCGGTCATCCACGGCAACTACATCGCCAACAACTCCGGCGGGATCCTGCTCAGCGACGACGTCGGCCCCACGCACAACAACGTGATCAGCGGCAACACCGTCACCGGCAACGCCTCGGACTGCGGGATCACCGTGCCTGGGCACAATCCCAACGCGCTCAACAAGAAGGGCGTGCCCCAGCCGTCCGTCGCGGGCGTCTACAAGAACGTCATCGTCAGCAACGTGGTGACCAACAACGGCGTGAAGGGCGAGGGCGCGGGCGTGCTGTTCGCGAACGCCGGGCCCGGCACCGCCTCCTACGACAACCTGGTCCAGGGCAACTACATCGCGGGCAACGGCCTGTCCGGTGTCACGATGCACGCCCACATCATCAAGAAGAACCAGTTCGAGGACCTGAACGGCAACGTGATCGTCGCCAACGCCATCGGCAAGAACAACGTCGACGGTGACCCGCTCGACGGGCCTCCCGGCCCGTCGGACCCGCACACCACCGGCGTGCTCGTGTACTCGGGCGGCACCCCGGTCCACGTCAACATCTCGCTCAACCACATCTCCAACAACTTCTACGGCATCTGGCTCAGCAAGGCCGTCACGGCGACCGGGCTGGGGACCAACGTGTTCAACAACGTGAACATTCACATTTCCGCCGGTCACTGACCTGACTAACGGGAACCGGATGGCCGGCCACGCGCCGGCCATCCGGTTCCCTTTTGCCCGGCCACGGAAGTTCCGCGCCGCCGAGCAGATCATTCGCTAGCGCCACTCCATTCGCCGGAATTGAACTACCGGGCTGTTGTAGTCCTGGTGTTGCCCGACGGCATGCTCGGCGATCCACCATCTTCGCGAGGCCCCGGGAAGCCCGTCCGGAAGTCTGGCGCACGGGGGCGAAATGTCGCTTTTCGCCGGGCGGCCGAGGCGGCCGAGGCGTCCCCGGACCCTGCCCATCAGGTTCTGCCGACGGGGCGCCGGGGCTGCCGCGGATCGCTGGCGGTCGGCGAGGTAGCCGAGGCACTCGCGCACGGCCTGCTCCGCGGCGCGGTCTTTGGGGCCGATTGAAAACGGTTCTTTATGGGCTGATGCGGCAAGATGATTGTTGGTTTTTGAGTGATTGAGGTAGCCGAGTTGCCTGGTAAGTCGGGTCGGCTCTGAGGTCCCGCAGAATACGGGCCGTCACGACGAGATCGCGCAAAAAAAACCGGGTCACGCAGCGAACCGAACGCCCCGGATGTTCGTCCCAGTATTAGGAGAGGCATCGCACTTCACCTACCATGTGAGCACATGGGTTCGATTTTGTTGATGCGTGCCTGAATGGGGGCGATTTTCACCGATGGACCGGGTCCTGGCCGGCCGTTATGAGCTTGAGGTCCCGCTTGGTCGCGGCGGGTCGGGTGAGGTATGGCGCGGCCGGGACATGGCGACGCACCGGCCCGTGGCCGTCAAGATCGTCGAGCTTTCCCAGATCGACGATGCCGGCACGCTGGCGGAGACGATCGGCCGGTTCCGGCGCGAGGCCACGGTGGTCGGTGAGCTGCGGCACCAGAACATCGTGGCCGCCCTCGACGCCGGCCGCATGGCCAACCAGCTGTTCATGGTCATGGAACTGGCGCCGGGCATCTCCCTGGCCGGCATGATGGACGAGCGCGGTGCCCGGGGGATGGGGCTCTTCCCGGTCAGCAGCGTGCTCCGGATGGCCGAGCAGGTCTGCGCCGGCCTGGCCGCCGCGCACGCGGCGGGCGTCGTGCACCGCGACATCAAGCCGAGCAACCTGATGGTGACGCCGCAACTCGGCGTCAAGATCATTGACTTCGGCATCGCCCGGCTGCTTGCCGACAACTCCCCGCGGCTGACGCTGCCCGCGCAGACGGTCGGCACCATCGCGTACATGTCGCCCGAGCAGGCCCAGGGCCTCGACGTGGACGGACGCGCGGACCTCTACTCGCTCGGCTGCGTGCTGTACCAGTTGCTGTCCGGACGCCCCCCGTTCTTCTCGAGCCTGCCCGGCGCGCTGCTCATGATGCAAGTGATGGACCGGCCGGCCCCGCTCGACGTGGTCCGCCCCGACCTGCCTGCCGGTCTTTCCGAACTGGTCGGCGACCTGCTGGAAAAGGAGCCGGCGGCCCGGCCCGCGACCGCGGCCGAGGTCGGGAGCCGGATAGCGGAGATCGGGCGCGAGCTCGGGGTCGAGGCGCCCGAGTACGAGGCCGACCGCGAGACGATCAGGGCCGCCGACCACCTCGGCGCCATGAGCGACACCCAGCTTGACGAGAGCTGGCCGCAGTCGGAGCGGTCCACCGTCCTCACCCCGGAGCGGAGCGACGGCTTTACCCGGCCGAGCGCGGGTGGGCGGCGCGGGCGGGGCGGGCGCGCTGACCTGGGAGTCCGTGGGCCCGCCAATCCAGCCGCCGCTGCCGCCGGTTCAGTTCCCGGTGCCCGCCCAGCCCGGCCCGCCGGGACGATCGGCTCCGCAGGCGGCCACGGGCATGGCCAACTCCATCCCTAACTGGCCGGAGGTGCGGCGGGGGCCGCGCCCCCGCCCGGTCTGGCGCGGCGTCGTCAGCACGCTGATCACCGCGGCCATCGTGGCGGGGGTGGGGGCCTACCTCTGGGAACGGGACCACCAGGCGCTGAAGATCACGTCGCTCAAGGTCACGGCCGCCAACGAGTCGGTGGGCTGCAACGGCACGGCGGACATCATCGGCACGATCAAGACCAACGGCCACGGCGGGCCGATCAAGTACCAGTGGGTCCGCGGCGTGGAGGCGGATGCGCCACTCGTGGTCGATGACGCCAGCGGCAGCGACACGGTGCAGGTCCACCTGGAGTGGGCGTTCCACGGCCGGGGAACGGGGCAGGCCGTCGCCGAGCTTCGCGTCCTTGACCCGCAGCAGGACGAGTCCAGCATTATCTTCCCGTATTCCTGCCCTAAGTGAGACCAGCGTGAAGGTCACCGGCTGCGTCCCGCTCGCTGGTCAGGGCGTGATTGCCAGGTACGGGGCCCTGGTCGTCGTGACCGCCGCCCACGGTCCCGACCCTGACCCGCTGCTCACTGTCCTCGCCGCCGCCGCCGCGGCCGGCGAAGACGGCGGCGACCTGGTGGCCAGGGCAACACAGGCGGCTCTCGGTGTCCGCGGACGGCCGGCGTGGGCCTGCGCGGGCGTCACGGCCGACGGCGGCCTGGCGGTGCTCGTCCACGGCCACGCGATCGCGACTGTCCGCGTCGACGGGGGCCCCGAGGTGACGCTGGCGGCCGACGCCGGGGAGACCCCGGTGAGCAGGAGGTTCGCCGGAGCGACGGTAACCCTCGGGCTGGCCATCGGCGCCACGGCGGCGCCCGACCCCCAGTTCTGGCTGGGCGAGGGCGTGGTGTGCGGCGGCGGCCTCGCGGTGACTCTGACAGGCGGCGTGCCCAGGTCGGCCACGCCCAGGTCGGCCACGCCCAGGTCGCCGTGCCCGAGTCGGCCTCGGCAGTGCCGGCCCTCGCGCCGGCCTCCACCCGCCGACGGCCGACGCGCCCGCCTTCGCGACCTCGCCGGCCGTCCCCCAAGGCGCGGGCGCGCCCGCGGCGGAGACCATGATCGACCATGGCCCGTCCGCCGTCCTGGTGGACGGCGTGCGGTGCGCCAGAGGCCACTTCAACGATCCCGCCGCGCGGGCCTGCCGGCAGTGCGGGGTCCGCCTTGACCAGCCGCCGCGGCACATCGAGCGGCGCCCGCGCCCGCCGCTCGGCGTGCTGGTGCTTGACGACGGGACAACGTTTCCGCTCGACGGCGACTACGTGCTCGGCCGGGAACCGGCATTCGACGGCGACGTCATTGCCGGGCGATCCCGACCTTTGCGGATCAGTGATCCAAAAGGCACCATATCGCGACTACACCTGCGGATATCCTTGGTCGGCTGGCACGTCGAGGTCAGCGACCTTGGGTCGGCGAACGGGTCCTTTCTCCAGTCATCGGACGGTGAGCGCACGCTCGCTCCGTACGAACCGGTGATGATCGAGCCGGGCGCGCGGATCGGTATCGGGCACCGAAGCATGCAGTACCTGGCTTACCAAGGAGTTCTCCGATGAGCGCGTGGACGGTACCCAGCTACGCCGAAGGATGGGCGGTCCCCGGCTACACGGAGCAAGGGGAGCTGGGCCGCGGGGCGACCGGCCGGGTGGTAGCGGCGGTCAACGACGCGACCGGCCAGAAGGTGGCGATCAAGTACCTCAGCGCCCCCCTGGTCCGCGACCCCGGGTTCATGTGGGGGTTCCGCACCGAGGCGCAGATGCTGCGGTCGCTCGGCGTGCCCCAGGTCGTACAGGTCTACGACTACGTGGAGCAGCCCGGGCAGGGCGCCGCGATCGTCATGGAACTGGTCGAAGGGGTCTCGCTGCACGAGATGATCGCGCGCCGCGGGCCGACGGGACCCGAGGCCGCGCTCGCGGTGCTGAAGGGCTCGCTGCTCGGGCTCGCGGCCGCGCACACGCTCGGCATCGTCCACCGCGACTACAAGCCGGAAAACGTCCTGGTCGACAACGAGGGCAACAGCAAGCTGGCCGACTTCGGCGTGGCGGTCAAGGCGGGCAAGCAGGCGACGATGGCGGGGACGCCACTGTACATGGCGCCAGAGCAGTGGCAGGGAGCGCCGTCCAGCCCGGCGACCGACGTCTACGCCGCGACCGCCGTCTTCTTTGAGTGCCTGACCGGCAAGACCCCGTTCTCCGGGAAGCTGCACCAGCTACAGGAACAGCACGTCACCGCGTCCGTGCCGGTGGACCGGGTGGACGCGCCGCTGCAGGGCCTCATCGCGCGCGGCATGGCCAAGAACCCGGCGGGCAGGCCGCAAACCGCCATCGCGTTCGTTGCCGAGCTTGAGGCGGTGGCGGGCGCTACCTACGGGCCGGACTGGGAGGAGCGCGGCCGGCGCCACCTCGCGGAACGCGCCGCCGCGCTGCTGTTGCTGCTGCCCCGCAACGGCAGTCCCGGCTCGTCCGGCACCTCATACGCCGCGACCTGGCTCGGCGGCGGCGGCAGCCGCCGGCGGAAGCTCCTGGCCATCGGGGCGATCGCGACGGCCGCGGTGGTCGTGGTGGCCGCCGCGGCGACGGCGGTCACGCTGCACGGGCGAAATCACCAGGAGAACGTGAACAACTCGTCCCAGCAGGCGGCGACCATTACGCCGTCGCTCAAGGCGGTCGCCAACGTGGCGCCGCCGGTGGCCACGTCGAAGTGCACCACGCCGACCTCGTTCACCTACACCGGGACGCTCACCGCCACCGCGGCGGGAACCGTGAAGTACCAGTGGGTGTACTCGGCGGGGAAGCCGGGGCCGGTGCAGACCGTGAGCTTCACCGGCGCCGGGGACAAGACCGTGAGCGGCGAGACCGTCAAGACCAAGAAGGCGGGCACCGGCTGGGCGGAGCTGAAGGTCGTCAGCCCCGTCACGGTGACCTCGAACGAGGCCACCTACCAGCTGATGTGCGGCAGCTCGGCGGCGGGCCAGATCAGCGCGTCGGCGTCGGTCCAGGTGCCCGCGGCCACCGGCAGCTGCCCGGCGACACCGCCGAGCCTCACCGCCACCGGCGCGATCACCAACGCCAAGAAAGGAACGGTCACCTATTACTGGGCACAGTCAGACGGACTGACCTCGGCCCCCGAGACCCTCACCTTCACCGGGCCGGGCACGCTGGCGGTGGACCCGCTGACCTTCACCCCGGCATCCGATCCCGGCAGCGGTGACGCGGTCCTGGTCGTGACCAGCCCGGTCGCCGCGGCCTCGAGCCCCGCGACGTACACGCTGGCGTGCAACCCGCCGAAGCTCACGCTGGCCGCCACGGCCGCGGTGAGCCCGGCGAGCCAGACGCTCACGTCCTGCACCGCCGCCGCGCCGACGTTCACCTTCAGCGGGACGGTCAGCGACAACAAGGCCGGGTCGGTCAGCTACCACTGGAAGCTGCCGAGCGGCAACGGCCCGACGCAGACGCTGAACTTCACCCAGGCGGGCAGCCGGACGGTCAGCACGGCCTACAAGCCACCAAGCGACAGCGCCGGCGGGTCAGGCACGCTCGTCATCACGAGCCCGGCCAGCGCGACGTCGAACGCCGCCGCGTTCACGCTGGCCTGCGGCGCCGCCCTGGCACTGACCAGCAACGCGCCGGCGACCGCGACGATCGGCGCGGCCTACTCCGGCACGGTCACCGTGTCCGGCGGCAAGGGCACCTACACCTGGGCCGCCGCGACCGGCCTGCCCGCCGGCTTGAAGGCAGCCGGCAGCGGGGCGACGCTCACGATCAGCGGCACCCCCACCGCGGTGGGAACGTCCACGGTCGCGCTGTCCGTGCACGACAGCGCGACGCCGCCGGGGAAGGGGACGACGAGCCTCACGATCACCGTCGGCGAGCCGGCGATGTCGATCGCCAGCGCCGCCGCGACGACCGCCACGGTGGGTAAGGCGTACTCCGGCACGGTCACCGTGACCGGCGGGAGCGGCACCTACACCTGGGGCGCGGCGAGCGGGCTCCCCGCCGGGCTGACCTCGAAGGCGAGCGCGGGAACGCTTACCATCAGCGGCACGCCCACGGCGGCCGGGACCTCGACGGTTACCCTGACCGTCAGCGACACCGAGTCGACACCCAAGACCGCGACGACGAGCATCACGATCACCGTCAGCGCCCCGGCGGTATCGATCACCACCGGCTCGCTGCCCGGCGGCACGGTCGGCCGGGCCTACTCCGCCGCCGTGGCCGCGACCGGTGGCACGGGCACGCCCACCTGGACGGCGACCGGGCTGCCGGGGGGGCTCGCGATCAACGCGGCGACGGGGGCGATCACTGGCACGCCGACCGCGGCCGGCACCTTCTCGGTCACCGTGACCGCGAAGGCGGGCACGTCGGCTTCCGCGACGTTCACCGTCGTCATTGCCTCCGCGGTCATCGCGTCACCCTCGCCGAGCGTAACGGCATCGTCAACGCCGGTCATCGAGTGACGCACAGCGGCGGTACGCGCAGGCCGCTGAGGCGCGGAGCCGGTCAGGCCGGTTCCGCACCCCAGCGGGCGCCCCCGTGATGTCTCGCCTGCGGCCTAGAGCTGGTCCAGGTCATCAAGCGCCCAGGACCGCCGCACCTGCTGCGGGATCCTGAGGTCTTCGGCGGCCGGGCGCGGCCGGTAGCAGTCGAACGGCGACACCGCCGCCAGCCGGGCGGAGGCCGCGCCGCGCAGGAAGGCGGGCGACCGCGCCGCCCCGTCGGGCTCGGGCGGGCCGAACGATGCTTCTGGCATGGTGTCGCGACTCCTAGTTCGATGCGAGATACGCCGACGCGCGTTAGCGGCGCGGACGACCGGGACGCTGGCTCGGGGGTCGTGGCACGCACCAGGATGGCGGTCGGGCGGGCGGGGCGCATCAATGACGCGTCCTTGAGATTTTGCGGCCGCCACCCTGAGAATTCGCCGAACTCGTGTGACTGGAGGTAAATCCAGAATCGCCCACTAATCCGAACGCATTCGAATAATCTGTGTGCGCGATTCGGGGAAATCGCGTTGAAGTGCGTGACGGGACAGGGGCAAGTAGGCGTGCACGACTGGCAACCGTTAATTCTTGACCGTGACGCCGAACTTACCGCGACGACGGCCGCCATCGCGGCCGCGGCCGAGGGAAACGGCGCCATGATCATTGTCCGGGGGCCCGCGGGAATCGGCAAGACCACCATTCTCCGCGCCGCGGCCGCGGCCGCCGACGCGCAGGGAATGCGGACCCTGACCGCGCGCGGTCTGGCCCTTGAGCAGGGTTTTTCCTATGGCGTCGTCCGGCAGCTGCTGGAACCGGTGCGTACGGCGGCGGGTCCCGGCGAGTGGGATGCGCTGCTTGACGGCGCGGCGCGCCGGGCGCGGCCGGTTTTCGACGGCGCCGAGCCAGCCGCGGCCGACGTGCCGCACGCCACCGTGCACGGGCTGTACTGGCTCGCCGCCAACCTGGCCGCGCGGGCGCCGCTGTTGCTTGCGGTCGACGACGCGCAATGGGCGGACGCGCCGTCCCTGCGCTGGCTGTCCCACCTGGCGGCGCGGATCGACGGGCTGCCGGTCGTGCTGCTGCTCGGCGCCCGCACCGGTCCCGATCAGCCCGAGATCATCGGCGAGCTGGAGGCCTACCCGGCGTCCGTCCGGCTTGACCTTCACCCGCTTGGCGGCGAAGCCTCGGCCGCCCTGGTCAGGGCGGGGCTCGGCGACCAGGCGGGCCCGCAGCTCGGCCGGGCCCTGCACGAGTCCAGCGGCGGCAACCCGTTCCTGCTCGACGCGCTCATCAGCGCGGTGCGCGCACGGGCGCTCGACGACGACCTACCGGACGAGGCAACGGTGCTTTCCCTCGGCCCGCAGGCGCGTCGCCGACGCGGTGACGCGCAGGATCGGGCAGCTCGACGAGGGCGCCATCACCCTGGCCCGGGCGGTCGCGGTGCTCGGCCGCCCGGCTCCGCTGCGCCAGGTCGCGACGCTCGCCGACATGGACCTGCCGCAGGCGGCGGTGCTCACCGACCGGCTCCGCGGCGCGAGCGTACTCGCCGCGCGGGCGCCGCTTGAGTTCGAGCACCCGGTCGTCAGGAACGCCATCTACGATTCGATACCGCCGGGCGAGCGGGCCATGGCCCACGCCCGGGCCGCGGCACTGCTGGCCGCGGACGGGACAGAAACGGAACTGGTGGGCCTGCACCTGCTGCGCAGTGAGCCGGGGGCCGCCCCGGACGCCGTCACCGTGCTGCGCGCGGCCGCCGCGTCGGCGACCGACCGCGGCGCCCCGGGCACCGCGGCGGAATACCTGCGCCGGGCGCTGGCCGAGCCGCCGCCCGCGGCTGAGCGGGCGGGCGTCCTGCTCGACCTAGGCCTCGCCCTCGCCAGCGACCGTGACGAGACCGCCGTCGCGGTGCTGCGCGAGGCGGTGGCCCAGGCCGATGACGGCGGCCGGCCGGGCCTGCCAGCGGCGGCACTGCTCTCCTCCGGTGTCCTTGGCCTCTGGGGTCACCATGACCGCGCCGCCGAGATCGCGCTGGCCGGACTGGCCTCCGCGAGCGCCGACCCGGTCGCCCGCGGACGGCTGGAAGCGGAACTGTTCGCGAACTCGTGGGCCTCCGCCGCCACCGCGCGGGCCGCCTGGGAACGGGTCCGGCCCCGGCTCGACTCCGTCGCGGCGGAACCGCGGGACGGGCCCGGCGCGCTCGACTGGCACGTCGGCCACGCGCTTTCCGCCACGCTGGCCGCCCGCCCGGGCAGCGAGGTGATGGCCCGCTTCGCGCCGGTCCCGGCCGCCGCGCTCGCCGGGGAACAGCGCGACTCGCTTCGCGCGGTCATCATCATGCTGGTGCTGATCTGGAACGACGAGCTCGGCCAGGCCCAGGAGGTCAGCGACGCGCTGCTCGCCGACGCCCGCGCCCGCGGCTCGATGAACATGATCGCCAACGTGTACTCCCTGCGGTCGATGATCCTGCGCAGGCTCGGGCACCTGCCCGCGGCCGCCGATGACGGCCGGATGGGGTTCGACTTCACGCTGCGGACCTCGCCGCCGCTCGCGGTCGCCTGGGCGGCCGTGTTCCTCATCGAGGCGCTGACCAAGATCGGCCGGTTCGCCCAGGCCGAGCGGGTAGTGGCGACGGTCGAGGAGCGCCAGCCACCCGACGGCTGGCTCCACACGATCATGTTTATCCAGGCCCGGGGGGCGCTCCGGGTGGCCGCGCAGCGACACGAGGAAGGCCTGGCGGACCTGCTCAGCGCGGCCGAAGGCTGGCGTGCCCTCGGCGTGTCCAGCCCCGCCGCCGCCACCTGGCGGATCCCCGCCGTGACCGCGTGCACGGCGCTCGGCCGCCGGGAGGACGCGGAGCGGCTCGCCGCCGAGCAACTGGAACTGGCGCTCGCGACCGGCACCCCGGCGACGCTCGGGATCGCGTTGCGCGTCGCCGCGCCGTTCGCGCCGGACCCCGAGCGCGCCCTGGCCGAGGCCATCTCGCTGCTTGACGCGGCGGACGGCCGCTACGAGCAGGGTCTCGCGCTCGCTGACCTGGGAGCGCACCGGCGCCGCGCGGGCCGCCGCGGCGACGCCAGGGAACCGCTTCGCCGGGCCCTCGACTACGCGGAACGGACCGGCGCCGAGCGGTTGCGCGGCTACGCACGCGCGGAACTGCTCGCGATCGGCGCCCGGCCCCGCCGCGCCGCGCTCACCGGCCCGGACGCGCTGACCACGGCGGAACGACAGGTGGCGATGCTGGCCGCGGAAGGCCGATCGAACCGGCAAATCGCGCAGCAGCTGCACATCACCCAGGCGACCGTGGAGACCCACCTGCGGCACGCCTTCCACAAGCTCGGCATCTCATCGCGCGCCGACCTGCCGGCCCGGCTAGCCAGCGGGCGTGAGCGAGACTAGGAGGGTGCTGCACGCCATCGAGGTTGACCGGGCCGACGACCCCCGGCTCGCGGACTACGTCAGGCTGACCGACGCCAGCCTGCGGACGCACGTGGAGGCCGAGCACGGCCTGTTCATCGCCGAGGGCACGAAGGTCATCACCCGCGCCGTCGCCGCTGGTTACCCGCTGCGCTCCGTGCTCCTGGGCAAGAGCCGTCTTCCCGACCTGCCCGCCCTCACCGAGGCCGCGGCCGGCGGGCCCGGCTCGGCGGGCCCGGCGCCGGCGTACGTGGTACCGGACGAAGTCGCCGAGACCCTCACCGGCTACCGGGTGCACCGGGGCGCGCTGGCGTCGCTCGCCCGCAAGCCGCTGCCCGAGGCGGGCGCGGTGATCGCGAGCGCCAGGCGGATCGTCGTGCTCGAGGATCTGGTGGACCACGGCAACGTCGGCGCGATCTTCCGCTGCGCCGCCGCGCTCGGCGTCGACGCGGTGCTGCTGTCGCCGCGCTGCGCCGACCCGCTGTACCGGCGCGCGGTCAAGGTCTCGATGGGCGCCGTGTTCGCCGTCCCCTACGCGCGGATGACCGAGTGGCACGACGGCCTCGCGGAGCTGAAGTCCGGCGGGTTCCTGGTTCTCGCGCTGACCCCCGAAGAGCGGGCCACGCCGATAACAAGCGCGCTGGTCGCCGCCGGCCGGGTCGCACTGCTGCTCGGCACCGAGGGGGACGGGCTGTCCGGGCGGTGGCTGCACGAGGCCGACGAGAGGGTGCGCATCCCGATGAACCCGGCGGCGCGGGCCGCCGGGGTGGATTCACTCAACGTGGTGGCCGCGGCCGCGATCGCCTGCCACCTGCTCGTCCAGACCTTTATCCCGAACGGGAGCGGGTGACTCATCGCGGGCGCCTGATCTCGAGTCCCAGCCAGGCGGCGAGGCCGGCGATTTCCGCGTCGACCGCGGCGGACATCTCTCCGGTGAACGGGACGTCCTGGTGGACCGCGTTGACCGTGAGAACGCCCTCCTTGCGGTCGGCGGTGGCGTCGAGCTTGCCGACCAGGCGGTCGCCGTACAGCACCGGCAGGGCGTAGTAGCCCCAGCGCCGCTTCGCGGTCGGCTTGTACATCTCCAGCTGGTACTCGTACCCGAAGAGGTCAAGCGCCCGGACGCGGTCGTGCACCAGCCGGTCGAACGGCGAGAGCAGCGCGGCGCGGCCCGCGAAGGCGGCACCGTCGAGGTACGACGGGTCGACCCGCCACTGCCCCTTGACGCCGTCGATCTCGGCCAGCTCGCCGGCCTCGCCGACGAAGGCGGACTCCTTCGGGGCCTCGGGCCCGGCGGGCCGGGCGATGCCGAGTGCTGCGAGCCTGCGCCGGCCCCGTTCGCTCGCGGCCTCCGCGGCCGGGACGACCGGGTGGTCGGGGTAGACCCGCTCGGCGAGGTCCCACAGGCGCTCCCTTCCCTTGCGGCCGGCCACCGCGACCTCGCCGCGCGCCACCATGCATTCGAGGAGCCTGGTGATGTTCTTGTTGTTCGTCCAGCCGGTGGACTGCCACGGCTTCGCGCACGTATCGGGCAGTTCCCTGGACTGGAGCGGGCCGCCGGCGGCCAGCCGGGCGAGGATGTCGCGCCTGCACTGGTCGTTGGCGGCGACCCAGTCGCGGATGAAGAGCTGCCAGTCCCGCAGGTCTCCCGCGCCCGGCCAGGCCACCATTTCCGCCCGGTAGAGCGCGAGGTCCGCCGCTGGGCGCAGGAAGGCGCGGAACTCGATGACGCTCCGGCTGGCGATCGCCGCCTTCAGGTCATCGGGGTGGTAGGCCGCGCCGAGCCTAGACCAGGCGACGAGGTCGGCGCTCGGCGCGACCGCGCTGACCGGGTCGAGCTGGAGCATCGTCAGGCGCCGGACCACGGTGAGCAGGTCCGGCGGCCGCTGGCTCGTCAGCATCTGGGCGCGGACGGCGACCCGGCGCGCGTCCTGCTGGCTGAGCTGGTGCACCGTGGCCATGAGCACGAGGGTACGCCCGCCGCAGCGGGGGCGACCGGGTTACGAGCCCGGCGGGGCGCTGTTAACCGAGCGTCGGCGGCCCGCCGGTCACAAGCGCCGCCCGGTGCCGTTAACAGTGCGTCGGCCGTCCGCGGGTCACGGGCGCCGCCCGCCGACCCGCGGGCTGCTCGTAGCGCGGGCTCCGAGGACCGGCTGCCCGCCGTGCCCGCCGCGAAAGCCGACGTCCCACGGCCAGCGCCCCCGGTCGTCGGAATACACCAGCTGCAGCGCGGAGAAGCGGGGCCCGTTCAGGGCGGCGGCGACCGCCAGGTGCGCGCCCGGCTCCGTGACCCGCACGATCTCGATCACCGGCCCGCCGCGCAACGGGACCACCTCGCCGGGCCGTGGCGCTTCGGCGTGCACGACATGCGCGGCGACGGCGTTCAGCAGGGTAACGGCCCGGTCATACGGCATCCCGGTCACGACAAGCTCGGGCCGGTCATGGCGAGCCAGCCCAATCGTGTACGCGTAGGACGCCCGGTGCCGCGCGCGCTGCACCCCCTGCACGATCCAGCAATGGAGTTCAAGCAGCTCACGCAGATGGTCAAGATAGTCCTGCCAGGAGGCTCCCGGATGATCACATTGCCAGCACATGTCAATACCTCCGATATACAAGCGACAACAAAGCCACCATAATCAGAGCCACCGACATTCTGTTCTACGAAGATCACCCCCGTCTCTCCCGCCCGTCCCTTTCGCGCCGCTCATTTCATGATTGTGTGACTTTTGAGCGCGTACGGCGCGCAAAACTCACACAATCATCGCCGGCGGAGCCGCAAATGGCCCGGCTCGCCGCTCTGCGGTTGGCCGCTACGTCCCAAATTTCATGGAATTTCCTGCCATACGGGCTTTCCTGCTACCAGCGCAAAGAGGGTGATTCGCGATGCGCGTCGGCATGCCGTCCCAACCGCGCCCGGTATTCCGGCCATGTGGGCCACGAGGACAAAACCAGGCGCCCGTCCGAGTGCCACAAGGCCAGAAAATTACGGGCCGGGGTGCCACGAGAACACTAGATTCGTGCTTGTGCGCCCCCGGACCAGATTAATCCGCTCCCGGGGCACACATGGCCAACGGGAAATGATGCGTAATCCCGCGCGGAGCGTCATGAATGACCTTCTTTGCACTCGCGCCCGCCACCGCGACGGACACGGCAACCTGACGGCCGGGAATTACCTCCCGGGGAGCGCGGCGCCGAGCGCCGCGGCCACCTGCCAGGGCGAAGAGATCATCGTCAGGTGCCGCCCGGGGACGGTGACCGGCGACGGTGCCCCGATCCGGTCCGCCGTCGTGGCCATGTCGGACGCGGGCATCTGCGGGTCGTTGCGGCCGTAGACCACCAGCTTCGGCACCGGCAGCGCGCGCAGCGCGGCGAACTGGGCCGGAGTCAGGCTTGGGATGCCGTGCCGCAGCGTGTAGGTCACCGCGCCCGCGAACCCGGGCTGCTGCAGTGGCAGCCGCCAGGTCTCGACCCCGGCCGCGCTCAGCGGCGGGCACAGCGGGCCGCACTGCGCGTTGTACAGCCGCTTGATCAGCCAGTCCTGGCTAAGCGCGAGCCGCAGCAGTGACGTCCGGTACGGGTCGATCAGCAGCCAGCCGAGCAGGCCGGGCCCGCTCAGCGGCGTCGCGTCGCCGTCCAGGAACGCCACTCCCCGCACGGCCCGCGCACCGCCGGTCACCGCGGCGAGGCCGACAACGGCGGCGCCGCTCGAATGACCGACGAGCAACGGCGCGTTCGCGCCCGTCAGCCCCTTGGCCGCCAGGAAGGCGAGCAGTTGCGCCGCCAGCCGGGGCGTGCCGTACGACGGGCTCGGCGCGCTGTACCCCGTTCCCGTGAGGTCGATCGCGAACACCCGGTGATCAGCGCCGAGGACCGGGCCGAGGGCCGCGAACGTGTCCGCGGTCTCGAACGCGCCGGGCACCAGGACGATAGGCGTGCCCGTCGTGCCCCACTCGAGGTAGCGCGTGTCGAAGCCGCCGCCGCTGGCCATCAGCAGGCCGCGCGGCCGGGCCACCGGGCCGTTCGTGGACACGTTGTAGCCGAAGCTCGCGGCGGTGAGCGCCACCGCCAGCACGATCGCCATCATCGGGAACCACCGCACAAACCGCCACACCCGCGCCCGCCAACGGCGCCGAGGCGCGGGGGCGCCGCCATCCGGGCTGCTGACGAAGACGGACGGCAAGCCGTCGGACCACGTCGTCATGGACTCGCTCATGATGCGCACCAACCTAGGCCGTTAGTCGCCCCAGGTCACGCCAACCGCGCCGCCCGGCCGACTGGTGTCGGCCGGGTGGTTGCCCGCAAACCGGGATGGCCGCGTCAGCGGAGGCGCTCCACGACGGAGTCGGCCTGCGCCATGGTGACGGGCATCTTGATCTCGCTCACCGGGACGGTCCGCACGCCGCCGTCGAGGAACACCACCTGGTCCTTGGTGCACCCGCGCAACTCGGGGTAGCGCGCCACGATGGCGTCTTGCTCCGCTTTCGACTGCTCCCACTGCTGCTGCGCCTGGGCCGCCTTCGCCTCCATGGCCGGCACGACCCGCTCCTCGAAGGCCTTCTTCATCCGCCGCCCGATGGCGCGCCCGGCGAACCCGAGCGCCGCCCCGAGCACGGCGCCGCCGATGTCATCGACGACATTGTCGCCACCGGAGTCGAAGTCGAAGCCGGGCCCCCGCCTGCCCTGGTTCCGGCCGCGGTTCCCGCCGAGCCGCGAATCGGAGCCCTCGACGTTGTAGTGGTCGTAATCGTCGTCATCGGCGCTGCCCGCGCCCTGCCACTGTCCCGGCGCGGCGCCGGGGCGGCGGAACTGGTTGATGCGCTGGAAGGCCTGCTCGCGCCCGCCGTTCATCATGTCAAAAAGCTCGCGGACCGTGCGCACCTCGGCGCTGCTGCCGCACTGCGGGCACACTGACGGCCCTGCCTGGTAAGCCACGATCCCATCATGCTCCGCTTTCCTGCTTTCCTGATAGCTCAATCAAGAAGAAGGCGGGCGCGTTTCCATAAGCCTTTACCTCTCTGGCCATTACTGGGTGCGCCACCCGATGATTAGTGGCAGATTATGAAGTGTTGTGTCGTTTGCGAGCCACATTGTCGGGTGCGCGGCGCACCGCCTGGATGGATGCCCCGAGGAGGCGCGATGAAGAGCCCCGTCCCCCACTGGGGGGTCAGGGAGTGGCGAAGCGGCATGGACGACCTTGTTCCTGATCCGGCGCACCCGCGGGCGTTCCCCTCGACGTACCCGATGGACCTGATGGGCCGGATCCGGGTCAAGCTGTGCGCCGAGGACGGGAACCTGGTCGCGTACGGGTTCGGCGGCCAGCGGGTCGTGCTGCCCGCCAAGTCGGTGGGCGCGGTGTGCACCGTCAGCTCATTCCGCAGCGGCCGGGTCACGTACGGCAGCGCGCTGCTCGTGCTTGACCACGATGACCGGATCCTGCTCCGCGCGAACGGCATGTGGGAAACCTACGGCGAGGTGCAGAAGGTCTGCCGCCGGGCCAAGGTGCCCAGCCCGAAGCACGTGCTGTCTGGCTCCGCGGGGAGCTTCGACACCTCGAAAAGCTCCGCGACTTCGCGGAGCCCCAGGTACGAGGGCCGCCACAGCACGGCCCGGGCGCCGCGCTTCACCAGGGCGCCGGGCTACGTCAAGCTGCGCACGAACCCGCGCGGCCGCACGCTGCGCGTGCTTGCCTCGATGCTGCTGTTCCTGGTGCTAGCCGGGCTTGGCGGATTCATCGGCGTTCTTCCCGCGGTGGCGCTCCCCGAGTGGTTCGGCGCGGTTCGCACGCTGATCGGGATCGTCGGCGTGCTGCTCGGCATCGCCGGCGGCCTGTGGGTCGCCGCGGCCATCGCGCACGTGCTGGCCGACGCCGTCCGCTGGGCGGCCGTCTCCTGGGCGGCGGGCACGCTCGCCCCGCCCGACCGGTTCTTCACCCGCCGCCGCGAACACTCCGGCGCCCGGCTGGTCGCGGCGAACGTCGGACTCGTGCTCCTGGTCCCCGCGCTCGTGGGCTGGGGGCCCGGCGTCGGCATCGCCTCACTGACACACGGGCTTCGTGACGCGTCGCTGGTCGCGGAGTTGCGCGCGAACGGCACGACGATCCCGGGGGCACTGATCGACGTGCCGCGGTACTCGAACGACGACAACGGCAACGCGACCGAGAACGACGTGCCGACGCTGTCGTTCCTGGGCCAGGAGGCCACCGACCCGGCGATCGGCGGCCGCCCGCTCGCGCTCGACGCTTCCGACCCGATCGGTACCGAGGACCCGGAGACAGTGGTTTTCCTGCCCACCGACTTCGACGTGGCGGCGGCCGAGCAGCAGATCGCCGGCTCGGTCTGGCACGGCGCGCCGACGGCCAACCTGATCTCAGGCAGCCTGTTCACCCTGGCCCTGCCGCCGCTGGCCTGGCTCCTGGTGCTGCGCGTTCGCCGTCTCCGCGAGCGGCGCGCGAAGGAACTCGTCGACGACCTGACCGCGTGAGCCACTCGCCCTCAGGGCGACCGAAGTCACCACGATATAAGTGACCTATGGCGGAAAACTACGATCCTGACGATGCGGCCGGGGCGCTTGCGCTGGCGGTCGACGGCTGCCGCGCGCTGGCCGCCGCGGGTCAGGCGGACATGGTGTGGGGACACCCGAGCGTCCGCGACCCCGAAGGCCGCGGCGTCTGGATGAAAGCCTCTGGCTGGGGCTTCGAGGAGGTCGACGCCTGCCGGATCGTGCTGGTCTCGCCCGGCGGTGAGGTGCTGGCGGGCAGCGGACCGCGGCACATCGAGTACCCGATCCATACCGAGATCATGGCCGCCCGCCCGGACGTGGGCGCGGTCGTGCACACGCATTCACCGGCGGCCTGCCAGTTCGCCGCGCTCGACGTGCCGCTGCGCCCGCTCGACCACGCGGGCTCCTTGTTCTGCTATCCCGACATCCCGCGCTTCCCGCTGACCGGCGGCCTGATCAAGAACCAGTCGCTCGGCCAGGCCCTGGCGGCGGCGCTCGGCGGCGCGGTCGCGATGCTGCTGCCGCAGCACGGAATCGTGACGGTCGGCCCTGACCTGCCCGAGGCAATCATGGCGGCCGTGCTCCTCGACCGGGCCTGCCGGACTCAGCTCGCGGCGATGGCGGCGGGCCCGCTGCGCGTATGGGGCTCGGCGGAAGACACGATCGCCAAGCGCGCGGACGTCTGGTCGCCGAAGCAGCTTCGGGCGGGCTACGAGTACCTACTCCGTCAGGCCTGAGGCAGCGTCCCGCTGCTCGTTGATCAGCCGGGCGGATTCGGCGATGAAGCGGTCGGGACTCTGCCGGTACTGACCGAACGTGGCCGCGCTGACCTGGCGCAGAATCGACGCGACGGTTTGCCGGGTCAGCCGCGTCCGCGCGGCGATCTCACCGATCAGGTCGTACGCGACCAGGGACGCGGCGGCGGCCCGCGCACGGCGTGCGCGCTCGACCCGGTAGCGGTGAACCCGGTCAACCCGGTGAGCTCGGTGAACCCGGCGCCGTCGCCCGTCCGCTGCTCGCCCGTCTGCACGACGTACCGCAACCCCCCGACCTCGAGCCGGTCGTTCAGCGCGCGGACGCATCGGCGAATGAGGTCGCCCGAGTCGAGGAACTCGACCGGCTGCCGGGCAACGCGGGCGCTCTCCCGGGGAACGGGCGACCGCGTCAGCCGCCGCCCGTCGGCCGGCACCGGGTAGGCGCCTGGCCGATTGCCAAGCGACGAGCTCACCTCGCGCTGCAGCCCGTCGACGAAGGCGGTATACGACTCGTCGGTCACGACCGTCAGCTCGTTGATCGAGTGCACGGTCGCCGGGTCGTCCGTCCGCTCGCCGTGCTGGTTGACCGACAGCCGCAGCCCGCGCCCGATCTCCTGGCGCCGCGAAACGGTGTTGTCGCTTCTCTTCAGTACCCCGAGCACGAACACGTTGGGGTTATCCCAGCCCTCACGCAGCGCGGAGTGGGAGAAGATGAACCGCGCCTCCTCGTCGAGCGACAGAAGCCGCTCCTTGTCCCGCAGGATGAGGTCGTAGGCGTCGGCGTCGGCGGACTCGCCGCTCCGCTTCACGTCACCGTCGATTGACCGCCCGGTCTTCTTGTCGACGGAGAAGTACCCCCGGTGCGTGCTCTCGACGGGAATGGCCGCGAGGTAGCTCAGGTACCCGGCCGCCGCCGGGTCGGCCGCGAGCGCCCCGCGCAACTCGCCCACCTGCGCGCGGTACTCCTCGACGAAGGCGCGCGCGTACTCGCCCAGCGTGTCCGCCCGGCCGTAGTCGCGGTACTTGGCGACCTCGTCGATGAAGAACAGCGAGAGCACCTTGATGCCGAGCGGGAAGAGCGAGCGCTCCTTGTCCAGGTGGGCACGGATAACCTCGCGGACCTGGATGCGCCGCCTGACCTCATCGGTCACGTCCGCGGTGACCTGCCCGAGCGCGATGACCTTGCCTGAGCCCAGTTCGAGCACGCCCCGGCCGGCGTCGATGCCCGTGACGGCCAGGCCCCGGTAGGCCTCCAGGCCGCCGGAGACCTGGTGCAGGTCCGCGCCAAGCGCAAGCCGCCTGACGGCCCGCCGGATACCGGACGCGCTTCGCACCTCAAGCTCAACGCGCGCCCGGGGCGCGGCGCCGGCGCGCACCTCGATCGCGTCCAGGTACAGGTAGGCGGCGGTTCCGGTAAGCCCTTGCACGGTGATGCCGCGCACCGCGATCTTCTTCACGAGCCGCTGACGGTAGGCGTCGAGCGCGTCAAGCCGGTACACCAGGTCGTGCGCGACCCGGTGGGTCGCGGAGTAGCGCAGCACCAGCAACGGGTTGAGCCGGGAAAGCGCCGCGAGCGACTTGGCGGCGCCGACCCGCTGCGGCTCGTCGACGATGACGACCGGGCGGCACCCGCTGATGACGTCGATAGGCCGTCGCGACTGGAAGGCGTCAAGCACGTCGTAGATGCGCCGGTCGTGCTTGCCCGCCGCGTTGAACGCCTGGATGTTGATGACCATCACCCGCACGCCGGGATCCGCGGCGAAGCGTTCCAGCTCAGGCAGAAATGAGGGTGCCCCCTTC
>CAWKKG010000007.1:0-457539 GCA_963850115.1 uncultured Actinomycetota bacterium
CGCCGCGGGCGCCCGCGGCGGCTTGGCGCTACAGCAGCGTGAGCTGGCCCTCGATCTCGGGGCGGCGCACCTTCAGGTGACGCCACTCCGGGAGGTCGTCCAGGTAGGACCAGGAGAGCCGGTGGTAGGGCGTGGGGCCGTGCGCCGTGAGGGCCTGCACGTGGGCCGGCGCCGGGTAGCCCGCGTTGTCGGCGAAGGCGAAGTCCGGGCAGCTCTCCCCCAGCTCGGCCATCAGCGTGTCGCGGTAGACCTTGGCCAGGACCGAGGCGGCCGCGACCGAGACCGAGCGCAGGTCGGCCTTGACGGCCGTGCGGACCCGCCAGGGCGAGCCGATGTAGTCGTGCTTGCCGTCGAGCAGCACCGCGCCGGGCCGTTCCGGAAGCTGGCCGAGGGCGGCGCGGGCGGCCAGCCGGAGCGCCGCGGTCATGCCAAGCGCGTCGATCTGCTCGTGGCTGGCCGAGCCGAAGGCGTAGCCGGCGACCCAGCCGGGCAGCTCCGCGGCCAGCTCGGCCCGGCGCTTCGCCGTCAGCCGCTTGGAGTCGGTCAGCCCGCCGGGCGGCTCGGGGAAGCCGGCGCGAACGACCGCCGCGCACACGACGACCGGGCCCGCCCAGGCACCGCGCCCCACCTCGTCGACGCCCGCGATCGTGGTCGCGCCGAAGGCGGCCAGCTCCCGCTCGATCTCGTAACCGGTCAGCTCTCCCATGAGGAACCATGATGCCGCCTGGCCGCCGTTCCGGCGGCCAGCGCCGCGTCAGACCTGGGCGCGGCTTTCCACCGCGGCGACGATCTCGTCGATCGCTTCCGCGATGGGGACGCCGTTCTTCTGCGCGCCGGAGCGGTAGCGGAACGAGACGGCGCCCGCCGCCACGTCGTCGTCGCCGGCCAGCAGCATGAACGGGATCTTCTGCTTCTGCGCGTTGCGGATCTTCTTCTGCATGCGGTCGGCGCTGTCGTCGACCTCGACCCGGATGCCGCGGTCGGCCAGCTGGATGGCGACGTCGGTGAGGTACTGGACGTGGGCGTCGCCGATCGGGATGCCCACCACCTGCACCGGCGACAGCCACGGGGGCATCGCCCCGGCGTAGTGCTCGAGCAGCACGCCCATGAACCGCTCGATCGAGCCGAACAGGGCCCGGTGGATCATGATCGGCTGCTGGCGGCTGCCGTCGGCGGCCGTGTACTCCAGGCCGAACCGCTTGGGCTGGTTGAAGTCGAGCTGCACGGTCGACATCTGCCAGGTCCGGCCGATCGCGTCGCGCGCCTGCACGGAGATCTTCGGGCCGTAGAATGCCGCGCCGCCCGGGTCCGGCACCAGCTCGAGGCCGGACGCCTCGGCCACGGTGCGCAGGGTGTTGGTCGCCGCCTCCCACTCCGCGTCCGAGCCGATGAACTTCTCCGAGTCGCCCCGGGTGGAGAGCTCCAGGTAGAAGTCGTCTAGGCCGTAGTCGCGGAGCAGGTCCAGGATGAACGCGAGCACCGAGGTGAGCTCGCCCTCCATCTGCTCCCTGGTGCAGTAGATGTGCGAGTCGTCCATGGTCAGCCCGCGCACCCGGGTCAGCCCGTGCACCACCCCGGACTTCTCGTAGCGGTAGACGGTGCCGAACTCGAACAGCCGCAGCGGCAGCTCCCGGTACGACCGGCCGCGGGACCGGAACACCAGGTTGTGCATCGGGCAGTTCATCGCCTTGAGGTAGTACTCGCTGCCCTCAAGCTCCATCGGCGGGAACATCGTGTCCGCGTAGTACGGCAGGTGCCCGGAGGTCTCGAACAGGTGGCCCTTGGTGATGTGCGGCGTGTTGACGAACGAGTAGCCCGCCTCCTCGTGCCGCTTGCGCGAGTAGCCCTCCAGCTCCCGGCGGATGATGCCGCCCTTGGGGTGGAATATCGGCAGCCCTGAGCCGATCTCCTCGGGGAAGGAGAACAGGTCGAGCTCCGCGCCGAGCTTCCGGTGGTCGCGGCGCTCGGCCTCCTCGAGCATCTTCAGGTAGGCGTCCTGCGCTGCGCGCGACTCCCACGCGGTGCCGTAGATCCGCTGGAGCTGCGGGTTCTTCTCGCTGCCGCGCCAGTAGGCGCCGGCGTTGCGCATCAGCTTGAACGCCGGGATGTGCCGGGTTGACGCCACGTGCGGGCCGCGGCACAGGTCCTTCCAGCGCAGCTCGCCCGTCTTGGCGTCTACGTTGTCGTACATGGTCAGCACGCCCGCGCCGACCTCGGTGGACGCCTCGTCGTCGGATCCGGTCTTGCCCTTGATGCCGATCAGCTCGAGCTTGAACGGCTCGTCGCTGAGCTCCTCGCGGGCCTCTTCGTCGGTCACCTCACGGCGGACGAACCGCTGGCCCTGCTTGACGATGTCGCGCATCCGCGACTCGATCGACTTCAGGTCCTCGGGGGTGAACGCGCGGTCCACCTGGAAGTCGTAGTAGAAGCCGTTCTCCACCGGCGGGCCGATGCCCAGCTTCGCCTCGGGGAACGCCTGCTGCACCGCCTGCGCCATGACGTGCGCGGTCGAGTGCCTGATGACGGCGCGGCCCTCCGGCGAGTCGGCGGTGACCGGCTCGACCTCGTCCCCGTCGGCAAGCACCCAGGCCAGGTCGCGGAGCCGCCCGTTGACCCGGCCGACGACCACGTCCCGGTCGCCGGCGTAGAGGTCGTTGGCGGTAGTCCCCGTCGTCACCTCGAGCTCAGTCCGCTGAGCCTGGCGGTCGAGCACTTGGATCTTGATCTGGGACACGGCTTCGCCTCACGTTGACGTCGGGACCGGATGCGTTTAGGGCGCGCGAGCGCGCGAACGCATCGATCGTACCCGCAGCGGTGCCGTAGCCGTATGCGCACGGCCAGCGAGGAGACAGCGTGAGCCAGCCGGGTCGTGTTCCACTGGGTGAGCCGAGAGCGAGCACCGAGACGGTCACGTGCCGTTCAGGTACGCCAGTACCGCCAGGACCCGGCGGTTGTCGTCGTCGGACGGCGCGAGGTCCAGCTTGGCGAAGATCGAGGTGCAGTGCTTGCCGACGGCCTTGTCCGAGACCGACAGCCGCTGCGCGATCGCGCTGTTCGAGCGGCCCTCGGCCATGAGCGCGAGCACCTCGCGCTCGCGGCCGGACAGCCGCGCGACCGGCTCGTCGCGGGCGCGCCGGCCGAGTAGCTTGCCGACGACCTCCGGGTCCATGACGGTGCCGCCGCTCGCGACGGCGCGCACCGCGTCGGTGAACTGGTCGTCGTTGAACACCCGGTCCTTGAGCAGGTAGCCGACCGCGCCCGCCTGGTCGGCGAGCAGCTCCCGCGCGTACAGCTGCTCGACGTGCGCGGACAGCAGCACGACCGGCAGGCCCGGCACCTCGCGGCGCGCCGTCATGGCGGCCTTCAGCCCCTCGTCGGTGAACGTCGGCGGCAGCCGGATGTCGACCACCGCGACATCGGGCCGCTTGTCCACCAGGGCGCGCAGCAGCGCCGGGCCGTTGTCGACGGACTCGATGACCTCGAACCCGTACTCGCCGAGCAGCCGCTCGAGGCCGGTTCTCAGCAGGTAGAGATCTTCGGCCAGGACAACTCGCATGGCACCTCGATGACGACGATGGTCGGCCCGCCTACCGGGCTGCTCACTGCCAGGATGCCGTCAAACGCGCCGAGCCGCCGCTCGATCCCCGCCAGCCCGGTGCCGTGCGCCGGGTCGGCGCCGCCGTTGCCGTCGTCGGTGACCTCGGTGCGCAGCATCCCGTCGCGGTGATAGACGCGGACGAGGGCCCGGCGGGCGTCGGCGTGCTTGGCGACGTTGCTCAGCGCCTCCGCGACCGCGAAGTACGTAGCCGCCTCCACCGGGGCCGGCGGCAGGCCGGGCAGGTCGACCTCGGTGGCGACGTTGACCGGGCTGTCGAGGGCGAGCGCGCGGACGGCGTCACCGAGGCCCCGCTCGGCGAGCACCGGCGGGTAGATGCCGCGCACCAGGTCGCGCAGCTCGGCGAGGGCTAGCGCGGAGGACTCACGGCACTCGACCGCCAGCGCCGTGGCCGCGGCCGGGTTCACGGGGATCATCTTCTCCAGGGCCCGCAGGCTGAGGCCGATCGCGACCAGCCTGGCCTGCGCGCCGTCGTGCAGGTCACGCTCCAGGCGGCGCAGTTCGGCCGCGGCGGCGTCCACCGCCTCGGCGCGGCTCTGGGTCAGCAGCTCGACCCGGGAGGCCAGCGTCACGCGCTCCAGCATGTCGCGGATGATCGTGTACCGGCCGAGGACCAGGCCGGCGACGACGCTCCCCACCGCGATCCCGCACACCGTGCCGCGCGACGTCATCCCGTACAGCCAGTCGTACCAGGCGGTGCCGCTGCCGTCCGGCGCGAAGACCGCGACGGCGACGAGCTGGTACAGGCCGAAGGCGACCAGGCCGGCCGCGGCCAGGTACCCGGCCTGCCGCGGAGGCGACGACCGCGACCAGCGCCACGACGCCGAGGATGCACATGCCCTGCCAGAAGGCGGCGGCCGGGCTGCTGGTCGTGGTCGTGCCGATGAACAGCGGCTGCCCGGCGGGATAGAGGGCAGATCGAGCGGTGGCCGGGATCACGATCGTCGACGGGTTGACCATGGTCGCCGACATGTTCAAAGCGCACCGGGACGCCGCCGGGCCTGGCCGAAGCACCTTGGCTCATCGCCTCGCTCACCGCGACCATGGTGGTGAAGGTCCGCTGCGTGACGGTCTGCTGGTCCTCCGCGGTGATGCCGAACGCCCAGAGCCAGAGCCCGGTCACCGGGACGAGCAGGGCGCCGAGGCCGACGGTGCCCGGACGCCGCCTGAGCGCCAGTGCCAGCAGGTAGGTGAGAGCGACGGCGAGGGCGGTGCCCGCGAGTAGTCCCCATGTCCATGCGTTGACCATGAAGCCATCGTGGCCCGGCTCTCCGGCGGGCACCACTAGCCAAGGCCCACTTCCGAGGTAGGGGTTCCCCTACTTTCCGCCCGGCCGTTTACGGTTTCCCGGCGCCCTCGCCGCCGTTCTGGCCGTTGCCCCCGGCCGCCTGCTCGCCGAGGTAGCTGCTCAGCACCAGGTCCGGGTTGGACTTCAGGGTCGCGGCGTCGCCGTAGGTGGTGATCTCGCCGTGGGACAGCACGTAGCCGCGGTCGGCCACGGTGAGCGCCAGCTCCACGTGCTGCTCGACGAGGAGCACGCCGCAGCCGCTGTCCTTGGCGTAGCTGCGGACCACCGGGAGCAGCCGCTCGACGATGATCGGCGCGAGGCCGAGCGACAGCTCGTCGATCATCAGCAGCCGGGGCTTGCGGGCGAGGGCCCGGCCGAGCGCGAGCATCTGCTGCTCGCCGCCGGACAGCAGCCCGGCGCGGCGGCCGGCCAGGCCCTCGAGCGCGGGGAAGTACCGGAAGGCCGCCGCCGCGTCCAGCGTCTCGCCCCGGTGCGCGAGCTTGAAGTGCTCCGCCACCGTGAGGCCGAAGAAGACGCCGCGCCCCTCGGGGACGTGCGCGACGCCCAGCCGCGCCCGCGCGTCCGGCGAGTTGCCCTTGCAGTCGGTGCCGCCGTACAGGACCCGGCCGCCCATCGGCTTGACGATGCCGGAGATGGTCAGCAGCGTGGTGGTCTTCCCGGCGCCGTTCGCCCCGAGCAGGGCCACGACCTCGCCCGGGCGGACCGTCAGGCTGATGTCGCGCAGCACCGCCGCGCCGTTGTACCCGGAGGTCAGGCCGTCAAGCTCAAGGACGGGCGCGGCCGTCGCCGTGCCCGCGGCCGGTCCGGCTGCTCCCTCGCCTTCCACGCTCTGCTCGCTCACGACGACGCTCCCGCTGCTCCCGTTGACGCGTGCCCGAGGTAGGCGGCGACCACGCGCTCGTCGCTCCGTATCTCCGCCGGGGTGCCCTGGGCGATGACCGCACCCGCGTCAAGGACCACGACCCGGTCGCAGACGGACAGCACCAGGCCCATGTCGTGGTCCACGAGCAGGACCGCCGTTCCCGTCCGCGCGATGCCCGGCAGCAGCGCGCCGAACTCCTTGCTCTGCCGGACGTCCAGGCCCGCGGCCGGCTCGTCGAGGCAGAGCAGCCGCGGCTTCGCGACGAGCGCCCGGCCAATGCCCGCCCGCTTCCGCTCGGCCTGGGTGAGTTCCCACGGCATGGACTCGGCCGCGTGGACCAGGTCGAGCACCTTGAGCTCCTCGTCGACCGAGACGCCCTTACCGCCCCTGGCGGCCACCGTCAGGTTCTCCTTGACGGTCAGGTCGTCGAACAGTTCGACCGTCTGCCAGGTCCGCGCCAGGCCACGCTGCGCCCGCACGTGCGGCGCCAGCCCGTTCAGGGTCGTCTCGCCGAGTTCCACGGTGCCTTCCGACCGGACGAAGCCGGTAATGGCATCGATGAAGGTGGTCTTGCCCGCGCCATTCGGCCCGATCAGGCCGACGAGCTCGCCGGCCCCGATCTCCAGGTCAACCCCGGCCACCGCGCGAACGCCGCCAAAGCTGACCGACACCCCGCGCGCGCGAAAGACGGAACTCATCGTCGTCGTTTGCCTTCCGCCGAGATTGATTGATCAATCAGTTTCACCGACGTTAACTGGGGGCTCCTGGAGTGTCAATTGGCGCGCGCCACAGGCATGCACCGCGGGTTTTGCGGCGCATGCCTACAGCAACCACCGGGCCTTAACCGCAACCACAGCGCGGGGGCGAGCGATTTTTGCGAGTCCCCCGTGGGGGGGCTACGGGGGGGCGAAGCCCCCCCGTGCCGGGGGGTGCAGGGGGGTCGTCCCCCCGCGGGTAGCACGGTATTCCGGGGGGAGGTCCAGGGCGAGGGCGACGTTGCCGAGCATTGCGCGGGCCACGTGGCGCAGCACGACCTCGCGGGGGGCGCCGTTGAGGCGCTCGGTCAGCTCGACAAGCTCGATGAACCGCCGCCGGACCGGCTCCCTGATCGCCGGGTCGGCGCTCGCGGCCGCGTGCGCCTGGACCTGGAAGAGCACCTGGTGCGGGCGCTCGTCGAAGAGCCGCTGGTAGGCGCGGTCGAGCGCCTGCTCCACGTCGTCGTCGCCGGACAGGTCGGCGCTCGCCTTCTCGAGCTCCTCCTTGATCCGCTCGGTCGTCCAGTCGTGGCAGGCGAGGAAGAGGGCGCGCTTATCGGGAAACAGCGCGTACACGTACGGCTGGGAAACTCCGGCCCGGGCGGCGATGTCCGCGGTGCGGGTGCCGTGGTAGCCGCTCTCCGCGAACTCGATGACCGCCGCCTCGAGCAGGTCCGCCCGGCGTTCCTGGGCGCTTAGCCGCCTGCCGCGCTTGGGCTTCCCGGGACCGGCGCCGGCGTCCGCTTCCGCCGCCAGTGCCGCGTTGTCCCTGCCTGATGCCCTGCCCGGAGCGAAGGTGGCCATAAGTAATTATCAATCAAGCCACCACCCGCGCCGTGCACCGGGCCTCCCTTACCGCCCGGGACTGGATGAATCCGAGGTCGGCGCCTGAGCCGCCGCCCGGGGCGGGGGCACGTCGACGACGGCAGGCGCGGCGCCCGCGGCCGCGAGCGCGCCTTCTGCTTCGCCTTCGTCCGGCGCTTCCAGTAGGCCGTGCCCGCGACGCCGTCGGGGTTGCCGACGAGCGTCACCAGCAGGCCGATCGCGCCGATCAGCAGCGCCCAGTTGCCGCTCAGGCCCCACCAGGTATCGAACGCCTGCGGGATGAGGCCCTGGGTCGCGCCGAGGCCCGCGAACAGCGCGCCGGTGATCATCGTGATGCCGCCGAAGTAGGCGTAGGCGATGATCACCAGCGAGTTGACCGTGCCGAACAGGTCGGAGCTGACCGTCTGGAAGTTGTAGGCGTACAGCGCGCCGCAGATGCCCGCGATCAGCGCGGACACCATGAAGGCGGTCAGCTTGACCCGGCGCACGTCGATGCCCGCGGCCGCCGCCGCGCGCTCGTTGGAGCGGACCGCGAGCATCTTCTGCCCGATCGTGGCGCGCCTGATGGCCGCCACGAGCAGGCAGAGCAGGATCAGCACGACGAGGACGACGAAGCCGAATACCGGGCTCGGCACCTTGCCGTCGACGCCGCGGAAGCCCGCGCTCGGCGACAGGTTCAGGCCGAAGATGTGCAGCGGGTTGACGGGCGAGCCGCTGTTCTGCTGGCCCCAGGCGGCGTTGCCGAACCCGAAGTTCTCGATCGCGTACATGCCGGCCAGGGTCACCACCGCGAGGCTCACGCCCCTGACCCGGAGCGAGGCGACCGCGGTGATGAAGCCGACGATCAGCGCGCAGCCGATGCCGACGAGCGGGGCGAGCGGGAAGTCGGCCCAGACCCCGCCCACCTGGGTCAGCATGTGCGACATCGCGTACCCGGTGACGCCGGCCAGGCCGACCTGGACCACGGAGATCTGCCCGACGTAGCCGACCACCACGATGAGCGAGAGGCAGATCATCGCGCCGAGCATCGAGTTGACCATCGCCTGCCGGAACTCGTACGGCAGGATGATGAGCAGCACGACGCCGGCCACCAGGCCGATCACCGAGAACCGCACCAGGTGGTCGGGCCGCGGCGCGAGCGGCATCCGTTTCTCGGTTATCTCGCCGCGCGCGGGCACCTTCGAGCCGCGCCAGAACATGGCGATGGCGACGAGCACGAAGAACAGCAGCTCGGCCAGGCCGTTGAGCGGGTTGCCCTGGGACTGCGGGAACCAGCTCTGCGAGGCCCAGTAGTTGAGCAGCGACGCCCCGGCGCCCATCAGCAGGCCGGCGAAGCACGCCACGCCGAGCGAGCTGAACCCGGCGAACAGCGCGGCCCCGAGGGCGGGCACGATCTCCAGCGGCAGCGTGGTCGTGTTCAGCGTGATCAGCGGCGCGACGAGGATGCCGAACGCGCCGGCGATGATGCTGGCGAGCAGCGAGTTGACCAGCGACAGGCGGCGGGGCGAGACCCCGGCGTACATCGCGTTGCGCTCGCTTTCCGCCGCCGCCCTGGTCGACAGGCCGAACGAGGTGAAGCGGTACAGCGCCCACAGCCCGACGCCGAGCAGGATCGCGATCCCGGCGAGGATCATCCGGTCGACCGGGACGACGGCGCCGAACAGGTGGAAGACGTTGCCCGGCAGGATGGAGGACGGCGACAGCGTGCTGTTGCCGTAGGCGATGGAGATGATCGACTGCGCCAGCAGCAGCAGGCCGAGCGAGGCCGCGAGCTTGGCCAGCGGCGAGCTGCCGCGCAGCGGCCAGAACAGGCCGAGCTCGATGATCGTGCCGAGGATGCCGATGAAGACGAGGACGATGATGAAGGCGAGCCACCAGGGCGGATGGAAGCCGAGGACACCGCTGCTGTCCACGCTGTAGTACAGGTAGCTGCCCACCATGGCCATGGCGCCCATGGACAGGTTGACGGTGCCTGAGCCCCGGTAGAAGACGACCACGGCCATGGCGAGGGCGGCGATGAGCGCGCCCTCGCCAAGTCCGAGGACCGCGAAGAGCAGGATGTTCTGCACGGCTCTGGATTCCCTTTATTAGTTAGTTCGTCCAGCCCTCAAGCAGCTTCCACTGCCCTTGGCCCGTGTACTCGTAGAACTGGTCGTAGTCGCTGCACGAGTTCTTGTCCGCCGGGTACAGCGTGCCCGAGCAGTTGATCGTGGCCGGGCCGAGCGGGATCGGGCCGGTGTAGGTCTTGAGCTTGGCGGTGATCGCGGACGGGGACAGCGAGGAGAACGGGATCTCGTTCATGATCTTGTCCGCGAGCAGCAGGCTGCCGAAGGCGACACCGGAGAACGGGTTGATCGCGTTCGCGGCCGACAGGCCGTTCGCCTCGATCGTCTTGTTGTACGCCGCGACGCCCGGGTCCTGGGGGGAGGCCAGGTTCGCGGTCGCCTCGCCGGCGATCCAGTGCGGCAGGTCACCGCCGGGGAAGGCGGCGCCGGGCAGGTCGGTCCACAGCGGGACCGAGAGGGCCGGCTTGCTCGCGCCGATCTCGCTCATGGCCTTGGCCATCAGCGGGCAGTCGACGAAGCCGCAGTCGGGGACCGTGATCTGCGCCTGCTCCATCTGCGTCGCCTGGGCGATCAGGTCGGTCGCGGTGGAGGAGTACGGGATCATCGTGACGGTGAAGCCGCTCGACTGCGCGGACTTCTGGATCGCCTGGCTGATCGGCACGGCGCCCGGCAGGTTCTGGTAGGCGATGGCGATCGTCTTGTCGTTCGGGTACTGCGAGCGCAGGAACGGGCCGAACGCGACCGTCGCGCTGGCGCCGGAGCCCTCCAGCTCGAAGACGTTCTTGCCGGTGTCGTCGGCCGGGTCCGCGGACACGCCGACGAGCGTCGGGATCGCGCCGTTGACTACGCCGTACATGGAGGCGTTGCCGACCGCGTCGATGCCCTCGGCGATCGCCTCCACGCCCTTGGTGTTGACCATCTGGTCACCGCACGTGGTGCCCTGCGCCTCGACGGCGGCGATGAAGCAGGTGGACAACTTGACCGGGTGCCCGTGCACGCCGCCAAGCTGGCTGTTGATGAACTTCACGGTCGCCTGCGCGGCGAGGGTCGCCTGGGGGAAGGTCTGGGACGGCGGGCCGCCCTGCTCGTTCACCCAGCCGATCGTGACCGGCGCGAGCGAGTTATTGGCCGCGCCCGAGGCGCCGACGAACTGCTGGTAGTTCGTGACCGAGCCCGCGAAGGCGGTCGCCGTGTTCGCCCCGGCCGAGGAGGGCGACGTCGTAGCGCTCGCCGACGTCGCGGGGCTCGAAGCGGGCGAGCTTGCGGCAGTGCTCGCCGGCGAGGTCGAGCTTCCGTTTGAGCTACACGCCGCCGCCCCGGCCACCAGGCAGGCCCCCACGGCGGCGACCCGCCACCTGGAGCCTGCTCTTATCCGACGAGACTTTCCTGTCAAGCGCACCATCGCACCCTGCCGCCTCTCTGCGTTGACAAGCGAACCCTCTTCCTCCTGCCGGACCTGGAGGATTGGACGAACGGGTCGACATCGGGACGAGGAGGATTCATCCCGTTCCGGCCCCTCGGCTGCACGTTGTGGCGGCCCGCCACGGGCGTACAGAATTGATTGACCAATAAATTTGAGGATCACGCTAAACCGCTGTAAAAGGGGTGTCAACACTTCGGCGACGCGCGTCTTCGCAGCGTGACCACGGCTTTCTTGGTGTGGCTTTGGCACGAAGAAATCTATTGATTTTTGGTTTCTTCCCCAGTGACGTCACGCTCCGCGCGAGCTGATGAGCAGCGCGGAGCGTGTCGAAAGAATTACGTAAGCCGGCTATGTAACGAAAAGGTCGCGGTAATTCTCCGGGTCAGCCGGCGGCCGCGCGGTGCCGGAAGAGCCAGCCGGCCAGGGCGGCGGCGAGGACGAGGATCGCGCCGAAGTAGCCGACGGCGAGCAGCGCCTCGTGGCCGACGGACGCGCCGGTCGAGGTGTGCCCCATCCACAGGCCGCGCATCGCCTCGATCAGCGGCGTGAACGGCTGGTTGGCGGCGACCGGGCGCAGCACCCTGGTCATCGTGGCCGCCGGGCACGAACGCGGTGCTCAGGTACGGGATGAACATGAGGATGAAGGTGGCGCCGTTGGCCGCCTCCGGGCTCCCCACCAGCAGGCCGAAGCAGGCGGCCAGCCAGGACAGGGCGGCGATGAACAGCACGATCAGCCCGGCCGCGGCGACCCAGGCGAGCGGGCCCCCCGTCGGCCGCCAGCCGACGGCGAGGCCGGCCCCGATCACCAGCGCCGTCGCCAGCAGGTTGCGGGCCACGCTGGCCACGACCTGCCCGGCGAGGACCGTCGAGGCGGCGATGGGCATCGAGCGGAACCGGTCGACGATGCCGGTGCTCATGTCGGTCGCGACCGCGACCGCCGTCGTTCCGGCGCCGAAGCCGGCGCACAGCACGATCAGGCCGGGTACCACGTAGTTGACGTAGCCGCCGCCGGCTCTGACCCCCGCGTTGAACGCGCCGCCGAAGACGTAGACGAACAGCAGCATCAGCGTGACGGGCAGGGCAAGCGCGGTGATGAACGCCTCCGGGTCGCGCACCGAGCGGCGCAGGCTGCGGGCGATCATCACGCCGGTGTCGGTGAGAGCGTAAGCGGGGCGGTAAGCGGGCCCGTGGTTAGTGGGACTATAGACGGCGGCGCTCATCGGGACATCTCCTTGGCGTGGTCGCGGGCAGTGTGGTCGCGGGTCGGGCGGCTGGTCGTCGGTGAGCGCGAGGAAGACCTCGTCGAGGCTGGCGGCGCCCAGGCCGGACTTGAGCTGGTCGGCGGTGCCCTCGGCGACGATCGCGCCCTGGTGCAGCACGGCGACGCGGTCGGCGAGCGCCTCCGCCTCGGCGAGGTACTGGGTGGTGAGCAGCACCGTCACGCCCTCGTCGGCGAGGCCCTTGACGGCGAACCAGAGCTGGTCCCGGCTGCGCGGGTCGAGGCCGGTCGTCGGCTCGTCGAGGAAGAGCAGTTCCGGCCGCACGATCATGCTGATCGCCAGGTCAAGCCGGCGCCGCATGCCGCCCGAGTAGGTCTTGACCAGGCGCCGGCGCGCGTCCTCGAGGTCGAACTCGGCCAGCAGCCTGGCCGCGCGGTCCCGCGCCGCGCGCGGCGGCAGGTGCCGCAGCCTGGCCATCATCCGCAGGTTCTCCTCGCCGGTCAGCATGTCGTCGACGGCGGCGTACTGGCCGGTGAGGCTGATCGCGCGGCGCACGCCGGCCGGGTCGGCGAGCAGGTCGTGGCCCGCCACCGTGGCGGTGCCCGCGTCGGGGCGCAGCAGCGTGGCGAGGATGCGGATCAACGTGGTCTTGCCCGCGCCGTTCGGCCCGAGCAGCGCGACGATCTGCCCGGCCGGGACGGCCAGGTCGACCCCGTCGAGGACGGTCTTGGCCCGGAAGGCCTTGCGAATGCCGACGGCATTTACTGTGTGCGTCGTAGAGTTTGTGTATGTCATACACGAAAAGTATGCTCGATACACAGTTTCGTCAAGGGCCTCGTTTCGTTAGGGCCAGCCGCGACATCTCGCCGCGGCGCGGCGGCGTAACGTGAACCGTCAGCTCGAAGAGGCGATGAGGGGAGGACTCATGGCAGAGGCAGCGCCGGGGCAGCCTGCGTCCCGACCGCTGCCCCCCGGGCTCGACCTGCTGTGGGGGCGGCGCGAGCGGGGCAAGCGCGGCCCGCGGCCCGGGCTGTCGGCGGACGCCATCGTGGAGGCCGCCGTGCGGCTCGCCGACGCTGAGGGCCTTGAGGCGGTCTCCATGGCCCGCGTGGCGGCCGAGCTGAAGTTCACCACGATGTCGCTTTACCGCTACGTCGCCAGCAAGGATGAACTGCTCCAGCTCATGTTCAACGCCAGCGCGCTCGGCGCGGAAAGCGTCGTCATCGAGGGTGACGACTGGCGGTCCCGGCTGCGGTCGTGGTCGATCATCCAGCGGGACATGCTCGACCGTCATCCGTGGATCACCCAGCTGCCGATGGCCGCTCCGCCGGTCGCGCCCAACTCACTGCACTTCGTCGAACGAGCCTTGGAGGCGATGGACGGAACCGGCCTGGCGGAGTCTCAGAAGATACGGGCCATCGGGCTGATCTCCTCTTACACGCTCAGTGAGGCCAGGATGGCGAACGACGCGGCCCGCGCCGTGGCGGCGCTGGCTAAGGCGGCGCAGGCGGAGCAGGCCAGCCGGAGGCGGCAGACGGGCAGCCAGGCGGCGACGGCGGGCAGGCCCCGCCGTTCACGTTCGAGGAACTGCTGCGCGAACTCGTCGACGAGCAGACCTACCCGCACCTGTACCGGCTCGCCTGGGCCTCATCCCCGGCCGACTCGTTGTCCGAGCGGGAGGAGTTCCTGTCCGGGCTGGACCTGATTCTTGACGGCGTCCAGGCGAGCATCGACCGGGCGAAGCGCGGCACCGGGCAGCAGTAGGCCGCTTACGTTCGGGACAACGGTTTTGATCTTCATTCCGGCCTTGATCCCCGCGGCGGGGGATACTGGCGCCATGGCCACGGAGAACACAGCCAGGCTCGCGGTGCTCATCGACGCGGACAACGCGCAGCCGTCCATCACCGAGGGGCTGCTCGCGGAGGTCGCCAAGTACGGCACCGCGCACGTCAAGCGCGCCTACGGCGACTGGACGGCGCCGAACCTGCGCGGGCTGGAAGGACCAGCTCCTCGCGCAGTCGATTCAGCCGATCCAGCAGTTCGCCTACACCACGGGCAAGAACGCCACCGACGCCGCCATGGTGATCGACGCGATGGACCTGCTGTACTCGGGCCGGTTCGACGGGTTCTGCATCGTGTCGAGCGACAGCGACTTCACCAGGCTCGCCGCCCGGCTGCGGGAATCGGGCATGACCGTCTACGGGTTCGGCGAGCGCAAGACGCCCAAGCCGTTCGTGGCGGCGTGCGACAAATCGGACTTTACAGTTTCACGAACCTAAGCCTCTGGTCAAGGCTCCGCAGCCGGCCTGTAAGCGGGTCAGTCGGGAGCAAGCTCCGGCGGTGTACCTGTGCTGGCCGGTACCTGGTTTTCGTCGGCCAGGTTCGCGCCCATACGGAATAGCTCGCTATGGTGACTCTTCCAACGAGCACCGGCCGGCTATGCCAGGACGCCCATCTACGCGACACGGGCGCAGCCGACGACCTTAGCCTCAATCCACCGGTGATTTAGGGGCGTTTTCGGGCGTGGCAACGCGAAAGGTGCCCTCTGAACTGGGATGATGGGAGTTCTCTAGGCTTCCGTCATCTTGTCCGAGAGGACACCTCGCAAGTGCGATTGTCGCATAGCCCGGGCCGGACCCGGGCATCGTTCGATGACCCGAATCTCGTGTCGCACGGCGGCCTGGTGCCCGTGATGGCCCTCGCCCTCAAAGCCCTCACCGACGAGAACGGCTAACACGAAATCAGTCGGTGGATCGAGGCTTAGACCGCGCGTCCTTGTATTGTTCTTGGTGACTGTCGTGTCACGGAATGGCAGATCCGCGCTGGGTTTGCCCTGAGTGGGGTCGTGGTGGATGTAGCGGTGGTGTCAGAGGCGGTTGCTGGGTTGCTGGCAGCTGGCGGGGTGAAGGAACTGGGCGAGGCTGCGGGGGGCGGCCTGGTCGCGGGGATCGTCAGCCGGATCCGGAAGGTGTTCGGGTCCGATGCCCGGTCTATAGACGCGCTGGAGCGTGCGCAGCGGGATGCGCCGGGAGCGGTGGCCGAGTTGGCATCGGCACTTGCCTGGTACGCGCGCCAGAATCAGGCGTTTGCGCAGGAGTTGGTCGAGTGGGCCGCGCAGGCTGGCAACACCGGGATTACCCAGCAGGCGCACGCTGGCCGGGACGCCTACGTCGCCGGCCGGGACCAAACAATCACCAACCACCGGCTCCCAGGCGAGTTAGAGACCAGCGGCGCGTGATGCCAGGCGACGACGTGGACGACTGCGGGCTGCAGATCCGGCGCGATGTCAGTATGGCGGGTGCGGGACAGGCGATCGTCTGTTGCCAGCACAGGATGTGTGACGGTTGATGTCGGGCGGGCAGGATAGCCGCACCGGCCAACAGGTGCACGCAGGGCGGGACGCCTACGTCGCGGGCCGGGACATCAATAACTACTACGGTCCGGCGGAGCCTGCTGTGCCGCGGCTCCTGCCGCGGGATGTGCCCGGGTTTACCGGGCGGGAAGGGGAACTGGCCCGGTTGGCAGGCCTGGCTAGTGGCGGGCGGGTGGTGGTGTCGGCAATAGAGGGGACGGCTGGGGTCGGCAAGACTGCGCTGGCCGTAGATGCCGCCCACCAGTTGTGCACGCAGTTCCCGGACGGGCAGCTGTACGCGGACCTTCGCGGTTACACCGAGGGACAGGAGCCCGCTGAGCCGGGCGAGGTACTTGAGATGTTCCTGCGCGGCCTCGGTGTCCTCGCAGACAACATGCCCTCCACGGTGGAGGCGCAGTCAGGGCTTCTGCGGCACCTGCTCGCGTCGCGCCGGGTGCTGGTCGTGCTAGACAACGTCCGGACCGAGGTGCAGGTTCGGCCACTGCTGCCCGGCACCGGGGCATCGCTTGTCATGGTTACCAGCCGGTCAGCGTTGCCAGGCCTGGAGGTGAACGAGCGGATCAGCCTGGACATCCTGTCCCTGAGAGAGGCTGTGTCAATGCTGGCCGAGGTAATCGGGGCAGACCGGGCGGCAGCCGAGGCAGCCGAGGTGGCGGAAGTGACGGAGTTGTGCGGGTGCCTGCCGCTAGCTCTGCGGATCGCCGGGCAGCTGCTAGCCGCTCATCCGGTCTGGCCGGTGGCCAAACTCGTACGGATGCTGGCCGGGGAGCAGGACAGGCTGACCCGGCTAGGCGCCGGGGACCTTCAAGTCCGGGCCGCGTTCGAGGTGTCCTACCAGCAACTGGACGACGAAGACAGGCGGCTGTTCCGGCTGCTGGGCCTACATCCCGGCCCTGATTTCGGCACGGCCATAGCAGCCGCGCTGGCTGGCATGGAACCGGCGGCGGCAGAGCCGATGCTGGACCGGCTAGCCGAGGCGCACCTGACCACCGAAGATGTGCCGGGTCTGTTCAGGATGCATGACCTGCTGCGCTTGTTTGCCCGTCGCACTTGCCAGGAGACAGAAAGCTCAGCCGACCAAGAAGCAGCCGAATTCCGTTTGGTCGGTTACTACGCTCATCTTGTCAAGTTCCTAGGCGACTGCATGGAACCGCACTTGCGCTCTGCGATTAAGTCCGGCGCGGAACAGGCCGGGGTACCCGCCCCGGAAATGCGCGAGGTGCTGGAAGTTAGCGCAACCGAACGGCGCAACATCATGGCTGTATTGGGACTAGCCGCACAGCGTGGCTGGCATAAGCAGGTACAGGCGCTTAGCCAGGGTATAGCGGGACCGTTTCAGGTATTGCGCTACTTCGATGACCTGCTTACTGCTACCGAAATTGCGCTGGCTGTCGCGCGACGCACCGGGGATACCCTCACTGAGGGCGGTCTCCTGTGCAACCTCGGCATCGTCTATATGCATGTGTGGCGGTTCGAGGACGGAATCCGATGCCTTGAGCAGGCGGTTGCTGTCTTCCGGGAGAGCGGAGACAGGCGCGACGAGAGCCTCACCTTGCTTAATCTCGGTACCGTCTACGGCCAAGCAGGGCGCTTCCATGACGCCATCAGTTGCCTTGAGCAGGCGATAACGATCTACCAAGAGACCGGAGACCAGTCGGGCGCTAGCCTGGCCACGTACAACCTCGGAAACGTTTCCCAGAACCTACGCCGGTTCGATGGCGCTATCGGCTGCTATCAGCGGGCACTGAGGATCTTTTGCGAGATTGGTGACCAGGTTAGCGAGGGGCACGCCTGGGACAGCCTTGGTGCCGCTTACGGGCACCTGAAGCAGTATCAGGAAGCTATCGACTGTCTTGAGCGAGCACTGGCGATCTGCCAGGTGACTGGCAACAGACACGGCGAGGGCCACGCCCTCGGGAACCTCGGCGCCGCTTACGAGAATCAAGGGCGCATCCAGGACGCCGTCAGATGGGTTGAGCAGGCGATACCGATCTACCAAGAAACCAGAGACCGATACGCCGAGGGGCAGAGCCTAGCGCACCTCGGCCACCTGTACCAAAAGCTGCGCGAGCTCGATAAGGCAACCGCGTGCTGGCAACAGGCGGCGGCGGCCATGCGCGAGGTCGGCGATCACAATAAAGAGCAGCACTATGAACAGGCAGCCGCCAATGTCCGATCTAGGCCGCCGAGGGAAGTATAGATTTGTCCCGGGACGCCGGAGCGGAGGGGACAGTGACGCTCGTCATGGACACGATTCTCTACCTAACTGCTGCACTGACTGCCGATAGTACGACAACGCTCAGCAAGGCTCGTGACGACGCGACTGGTGCCATCGTGGTCGGATCGCCGCATGGCTTGAGACAGGTCGTCGTAGACAGCATGGTGCTCTGGTGAAAGAGTCGAGTGGTTCTAGCGGGCAAGGCGAGCTTGAGCCTCGGATTGATCAAAAGGCGGAAGCCCGGCGGGACGCATATATCGCGGGCGGTGATCAGTTCGTTGTCCAGACCCAGGCGGCTGTGCAATGCAGTTGCGGTCTTTACGCCGTAGGTGTGTGCCGGATTTGCGATCGTCCCTTGTGCGGCCAGCATGGTGAGTCTGCTGACGGTGTGTTTCTCTGCAGTGGTCACCGGCAGGCCGCTACATTGGCAGAGAACGAAGACCGGGGCCGCGGCGGATTCCGGCCGCGGTACCTCCACCAGGTGATGCAGGTCTTCTCCGGCGAACTGCTGGACCGGGAATCGGAACTGGCAGAACTGTCCGAGTTTGCTGCCTCTGGTGACGGGTCTCCTTACGTCTGGTGGCAGGGCGACGCGTGGACAGGCAAGTCGGCTCTGATGGCGGCGTTCGTCCTGAATCCACCGCCTGGGGTGCGCGTGGTTTCCTTCTTTATCACCGCGCGTTTCGCCGGGCAGAGTGATCGTGCGGCATTTCTTGAGGCCATGCTGAGCCAACTGTCGCAGCTACTAGGGCAGGCGGCCCCTGATGCCCTGACAGAGTCCGCTGGACAGGCTTGGTTCCTGGAACTGCTGGAGCAGGCAGCTAACAAATGTGCGCAGGACAGTTGCCGCCTCGTACTGGTTGTAGACGGCCTAGACGAAGACCGCGGGGTGTCCGTTCGAGGGGGATGTTCACAGCATCGCAGCGCTCCTGCCGGGACATCCGCCGCCGGGAGTGCGGATCATCTTGGCAGGGCGCCCTTCTCCGCCTATTCCCGGTGATGTCCCGGCCTGGCATCCGCTACACAGCCAGGGGATCGTGCGCCTGTTGCCCCAATCGGCCCATGCGGCCATCATGCGTGGTGATACCCGGCGCGAGCTCACGCGTCTGCTTACCAACTGCGGTCTTGGCCGAGAACTTCTCGGCCTTGTCGTTACGGCTGGCGGCGGGCTAGCCGGTGAGGACCTGGCGACACTGGCGGACGAGCCAGTCGGCGAGGTTGAAAGGATCTTGCACACGGTGACAGGGCGGACATTTGCCAGTCGCGGTCTGCCAGTGGGGGACCTCGCCGGGGCATGTTTTCGTGCTGGCCCACGAGGAACTGCAGCAGGATGCGCTCCGCTCGCTGCGGAGCACCGAACTCACGCGATGGCGCGCCAAGATCCACGCTTGGGCCGACGGTTATCGGAGCCGCGGTTGGCCAGAGGACACTCCGGAGTACCTTCTCCGGGGATACCTGCGCATGCTCCGTAGCACCGGCGATCTGGACCGGATGGTGGCACTGTCAACTGACCGGGTGCGCCTTGACCGGATGCTTGACGTCAGCGGAGGAGACGCGGCGGCTCTCACCGATATCCGCGCCGTTCAGGGGTACATCGTCGGTCAACCATGCCCCGACCTGGCAGTTGCCCTCCGCCTGGCGTACGCTCACCGGGACCTCAACAAACGGAGCAGCGGTATTCCCGCTAAGCTACCGGCCGTATGGGCAATCCTCGGCAATGTCAACAGGGCCGAAGCACTTACCCATTCAATCGACGATCCCGCCGAGCGGGCAGAGGCCCTATGGCGTTTGTCGATGGCGCTTGCGGGCGCGGGGCATGCAGCGTCTGCCGCCAAACTGCTCGACGAGGCCGAGACTACTGCCCGTTCCATTAGCCCCGTTGTTCAAGGCTATACCCGGGCATGGCTGACCCGCGTGATGATCAGGACTGGGGATCTGCAGCGAGCCGAGGACATGGCCAGAACCGTGCTTCCCGAGTCCACCTGGGATGGTTATGCCCTTGTCCCCCTCGCGGCAGCCTACGCGAGTTCTGGGGATGCTGCCCGTGCTAACGATCTTAAATTGCCGGGGTTACGGGTCTGGCGATCATGGGCCGGTGGGGGTATGCCGGTGTTATGAGGTATCCCGATAGCGGCGGGCTGACCGCGGCGGAGCGGGCCCGCCGGGAGAAGGTGCGGCTGGAAGCGGCGGACATGATCGAGGCCGGGGCCAGCGACACGGAGGTGGCCAGGCGGCTGCGGGTGAGCCGGATGTCGGCGAACCGGTGGCGGCGGGCGCTGGCGGCAGGCGGCCGGGAGGGGCTGGCGTCGAAGGGCGCGGGCGGGGCGAAGTGCAAGCTGACCGAGGCGCAGGTCGCCGAGCTGGAGGCGGTCCTGGAGGCGGGCCGGCGGCCTGCGGGTATGAGGACCAGTGCTGGACGCTGGCCCGGGTCGCCGACCAGGCCTGGCAGCGGTTCGGGGTGGAGTACACCCTGGCGCGGGGTGCACGTGCTGCTGCACCGGATCGGGTGGAGCGTGCAGGTCCCGGCCCGGCGGGCGGCCGAGCGGGACGAGGCCGCCGTGGCCGCTGGAAAGAGGAGACGTGGCCCGTAATAAAAGGACGGCCGAACGGCAGGGTGCCTGGCTGGTCTTCGAGGACGAGTCGGGCCAGGGCTTAAGGCCGCCGAAGGGCCGCACCTGGGGGCGGCGCGGCCGGACCCCGGTGGTCACGGTGACCGGCGGCAGCAACAAGCGGGTCTCGCTGGCCGCGCTGATCGCCGTGAGGGAAGGGCAGCAGCCCCGGCTCATTTTCCGGGTGCACGCTCGGCCGCCGCCGGGACGGGGAAAAGCGCAAGGGGTTCACCGAGGCGGGACTACGCCCGGCTGCTGGACGCCGCGCACCAGCAGCTCGGCGGCCCGCTCGTGCTGGTCTGGGATAACTTGAACACCCACGTCAGCCGGGCGATGCGGGAGCTGGTCGCGGCCCGGGACTGGCTGACGGTCTTCCAGCTCCCGGCTTACGCCTCCGAGCTGAACCCGGTCGAGTCGGTCTGGGCGCTGCTGAAAAGATCCCTGGTCAACCTGGTCAAGCGCAGCCTCGCCGAGCTGACCGCGCTGGTCAAGACCCGGCTCCGGCGGATGCAGTACCGGCCCGAGCTGCTGCACGCCTTCCTGGCACGAACCCGCCTCGACCTCACACCCCTCTGTAACCCCAGGAATTAAAGTCGTTAGCAGCATCGCATTGTCCTGTAGCAGTCTGTCATCGCAGGCAGAGGCGCTGACTGCGATAGCGCAAGTCTTTGCGGAGACTGGCGACTTCAGCCGGGCGCGTCAGGCAGCTGACGACGCCGAAGCCATTGCTCGTTCGGCTGCCGAAACGTGGCGACAAGCCACGGCGCTGTCAGCGGCAGCACAGGTCGCAGTTGCTGCCGGCGACCTCGACCGGGCGTGCCTGCTGCTTGACGATGCCGTGACCACTGCCCAGTCAGTTAATGAAACGTGGCGACAAGCCTCAGCGCTAATCGCAGCCGCGGAGGCCGCAGTCGTGACAGGGAACCTCGATCGGGCGCGCTTGCTCCTTGACGATGCCGAGGCCGTAGCCCGCTCTGTCACCGGCGAATCTAAGAACTGGGCGCTTGCAGAAGTGGCCACTGCTGTGGCAAGGGCTGGAGATCTGAACCGGGCCGAGAACATTATGCACCCGGTCACAGGGTTCACTCTGGCGTCGACGTTGAGGTCATGGTCCCAGGCAGCAACGGAATCGGGAGACCTGGAGCGCGCCGAAGCCGTAGCGCGTTCGATTACTGACTTGTCCCAGCAGGCACCGGCCCTGGAGTACTTGTCCGCGACTATAGCCGAGAGCGGGGACTTTAACCGGGCTGAGGCTATCGCGGATTCAATCGTGCAGTTGCCAAAGCGGGCATCGGCGCTGGCCTCAGCAGCCCGTGCCGCTGCAGAAGCAGGAAACTCCGGCCGGGCGCGGCTGCTGGCCGAAAAGGCGGACGCGGTCGCCCGTTCGGCGGCAACAGATAAGCACGGGCAAGCTGCCGAACTGGCGGCTGCGGCATGCGCTCTCGCAGAAGCGGGAGGCATCAGCAGTGCCCGCCTGCTAGCTGAACGCGCTGAGGCCGTCGCCCATTCGATCAGCCCGGAACCTGAAGAGCGCGATCGGGCATGGGCGCTGGCGGCAGCAGCACGAGCTGCGGCCGCGTCTGGAAACCCCGAGAGGGCAGAAGCCATCGCCCGTTTGATCGGCCAGGAAGAATTCCGGGCGTCGGCACTGGAATCACTCGCTCAAGCCGCAGCAGAAACCGGAGATCTCGACCGGGCAACCCGCCTAATTAGCGAGGCAGGGGCAGGACTCGCCCGCTACGACGGAAGACGGCGGCCCTCGCCACTAGAACGGGTCGCGGCGACAGTCGCCAGAACCGGCAACCTGGACCAGGCCACTGCCATCGCCCGTTCCCTCATCGACCTCTCCTGCCGCGCATCGGCCCTGGCCGCAGTCGCGCAAGTCGGATCAGTAGCGGGAGAACTCGACCAGGCACGCGCCCTGGTCGCCGAGGCCAAAGACATGATCAGCTCGGTCGAGCCTGGCGAACTCGACTGGACACTGGAGGCCCTGTCTGTAGCCCTGGGCAGCATCGGCGAGATGGATCGGGCTGAGATCACCGCCCAATCCATCTCCCATCCGTACGTGCAAGGAAGCGCGCTGGAGAAACTGACCGGCCTCGCGGCAGAAGGTGGAGACCTGGACAAGGCAGAATCTATTGCCCGTTCCATCACGGATCTGCGCGCTCAAGGGAATGCCTTGACGCGTTTCGCGCGAGTACTGTGCGACAAAGGAGACGTGGTTAAAGCGAGATGTATCCTCGCAGAGTCACTCATCAAAGGCGATCCGTTTGCTGCTGTTTCCGTCATTGCCGCAATTGATTCTAGGGTAATCGACATCACGGTACAGTACGTTACGAAACGCAACCCTTCACGGGGGGAATAATCTACTATGCCGCCAAATATTCAGTTACACAGTCAGGACTGGAATTATGCGGCATGATGGTGTGAGTTCATCTCTAGGTAACTGACGGTCGCGTCCAGTTCTACGCACTCTGGATAGTTTTCTTGACTTCGGGCGGCTCGACGGATTCTGCATTGTGTCCAGCGACAGCGACTTCACCCGGCTGGCCGCCCGGCTGCGCGAGTCGGGCATGATAGTTAGGCTCTACGACCGGCGTGTAGGCGGATCCGTCAGCCGCCAACGCCAACGGTTCACCTTTGATAGCCTGTGAAGTGCCCCGCGTTCGCTCGCTGATCTTCTCTAGCACCTCGACGTAAGCGCACTTGATCACGTCTCGCAGGACTTCTGGGCTGTCCGCGTTCAGCACGGGGCCGAGTTGGGCGGTCCAGGTGACGTGACCGGGCCGGTAGGAGTAGCCGATCTTGCACTCGGGGAACTCCTCCTCAAGGAGCCTCTGCGTTTGGTCAAGCTCATCGAGTATGTGCAGCAAACTCATTGTCTCGCCTCTGGGGTTGATGGTTACCGAAGGCTGTGACCAGTGTGCTCATGACCACTGTCTTTTCCGGGTGCGGCGGAGCTGGTCGCGCTAGTCCGGGCTGGTACCACCCCAGACCCCGACTCGCTCGTCGGCCTGCATGGCCCACTCCAGGCAGCGGACACGGGCCGGGCATGCTCGGCAGACCGCCTTGGCCCCGGAAGCCGCCCGTGACCAGTCAGCCGCACGACGGCAATGGCCCGCGCGTACCGCACCCCCAACCCATCCGCCAGGCCGAACCGGCGGACCACGGGCTCGCGGCCGGATGCACCGCCAAGGCGGCGAACGGCACGCCGGGGTCCGAACCCGGCAGAGCGAAGCTCCGGATCTTCGTCTGCGGCTCCTGCTCGACCGCCGAGGTGGTCCCGTGGTGCGGCCAGGCTTCCGACTGCGGACATCCCGAGTGCGCTGGCGCCCTGGCGCGGTGCGCCGCCCCGCACCAGCTCGACAGCCGACACTTCCACGGACAGGTGAACGTCATCATCATCGATCGGCACCTGTGGGACCGCTACGGCAAGGCGATTGACGAAGCGAGTTCGCGTCCTGCGTCCTGCCAGGACGAGGTCACGCAGGCTAGCACTAGGACGCGGGCGGGACCTTGACCGTCGCGGGCCGGGCGCTCGCCCTCTTGCGGGCGGGAGCCGTGCGGGGCTTCACGCGGGCGTACATGAGCGCCTGCTTGCCGTCGCCCGGGCTGTGCCGCTCGACGTCGAACAGGGTGGTGGCCTTGATCAGGTCGCTGAGCTTGCCGTAGCCATAGCTGCGGGAGTCGAAGTCGGGCCGCTGGTTGGTGATGATGTTGCCCACCGAGGACAGCGGCGCCCAGCCATCGTCGTCGGACGCGCCCTCGACCGCGTTGCGCAGCAGGCTCACCAGTTCGGTGTCCGCCTTGAGCTGCGCCGCCGTGGCGGGCTTGGGCTTCGCCGGCTTGACGCCGAGGACATCGGAGGCCGCGTCCTCCTCGGCAAACCGCAGGTTTTCGACATACACAAATTTGTCACATGCTGCCAGAAAGGGCTTGGGCGTCTTGCGCTCGCCGAAGCCGTAGACCGTCATGCCCGACTCCCGCAGCCGGGCGGCGAGCCTGGTGAAGTCGCTGTCGCTGGACACGATGCAGAACCCGTCGAACCGCCCCGAGTACAGCAGGTCCATCGCGTCGATAACCATGGCAGCGTCGGTGGCGTTCTTGCCCGTCGTGTACGCGAACTGCTGGATCGGCTGGATCGACTGGGCCAGCAGCTGGTCCTTCCAGCCCCTGAGGTTGGTTGACGTCCAGTCGCCGTAGGCGCGCTTGACGTGCGCGGTGCCGTACTTGGCGACCTCCGCCAGCAGCGCCTCGGTGATCGACGCCTGCGCGTTGTCCGCGTCGATGAGCACCGCCAGCCGGGCAGCGTTCTCAGTGGCCATGACCTTGATTATCCTCCGGGTCCGCGCTCAGATCGCCTCAACGTGCTGAAGCTGCTCGCGCAGCGTGCCGAGGCCGATGCTCACCACCCACTTGTCGCCAACTTCGGTGACGACGTTCATCGGGATGTCGAGGACCACATCGTCAGCGGCCTGCGTGCCCTGTTCGGAAACCATGCTCATCGTGAAGTCCTCATTGCGGACCACGAGGGCATGGACGCCGGTGGACTTGAGGTAGGCGTGACGCTGCTCGTCGTCCATCTCTTCCCAGCGCTGCCGGAAGGTCTTGCCGGTCGCGATCCGGCGGACCTTCGGCTTCTCGCTGGGCAGCGCCGACACGCGGCCGTGCTCGGCTTCCAGTTCGGCCATGCGCTTGTGGAAGTCGGGGACCCCGTTGTTGACGTAGTGCTGGGTCGTCAGGTCGGCGATCTGCATGCCGATCTTCTTCAGCGTGGCCGTGTGGTCATCGCCTTCGATGAGGCGCTTCTCGGTCAGCTCGTAGCCGCCGATGACTTCCAGCAGCTTGGCGGACACGGCTTCGTCAAGGGCGTCCTGGGGCACCGAGCCGAGCTTGTCGCACTTCTGCTGCGCGCCCTTGAGCTCGTTCTTCTGTTTTGGCAGTAGTAGTAGCGGTACTCCTTGCCCTCCGGGAATTTCTCTGCCCTCCCGGTAATTCCGGTTGACCCGGTGCAGGGCTCCCCCGCAGTAGCCGCAGAAGCCTACCCGGAGCAGGAGGGACGCTCCGAACCTGATGCCTGACTTCGGCCGCGCGTTCGCGGTGAGCACTTCCTGCACCTTGAACCAGAGTTCGTCGTCGATGAGCGGCTCGCGGCGGACGAACTCCCCGTCTGCCCCCACCACCCTCACCGGGGGTACGCTTCCTCCAGTCAGGGGAGTGCATCACGTAACCGCGTATCTGATCGCCACTGAGGATGTGCCGGACCGTGTGCCGCCGTCCAGGTATACGTTTTCCCCGGCTTGCCTTGCTGTGCCTTGACGGTGGGTATTCCTCGCGCGTTGAGGTCTGCGGCAATGCTCACGGTTGCCTTGCCCGACACCAGCGCCAGGGCCATCTGCTCGACTTCCTTGGCGTAGACGGGGTGCGGGCGGAGATACCAATACGCTCCGTCCTGGTACGGCTCGTAACCGAACGGGTAACGGCCCCCGGGGTATCTCGCCTCGCGGCGCATGACGCTCATCGCCTTGCGTGCGGCGCTCGCTGATGGTGTGGAGTTCCCATTCGGCGAACTGCACGAGGATGCCCGCGAACATCCGGCCCATGTTGGTGGACATGTCCAGGCCCTCTTCGCCGACGGAGACGATCTGCTTGCCGTAGCGCTCGCAGTACTCGTGGTAGAAGGTGACGAAGTCCAGGTGGTTCCGGAAGCCGCGGTCCAGCTTGTAGAGGATGAGGACATCCCACTCATCCAGGAACTCCAGGCTCAGCAGCTTGCCGACCTTCGGGCGCTCCCTGATCGGCTTGCCGCCTGACACGTCCAGGTCCTCGGCCTCGGCCCAGACCTTGATGTTCTTCCGCTTGACGTACTCGTCGATGGTCTCGGTCTCGGTGACCAGGTGCGTCGTGGCGTCGGTCATGTGCGAAAGCCTCTTCGCCACGATGGCCCTGAGCTGCTTCTTCTCCGCCATGACTGGCATCCTACCTTTGTTTGTGCATCCAAGCTGTGTGGCAAGTTCATTTACGTGGAGAACCTGCGGTTCGCCGACGAGGACCAGGAGGCGGGCGGCGGCGTGCCTGGCGTCAAGCCGGCGCGGCCCAAGCCGGCGACGGCGGCGCAGCTGAAGGGCGACGCCGCGCTGGTGAGCCTGCTCCGCAACGCGGTCGAGGCGGCGTCCGACGACGACGGCTGGGCCCCGCTCGCCGCGGTCGGCAACATCCTCACCAACCAGCGGCCCGACTTCGACTCCCGCAACTACGGCTACGGCAAGCTCAGCGACCTGATCAACGCGACCACGCTGTTCGAGATCGAGCGGCGCAGCCCGGGCGACGGCAAGCAGGCGCTCATGTACGCCCGCGAGAAGCGGCGCGCGACCGCCGCCAGGAGGACCACGGCGGGAGGAGCACCGCCGGGGCGAAGAGCACGGCGGGCACGAAGACAGCAGCGGGTGCAGGCGCCAGCGGCAGGTCTCTTCCTGAGAGGTTTGCCGCGCTCGCGCTCAGGGCTTGGCGCTGTCCCGGTACAGGTCGCGGAGCAGCGCGATCTCGGCGCCGTGGTGCAGGACCTCCTGGTTGACCCACCACACGATGTCGATGAACATGTCCTCGGCGTCGCTGCCGTACGGGTAAGTGCTGTAGCCGGGGGTGTCGAGCGCGGCGTCATCGCACTGCATGAGCGCGCCGCGCCACGCCTCGACGGCCGCCTCGAGGGCGGCGACCGCGCTGACGGCGTCGCCGCTGACCACGAACGTGTCCTTGGTCATGGACCGGCTGCCGGTCGTGTAGTCGGCGCGCATCGCCAGCATCTCGGTGAGGTGGCTGAGCCGCCAGGCGATCGTGGTGAACGGCGGCGGGTAGGGCTCCTTATCCCGGTACCCGTCGCGGCCCCACTCCCCCGCGCCGACCAGCCACGTCGCCCGCGGGCCGGGACCCTCGCGACGCCGCCGGACCGACCAGGAGCCGGGTACCGGCTCCCAGAAGTACTCCTCGTCGGTCATCAGCGACGCCGGGATCGGGGCGCCGTTGCCGCTGTCGACCTCCGGGCCGGTCATCCGGTTGAGCAGCCGGAGGCAGCCCCATTCGAACTGCTCGAGCAACGGCGTCAGGCGCGGCGGGGTGTCCATGGCTCCATCATGCCCGAGACCGAAATGCCGCGGCAGCCGGTCAGCGCAGGGCCGCTGTGCGCAGCACCGCCAGCCCGGCCCACTCACGGCCGGTCGCCGTATCGTTGTCCATGGGAACCCCCTTCACGGTGGATGCGCGGGTTCACGGTGGCTGCTTGGTGCACCGTGGGCGCGCGGTCGCAGAGGGGTCGTTGCCACGGGCAGGATTTCGACATCCGGACGTCGAAAACGCGAAGTCGGCTCCGACCACCTGGCAGCGGGGCCCGTCCGGGCACCGGGATGAGGGGATTACGACATGAAGTACATGCTGATGATCTACAACAACCAGTCCACGTACGAGAGCCTGCCGGAAGCGGAGCGAGAGGCGATCTTCGGCGCCGTCGGCGTGATCATGGACGAGCTCAAGGAATCGGGTGAGCTGATCGGCGGGATGGCGCTCGCGGACCAGTCGCTTGGCAAGACCGTGCGGGTGCGGGACGGCGTGATCACCACGACCGACGGCCCGTTCGCGGAGGCGAAGGAGCAGTTCGCCGGCTACCTCGCCGTCGACTGCGACACCGAGGAGCGGGCCGTCGAGATCGCCGCCCGCTGGCCGGACGCCCGGTACTTCGCGATGGAGGTCCGGCCGATCATGCACGACTCAGGCGCCGACCTCTGACCGCGCCAGGCACCGCCGAGGACCTGCTCCGCCAGCTGGCGCCGCAGGTCCTCGGCACGCTCATCCGCCGTTACGGCAACTTCGCGGAGTGCGAGGACGCCGTGCAGGAGGCGCTGCTCGCGGCGGCCGTGCAGTGGCCCGCGGCCGGGATTCCCGGTAACCCGCGCGGCTGGCTGGTCAGCGTGGCCGCGCGGCGGCTGATCGACCAGTGGCGCAGCGACGACGCCCGGCGCAACCGGGAGATCAGCGCGGCGCACGAGCTGCCCGTCGTCGCGCCGGCCGCCGACCAGGAAGACGACGCGGCCCGCGATGACACGCTCAGCCTGCTGTTCCTGTGCTGCCAGCCGACGCTGACGGAAGCCTCGCAGATAGCGCTCACGCTGCGCGCGGTGGGCGGCCTGACCACCGCGCAGATCGCCCGCGCGTTCCTCGTGCCTGAATCCACGATGGGCCAGCGCATTTCCCGCGCCAAGCAGCGGCTCAAGGCCAGCGGCGCCCCGCTGACCCTGGGGTCGCGGCCGCCGGGACCCGCGGCGCTCGCCGCGGTCCTGCACGTGCTGTACCTGATCTTCAACGAGGGCTATACCGCCAGCTCCGGGCCTGACCTCGCGGACAGTGAGCTGACCGGGGAGGCGATCAGGCTCACCCGGGCCGTGCGCCGGCTGCTGCCCGACGACGGGGAGGTGACCGGGCTGCTCGCGCTCATGCTGCTCACCGACGCGCGGCGCGCGGCGCGCACCCGGCCGGACGGCACCCTGATCCCGCTCGCCGAGCAGGACCGGGACCGGTGGGACGCCGCCGCGATCGGCGAGGGCACCGAGTTGATCACCCGCGCGCTCGCCACCGCGCCGCTCGGGCCCTACCAGCTCCAGGCCGCGATCGCGGCCGTGCACGATGAAGCCGCGCGCGCGGCGGATACCGACTGGCCGCAGATCCTGGCGCTCTACCGGCTGCTCGAACGGGTCAAGCCGTCACCGGTGGTGCGGCTCAACCTCGCCGTGGCCGCCGCCATGGTGCACGGCCCCGAGGCCGGCCTTGACCTGCTCAGCGGCCTGGACGCGGACGAGCGGATGGCCGGTTTCCATCGCGTCGCGGCGGTGCGCGGCCACCTGCTTGAGATGGCCGGCGAGCACGCGGCCGCCCGCGCCAGCTACCTGCTGGCGGCGCGGCGCACCACGAGCCTGCCGGAGCGGCGGTACCTCGAAACCCGCGCGGCGCGCTGTCCCGGCTAGGCCACCTCGTTGAGCTTGCCCGTGTCCACGTCGAAGACGAAGCCCCGGATGGCGTCCTTGTGCGGGATGAACGGGCTCGCCATGAGCCGGGCGATCGACTGGCGGACGTCCTGCTCCGCGTCGCCGAACGACTCGACGGCCCAGGGCGGCCTGATCCCCGTCTCCGCCTCGACCGCGCGCTTGAACTCGTCCTCCGTGGTCCTTTGCATGCCGCAGTCGGTGTGGTGGATGAGCATGATCTCGCGGGTGCCGAGCAGCCGCTGGCTGATCGCCAGCGACCGCACCACGTCATCGGTCACGACGCCGCCGGCGTTGCGCAGCACGTGCGCCTCGCCGTCCCGCATCCCGAGCATCGGGGCGACGCTCATCCGGGCGTCCATGCAGGCGACCACCGCGATGTGCTTCGACGGCCGCGCCGGCACCCCGCCAGTGTGGGTCAGCGCGTACTGCTCGTTGTTGTTGGCGTAGTCGTCGACGGCACTCATCCACTGTCCTCCGGCAGGCGTTTCACTCAAACCGGGTTTCCCCGGCGCGGCACCGATGAATCGTCCGGCGCCGGCCCGTCATCATAGGAACAGGCCGATCGAGCGGCGGGAGCCGGGCATTGACCACTGACGGGTTCACGGGAAGGGTGGCGGCGCTGGACGCGGCGCTGGCCAGGCCACGTCGACCGGGCGGCCGGCCTGGTCGCGTCTGGCGCGGGCGGGCAGACGACGTCACGTCCACCGGGCTGACCGGCATCCTGCTCACCCAGCGGATGGTGACCTCGCCGGAACCAACCGAGGTGGTCAGGGACTTCTGGTCGGCCGCGTACGCGGCGTTCGCGTAGGCCGGACGGGTGGAACACGAATCCGTTCGGGATGATGATTATTGGTTGTCGGTATTTGAATTTGACTTGAGGGTCACTGGGCGGCCTCGAAGGCCTGGCCCACCTGGGTGACGCTCGGGCCCGGGTTGAACAGGCCGGTCGTGCCGCTGCCGGCGGAGGTCGGCAGCGCGAACCAGGCGTAGCGCTGCACGTAGGAGAGGCCGTCGAGCATCTTCGTCGCGGCGCTGAGGAAGGCGGCCTGCTGCGCCTCGGTGGGGAAGGTCGCCGTTCCGCCGCTGTAGCTGGTGAGGGCGAACTCCGTGAGCCAGATCGGCAGGTGATAGCGCGCGTAGATGGCCTGGAGATAGCTTTCGAGCTCCTGCACGGCGGGGCCGGTGGCGAAGTCGCCGCCGTACCAGTGCACCGTGATGAAGTCCACCCGGTAGCCGCGCGCCTTCGCGCCCGCCATGAACTGGTCGAGCCAGCCGCCGGGGGTCGCGGCGCCGGAGGCCACCGCGGGACTGCCAAGCGTCATGCCGGTGGCCATCAGCTGGGGCCACAGGTCGAGCGCCTGCGCCACGGTCATGTTGGACTGGCTGCCCAGGTCCGGCTCGTTGAAGCCGAGCAGCACGTGCCCCTCCTGGCTGACCTGGGACAGCGCGGCGCTGGTGACGTTGGCCGCGCCCCAGATCATCGGGACGTAGCTCACGCTCGCCGGGGCGGCGATGCCGTTCGGCGTCGTGCCCCAGTTGTAGTACCAGGACGCGCCCGATTCGGCGAGCGCCGGCCCGACGCCGGCGAAGTTCCAGGTGCTCACCCCCTTGCGCGCGCTGCTGAGGGTCGCGGGCGCGGCTGCCTTGGCGGGCGTCTTGGCGGGCGTGGCTGACGGGGTCAGGTGCGCCGAGCGGGTGACGAGCGGCGCGGGCATGGCCGCGGACGACGACGGGGACGCGGGGGCGCTGACCGCCGGCGCGGGCGGCCGGCTCGCGTGAGTGACCACGAACGTGCCGCCCGCCGCGCAGGTCGCGACCGCGACGGCGACCGCGACCAGCTTCGGCTGCATGGTCACGGCGCCCTTGGTCAGGATGCGCGCGTGCCTGGCGTGCCTGGCGGCGCGCAGGCCGCTTGAGCCGCCGCGCGTTCCCGGCGGCCCGGGCGGCGGAGCGGGCGGCGGGCCGGGCGGCTGGCTGAGCCCCCGGCCGATCAGGCCGGCCAGCCCGCCCGGCACCGCGAGCAGCGGCAGCCCGCCGAGCAGCCGCTCGGCGGGGATCATGTCGGCGCTGCCCGCCAGGCACCAGCCGCAGTCGCGCACGTGCCTGGCCAGTCGCTTGCGCCACAGCGGGCTCGGCTCGCCGTCCCACCGCGCCGTGAGGGCGGCCAGGTTCGCGCACCGCTGCAGCCGGTCGAGCGCGTGCACGATCGTCCGGGAGGTGACCAGGCGCTCCTTCATCCGCGCGACCCGCACGGCCGCGTGGGCCGGCGTCAGGCCGAGCCCGGCGGCGAGTTCGGCCCGGGTGAGTTGCCCGGCCGCTTCCTGCCACCACAGGGCGAGCACCGGGCGGTCGTCGTCGTCGAGCCAGCGGGTCGCCTCCGCCGTCTGCAGCCGCTGGCCGGCCAGGCCGAGCCGCTGGATGGTCTGCTCGGTGAAGTCGGCGACGGCCGCGTCGAACTCGGTTGCGGGCGGCTGGGCCAGGCGGTCCCGGTAGGAGTCGCGCACCTGCCGCATCGCGATCGCCACCAGCCAGGACCGGAACGCGGCGGGGTCGCGCAGGTCGCCGATACCGCGCAGGGCGCGCAGCATCGTCTCCTGCACCACGTCATCGACGTCCGGGTGGCCGTTCATGGCCCGGCCGACGATGTTGTAAACGAGCGGCAGGTAGCCAGCCGCCAGGGCGTCAAGCGCGCCCCGGTCGCCGCGCTGGGCGGCGACAACCGTCTCAAGGTCCGGGTCGGGCCCTGGTGGAGTTCGCATCACAACTAGGAGACACCAGGCGAGGCCCCAGATAACGGAAATTCCCGAGTAAGAACTGTTATCTCCTGGTTCCCGGGGCCGTCTCCCTTACAAGAGCCAACTGGTGCAGGGAGGACACGGGTGAGAATCGGCGGACACGCGGGCGGTAGACGGGGGAACGGCCGACGGCGGGCCTGGCGGGCGCGGGCGATCGTGGGCGCCGCGGCGCTCGCCGCGGTGATGGTGACCGCGGGCTGCGCCGCGCTCGGCCCGAGCGCGGCGGGCGGGCAGGATCCGGCTACCGCCGTCGCCGCCGCCGCACCCACCGGCGGCACGGCGTCGAGCCGAGTGTGGCGGCGACCACGCCCACGGGGACGGCTACCGCGACCAAGCGGCCGTCGACGCATCCCGGCACGACCACGCCCACGCCCATGTCGGCGCGGCCGTCCGCCTCCCTCTCCCCCACAGACCCGGCGGCCACCAAGCCACTCCCTTCGGTGGTCGCCGGCCAGCCGTCCGGTGACCAGCGCCTGGTGACATTCGTCAACCGGATGTCGCAGACGATCTGGGTCGCGGCGGCACCCAACGCGAGCACGCCGCTCGCGGCCACGGGCTGGGTGCTGCCCGCCGGGCAAAGCGTCACGATCACCACGCCCAACAACCTGAACACGCGCTTCTGGGGCCGCACCGGCTGCTCCTTCAACAGCGCCGGCGTCGGTTCCTGCCAGACCGGCGACTGCGGCGGCCTGTTCCAGTGCAAGGGCTGGGGCACGATTCCCGCGACGCTCGCCGAGGTGAACTTCCACGCCTGGGACAACCTGGACTTCTACGACGTGTCGATGGTCGACGGCTCCAACCTGCCGATGTACATCAACATCACCAAGTCGTCGGGCGGGACGGTCGACAAGATCAGCCAGGACGGGTGCGTGCCCGCCGGCTGCACGAAGCCCGTCAACTGCCCGAGCGCGCTCGACGTCAAGGCCGGCGGCGCGGTCGTCGGCTGCATCTCCGCGTGCGCGCGGCTGGGCGGCGACCAGTACTGCTGCCGCGGCCAGTGGTCGTCGAGAGCCGCGTGCAACCCGACGGAGTGGCCGGTCGACTACGCCGCGGTGTTCAAGAGCGCCGAGCCGTACGCCTACTCGTACGTGGACGACGACGCCACGAGCGTCTTCACGTGCTCGGGCGTCTGCGACTACCGCATCACCTTTGGCATAACCCCTTAGCGGGGTAAATCCCGCGCATAAGAAGAGTGCACCGCACGCCCAATGCTGGTGGGTAATGGCTTTGGCTTCGCGCGGCGTCCATTTAGGGCGAAGGATCGCCATTAGTGCGGAATTTGTTGTGAGTTTTGCCCTGGCTGTATTATTTCCGCGCTCGGAAAAGTTTCACGCAATAAAGCGGAGGCGCCATAATCGGCGAGCGAGGGCATCATCGAAAAATCCTGATATGTCGAGCGCGGACGCTTGACGGCTAAATCTGGCCCAGGGGGCCCTCAGAGCCAGAAATGACCTGGTTGTCGCTCAGAGGAACGGGCGCCCGGGCCTCTGTGCGAGCTTAGAAATACTGAAATTTCCGGCATGTCGCGGCGCGCTGGCGCCCGGCATTCCGGAAAGCCAGGTTAGAAGTCCTCGGCGTGGTCGGCGATCCATTCGGCCGTGGTCTTGAAGCCGCCGAAGGTGTAGAAGTGCAGCTTGACCACGCCGTGCTTGGCCGGGTCGAGGCTCGTCTGCAGGTCGCGGATGAAGTTTTCCGGGCCCGCCTTGCCGAGCAGGTTGGTGACCGACAGGCCGTACTTCTTGGCGATTGTCGCCGACGTGGAAATGCCGAGCCGGCCGGCGAAGCCAAGCAGCAGCTTGACGCTGGCCGGTCCAGGCACGCCGACCCGGATCGGCAGCTCGACGCCGTGGTCGCGCACTTCCGCCACCCAGGCGAGCACCCGGTGCGCGTCGAATTCGACCTGGGTGATCACCGTGCCAGGAACCTCCAGCCGGGACAGCGCGGCCGCCTTCTTCTCCAGGTCGCGACCAGAGCACGTCGGTGGCGATGCCCGGATGGCCGTCCGGGTAGCCGCCGATCGAGATGTTCTTGACGCCGTACTGCTGGAGCACGCCGGACTCGATCAGCGCGAGCGAGTCCTCGTACGGGCCCATCGGGACCGCCGGGTCGCCGCCGACGGCGAAGACGCTCTCCGTCGCGTCGATGACGCGCAGCGCGGCGAGGAACTCCTCGAGGTGCTCCGGCGAGGTGATCCGGCGGGCGGAGATGTGCGGCACCGGGGTGAAGCCGAGCCGCTTGACCGCCGCGGCCGCGTCCACCCGCATCTGCAAGTCCTCGTTCTCCAGGAACGTAACGTTGATCCGGGTGCCAGCGGGGATCACGCTGGCGGCGTTCTCCACCTTCGCGACGTCCTTGCCGGTCATCTCCATGGAGAAGTCGTCTAGCACAGTGCTCACGTGATGCCCATTCCCGAAATCTCGTATGTCCTTGTGACTTCATGGTATGGGTTCACGTGCGGAAACTTAATCCCGCCGGACATCTCTTGGGCCACACCACAAAACGGTCTTTGGCCATTAGTGGCGCCGGTATTGCGTCGCTGCGTACGCGTCGTATGGTGCCGCGGGCGACCGTGGCCCTGATCTTCTGGGAGCCCAGGTCGGCGTCGGTGGCGGTGCCCGGCACCAGGGTGCTCGCCCCAGGTCACCGTGGCCTGAGTCGCCGGCTGGAGTCGGGTGAACCTGCTCACCGGTCGACTGGCAGTGTCACGCGCAGCACCAGGCGGCCGTGCCGGCGGTGTCATCAGCGCTGCGCCGGCTGCGTGGGTCAGGCCGACCTGCCATCGGCGCCTGCTCACCTCGGTGGCCGCCATGGTGCCGCGCTGGCGGCGCGCGCGGTCCTCCGGCTCGCGGCCGACTGACCTGGCGCCCACGCCATGGCCAGGTAATCGTCCACGAGTCCGCGTAAGCGTTCGGCTCAAGAATCCCTCCGTGCTCTGGTCATCGCCGCAGCCGTCGGGGTCGTCCCCGTGGAGGCTAATCCTCGCCGTAGTCGTGGTCGGGGTGGTTCTGCTCGCCGGTGCGCCAGTAGCCGCGGGTGACCAGCTGGGCGAGCGGGATGCCGCGCTCCCTGGTGAAGTAGCGGCGGATGTCGCGCATCGCGGCGGCCTCGCAGGCTACCCAGATCCTGGCGCCGTCGGGGATGGCCGACTCGCGGGCGGCCGTCGCCAGTTCCTGGCCGAAGGCGTCGTGGGTGCGCCGGTGGTGCCAGGTGATCGTGGTCTTCGGCGGCCCGGCGAGCTCGATCTCGTCGTCCGGGCCGTCGACCTCGATGTGCACGTCCACGGTGGTCGTCTCCGGCAGCGCCTCGAGGAGGGTGCCGACGGCCGGGATCGCGGACTCGTCGGCGGCGAGCCACCAGTGCTCCGCGACCGGCTCAAGGGAGAACCGGCCGCCCGGGCCGGCGACGGCGAGCTTGTCCCCCGGCTTGGCCTGCTGCGCCCACGCGGACGCCGGGCCCTCGCCGTGCAGGAGGAACTGGATCTCCAGCGTGTTGGCGGCCGGGTCGTAAGCGCGCGGGGTGTAGGTGCGGACGATCGGCGGGGGGCCCGTCGGCGTAGACGGCGCCGTCCGGCGTGAACTCGGGGAGGCTCGGCTCGTCCTGGCCCTCGGCGGGCAGGAACACCTTGAGGTGCGAGGTCGGGGCGGCGTCCGCGAACCCGTCGAGGTCATCGCCGGTGACGAGCACGGACACCAGCCGGGGCGCGATCGTGGACACGGACACGACCTCGACCCGCTTCGGCGGCTTCCGCCGCCTGCGCGGACCCGTCGGGGTTGCGGCTGATGCTGGAGTGGTCACGCGGCTTCCTCTCGTTGGTGCCGTCTCGTCGTTGCCATCGGGGCCTGGCGGGGCGGGGGACGAGTGCCCGTTTCTGATCAACAACCGGCCCGGGCGTGGCGTTCCCGCGAAGGCCGCAACGTAAGGTTGCACGTTCATCGGCAGGGCGCAGCGGCCCCTACACCCCGCGGGCTCGTCGTAGCGCTCCCGCTAGAACTTCTCGACGGCGGGGATGACCTGCTCGGCGAGGAGGTCGAGCTGGCCGGGCCTGCTCACGCCGAGCAGCGAGCCGTGCACCTGGCTGAAGCCGAGCTCGGCGACCTGGTGCAGCTGCTCGATCGTCCGGTTGACGTTCTCGCCGTTCTCGCCCAGGTCGTACCGGGTCTGGGCGGTCTTCTCGATCTCGTCGTAGTCGCGGCCCTCGTCGGCGCAGTGCTGGCGCAGCACGTCGAGCTTGTGCGCGGTGTCGGCGAGGTTGTACGCCTGCGATGTTGCACGCGTCGGCGTACCGGGCGACCAGCTTCAGCGTCTTCTTCTCGCCGCCGCCGCCGATCAGGATCGGCGGGTGCGGCCGGGAGAGCGCCTGCGGGGAGTTCAGCGTGCGGGCCAGGTGGTAGTGCTTGCCGTCGAACGGGCCCTCGTCGCCGCTCCACATCTGCTTGCAGATGAGGATCGCTTCCTCGAGGCGCTCGAACCGCTCGGCGAGCGGCGGGAAGAGCAGGCCGAGCCCGGCGGACTCGTCCGCGTTCCACGCCGCGCCGATGCCGAGGATCGCGCGCCCGCCGGACAGCACGTCCAGCGTGGTCACGGCCTTGGCGAGCAGGCCAGGCTCGCGGTAGACGACGGCGGTCACCATCGTGAGCAGCTTGACCCGCTCGGTCTTGGCCGCCAGCCAGCCGAGCGCGGTGTAGGCCTCGAGCATCTCGTGCTCGGGCGGGCCGATGTGGCCGATCTGCCAGACGTGGTCCATGACGCTGATCCGGTCGACGCCGGCTTCCTCGGCGCGCTGTGCGATCTCGCCGAGCTTGAACCGGAGCTCGGGCGCGCCGCCTTCCCACGTGAAGTCCGAGATGTGCAGACCAAGTTTCATGCTTCAACCGTATGCCTTTAGTCGGCTAACGTCTTGGCCGGCCCCGCGATTGTCGGACAGGAGAGAAACCGCGCGCACCGGCCCGCGTCGCCCAGATGTGGGACAGTTTGAGCCCCTCTGGCTCTGGGGGCCCGAAGTATCCCACGTCACGCGCGCTGCGGCAGCGCGCGGTATCCAGTGAGCAGCGGGGATGCGGGATCCTTCCTCGCGGGGCGTCAAGACCGCCGCCGTGAGGTTCGCGTGGTAGCCGCCAGTCCAGGTGGTACTACCGGTGCCATGACAACGAACAACGCGGGGCAGGGCACGGGCGAGATCTCGGCGCCGGTCGGCATCGTCGGGGCGGGGATCGTCGGGCTCGCGGTCGCCCGGCAGCTCGCCGCGGCCGGGGTGCCGGTCAAGGTCTTCGAGAAGGAAGACGACGTCGCCACCCATCAGACCGGCCACAACTCCGGGGTGGTGCACGCCGGCATCTACTACGCGCCAGGCTCGGCCAAGGCGCGGATGACCAGGCGGGGCGTCTCCCTGCTGCGCGACTACTGCACGGAGCGCGGCCTGGTCTACGACGAGCGGGGCAAGCTCGTGGTCGCCCGCGACGAGGCCGAGACGGTCAAGCTGCGCGAGCTTGAGCGACGGTCGCTCGCCAACGGGGTGCCCGGCGTCCGCTGGCTTTCCGGCGCGGAACTGCGCGAGCTTGAGCCCGACGTCGCGGGCGTGGCCGCGCTCCTGTCGCCGACGACGGCCATTGTGGACTACCGGGCAATCACCGAGTCGTTCGGGAAAGACCTGGAGAGGAGCGGCGGCGAGCTGCACCTCGGGACGACCGTCACCGGGGCGCGGCGGGTGACCGACGACCGGGTGGAGATCGATACGCCCGGCGGCGCGCACCGGCTGTCGCGGCTGGTGATCTGCGCGGGGCTGCAGGCCGACCTGCTCGCGACGGCGGCGGGGGACGCGCCCGCGCCGGAGATCATCCCGTTTCGCGGCGAGTACCTGCGGCTCCGGCCGCACGCCGTCGGCCGGGTGCGGCGGCTCATCTACCCGGTGCCCGACCCGCGCTACCCGTTCCTCGGCGTGCACCTCACGCCGCGCGTCGACGGGACGGCCGACCTCGGGCCGAACGCCGTGCTCGCGCTGGCCCGCGAGGGGTACCGGCGGCAGGACGTGTCGTTTGACGAGCTCCGCCGGCTGGCTTCGTCGCGGGCGTTCTGGCGGCTGGCCCGCCAGCACTGGATGACCGGAGTGCGCGAGATGCGCGGGTCGCTGTGGCGTCGCGCCTACCTGGCCGAGGCCAGGACCTACCTGCCGTGGGTGCGGATGGCGGACGTGACCTCGGCCCCCGCCGGGGTGCGGGCCCAGGCGGTCGACCCGAACGGCGCGCTCGTCGACGACTTCCGGATCAGCCGGGTCGGCCCGGTCACGTCCATCCGCAACGCGCCGTCCCCGGCGGCGACGGCGTCGATGGCCATTGCCGAGCACATCGTCGCCTCGCTTGAGCTTCCGATAGGGAAAGAAAGGTAATCATTCTCGATGTTCATTGTTGACACCCAGGTTCACATCTGGAAGGTCGCGACGGCGTAAGGACGCGTGAACGAAGACGTGGGATACCTCAGGCCTCTCCGGGGGCAAAGTATCCCACGTCTTGCGCCTTGCGGCCGCCGAGCCCGGCGGGCGGCTAGACGACTCTCGCCTTGGCCTTCGCGAACTCCTCGTCGTTCAGCACGCCGCGCTGGTGCAGGCCGGCGAGCTTGGCCAGCTCGTCGGACGCCGTGCTGGTGCCGCCGTTGCCCGCCGTGGCGGTGCTGGCGCTGGTCGCCGGGGCAGTGCTGCCGTCGCTCGCCGCGGCCTGGCGCACGTACTCACGGAACGCCGCGTCCTGGGTGCGGGCCCGGGCCTCCTGCCGCTCGCGCATCGAGCCGCCGCGGGCGATCAGGTACACGAGGATGCCCACGAGCGGGATGACGATGATGCCGACCAGCCACGCTGCCTTGGCCCAGCCGCTCAGGTCGTCGCTGCGGAAGATGTCGGTGATGATCCAGAACATCAGCATGATCCACAGGACCAAGCCGAAGAAGTACAGCACCGATAGGAATATGTCGAGGATCGGGTAATTGGTCATTTCGCATGCTCCCCTAGTTGAACGCCCGGCCGCGCTAACCGCGCGGCCGCGCCGATCAACTTGAGCATCCACGGGAGGACCCGTTCCCGGCTCACCCGGCTAGGGTGATCCCGACCGGCAGCGGCAGTCAGTCCTTGACCATGGCGTCGGCCGGCGACAGGTGCTCGACGGTCTCGCCGGTGTCGTAGAACGTGCGGGTCACGTAGGCGGAGCTGTAGACCCACAGGATCTTCATCGGGACCGAGTCGCTGATGTTGGTGAACTTGTGGAAGATGCCGGCCTTCACGTACGTCGTGTCGTGGGGCACGAGCTTGACGGTGCCGGCGCCCTCGATCTCCACCTCGGCCAGCCCCTCGAGCAGGGTCACGTGCTCGTCGCAGTTGTGCGAGTGATAGGGCGCGCCGGTGCCCACCGGGTAGGTCGAGATGCCCGTGGTGATGAGGTTCTCTTCTTCGGCGGACTGCCGGGTGATCAGCGGGATCGTGACCACGCCGCCGCCCCGGCCGAGCCGCTCCACGTTCTCCGCCTTGATGACCGTCATGGCGCGAGGCTACCGCCGGGCGGCCGCGAACTGCCCGCTCAGCCTGCATTCTTAGCGTTCGTCGAAGTGACCGCCGCAGCGCCCACAATGTGCGTGAAACCGCCGTCGACGAAGGATCCACACCATGCGCCTGCCCGCCCTCACCGAGCTCACCCCGCGCCAGCAGGAGATCAGCGACGCGATCGCCGCCAAGCGCGGCGCGACCCGCGGGCCGTTCCTCATCTGGCTGCGCTCCCCCGAGCTGGCCGCGCGGGTCGACGCGCTCGGCGCCTACTGCCGCTTCGACGCCAGCATCAACGAGCGGCTGCGCGAGCTGTCGCTGCTGATCGCCGCCAGGCACTTCGACGCGCAGTACTCGTGGAACGCGCACCACCAGAAGGCGATCGAGGCCGGCGTCTCCGCCGAGTCGATCAAGGAACTGGCGGGCAACGAGGTGCCGCACTTCGCGCACGCCGACGAGCAACTGCTGTACCGCTTCGCCACCCAGATCCTGCGCGACCACTTCGTCGACCAGGAGACGTTCGATGCCGCCCTGGCCGAGTGGGGCGAGGCCGGGCTCGTCGACATCATCGGCTGCCTCGGTAACTTCTCCATGCTCGCGATGCTCCTGAACACCTTCCAGGTGGACCTGAAGCCCGGCGACGAGCCGCCGTTCCCGGACGTGCGCGGGTTCGGCAAGGTGGACCCACAGTCGGCGGAAGGCTAGGCGGCGCGGCCGTTTCCCGCGCTACCGCTACTGGTAGCGCGGGGCGCGGAAGTACTCGGACGACGAGCGCTGCCACAGCAGGATGATCGCGATCAGGCCGATCACCCAGACAAGGATCCCGAAGATCCGGCTCAGGCCGCCGCCTTGCACCGCGGCGGCGCCGACGATCACGCTCAGCGTGTCGATGCCGAAGAACACGGTCGAGACCACCCGCGCCCAGCCCTTGCCCGCCCGGCAGCTCTGCGCCATCCAGAGCCAGAGCGCGGCGCCGATCAGGCCGCCGGCGATGAACAGCCCGATCTGCAGGTGCTCGGCGCTGTTGAGCTGCGCCGCCGTGTAGCCCGGGTTGCGCTTGAGTATCGCGCTGCGCGTCGCGGAGAGCGTGGTCAGGTCGACGGCGATGCCGATCAGGCTCGCCGCCAGGCCGACGTACATGACCTTGACCGCGCGCTGGATGGACTGCGGGACCGGCTGCTGGACGTTTGCTGAAGTCGGCTCGGGTGACTGGGCGGCATCGCCCGGGAATCGCTGATACATCGCGGCCTCTTAACGTCGGAGCCGTCGGGAGCGCAGACAACGGTGACCTTACTCCAGTGATGGGCCGGCGTCAGCCCCCGTAAACGCTTCCCAAACGGGTTTCATGCGGTGACCGCGTCGTCGAGCCCTGGGCCGGGCCCCAGATCGCGGGGGCCGGACTTTGGGATCTTGCCGCTGACCACGGGGCGGGCGGGTCGTAGAGTTCGTGGCATGACGACTCCTGAGATTCCTGACTCGCACAAGGACCTGCTTAACGCGCAGGTCGGCGTGCTCGGCACCATTGGGGTGAGCGGGCGGCCGCAGCTGTCCGCGACCTGGTTCCTCGCCGACGGCGAGACCGTGAAGATCTCGCTGAACACCACCAGGCAGAAGGTGAAGAACCTGCGGGCCGAGCCCAAGGTCAGCTTCCTCATCTTTGACCCGGCTAACCCGTACAAGTACGTCGAGCTGCGCGGCGACGCGGAGATCACCCCGGATGACGACTACGCGTTCGCCGACCAGGTGGGCGCCAAGTACGGCTCCGACCTGCGCGACCGGGACCAGCCCGGGGAGACCCGCGTGGTCGTGGCGATCAAGCCGGCGCGGGTCGTCGCCTGGGGCTGACCCTGCGGCTGGGCCGAGCACGGGCGCGGGCCTTCTGGCTCAGTGGCCGTGCTCGCCGAGCCAGTGGGCCAGCTTGCCCGCGCGGCTGACCGCGCGGAGGCGGCGCTCGGTCTGGGCCCGGGCGGCGGCCGGCACGACGATCAGCAGGCGGTCCCCGGTGCGCAGCACGGTGTCCGGCCCGGGGACCAGGCCGCGGCCGTCGCGGACGATCAGCGCGATGTTGGCCTCGGACGGGCAGCCGGAGCTCGAAGATCTCCACGCCGTGCAGCTTGGAGCCGTCGGGGACCTGCGCCTGGAGCAGGTCGGCGTGCAGGTCGTCGAGCGGGGCGGCGTCCACGATGATCTCGAGCGGCTCGGCGGGGGCGGTGACGTCGAGCCGCCGGGCCACCCAGGGCAGGGTCGGGCCCTGGAGCAGGGTGAACGCGACGACGATGACGAAGACCTGGTCGAACAGCCGGGTCGCGCCGGCCACGTGCGCGCTGAGCGGGATCGTCGCCAGGACGATCGGCACCGCGCCGCGCAGCCCGGCCCAGGAGAGGAACGCCTGCTGGCGCAGCGGCAGCCGGAACGGGAGCGTGGCGGCGAGGACCGCGACCGGGCGGGCGATCAGGGCGAGGATCACGCCGACCGCCAGGGCGGGCAGTATCTGGGCGGGTAGCCGGGGCGGCGAGGCGAGCAGGCCGAGCATGACGAACAGCCCGATCTGGGCGAGCCAGCCCACGCCTTCGGCGAAGCCCCTGGTCGCCGGGCCGTGCGGGAGCCTGACGTTGCCGAGGAGGACGGCGGCGGCGTAGACGGCGAGGAACCCGCTCGCCTTGGCCAGGTCGGCGGCGCCGTAGCCGGCGACGATGAGCGCGAGCACGGCGACCGGGTAGAGGCCGGTGGCGGGCAGCGCCACCTTCCTGAGGAAGAGCAGGCCGAGGAGGCCGACCGCGACGCCGATCGCCGCCCCGCCGGCCAGTTCCCATAGGACCTCGCCGATGATGGGCAGCGCGTGCGGTGCCGTGCGTCCCGTGCTGGCTGAGCAGCGTGACCGCGAGCACGGACGGCGCGTCGTTCAGGCCGGACTCGCCCTCGAGCATCCCGGACAGGAGCGGGGGGAGCGGCAGCCTTCGCAGCACCGAGAAGACCGCGGCCGCGTCGGTCGGCGCGAGGACGGCGCCGAGGAGCAGGGCCTCCCGCCAGCCCATGCCGAGCAGCCAGTGCGTGCAGCAGGCGACCACGCCGATGCTGACGACGACGCCCACGGTGGCCAGCGCGATCGCCGCGGGGGCGGCCCGTCTGGCGTGTTCCCAGTTGGTGGTGAGACCGCCTTCCGCCAGGATCAGCACGAGCGCGCTAAGCCCGAGCGTCTCGGTGAGGTTCGCGTTGTCGAACCTGATGCCGAGCCCGCTCTCGCCGAGCGCCAGGCCGAGTCCGAGGAAGACGAGGAGCGCGGGCAGGCCGGCGCTGTGCGCCAGCCGGGCCGCCACGATGGCCGCCAGGACCGTGGCCGCCCCGACTAGCAGGTCGATCCGAGGGTCCCCGCTGTCACCCCTTCAGTATCAGGGCTGGTCGTGGAGATCCGGTGAAGGGCCTGGTGCACGGGCCCTCGCACTGGCCCTCGCACGGGGGCGACCACCGGGTGACCGTCGCTGCCGGTGATGACGCTCACCCGGGCGGCGTAGACGGACTCGATCAACGGCGCGGTGAGCACCGTCTCCGGCGCGCCCGCGGCCACGACCCGGCCGCCGTCGAGCAGGACGAGGGTGTCCGCGTACTGGCCGGCCACGGTCAGGTCGTGCAGCGTGGACACCACGGTCAGCCCGGCGTCCCGGCGCAGCTCGTCGACCAGCTCGAGCACCTGCTGCTCGTGCCCGACGTCGAGCATCGAGGTCGGCTCGTCGAGCAGCAGCACCCGCGGGTCGCCGACGAGCGCGCGGGCCAGCACCGCGCGCTGCCGCTCGCCGCCGGACAGCCGGGCCAGGCGGCGCGCGGCGAACTTTGTCACGTCCAGCCGGGCCAGGGCGGCCGCCACGCGCTCCCGGTCGTGCCGCCCGGGTGTCGCCAGGTAGCCCAGGTGCGGTGTCCGGCCGAGCATGACGTACTGCTCGACCGTGAGGTCGGGCGGCAGCGTCGGCTCCTGGGGGACGTAGGCGAGCGCCCGCGCCCGCTCCTTGGCCTTCATCGTCTTGGCGTCGACCGCGTCGAGCCTGATCGTGCCGCCGTAGGGGACGAGGCCCGCCATGGCGCGGATCAGGGTGGACTTGCCCGCGCCGTTCGGGCCGATGAGCGCGAGCCAGCCGCCGCCCGTGACGGCGCAGCTGACGCCGTTGAGCACCGGCGCCCGGTCAAGGGTGACGGTCACGTCGACGGCGGCCAGGTCGGTCACTGGTGTGCTTCCCGTCAGGTGCCGACGGGCCTGGTGCCGCGCAGCACCCAGACGAAGGCGGGCGCGCCGACCAACGCGGTGACCACGCCGATCGGCAGCTCCGCCGGGGAGAGCACGGTGCGGGCCAGGGTGTCGGCGAGGACGAGGAAGCCGGCCCCGATGAGCAGGGAAAGCGGCAGCACGGCGGTGTAGGAGGGACCCGCCAGGCGGCGCGCGACGTGCGGGATCGACGATGCCGACGAAGCCGATCAGGCCGCTCACCGCGACCGCGCTCGCGGCGGCGAGCGCGCTGGCCGCGACCACGATCGCCCGGGTGCGGCCCGGGTGCAGGCCCAGCGCCCTGGCCTCCTCGTCGCCGACGGCGAGGACGTCCAGGTGCCTGCCGTGCAGCAGCAGGACGAGCCGAGCTGACCGCGGCGTAGGGCAGGATCGTCGTCACCTGCTGCCAGGACGCGGCGGACAGCGAGCCGAGCAGCCAGCTGTAAACCGCCTGGATGTCGGACGCGGAGCGCTGCAGCAGGAACGTCTGCACGGCGGTGAGGAAGCTGCCCACGGCGATCCCCGCGAGCAGCAGCGTCGCCACGCCGTCGCCGAGCACCGTGTGCCTGCTGGCGGCGGCGCCGGTGGCGTAGGCGACCGCCACCCCGAGGAGTGAGCCGGCGAACGCGGCGACCGGGACCGCCTGCGGGCCGGCGCCGCCGAGGTAGACGATCGCGAGCGTGGCGCCGAGGCCGGCCCCGGCGGACGCGCCGAGCATCCCGGAATCGACGAGCGGGTTGCGGAACACGCCCTGGTAGCCGGCGCCGGCCAGCGCCAGCAGGCCGCCGACCAGCGCGCCGAGCACCACGCGGGGCAGCCTGATCTGGAACAGGACCGCCTTGTCGAGCGGGCCGAGGCTCGTCGGCACGTGGAGGAACGGCACGGCCTTGTCGATGAGCGCGGCGGCCGTCGCCAGCGGGTTCAGGTCCGCCGCGCCCACGAAGGCGGCCACCAGCGCCGCGGCGACCAGGAAGGCCGCCGCGGCGCCGAGCGCGGTGCGCCTGCTCACCGGGTTAGCCGTCACTTCGATGCCTGCTCGACCGCCTGGGCGATCTCGCCGACAAGCTCGGGCAGGCGCGGGCCCCAGCGCGACGCGACGTCGTCGTTCAGGCCGATGACCTCGCCCTGCTGCACCGCGGGGATGCCCGACCAGCCCGGGCGCTTGCGCGACGATGGCCGGGCGTCTGGCCGCCGTCGGCGGCCTGGTTGTCCGCGAGGAAGATGATCTGCGGCTTGGCGGTGACGATGTACTCCTGTGACAGCTCGGGGTAGCCGCCGTCGGCTCGGCTTGCTCGCCTTGTCGGCGATGTTCTTCAGCCCGAACAGGCCGACCACCTGGCCGATGAACGTGGACGACGTCGCCGAGTAGAACGGGTTCGCGCTCAGCTCCCAGTAGTAGGTCAGGCCCTGGTGGCTCGCGCCGGCCTGCTTGACGTCGGCGGCGATCTGCTGCTGCATGCCGGCGACCACGGCCGCCGCCTTGGCGGCGTGGCCGGTCGCCTGGCCGACCTGCTCGATCTGCGCGTACGCGGCGGCGAGGGTGGCGGCCGCGGGCTCGATCAGGACGGGGATGCCCAGCTTGGCCATGCCCGCGACGAGGCCGCCGGAGTCCTGCGAGGCGATGACCAGGGACGGGTTGTACTTGGCGATCGCCTCGATGTTCGGCGTGAGGCCGGACAGGCTGGTCTTCGGCACCCCGGCGGGGTAATCGGAGTCCTGGTCGACGGCGACGACCTGGCTGCCCGCGCCGACCGCGTACAGGTCCTCGGTGGCGGTCGGGCCGACAGCGAGACGATCCGCGCCGGGTAGCTCTTGAGAGTGACCTCGCCGTTGGCCGCCTTGACGGTCACGGGGAAGCGGCGGCGGCGGTCGCGGCGCGCCGCCGGGCTGCCCGCGCCCGACGCGCGCTGCTCGCCGAGGTCGGTGCCGCTGCGCCGAGGCCGTGCTGCTCGCCGATGAGCCGCAGCCCGCCAGGGCCGTGGCGCAGGCGGCGGCCGCGGCAACGAGCGCCGCGAGCCGCAGGGGGGTATTCATCAGGGGTTACTTCCTCCCGGAAAGGCGGGAAGGAAGGCGAGACCGTCGGCGCGCCCGGTGGCGGCGCCGAGACGGATCACCCTTCCCACGAGGGCCGATGTCGTCAAACGCGCCGGAGTCGACCTGGCTTAGGGCCCGGATGAGCGGGCTCATCACAGTTGCGGGACAGCGCCGGAATGGCCGCGGCTTGCGGGGCGGCACCGGCTTCGCTACCTGGCGCGTTGTCAGCCTGTGGGGGGATGACCCCGCAGGCTGGCGCCTTGTAATCTAACACGCGGTTTACCAGGCACGGCCCATCGAGCCCGGAGCGGCGGGACGGCGGATAGCGAGCAGGTAGAGGGGCCAGGGTGCGCGCGATGCGGGAGCGGGTCAGGCGGCGGATGTTTCCGCTGATCGCCTCGGTGGGCCTGATCGTGATCGGGATGTACACCACCACCTGGGGTCCGCAGCTGCTCAGCCGGACGGAATGGGCGCTCCCCTACGACCTGTGGGGCACGCTGATCGCCACGACCCGGCTCGCGCACGGCAACATCGGCGGCCTCTACGCGCCGCCCACCGGGCTGATCTCGCTGCCCGGCGCGGCGGTGATCCTGCTGCCCTGCGCGGCCCTGATCTCGGCGCTCGGCCTGTCGCTTGTCATCCCGGGGCCGCACAACCTGCACCCGGCGGTCTGGCTGGGTCGCCGGGCCCTACGAGATCGCGCTGTGCTGCGTCACGCTGTTCGCCGCCGACGCGCTGGCCGAGCAGCTCGGCGTGCGGTTCTGGAAGCGGGGCCTGCTCGCCGCCGCGAGCGCGGGCATCCTGTGGTCGGTCTCCGCCCGCTGGGGTCACCCGGAGGACGCGGTCGCCGTCGGGCTGCTGCTGTACGCGGTGCTCGCGCAGAGCCGGGGGCGGCTCGGGCGCGCGGGCTGGCTGGCCGGGGCGGCGGTCTGCGTCCAGCCCCTGGTGCTGCTCGCGCTGCCGGTGCTGCTCGCGGTCCTGCCCTGGCGCCGGATGGCGCCGTTCCTCGTTCGCACGGCGCTCCCCGTCGGCGGTGCTGCTGGCCGCGACGGCGATCGCCAACTGGCACGACACCTACACGTCGGTGACCAGCCAGCCCGACTCCCCGGTCATCAACCACCCGACGGCGTGGACCTCGCTCGCACCGCACCTGGCCAACCAGAACGTCGCGGCGGGACCGTTCCGGCTGGCCACGATCGTGCTCGCCTGCCTGTGCGCCTTCGTCATCCGGCGCCGCTGGCAGAGCCTGGCTCGACCGAGGCCGGCGACGCTCCCGCCTGGCCGGTCGAACTGCTCGCGGACGCCCTCTGGTGGGTCGCGTTCGCGCTCGCGCTCCGGTCGTTCTTCGAGCCGGTGATGGTCTCGTACTACCCGTGGCCCCCGATGGCGGTCGCGCTGATCCCCGCCGCGACGCTGAGCTGGCCCCGGCTGATCTCGGCAGGCGTGCTGGCCGGCGGGCTGACGGCCGCCGCGCAGGGCCCGTCGCACGCGGCCTGGATCTGGTGGGCGCCGATCGTGGCGGGTCTCGTGGTCCTGCTGGCGATCTGCCGCCCCATCCGCTACCGGGAACCCGTCCCGGTGCTGACGCCGAGCGAAGTCAGGACGTGATCGCCGGGTCGCGTCCCATCAAGCCAAGGTCAACAGCAAGATCGTCCCGAACGGGTTGTTGCTCCGCGTGGCGCCGAACCATTGCTGCTCGTGCGCTGGGGAGTGAGTCTGGTGTGGCGGCGCTGGGATCCCGTAGGCTCTCGCCGTGTTCAGTGATGAGCTCCAGGATGTTATCGACTCGCTGCTCGGCCAGGCCTGCCCTGACTGGACGCCACCGCCGCGAGTGGACCCGGCGGAAGACGACGCCGATCAGCGCCGCTATCACCGGATCGAGGTAACGCGTTTCCGTCTGGGACGGGCCCTGGCAGGACAGCCCGATCTAACGGTACGACTATCTGCCACGATCTTGGAAGCCGTCCTCCTTGAACACAGCGTCAGCGGTCGGCTGACCGTGCCTCTTGTCACTGCGGTGGGCCGCCGTGCCGTCCTGGAGCAGCTGACAGGCGCAGTGAGCGAGGGACCGTGCCAGCGGCGGGCGAACGCTGCCATGGGGGCTTACTGGGTCCGGTGCTGGCGGCACCCGCAGGAACGTGTCCTGCTCAGGGCCGCCCGTGCAGAGGGCGCCCGGTCCCCCGAGGAGTTCCGCAGCTACCTCGCACGTAACCTGCCACCACGTCCCGGCGGGATTGACAGGATTGAGGATCTGTGGCCCCGGTTCTGGCAGGCGTGCCTGACCGCCTTCAACGAATGCGACGCCGAGGCACGGCGTCTGCTGCAGACGGCGTTCCCCAACGGGCGACCAAACCCTACTCTCGGCGAATCTTCGATAGGAATGTGGAGATATCCGGGGCCACCTGAATCCACCCCGACGCATATGAAGGCAGATACAGGACACGGGGGTTGTCATCGGACAATTGATAGTCCAGAGCCAAAGGCATATCGATGCCTAGGTCGCCAATCAGAACAGAGCGTCTCGGATCTATAGCCAGATAGTCATTTCCAACTGTTTGCCCTCCGCCGTAAAATTCATATTCATCAACAGGTGCCTCCCACCATGCGGTCGTCTCCTTCAGCATGTAATCGAGAGAGTAGAGCTTTCCTGCAGGCGCCGGAAGCTCCGTAAATACGTCCAGGATTACCGATTCCTCCCCCGGCAGCATCCATTCTCCAGATGCGATAGCTGCGACAATCTCAGTCGGAATCCGAAGGTCTCCGATGAGCACAGGGGCCTGTTCGCCGCTCACCCAGTCACCGCCCTGCCTGTAGCTGCTCTCAGCGCATCTAGAATCTTTTGCTGCTGCTCAAGGCTAGCTATACCATTACTGCCCGGAAAGTTCCTCCCAGTGACGCCACGAGAGAGCCACGTTACGTTGAGGCTGCCGTCGTCCTGAACGATCGCCGTGAACCCCACTGTTGAACTCGAGTCGTTGAACATACCGATGTTAAGGACCCTATGCCCACCGCGCCGCGGCAAGATGGCCCCTTCTGCGTCCCCACTCAACCGGGCCTCAAAACGACCAGTTGCGGGATCAAAGATCCCAGTGAAGCCGTCACCAGGCGAGACCGCGTCGATAGATTCCTGATTCGTTGCGGCAGGCCAGGCGCTTGACAATCCACCACAGCCAGCATTGTGCACCAAGACCGGCGTTGCCCCGGCTTCTGCATAGTCTGTGTGGTGGCTGACCGCGGCAACACCGGCCGTCGGCAACACGTAGAAGTCGTGGTCGTTGTTGCCGGGGACGGTGAGGTCCCACATCAAGCCGTCATGGTTACGGGCGTGGTGCCGCCGTCGGCGGTGGCGACGGCGCCGTTGGCGGTCTGGAGGTGCTCGCCCTTCTTGAGCTTGGCGGCGGCGATCCACTGCTTGAGGTGGGGGTCCCAGAAGAGGTGGTTGGCGGTGGTGCGGATGACCTGGACGCCGTGGGGGGTCTTGACGTTGAGGTTGTAGAGGTTGGTGTCGTGGTGGACCTCGACGGCGGCGACCGTTTCCGGGCTGGTCTTGCCGGTTTTGGTGCTGGTGGCCTGGACCTTGTCGCCGGGCTTGAGGGTGGCGATGGGGGCGGTCTTCCCGCCGGGGAGCAGGACCGGCGTGGCGGCGGTAAAGCTCATGCCGCCCGGCACGGCGCCCGCGGGCAGGCAGCCCGCGGCCGTGCCGGCCTTCCCCGGCGGTCAGGCCGGTGTCGGTGGTGTCGGCGCCCAGGCCCTCGGCCAGGGCGGGGTCGTCTAGGGCACTGGCGCCGTCGCTGGCGAAGAAGCCCAGGCCGCCGAGGAACGCCAGGGCGCAGTCGGCGGCCCTCGCGGTGTCGACGCAGGCCTGCACGGCGGGGTCGACCGTGGTGATGACCGCCTTGACGATCGTGGCGGCCGCGGCGGCGCCCTGCTGGATGACGTTCTGCTCCGGGTTACTGAGCGGCCCCTTGCCCTTGGGGTTGCCCCCGGCGGGGTTCGGCAGCGGCGGCGGCAACGCGGCCTGCACCGCCGCCGGGGCGAGCTGCTGCTGCTCGGCACGCTCCTGGGCCTGCCCCGCGGCGGTCATAGTCAGGTCCGCCGCCGTCGCCGTGGGGGCGAGCTGCTGCTGCTCGGCGCGCTGCTGGGCCTGCGCCGCGGCCGTCATGGTCAGGTCCCCCGCCGACGCCGACGGGGCCGGCTGCGAGGCCGGGGCCTTGGCCGGGACCGTCACCGGGGTCGTGAACGGGGTGATCGTGCCCCCGGCCCCGGCCCCCGGGGCCGGGGTGATGCCCGGCAGCGTGCCCGGGCACTCCACCTCGCCCAGGATCGTCGTCAGGCACAGCGTCGCCGACGGTGCCTTAGCCGACGTCCCGCCCAGCGGCGGCAGCGCCAGCGGCGGCAGCCCCGACGGCGGCGAGGCCGGCGCGGAGGCAGGAGCACTGGACGCCGGCGCTGCGCCCGCGCCGATGATCCCCGCCCCGACCGGAATGCAGACGCCGGGGCAGGCCGGCGCCGGGGCCGCCTGCTTCGCAGCGGCAACGAGCGGAATCACCGCACCGTCGATGTTCACGACCGCGTAATGGCCGGTCGGGTCGGTGCCGGTCAGGGGGTTGTCGGCGGCGTAGGCGTACGGGGAGGCCGAGGCGCTGTCGGGGACGGGGTTGTTGGCGACGGTGTCCTTGTTGCCGAAGCCGCCGTTGGCGGGGTTGTACCAGCGGGCGCCCATGTCGGTCTGGCCGGTGACGGGGCTGGTGTACTGGGACTGGTAGCCGAGCGACCCCGCCAGAGGGTGGTGGAGTTCGCGGTGACCGCGCCCCACGGGCCGTAGGATGCGCGACGCCGACAGGGTCGTGCCGGCGGCGGTGAACTGGCCGACGAGGTCGGTGTGGTGGTCGGTGAGGTCGAGGACCCCGGTGCCGCCGGCGGCGGTGGCGGTGCCGGTCAGGGTGCCGCCGGGGGTCCAGGTGTAGTGGCTGCCGCCGTCGCTGGCGAGCTGGCCGCTGTTGCCCTGGTAGGACAGGCTCGTGGTGGTGCTGCCGCTGGTGAGCTGGACGTCGCGGCCGAGGGCGTCGTAGGTGTCGGACTGGGTGCCCTGGGTGCCCTGCTGGCCGTAGGCGTCGCTGGTGGAGGCGACCGTGCCGGACGGGCCGGCCACCGACGACAGGTCGCCGTCGGCGGTGTAGGAGTAGCGTGCTGGTGCCGTCGCAGGTCAGCTCGTCGCGGGCGTCGTAGGCGTAGCTGGCGCTGCCGGCCTGGGTCCGGTTGCCGTTGTTGTCGTAGGCGTAGCCGTGGTGGCGGTGCCGTTGTTCCAGGAGGTGAGGCGGCTGGCCTCGTCGTAGGTGTAGGTGTTGTGGTGGTGCCGGTGCCGGCGAGCGCTGGTGGTGGCCTTCTGGGTGATGTTGCCGTCGAGGTCGTACCGGTAGCCGATGGAGCCGCGACGGTGGTGGAGGCGGACGTCCTGCGCTGAGGGTGTCGCTGGTGAGCTCGTGCAGGCTGTTGTAGCCGTAGGACTGGGTGTCCGCGCGCTGCTGCTGCCGTAGGCGACCTTGCGACACCTGCGACATCGGGTTGTAGGAGTAGGTGAGGGTCGTGCCGCTGGCCGGGTCGGCCATCGTGGCCAGGCGGCCGTCGCCGTCGTAGGTGTAGCTGCTGGTCGCCGGCGGGGTCCTGGACCGACGGCAGCTGGCCGTCGCCGTTGTAGCCGATGTTGGTGGTCCCGGCCGAGCCGGTGGCGCCGGTGACAGGCCGCGGTCGTCGTAGGTGAACGTCTCGCTGGTGGCGTTGGAGGCTGCCCGCTGCGCCGCGGTGTTGAGGTGGCGGCGGTGAGCATGTTGCCGGCGTTGTCGTAGGTGAAGGTCCGGGTCGCGGTCGCGGCGGTGGCGCCGGAGCCGGACTGGCTCTTCAGGTCGCCGAGGCTGTCGTAGGTGTACGTCTGGGTGACCCCGCCGGGCTCGGTCACCGACGTCTGCTCCCCGTCGCCGTTGTAGGCGATGGTGGTGGTGGAGTTCGCCGGGGACGTGTACGCGCTGGTGGACGGCTCGACCTGGGTCTGGGGCAGGTTCCAGCTGTTGTAGGTGGTGACCCAGAGGTTGCCGTTGCCGTCGGTGTAGGCGGGTCTGGTTCCCGGCGGCGTCGTAGCCGAAGGAGGTGACGATGCCCGCCGAGGAGGTCACCGGCTGGGTCTCGGCGGTCAGGTCGCCCATCGGGTCGTAGGTGAAGGTGGTGGTGTTGCCGTTCGCGTCGGTGGCGGAGAGCTTGTCGCCCTCGCCGTCGTAGGTCGCCGACGTGGCCGCCAGCAGGTCGTTGCCGTCGGCGTCCAGGCTGGACTGGGCGGTCACGTTCCCGGCCGGGTCGTAGGTGACCGTGTCCGACGGTCTTGTCCGGGTTAGTGGTCGAGACCTTCCGCCCGAGCGCGTCGTAGGCGTAGCCGGTGGCGTTGCCGGCGCCGTCGGTGGACTGCGTGGTCTCCCCGGCCGCGTCGTACTCGTAGCTGGTGGTCACGCCGTCCGGGGGGGGTGGTCACCGAGGACGGCCAGGTGCCCGCTCGGGTCGCCGCGTGGCCGGCGGTAGGACGTCGTCGTGGTGTAGGACGCCGGCGAGGACTGGGTCATGGACCCCGGGGTCAGGTACCGCTCGACGTGGGTGGAGGTGACCTGCCGGCCGAGGAAGTCGTAGGTGTACGTCGTCTGCCCGCCGGTCGGGCTGGTCTGCGCCAGCAGGTTCGCCGTCGGCGTCGTAGGTGGTGGTGGTGGTGGCGCCGTGGTGTTGTCTGTCCGTGCTCGTCTGGTCGCCGAGCTGGTCGTAGGCGTACGTCGTCTCGTTGTTGTCCGGGTCGGTCTGCGACTTGACCTGCGCCAAGCGCGTTGTACGTCGTCGTGCTGGTGCCGTTGACCGGGCTGGACGCGCCGGGCGGGGTGTAGGACGGCAGGGTCTGCGGACAGCTGCTGGCCGTCGCCGTCGTAGGTGTTGGTGGTGATGTTGCCGTTCTCGTCCTGCGTCTCGGCGACCTCGCCGAAGGTGTTGTAGCCGGTGAGGGTGGTGCGCCGACGTGACGGAGGGGGCGCCGGCCGAGGACTCGGTGGCGACCTGCGGCTCGGTGACCTTGGTCTGGTGGCCGGCCTGGTCGTAGGCGAAGCTGCGTGGTGACTGCCGTCAGGGTCGGTCTGCGCGGTGACCTGGCCAAGCTGGTCGACCGCGTAGCTGGTCGTGAGGCCGCCGCGGACGATGTCGCCGCCGAAGTTCTGCGCCGACGGGTTTGCCTGCTGCTCTAGGTTGCTGACCTCGGCCGCGGACAGGGCGGTCGGGTAGACCTCTACGCCGGCGATGTTCCCGTCGAAGTTGCCCCACCCGGTCTGCCCGTCCCACTTCGCGGCCCCGATCTCGACCGGGCCGTGGGAGGCGATGGGCGTCGAGTCGTTCCCGTCGGCGCCGCCGTTGGCGGCGACGTCGGTGCCGTTGACGTACAACTGCACCGCGCCGGTGCCCGCGTTGTAGACGCCGGTGAGGAACGTCCAGGTCCCCGTCTGCGCGTTGCTGCCAGAATCGGCCGTGGCCCAGTCTGGACGGGTTGCTCTCGTCATCCTCGGGGCGGGTGAACTGCCAGGTCCGTTGGCCGAGTTGTACTTCAGGTAGAACCCCGCCACCGACCCGGCGTCCTGCGAGGCGACCTCCTCGTCGCTGCCGGTGGTCCCGGCCAGGTCCACCCACGCCGACACCGAGAACGACCCGGTGGTGTCCACGACCGGGCCCCGGGTCGTGATGTCCTGCCCCGACTGCCCCGACAGCTGCGCCCCGTCGCCGCTGGTCCAGGTGACGCCGCTGGCCGTCGCCAGGTTCCCCGTGCCGGAGTAATCGCTGACCGTGGTGCCGGAGGGCTGGGTCAGCGGCCACCAGCCGACTGGCCCCTCCGCGCCCGGGTCGGTGAGCGTCTCGGTCGTCTTGTTGCCCATCGCGTCGTAGGTGTACGAAGTCGACTGGATCGCGGAGTTGCTGCCCTGGGCGACGCTCTGGCTGGTGACGTTGTCGTCGGGGTCGTAGGTGTAGGACGTCACCCGGTCCAGGGTCCCGTTCGGGTCGACGGTCTGGCTGGTGACCTGGTTCCCCGCGTCCACGGCGTAATCGGTGGTGGTCGCGCCGTTGTCGGTGACCTTGGCGGTCAGGTTCCCGGCCGCGTCGTAGGTGTCGGTCTCCTCGGTGTAGCTGCCGCTGCCGGGGGCGCTTTCGGTGACCGTGGCGGTCAGCCCGTTGTCGGTGTACGCGTAGGAGGTGACCCGGCCCGTCGCGTCGGTGTCGGAGACCAGCCGGCCCGCCGGGTCATAGCCCCGGGAGTCCTCGGTGATGGTGCGACCCGGCCTGGCCCGCCACGCCGCCGGAGTAGTTCTCCAGCGTCGTGGTCTTCAGGCGGCCGTCGTCGTCGTAGGTGTAGTTGGTGACGTTCCCGGCGGCGTCGGTCTCGCTGAGCAGGTTCCCGTACCCGTCGTAAGGTGTACTGGGTCCGTGCCGGCCCCGTCGGTGTACGACTGCTTCTGGTCATAGCTGTTGTAGGCGTAGGAGACGGTGCGGGACGCGTCCCCGCCGGTGGTGTCGGCGGTCACCTGGGAGGTGATGTCACCGTCGAGGTCGTAGGTGGTGGTGACCTGCGGGGTGTGGGTGACCTGGGTGGTGCTGCCGGGCGCGGTGATCGGGTCGGTGAACGAGGGGTCGGTCTCCAGGACGACGCGGTTGTCCGCGTCGTAGGAGTAGGTGGTGGTGACCCCGTTGGGCTCGGTGTCGGAGATGACCTTCTGGGAGATCTTCCGGCCGAGGCCGTCGTAGGTGTACTGCGTCTTCACGCCATTGGCGTTGATGGTTTCCCCGACGTCGCCGTTCGCGTCGTACAGCGTCTGGGTGACCTCCCCGCGCGGGTCGGTGACCTGGTACTGCAGGTTCGGCGGCGGGGTCGCCCCGTTGTAGCCGCCCGCCGTGCTGCCGAGGCGGTGTACAGGTAGTTCGTGGTCCGCCCCGACGAGGACCCCGGCACCGGCGGGGTTGTCTTCGACGTGAGGTCGCCGTTGCCGTCGTAGGCGTAGGTGGTCTCGGTACGTGGTGTCGGTCGGGCGAGGACGACCGGGGATCCTGGTACGTCATGATCAGGTCGTTGCTGCCCCACGGGGCCGACAGCGGGGTCGTCATGTCGGCCGGCGAGTAGGTCGCGTAGGAGGTCCCGCACTTGAGGGTCGCCTGGTCCTGGCAGCTGGTCGTGGAGACGACGTTGCCGCGGATGTCGTAGCCGGTGTCGGTGAAGTCGCCGTTGGGGTCGATGACCTGGTCCTGGAACCCGGCCGAGTCGTACCCGTAGGTGGTGGTGTTCCCCAGGCCGTCGGTGTAGGACAGCATCCGGCCGCTGTTCAGCGGGTCGAACTGGTAGGTCAGCGTGGTCGGTGCCGGGGTCCTTGACCGTGGTGGTCTGGACCGGTGACAGGCCCTGGGAGTGCTGGGCGGCGGCCCACATGGCGGTCACGTCGCCGGCGCTGACCTCGTGCGGGTAGACCGCGACGTCGGCGATGTCGCCGGTGAAGAACGACGGGTACCCGGTCGAGTTGGTCGTGGAGTAGTAGGGCTGGTCCGCCCAGTCCGCGCCGAGGAACCCGGTGCCGACGAAGACCTGGTCCTGGCCCTCGGCGGTGCCGCCGACGAGCGTCTCCCCCGAGACGGTCTGGACCTGCTTGCCGTCCACGTACAGGGTCTCGTCGCCGGTGGTGTCCGCGGTCAGGACGACGTTGTGCCACTGGCCGTCGTTCACCTTCGCGCTGGTGATCAGCGGCGAGTCCTCGTAGTCGAACTCGGCGTTCAGTTTCCCGTCCTGGCCGACGTAGACGTTCGGCGTGAACCCGTTCGACGTGTCGCCGTTCGCGGGCGAGTCCGCCGAAGAGGAGAACAGCACCTCGTCGGTGCCGGTCGTCTTGAACCACAGGCTGACCGACTCGTTGTCCTGGGTGACCAGGCTATTCGGCATCGCCAGGTAGGAGGAGGTGCCGTTGAAGCCGTCGACGGTGCTGTCCGCGAACGGCCCGCCGGAGACGCCCTGGGTGACGTTGTTGTAGGTGGCGGTGCCGCCGTTGAGCTGGTTGACCGCGGTGGAGGTGCCGACATCGCCCAGGCGCCAGTAGTCGACCGGCTGGCCGCCCTTCACCGCCGCCGTGTACACCTGGCTCGTGCCGCTCACCGTGGGCGCGTTCACGGTCCAGGAACCGCCGTTGGCGTCGGTCAGGCTCGTCACCTTGGAGGTGGCCGGGTCGTAGGAGGACACCTGCCCGAAGACCTTGCCCGACGGGCGGGTGATCTTGGTGATCAGCGCCGCCGTGGTGGTCGCGGCGCTGAACATCGTGGAGACCTCGGCGGCGGTCAGCGTCCGGTCCCAGGTTGCCGTGTCCGACATCCCGCCGTTGAAGTAGGTGGCGGTGGGCGTGGAGCCCGAGTGCGCCTCATCGGGGTTTGTGCCGCCGAGGAAGCCGGCGCCCACGTAGGTGTACGGCTCGATGAACGGGGTCGTCGTCTCGGACTGGGACGCGACCTGCTTCCCGTCGACGTACAGGGTCTCCGTGCTGCCGTTAGCGGTCAGCACGGCGTTGTGCGCGTGGTAGTCGTCGACCGCCGACGTCGAAGACAGCGGGGTCCCCCCGAACCCGGCCTCCAGCTTCCCGTCGGCGCCGATGTACATGATCGGGGTGTACGGGTTCGAGGTGCTTGAGTCGGTGATCGGGTCGGCGGACTGCGACATCAGCACCTCGCTGGTGCTGTTGCTGGCGAACCAGAGCGAGACGCTGCGGACCGCGCCGTCATTACCGAGGCTCGCGGGAAGCTGAACGTAAGAGCTGGTCCCGTTGAAGCCGGCCACCTGTACCGAGGACGGCTCTCCGTACAGCGGACTGGAGGCGAAATTGAACTCCGGGTTGACGTAGGTGCCGTTGTCGGCGCCCTCGTTGGCCAGCACCGAGCTGGCGGCGACCGACCCCGAGGTCTCGTCCAGCCGCCAGTACGACGTCGGCCCGGTGTCCTCCACCGCGGCCGGGTAGTCCGACCCGGCCGTGTAGCTGTAGTTGGTGCACGGCGTGCCGCTTTCCGACTCGTTGCACGCGCTGGTCAGCTGGTCGCCGGAGTAGTGGTACTGCCAGGTGATCGCGGTGGAGGAGTTGCCGGCCGTGGCATCGTCGGTGGCGACCGTCGCGACGTGCGGGTACGTTGCCCCGGACGGATACGACCAGGTGATGGTCAGCGAACGCTGCGAGACCGCCGATTCGATCTTGGTGATCTCGTTGCCGCTGTAGGTGAAGTTCAGCGTGTGGTCCTGCCCGTCGTACATCGACGAGAGCCCGTACACGTTGGACCCGAGCGACTGGCTGAGGACGTAGGTCGTGTCGTTCTTGTCCACGAACTGGAACCCGCCGCCCGAGTTCGGGACCAGGGTCCCGTACCGGCCCTGCGGCGAGGTGTAGGCCCCGCTGGAGTTCAGCCCGAAGGTGACCTGCTCCCCGTCGGGGTAGGTGATGATCTGCGTCACGGGCGATCCGCTGTCGTCCAGCTGGCCGGGCCGGACGGTCATGTCAAGCACCGACGTCCAGCCGACGCCGAACGCCCCCGACCCGCTGCCGTCGAGGCTGTTGTAGGTGCGCTGGATGGACAGCGGCGGGCCGACGACGCTTTCGCTGGCGTCGGTCGCCTCGGTGGTGAAGTTCCCGTTCTGCGCGTCGTAGCCCGGCCCGGTGCTGCTGTCGACCGTTCCCCTGCGCGGCGCCGTCCTGCGCCAGGTCGGACGACACCAGCGGCTGCGGCACCGGCGTGGACATCGCGTACATCGGCGGGGCCGGGGCGGTGTTCGTGCCTTCCCTGACCTGTACCGTCCAGTAGTACGTCTGGCCCCACGAGAAGTCACCCGCCGGGACCGTCACGTCGTCCCCCGACTGCCACCCCGTGCCGTCAAACGGGACGCCGTCGAGCCTGATACACCGTGAAGTTGTACTGGAGCGCGCCGCCGTCTGAATCCGACGCCGACGCGAGGAGCTCGGGGGTAATCGTCGGCGAGTTATACCCGTCCGGCGGCCACTGCGCGTTCACCTGCGGCAACGTCGCGGCGGCGGCGGTCACCGCCAGCACCGCACCGCCAGCGGCCACCGTGCCCGCGGGGGCCGCGAGGGGGGCGGTCGAGGCCGGGGTCACCGGGGACGCGGCCGCGGGCGCGGCCGGGTTGGCGGCCGTCGCCGTCACCGTCAGGCGGGCGCCCGCCTTCGCCGACAGCGCCTTCACCCCGGCGCCGGTGAGCGGCACGGTGACCCAGCCGCCCGGCGCGCTGGCGCCGCAGCCCGGCGCCGACAGCCGGCCGGACCAGCGGCCCACGTTCTGCCCGGCGGCGTCGCTCACGCTCACGGTCGCCGTCGACGGGCATCCGCCCGCCCACGATTCGTCCACGCGGAGCGCGACCGACGTGACGTTGGTGCCCTTCACCCCGGTCCCCGCCAGGGGCGCGAACGTCGCCGTCCCCGGCCCGGCGGCGGCCGGGGACTCCAGCCGGGTGTAGCTGCCGTCGGCGTTCTTATAGAGCTTCGACGCGGCCGTCGACCCGGACGTCACCAGCGTGCTGGTCGCCGGCTTGTAGCTCGCCACGGTCCCCGGGTCCGCCGGCCCCGTGACGTACTGCTTCACCTTCGCGGCGGGGAACGTGTACGCGGGGAGCTGCCCCTTGCCCTGCCCCGGCTTGTAGCCCTCGGCGCGGGCGACGTCCCGGCCCGCGGACGCCGTGGCCTGGCGCTGGTTGCCCGGCGTCGGCCATTCTTGCTGCGCCGGCCCGGGCGTCTGCGGCGGCTGCTTCCCGGTCACCAAGTCCACCAGCCGCACCACGGCCCCGTGGACGCCCGCGGCCGTCGGCAGCGGCGCGTGACCGCTCGGCATGCCGGCGCCCATCAGCAACGGCGGCAGCAGCAGCACCGCCAGCACCGTCCCGACCTTGCGCACCAACCGGAACCACCGCGACAGCCGCAACCCGCGCATGCCTGCCTCCACCTGTCCGCACAAGGAGCTTCCGCGGCTTTGCGGGATCGCTGAAAGCGAAACGCTTACCTCGGTACCTGACTAGTAAGCCACCGGTGGAAGCGAAGCCATCGCAATATCAGCATCTGCCAATCAGGTGAGCAAGACTTGACACATCGTCACAATTCTGAAACTCCTCCACGACTGGAATCCCTTGCGCGGGCGCGGTCCCGCGCCGCAACCGGACTCAGCCGTGCACGCTCGGCAAACGCCGGGCCGGCGTTACGTAAATAGCCTAATGACCACTAATCATGTGATAAGGATCACATTGGCCTAGTCCGAGGTCGACCGTCGTCGACCTCAAGCTCGTTGCGTCCGTCCGCCTGGGAGCGCTCCCCTGCCCATGAGCAGCAATTGGGCGGCACCACCGGAGCCACAACCCGTTGGGATGACCTTGATGTTGGGTGCGGAACCCGGCTGTCTACGGACCCTGAACTCATTGTGAAGTATTTGGAATTTCGGTCATGTCGTGACCGGCGGGGCGACTGGTTCCAGCGCCGGGCGCTTGGCGGAGCGGCCGTCGCCCGAGGACGTGCCGTGCAGGCGGCGGTTCGATCCACGGGGCCAGGTACTCCTTCGCCCAGCGGGCGTCCTCGCGGCGGGCGGCCAGCCAGGCGGCCCGGGTCACGCGCGTCGACCGCCGTCCGGCGGCGGGTCCGGCGGCCGCGAGCGGGGCGCGCCAGTCCTCGGTGACCGGGACGCCGAGGACCTCGGCCGCGCGCAGCGCCACCCGCTGGTGCGACTCCGCCGTCAGGTGCAGCCGGTCGGGCGACCACGCGCCGGCGGACCGCAGGAACCGCATCGACCACAGGTCGACCAGGTAGCAGTCGCGCGCGTCGGCGATGGCCCGCAGGTGCATGTTGTAGGTGCCGATCCGGCCGCGCAGCAGCCGGATCACCGGGACGGCGACCGGGTCGAAGCCGGTGAACATCAGCACCTGGGCCCCCGAGGCGCGCAGCCGGGCGACGGCCGCGTCGAACAGCTCCGCGAGCACGTCCGGGTCGGCGCCCGGCCGCAGGATGTCGTTGCCGCCGCCGGCGATCGAGACCAGGTCCGGCGACATGGCCGCCGCGGCGGGCACCTGCTCGGCGACGATCTGGCGCAGCAGCTTGCCGCGGACCGCCAGGTTCGCGTAGCGCAGGCCCGGGTACTCAGCCGCGAGCAGCCCGGCCAGCCGGTCGGCCCAGCCACGAAAACCGCCGCCAGGCGCGGCATCGTTAAGCCCCTCGGTGAAACTGTCGCCGATCGCCACAAAGGACGCTTCGCCCGGGGAGCGCGGGAATAGCTTGTCGTCCATAGGTCATCCATCATGCCAGGACACGTGAAACTCCCACCGATTGCGGGGTGTAACGCGGCATTGCGCAGGCCAGCGGTCACGCTCGGGACGGCCATGGTGGCGGCGGCGCTGCTCGCCGCCTGCTCGGGGGCGGCGCGGCGACCAGCTCGGCGCCCGCGACGGCGCGGCACGCGGAAGCAGCCCGAGCACCGGAAGCAGCCCGAGCACGGTCAACCCGGGCGGCGCCGGTCAGCCCCGGGGGCACCGCGAGCGGCGACGGCGCGAACTGGCCGGAATTCGACGGGAACCCGGCCCGGACCGGCGTCGCCAGCCGGCGTGCCCGCGGCCGGCCCGCTCACCACCGCCTGGGCCGCGCACGCTGGACGGCGCCGTCTACGGTCAGCCGCTCGTCGATCGGCGACGAGGTGATCGCCGCCACGGAGAACGACAGCGTCTACGCGCTCAACCGGGCGACGGGCAAGACGATCTGGCGGGCGAACGTCGGCACGCCGGTGCCGCAGTCGGCGCTGAACGGGTGCGGCAACATCTTCCCGCTCGGCATCACCGGCACGCCCGTCTACGACGCGGGCAACGGCCTGGTCTACGCCGTCGCCGAGGTCACCGGCTACCAGCACGTGCTGGTCGCGGTCGACGCGGCCACCGGCGCGGTCAAGCTGCGCCGCGACCTCGACAGCCCGACGGCCGCGAACCAGCCCGCCTACAACCAGCAGCGGCCGGCCCTGGCGATCGACGACGGCCGGGTGTACGCCGCGTTCGGCGGGCTGTTCGGCGACTGCGGCGCCTACCAGGGCAGCGTCGTCAGCGCGCCGCTCACCGGCGACGGGCCCCTGACGCGCTGGCTTACCCCGACGAGCAGGGAAGGCGCCGTCTGGGGACCGGGCGGGCCGGTCGTCGGGCCGAACGGCGACCTGTGGATCTCCATCGGGAACGGCGCGGCCGAGTCCGGCGCGTACGACGGCAGCGACTCGGTCACCGAGCTGAGCCCGGCCCTGCAACGCCTCGCGCTACTTCGCGCCGGGCACCTGGGCGGCGGACAACGCCGCCGACCTCGACCTCGGCTCCACCAGCCGGCCCTCGCCGCGGGCAACACGGTGTTCATCGTGGGCAAGCGCGGCGTCGGCTACCTGCTGGACGGCGGCGCACCTCGGCGGCATCGGCGGCCAGCTCGCCGAGCAGAACATCTGCCCCGCCTTCGGCACGGCGGCGGTCAGCGGGTCCACCGTGTACGAGCCGTGCCGGGACGGCAGCCTGACCGCCGTCGACGGTCAGCGCGGCGAGCAAGACGATCAAGGTGCTGTGGCGCGGCCCGGTCGCGCAGCAACGGCTCGCCGACCGTGGGCGGCGGCGCGGTCTGGGTCACCCAGTACTCCGACAGCGGCGGCACGCTGTACGAGCTCAGCCCGGCGACCGGGCAGGTCGAGCACCAGATCGCGATCAGCCAGGGCCTGCCGCACTTCTCCGTCGCTGTCGCTGAGCGGCGGCACCGCCTACGTCGGCACGCTGGCGGGCGTCACCGCGATCAACGGCGCCTGCAGCGGGCAGCCCCGCCGCGGACGCAGGCAGGTCGGGGACGGGAGGGGTTGAAGCACGCCACCGTTCGGAGTGATACTGATTTTGAACTTCGATACGGAAGGTAATCGACTGGGGACATAAAAGTAACCTTTGAGTGACGTTTCATTAGGGTTCTGCAAGGACGGGCACGGTCGGGGCAGGCAGCGCGGTTGGATCGAAGTCAAGAGCGCTGTGATGTCAGGAGGCGAAGCATCGTGGGCGCGGTGCGTCGGATCATCGTCGGAGTTCACGGGTCGCTCGGCAGCCTGCAGGCGTTGCGCTGGGCGGCCGACGAGGCGCGGGAGCGGAGCGCGCCGCTCGTGCCGGTCATCGCCTGGGTGCCGCCGGGCGGCGATCTCGCCGAGCGCTCCCATCCCTCCCCCTACCTGCGGCAGATATGGCAGGAGGCGGCCGTCAAGCGGCTGAGCCGACGCGTTCGACGAGTGCTTCGGCGGCGTCCCCGACGGCCTGGAGGTGCGGGCCCGGGTCGAGCGCGGCGACCCGGGTCAGGTGCTCGTCGACGTCGCCGACCAGCCGGGCGACCTGCTGGTGATCGGCAGCGGCGCGGCGGAACCCCGTCGGCCGCGCGCTGCACCGCTCCGTCGGGCGGTACTGCCTGGCGCACGCCACGTGCCCCGGTGCTCGCGGTGCCGCCGTCGGCGCTGATGGACGAGATGCGGCACGGCCTGCTGCCGTGGCCGCGGCGGGGCAGGCGCGTGCTCGTGCCCGACCTCGAGGACCCCGGGCAGCCGGAGATATAGCGCAGAGTAACATACCGGGTACGACACGTGAGCCCGGCGGACCGCGGTTCCGGTCCGCCGGGCTCTCGCATGAGGTCCGTTAGGAACAGCCCAGCGCGCCGCATGGGAGCCGTGAGGACGGCAATACAACCCGCTGACCAGGGCTTTGATTAATCCAGTTCGGGCTGTTTCCTGGACGCTTGACCCTGCTTCAGGTGCGGCCTGAAGGCAGGTCACGCGGCCCGGGGGAGCCAGGACCGGACCTCCGCCCAGCCTGGACGGCGGCCCGCGGAAGAACCTGCGGCTACCCGACGCACGCCATCTCAACCGGCGCGGCGACGCCGCGGTAACATCGTAGGAGCTGCCATGAATGACTTGCTGGTCATCGGCATGACCATCGTCATCTTCGCCGCGTTCTTCCTCCTCGTAAGGGTGGTCGAGCAATTGAGCGCTGAGAACTGGGTCGGCCTGATCGCCGCCATCATCCTCACCCTTTACCTGATCTACGCCCTCGTCCGGCCGGAGCGCTTCTGATGAGCAGTTCTCTCGCGGGCATCCTGCAGATCGCGGCGCTCGTCGCGGCGCTGGCGGTCTGCTACAAGCCGCTCGGCGACTACATAGCCCGTGTCTTCATGTCCGCCTAAGCACCTGCGGGTAGAGAAGGGCTTCTACCGGGTGATGGGCATCGACCCCGAGGCGGACCAGCGCTGGGGCACCTACGCCCGGTCCATGCTGGCGTTCTCCGGCATCTGCGTGCTGTTCCTCTACCTGCTTGAGCGGATCCAGGAGCACCTCCCGTACTCCAACGGGCAGGCGCCGCGTCCCGTCGTTCCTCGCCTGGAACACCGCCGCCTCGTTCGTCACCAACACGAACTGGCAGAACTACTCCGGCGAGTCCACGATGGGCTACACCGTCCAGATGGCGGGCCTGGCCGTGCAGAACTTCGTGTCCGCGGCCGTCGGCATCGTCGTCGTCATCGCGCTGATCCGCGGCTTCATGCGGAACAAGACCGACCGGCTCGGCAACTTCTGGGTCGACACGACCCGGGTCGTGATCCGGGTGCTGCTGCCGATCTCGGTGATCGGCGCCATCATCCTGATGGCCACCGGCGTGATCGACAACTTCAACGCCACCCACGTGATCAGCACGCTGACCGGCGGCCAGCAGACCATGGTGGGCGGCCCGGTGGCCTCGCAGGAGGTCATCAAGGAGCTCGGCAACAACGGCGGCGGGTTCTTCAACGCGAACTCCGCGCACCCGTTCGAGAACCCGAACCCGTTCTCTAACTGGTTCGAGATCTTCCTGCTGCTCGTCATCCCGTTCGCGCTGCCGCGCACCTTCGGCAAGATGGTCGGCGACAACCGGCAGGGCTACCTGCTGGTCGGCGTCATGGCGTTGCTGTGGCTGGTGGCCGTCGGCGGCATCAGCTTCTTCGAATGGCAGCACGCGGGCACCGCGCTGCAGGCCGCGCACGGCGCGATGGAGGGCAAGGAGGTCAGGTTCGGCATACCCGGCTCCTCGCTGTTCGCCGGGTCGACGACCGTCACCTCGACCGGAGCGGTCAACAGCTTCCACGACTCGTTCACCGCGTTCGGCGGCGGCATCGCCTTGTTCGACATCATGCTCGGCGAGGTCGTACCCGGCGGCGTCGGCGCCGGCCTGTACGGCATGCTCATGCTGGCCGTGCTGACCGTGTTCATCGGCGGGCTCATGGTCGGCCGCACGCCTGAGTACATCGGCAAGAAGATCCGCCCCACCGAGATGAAGTGGGCGGCGGCGTACATCCTGGCCACGCCGTTCTGCGCGCTGATCGGCGCCGCGATGTCGCTGGGCTTCGGCGTGCCGCAGCGGGCGATACTCAACGCCGGGCCGCACGGCCTGACCGAGGTCGTCTACGCGTTCACCTCGATGGCCAACAACAACGGATCGGCGTTCGCCGGCCTCGGCACCAATACCGGCTGGTACAACCTGGCCGGCGGCGTGGTGATGCTGGTCGCCCGGTTCGTGCCGATGATCTTCGTGCTCGCACTCGGCGGCTCGCTCGCCAAACAGCAAACGGTGCCGGAGTCGGCCGGCACGCTGAAGACGCACGGCCCGCTGTTCGCCACCTTGCTCATCGGCGTGATCATCATCCTCGTCGGCCTGACCTACTTCCCCGCGCTCGCGCTCGGGCCATTCGCTGAAGGACTGCACTGAGATGGCTGACATCCAGTCAAATTCAAGTTCAACCGGAGTCCGGAACGGACGCGGGCTGACTCTGGCAGCACCGCCGCGTTACCCCGGCAGCCGCGGCAACCGCGACGCGCCGGCGTGGGCGGCGGGCTGCTCGACCCGCACATGCTGTGGACGTCGCTGCCGGACGCGTTCAAGAAGCTGGACCCCCGGGTCCAGATCAGGAACCCCGTCATGTTCGTCGTCGAGGTCGGCTCGGCGCTGACCACCTACTCGGCGATCATCCACAACTCGATCTTCGCCTGGACGATCACCGTCTGGCTCTGGCTGACCGTGCTGTTCGCCAACCTGGCCGAGGCGGTCGCCGAGGGCCGCGGCAAGGCGCAGGCGGAGACGCTGCGGCGGGCCAAGCAGGAGACGGTCGCGCGCAAGCCTGGTCGGCTGGAAGCCCGGCGACACCACGTTCCGCATCGACGACGTGCCGGGCACGCAGCTGGCCGTCGGCGACTTCGTGATCGTCGAGGCCGGCCAGGTCATCCCCGGCGACGGCGACGTCGTCGAGGGCGTCGCCTCGGTCGACGAGTCGGCCATCACCGGCGAGTCGGCCCCGGTCATCCGCGAGTCCGGCGGCGACCGGTCCGCGGTCACCGGCGGCACGAGGGTGCTGTCCGACCAGATCATCGTCCAGATCACCTCCAAGCCGGGCGAGACGTTCATCGACCGGATGATCGGCCTCGTCGAGGGCGCGTCCCGGCAGAAGACGCCGAACGAGGTCGCGCTGAACGTGCTGCTCGCCTCGCTCACGCTGATCTTCGTGATGGCGGTCGTCACCCTGCAGCCGATGGCCTACTACTCCAAGGCGCCGCAGAACCTGATCATCCTGGTGGCGCTGATCGTCGCGCTGATCCCGACCACCATCGGGGCGCTGCTTTCGGCGATCGGCATCGCCGGCATGGACCGGCTCGTCCAGCGGAACGTGCTGGCGATGTCGGGCCGCGCCGTCGAGGCGGCGGGCGACGTGAACACGCTGCTGCTCGACAAGACCGGCACGATCACCATCGGCAACCGGCAGGCGACCGAGTTCCTGCCCGTCGGCGGAGTGGATCGGTCGCGTCGCTCGCCGACGCCGCGCAGCTCTCGTCGCTCGCCGACGAGACGCCGGAAGGCCGCTCCGTCGTCGTCCTCGCGAAGAACGACTTCGGCATCCGCGAGCGCGTCCGCCGGCGAACTGCCCGGAGCGGTGTTCGTGCCGTTCACCGCGCAGACCCGGATGAGCGGGGTCGACCTCGCCGACGGGCGTGCGCGGCCGGGGGCGGGAGGTCCGCAAGGGCGCGGCCAACTCGGTCGCGAACTGGATCAGGGAGAACGGCGGGACCCTGCCCGACGAACTCGGCGTGCTGGTCGACGGGATCTCCGCGGCCGGCGGCACGCCGCTGGTCGTCGCGGAGCGCGACGGGTCCAGTCCCGCGCGGGCGCTCGGCGTCATCCACCTCAAGGACATCGTCAAGCCGGGCATCGCCGCGCGGTTCGCCGAGATGCGGGCGATGGGCATCCGCACCGTCATGATCACCGGCGACAACCCGCAGACCGCGCGCGCGATCGCGGAGGAGTCCGGCGTGGACGACTTCCTCGCCGAGGCGACGCCGGAAGACAAGATGGCGCTGATCAGGAAGGAGCAGGAGGGCGGCAAGCTCGTCGCGATGACCGGTGACGGCACCAACGACGCGCCCGCGCTCGCCCAGGCCGACGTCGGCGTGGCGATGAACACCGGCACCTCGGCCGCGAAAGAGGCCGGGAACATGGTCGACCTCGACTCCAACCCGACCAAGCTCATCGAGATCGTGGAGATCGGCAAGCAGCTGCTGATCACCCGCGGCGCGCTGACGACCTTCTCGATCGCCAACGACGTCGCGAAGTACTTCGCGATCATCCCCGCGATGTTCGCCGGGGTGTTCCCCGGCCTCGAACAGCTCAACATCATGAAGCTGCACAGCCCGCAATCGGCGATCGCCTCGGCGATCATCTTCAACGCGCTGATCATCGTCGCGCTGATCCCGCTCGCGCTGCGCGGCGTCCGATACAAGCCGTCGTCGGCGTCCGCGATGCTCGCAAGGAACATCTGGATCTACGGCGTCGGCGGGCTGATCCTTCCCTTCGCCTGCATCAAGATCATCGACCTCATCATCATGAACATCCCCGGATTCAGGTGACCTCTGCCATGAACCGTCTTCCTTCACTGCTCCGGCAGCACATCGCGGCGTTCCGCATGCTGCTCGCCTTCACCGTGCTGACCGGCATCATCTACCCGGTGGTGATGTGGGGCGTCGCCCAGGCCGCGTTCAAGAACCAGGCCGACGGGTCGCTCGTCACCGTACAACGGCAAGGTCGTCGGGTCCTCGCTGCTCTGCCAGGAGTTCGTGGACGCTAAGGGCAACCCGCTGCCGCAGGACTTCCAGCCCCGCCCGTCGAATGCGTCAAGCAGCAGCGTGAAGAACGACTACGGCTGCGACCCCGGATACTCGGGCGCGGCCAACCTCGGGCCTAACAACTCGACCCTGCTGACCACCGTCAAGCAGCTGCAGCAGCAGATCTCGAAGTTCGACAACGTGCCGGTGTCGCAGATCCCGCCGGACGCGGTCACGTCGTCCGGTTCCGGCCTCGACCCGGACATCTCGCCGCAGTACGCGGACATCCAGGTCGACCGGGTCGCGGCGGCACGGCACCTGCCGGTCGCCACCGTCCAGGCGCTCGTCAACAAGTACACCCAGGGCCGCGTCATCGGCATCCTCGGCGAGCCCCGGGTGGACGTGCTGAACCTCAACATCGCCCTGGACGAGTTGCCGGGCCAGGCGGCGTACGCGGGCGGAGGCGCGGGCACGAACTCGTGAGCAGCAGGTAATAACCAGTAAGCTCCGGCCGTCCGCCCCTCGCGGCCGGAAAACCCCGGAATGCCCCCAAGGGCTAACCCTCTTGGGGGCATTCCGGGTAGTCTCTGCCTGCTGGCGCTCTGTTCGCAGGCGCTTTTCGCTACCTCGGGCGGCACGGCGGCATGGGAGCAGGGATGGAACCGCTATCCGCGAACGACCCCCGCATGATCGGGGAGTTCCGGCTGCACTCCCGGCTCGGCGCCGGGGGCATGGGGCAGGTATACCTCGGGTTCTCCCCCGCCGGGCGCGCCGTGGCGATCAAGGTCATCCACACGCAGTTCGCCGCCGACCCTGAGTTCCTGCGCCGGTTCAGCCACGAGGTGACGGCCGCCCGCGCGGTCGGCGGCATGTACACCGCGCCGGTCGTCGACTCCAGCGTCACCGACAGCTCGCCCTGGCTGGCCACGGCGTACGTGCCGGGCCCGCCGCTGTCCGCGATCGTGGCCAAGCACGGGGCGCTGCCGGAGGCGGCGGTCTGGCGGCTCGCGGCCGGGCTCGCCGAGGCGCTGCGCGCGGTGCACGCCGCCGGGCTGATCCACCGCGACCTCAAGCCCGCCAACGTGCTGCTCGCCGACGACGGGCCGCACGTGATCGACTTCGGCATCTCCCGGCCGTTCCACGGCACGCAGCTGACGTCGGCGGGCATGGTGATCGGGACCCCCGGCTACATGTCACCCGAGCAGGCCAAGACCGGCCCCGCGGGCCCGGCGAGCGACATCTTCTCCCTCGGCTGCGTGCTCGCGTACGCGGCGACGGGCAACGCCGCCGTTCGGCGGCGACAACCCCGCCTCCGTGCTGTTCCGGATCGTCTCGACCGAGCCCGACCTGAGCCGCGGTCCCGCCGCGGCTGCGCCAGGTCATCGAGGCCTGCCTGAAGAAGGACCCCGCCCAGCGGCCGGAGCCGGCCCAGCTGATCGCGATGATCAACGCGCTCGGACCGGAAACGCCCGCGACGCTCGGCTCGTTCTGGCCGCCGGAGGTGGCCCGGGTCATCGCCGCGGACCAGGCCGGCCAGACGCCGTCCGGGCTGACCCCGCCCGCGCCCGCCGCGGCGTCGCGCCCGCCCGCCGAGCGCACCCCGACGGCCCTGGCCACGCCGGCGCCCGGCCCGGGCGGGGGCGCCACCGGCCACGCCCCCATGCTGTCGGACGGCTACTACGCGGCCGCGGCTCAGGGCCGGGCCACCCCGACCCCGGCGCCCTGCGCCCGTCGGCGCCGCCGTCGTCACTGCCGCCCTCCTACACCGGGACCGCAGTCGGGCGGGCAGGCGACCCGGCGGGCAGGCGCCCGGCGGGCCGACGCCGGGCGGGCCGGGGACATACGGGCAGGCGGTGTTCGGCCAGCCGGGTCTCGCGACCCCGGCGTACCCGGGACAGCCGGCCACGTACGCGGGCCAGGGCGGCTCGTACCCGAGCCAGGGGGCGCGTACCCAGGGCAGGGTGGCTCGTACCCGGGGCAGCAGGACGCGCTCGCGCAGTACGCGCCCGGGCGCAGGAAGCCCGCCTCGGCCGAGGTCCCTGGGAACGTGCGCACCGCGATCAGGCTCATGTACGCCGGCTTCGTGGTCACCGTGATCGACCTGCTGCTGAGCCTGATGGCGCTCGGCCGGTACGCCCACGACGCCAACACGGCGAAGAACAAGGCGGCCGACTATACGGCGCGCGATCGAGGCGGCCAGGGCGGCCGCCCAGACGGCCGTCATGCACACCCAGAACACGATGGCCGGCGCGGTGGCGGTCGGCGTCGCCGCCGACGTCCTCGGGCTCGCCTGCTGGGTGTGGCTCGCCGTGGCGACCAGGCGCGGCCACGGCTGGACCCGGGTCGCCGGCACGCGTCCTGCTCGGCATCTACTCGATCTGCACGCTGATCGTCGTGTTCGGCACCCACCGCGACCCCGGCGCCCAGTTCACCACCGTCGTGGTCTGGGCCATCGGCGTGGCCACGATCATCCCGCTGTGGTCGCAGCAGGCCCGCGACTTCTTCTACGCCTGGCGCAAGCGCTAGCCCGGGCTGGTCTGCGAACACTGTCGGTGGCGCTCGCAGCGTCCCAGGGTGCCATCTTTGGGCTGGGACCATGCGGACGCGTCGCCGTCGATCGCGGGTCAAGAGGGGAAAACAGCAACAAGCCGCCAGCCCAGCCTGACACGTCAGCATAAATTACCTCCGATTGCGTCGCATCTAGCCTGATCGCGGGTCAAAATTGGCGATATTCGCCACGGATGACCCGCAATAACGAAAACAGCAGGATGGGCGGCCGGACAAAACGGGGTAAGTTGTGCATTCAGTCACCGTGCAAGCACATGATCCCGCGAATGACCCGCGATCAGGACCTCCAGGCGGCCACCCGACCCCTGGCTGCGGCACCTAGGTCATAAGGGTGGAAGGGCTCGTCGACGACACGAATACGGTCATGAGGGGTGCCCGGTTAGTGCTCGCCGATGAGGCAGCCGGTGTGCGTATTGATCAGGTAGTGGCCGTCCGGGCTCCTCGGGGAGGGTGGCGACCACGGTCGCGATGACCCGCTCGGGGTCGGCGTAGTGGCTCGTTCCCGCCATAGAGCGCACGTAGTCCGCGATCGGGCCCGGGGTCGGGGACGCGGAGCTCCGACCACGAAGTCGTGCCTGGTCACGTTGGAGAAGACAGGAGCTCGCCAAGGACTCGCCGTCGTCCAGGGTGAACGCGCTCGCCCACGGCGCCGACGTCGTCGCCGCGGGACGCCGCGAGGGCCGCCCGGAGCTGACGCAGGTGGCCGGCGCCGTTGAGCACGATCACCACCCGGCCGCCCGGGCGGGTGACGCGGCGCAGCTCGCGGAGCGCGTCCGCCGGGTCGGGCACGTGGTACAGCATGTGCGGCGCGAGCGCCAGGTCGGCCACGCCGTCGCGCAGCGGCAGCGCGGTCGCGTCGGCGTTGGCGAGCGCGACGCGCCGGCGAGCTCGGAACCCCCGGCAGCCCGTCAGAGACCGGGGCGGCCGCGCTCGCCGACCGCAGTGCGCGCGCCGACCGTGGCGGCACCGTGCAGCCGCTGGCGGGCCGCCGCCAGCATGCCGAGGGACAGGTCGACGCCGAGGACCCGGCCGGCGAATCCGCGCCTGGCCAGTTCCGCCAGGTACATGCCGTTGCCGCAGCCGACGTCCGACGATCGTGCCCGGAGGCGGGCGCGGCCAGGTCAAGCACCCGCGCCGGCAGGTCGACGCGCGGGTGCTGGTAGGCGTAGATCGACTGGCGCGCCGCCAGGTTCCCGTCGGTCTTGTACTGGGTGCCGCGCAGGAACGGGTGCCCAGCGTCATGAGCTGGCCCAGGGGTCGGTCGCGATACCGCGCCGCAGGAGCGAGCCGCCGGCGGCCTCGTAGGACCAGACCTCGCTGTGCACGCCGACCGGCTTGGGCGCCTCGCCGCCGGCCCGCTCCGCGGCCGAGCGGTGCCCGTGGCCGAAAGCGGGCGAGTTCAGCCACGCCTGGAAGGACTCCTCGTCGCGCCAGCGGGTCACGACCAGCCACGTCGTCCGCTCGTCGGTGGGCTTGAGCAGCTCGAATCCCTCGAACCCGTCCTGGTCGTCGACCGCGCCCGCCCGGGCGGCGAACCGCCGCGCCAGCTCATCCCCGCTGTCCGCGGGCACCGTGATCGCATTGATCTTCACAACACTCATAGACCGTAACCCTAGTAGACCCGAAGAACGGGCCCAGGGTCTCCCGTGGCCGGCTCGCCGGCCAGACCGGACTAATCAGTTGATCTCCGGGTAATGCTGTCCTGTACCGGCGCGGAACCGGTCACCTCAAGGGAGGGCGCCGCATGGCCGAGGAAGAGGCTCCGTTCCTGCCGGGTGCGGAAGACAGCGATGAAGGCATCGAGATCTCGTTCCGGCCGCGCCGCCAGTACGCCGGGTACAAGGCGTTCGGCAACGGCGAAGGCGCGGTGCTGCTTGAGCCGCGGGTGGCCAGGGAACTGCGGAACGCGGCGGAGTTCGCGACCCAGGAAGGGCGGGTGACCGGTGGCCTGCTCTACGGTCGCGGCTACCTCGACGACCAGGGTGCCTACCTGGTCATCAACGGCTTCATCGAGGCCGGCCCCGGGGAGAACAGCGGCGACCGGCTCTCCTCCGACGGCGCGGACGACTTCACGCTGTCCGAGGCCGACCTGCGGCTGCTGCGCGAGGACGCCGCCCGGATGTACTCGGCCAGCCTTGAGCTTGGCTGGTGGCGCACCCGCGCGGACCTTGGCGACTTCGGGCCGGACGACTACCTAACGCAAGCGGAGCTGATCGGCCCCGACGGCGTCGGCCTGCTGGTATACGGCTCCGGCGTCCACTGGGGAACCGCCTACCTCGGGCCCGACGGGCACGCCCCGAACTCGGCGGGCACCCTGGTCGAGGCACCCGAGGCCGCTCCCGTGCTCGCAGATCCAGGGCCGGCCGACCCCGGGCCGCCGCTCGTTGCCGAGGGCCGGTCGCGACGAGGGCCGCTCGCGCCCGAGCCGGAACTAGTGGACATCGCGGCGGGCGAGGGCCTGCGGCGGGACGTCCCCACGGCCCCGCCGGGGCGGGCCAGGTCCGGCATGTCCACCCGGGTTCGGGTGCCGTCGCGGGTCCGGGTGTGGGGGCCGCGCCCGGCGAGCGGGATCCGCTCGGGGCCCGAGACGCCGGCCGACGTCCAGTTCGTGGTCGTCGCGCTGGCCATCGTCATGGTCGCCGCGGCCATCATCATCGGGTTCCTCGTGCACAACGTGGTCGTGGCCGTGATCATCGCGGCGGTCGGTCTCCTCGCGGTATTTTCCACCGTCTGGTTCTCCCGCCGCTGAGCGCGTCCCGTCGAAAGCGCATGGATATCGTTAGGCCGGGTCTAATGACCTGCAGCGTTGCCGCAAAATTGAAAGTATGGCCGGATACAGCGAGGGCCGCGTAACACCCCGCGGTCAGCTGCGCATTTACCTGGGCGCGGCGGCCGGGGTGGGCAAGACGTACGCCATGCTCTCGGAGGGGCACCGGCGAGCCGAGCGCGGGGCAGACGTCGTTGTCGCGTTCGCCGAGACGCACGGGCGGCCGCAGACGGCGGCGCTGATCGAAGGCCTTGAGGTCGTCCCGCGCAAGAAGCTGTCCTACCGGGGCAGCGAGTGGGAAGAGATGGACGTCGAGGCCGTGCTCGCCCGCAAGCCGGAGATCGCGCTGGTCGACGAGCTCGCGCACACGAACGTGCCGGGCTCGCGGCACGAGAAGCGCTGGCAGGACGTCGACGAGCTGCTCGACGCGGGCATCGACGTGATCTCCGCCGTCAACGTCCAGCACCTCGAGTCGGTCAAGGACGTGGTCGAGCAGATCACCGGGGTGCCGCAGCGGGAGACGGTGCCGGACGCGGTGGTGCGGGCCGCCGACCAGGTCGAGCTGGTCGACATGACCGCCGAGGCGCTGCGCCGCCGGATGGCGCACGGCAACATCTACCCGCCGGAGAAGATCGACGCCGCGCTCACCAACTACTTCCGGCCGGGGAACCTGACCGCGCTGCGCGAGCTCGCGCTGCTGTGGCTGGCCGACAAGGTCGACGAGGGACTGCAGCGGTACCGGACCGAGCACAACATCAGCAACACCTGGGAGGCGCGGGAGCGGGTCGTCGTCGCGCTCACCGGCGGACCCGAGGGCGACACGCTGATCAGGCGGGCGGCGCGCATCGCCGCCCGGTCGTCCGGCGGCGACCTGCTCGCGGTGCACGTCACCAAGTCCGACGGGCTCACCGGCGCGAACCCGGCCAACCTGGCCAGGCAGCGGCAGCTCGTCGAGTCGCTCGGCGGCACCTACCATCAGGTCGTCGGCGACGAGATCTCCGACGCGCTGCTCACCTTCGCCAAGGCGGAGAACGCCACCCAGCTCGTGCTCGGGGCCAGCAGGCGGGGCTGGCTGCTCGCCCTGCTGACCGGGCCCGGCATCGGGTCGCGGACCATCCAGCACTCCGGCCCGATCGACGTGCACATCGTCACCCACTCGCACGCCGGCTCCCGGTGGGGCATCCTCCCGCGGTACCGCGGCGGGATCAACCGCCGCCGCCAGCTCGCCGGGTTCGTGCTCGCCGCGGCGCTCGCGCCGCTGCTCACGCTCGCCCTGTCCACCAACCGGACCGGGATCAACCTCACCAGCGACGTGCTGCTGTTCCTCACCGCGGTGATCGTCGTCGCGCTCGTCGGCGGGTTCCTGCCCGCGATGCTCGAGGCTGTCGTCGCGTCGCTGCTGCTCAACTACTACTTCACGCCGCCCATTCATTACTGGACGATCGCGGAGGCAAACAACTGGCTCGCGCTCGGCGTGTTCATCGCCGTCGGGCTCGCGGTGAGCTGGGTGGTGGACACCACCGCCCGGCGGACCAAGCAGGCCGCCAGGGCCAACGCCGAGTCCGAACTTCTGGTGACGACGGCGGGGTCCATCCTGCGCGGCCAGGGGGCGCTCGACGCGCTGCTTGAGCGGACCAGGGAAGCCTTCGGCATGCAGTCGGCCTGCCTGCTTGAGCGACAGGACGGGGGAACGGCCCCGGCCCGCGGCCCGGCGGCCGACTGGCACCTGGTCGCCTGCTCCGGCGAGGCCCCCGCGCGCCGGCCGGACGCCGCCGAGGTGGACGTGCCGGTCACCGACACGCTGTCGCTCGCGCTGACCGGCCGGCCGCTGCGCGCCGAGGACCGCCGGGTGCTCGGCGCGTTCGCCGCCTACGCGGCCGTCGCGCTCGAGCAGCAGCGGCTCGCCGCCGAGGCGGAGGCGGCCAAGCCGATCGCCGCCGCCGACAAGATGCGGACCGCGCTGCTCACCGCCGTCAGCCATGACCTGCGCAGCCCGCTCGCCTCCGCCAAGGCCGCGATCACCTCGCTGCGCTCCCGCGACATGCACTGGGACGCCGCCGACACCGAGGAATTGCTCGCCACCGCGGACGAGTCCCTCGACCGGCTCACCCGCCTGGTCGGCAACCTGCTCGACATGTCCAGGCTGCAGGCCGGCGCGCTGTCGCTGTTCCCCCGGCCGACCGGGCTCGACGAGATCGTCGCCCTGGCGCTCGACGATCTCGGGCCGGCCGGCCGTGACATCACCGTGGAGATCCCGGAGACGGTGCCGGCCGTGCGGGCCGACCCCGCCATCCTCGAGCGCGTCGTGGTGAACCTCGCGGAGAACGCGCTCCGCTACTCCCCCGCGGGCAAGGCGCCGCTGCTCGCCGCGTCCTCGCTCGGCGACCGGGTCGAGCTGCGCGTCGTCGACCGGGGCCCCGGCATCCCCGAGGACGACAAGGAAAGCATGTTCGTCCCGTTCCAGCGGCTCGGCGACACCGACAACACGACCGGGGTCGGGCTCGGCCTCGCGCTGTCCCGCGGGCTGACCGAGGCCATGGGCGGCACGCTCACCGCCGAGGACACGCCCGGCGGGGGCCTGACGATGACGGTGAGCCTCCCGGCGGCACCCGATGCATGAGACGGCGCGGACGCGCGGACCTGCAAGCGACACGAATGGGACGCGCGGACTGAGCAATACGTACGCGGCGCCGCAGGCGCCGTCCCGGGGGCTTGCCCCCGGCGAGGGGGCAATGGGGGAGGGACTCCCCCATACTCGGGGTGGTCACCGGGGGGACGGCCCCCGGGGGAGGCACTGTGACACGGGTGCTTGTCGTTGACGATGAGCCGCAGATCCTGCGGGCCCTGCGGATCAACCTGCGGGCGCGGCGGTACGAGGTGACGACCGCGGCGAACGGGACGCAGGCGCTGGAAGAGGCGGCGGCGCACCCGCCGGACCTGGTCATCCTCGACCTCGGGCTGCCCGACATGGACGGCGTCGACGTGATCGGCGGGCTGCGCGGCTGGACCTCGGTGCCGATCATCGTGCTGTCGGGACGGGCCGACTCGACCGACAAGGTCGAGGCGCTCGACGCCGGCGCCGACGACTACGTGACCAAGCCGTTCGGCATGGACGAGCTGCTCGCCCGGATGCGGGCGGCCGCCCGGCGCACGCCCGCCGCCGACGCGCCGCCCCGCGTCCGGCTCGGTGACCTGCTCATCGACCTGGCCGCGAAGCGGGTCACCCGGCAGCCCGCCGAGCCCGCCGTCCAGGCCGAGCCGGCGGTCCAGGCGGTCCCAGGCGCGGCCTCGGGGCCGGCCGCCCGGCCCGGGGAAGCGGTGGCGGGCGAGGGAGAAGGCCGCGTCCGTTCCGAGGAAAGAACGGCGGCCAGCGGCGCGGACCCGCTCGCGGCCGGATCAGCTCAGGACGGTGACGTCAGGCTAACGCCGACGGAGTGGCACCTGCTCGAGGTGCTGCTGCGGAACCCGGGCAAGCTGCTCAGCCAGCGGCAGCTGCTGCACGACGTGTGGGGCCCCGGGTACGACAACGCGGCGGGCAACCTGCGGCTTTACATGGCGCAGCTGCGCCGCAAGCTCGAGGCCGACCCGGCGCGGCCGCGCTGGCTGATCACCGAGCCGGGCATGGGGTACCGCTACCAGCCGCCGGAGCCGGGCGAGTCGCCGACGTAGCGCCCCGCGCCGGGAAAACTCCAGGTCACAGAGGTGCCATGGGCGGGAAAAACGGGCATCTGCTGGGTTACCGGGGGCAAGCGGTGAGCAACGGGGGAATCAGAGGTTGTCGAGAGGTGAACGCTGCGCAATTGCGTATGCTTTGTTACCTTTCGTTCACCTAATGTTTGGCAACTGCACGCTCTCGGAGACCTTCGGATCCTACTAAGAGAGCTTTACCGTCACAGTTGTGAGTAATGACACGGTTCTCGTCCTGGTGGTCATCACGGCCTTGGCCTTTGACTTCACCAACGGATTCCATGACACGGGGAACGCGATGGCAACGTCCATCGCGACGGGGGCGCTGGGACCGCGGACCGCGGTGGCGATCTCCGGGGTGCTCAACTTCGTGGGCGCGTTCCTCTCCCTCGCCGTCGCGGCCACCATCGCGAGCGGCCTCGTCGCCACCGGCAAGGTGACCCTGACCGTCGTCGCGGCGGGCCTCGCGGGCGGCATCATCTGGAACCTCGTGACCTGGCTGTTCGGTATCCCGTCGAGCTCCTCGCACGCGCTGATCGGCGGCGTGATCGGCTCCACGATGGCCGCGGCGGGCGGCAGCGCCGTGCTGTGGCACGGCCTCGTCTCCAAGGTCGTCCTGCCGGCCATCCTGTCCCCGATCATCGCCGCGGGCGTCGCGGCGTGCGGCACCTGGCTGCTGTACCGGATCACCCGGTCGCTGACCGAGGGCGCGCGCAAGCACGGCTTCCGCATCGGGCAGGTCGGCTCCGCCTGCGTCGTCTCGCTGGCGCACGGCACCAACGACGCGCAGAAGACCATGGGCGTCATCACCCTGGCGCTGATCGCCAACGGCACGGTGGCCAAGGGGTCCAACGCGCCGGTCTGGGTCATCGTCTGCTGCGCGCTCGCGATCTCCATCGGCACCTACCTCGGCGGCTGGCGGGTCATCCGCACCCTGGGCAAGGGCCTCGTCGAGATCGAGTCGCCGCAGGGCATGGCCGCCGAGTCCGCCTCGGCCGCGGTCATCCTGCTGTCGAGCACCTTCGGCTACTCGCTGTCCACCACGCACGTCGCCACCGGGTCGATCATCGGCACCGGCCTCGGCAAGAAGGGCGCCGACGTCCGCTGGAACGTGGCCGGCCGGATGGCCACCGCCTGGGTCTTCACGCTGCCGTCGGCCGCGATCGTCGGGGCGACGGCCTACGGGATCGCGTACGGCATCGGCGGCACCTTCGGCGTCATCATCGACCTCGTGATCCTGGCCGCGCTCTCCGGGTTCATCTTCTGGCGCTCCCGCGGCACCAAGGTGGACCACAACAACGTCAACGCGGAATGGACCGGCGGGGTCTCCCCCGACAAGGTCCCCGCCGAGACGGCCGCGGCCTGAGCGCGAGAGAGGGAATCGTAAAATGTCCTGGATTAACCTAACCGCGCTCTGGAAGATCATCGTGTTCGGCCTGATCGCCGGCGCGGGCCTGCCCGCCCTGTTCGCGGGCGGCCTGTACGCGTTGTCGCTCGGCCCCAAGACCGCGCACGTGCGGGCCGCCGGAGTGGACGGCGACGTCGACTCTGACGTGGTCGTCGGGGGCAGCGTGGTCGGCATGGTGCTGGCCGCGATCGCCTTCCTGATCATCCTGGCCGCCATCGGCTGGAGCGTTTACGAGATCTACACCCTCGGCCACCCGGCACCGAAGAAGTAAGGAAGAAGAGGACAGACCATGGCGAATCCCCCCTTCCTTGAGAAGATCATCGGCGTGGCTGCGGGCCGGCTACCCGACCGGCGTGCCCGAGGTTGACTACGTGCCGCTGTTCGCGCTCCTCGGCTACCACCTGTCCAACGACGAGGTAACCGCCATCGCCGACGAGCTGGCGTCCTCCACCGACCCCGCGTCGGCCGACGCGATCAAGAAGGCGATCACCGCCGTCACCAACACCAAGCCGCTCGCGTCCGACATCGACCGGGTCCGCGCGCGCCTCGCCGCGGGCGGCTGGCCGCTCGCCGACATCCGGAGCTAGCGGGACGGCGGTTACCAGGGCAGTTCGCGGCCATCCCGGGTGAAGGTGCCGGTGGGGCCGCCGTTCGGCAAGGTAACCGCCCAGACGACGCTGGCGGCGCCCTGGGCAGCGGACCTCCCGCTGCCCGGGGCGCCGTCGGTGCTTACCGGGCCCGGGCAGACCGAGTTCACCAGGATGCCGTCCCGGTACAGCTCGCCCCCCAGCGTCCTGGTCAGCGCGTTGAGCGCCGCCTTGGAGACGCTGAAGGCGGGCCGCCCGCCGCTCATCAGGGCGATCGCGCCGCTCTCGCTCGACACGTTGACGATCCGCGGCCGCGGGCTCCTGCGCAGCAGCGGCAGCAGCGCCTGGATCACCCGCCAGGCGCCGAACAGGTTCACGTCCAGGGCCTCGGCCACCGGGGACAGGTCGGTCGTCCCGCCGATCTCCCACAGGTCGGGCGCGGTCGAGGCGTTGTTCACGATCGCGTCCACCCGCCCGAACCGGTCGCGGAGCCACTCCGCGAACTGGTCGACGTTCACCGAGTTGTCCACCTCGAGGTGGGCCGGGATGACCCGCTCCCCCTCCGGGTCGAGTTCCTTCGCCGCGAGTTCCGCCCGGCGCAGGTCCCTGGAACCGAGGACGACCACGTAGCCGAGCGCGGCGAGCTGCCTGCAGACCTCGAGGCCGATGCCGCGGCTCGCGCCGGTGACCACGGCGACCGGCCGCTGGGAACGCGCTGGCATGGTCATTGGCCGAGCCCCGCGTGGTAACCCATAGCGCCTATCTTGCCACCGACACGGCGTGCCTCGAGGGCCCCGCGTCTGTCGATTTGCTTAGGTATCGGCCTTGGTCTCGGCCTGCGCCTGGGCCCCGGTCGCGGCCGGAGAGCCGGCCGCGGGATCGGTCGCCGCCGCGGAGTCGGGAGAACTCGCGGGCGGCGCGGCGAGCGTCGCCAGCCGGTACCGCAGCCGGCAGAGCACCACGTTGCTGGTGCCGCGGCGGATCGCCCGGTCCAGGATGATGCCGCGCTGGTTGTGCAGTATCCACTCCCACCACCTGGACGGCTCCACCTCGGGGATCAGCACGACCAGACGGTGGTACTTGTCGTGCGCCTCGACCGAGCGCAGGTAGTGGACGATCGGCTTGGCGAGCGACCGGTGGTCGGAACGGAGCGTGAGCAGCGGCACCGAGGGGCACCAGGCTTGCCAGGCCGCGCGGAACCCCACGTCGGGGACGTCGGCCGGGTCGTCGGCCTCGTCCGTGTACACCACCGTCACGGCGACCACGTCGTCGCCAAGCGACATCGCCGACCGCGATGCCCTCGGCCGTCAGGCGCGACATGCCGGACACCGGCACGACCACGAGGGACGGCTCCTTCGGCAGCAGGGGCGGCACCTTGCCGATCCCGAGCTCGGCGCCGATGCGGGCATAGGTCCTCGCGATGGGAGGAACAGCAGCACGAGCAGCGGGATCATCAGCGCGACCAGCCACGCGCCCTCGGTGAACTTGCTGACCAGCTCGATCAGGGTGGCCGCGAACGTCAGCACCGCGCCGACGCCGTTGATCAGCGCCTTGCGGCGGAAGCCGGGGCCGCGCTGGCCGTACCAGTGGCGCACCATCCCGACCTGGGAGAGGGTGAACCCGACGAACACGCCGACGGCGAAGACGGGCACCAGCGCCTGGGTGTTGCCGCGCGCGACGATGAGCAGCAGCGCGGCGGCGACGGCGAGGAACCCGACGCCGTAGCGGAACACCCGGCGGTCCGCCCGCAGCCCGAACACGTGCGGCAGGAAGTTGTCCCTGGCGAGCAGCCCGAGCAGCACCGGCAGCCCGCCGAAGCTCGTGTTCGCGGCCAGCGAGAGCAGCACCAGCGTGATGAGCTGGATGACGTAGAAGAGGACGCCCTTACCGATCGCGCCGGAGGTGAGCTGGGCGAGGACCGTGGTGCCGGACTGCGGCAGCGCGCCCCACCGGCGGATCAGCTCGCCGAGCCCGAGCAGCATCAGGCCGAGGATGACGCCGAGCGCGACCTCCGTGTGCTGCGCCCGCCGCGCCCGCGGCAGCCGGAACTGCGGCACCGAGTTGGCGATCGCCTCGACGCCGGTCAGCGCCGAGCAGCCGGACGCGAACGCCTTCAGGATCAGCAGCACGCCGACGGTGTCCGTCGCCTGCGGCAGCGTGTGCGACAGCGGGACCGCCGGGTGCGCGCGGGCCAGCCCGACGATGATCACCAGGAAGATCGCGGCGATGAACGCGATCGTCGGCACCATGAAGAGGCGGGCCGCCTCGGCGATCCCCCACATGTTGGCCGCGGTGATCAGGGCGAGCACCGCCAGGCACAGCCAGACGCGGGCGCCGTACAGCGCGGGGAACGCGGCGGTCAGCGCCTCGACGCCCGCCGACACGCCGACCGCGGCGTTCAGCACGTAGTCGACGATCAGCGACGCGGCCGCGACCAGCGAGGGCACCCGCCCGAGGTGGGTCTTGGAGACCGCGTACGCGCCGCCGCCGTTCGGGAACGCCTCGATGACCTGGCGGTAGGAGAACACCAGGGCGGCCAGCAGCACGATGATCGCGCCGGTGATCGGCAGGCTGTAGCGCAGGGCCGAGGCGCCGGCCGTGACGAGCACGACGAGGATGGCCTCAGGCCCGTAGGCCACGCTGGACAACGCGTCGAGGGAAAGCGCAGCGAGCCCCCCGAGCGCGGTCAGCCGCTCGCGCTCCCTGTCGGCGCTGGTCACGCTCCCGATTATCCCGAACGGCCGGGGGTGACCCCCGGGCGGGCCACCGATTGTGACCGGTTTCCAGCCCCGTACCCACTGCCAGCGATTTCCCGTCCCGCAAGAGGTGTCCGGGGCCCTGCCGCTGAGCAAAATGGTAACTGGGGGTAGCCATGAGTAATCAAGTGAAGACTGTTCGTAGTGGTTCACATGGGACAGCCGCCGATGTCCACACTTCTGGTGATATCGGCCGTGGCGGGGGACGGCCGACCATGAAGGACGTCGCCTCCAGGGCGGGGGTCGCGCTGAAGACCGTGTCCCGCGTGGTCAACCAGGAGCCGGGCGTGACGCCGGAGACGACCAGGCGCGTGCTCGGCGCGATCGAGGACCTGGGCTTCCGGCGGAACGAGTCCGCCCGGCTGCTGCGGACCGGGCACACCGCGACGCTCGGCTACATCGCCGACACGTGGGCCGACCCGGATCACGCCGCGGTCTACCGCGGCCTTGAGCGCGTCGTCCGGGACCGCGGGTACCTGCTCTACTCGGGCTCGACGGACAGCGATGCCGAGCGCGAGGAGCAGCTCGCGCTGGCCATGTGCGCGCGCCGGGTCGACGGGCTCATCATCAGCCCCACCCAAGGCCCGCACGACTACCTGGTCGCCGAGATCGAGGCGGGGGTCGCCGCGGTGTTCGTGCTGCGCCCGCCGCAACTCGTGGACGCGGACGCGGTGCTGCCCGACTACCGGGGCGGCGCCCGCGCCGCCATCGCGCACCTGGTCGCGCTCGGCCATGGAAAGATCGGGTTCCTCGGCGGGCCCGACGGGCACCGGGCGCGGGCGCTGCGCGCCGGGTACGTGGAAGCCATGGCGGCGACCGGGCTCCCGGTCGACCCCGGGTGGCTGATGCCGGATGCCGCCGGGCTCGCGCACGCGGACGTGACCGCGGTGTTCTGCGCGGACCAGGAGCGAACGCGGGCCGCGGTGCGCGCGGCGGGCCGCGGGGGCGTGACGGTCGTCGGCTTCGGCGACTTCGAGCTGGCGGACCTGCTCGCGCCGCCGGTCACCGTGGTGAGCTACGACCCCGAGCTGATCGGGCGCACGGCGGGCGAAGTGCTGCTCCGCCGAATGGCCGGGGAACAGGGGCCGCCCCGCCGGATCGAGGTCCCGGTGGAGCTGATCGCCCGGTGAGGCCAGGAGGGTGAGTTTAGGGGCGGGGTCAGGGGATGAGGATGTAACCGATGATCGCGGCCAGGATCGCGACGGCAACCACGATGCCGGCGAGCAGGCCGATCCTCGACCCGGGGGCCTTCATCTCCCACGCGGGCGGGAGGTCGTCGGTTCGGTCCTTGAACGCCTGGAAGCGTGCTGTCTCCGCGCCGAAGTCGCTGTCAGTTTCGGGCATGAGGATGACCCTACCCCGTCACGCATTAGTATGCGGGGCAATCGAATCAGCCCGTTCCACCAGCCTCGATAGCACAATAACGCTGCGTGTACGCTGCACGAACGGTTCGGCGGCGATCCGCTCAACCACCTGCTCGAAGTGCCGGATGTCGGCGGCCCGGATGTGCACGAGCGCGTCCGCCTCGCCGGTGACCGTGCACGCGTCGGTCACTTCCGGATGACGCCGGACGGCCGCCCCGATCTCCTCGGGCGTGGTCTTCCCGCCGCAGAACAGCTCGACGTACGCCTCGGTCGTCCAGCCGAGCGCGGCCGGGTCGACGCGCGCGGAGAACCCGGTGATCGCGCCGGACGCGCGCAGCCGGTCCACCCGCCGCTTGACGGCCGGCGCGGACAGCCCGACCTCGTTCCCTATCACCGCGTAGCTAGCACGGGCGTCCTTGATCAGCGCGGTCACGATCCGCGCGTCAATCTCATCCAGGCTCATGGGTCATCCAGGCTCATCGCGACATCATCATGCCACCTGGGAGTATGAGGGCATGCCTGAACCTGAGCTGACTCCCGGCATGTACGGGCCGGACATCACCTTCGCGGGGGTACCGCGCACCACCCTCGACGCGCTGGCGGACGCCGACTTCGACATAGTGTTCATCGGCGCGCCGTTCGACGGCGGCACCTCGCACCGGCCCGGGACGCGGTTCGGGCCGCAGGCCATCCGGGGAACCGACTACCTGCCGCACGACGCGTCGCGGCCGCACCTCGCGCTTGGCGTCGACCCGCTGCAGGAGCTCCGGGTGGCCGACCTCGGCGACGTGGTCATGCCGCCCGGGGAGATGGAGCGGTCGCTGCGCGCCCTCGAGTCGACGGTCCAGGCGGTCGCGGCGGCCGGCGCCGTCCCGGTCATCCTCGGCGGCGACCACACGATCACGTTTCCCGACGCGACGGGCGTGGCCAGGCACCACGGCTGGGGACGGGTGTCGCTGATCCACTTCGACGCCCACGCGGACACGCGGACACGCAGTGGGGGTCACTGCACGGGCACGGCACGCCGATGCGGCGGCTGATCGAGTCCGGCGCGGTCCGCGGCGACCGGTTCCTGCAGATCGGGCTGCGCGGTTACTGGCCGGAGCCGCCCACGCTCGCCTGGATGGCGGAGCAGCGGATGCGGTCGTTCGAGATGACCGAGGTGGTGGCGCGAGGTCTTGACGCCGTGCTCACCGAGGCGTTCACGATCGCGCTGGACGACTGCGACGCGGCCTTTCTCTCGGTGGACGTGGACGTGGTGGATCCGGGGATGGCGCCAGGGACGGGAACGCCGGAGCCGGGCGGGCTGACCGGACGTCAACTGCTCGACGCGGTGCGCCGCATCGCGATGGAGGTGCCGCTGGCCGGCATCGACGTGGTCGAGGTGTCGCCGCCCTACGATCACGCCGAGGTAACCGGGTTCCTCGCCAACCGGGTGGTGCTCGAGGCGCTTTCCGGGATCGCGTGGCGGCGGCGGGCGCTGGCGGGCGATCCGGCCCGGCCGGCCAGGCGACCGGAGTCGCCGCTACTGGACGGGCGCTGACCCCATGAGCTGCACCAATTAGCCCGGTATAGGTCCCTGGGCGTAATAATCAGTAGCGTCTATAGTCGGACCATGCTGGATGTCACGAGGCTCCGCGTCCTGGTGGCCGTCGCCCGGCACGGGTCGGTCACCGCGGCGGCCCACGCGCTGAACTACGCCCAGCCGTCGGTCAGCCACCACCTGGCGCGGCTGGAGGCGGAGACGGGCACCAAGCTCGTCCAGCGGGCCGGGCGCGGCATCCGGCTCACCGACGCGGGACGGCTGCTCGCCGAGCGGGCGGTCGAGGTGATCGGCCGCCTCGACGCGGCCGAGAACGAGCTCGCGGTCTTCGCGGGGCTGCGCGCCGGCCGGCTGCGGCTCGCCGCGTTCCCCTCGGCGCTCGGCACGATCGTGCCGGCGGCGGCGGCCATCCTGCACGAACGGCATCCCAGCGTCGACCTGCGGCTGACCGAGGCGGAGCCGCCGGAAGCGGTGCGGATGCTGCGCGCCGGGTACGTGGACGTCGCGCTTGTCTTCCGGCATGAGACGACCGACGGCGGGCGGGCCGGGTCGCGCGACCCGGCGCCGACGCCGGGCAAGGCGGGCCAGGACGACGACCCGGTCCCGGTGACCGGGCAGGACGGCCTCCGCGAGCAGCTGCTGCTCTCCGAGGCGGTGCACCTGATCATGCCGGACACGACGGTCAGCGGGGGCGAGCCGCCGCTGGCGCCCGCGGTGACGGAACTATGGCCCGCCGACCTCGCCCGGCTGGCCGAGTACCGGTGGATCGCCGGCTGTGACCGCTGCCGGGAGCACCTGCTGCAGCAGTGCGCGCTCGCCGGGTTCACCCCGCGGATCTCGTTCACCACCGACGACTTCGTCGCCGCGCAGGCCCTGGTGACCGTCGGCCTCGGGGTCACGCTGCTGCCCGGCCTCGCGCTGCGCGCGGCCCGTAACCCGGGCGTGCGCACCGCCCGGCTGCGGGGCACCCGGCGGTGCGTGGTCGCGGTCCGCTACGGCGAGCCGCCCGACCCGCCGGCGACCGCGGTGCTGCTCGACGCGCTCCGGCTGGCCGCGGCCGGCGCGCCCGCCCGGTCGGACGCGCCCGCGGCCGAGGCGGTCTCCGTCGGGTAGCCCGCCCAGGCCGCCACCCGGCGGCCGAGCCGCTGCATCGGCTTCTCCACGAGGTAGTAGGTCAGGGCGCTGAGCCCGATGATCACCGCGAGCAGCCCGGCGAAGAACAGCACCTGATCGGGCAGCGTGTGCGGGCGGTGCAGCACGGGGATCGAGCGGTAGGCGTTGAAGACGAGCGGGTGCAACAGGTACACCGAGTAGCTGATCACCCCAAGCCAGGCGCACCAGCGGGGAATGCGGACCCGCCGCACCGCCAGGCCGACCCCGAACGTGGCGCCCGGCGAGCAGCACCGACGTCGTCCACTGGACCTGCCAGTGATACCCGTAGCGCGCCGCCGTGCCAGTCCCCGCGCGAACCGTCGCAGCAGCGGCGAGCACCGCCGACCGCGAAGCGCGACGCGCGGCCAGCCGTCTCCGCGGCTGAGCCTGCCCCTGCTCGGCCCGGTAAATCAGCGTGCCGGTGAACATCAGCGCCAGGATCACGCAGCCGGACCACGGGTAGGGGTAGCTCTGGTTGAACGTGACGAGGACGAGGGCGACGACGGCCGCGAGCGACGCTCCCGCCCTGGCCGCCCAGGACCGGGACAGCACGGCGAGCGCGAGGCCGGCGAGGATCAGCGCGTCGGTGACCGCGTTGAGCACCAGCTGGCTGGCCTGCCCGGGGCCGTTCGACCAGTGGGCGAGCGCCGACATCGGAAGCACGCCGCCGAGCGCGACCGCGCCGACCGCGAAGGCCGTCGCGTACCAGCCGCTGCGCCGGTGCACGCCCCAGCTGAACAGCCCGGCGAGCAGCAGGTAGAAGACCATCTCGTAGGACAGCGTCCAGGTCACGACCGGCACGTTGAGGCCGGCGACGAGGTTCTGCAGCATGAACAGCCAGCCGAGGGCCGCGGCCAGCCGGGTCGCTGCCCGGCGTTCCCGATGTTGCCGTGCCCGGTCTTGTAGGCCACGGCGGAGAGCACGAGCGCCGACGAGGAACATCGGGTAGAGCCGGAACGCGCGGCTGATCCAGAACCCGCGGACGGACCCCTTGCGCTCCAGCGAAGCTGGCACGATATAGCCGCTGACCAGGAAGAACACGAAGACGCCGTACTGACCGAGGTTGAGCCACTGGTACAGGAAGGACCGGACGGGGAGCAGCAGCAGCGTGGACCCGTGGTCGAAGACCACGCACAGCGCGGCGAATCCCCGCAAGGCGTCAAGCCAAGCCAGCCGTCTTTCGTGATTGGTCGCAGCGGTCTCGGACATTGGCTTGACGTTACCGCACCGGGTTTGCTGCGCGTCGCTGACGCCGGCACGCCGTAACCCCCCGGTGGCTTTGGCTATGCCGGTACCGACGGCGGCGGGTAGGTTACTTCTCATGCCGACAGAGCCCCTTACTGACGGTGCCCCGCGAACCAGCCCCCCTCGCTGGCTCACCGACGATGAACAGCGCGCGTGGCGCGCCTACATACGCCTGGCACAGCTGCTCATGCGCCAGCTCGACCGGGACCTGCATCCCTTCGGGCTGTCCATGCACGACTACGAGATCCTGGTCGAGCTATCCGAGGCGCCGCGCAGCCGGATGCGGATGACCGAGCTCGCCGACCGGACCGCGCAGTCCCGCAGCAGGCTCTCGCACCAGATCAACCGGATGGAGACCAGGGGCCTGGTCACCCGGGAGGACTGCGAGGGCGACAAGCGCGGCACGTTCGCGGTGCTCACGCCGCACGGCCTGGACACGATCGCGAAGGTGGCCCCGTCCCACGTGGCCAGCGTCCGCGAGCACTTCATTGACCAGCTCAAGCCGGCCGAGCTCACCGCCCTCACCGAGGCCTACGGACCGGTCCTGGACCAGCTCCGGCTCATCCGCGACCGCGACTAGGGCCCGGCCCGGGCACGCCGGGCGGAGCCCGGCAGCCGGGGGTACGGGGGGTCGTCCCCCGGGAGACACAGTCCAGCTCCGGCTCATCCGCGACCGCGACTGACCGGTGCTTAGAACAAGACGGACATGAACTCGCCGACCTCGGTGAACCCGGCCCGCCGGTAGGTCGCGCGGCCCGGGGTGTTGAAGTCGTTGACGTAGAGCGAGACCAGCGGGGAGATCGACTGGCGGGCCAGGGCGACCACGGCGGCCATGCCGGGCGCGGCGAGGCCGCGGCCCCGGTACTCCGGGCGGACCCAGACGCCCTGCACCTGGCAGGCCTGCGGGGTGGCCGCGCCGACCTCGGCCTTGAAGATGACCTGGCCGTCCTCGATCCTGCGCGAACGCCCGGCCCGAGCGGACAAGCTCGCCGACCCGCGCCCGGTACGAGGCGCCGCCGTCGCCCGCCAGCGGTGAGACGCCGACCTCCTCGGTGAACATGGCGATGGAGGCGGGCAGCAGGATGTCGAGTTCATCGAGCCGGACGCGCCTGACCTGCGGGGTCGGGCGGGACCGGCGACGGGCCGTCGATCGCCATCAGCGGCTGCGCGGCGCGCACGTCGCGGGCCGGCCCCCAGTACGGGCGGAGCAGTCCCCACAGCTCGGTGACCGCGGCGGACGTCCCGACGATGGACGAGCAGCGCCGTCCCTGGCGCAGCGCCCGGTCGGCGAACGCGGCGATGGCGGGCGAGGTGGCCTGCACCGGGACCAGGTTGGCGCCGCCGTAGCACAGCGACACGAGCCGGCCGCCCTGCTCGAAGCCCCACATCTGGGCGCCGAGCCGCCCCGGATCGAGCCCGAAGGCCCTGATCCGCGACTCAACGAACACGTTCGCCACCGGGTCGGCGGCACAGACCGCAAGGGCCGCCGACCGGTCGCGGTCGTCCAGCAGCCGCGCCTGGTCCGAGCGCTGCCTAACGCGCAACATATTGCCAGCCTAGCTTGTGCCGCGCGGCCAATGGCAAAGAGCATCGAGAGCACCACCCAAGCCAGCGGACCAGCAACGCGAGCCAACGGGACACGTACCCGGCGCCGCAGGCGCCGTGTACGGGGCTCCGCCCCGGCGAGGGGGCACAATGAAGGCTAGTGGAGGGGCTCCCTTTGTTTTGGGGGAGGGACTCCCCCATGCGTGGGGGGGTCACCGGGGGGGTCATCCCCCCGGGGGAAATAAGGCGGTCGGGTCGGCGGTGGGGGCGCAGGTCGCGTTGACCAGGCCGGGCTTCTCCGGGACGGCGCCGCTGGCCAGGTAGCCGTTGAGGTAGTTCTGCACGCAGGTGTCCGGCGGCGACTCGAGCGACTGGCCGTGGTTGCCGCCGCCCTCCACCACGACCATGCGGGCGGTCGGGAGCAGCTTGTGCGCGTTTTGCGCGCCCGCGTACGGGGTCGCGGCGTCCAGCGTGCCCTGCAGCATCAGCACGGGCGGCAACTGCGCGCCGTTGACCTGGAACGGCTTGGCCGGCCCGGTCACCGGCCAGAACGCGCACGCCGCGTTGAACCAGGCGTTGTCCCAGGTCTCGAACGGCGCGGTCTGGTAAGCGCGCACGGTGTCCGACTGCCACTTCGCCCAGTTCCTCGGCCAGTTCACGTCGGCGCACTCCACCGCGTTGTAGACCGCGAACGTGTTCTCGCTCTGCGCGCCCCACTGCTGGTACTGGGAGATGAGGCCGTCGCCGCTGCCCTGGTTGAGGTACTGGGAGAGCGCCTGCGCGAACGACGGCCAGACCGCGTTCAGGTACCCGCCGAGGAGGATGGTGTCGTCAAGCTCGTCCGGGCCGATCATGGGGCCGTCCGGCCCGTTGATCGGCGCCTGCTTCAGCTTCCCGCGGATCTTGTAATAGGACGCCTGCACCTGCGCCGTCGTGCTGCCCAGGTGGTACCGCGCGTCGTACTTCGCGGTCCAGGCGAAGAACGCGTCGATCCGGCCCTGGAAGGCGTAGTCCTGGCTGATGTTGTCCGCGTACCAGGCGCCGGTGGGGTCCACGGTGGAGTCGAGCACCATCCGCCGGACGTGGCTCGGGAAGAGCGTGCCGAAGACCTGGCCCAGGTAGGTGCCGTAGGAGAAGCCGTAGTACGTCACCTGCCTGACGCCGAAGGCCTGGCGGATCTGGTCCATGTCCCGCGCCGTGTTCACCGTCGTCTCGTACGGCAGGAACCAGCCGAACCGCTGCTCGCAGGCGGCCGCGTAGGATTTGGCGCGGTTGATGAGCACCTGCTCGGCGGCCGCGTTCGCCGGGATGTAGTCCGGCCGCACGCCCTTGAAGAAATTCGGGTCGCAGCTCAGCGACGGGCTCGAGCCGCCCACGCCGCGCGGGTCGAACCCGACGATGTCGTACGTCGCCGCCACCTGCGGGCTGATCCCGCCGGCGACGTCGGCCGCCAGCGACCGGCCCGGCTCGCCCGGGCCGCCGGGGTTGACGAGCATGACGCCCTGCCGCTCGGCGGCCGGCGCGGTCGCCGGGATCATTGACAGCGCGATCGTTATCTTCCTGCCGCCCGGGTCCGCGTAGTTCAGCGGCACCTGGAGCGAGGCGCACTCGAGGCCGGCGAGCTGGCCCCCGCAGGCCTTCCAGTGCAGCGTGGACGCCTGGGGCACGATCGCGGCGGAGCCCGCGGGTACCGCGCTTCCCGCGGTCGCGGACGCGCTGCGCCGGACGCGGTGGCCGGGCCTGACGGCGTCGCCGCGCCACCGCTGCTCGCCGTCGCGGGCGCCGAGCCGGGCGACGTGCAGGCGGCCAGGCCGACCGCGACCAGCAGGGCCGCGAGCGGGATGCCAGCGGACTTCGCCGTACGGGGAAGCGACATGGGCTCCATCTTGCCCCATGGCGCTAACTGTCGAGTCCCATCTGCCCGTGGCCACGCGTGTCACCGTCGGTCGCCGGCCGGGAACCCAAACCCAACAAAATCCCTCGCGTGATGGGTTTGGTGGCGGCCCGACGGCGGCGACCACAAGCCACCATCTCGCCACGCGCTGACGCTAATTCGATACCCATCGCTACATCCCGCCCCTTTACGTAACGAGATTCGGCACAAGGCACACATGGCCGAATTTTTTCTCGCGTCAAGAGCAAATATCCGACACCGTTGGTCGTAACCCAACAAGCGCCTCAAGCGTCATACTTTTAAGTGTTCGGACACTATTGAGGGGGTAGTGAATGCTGGCTAGACATCGCCAGTCGCTGATTCTGCAGTCCGTCAGAAACGACGGCAGCGCACGGGTCAGCGATCTCACGCAGCAGCTCGGCGTCTCTGACATGACGATCAGGCGCGATCTCGAGGTGCTGGCCAAGGACGGACTGGTGGAGAAAGTCCATGGCGGCGCGGTTCTGCCGGGTTCTCATGCAGGTCATGAGCCCGGCTTCGAGGACAAGCTCGTCCTCGAGCGCCCGGAGAAGAACACGATCGCACGCGCGGCGGCGGCCCTGGTCAGGCCAAACACCGCGGTAGCAATCGCCTCGGGAACCACCACCTTCGCGCTGGCCCAGTGCCTGCTCGACGTCCCGGGGCTAACCATCGTCACCAACTCGCTCCGAGTGGCGGGGCTGTTCGGCCCGCCGCGCGGTCCCGAGGCTGGTGCCGTGGTACTAACCGGCGGCATGCGTACGCCGTCGGACGCGCTCGTCGGGCCGGTGGCGGACCTGACGATCGGATCACTCCACTTCGACACGCTGTTCCTCGGCTGCACCGGGCTCGACCCCGAGGTGGGCCTGTCTACGCCGAACATCGCCGAAGCGGAGACCAACAGGGCACTGATCAACCGGGCGCGCCGGGTGGTCGTGCTCGCCGACCACTCCAAGTGGGGGGTGGTCAGCCTCGCGTCGTTCGCGCCCGTTGAGAAGATCAACGTGCTCGTGACCGACGCGCTCCTCCCGGCCGACGCGCATGCCGCGCTTGCCGGGAGGGTTGGCGAGATCGTGATCTAGGTGGGGATCGTAGCTAACCGTCACGATCGGCTGGCCGGGCGCCTCCTGCGCGCCGTCTTCGAGGGCCTGCTCGGCCAGCCGCATCGCCTCATCGATCAGCGTCTCCACGATCTTGGACTCGGGCACGGTGGCGACCACCTTGCCCTTGACGAAGATCTGGCCCTTGCCGTTGCCCGAGGCCACGCCGAGGTCCGCCTCGCGCGCCTCGCCTGGGCCGTTCACCACGCAGCCCATCACCGCGACCCGCAGCGGGACCTCGAGGCCGGTGAGGCCCGCGGTCACCTCTTCGGCCAGCTTGTAGACGTCCACCTGGGCGCGGCCGCAGGACGGGCAGGAGACGATCTCCAGGCCGCGCTGGCGCATGCCCATCGACTCGAGGATGCCGATGCCGACCTTGACCTCCTCGACCGGCGGCGCGGACAGCGACACCCGGATCGTGTCGCCGATGCCCTGCGAGAGCAGCGCGCCGAACGCGGTCGCGGACTTGATCGTGCCCTGGAACGCCGGGCCCGCCTCGGTCACGCCGAGGTGCAGCGGGTAGTCGCACTGGGCGGCGAGCAGCCGGTAGGCCTGGATCATCACGACCGGGTCGTGGTGCTTGACCGAGATCTTGATGTCGCGGAAGCCGTGCTCCTCGAACAGCGAGCACTCCCAGAGCGCGGACTCGACCAGCGCCTCCGGCGTGGCCTTGCCGTACTTGGCGAGCAGCCGCTTGTCCAGCGAGCCGGCGTTCACGCCGATCCTGATCGGGGTCCCGGCTCGCGGACGCGGCCTTCGCGATCTCCTTGACCTTGTCGTCGAACTGCTTGATGTTGCCCGGGTTCACCCGGACCGCCGCGCAGCCGGCGTTGATCGCCGCGAACACGTACTTCGGCTGGAAGTGAATGTCGGCGATGACCGGGATCTGCGACTTCTTCGCGATCGCGGGCAGCGCGTCCGCGTCGTCCTGCGACGGCACCGCGACCCGGACGATCTGGCATCCGGAGGCGGTCAGCTCGGCGATCTGCTGCAGCGTGGCGTTCACGTCCGCGGTCAGCGTGGTGCACATCGACTGCACGCTCACCGGCGCGCCCCCGCCGACCGGCACGTTACCCACCATCAGCTGGCGCGACTGCCTGCGCGGCGCGAGCAGCGCCGGAGGAGTAGCTGGCATGCCTAGGTCAACGCTCATTACCATCCATCCCGTCGGGTGATCGGCACACTTCCGGGGGTCCACGGGTTCGTCCCCGCCGGAGACCACAGCCTATTCTCGCCCAGTCCCTGGGCTCGAAGCCCGCCCACCCTGACCCTCGCGTCAGGCTAACGCTAAATCGTCACCCGCCGATTACCCGATGTTCACCGGGTTGACGATGTCGGCGGCGATGAGCAGCGTCCCGAAGACGACGAGCACGAGGAAGATGCCGAAGCTCAGCGGGACCAGCTTGCGGTAGTCGACCAGGCCCGGGATCCGGCCGGCCGCGCAGCCGGGCGAACCAGGCCCTGATCCGCTCCCAGATCACGACCGCGATGTGCCCGCCGTCCATCGGCAGCAGCGGCAGCAGGTTGAGCACGCCGACGAAGATGTTCAGCGACGCGATCAGCAGCAGCACGAAGTTGACCTTGGCCTGCCAGCCCTCGGTTCGCGGCGACCGCCTGGCCGGTCGTCCTGCGCCGCGCCGACCACGCTCGACACGTTGCCCGCGGCGGTGCACGCCCGGTCCTGGGTGAACAGCGACGGCACGGCGGCGGGCAGCTGCCCGAGCGCGCTCACCGAGCCGGTGACCACCTGCGAGAAGCCGGTGCCGACGTCCTTGACCGCGTCGAGCGGGCTCTGCCGCTGGAAGACGGTGGTCGTGGCGGGCGCGATGCCGAAGAAGCTGCCGTGCCCCTTCACCTCGGCGAGGGCCGTGTGCAGGGTCAGGGAATGCCCGTCGCGCAGCACCGTGAGCGAGACCGGCGTGCCCGGCTTGACCTTCAGGATCTCGCTTGTCGAGCTGCGTCCAGTTCGACACCGCGACCCCGTTGAACGACGTCACCTGGTCGCCGACCTGCAGGCCGGCCTTAGCCGCGGGCGACTCCGCGTCGCCTGCGCACTGGTCCCGTTCAAGAGCGCCTGCTCGTTCGCGGGGACGCAGGGCGTCACCGTGCCGATCTGCGTGGTGTTGCTGCTTTGGACGTTCTCGACCCCGATGGCGAGCGCGACCCCGAAGATCAGCACGGCCGCGAGCACGAAGTGCATGAACGACCCGGCCGCGAGCACGATCAGCCGCTGCCAGGCGGGCGCGCGGCGGAAGGACCGCGGCTCGTCCTCCGGGTCCACCTCGTCAATCGAGGTCATGCCGACGATCTTGACGAAGCCGCCGAACGGGAGCGCCTTGATGCCGTACTCGGTCTCGCCGCGCCAGGTGGACCACAACGTCGGGCCGAAGCCGAAGAAGTAGCTGCGTGCACTTCATGCCGAACCGCTTGGCCGCCACGAAGTGCCCGGTCTCGTGCAGCATCACCGACACGAGCAGGGCGACAAAGAAGATCAGCCAGCCAAGCGCGTCCAACAACTGCGTCGTATCCTCCCTTGCCGCCAGGTGCCTGCTAGCACGCGAGCGGGTCAGTTCCCGCGCCCGCGCCCGCGCCCAGGCATCCACGTCGAGGACGTCCTCAAGCGTGGTCGCCCCCGTACGCGACGTGTCGTGCTCCGAGACTACGCGAGCTACGGTGTCAACAATCCGGGTGAAGGAGATACTTCCCGCGAGGAAGTCGGCCACGCATGCCTCGTTGGCGCGCGTTGTAGACGGCGGGCGTGGTTCCGCCGCAGCCTGGCGGCCTCCCTGGCCAGCGCCACGGCGGGGAACGCCGCGTCGTCCAGCGGCTCGAACGTCCACGTCGCGGCCGTCGTCCAGTCGAGGCCGGGGGCCGCGTCCGCCACCCGGTCCGGCCAGGCCAGGCCGAGCGCGATCGGGATCCGCATGTCCGGCGGGCTCGCCTGGATGATCGTCGCGCCGTCGGCGAACTCGACCATCGAGTGCACGATCGACTGCGGGTGCACCACCACGTCGATCTTGTCGAGCCCGAAGCCGAACAGCAGGTACGCCTCGATCACCTCGAGGCCCTTGTTCACCAGCGTGGCCGAGTTGGTGGTGACCAGCGGCCCCATCCGCCACGTCGGGTGCGCGAGCGCCTGCTCCGGGGTGACGGACTCGAGCCGCTCCCGCGGCCAGCCGCGGAACGGGCCGCCGCTCGCGGTCAGCACCAGCCGCTTGACCTCGGAGTTCGCCCCGGCGCGGAGGCACTGGGCGATCGTCGAGTGCTCCGAGTCCACCGGCACGATCTGCCCCGGCTTGGCGCGGCTCGTCACCAGCGGGCCGCCGATGATCAGCGACTCCTTGTTGGCGAGCGCCAGCGTCCGGCCCGCGTCGAGCGCGGCCAGGGTGGCCCGCAGGCCCGCCGCGCCGGTCACGCCGTTGAGCACGACGTCGCACTCCAGGCCCGCCAGGTGGCACACCGCGTCCACGCCGGCCAGGAGCTCGGGTTCAGGGCGGGCGGAGGACGCGGAGCCTGCGGTCGTTCGGGATGATTCCTCGCTTGATCGCCTCGGCCACGGACGGGGCGGCGGCCTCGTCGGCGACCGCGACCACCGGCACGCCGAACTCGACCGCCTGGCGGGCGAGCAGCGCCGGCTGGCCGCCGCCCGCGGCGAGCGCGGTCACCCGGAAGCGGTCAGGGTTGCGGCGGACGATGTCGAGCGCCTGGGTGCCGATCGACCCGGTCGAGCCGAGGATCACCACGTCGCGAGGGGCTGGTGTCGCAGTCACCCGGCCATTGTTCCACGAGTTACGCCGCCGCCCGGGCGGTCCCGGCTGGCTGCCGGGACCGCCCGGGCGGCGGGCGGAACTCGTCTGCTCGGCTAGGCGGTCACGGACAGTGCCTTGGCCGCGAAGATGAGCAGCTGCCGCCTCGGCGATCTGCTGGCCCGCGCCGGGGATCGGGGTGCCCCGGTTCTCGGCGTTGTACAGCTCGTTCTTGATCTGGCCGGCCAGCGCGTCGCGCTGCTTGTCGAGGCTGGTGAGCGCCGCGTTGACGGTGACGAACTCGCGGTCGGCCGGCGTGTTCGACTCGATCGCCTTGGTCGAGGCGGTCAGCGTGTACGCGCCGAACTCGCCGACGCTGGAGTTGAGCTGCTTGTACACCTCGCCGAGCTGGGTCACCTGCTGAGCCGCTCAGCGCCCGGTTCGGGTTGGCGAGGATCTGGGTGATGACCCGGCCGTCCTGCACGTAGTCGGTGTGCAGGCCGACCAGGTACATCTCGGTCGGCTGGATGTCGGTCTCGTCGGTCCAGGGGCCCTGCAGGTTGGTGTCGACGACCTCGGTCTGCCCGCTGTTGGCGCCCGCGGAGTTCGGGCCGTCGGCGGGGCCGGAGCCGTCGAGGCCGAGGTGCTTGACGCCGGGGCCGGCGAAGCCGACGTAGTTGGTGTCGATCTCGGCCGCGTAGTCGCCGTGGTCCCACGCGAAGCCGGGGTCGACCGTCACGCAGTCCGCCGGGTAGTCGCTCGCCGTCGTGCCCGTCGTGGTCGCGTCGCAGGTCGCGTTGCCCTGTTCCAGGTAGTAGTCGGGCTTGGCGAACTCGGCGAGCGTCGGGGTCCGCGCCGGGTCGGCGTTGACCATGTGCAGGATCGCCTCTTCGGTCGGGTCGGCGAGGTAGTTCGCGATCTGCTGCGTGCCGCCCGCGTACGGGTTATCCGCGGTCAGCGAGGCGACGTCCCGGTCGAAGGTTCTGACCTGGGGCGAGTACTCGGACGGGTCGCCGTTCACGTAGTACTCGGGCGCCGTGTCGTACTCCATGCCGAACTTGGTGGTGTCGCCCTTCTCCACGTTGAGCAGGCCGGTGACGTTGCCCTCGAGCTCGCCGAAGGTGCCGGTCGGGTAGGTGCACGGGGTGGTCACGCCGTCGCAGTTCGCCGGGGTGGGCGTGACCGAGCGGCCGACGTTGGCGCCCGCCTCGTGGTCGCCCTCGTCGGAGGACAGGACGAACATCGGTGTTGCTGCGGGGTGATGCCCTCGGCGGCCAGCCGCTTGAAGAACGTGCCGAACGCCGGTTGTAGTACGCCGCCTGGGCGAGGTAGCAGGCGCTGCCGCTGCCGAGCGCGCTGCCCGCGTGGTAGCAGGGCTCGCCCGGGCTGGACAGGCCCTGGATGGACTCGTCGCCGTGCAGGTCCGAGATGTACATGTTGACCACCTGGACGCCGGAACCGAGCATGTCGGCCGCGTACGCCAGCGACTGGGACGCGTTGATGCTGCTGTAGCCGGGGAAGCCCGGGTAGTTCGTCAGGAACGCGCCGTCGATCTCGTTGCCGTTGAGGTCCACCAGGTTGCCCTTGGCGTTGGTGACCTGGTAGCCGTCCTCGGTCACGTTGTCCGTGCCCGCGCCGAGCTGCGGCGCGATGTACTTGCGCCGAACAGCGCCTGGTAGCCGGTGTAGCCGCCGGGCTCGTCGGGCAGCGAGTCGGTGACCGCGGTTGGCGACGCCGTCGTCTGGCCGTACTTGACGGCGGTCGCGTCGGAGCAGAACGCGCTGCCCTTGGCGCAGTGCACGCCGAGGCCGACGTAGTCGGCGGTCTCCGGGTCCTTGAAGGAGTCCGTGTCGTTGATGAGCTGCTGGTCCTCGGGCGAGCCGGCGCCGAACACCTTCGGGATGTCCACGGCGGTGTTCTCGAGCTCGGCGTTCGCCGTGGCGATCTCGCCGACGTTGCAGCCCGCCCGGGTGTACGGCACCCACGGCGCGGGGGTGGTCGTGGTGGGGCTCACCGGCGTCTTGGCGGTGGCCGGGGGCACCGGGGAGTAGACCATGTTCGGGTTCGTGTCGGTCGCCGTCGGCGACGTGTCGTAGACCGGGTCGGTCCAGTAGGCGAACGAGCCGGCGCTGTCGGTGGTGCCGAAGCTCCCGTTCGTGCCGTTGGTTTGGTAGACCTGGTAGTCGTTCGAGACCGGCATGCCCTGCCGGTCGCCGTACAGGCCGGTGTACGTGGTGAGGATGTCGTCGGCCGTGTGCGCGATCAGCGGCGTGTGGTTGTTCGACAGGAACGTGCCGTTGTTTTCGAAGAAGTTGAGCAGGTTGGGCATCTGCTCGAGGTCGGACGGCACGTTCGGGTTGTCGCGGAAGAAATGGACGTTATCAAAGGTGATCTGCACGACGTGCTTAACGCCATTTCCGAGCTGGCACGTGCTGCTCATTGTCGACATTTGCCGCCTTATTGGCATTGATCGATGACGACGCCGCTGCCTGCGCCGGCGACGTGGCCACGGCCGCGGCGACGCCCGCGGTCAGCGCCGCGGCGCCGACGAGAGTGGTGAACCGAGTCTGAGCGATCTTTGCCTTGTTTCCTGGATTCATGTTGTCTCCTCCCGGGGCAACAATGAACGTACGAAATGCTGAGCTGGATGTCACCTAGGTGTCCGAGCGGAGAACATTCTGCTCTGAATTTCGGCGCGTCGCGCGGCGGGGTCGCCGGACGGTGGCGGATACCATTCCGGATACTTATGGTGAATGACGCTCAGTAATCGACGTCGTCGCGGCTGTCGCGGTGACCGTGATCGCCGTCGGCGTGCAGGCGCTGGTCTGCCCGGGCGGGGGCCGCGCGGCGGGCGGCCGGGCGCAGGCGCGGCTGGCCGGTCGCGGAGCGCCGTCGTGCAGGACGCCACCGGCACCGCGGCCCAGGCCGCGGCCGTCCGGTACTGGACGCCGCCCGGATGGCCGCCGCCCTGCGGGCTGACGACGGCAGGCCCGCGGGCGGCCAGCGCCGCGGGCGGCCAGGCCGCGGCGGCCCGGCGGCGCGCCCGCGACGGCTGGCCAGGAAGTCACCGCCCGCGCCGCGGACGCCGACGGCACCGTGGCTGACCGGGGACACCGCCGGCGCCGGGCTCCGCTGGACGCACGGGGGCGCGGTGGCCGCCGCCGTCGGGAAGGTCTTCTTCACCCTCGGCGGCGAAGACTACGTGTGCTCGGGGACGCTGGTCGGCGGCAAGCACCCGGACGTGGTGCTCACCGCCGCGCACTGCGTCAGCCGGCGGCGTCACTGGCGCTCAGGGGAAGGGCGGGGCAACGCAGTGGGCGACGAACTGGATGTTCGTGCCCGGCTTCGCTGACGGGCTGCTGCCCTACGGCGAGTACACGGCGCGCCGGTTCTTCGTCAGCACGGACTGGACCGGGCCCGAGGGCGGCCGCGAGCAGTACGACGCCGCCTTCGTCCAGGTCACCAGCCGCGACCTTGTACGGGGCGTCGGGCCCGCGGGTGCCTGGTACCGCGCAGCCGCCGCCCGGCCTGCCGGTCAGTTCGCCGGCCGCCAGGACGCGGCCCCGCTCGAGCCGGACGTACGTGTTCGGCTACCCCGCGCAAGCCCCGTACAGCGGCTTGTACCTGAACTACTGCGCCGGGCCCGCCGTCGCGTCCGGCGGCAGCGTGCGGACGCCGTGCGGCATGACCGCGGGTGACAGCGGCGGGCCCTGGCTCGCCGGGTTCAGCCCGCGCTCGGGCAGCGGCCAGGTCGTCGCGGTCAGCACCTACAAGATGTCAGGCAACCTGCGGGTGCTCTACGGCGCGGTGCTCGGCCCGCAGGCGCGCGCACTCTACGAGCGGGCGGTCAGCTGAGCTCGCTGATCTGGCGGGCCAGCGCGAAGTCGTTGCTCGGTCAGCCCGCCCGCCGAATGCGTGATCAGGTTCAGCGTCACCGCGTTCCACGCGATGAGGACGTCCGGGTGATGGTTGGCCCGCTCGGCGAGGAAGCCGACCGCGTTGACGAACAGCAGCGCGTCACGGAAGTCCTTGCGGGTCACCGTCCGCGTGAGCTGACCGTCGCTGACCAGCCAGCCGGGGGTTGCCGCGAGTTCGGTGGCCACCTGCTCAGGGGTAAGAGTCGCCATGCCATCCTCCATACCCTGCGAACGTTCTTTTCTGCCGTTTGCGCCAAGACTTGACAGGCCTGTCCATCAGAAAAGAAGGTTGTCCCCGCTAGGATCAGGCTGGTGACCTCGACTGTGCGGGATACCCCGCTGCGTGCGGTGCATGAGCGGCTCGGTGCGACGATGACCGAGTTCGCCGGCTGGCTCATGCCGCTGCGCTACGGCAGCGAGACGGCCGAGCACAACGCCGTCAGGACAAGCGCCGCCCTCTTCGACCTGAGCCACATGGGCGAGATCGCGGTGACCGGGCCCGGCGCGGGCGCGGCGCTCGACTACGCGGTCTGCGGCTGGCCCTCGCTGCTTTCCGTCGGCCGGGCGCGGTACACGATGCTCTGCGCGCCAGACGGCGGCGTCCTCGACGACCTGATCATCTACCGGCAGGCGGACGAGCGCTTCCTCGTCGTCGCCAACGCCGCGAACACGTCCGTGGTCCTCGGCGAACTGCGGGCACGGTGCTCAGGCGGTGGGTGCCGAGGGTCGTCCCTGGAGACCGTTGTCACGGACGAGTCCGCGGTCACGGGGCTGGTCTCCATTCAGGGTCCGAACGGATGCGGCTTCCTCTCCACCGTCACCGATCTCCCGCTGGCCTCGATGGCCTACTACGCGGGCGCCTACGGCACCGTCGCGGGACGCGACGGCGTGGGTCGCGCGGACCGGGTACACCGGCGAGGACGGCTTCGAGATCTTCTGCGCGCCGGCCGACTGCGAGCCGATCTGGGACGCGCTCACCGCCGCTCGGTCTGACGGGCGGCCTCCCGGCGGCCGGGCTCGCGGCCCGCGATACGCTGCGGCTTGAGGCCGGCATGCCGCTGTACGGCAACGAGCTCGGTCCCGACGTCACCCCCTACGAGGCGGGGCTTGGGCGCGTGGTGCGGCTGGACAAGCCGGGCGACTTCGTCGGCCGGGAGGCGCTGGCCGCAGCGGGCGGCCGAAGGCCCGCGACGCACGCTCATCGGCCTGCTCGGCGAGTCGCGGCGGGTGCCGAGGCACGGCTACGCGGTGCTGTCCGCCGACGGCGACCGGGTCGGCGTGGTGACCAGCGGCGCCCCGTCACCGACGCTCGGCCGGCCGATCGCCATGGCGTACGTCGAGGGTGGACGCGGGCGGACCGTTCGGGATCGATGTCCGGGGTAAGACAGAGCCGGCCGAGGTGACCGGACTGCCGTTTTACGACAGGAGAAAGTGACAGTGAGCGAGCTTGCGAGCGAACCAGTAAGTACAGTGCGTCCGCGAATGCGGACTCCGAGCGCTAGCGAGGTGTCCTCATGAGCGTTCCCGCGGAACTGCGGTACACGCAAGAGCACGAGTGGGTGGCGATCGACGGCGGCACCGCCACGATCGGGATCACCGATTACGCGACGCAGGCTCTCGGCGATGTCGTGTACGTGTCGCTGCCCGAGGTCGGGGCGGCGGTCACGGCGGGCGAGCCGTGCGGCGAGGTCGAGTCGACGAAGTCGGTGAGCGACCTGTACTCCCCGGTGGACGGCGAGGTCGTCGAGGTCAACGAGGAACTCGACGACGATCCCGGCCTGATCAACGCCGAGCCGTACGGCCTCGGCTGGATGTTCCGGGTCCGGGTGGCTGACGGGCAGACCGCGGCGGACGGGGCTGCTCTCCCCGACCGAGTACGACGCCCTGACCAAGAGCGCGGGCTGAGATGCCGTGCGGGGGACCTCCCCGCACGGCTCGTCTCCTACTTCTTGCGGAGCTTGCGCCAGATCAGGTAGCACGTCACGCTGACGGCGGCCAGGGCGACCGCGCCGCCGACGAGCGGGTCGACCTGGCTGAGCCGCTCCTTGGCGCGGTCGGCCGTGCGCCGCGCCACGTTGCCGGGTGACACCCGGTCGGCGATCTCGTCGATCGTGCGGGCGAGGTCGGCGCGGGTGCGCTCGATCTCACTGACCAGCGCGCTCGGCGGGAGGTCGGCCTGCCCGTCGGCCCTGGTCTCGATGTCGGTCTCAGCCATACGGGTCACTGTACTAGGCCAGCGTGCGATCCCCTCGCACCCCCGGGCCGCGGGCAGTGGCCGAATGCAGTTCGCCGACAACTGCCGTGACTGAAGTTTCTGCGGTTATCTATAGTTGCAGTTCTTCTATTCAGGCAAACAGCCGACCGCTCAACTGCATTCCATTGACATTTGTCGATATTGGGCGATGTCAAAGATTTGTGCAATTAGCGGCAAACTTGCCGCATTGCGGCGAGCGGGTTGATTACTGTCATCCACAGCAATGAGGGGAGAACCCATGCGGCTCATTAGCAAACTTAGATACGGCCTGGTGGCGGCCATTCCCGTGGTCGCTCTCGCTGCCTGTTCGAGCGGCGGCAGCAGCGGCGTTGAGACCGGGCCAGCGCCGGAGCGTGCCGACCATCATGCTCGACGCGGTGCCGACAGCGGACGCGGCGGGCATCTACATCGCCCAGGACGATGGCTACTTCACCCAGCAGGGGCTGAAGGTCAAGATCGTCCCGATCAACGGCGGCGAGTACGGAATGGGCGACCTGCAGACCGGCAAGGCGCAGCTCGTCGAAGGAAACTACGTCTCGTTCATCCTCGCTCAGATCGCGGGCAAGTTCGCGGCACCCAACCCGAAGGACCCCGCCGAGACCCACCGGAGCCGAGCAAGCCCATCAACATGCGCATCATCGCCGACTCGTCGCAGATGCAGGCGGGCAACCAGGCGCTGTACGTGCTGCCCGAACTCGCCGTACAAGACGTGCAGGAACTGGCGAAGGACCACGCCTCGATCGCCATCAACTCGCTGCACAACATCGGCCCAGGTGCTGCTCGGCTCGCTGCTCGCCTCGGACGGGCTACAAGCTGAGCGCGCTCAAGCAGGTGCCGTGAAGCCCGCCTCCCGCTCACTCCCGGCATGCTCGACGAAGCACAAGCTTCGACGCCGGCGTGGCTGCCCGAGCCGTTCGGCACGGAGGCGGAGCAGGAGTACGGCGCGGTGCCACTGGCCGACTTCGACCAGGGCTCGCTGCAGAACTTCCCGATCGGCACGGTCGTCGGCGAACACGACGTGGATCCAGTCGCACCCGAACACGGTGGCGGCCTTCCTGCGGGCCTTCGACGAGGGCCAGCAGGTCGCGGACACCGACCGCGCCGCCGTGGAGACGGCGCTGGTGAAGAACACGCGGGCGTGACGAAGGAGGTCGCCGCGACGATGACGCTCGACACGTACCCCCTGGCGATGGACGTGCCGGTGATGCAGCGGGTGCCGGACGCCATGTACGAGTTCGGCGTCATCAGGCAAGCCCTACAACATCGCCAACATGATCCAGCCGGAGAGCCCGGCGAGATCACGGCGGGTAACGCCGCAGTCCCCGCCGCAATACGATGGCCCGGTTCCAGGACGGAACCGGGCCATTGCGCTTTCTTCATCTGACCGTTCTGCCCGCATTTACGCTATTCGCGCCATCGGCGTAATTTTGCCAATATTCGCCGGGCAATTCCTGTGAACGCGCGCTTAACGCGCCAACCAGACATTTACCGCAAAGAATAAAGTGCCGTGAAGACCCTATGCAATTGCACTAGGGTCGGTCCCCTGAGAGTCAAGGGGGCTTCCAATGATGATTAGGACATTGTCCTTTTTGGGTGCGGCCATTACGGCCATCGCGGCCGCGGGAACGCTCGCTGGCTGCGGAGCCGCCGGGGGCACCGCGGACGCGTCAACTAACCAACTCGAACAGCGCACGATTACCGTTGACTCGGTGCCGGCCGCCGAGGAAGGCGGCCTTTACGTCGCGCAGGCACAGGGGTTTTTCAAGCAGCAGGGCCTGACCGTCAAGATCAATAGCATCACCGGCGGCGAGGCGAGCATTCCCGACCTGCAGACGGGCCGCGCGCAGCTGGTCGCGGGCAATTACGTGTCGTTCATCCTGGCGCAGATGGCGGGCAAGTTCGGCGCGACGCCGCAGACCGTCAAGCCGGTCAGCCTGCGGATCATCGCCGCCGGGTCGGAGATCCAGCCGGGCACCGAGGCGCTCTACGTGATGCCCCACTCCAAGTACCAGACCGTTGCCGAGCTGGCCAAGGCGCACGCCAGGGTCGGCCTCAACACGGCCAACGACATCGGTGACGTGATGATGGGCGCGCTGCTCGCCGGGAACGGCTACAAGCTGAGCGCCATCAAGCAGGTCATACCGAAGGCCGGCTTCCCCGCGCTGGTGTCCATGCTGCCCGCCGGGCAGGTCGACGCGGCCTGGCTGCCGCAGCCGCTCGCCGAGATCGCCGAGCAGGAGTACGGCGCGATGCCGATCGCCGACTTCGACCAGGGGTCGGTGCAGAACTTCCCGTTCACCGGCTACATGGGCACGACGCAGTGGATGAAGGAGCACCCGAACACGGTGGCCGCGTTCCTCCGCGCCCTTGACGAGGGTCAGCAGCTCGCCGACACCGACCGCTCGGCGGTCGAGACGGCGATGGAGAAGTTCACGGGCATCACGCCGATCATCGCCGACACGATGGCGATCGACACCTACCCGCTCGAGATGGACGTGCCCCAGCTGCAGCGCGTCGCCGACTCGATGTACGAGTTCGGCCTGACGGCCGCCCCGTATCAGATCGCCAAGATGATCCAGCCGGAGCCCGGCCTGATCAAGTAGGGATCGCAAGTCACCGCGCCCGACTGCCGCCGATACCCGGGCGGGCGGCTGCGCGTCTGGGCCGGGCAAAATGTCCAAGTTGGCGCAGGTTCCGACATGTTGCGCCGAGAAGTGCCATTTTTCGGGAATTCTGCTTCCTCGTTATAGATACTGGTTTATCCTTCCTGGGCACGGGTGATCTGCGGTTAGCTCAGTGAGAGGTTGTTCCATTGGCCGGCATGAGTAGGTTGGGACGCACGGCGGCGGGCGCGGTGGCGCTGACCGCGCTGGCGGGGCTCGCGGCGGGCTGCTCCTCCGCTTCCTCCTCGTCCTCGGGCACCACCGCCTCGGCGGTGAGCGCCCTCCCGACGAACTTCGGCCCGGCGGAGAAGACCACGCTGAACGTGGGCGTGGTGCCCGCGATGGACTCCGCGGGGTTCTTCATCGCGCTGCATGACGGGCTGTTCGCCAAGGAGGGGCTGAAGATCAACTACTCCCCCGCGGTCAGCTCGGAGACCGCGGTGGCGCAGCAGGTCGCCAAGAACCCCACGCTCGACATCTCCGGTGGTAACTACGTCTCGTACATCAACGAGGCGGCGACCGACCGCCAGCCGATCGAGGTAGTCGCCGAGGCATCGATCATGCAGCAGGGCGCGCAGACGATCTTCACGATGCCGACCTCCAAGATCAAGACGCTGGCGGAGCTCAAGGGCCACCTGGTCGGCGTGAACGCGCCGGGCAACATCGACTACCTGCTGGACGTCTCCGTGCTTCAGGAGAACGGCATCAACCCGAGGCGCATTCCCGACGCCGTGACAAGCGTTCCCGCACCGAGGCGCCATCCCGTTCCCGGAGATGGGCGGCATGCTCGCGCCGGCCAGATCGCCGCCGCAACCCTGCCCGAGCCGTTCGCCAGCCAGGCCGAGCAGGAGTACGGCGCGGTTCCGCTCGCGGACCTGAACCAGGGGGCAACCTCGGACTTCCCCATCGAGGGATACGTGGTCACCAAGCAGTGGGCGGCGCAGAACCCCAACACGCTCAAGCGGTTCCTCGCCGCGCTCGAGGTCGGCCAGGAGATCTCCGACACCGACCGCCCCGCCGTCGAGCAGGCCTTCGAGGCGATCAACGGCCCGCAGAACGGCCAGGTCACGGCCGGTATCGCGGCCGTGATGGCGCTCGACACCTACCCGATCGGCATCGACGCGACCCGGATCCAGCGCGTCGCGGACGTCATGTTCCAGTTCGGGCTGCTGAAGTCGCGGTTCAACGTGTCGAGCATGCTGATGCCGTCTTCGTGACTTCAACTTCGGCCTGTTCGCGTCCTCCAGCTCCTGATCAGGGATCAGCGCACGCCGGTAGAGTCCGGGAGTTGTGACGAAGTTCGGCCTCATCGTTCTCGTGATCGGCCTGGCCGGGACGGCGGCCGTGCTCTCCAACCGGCTCAGCGCCCGGCTCCGGGTGCCCGCGCCGGCGTTCTTCCTCGTCGCGGCCGTCATCGCGGCGCAGCTGTGGCCGTCGGCCACGGCGCTGCCGGTGTTCACCGTCGAGCGGGTCGTCACGCGTGGCGCTGGCGATCATCTTGTTCGACGGCGGGATGCACATCGGCCGCCGCCGGTTCCGCACCGCGGCCGCCGCGATCATCTGGACCGGGATCGCGGGGACGCTGGTCACCGCCGCGGGCACCGCGGTGGCGGCGCGCTACGTGGCGGGCATGAGCTGGCACCTGGCCCTGCTCGTCGGCACCGCGGTGGCCGCGACCGACCCCGCGGTGGTGTTCTCCGTGTTCGGCAGGCGCGAGATCGCCGGGCGCACCGGGGTGCTGCTCGAGGGCGAGTCCGGCGCCAACGACCCGGTCGGGATCGCGCTGCTCTCGGCGCTGCTCGCGGCGCACGGCAGCGCGGCGGGCATCGTGGGCACGTGGGCGGAGAATTCGCGCTGCAGATGGCCGTCGGGGTGGCCGTGGGCGTGGGCGGCGGCCTCGCGCTGCTCGCGTTCATGCGCCGGGTGCCGCTGCCGAGCGAGGGACTCTACTCCCCCCGGGTGCTCGCCGGCGTGCTGGCCATCTTCGGCGCCGCCACGGTCGCCCAGGGGTCCGGATTCCTCGCGGTCCTGGTGGCGGGCATCATCATCGGCGACGAGCCCGCCCCGTACAAGCGGGAGATCGAGCGCTTCCACTCCTCGCTCGCGTCCCTGGGCGAGATCGTCGCGTTCGTCATGCTCGGCCTGACCATGCGGCTGTCCGCAGCTCGCCAGCGCGTCGGCCTGGGCCGACGGCCTCGCCCTCGCGGCGCTGCTCGCCTTCGTGATCCGCCCCGTCCTCGGCGGCCTGGTCACCCTGCCCGTCCGCCTGTCGGCGTCGGAACGGGTGTTCTTCCTGTGGACCGGGCTCAAGGGCGCGGTGCCCGATCCTGCTCGGCATGGCGATCGTTGGAGTCCGGCACGCCCGGTGCCGCCTGCGCGTACCAGGTCATCTTCGTCATCGTCGGCTTCTCGGTCACCGTACAGGGCGGCCTGGTCCCCACCCTCGCCCACCGCCTGCGCATCCCGCTGCGCACCATCGAGCCGGAACCGTGGTCGCTCGGCGTCCGGTTCAGCGAGGAACCGGAGGGCCTGCACCGCTACCACGTCGCGCGGATGGCTCCGCCGCCGACGGCGACGCCGGTCGCCGACCTCCCTTGCGGCGAGAACGCCTGGGTCAGCCTGATCGTCAGGGACGGCGCCCTGGTCACCGCGTCACGGGCGACACCACCTTGCACCCGGCGACGACGTCATGCTCCTGGCCGACCCGGACGAGACCGAAAACCTAGAGCGCTACTTCACCGCCCCGGCCTCCCGCCGGGACCCGACCGACGGCGCTGCTGACGGCAGAGCCACCTGAGAGCGTACGCGCCGGCGTGCGCAGCTTACCGTTACCGCATGGACGTGAAGGCGGTCCAGATCGCAGCGCCGCACAGGCAGGCCGAAGGCCGTCGGCGTGGGGGCGGGTTTTGGTGAACCCGATTGAGGCGGGGTCCGCTGGGATTACCGCCGACCTTCCGAAGGAGCGTCGGCGGTAATCCCCAGCGGCCCCAGCCACCACGCTTCGGGTTTGACCTTGATCTTGGTTTTAAAGCCAAGAAGAGTCATCACCCCCAAGAGTGCGGGCGAAGGGACTTGAACCCCCACGGTGTCTCCACCAACAGGACCTAAACCTGCCGCGTCTGCCATTTCGCCACGCCCGCGCTGCCCCGGGTACCGGGGCGGGAGGCCGGCCGGTTCAGCCGGACCCGTCTGGAATCTTACAGCTATTTTTCAGATTCCCAGGTCCTTGCGGAGACGATCGACGTGGCCGGTGGCCTTGACCGCGTAGAGGGCCTGCTCGATCTTGCCGTCGGCGTCGATGACGAACGTGGAGCGGATGACGCCCATGATCGTCTTGCCGTAGTTCATCTTCTCGCCGTAGGCCCCGTACGCGGTCAGAACGGCCTTGTCCTGGTCGGAAAGGAGCGGGAAGGCGAGGTGCTCCTTCTCCCGGAACTTCGCCAGCTTGGCGGGCGAGTCGGGGGAAATGCCGAGCACCGCGGTGCCCGCCGCGGTGAGGTCGGGCAGGGCCGCGGTGAAGTCGCAGGCCTCCTTCGTGCAGCCGGGGGTCATCGCCGCCGGGTAGAAGTAGACGATCACCCGCTGGCCGCGCAGCTTCGACAGCGACACCAGGTTGCCGTCGGCGTCGGGCAGCGTGAAGTCTGGCGCCTCGTCACCGGGCGCGAGCCGTGTTCCGGTCACTGTCCCCTCCCATCGCGAATCCCAGGCAGACAGTAAACGTTATCGCGCGCCGATCGCCGCTCCCGTTACGATCGGAAATGGGTGAGTCAGCGCGGTCAGCTCGCCGGCAGCGAGCTGAGCGGCCTCAGCTAGGCCGTTAAGACAGCTCGGGCGGGAGCAGCTCCGGGCGGGACCGTCTGGTAGGTGACCGGGCGGAGCCAGCGCTCGATGGCGGTGCCGCCGACCGAGGTCGTCGGGCTGGTGGTGGCCGGGTACGGGCCGCCGTGGGTCATGGCCGGCGCGACCGCGACGCCGGTCGGCCAGCCGCCGAAGATGACGCGGCCCGCGAAGCGGGACAGCCGGGCGAGCCAGGCCGCGGCGTCCGGGCTCGCCGGACTCGGCGTGCAGGGTCGCGGTGAGGTTGCCGCCCAGGCTGGACAGCACGGTTTCCGCGTCGGCCGCGTCGCGGTAGCGGACGAGCACGGTGACCGGGCCGAAGCACTCCTCGAGCAGGTCGCCGCCGAGGTCGGCGGCGTCGACCTCGAGGAGTCCGGCGCGGACGGCCTGCGGCGCGTCGTCGGTGGGCGCGGCGGCCGCCGCCGCCAGGGTGCGGACGCCGGGGGCGGCGGCGCGGGCGGCGAAGCCGGCCGAGGAAGTGCTCCCGCATCCGCGCGTCGAGCAGCGCGCCGGGAGCGGCCTGCGGCCGCCGTCTCCGTGGCCGACCGCGTCAGCGCGTCGCCCGCCGGGCCCGCGGGGACGAGCACCAGGCCGGGCTTGGTGCAGAACTGGCCCTGGCCGAGGGTGTAGGAGGCGACGAGGCCGGCGGCGATCTCCGCCGGCGCGGGCTTCGCGCGGCCCGCTCGGTGACGAGCACCGGGTTGAGGCTGCCGAGCTCGCCGTAGAACGGGATCGGTGACGGCCGCGCCGCGGCGAGGTCGAACAGGGCGCGCCCGCCGGGGATCGAGCCGGTGAAGCCGACGGCGGCGATCAGCGGGTGGCGCACCAGGTCGGCGCCGGCCTGGTAGCCGTGGATCAGGGTGAGGACGTCGGCGGGAAGCCCGACCTTCACGGCCGCGTCCCTGATCGTCGCGGCGGCGAGCTCGCTGGTCTGCGGGTGGTCGGGGTGGGCCTTGACCACGACGGGGCAGCCTGCGGCGAGGGCGCTGGCGGTGTCGCCGCCGGGGACGCTGAACGCGAACGGGAAGTTAGACGCGGCGAAGACCGCCACCGTGCCGATCGGGACCTTCCACCGTCGCAGCTCGGGGCGGGGCGGGGTCGCGGACGGGTCTGGCTCGTCGATGACCACGCCGAGGAACGCGCCGTCGTCGACGATGTCAGCGAAGAAGCGGAACTGGTAGGCGACGCGGGCGAGCTCGCCGGTGAGCCGGGGCACGCCGAGCGCGGTCTCCGCGTCCGCCGCGGCGATCAGCTCCGCCGCCCGGGACTCGACGCCGTCGGCGGCGGCGCGCAGCAGCGCCGAGCGCTTCGAACGGTCCGCGAGCGCATCGAGGGTGGCATGGGCAGCGCGGACGGCCGCGTCCACGGCGGCAGTGTCGGCCTCGACGCCGACCTGCGCGCGGACTTCGCCGGTACGGGGGTCACGGCTCAGGACGGGTTCCATGCTCGGCTCCTCGGTTCGTTATTTACAACCCCGTCTTACAACCCGGCGATCACCTTAGCTATTGCGCGGAAGGCGCGGCCCCGGTGGCTGATCGCGTCCTTGTCCGGCGGCGCGAGTTCCGCGGTCGTCGTCTCCAGGCCGTCGGGGACGAAGATCGGGTCGTAGCCGAAGCCGTTCGCGCCCCGCGGGGACCGGGTAATGCTGCCGTGGAGCACGCCCGTCGTCGTCCATTCCCGGCTGCCGTCGGGGAGGGCCAGCGCCGCGACGCAGACGAACGCGCCCTCGCGGTCCTCGATGTCGGCCAGCTGGCCGAGGACCAGCTCCAGGTTGGCCTGGTCGTCGCCGTGCTTGCCCGACCAGCGCGCCGACAGGATGCCCGGCATCCCGTTCAGCGCGTTCACGGTCAGGCCCGAGTCGTCCGACACGGCGGGCAGGCCGGTGTGCGCGGCGATCGCGCGGGCCTTGAGCAGCGCGTTGTCCGCGAACGTGCGGCCCGTCTCCGCCACGTCAGGCGCGTCGGGGAACTCGTCGAGGCCGACGAGCTCGCCGTCGAACCCGGCGTCCGCGAGGATGCGGTTGAGCTCGGCGACCTTGTGCGCGTTCCTGGTCGCGAGCACGACCCGGAGGTCTAGGCGCCACCGAGGGCCTCGTGCTGCAGCCGGGTCAGCTCCGCGCAGCCCGCCGTGCCCAGGTCCAGCAGGCTGTTCAGCAGCGTGCGGGAGAACGGCTCGCCCTCGGCGGTGCCCTGGATCTCCACGAAGTCGCCGGTCCCGGTGCAGACCACGTTCATGTCGGTCTCGGCGGTGGAGTCCTCCTCGTAGCAGAGGTCGAGCCGCGGCTCGCCGTTGACGATCCCCACGGAGACGGCGGCGACGGAGGCGACCAGCGGGCTGCCCTTCAGCTTGCCGCGCTTGCGCAGCCAGTCGATCGCGTCGGCGAGGGCCACGTAGCCCCCGGTCACCGCGGCGGTCCTGGTGCCGCCGTCCGCCTGCAGGACGTCGCAGTCGATGACGATCGTGTTCTCGCCGAGCGCCTTGTAGTCGACGCAGGCGCGCAGCGACCGCCCGACCAGGCGGGAGATCTCGTGCGTCCGGCCGCCGATGCGGCCCTTCACCGATTCGCGGTCGTTCCTGGTGTTCGTCGCCCGTGGCAGCATCGCGTACTCGGCGGTCACCCAGCCGAGGCCGCTCCCCCGCCGCCAGCGCGGCACCTCTTCCGTCACGCTCGCGGCGCACAGCACCCGGGTCTTGCCGAACTCCACGAGCACCGAGCCCTCGGCGTGGTCCAGCCACCCGCGGGTAAACCGCACCGGCCGCAGCGCGTCCGCGGCCCTTCCATCTGGACGAGTCATGATGGCTAGCCTACCGGGAGGGTCCCCGAATCGTCCCGGGGACCGGGGTACCTCCCCGGGCGACCGATGACGCTGCCAGTCTCCCAGGTTTATGACCTGACCCGCCGTGGCGATGTCAAGGGCGCCGCGGAAGGCGCTCGCCGCCTCGGCGCGGGCGTCGTCCGGGCTGTTCCAGGGACGAGGTGGGTGAGGACCAGCTTGCCCACGCCGGCCCGGTTGGCGTAGGCCGCCGCCTGGCGGGCCGTCAGGTGGATGTTCGGCGGCAGGTCCGGGCCCGTCGAGGAACGCGGCCTCGGAGAGGAACACGTCCGCGCCCGCGGCCAGTTCGGGCACCGCTTCCGTCTCGCCGGTGTCGCCCGTGTAGACGAGCGACCGGCCGCCGTGGGAGAAGCGGAACGCGAAGGTCTCCACCGGGTGGTTCACGTGCGCGAGCCGGACGTCGAACGGCCCGATCGTCATCCGTCCCGGCTTCAAGCGTCTCGAACGTGAACCGCTTCGTCAGGCCCAGCTCGTCGCCGTCGGCGCCGTGGATGTAGGCCCATCCGCTCGGCGGTGCCCGCCGGGCCGTAGACCGGGATGGGCGGGCTGCGGCCCGGCCGGGGAGTAGCTCCTGGCGACCGAGTAGGAGTACAGGTCGACGCAGTGGTCCGCGTGCAGGTGGCTCAGGCAGACGGCGTCGACGTCGAAGAGCCCGGCGTACTTCTGCAGCGCGCCGAGCGAGCCGTTGCCGAGGTCGATCACCAGGCGGAACCCGTCCGCCTCAAGCAGGTAGCAAGACGCGGGACTGTCCGGACCAGGAAAACTCCCGGCGCAACCCACCACGGTAAGCCGCATGAAGATCATTCTGCACTGTGCAGCCAGGCAACTCCGCGAGTTGACCGGGTAAAGATATGAACAAAATTCGGGATTAGGCCCAGAGCTGGCCTTCCAGCTTCTGTTCGGCCTCGGTGAGCGTGCCGCTGTACGCGCCGGTGGACAGGTACTTCCAGCCGCCGTCCGCGATCAGCACCACGATGTCGGCGCGCTCCTTCGCCCTGGCCGCCTGGGCGGCCATGCCGAGCGCGGCGTGCAGCGCGCAGCCGGCCGAGATGCCGGCGAAGATGCCTTCCTTGGACAGCAGGTCGCGGGTGCGGCGCAGCGCGTCCTCCGATGACACCGAGTACCTGGTGGTCAGCACCGAGGGGTCGTACAGCTCGGGGACGAAGCCCTCGTCGACGTTGCGCAGGCCGTACACGAGCTCGCCGTAGCGCGGCTCGGCCGCCACGATCTTAACGTCGGGCACGTGCTCGCGCAGGAACCGGCCGGTCCCCATCAGCGTGCCGGTCGTGCCGAGGCCAGCCACGAAGTGCGTGACCGACGGGAGGTCCGCGAGGATCTCCGGGCCGGTCGTCTCGTAGTGGGCGCGGGCGTTCGCCTCGTTGCCGTACTGGTAGAGCATGACCCAGTCCGGGTGCTCGGCCGCCAGCCGCTTCGCCACCCGGACCGCCTCGTTGGAGCCGCCCGCCGCCGGGGACGGGAAGATCTCCGCCCCGTACATGCGCAGGATCTGGCGGCGCTCCTCGCTCGTGTTCTCCGGCATCACCACGATCAGCTGGTAGCCGCGGAGCTTGGCGACCATGGCGAGCGAGATGCCGGTGTTGCCCGAGGTCGGCTCGAGGATCGTGGAGCCCGGGCGGAGCAGGCCATCCTTCTCGGCCTGCTCGACCATGAAGAACGCCGCGCGGTCCTTAACGGAGCCGGTCGGGTTACGGTCCTCAAGCTTGGCCCACAGCCGCACGTCATCCGACGGGGACAGCCGCGGCAGGCCCACCATGGGGGTATTGCCGAGGGAGGCAAGCAGTGAGTCGTAACGCATCGCACGAATCCGTTCGGGAGACGATGAATTCGGTCCCTACCGCGCGTCCGATACGATGGCGGTTTTTGCCATCGGGCGCGCAGCCGGGGGTACGGGGGGTCGTCCCCCCGGGGGATTACTGACCGCCGGCCACGGCGGGCAGGACCGTCACCGTGTCGCCGTCCTTGACCGGGGTCTCCAGGCCGCCGAGGAAGCGGACATCCTCGTCGTTGAGGTACACGTTGACGAAACGGCGCAGCTTCTCGCCGTCCACGAGGCGGTCGCGCAGGCCGCCGTGGGCCGCTTCCAGGTTGTTCAGCAGCTCGTCCAGGGTCGCGCCGGACCCTTCGACCGCCTTGGCGCCGCCGGTGTAGCTGCGCAGGATCGTGGGGATGCGAACCTCAATGGCCATGTATTTCAACGCTCCTAGTTATCTCCCGGGGGTACGCCCCCCGTACCCCACGGACAAAAGCTGCGGGAAATTCTGACGCCTTCGATGAAACCCGGATGGTGCCCGATCATTCCGTACTACTACGGGTTCCTCGGTGACCTCGCCGTCGAGGATCCGGTACGAGCGGAACTCCGTTTCCGACTCGTCCCGCGTAGATACTAGGACGTAGTGGGCCTGCGGCTCGCTCGCGTACGAGATGTCGGTGCGCGACGGGTAGGCCTGCGTGGCGGTGTGCGAGTGGTAGATCACGACGGCCTCCTCGTCGTTGTCATCCATCTCCCGCCAGACCTTGAGCTGCTCCTGGGAGTCGAACCGGTAGAACGTGGGCGAGCGCTCGGCGTTCTGCATCGGGATGAACCGCGTCGGGGTGTCGCTGCCGACGGGGCCCGCGATCACGCCGCAGGCCTCGTCGGGGTGGTCCCTGCGGGCGTGTTCGATGATCTTCTCGTGGAGGGCGCGCGAGATCGTTAGCACGCTTGCCGAGATTACCCTGCTAGCCGAGGAGAACTTGAACCGTCGGGTCAGCGGGCGATGGCGCGGACCAGGGACTCCTGCACGGCGCCGAGCCAGCCGTAGACCTCGAAGGCCGCGACGCGCGGGTCCTTCGGGTCGAGCGAGGTGAGCTGCTCCTCGAAGTCCTCGGTCACCTCAAGCCGGACGCCGAACATCAGCCGGACGTCGTTCAGCGCCCGCAGCCAGTCCCTGCGCCTGGTCGGCGCGTGAGCTTCACCCGGCCGCCCTTGGCCGGGAGCGTGTCAAGCAGCGTCTGCGCGAAGTACTTCTTGGCCTCGCGCAGCGACGACTCGGTGTACTTGCGGAACTCGCTCGCCGCCTCGGGGTCCTCCTGGTAGGCGTCGGGCAGCAGCCGGGCGAGCACCGGGTCGGCGGGCGCGTCCGGCGGCGTGGCGGTGGTCTCGTTGAACATCTTCTCGAGATCGTCAAAGAGATCGGCCGACTCGGCGGCGCTCGCTGGCCGCCGGGGCGGGCCTGGCGGGGTCGTTGAGCAGTTCCATCACGGGAACAACCAGGGCCCGCAGCAGGGCCGCCTCGTCGGCGGACAACCAGACGCTGGCGCCGCCGCCCTTTATGGGCCGGAACAATTTCATCGTCTCCGTTCAGGTGTCCTGGCGAACCGTTGCCCACAGGCCGTAGCCGTGCAGCACCTCGACGTTGCGTTCCATCGCCTCGCGGGTGCCGCTCGCCACTACGGCCTTGCCCTTGTGGTGCACGTCGAGCATCAGCTTCTCCGCCTTCGGCTCGCGGGTAACCGAATACGTGCTCGAACACGTACGTCACATAGGACATCAGGTTGACCGGATCGTTCCAGACGATCGTCAGCCACGGCTTTTCCGGTGTTACCTCTTCCGCTGACCACGGCAGATCGACCTCTGCGGGTGCCACGCTCACTCGCCCGCACCTCCCTACGCCTAGTCTTCCACCTGTGACCAATACGGTGAACAGCGGGACAACCGCGCTGCTGACTGACCACTACGAACTCACCATGCTCCAGGCCGCGCTGCGCAGCGGTGCGGCCTCGCGGCGCGCGGTCTTCGAGGTCTTCGCCCGCCACCTGCCGCACGGCCGCCGCTACGGCGTCGTGGCCGGCACCGGCCGACTGCTCGACGCGCTTGAGCGATTCCGCTTCGGCCCGGACGAGCTGTCGTTCCTGCGGGAAAACCAGGTTGTGGACGAGACCACGCTCCAGTACCTGTCATCGTATCGGTTTTCCGGGAACATCTGGGGTTACGCCGAGGGGGACGTGTACTTCCCCGGGTCGCCGATTCTGGTCGTCGAGGGCACGTTCGCGGAGTCGGTACTGCTTGAGACCGTGCGTCCTGTCGATACTCAACCACGACTGCGCGGTCGCCTCCGCCGCGTCCCGGATGGTGACCGCCGCCGGCGGGCCTGGCCCGTCCGGCCGGCCGCTGATCGAGATGGGGTCGCGCCGCACCCACGAGTGGGCGGCCGTGGCCGCCGCGCGGGCCGCGTACATCGCCGGGTTCGCGTCCACGTCGAACCTGCAGGCGCGGTTCACCTACGGCGTGCCGTCGAGCGGGACCTCGGCGCACGCGTTCACGCTGGTGCACGACAGCGAGCGGGACGCGTTCTCCGCCCAGCTCACGTCGCTCGGGCCAGGCACCACGCTGCTGGTCGACACGTTCAACGTGGAGCAGGCGGTGCGGGCGGCGGTCGAGGTGGCGGGGCCGTCGCTCGGCGCGGTGCGCATCGACAGCGGCGACCTGCCCGCGCTGGCGGTGTCGGTGCGCGCGCTGCTCGACTCGCTCGGCGCGACGCCACACGCGGATCATCCTCACCGGGGACCTCGACGAGTACTCGATCGCCGGGCTCGCCGTCGCCCCCGTCGACGGGTACGGCGTCGGGACCTCGCTCGTCACCGGCTCCGGGGCGCCGACCGCCGCGCTCGTCTACAAGCTGGTGGCACGGTCGGACGAGCCGGTCGGCGGACGGCGAGGCGTTCGGTTACCAGGCGTTGCGGCCGGTGGCCAAGCGGTCCGTGGGCAAGCCGGGACGCGGCGGACGCAAGTGGGCCGTGCGGGAGCGGTCCGCCTCCGGCGAGGCGGCGACCGAGCGGATCCTGCTTGCCCCGCCCGCCGACCTCGGCCCGACCGACCGCGTGCTGCTGCAGGAACTCGTCCGCGACGGGAAGGTCATCGGACGCGAGCCGCTGGCCGACGCGCGCGCGCGGCACACGGCGACGCTCGCCGAGCTGCCCTCGTACGCCGCTCCAGCTCTCCCGGGGCTACCCGGCCATCCCGACCGTCTTCGGCACCGACCGCGCCGAGGTCAAGCTCGGGCGCGGCGGGGTGCAGCGGCGTCGTCCCCCACGTAAGGTATGCCGGTGCGCGCGCTCATCATCGTTGACGTGCAGAATGACTTCTGCGAAGGCGGCTCGCTGGCGGTCGCCGGCGGGACCGCGGTGGCCCGGTCCATCAGCTCGCTGCTGGCGTCGGCGACCACGGCTACGGCCACGTGGTGGCGACCAAGGACTACCACATCGATCCGGGCAGCCACTTCGCGGACGACCCGGACTACGCCCACTCCTGGCCGCGGCACTGCGTCGCCGGGTCACCCGGCGCCGAATTCCACCCCGACCTGGCGACCGGGCCCATCGAGGCGGTGTTCCGCAAGGGCGCGCACGCGGCCGCCTACAGCGGGTTCGAGGGCGTGGACGACGCGGGCACGCCGCTCGCCGACTGGCTGCGCGCGCACGACGTGGACAGGGTCGACGTCGTGGGCATCGCGACCGACTACTGCGTCCGCGCGACGGCGGCGGACGCGGCGTTGAACGGCTTCAGCACCCGGGTCCTGCTCGGGCTGACCGCCGGCGTCGCCCCGGGCACGACCGCCGAGGCGATCACGGCCCTCGGCGACGCCGGCGTCGAGGTGACCCGCGTTTAACGCCGAGCGCTCCTAGCGCAGCAGGGCTTGCCGAGCGGGAGCGATGAGCCTCCCGTGGCCTGCGTCACCGAGTCGTAGTACAGGTAGACGCCCACGGCCGCGAACACCAGGATCACCCACCCGGCGGCCTGCAGCAGGCCCCTGGAGGTCGGTATCGCGTTGAACCCGGCGAACAGCAGCACCAGGGCCACGTCCACGAGGAGGAACACCAGCGTGAACGCCATCGGCAGCCGCAGCGTGGCCAGCGTGAGCATGAGGATCACGACCAGCCAGGAGACCAGGAACAGTTCCAGCGTGGCCCGCGTCGAGGTGAGCGGGATGCCGAACCAGTTGTGGTTCAGGCCGAGGGACAGCACCGCGTAGCTGAGCCAGAAGCCCCCGAAGATGCCGAACACGCTCGCTACCGCCGTCTGGCCGACCGCGGCGGCCCAGATGGTCGCCAGGAACAGGCCGATTGAGGTGGCCGTGAGGATGATCGGTATCGCCGCGCCGAGTGCAGTCAGCGGGACCACGCCGACGAACGCCAGGCCGAGCGCGACCGAGCCGGCGATGAAGCAGGGAAGTCCCAGCGCCGCGGGGTTACCGTGCCAGTAGACGGCCGCGGGCGCCTCTGCGGCGGGCTCCGGCGCGACGATCGGCTCCCGAGCGGGGGCCTGGGCCGGAACATAGCTAGAGGCGGATGCATCAGCGCTCATCGGTTACTCCTTTGCGTAGGCCGGGTTGAGCGACCCCCGTTGGGGGTTAATGCATCGGTACGCCTGGGACCGCACGCGCGTGTTCTCACTTTGAATCAGTGCTCCGCTTTCCACGGCCGCCGTTGCAGTGGTATCGTGCCTGGTCAGCGAGCTAACGTGGCATCACGAGCCGCCCTGGAGAAGAGTGCGCAAAACGCCGAGGCCGGCGAATAAAGACGCCGGGAGCCCGGACATAAGGGACAAGACCGGATAAGCGGCGGGACAGGGCCCACTGGCGGATCTTGTCGATCCGCGCCCTGATCTGCTCGGCGGAGGCCTGCGGCAGGGCGGGGCCGCCGCAGGCGCTGCGCAGCTCGTTGTGGATCACGCCGTGCGGCTGCCCGGTGCGGTGCGACCAGGCGCCGACCAGGCCGTTCAGCTCCTTGCGGAGCGCGGCGAGCTGCTCGCGGCTCACCGTCGGCGCCTTCGGCGCGGGCGCTTTCGCCGCCTCGCCTGGGAGCGGCGAACAGGCCGCCGTCCGCCGGGCCCGGCGTCGGCCGCCGCCGTGGCGGCCGAGCGGGCCGCGAGCTGCGCCGCCTGGCGCTTGCGCAGCAGCGTCGTCACCTGGTCGGGTTCGAGCAGGCCGGGCAGCCCGAGGTAGTCCTCCTCCTCCGGGGAGCCCGCCTCGGTCGCCGTGCCGAACTCGCCGCCGTCGAACAGCACCCGGTCGAACGTGGCCGACGCCTTGAGCACCTCGATCGACCGGCCCATGAGCTCCAGGTCGTCCTGCGTCTTCCGCTCGCGCTGCGCCGCTTCGAGCTCCGCCTCCGGGTCCGGTCGAGGAAGACGGACCACGTGGTCGCGCTCGGCCTCAAGCTCGGCGGCGAAGCCGAGCAGCGTGGGCACCGAAGGGACGAACACCGACGCGGTCTCGCCGCGCTTCCGCGCGCGGACGAACCGGCCGACCGCCTGGGCGAAGAACAGCGGCGTCGACACGCTGGTCGCGTACACCCCGACCGCCAGCCGGGGCACGTCGACGCCCTCGGACACCATGCGCACCGCGACCATCCAGCGCGCCGTCGACTGGGCGAACGCGGAGATCTTCTTGCTCGCCGTGGGGTCGTCGGACAGCACCACGGCCGGCCGCTCGCCGCTGATCCGGCGCAGCAGCGCCGCGTAGGCGCGGGCCGTCTCGTGATCGGTGGCGATCACCAGGCCGCCCGCGTCCGGCATGCCCCGGCGGACCTCGGTGAGCCGCTTGTCGGCGGCCTCGAGCACCCGCTGGATCCAGTCGCCGCTCGGGTCCAGCGCCGTCCGCCAGGCCTGCGCGATCTGCTCCTTGGTCATGGGCGTGCCGAGGGTCGCGCTGATCTCGTCGCCCGCCCGGGTGCGCCAGTGCATCTCGCCGGAGTAGGCGAGGAAGATCACCGGGCGGACCACGCCGTCGGACAGCGCGGGCCCGTAGCCGTAGACGTAGTCGGAGGCGGACCGCTTGGACCCGTCGGCTTCCGGGACGTAGGTGACGAAAGGGATCGGGTTCGCGTCCGACCGGAACGGCGTGCCGGTCAGCGCCAGCCTGCGCTTGGCGGGGTCGAACGCCTCCTTCACCGCGTCGCCCCAGGAGAGCGCGTCGCCCGCGTGGTGGACCTCGTCGAAGATGACCAGGGTCGTGCGGTTCTCCGTGCGCCCCCGGTGCAGCGCGGGATGGGCGGCGACCTGCGCGTAGGTGACGGCGACGCCCTGGAAGTCGGCGCCCGCCTTGCCCTGGGCGTTCCGGTAGGACGGGTCGATCGCGATGCCGAACCGCTTGGCGGCCTGGGCCCACTGGTACTTGAGGTGCTCCGTGGGCGTCACGATCGTGACCGCCAGGATCTCGCGCCTGGCCAGCAGCTCCTTGGCGATCGTCAGCGCATAGGTCGTCTTTCCCGCGCCCGGCGTCGCGACGAGCAGGAAATCACGCTTAGTAAGACGGAAATACTCTGCGTAAGCAGCCTTCTGCCAGCCGCGAAGAGGAGGAAGATCAGGATTCAGAACGGAGGCGGCTGACTCGGCAAGGGCCGACACTACTCGGATTCGTCGCCGTCGCCAGGCGGCAGCGACTCGTAGATTTCCTTGCACTCCGGGCACACGGGGAACTTCTGCGGATCCCTGCTCGGCACCCAGACCTTGCCGCACAGCGCCTTGATGGGCGTGCCGAAGACAGCCGCGTTCATCATGTCGTTCTTGTCGACGTAGTGCGCGAACCGCTCGTGATCGCCATGAGACGTATCGACCTTGAGGTCTTCGTGAACCTTCAGGTCGCTGTCTGGCATTACTTCGGTGCTCACGTCATGCAAGCTTACCGTCTCCGGCGAGAGCCCGGCGGCCCGCCGCGCGGGTCCGCGAACGCCGCGGGTCGCAGGCGCTTGCCGGGAGAGTCAGCCGGCCGTTCGGGATATCCCAGGTCGTGATTTTGATCATGAGGTTCCAGCACGCGGCTTTGTCCGGCTCGGACGGGCCTGATACGATCGCGATTCTGGCGATGCAGGCCGGGCCGGCCAGAGTCAGCGATTCCGTTGGGATGTCGTCTTGGGTCAGTTGAGGGTTGGGTCGTCGGGGTAGGTGGCGAGGAAGGCCATGTCACCGTCCTGGCGGCGGAGGACCTGGCGCCAGAGGCGGTCGGGGTCGGCGGCGAACACGTCGCCCGGCTGGGCCGTGAGCACGTACCAGGCGCCCTCGTCGATCTCCGCCTCGAGCTGGCCAGGCGACCAGCCGGAGTAGCCCGCGTACACGCGCAGGCTCGAGATGGCGGGGGCGAGCAGCCGCGGCGGCGTGTCCAGGTCGAGCAGGCCGAGCCGGGCCAGGGCGGGGGCGCCGTCGAGCGCGCGCCAGCCGAGCGGCTCGTCCTTGCCGGGGATCAGCGCCAGCGCGAGGGCGCTGTTCGGCGCCACGGGGCCGCCGCGGAACACCACGGAGGGCTCGGTGACGAGTTCCGTCCACTGCTCGAGCACCTGGCCGACGCCGACCGTGGTCGGCCGGTTCAGCACGACGCCGAGAGTCCCCTGGACCTCTTCGTGCTCCACGATGAGCACCACGGCGCGCTTGAAGTTCGGATCCCCGAGCATCGGGGTTGCGACGAGCAGCCTGCCAGCCTTCGGATCCGAACCCGTGTGGTCCATGTGTCCATCATCCTGCAGGTTGGGTGGTGACGTACGCCATCGAGCGACGGCAGTTCTTAGCCTTTTTCAGGATAAGTTCTTCGCCGGCTTCTCGCCTCTGCTCGCCTCGGCGAGAGCGGCGTCGCGGACCGCGGCGGCCACGCCGGAGGCCACGTCCGGGTGGAAGACCGACGGGATGATGTAGTCGGGGCCGAGTTCCTCGGCGGGGACCACGTCGGCGAGCGCCCGCGCCGCCGCGACCAGCATGGCGTCGGTGATCGTGGTGGACTGCGCGTCGAGCAGGCCGCGGAACACGCCGGGGAAGGCGAGCACGTTGTTGATCTGGTTCGGGTAGTCGCTGCGCCCGGTGGCGACCACGGCCGCGTACTCGCGCGCCTCGTCCGGGTCCACCTCGGGGTCGGGGTTGGCCAGCGCGAACACGATCGCGCCGGGCGCCATGTTCTTGACGTCGTCGCCGCCGATCACGTTCGGCGCGGAGACGCCGATGAACACGTCGGCGCCGACCACCGCGCCCTCCAGGTCGCCCGCGTAGCACGCCGGTGTTGGTGTGGTCCGCGATCCATTCGAGGTTCTCGTTCAGGTCCTCCCTGCCCCGGTAGACCGCGCCGTTGATGTCGCAGGAGATCACGTTCCGCGCGCCCGCGTTGAGCAGCAGCTTGAGCACCGCGGTGCCCGCCGCGCCCGCGCCCGCCATGACGATCTTGACGTCGGTCAGGTCCTTGCCGACCACGCGCAGCGCGTTGGTGAGCGCGGCGAGCACGACGATCGCGGTGCCGTGCTGGTCGTCGTGGAACACCGGGATGTCGAGCATGGCGCGCAGCCGTCGCTCGACCTCGAAGCACCGCGGGGCGGAGATGTCCTCCAGGTTGATCCCGCCGAAGCCGGGCGCGATGGCCGCGACCGTCGCGACGATCTGGTCGACGTCCTGGGTGTCCAGGCAGATCGGCCAGGCGTCGATGCCCGCGAACCGCTTGAACAGCGCCGCCTTGCCCTCCATCACCGGCAGCGCCGCGTACGGGCCGACGTTGCCGAGGCCGAGCACCGCCGACCCGTCGGTCACCACGGCGACGCTGTTGCGCTTGATGGTGAGCCGCCGCGCGTCCTCGGGTTTGGCCGCGAGCGCGAGGCTGACCCGCGCCACGCCCGGCGTGTAGGCCATGGACAGGTCGTCGCGGTTGCGCAGCGGGACCTTGGAGCGCATCTCGATCTTGCCGCCGAGGTGCAGCAGGAACGTGCGGTCGCTGACCTTGTGCACCGTCACGCCGGGGATCGCGGCCATCGCGGCGACCAGCGACTCCGCGTGCGCGGTGTCGGTCGCGGCGCAGGTCACGTCGACCCGGAGCGTCCCGCGGTTACCGGAGTTGACGTCAAGCGCGGTCACGACGCCGCCCGCCTGCTCCACGGCCCGGGTGATCTCGCTTACCGCGCGGCCGTGCGAGGCCACCTCAAGCCGGGCAGTGATTGAGTAAGACACACTCGGCGCCATGGTCATGTCGCTTCCGCCTCCCTTCGCGCCTTCTTTGGCGACGCTGTTGCCGGCGACACTGCCGGGAAACACAACTTCAGAATATTGAGGTCCGCGCGACACCGCGTACTCTTCATGCATGGCGCGGGATACCACGATAAGCCCGTCGGCTGGCGGCGTTCGCGGTATGCACGCCGAATCCGGCGTGATCGACGTTACGCGGCTGCGGGTCGCCCTCGCCCGGCTGTCCAGGCGGCTGCGCCGGCACGCACTGGCCGGGCTGACCCCCACGCAGCTCGCGGCGCTGTCCACCGTGGAGCAGTCGGGACCGCTGCGGCTCGGCGACCTGGCCGCCGCCGAGGGCATCGCGCCGTCCACGCTGACCCGGATGGTGGCCGTGCTCGAAGACCTCGACTACGTCAGGCGGGACGCCGACCCGCGGGACGCGCGGGCGTCGACGCTGGCGATCACGGCCAAGGGGCACGAGACCCTGGAGCGGCTGCGCGCGGAGGGTACCGCGCTGCTGACCCAGTGGCTGGCGATGCTCACCCCCGAGCAGCGCGCCGCGCTCGCGACCGCGCTGCCCGCGCTCGAGGCGCTGGCCGAACCGGAGACGTCGGCCCAGCGCTCTCGGTAGCGCGGCTTGCCGCTCTTGCCTGGGTGTCGCTTTAGGAGCGTCGTTCTTTTGTGGTGTCGCTTTAGAACAGCAGCAGGGTGAGCTGGGTCCTGGCCTTCTTGAGGCGCTCGTCGTCCGGCGAGAGGACCTCGAAGAGGTCGAGCAGGTGCAGGCGCGCGGTGTTCCGCTCCTCACCCGAGGTGCGCTTGATGACGGCGAGGATCCGGTCGAATGCCTTCTCCGCGTCGCCGCCCGCCATCTCGAAGTCCGCGTACCGCAGCTGCGCGGCGACGTCCTCCGGGTGCGCGGCGGCGTCCCGGCTGACGGTCATCGGGTCGTAAGAGGACACCCGGCGCATGAGGTTGACCTGGGAGAGCCAGCTCTTGGCCAGCGGGTCCGCCGGGACGTCCGCCAGCGCCTTCTCGAGCGCCCGGGCGGCGCCGTCGAGGTCTCCTGTCTCCATCGCGTCCCTGGCCGCGGAAAGCGCCGGCGGCAGGTCATCGACGGCCTCGCCTGGCTCCGCGCGTCGCCGGCGCCGCCGGCCGGACGCCGAGCTGCTCGGCCGACCGCGAGCACCTGGGTGAGCCACTGCTTGACCTGGGCCTCAGGCATCGCGCCGAGGAACGCGTCCACCATCTGGCCGCCGATGATCGCGACGACCATCGGAATGGACTGGGCCTGGAAGGCCTGCGCCAGCCGCGGGTTGGCGTCGACGTCGATCCTGGCGAGGATCCACGCGCCCGCGGCCTGCTCGGCCAGCCGCTCAAGCACCGGGCTCAGCTGCTTACACGGCCCGCACCAATCGGCCCACAGGTCCACGATCACGGGCGTGGTCCTGGACCGGAGCGCGACGTCGTCGTTGAAGGTCTCTTCGGTTACGTCGATCACGAATGCCGACGCCGGACTGCTCGCGGGAGCGCCGTCGCCAGCGTCAGCGGCCTCGGCGGCCCGAGCCGCCTGCTGCCTGCGCTGCGCGGCGGCCTGTCGCGCGCCAAGGTCGACGGCACCGTACATGGAGAAGTCCCGCGGCGATTGCATGCTTCTATCCTGCATCAAAACTTGGCGTGATCGTGACCAAAGTTCGCCCGGGTGTGATCTTGGACGTTGGCAACACGTTGCCAAAAGCCGGGTGGCTGTAGCATTTCATGTGCTACAGTCGCCGCATGGCACAGAAGGGCGACCGGCGACGCGGCAAGCCGCTCAACCCGGATCTCGGGTACGCAGGCGATCCCGTGCACCACGCGACATCCAACCTGCCGTCGCAGCGGATCGGTATCCGCGAATTGCGGCAGCACGCCAGCGTCTACGTGGACCTCGTGGAGCGCGGATACACGGTCGACATCACCAACCGCGGCCGCCTGGTTGCCCAGATGATCCCGGTACGCGACCCGGAGAGCCCGCTTGAGCGCTGGATCGCCAAGGGTGTCATCGAGCGCGCCGAGGATGACGGCAGCATCCTCGACGTCGACCCGTACCCGGGCACGACCGGGGGCCAGCCGAGCGGCGGGCGAGGCGCTCGAACGGCTGCGCGCCGTCGAGGAAACGGACCGGTCGTGATTTACCTCGACTCTTCGGCGCTGGTCAAGCTGGCGCTCGCCGAGCCGGAGACCGCCGCGCTCAGCCGACTTCCTCGGCCAGCCGGTCCGAACAGGCACTCGTCTCGAGCTCGCTGCACCGCGCGGAGGTGCTCCGCGCCATCTGGCGGGCGGAGCCCGGAGCGCTGCCCCGCGCCCAGCGGATGATCCGCCGGGTCTCGGTGGTCTCGCTCACCCACGACCTGCTGGACAACGCGGCCACCCTGCCGCCGAGCGGGCTGTCGACGAGCGCGGCTATCCACCTCGCGTCGGCCCTGGCGATCAAGCGGGACCTGACGGCCTTCGTCTGCTACGACAAGCGGCTCGCGGACGCCGCCGAGTCCGCTGGCCTCCCGGTAGCCGCCCCCGCCTGAGGTCCTGGCGGCGCTTGGGTGCCTCAAGGCCTGGAGATTCTGGTGGAATTCTGGCCTTGAGGCACGCATGGTCACGTCGGTTGTGGTGCCGGGGTGCCGCTAGGCCAAGTCGTTCTGGCCTTGCGTGCCCCCGTCTCGGGTGGTTCGGCCGCGGACAGGGTTAGGCAGCAGGCTCGAAGGCCACTATGGGCAGGCGCGGGCGCTGGCGGCCCTTTTCCAGCGATGCCCGGAGCTCGGCCAAGACGGCGTCCCAGTCGTTATCGACCCTGACCGGGGCGATGTTGTGCGGGAAAATTCCGTGCTTAAGCAGGCGGCTGCGCTTTGCCTCGGTCCTCAGCCAGTCGGCCCGGGAGAAGTGATATTCCTGGGAATCGATCTCCACCGAAACGCCCGCGTCCGGCCACCATGCGTCGACCTCGCCGATATCGGTGCCGTCCGCGCTCCTGAGGAAAACGTTGTACTGCGGGGACGGAAGAGAGGACTTCTCGATGCGTTCCCGGAAATGGATTTCGGCGACCGAGCGAGATCCGGCTCGAATGTCATTGAGCGCGAGCCGGAGCCGGCTGCTGTCACGAGTGCCGGCCCCTTGGAGTTCTAGTCTGAGTTGCGCGATCGAGCAGGCCTGCTTCTGTATCGCTTCCGCGACTACGGCGCGTACGTCATCAACTGACGGCAACAGTTGGGCCGCGTCGGCGACGGCGCGCGCCGGGGCAGCATAGCGAAGCGCGCCGGTCCGGTATACGCGCGGGAATCGCCTGGTCCGGTGCATCCGCACGAAGGCGATGCTCTGGCGCCTGGCCGCCTGCGGGACCAGGACGTCGATGACGTCGGGGCCGGGAGCCCGGAGTCGGTACGCGCGCAAGGCGGCCGCTCCGGTGATCGCGCTGCGCGGGCCCGCGTACAGCAGTGCCGCCGCCAGCCGCTGCTCGACGGTCGGCTTCCCCGTAACCGTGAGGTACACGCCAGGCAGCAGCCGCTGCCACTTGCCATTGGGCTGTGACCATGAGGTCACCGTGCTGCGCGGGACTCCACACGCGAGAGCCTGACTTCGGCTGATCACTTGATGCTGCGCGTCGAGGGTGCGCGCCAAACGAGCATGATCGAATACAGAACGTCTTGGCATAATTACAGATTGTCACTGTCAGGTGCGCCATGTCACGCTTTATCGCCTAGTTATCTACTAGTTCGGCCAATGACGGCGCCGGGGGTGGCCAGCGGCCTGAAACGCTACGAGTTCGGCGGGACTCAAGGTGCGTAATAAAGCCACTGCGAATTTGGCCTTGTGGGACTCAGGGACAGAATTTAGTGAGCCAAGGTGACACAAGGCCGCTAGAGGCATGCGTGGGTGCCGCAAGGCCAGAAAATTCTCGATTATTCTGGCCTTGCGGCACCCACGCACATGTGGGGCGGTGGCAATGCGGTTAACTTAAGGGCTCCGCCTCGGCGCCGCGCCCGTTCTGTCCGGAAAGCCCGAGGGCGCAGATGATCGTTTCATGATTGTGTTAATTCTGGGCGTGTATAGTACGCGGAACTCACACAATCATGACGCTGACCTGGACCTTCCCGGATGACGACAGGTCGATTTCATGAAATGTCCGAAATTTCGAGGCGCGGGTTTTGCGCCCGAAATTTCGAGGTGGATCGGAGCCTGGTTCGAAGTGGTCGATCGGAGCCTGGTTCGAAGTGGTTGCCGGGTCGGTTGGGGCCGGTCTGGGAGGCTGGTTCCAACTTGTTGCCGGGTTGGCCGGGGGCTAGAAGGACGCTGGTTCCGTGTAGGTGCCCCAGACGGTGCGGAGGGCGTCGCAGATTTCGCCGAGGGTTGCCTCGGCGCGGACCGCGTCGAGCATGGGGGGTACCAGGTTCGCGTCGGTGCGGGCGGCGGCGGTCAGGTCGGCCAGGGTCCGGTCCACCGTGGCCTGGTCACGGGACGCGCGCCGGGCGGACAGCTCGGCCACCTGGGCGCGCTCGACCTCGGGGCTGATGCGGAGGATCTCGAGCTCGCCGCCGACGGTCTCCGTGATGGCTCGTCACGCCGACGATGCGCTTGTCGCCCTTTTCCAGCTTCTGCTGGTACTCGAAGGCCGCGTCGGCGATCTCGCCGGTGAACCAGCCGGTCTCGATGCCGCGCAGGATGCCGCCGGTCATGGAGCCGTCCTGGGACATGGCCCGGATGCGGGCGAAGACCTCCTCGGCTTCCGCCTCGAGCTTGTCGGTGAGCGCCTCCACGTACCAGGAGCCGCCAAGGGGATCGGCCACGTTCGTGACGCCGGTTTCCTCCGCGAGCACCTGCTGCGTGCGCACCGCCGTCTCGGCGGCCGCCGTGCTCGGCAGCGCGAGCACCTCGTCGAGCGCGTTCGTGTGCAGCGAGTTGGTGCCGCCGAGCACGGCGGCGAGCGCCTCGATCGCGGTGCGCACGACGTTGTTCACCGGCTGCTGAGCGGTCAGCGACACGCCGGCGGTCTGGGTGTGGAACCGCAGCCACTGCGCCCGTGCGGTCTTCGCGCCGTAGACGTCGCGGAGCCAGCGGGCCCAGATCCGCCGGGCGGCGCGGAACTTCGCGATCTCCTCGAAGAAGTCGATGTGCGCGTCGAAGAAGAATGACAAGCCCGGGGCGAACTCGTCCACGTCAAGGCCCCTGGAGATGCCTAGCTCCACGTAGCCGAAGCCGTCGGCCAGGGTGAACGCGAGCTCCTGGGCGGCCGTCGAGCCCGGCCTCCCTGATGTGGTAGCCGGACACGGAGAGCGGCTTGTAGCGCGGGATGCGCCGCGCGCAGTACTCCATCAGGTCGCCGATGAGGCGCAGGTGCGGCTCCGGCGCGAACAGCCACTCCTTCTGCGCGATGTACTCCTTGAAGATGTCGGTCTGCAGCGTCCCGTCGAGCTTGCCGATGTCGATGCCCTGACGCTCGGCGGCGACCAGGTACATGCAGAAGACCGGGACGGCGGGGCCGCTGATCGTCATCGACGTCGTGGTCTGGTCGAGCGGGATGCCCCCGAACAGGACGTCCATGTCGGCGGCCGAGTCGATGGCGACGCCGCAGTGGCCGACCTCGCCGAGCGACCGGGGGTCGTCGGAGTCGCGGCCCATCAGCGTCGGCATGTCGAACGCCACGGACAGGCCGTTGCCCCCCGCGTTGATCAGCATCTGGTAGCGCTCGTTGGTCTGCCTGACGTTGCCGAAGCCGGAGAACTGCCTGATCGTCCACGGCTTGCCCCGGTAGCCGGTGGCATACAGGCCCCTGGTGAACGGGAACTCCCCCGGCCAGCCGATCCCGTCCGCGGGCTCGCTTCCTTCGGGCGGCCCGTAGACGGGCTCGACCGCCAGCCCGGAGAGCGTGCTGAAGTCGGCGTCGCGCTTCTTGGCCTGCTGGTAAGCGCGCTCCCAGCGCTCGCGCCCGCTCTCGTCGGTCATCGCAGCCTCCAGGCCGGAAAATACTAGGACGTCCTATCAATATAGTAGGACGTCCTAGCAAATTCCGTCGGCAAGGCCGGGTCCGGCCGTCCCCGTGCGGGGCCAGCAGAGTGAGCGCGGGAAAGCATTCCAACCGGTCGGGCGGGTGCGGCGTCTTAGGGTGCGGTTCCGGATAACGGGCCACCTGCCGCCGCGAAAGTGTGGAAGCTGCCGATGTATCCCACAGGTACCCTCGAATGGGCCACAGACTGGTGACATGATCATGTCCGTCGGTGGCGGGGGTGCGGCTTTGGCGGCCACAATCTCCATAGGGGCACCACGAACGGGGCGGCGAGGAGGCGGGCCGGTGGGCACGGACGCGGGGGCGGAGACCGGGCCCTACGCCATCGTCACCGGGACCTCGGGCACGGGAGCGCGGCAGGTTCTGGCCGAGCAGTTGTTCGCCGCTCATTACCCGAAGCTCGCGGGCTGGGTCAGGCGACTGGTGGACGACGACGATACCGCGCACGAGATCGCCTCGGAGGCCTTCGTCCGGCTGCTGTCGAAGTGGACAAGCATCGACAAGCTCGACAGCCCGCAAAGCTATCTTTACATGATCGCCACGAACCTGGTCCGCGACCACTGGCGGAAGATGGAGCGGGAGCGCCGCGCCTTCAGCAAGGCGGCGGCGGGCAGCGACCCCGAGCCGTACTTCGACCCGTCGCAGGACGTGCACATCCGGGAGTTGCTGGCCGCGCTGCCCGCCCGGCTGCGCGAGCCCTTCCTGCTGCATTACTACGCCGGGTTCGGGGTCAGGGAGATCGCCGCGCAGCTGAAGAAGCCCGAGGGCACGATCAAGGCGGACCTGTACCATGCCCGGGCAAAGCTGAAGGAAGCGCTGGCCAAGCAGGCCACTGGGCCCATGCCGATCCAGCGGCAGGCCGACGCCAACGGAACGCAGGGCGACCCGGGCCGCGGGGAGCGGCGCGGCAGGGGGACGACCGATGCCAGCTGACAACGGGCTTGACCCGCTCGACCGCTGGCTGAACCAGCAGGTGCGGCCGCTGCCGCCGCCTCCGGGCACGTTCGAGCTGATCGCCAGGCGAGCCAGGCACCGCCGGATCCGCAAGGCCGTCGTCTCGGTGGCGGGCGCCGCCGCCGTCGCCGCCCTGATCGGCGTCGCGGTGCCGGTGGGCATGTCGCTGCACCTGAACACCACGTCCACGAACGCGGGCCTGGCCGCCGGGCAGGGGAACTCAACCACCGCACCGACGCAGACCACGCTCGGGACGGCCAGTAAGGAGCCGAGCCCGTCGGCGACCAGCGGCGCGTCCGGCTCATCGTCCGCCCGCCGCCAGGCGCCGCGAGCGCGACCGGCCCGAATTCCCCCGGGTGGCTGCCGGCCAATTTCCAGCCCTACTCGGTGACCTGGGACTCGCTGTCCACCGGGTGGGTCCTGGGCCCCGCGGGGACCGCCGGGCACTGCGGCGCCCAGCAGAACTCGTCCGTCTGCACGTCGATCGCTATCACCCACGACAGCGGCCAGACCTGGTCGGGCGTGCCCGCGCCGATCACAACGGGCGTCACCGGCCTGCGGTTCCTCAACGCGAGCTACGGCTGGGCGTTCGGCCCGCAGCTGTGGGCGACCGACGACGGCGGCGAGCAATGGCACCAGGTCCCCACCGGCAGCCTGTCCGTCCCGCAACTGGAGACGATCGACGGCCGCGCGTACGCGCTGTTCGCCGACTGCACGAACATTGACGGAAACGCCGACGCCGCCTGCACGAAGTACACGCTGAAGACCGCCACGGTCGGCAGCGACGACTGGGTGCCGGTCGGCGGCGTCCCTGGCGACCTCACCGGCGGGACTGCCGACTTCACGCAGGCCACCGGCCAGGCCGACTCCGCGATACTCGAACTCGCCGGCGCGACGGGCACCCAGCCCGCGACCGGCTACCTGGTCGCGCCGGACGGCACGCTCTACGCCGGCCCCCTCGACGGGACCGCCTGGCACAAGGTGACGACCCTGCCGTGCACCCCGGGACCAGGGACGGGCGGCGGCGGTCGGCCGCAGGCGCTGCAGCTGACGCCGGACGGCACGTCGTCCGCGGGCGGATCGCGGCTGGCCATGGTCTGTTACCAGGGAACGGCGGGCACCACCTCCGTCTATCTGTCTAACGACAACGGAGCCACCTGGACCGAGCAGGCCGGCGTTGCGTCAATGCCCGCCACGACCGGTACCCGCGTCACTCACCTCCTTGCCGGACGGCACCCTCATCCTCGCCGCGTTCAATCGCAGCGGCGGGCAAGGCGGCGGCATCTACCTGCTCCCCGCGGGCGCTACCCAGTGGCAGGCGGCCAGCCTGTCGAACGCGTCCGGTAAGACCTACGGGTTCACGTACGTGGGCATGACCAGCGCCACGCAGGGGGTGGCGCTTGGCGGCAATCCCGAGCCTGCACGCGATCTGGATGACTAGCAACGGCGGCCAGACCTGGACCGTCCAGCCGATTCAGAGCTAACCCGGGACAGAGCTGACACGGGCCAGAGCTAGCCGGTGAAGTCGCCCGCCGACAGCCGCAGCGAGCGGAGCAGGGTGAACAGGGCTTCACGGTCGGGCTCCGAGTAGGCCGAGAGGCCGAACTCGGCCGCCATCAGGTCGCGGGTCGCCACCTGGACCGCGTCCCGGCCCGGGCCGGTGATCTCGGCCAGGCGCCCGCGGCCGTCGGCGGGATTGGGCTTGCGGACCACCATGCCGGCCGCCTCAAGGCGGTCGATCGTGTTGGTCACCGAGGTCGGGTGGACCATCAGCCGCTCCCCCATCACCCGCAGCGGCAGCGCGCCCTCCCGGCTGAACGACAGCAGGACGAGGGCCTCGTAGCGGGCGAAGGTGAGCCCGTGCGGGCGCAGGATCGCGTCGAGTTCGGCGAGCAGCAGCTGTTGCGCGCGCATGATCGAGGTGACCGCCGCCATGGCCGACGACGGCCCGAACCGGCGCTCCCAGATCCGCGCCGCGCGGTCGATCGGGTCGAAGGGCAGGCCAAGCTCTCTGGACACACCGGACACCTTAGGCCGACAAGCCCCGAACGGCGACTTGTGGCCGGGAGCGGGAACCACGCACCCGTTCGGATAAATCCTTGACGACCACCGTGGCGGCGAGCAGCTCGGCGGCCGCCGCGGCCGGGTCGCACCGGCCCTCGGCCACCCGGGCGGCGAGCTCGTCGGGGACGGCGAGCCGCTGCGCCAGCGTGCCGAGCGCGATCGCGCCCACCTCGTCGCGCGCCCGGGCGAGCCGCCGCCGCGACCGCTCGCCGCTCGATTCCAGCCAGGCGTCGTGCTTGTCGAGCGCGCCGAGCAGGTCATCGACGCCCTCGCCGGCGGTCGCGACCGTCGGCACGATCGGCGGCTTCCACTCGCCCTTGGCCAGGTTGACCATGGCCCGCAGGTCGCGGAGCGTCGCCTGGGTGTCCGGCCGGTCCGCCTTGTTCACGACGAGGACGTCGGCGACCTCGAGCAGGCCCGCCTTCGCCGCCTGGATGGAGTCGCCCATGCCGGGGACCACGAGCACGACCGTGCTGTCGGCCGCCGACGCGATCTCCACCTCCGCCTGGCCGACCCCGACGGTCTCGACCAGGATGACCTCGTAGCCCGCCGCCGCCAGCACCCGGATCGCCTGCGGCGCCGCCGCGGCGAGCCCGCCGAGCTGCCCGCGGCTGCCCATCGACCGGATGAACACCCCGTCGTCGGTCGCGTGCTCCTGCATCCGCACCCGGTCACCGAGCAGCGCGCCCCCGGTGAACGGCGAGGACGGGTCCACCGCGAGCACCGCGACCCGGTTGCCGCGCGCGCGGAACGCTCGCACCAGCGCGCTGGTGACCGTGGACTTACCCGCCCCGGGCGCGCCGGTCAGGCCGATCACGCGGGTGCCGGCCGCCGCCGGTTTCAGGTCCTTCACGACCGAACGGAGGCGGGGGTCCCCGTTCTCCACCCACGAGATCACCCGGGCCAGGGCGCGCTTGTCCCCGGCCCGGACCTGGCCGGCGCGAGTGTCCTCGCGCGTTCGAGCGTGGGACGTGTGCTCGTCCCCCGTTCGCCTCAGCGCGCGCGCGCTTCGGCTCACGCGGGCCTCGCTCAAGCTGAAGCAGGAGCGCCGAGCCCTGGCCGCCGCCCCCGCACAGCGCCGCCGCGCCGAGGCCGCCGCCGCGGCGGCGCAGCTCGTAGATGAGCGTCAGCGCGATCCGCGCGCCGGACGCGCCGAGCGGGTGGCCGACGGCGATCGCGCCGCCGTTGACGTTCACGATGTCAGGGTCGACGCCGAGCTCCCGCATGGACGCGATGCCGACCGCGGCGAACGCCTCGTTGATCTCGATCAGGTCGAGGTCGCGCACGTCGAGGCCGGCCTTGCCGAGCGCCTTCCTGATCGCGTTCGACGGCTGGAAGTGCAGCCCGTTGTCCGGCCCGGCGACCGTGCCGAACGCGCCCACCTCGGCGAGGACCGTGGCGCCAAGCTCTTCGGCCTTCTTGCGGCTGGTCACGATCAGCGCCGCGGCGCCGTCGGAGATCTGCGACGAGGAGCCGGCCGTGATCGTGCCTTCCTTGCCGAAGGCCGCGGGGAGCTTCGCGAGCGACTCCGCGGTCGTGTCGGCGCGGACGCCCTCGTCGGCGTTGAAGACGATCGTGTCCTTGCGCGACTTGACCTCGACGGGGACGATCTCCTCGGCGAGCAGGCCATCCTTCGTGGCCCGGGCGGCCCGCTGCTGCGAGCGGGCGGCGAACTCGTCCTGATCCGCCCGGGAGATGTTCAGCTTCGCGTTGTGCCGCTCGGTGGACTCGCCCATCGAGAGCCCGTCGAACGCGTCGGTCAGCCCGTCGAGGGCCATCGAGTCCAGCATCTCGACCGCGCCGTACTTGTAGCCCTTGCGGGAGTTCTTCAGCAGGTGCGGGGCGTTGGTCATCGACTCCATGCCGCCGGCCACGATCACGTCGAACTCGCCGAGCCTGATCAGGTCCGCCGCCTGGGCGATCGCGTCGAGGCCAGACAGGCAGACCTTGTTGACCACGGTGGCCGGGGTCGTCATCGGGATGCCGGCCTTGACCGCGGCCTGCCGCGCGGTGATCTGCCCGGCCCCTGCCTGCAGCACGTGCCCCATGATCACGTAGTCGACCTGGTCGGGCCGCACGTTGGCGCGGTCGAGCGCGCCCTTGATCGCGAACCCGCCGAGGTCGGCCGCGCTGAAGCCGGCGAGGCTGCCGAGAAGCCGCCCGATCCCCGTCCGCGCGCCGCCGATGATCACTGGGTCACGGTCGCCCATGGGGCCCTCCTAGCTGTTTACACCGCCTTGTATGTCACGATACCCATCATGCTGCTGACTATCGATCACGTGGGTATCGCCTGCCGGAACCTGGACGCCGCCATCGAGCGGTACGTGAGCGTGTTCGGGCTCACGGTGGCGAGTCAGGAGGTCAACGCCGAGCAGGGCGTCAGGGAGGCGATGCTCGCCACGTCATCGGGGTCGTCCTACGTGCAGCTGCTCGAGCCGCTGGCGCCGGACACCCCGGTCGGGAAGTTCCTCGAGCGGCGCGGCGAGGGCATGCACCACGTCGGGTACGCGGTGGCGGACGTGACCGCGGCGCTCGCGGAGATCGGCGCGACCGGCGTCCGGCTGATCGACTCGCGGCCTCGGCACGGGTCGCTTGGCGCGTCGATCGCGTTCCTCCACCCTGGGGACCTTGGGGGCGTTTTGACGGAACTTGTGCAGCCGTTGCGCTGACCGCGGCCGGTAGGCTCCAAGGTCTCGCGGGTTGCGATCGATTGCACCGTTTTGCGCGCTTCTGAGGTGCATGAAACGTGACCAAATGAACGGGCCTGAGGGACGCATGAGACGTCTGTGACCTTTAGACTTCACGGGTAAGCGACACCTACCCGATTCTGCCTGTGCAGGAACGTCGAAGCACCCGCAGACCCGGCGGAGGCGGAGTAGATTGCCTCTCACTGGCGAGACCATCTTCCCGCCCCTCGGCCCCGCCTGCCGTCCCCCGTCTAGCTTGGATTAGGCCCATATGCAATCGGACATTGACGCTCAGCTGACGAGCTTCTTCGAAGAGACCCCGCCGCGCGACTTCGCCAAGGTGATGCGTGGCTACGATCCGCATCAGGTCGACGAGCACATCCGCCAGCTCGCCAGCGAGGTGCGCAGGCACCAGGAGGACGCGGCCGGCGCCCGGCGCGACCTCCAGGACGCGCAGCGGCAGATCCAAGAGCAGGAACGTCCGACCTACTCCGGGCTTGGCGCGCGCATTGAGCAGCTGCTGCGGCTCGCCGAGGAGCAGGCGACCGAGCTCGTGCAGGCCGCGCGGTCCGAGGCCAACGAGATCAAGGCGGCCGCCAAGGTTGACGGCGCTGAGCTGCGGGCCGCGGCCGAGAACGAGGCCGCCGAGCTGCGCGCCAACGCCAAGCGCGAGTCTGACGACGTGCGCGGCGCGGCGGAGCGCGAGGCCGACTCGATCCGCACCACCGCCCGCCGCGAGGCGGACGAGCTGACCTCGACCACCGAGCGCGAGGTCGCCAAGCTGCGCGCGACCGCCGACCACGAGGTCGCGGAGAAGCGCGCCTCCACCGAGCGGGACATCGCCAAGCTGCGCACCACCACCGAGCGCGAGGTGGCGCAGCTCAAGGCGGCGGCCAAGCGCGAGCGCGACGAGATCCTCACCACCTCCAAGCGCCAGGCCGACGAGATGCGGTCGCAGGCGCAGCGCATCCTGGAGGAGAGCGAGGCGCAGCGGGCGCAGGCCGAGGCCGAGTTCGAGATCCAGCTCGCCTCCCGCCGCGAGGAGTCCGAGCGCCAGGAGGCCGAGCGGCTCGCCGCCGCCCAGGCCGCCACCCAGAAGCTGGTCTCCGAGGCCGAGCAGCGCGCTTCCACGGCCGAGCAGCGGGCGGCGAAGGCGTCGGCGCAGGCCGACCAGACCCGCCGGGACGCCGACCAGCACGCCCGGCAGCTCGTGTCGAACGCGAAGAAGAACGCCGACCAGATCGTCGCGCAGGCCAAGGCGCAGGCGGACCAGCTGCTGTCCGAGACCAAGGCCGACGCCGAGCGTCGCCGGGTCGCCTCGCAGCGCGAGGTCGACGAGCTCACCCGCCAGAAGGACAACATCACCACGCACCTTGCCCAGGTGCGCCAGCTGCTCGGCGGCCAGCTCGGCATCCAGCTGCCGCCGGAGCCGGCCGATGGCGGCGGCGCCGGCCAAGCCGGCCGTGGAGAGCGCGCCCGTCGCGGCGGCCCCGGTCTCCCGCCCCGCGGGGAACGGCTCCGCGCCGCGGCCCGCCGGGCCGACCGGCGAGGGCCAGGCCAGCGAAGAGGACTGGTGGACCGAGTAAGACCCGGGGTCCCGGGCGGGAATCGTTAAACCGGAGGCCTGGACTCGCTTGAGTCCAGGCCTCCGGTTTGCTTTTGGATGGCCACGGTGCCCGCTATTCCGGCCTTGGGTGCCCCGGAGTCGGCTGCCATTTCCGGCCTTGTGGCACATGTGATCCGAATATTCCGGCCTTGTGGCACATACGGACGTGTCTAGTGGCCTTGAGGCACCCAGGCACAGCTCATTCCGCCCTTGGGGGCCACAAGACTAAGAGGCCGGCAGGGCGGTTCATTCGTCCCAGGAGGTCGGCAGGGCGCCGTCGGTGAGCGCGGTCGGGTTGACCGTCCGGACGATCTCGTTGAGCACGATGCGGACGTAGTTCTCCCCCACCCACAGGTGCTTGGCGCCCGGCACGCCGATCACGTCCGCCTTGGGTACCCGGGCGAAGCGCGACCGGGCCTCGTCGGGGCGCAGGTAGTCGTCGAACTCGGGTACCAGGACGGTCAGCGGCCTGCCCGACGGCCGCCCAGGCGTCCAGGTCGGCGTCGGAGGCCCGGCGCAGCGGCGGTGACAGCAGGATGCCGCCCTGGACTCCGGGCAGCAGGCCCCAGCGGAGCGCCAGCTCCGTGCCGAACGACCAGCCGAGCAGCCAGATCTCCGGCAGGCCGGCCGTCGACGGCGTAGCTCGACCGCGGCGGCCACGTCGTAGCGCTCCGTCTCGCCCGCGCCGAACTCGCCCTCGCTCTTGCCCTGCTCGGACACGGTGCCCCGGGTGTTGAAGCGGAGCACGGCCACGTCGGCGAGCGCGGGCAGCCGGTTCGCCGCCTTGCGGTAGACGTGGCTGTCCATCATCCCGCCGTGCGTCGGCAGCGGGTGGAGGCAGACAAGCGTGGCCGCCGGATCGCGGTCCGCGGGCAGCGCGAGCTCGCCGATCAGCCGCAGCCCGTCTTCCGTCGTCAGCGTGATCGGGGTCCGGCGGGCGGGCAGGACCGTCATAGCCCTGATATCAGTCACGTTGATGTCCTTGGTCTCGCTATCATCCTGGCCTGCGCTGCATTCGCCGCTGCCAGCACACCGTGTGCCAGTGCCGCCGCGCCGCCACGCCCGAGTGCGTCGGCCACACCACCACGTGCGCGAGGCCCGGGTAGAGCTCCTGGTCGCAGCCGGGGCAACGGTACGGCTTGGTGGCGGCCGCGCCGGGCACCGGGCGCACGACCCAATCGCCGTCCGGCCAGTCCTCGATCCGTTCTGGACCGAGCGGCGCGGACGGCGCGGCGGGGCGGACTTTCCTGGTCTTGCGCGGGCTCACGGCGGTCAACTCTATCGGTGCGGCTGATTTGGACTGGTCGCTAGTTGCAACGCGTAGGCGGCACCGGCTAGTCCGCAATACAGTGCGTAGGTGCGACTCGTCATCGCGCGGTGCAGCGTCGATTACGACGGCCGGCTCACCGCCCATCTCCCTTCCGCCCTCCGGCTGCTGATCGTGAAGGCCGACGGCTCGGTCCTGGTCCATTCCGACGGCGGCTCCTACAAGCCGCTGAACTGGATGTCACCGCCGTGCCGGCTCACGGAGCACCCGGCGGAGCCCGCGCAGCCGGGTGACACAGCGCAGCCGGGCAAGTGGACGGTCACCAACAAGGCCGGCGAGACGCTGACGATCACCCTCGAGGAGACGCTCTCCGACACGTCCGTCGAGCTCGGCGTCGACCCCGGCCTCGTCAAGGACGGCGTCGAGGCGCACCTGCAGGAGCTGCTGGCCGAGCAGCTGCACTTGCTCGGCGACGGCTGGCGGCTCATCCGCCGCGAGTACCCCACGCCGATCGGCCCGGTCGACATCATGTGCCGCGACGACTCGGGCGAGCACGTCGCCGTCGAGATGAAGCGGCAGGCCGGAATCGACGCGGTGGAACAGCTGACCAGGTATCTGGAGCTGCTGAACCGGGACCCGCTCCTATCGCCGGTGCACGGTGTGCTCGCCGCCCAGACAATCAAGCTCCAGGCGCGCACGCTGGCGGAGGATCGCGGCATCCGCTGCGTGGTCCTCGACTATGACGCGATGCGCGGCATCGAGCGCGAGGGCACGCTGTTTTAGGCGCCGCTGTTTTAGGCGCCCGATGGCAAAAACCGCCATCTTATCGGGCGCCTAAAAGAGCAATATCTTTTTGGGGGCGGGCCTGGTTCCGCGTCCCGCATGCGCCCGCCCCATGCACCGCGCCCGGGGCAAGGCATCGGGCGGCCCAGGCGCCGCATTGCCCCGTTTGCCCGCTTTGCCCGGCGGCGGCCAATCGGTAAATTCCGCTCAACGGGTAAACTTTTACGAACCGGAAGGAAAAGCGTGCGTGAGAAACGCTTTTCTTACATGACAAATTTATTTACAGGCAGGACAGGGTTCATCAGTAAATCCTGGATGCCGATGTCCCGAAATACCGGACGTAGCAGACAGGGTAAGGCCGGCGCGTCTGGTTCCGTCCGCCGCGAAGAGCCTTGACGGTTATTGAGCCCCGGTAGCCAGCAATCCCGGCCCGCCCACGCGGGCCGGGCGCGCTCGGGCGGCTAGTACTGGCCGTACTGCTGGCTGTAATACGGGTCGGGGACCGGCTGGCCGTACTGCTGCGCGGCGTACTGAGGGTTGTAGTTGGGGTCGTACTGGCCGTACTGCTGGTCGTACAGGTAGTTCGCCTGCTGCTGGGCCTGGTACTGGAGCTGCTCCCGGTCCAGGTGGTCGTAGTAGCCCTTCTCCAGGTGCTTGTCGAGCTCGGCGGTGGCGAAGCCGGCCAGCAGCTCCTTGCCGAGCTCGTGGTGCTCGGTGATCCCTTCGGCCTCGCGGTGGTGCTCGTACATCCGCATGGCCTCGAAGCCCGCCGCGCCCGCGAGCAGCTCGTGCGTGACCTCGTGCGGGGGGCGCTGGTCGTCGTAGACCTGGCCGTAGGCGTCCTGTGCGCCGAACATGTCAAAGAGTCCCATGGGCCGCAACCTAGCGGCACCGCCCGGCACTATGACGGGACTTGCCGTAATTTGAACCGTTCGCCCAGCCGGTAGTGGTGGACCGCCACCCCGCCCACCCGGCGGACGGAGACCAGGGTCATCGGGTCGCTCTCGTCGTGCGGGTAGCGGGCCGGGAGGGCGAATCGCGGTGCGCGCTCGTCGCCCACGAAGAACGGGGCGATCGCCAGGCGGAGCTCGTCCACGAGACCGGCCGCCAGGAGGTCGCGCAGGATCCGGGAGCCACCTTCGACGAGGAGAGTCGCCACCAGCCGTTCGGAATAGAGATCTTCGAGGACGGCGGCCAGGGAAAGCTCCGCGCCCGCGTCGATGACGACGGCGCTCTCGCGCAGGTTCTTCCGCGCCGACGGCCCGGCGGCGGCGGTCGCGTAGACGAGCGGGGTGCCCGGGCCGGCGAAGACGCGGGCCGCCGGGTCGAGCCGGCCGCTGGCCGTCAGCGTGACGCGGCGCGGGTGCGGCGGCCGGCCGGCCGCTATGCGGGCGGCCACCCGCCGGTCGTCGCGGATCAGCAGCCTCGGGTTGTCGGCGCGGACCGTGCCCGCGCCGACCAGGATCGCGTCGGCCCGGGCGCGCAGCTCGTCGACCTCGTCCAGGTCCTCGGGCCCGGACAGGATCAGCCGGTCGGGCGACGCGTCGTCCAGGTAGCCGTCTACGGAGATCGCACAGCTCACGATCGTGTACGGGCGGACGGGCACGGTGCCTACGTTACCCGCGTTACGGGCCCGCATCGGGGCTGCTGCTGGCCGCTCTCCGATGGTTTACTTGCTTACATGGCAGGTCATGCGGTTTCACCCGCCGTTCCGGCGTGGGGCATGTCGCGGGAGACGTTCGAGTCGGTCAACCCGGCGACCGGCGAGGTACTCGCGACGTACGGGATCGACGGGCAGCGGGAGGTCGGCCTCGCCGTGCGGCGGGCGCGGACGGCGGCGGCCTGGTGGGGCGGGCTCTCATTCGCGGAGCGGCGGCTGCGGCTGCTCGCCTGGAAGTCGCACCTCACCCGGTACATGGGACGGCTCGCGCAGCTCGTGCACGACGAGACGGGCAAGCCGCTCGACGACGCGACGCTGGAGATCGTCAACACGATCCTGCACCTGGACTGGGCGGCACGGCACGCCGCGTCGGTGCTGCGGCCGCGGCGGGTGTCGTCCGGCATCGCCATGCTCAACCAGGCCGCCTCGGTGGAGTACCAGCCGCTCGGGGTGATCGGCGTCATCGGGCCGTGGAACTATCCCGTGTTCACCCCGATGGGGTCGATCGGCTACGCGCTCGCCGCGGGAAACGCGGTCGTGTTCAAGCCTTCCGAGCTCACTACGGGCGTCGGGCAGTGGCTGGTGCAGTCGTTCGCCGAGGTGCTCTCCGAGGTGTTCGGCGACTCGGAGCCGGTGCTGCAGCTCGTCACCGGGCGCGGCGCGACCGGGGCCGAGCTGGCCAAGTCCGGGGTGGACAAGCTCGCGTTCACCGGGTCCGCCGCCACCGCGCGGAAGGTGCTCGCGGCCGCCGCGGAGACCCTGACGCCGGTGCTCGCCGAGTGCGGCGGCAAGGACGCGCTGCTCGTCGACGCCGACGCGGACCTGGACGCGGCGGCCGACGCCGCGGCCTGGGGGGCGATGTCCAACGCCGGGCAGACCTGCGTGGGCGTCGAGCGCGTGTACGTCGTGGAGGGCGTGTACCACTCGTTCCTTGAGAAGCTCGGGGAACGAGTCTCCCACCTGCGGCCCGGGGACGACGCGGCCGCCGCCTACGGCCCCATGACGCTCGACGGGCAGGTCGACGTCGTGGAGCGGCACCTGGCCGACGCGGTGGCGCGCGGCGGGCGGGCGGTCTACGGCGGCCTCGACTCGGTCCACCCGCCGTACGTGTCCCCGGTCGTCCTCGTCGACGTGCCCGAGGAGAGCACGGCGGTGCGCGAGGAGACGTTCGGGCCGGTCGTGACCGTCACGCCGGTGGCCTCGCTCGCCGACGCCGTGCGGCTCGCCAACGCCTCGCTCGTACGCGCTCGGCTCGGCGGTGTTCACCAGGCGGCGGAAGGCGGGCCTGCGGGTGGCACGGGCGCTGCGGTCGGGAATGACCTCGGTGAACTCGGTGATCTCGTTCGCGGCGGTACCCGCGCTGCCGTTCGGCGGGGTCGGCGAGTCCGGGTTCGGCCGGATTCACGGGGCGGACGGGCTGCGGGAGTTCTCCCGGGCCAAGGCGATCACCCGGCAGTGGATGAAGCCGGTGGTGCGGACCACCACCTTCCAGCGGACGTCGACCGACATGGAGCGGATCGTCAAGCTGGTCACGGTCCTGCACGGCCGCCTCTACCAGCCGAAGAAGCGCCCCACGGGCTAGCGGACGGCGGGTGCGGCCGCGGTTGCCGGGTCCTGGGCGGCCAGCGGGGCCCGGCCGGCGATGAGGTCGGCGGCGCGTTCCGCGATCGCGATCGTCGGGGCGAGCAGGCCGCCGCGCGGCAGCGTCGGCATCACCGAGGCGTCCACGATGCGCAGGCCCGCCAGGCCGCGGACGCGGAGCATCGGGTCGACCACGCTGTCGTAGCCGCTCGCCGAGCGGGCCACGTCGCCGCCCATCGCGCAGGTGCCGGCCGGGTCGTAGGCGGTGACCACGCTCCTCCGGATGAAGTCCCGCATCTCGTGGTCGGTGTGGATGCCGTCGCCCGGCGAGAGCTCCTCGGCGCAGATCTTCGACAGCGGCGCCGCGGTCCCGTAGTCGCGCGCCATCCGCACGCCGACCGCGAGCGCGTTGAGGTCGCGGACGTCGGACAGGTAATCGGGGTCGATCAGCGGGCGGTGCCTGGGGTCGCGGGAGGCGAGCTTGAGGCGGCCCCGGCTCTGCCCGTCGACCAGCGTGACGAGCACGGTCATCGCGCGCCGGGCCGGGTCGGTCAGGCCCTGCTCGCGGAAGGCCACCGGGAGGACGTGCCACTGCAGGTCGGGCGCGGACAGCCGCGGGTCGCTGCGCGCGAAGCCGCCGGCCTCGGCGATATTCGAGGTGAGCGGGCCCTTGTGGGTCATCCGCCACCGGGCCAGGTCGCGGTTCCTGGTGGACTCCCACAGGCCCTTCACTCGCGGGGTCGACCAGAGCACGGGCACGGCCGGGTGGTCCATCAGGTTCGCGCCCACGGCGGGCATGTCGGCGAATACGTAGATGCCGACCTCCCGCAGGTGGTCGGCGGGCCCGATGCCGGACAGCATCAGCAGCTGCGGCGTCCCCACCGCGCCCGCGGCGAGGATGACCTCGGCCCCCGCGCGGGCCGTCTCTTCCCGGCCCTGGCAGCGATAGGTCACGCCGGCGGCGCGGCCGCCCTCGATGAGGAGACCGGTGGCGACCGCGTTGGTGGTGACCGTCAGGTTCTGGGGCTTGCTCGCCAGGTAGGCGTCGGCGACGCTGCAGCGCACGCCGTCGCGCTGGGTGACCTGGTAGAACCCCACGCCGTCTTGCTGCGCGCCGTTGAAGTCGTCGTTCGCCAGGGCGCCGCGCCTGATCGCCGCCTCGATGAACAGCTGGGCGTGCTCGGACTTGTGCCGCAGGTCCTGAACGGGCATCGGGCCGCCCGCGCCGTGGTACTGGCTCGCGCCCCGGGAGTTGTCCTCGGCGCGGCGGAAGTACGGGAACAAGTCGTTGTAGCCCCACCCGGTGCAGCCGTAGGTGCTCCGCCAGGCGTCGTAGTCATCGCGGTGGCCGCGCACGTAAGTCATCGCGTTGATCGTGGACGAGCCGCCGAGCGCCTTGCCGCTCGGCCAGTAGACCGGGCGGGCGCCGGCCCGCTCCTGCGGGATCGTGACGTAATTCCAGTCGTACTGGGTGCGGAAAAGCCGACTGTACGCCGCCGGGATGCGAACCTCCTCGACGGCGCCCACGTCTGGCCCCGCCTCAAGGAGCAGCACCCGGGTGCCCGGGTCTTCGGCGAGCCTGGCGGCCAGCACGCAGCCCGCGGCCCCGCCGCCCACGATCACGTAGTCGAACACATGGTTACCTTATCGGCAAAACCAGGGCGCAACCTGGGCAAACCAAGGTCCGGCGGGCCCCCGAGAACCGCCGGACCTTGGAGTTGGCGCATGTGACTACCGAGTGTCACTTTCACAGCCTCTTATTTGTACGTTGGGTTCTCTACCCAGGTAGGCGGCTTGATCACCTGGATCAGACAACTACTTAGAGTGACTGCACTACGGTGTTCCGCATGACGGACGACAGCCGCGACACCCCGGTCGTGCTCTCCAGGATCTACACGCGCACCGGCGACGACGGCAGCACCGGCCTAGCCGACGGCACCCGGGTAACGAAGGCCGACCCCCGGCTGGCCGCCTACGCCGACACCGACGAGGCCAACTGCGCGCTTGGCGTGGCGATCACCCTCGGTGGCCTGCCGGATGACATGGTGGCCCTGCTGCGGCGGATCCAGAACGAACTCTTCGACTGCGGCGCCGACCTGGCCACTCCCCTGCCGACGACGCCGCCGGAGTACCCGCAGCTACGGATCGACGCTCGTTATGTCGAGGCGCTTGAGGCCGCCTGCGACTCGTACAACGCTTCTTTGCCGACCTTGCGGTCGTTCGTGCTGCCGGGGGGCACCCCCGGGTCGGCCCTGCTGCACACGGCGCGGGCGGTCACGCGACGGGCGGAGCGCACGGCGTGGGCCGCGGTGGCCGCGCACGGTGACACCATCAGCGCCTGGCCGGCTAAGTACCTGAACCGGCTGTCCGACCTGTTGTTCATCCTCGCCCGGGCGGCCAACGGCGAATCCGGGGACGTTCTGTGGCGGCCTGGCGGTGACCGCTGAGCCGGCGGCTTCGGGCCCGGCGCGGCCTGGACGGCGCGGCGCAGGTGGCGCGCGGCCCAGGTTGGCGCGCCGCCCAGGTGGCGCGGCGTAGGTGGCGCGGCCAGCGCTGCGGGACATGTCCGGCATTTCATGCTATGGGCATTGCCAATTGGCAGGTAAATTCATTCCTTGAGGGGCTCCCCCTCCTGCGCCGCGCCTGTTTTGCCGGGAATGTTCGTGCCCGATGCATGATTGTGTGAGTTTTGAGCGCAATGCACGTTCAAAACTCACACAATCATGGTGGGTGAGAAATTTGGCGCGCAATGGTTGCCGTACAAGCCGGACATAGGGTGCATTGCGAGTGTTCGGTTCTCTGGCTGGGCGTGGCGGTTCGGGTCCCGGGCTTGGCTGCCGTGGTTTAGATGGCTTTGGGTGGGGTGATGGCACAGTCTGGTGGCGCCCTAAACGGGCGCCGTCCCCCGTACAGCGCGCCCATTGCTGGGAGAAAACCGAAAGGCGGGTTGCGGCAGGCGGGTGGCTTAGCGTGGGTGGTTGAGGCTTGCGTTCCGGTGCGGGTTGGCGTCGCTTCCCGCCGTGGTGCCGGTCTCCGGACCCATAGAGGTCAGCGGGGGTGCACGTGGCGCGAACGTGCGGGTCGCCTGGGGCTAATGGGGTCAATAGGACGGATACTTTTCCTAACACGGAATATAAGCTCGCTATAGCGGTAAAGGTTTCCGCGCTCGGAAAAGTTTCACGCGTGCATCTCACCCGGAGGCAATTCCCCTGTCCACGTTATCCCACTGAGGGAAATGCCCCTTTCGCGGCAGCCGCCGCGGAACGGAATAAGCCGTCGCCGCCACACTGCCCGGAGAAATAGCCCTTTTGCGGCAGCACCAGGAGAGAAAATATTAAAGCGTTAAATGTGTGCCAGGGCTCGGGGAGGTCGCGGTGGGCGGCGGGGAATGAGCCGCGCGCCTTCGGGCCGCCGATCGGCCCGGGGTCCGGGGTGTCCCCGGGTGGGTACTGATCGGTGGGCCGACGAGCGCGCGGCGATTCCCCCGCCCGCCGCGACCGGCAGCTAAAAGCGGTTTTGATCTTGAAGAAACCAACCTAAGGAGAAGTCGCCGAGGTGAGAACCGGGCGGGGAAGCCTCCAGCCAGGCCAGGAACCCCGTCAGAGCCTGGTCGGTCATGGCCAGTTCGACCTGCTCGCCTGGCGGGGAAGCGGCGTCGTCCGCTGCGGCTTGACTGGCGACCGAGACGACGATTCGGTCCGAGCCGAGGGCGACCACTTCCGATGGCTCCGCCGGGCGCCGGGCGATCACGCTGAGCGCGCGCCGGTGGAAGACGTACTCGGGGCGGAGCAGCACGCCCAGCGCGCCGTACCAGCGCAGTGAGTCGTGCTGGTAGGCGAGGACGCCGAGCCGCCAGGCGCCGGCGCCGTCCGGCCAGCGCAGCGCGCAATCGACGGTCCCGCCGCTGCGCTCTAGGAGGTAGCGACGGGACGCGAGGGCGACGGCGGCGAGGACGATCAGCGCGAGGACGACAGCGAAGATCCAAACCGCGTCCGTTAGCGCTCCCCCCACCGCCGCTCCGCCAGAACCCTAACCTGGCCGGACTCAGGCCTGCTCGCCCGCGGCCCGGAGCCGGGCGCGCGCGTATCTGACCTCAACCGACTCCTCCGCCGCGGCCGTCGAGCCCGCCTCGGTGGAGGCGGTGTCCAGGTCGGCCCGGGCCTCAGACACTTCCACGTCGTCCGCGAGCAGCCCGACCGAGGTGAGGATCGACACCCGGTCGTTGGTCACGGACAGGAACCCGTCCCTGACCGCGGCCCTGATCTCGTCGCCGGACCCGTCTTCGCCGCCCGCCTCCGGCTGGATGCGAACCAGGCTGCCAGGCGACAGGATGCCGAACACCGGCGCGCGCCCGCTCAGGATGCCGATGTCACCGTCGATCGTCTTCGCGATGACCATGCCTGCCTCGCCGGACCAGAGGGAGCGGTCCGGCATCAGCAGCTCCACGTGAAGGGTCACGAGCGCTCCAGCTCCTTGGCCTTGCGCTCGACGTCCTCGATGCCGCCGACCATGTAGAAGGCCTGCTCAGGAAGGTTGTCGTACTTGCCCTCGGTGACCGCCTTGAACGAGGCGACGGTCTCCTCAAGCGGCGTGAACACGCCCGCCTGGCCGGTGAACTGCTCGGCCACGTACATCGGCTGGGACAGGAACCGCTCGATGCGCCGGGCCCGCTGGACGGTGATCTGGTCGTCCTGGGACAGCTCGTCGATGCCGAGGATCGCGATGATGTCCTGCAGCTCCTTGTACCGCTGGAGGATCTGCTGCACGGTCCGGGCCACGTTGTAGTGGTCCTGGCCGATGTACCGGGCATCCAGGATCCGCGAGGTGGAGTCGAGCGGGTCCACCGCCGGGTAGATGCCCTTCTCCGTGATCGCCCTGGACAGCGTGGTCGTGGCGTCGAGGTGGGCGAACACCGTGTGCGGGGCCGGGTCGGTGATGTCGTCGGCGGGCACGTAGATCGCCTGCATCGAGGTGATCGAGTGACCACGGGTCGACGTGATCCGCTCCTGGAGCTGGCCCATCTCGTCGGCCAGGGTCGGCTGGTAACCCACGGCGGACGGCATGCGGCCGAGCAGCGTGGACACCTCGGAGCCCGCCTGGGTGAACCGGAAGATGTTGTCGATGAACAGCAGCACGTCCTGCTTCTGCACGTCGCGGAAGTACTCCGCCATCGTGAGGGCGGACAGGGCGACCCGGAGCCGGGTGCCCGGCGGCTCGTCCATCTGGCCGAACACCAGCGCGGTGTCCTGGATGACGCCGGACTCGGTCATCTCAAGGAAGAGGTCGTTGCCCTCACGGGTCCGCTCGCCCACGCCGGCGAAGCAGGAGACGCCGCCGAAGTTCTTGGCGACCCGGCGGATCATCTCCTGGATGAGGACGGTCTTGCCCACGCCGGCGCCGCCGAACAGGCCGATCTTCCCGCCGCGCACGTACGGGGTGAGCAGGTCGATGACCTTGATGCCGGTGACGAACATCTCGGTCTTGGACTCGAGCTGGTCGAGCGGCGGGGCCAGGCGGTGGATCGGCCACCGCTCGGTGATGTTCAGGGACGACTTCGGCACGTCGAGCGGGTCGCCGAGCACGTTGAACACGTGGCCCTTGGTCACGTCGCCGACGGGCACCGAGATCGGCGCACCGGTGTTGGTCACCTCGGCGCCGCGGACCAGGCCGTCGGTCGGCTCGAGCGAGATCGCGCGGACCATGTTGTCGCCGATGTGCTGCTCGACCTCGAGGGTCAGGGTGCGCGTCTCGCCGCCGTAGGTGATGTCTACGTGCAGCGCGTAGTAGATCTCCGGCATCGCTTCAGCCGGGAACTCGATGTCGACGACCGGGCCGATGACCCGGGCGACACGACCCGTGCTGGTCGCGGTCTCGTTTTCTACGGTCGCGGTCATGATTGTTTACTCACTCCCTGCGTTCGCTTCAGCGAGCGCGTTCGACCCGCCGACGATTTCGCTGATTTCCTGGGTGATCTCGGCCTGCCGGGCGTTGTTGGCTTCCCGCGTCAGCCGGTCGATGAGGTCGTTGGCGTTGTCCGTCGCGGCCTTCATCGCGCGCCGCCGCGCGGCCAGCTCGGAGGCCGCCGCCTCAAGCATGGCGTAGTAGATCCGGCTCGCCACGTACTGCGGCAGCAGCGCGTCGAGCACGACGTCCGTGGACGGCTCGAATTCATACGAGGGCAGCGCGCCGCCGGGCCGCTCGCCCTCCCGCTCCTCGATCTCCATCGGCAGCAGCCGGCGGACCACCGGCCGCTGCGTCAGCATCGAGACGAACTCGGTGGAGACCAGGTAGATCTCGTCGACCCCGCCGTCCTTCGTGTCCTGCTCGAAGGCGTCGAGCACGGCCGTGGCCAGTCGCTCGGCGTCGGCGTAGGTCGGCTGGGCGGAGAACCCGAACCATTGCTCCACCATCTCGAGGTCGCGGAACCGGTGCCAGCCGATGCCCTTGCGGCCCGCGACGTAGTTAAGCGTCTTGACGCCCTCGTCGGTGTTGCGCTGCCGAAGCCGGCTGGCCTCGCGCAGCACGTTGGCGTTGTAGGCGCCGGCGAACCCGCCGTCGCTCGTGAGGACGAGCACCGCGGCCCTGGTCGTGGACTCGGGCTCGGTGATCATCGGGTGGCTGATCGTCGTCGAGCGGCTCACGACAGCCTCCACGGCTGTCGTGAGCTCGCGCGCGTACGGCTCGGCCGCGCGCATGCGCTGCTGCGCCCGGACGATCCGCGACGACGCGATCAGCTCCTGGGCGCGGGTGATCTTGGCGATCGACTTGACCGCCCTGATCCGCGCCCGGACCGCGCGAAGCTGTGCTGCCATGGCGCCGCCTACTCCCCTTCGGCCGGGGCCGGGGCCGGGGGCTCGTACCTGGCGATGGACTCCTGCTTTTCCTCGCCCTCGCCGAGCGCGGGGACGCTCTCGTCGCTGGCTACGAGCAGCTGGCCGCCGGTCACCTCGAACGTCCGGCGGAACCGGTCGGTCGCCTCCTTGAGCGTCGTGACGTTGTCGTCGGTCAGGTCGTTGGTCTCCCTGATCGCCGTCAGCAGCCCGGCGTAGGAGCGGCGCAGGTAGTCGAGGTACTCGGTCTCGAACCGGCGGATGTCCTCCACCGGCACGTCGTCGAGCTGGCCGGTGGTGCCCGCCCAGAGCGACACGACCTGCTCCTCGACCGGGAAAGGCGAGTACTGCGGCTGCTTGAGCAGCTCGACGAGCCGGGCGCCGCGGTCAAGCTGGGCGCGGGAGGCCGCGTCCAGGTCGGACGCGAACGCCGCGAACGCCTCGAGGTCGCGGTACTGCGACAGCGAGAGCTTGAGCTGGCCGGCGACCTTCTTCATCGCCTTGACCTGGGCGGCGCCGCCGACTCGGGACACCGAGAGGCCGACGTTGATGGCCGGGCGGACACCGGAGTTGAACAGGTCCGTCTCGAGGAAGATCTGCCCGTCGGTGATCGAGATGACGTTCGTCGGGATGTAGGCCGAGATGTCGTTGCCCTTGGTCTCGACGATCGGCAGGCCGGTCATCGACCCGGCGCCGAGGCTCATCCGACAGCTTCGCGCAGCGCTCGAGGAGCCGCGAGTGCAGGTAGAAGACGTCGCCCGGGTAGGCCTCGCGGCCCGGCGGGCGGCGCAGCAGCAGCGAGATCGCGCGGTACGCCTCGGCCTGCTTGGACAGGTCGTCGAAGACGATCAGCACGTGCTTGCCCTGGTACATCCAGTGCTGGCCGATCGCGGACCCGGTGTAGGGCGAGATGTACTTGTAGCCCGCCGGGTCGGACGCGGGCGCGGCGACGATGGTGGTGTACTCCATCGCCCCGGCCTCTTCCAGGGCCTGCTTGACCCCGGCGATCGTCGAGCCCTTCTGGCCGACCGCGACGTAGACGCAGCGGACCTGCTTCTTCGGGTCGCCCGACGCCCAGTTGGCCTTCTGGTTGATGATCGTGTCGATCGCGATCGCGGTCTTGCCGGTCTGCCGGTCGCCGATGATCAGCTGCCGCTGGCCGCGGCCGATCGCGGTCATCGCGTCGATGGCCTTGATGCCGGTCTGCATCGGCTCCTTGACCGGCTGCCGCTGCACGACCGACGGCGCCTGGACCTCCAGGGCGCGCAGCGTGGTGTTCTCGATCGGGCCGAGGCCGTCGAGCGGCTCGCCGAGCGCGCCGACCATGCGGCCGAGGAACGCGTCCCCGACGGGCACGGACAGAACCTCGCCGGTCCGCTTGACCGTCTGGCCCTCCTCGATGCCTGAGAACTCACCGAGGATAACGACACCGATCTCGCGCACATCGAGGTTCAGCGCGATGCCGCGGACGCCGTTCTCGAACTCGAGAAGCTCGTTCGCCATGGCCGAGGGCAGGCCCTCGACGCGCGCGATGCCGTCGCCGCACTCGGTGACCGTGCCGACCTCTTCGCGCGCGACGCCCGCTGGCTCGTACTCTTCGACGAACCGCGCCAGCGCGTCGCGGATCTCATCCGGCCGGATTGTCAGCTCCGCCATCTTCCTCATTCCGTTCGTGAATAAAAGTCGCGGTTTGGATCTAGCCTGTCGGGCCGCTCAGCCCGCGAGCTTGCGGCGGACCGCGGCAAGGCGGCTGGCCGCGGTCCCGTCTACCAGCTCATCCCCGATCTGGACGGATACGCCACCTATGACCGCCGGATCGTGCACGACGTTCAGGTGAATTCCCTGCCCGTACGCCGCGGTAAGGGTGTCGAGTAGCCGCCGCCGCTGCGCCACCGACAGCTCCGTGGCGGCCCGCACCACCGCGATGAGCTGCTGTCGACGTCGCGCGGCGATGCCGGCCGCGACGTCGAGCGCCGCCTGCGGCGAACGGCCGCGCGGGTGGGTGAGCAGCTGGGTGATCAGGCTCAGCGATGGCCCGCTGACCTTGTCCGAGAGCAGGTCCGCCAGCAGTGACGTCTTCGCGTCCGGGGGCGTCGGCCCGATCAGCGCGGCCCGCAGCCCGGTCTGCCCGGAGACTACGCGGCCGAACCTGAACAGGTCGTCCTCGAGGTCGTCGAGCGTCGCCGCCGTACTGCGCGGCCATCGTGAGCGCCTCGATCGCGAGCTGCTCAAGGGCGTCGGCGAAGTCGTTCGAGGTCGCCCAGTGCCCCGCCGCGGCGTCGGCGACCAGTCCCTCGGTCGCCTCCGACACCTTGCCGTGCAGCAGCCGCCTGGCCACGGCCGTCTTCTCGGCCGACGGCTTACCCGAGTCGGCGAGCGCGCGGCGCAGCCCGTGCTCGGAGTCGAGCAGCCGGACCACGGCGAACAGCTGGTCGCCGATCTGCTCGGCGGTCGCGGGACCAACCGCGACCGCGCCAAGCTGGTCGCGGAGCTCGGCGTACGATGCCCTGCTGGCGCCGCGCATTACTGTGCTGCCCCGGATTGGCCGACCCGGTTGCCCTGCGCCTCGAGGTCGTCGAGGAACCGGTCGACCATGCGGCTCTGCCGCGCCTGGTCGGTGAGCGACTCGCCGACGATCCGGCTGGCCAGCTCGGTCGCCAGCGACCCGACCTCGGCCCGGAGCGAGATCAGCGCCTGCTGGCGCTCCGCCTCGATCTGGGCCTGCGCGGCCTCGGTGATCCGGCGGGCCTCGCCCTCGGCGCGCTCGCGCATCTCGGCGATGATCTGGGCGCCCTGCTCGCGGGCCTCCTCGCGCATCCGCGAGGACTCGTGCTTGGCGTCCTCAAGCTGGGCCCGGTACTGCGCGAGCACCGCCTGCGCCTCGGCCTGCGCCTCGTCCGCCCGGTTGATGCCGCCCTGGATCGCGTCCTCGCGCTCGTTCAGCGTCTTGACGATCCGCGGGAGCAGCATCCTGGCGAGCACGCCGAACACGATGACGAAGACGACGGTCCCGATGATCAGCTCAGGCCAGGTGGGAATCAGCGGGTCCTGCGCCGCCGCGTCCGCTAGGGGAAGCATCATATCGGCCTGTCCTTTCCCTGCTTTGTCCTCGTCAGGATGCGAAGATGAACGGCGCCACGAGGCCGATCAGGGCCAGCGCCTCGGTCAGCGCGAAGCCGATCCACATGTAAAGCGTGATGCGGCCTGCGGCCTCGGGCTGGCGGGCCATGGCCTCAATGGCGTGACCGAAGACCAGGCCGATGCCGATGCCGGGGCCGATGGCCGCGAGACCGTAACCGATAGCACCGAGACGCTGGATGTCAATCGTCTGGGTGGCGGCGAGGACGGTAGACGCGTCAATCATTGATTTTCCTTTGCGTTCGGTCCGGCGGCTAGGTCCCCGCCGGGCTGTTGTGCCTGGATCAGATGGTGTGGTGGCTGGAAGCTGGCCCCGTGCTTAGGACTCAGTGCCCGTGCTCCAGCGAGTCGGCGATGTAGGTGGAGATCAGCGTGGTGAAGATGAATGCCTGCAAGAGGCCCACGAGCATCTCAAGCAGGAAGACGAAGAACACCATGAAGAGCGAGCCGGCGGCGAAGACAGGGTGACGACAGGGTCGGCATGTACCAGGTCGCGAGCATGAAGATCGTCAGCAGCAGGTGCCCGGCGAACATGTTCGCGAACAGCCGGATGCCCAGGGTGAACGGCTGGACGACGACGTACTTGAGGATCTCGACCGGGATCAGGATGATCAGGATCGGCCACGGGGCCTCCGGGATCCAGGACCTGAAGTAGCCGACGAAGCCCTTGGCCTTGAAGCCCAGGTACCAGTAGAGCACGTACATGATCAGGACGAGCGGCCAGACGAAGCCGATCCGCGACATCACCGGGAACTGGAGGACCGGGATCAGTTCCATGTAGTTGCAGATCAGGATGAAGAAGAACAGCGACACGATGTACGGCAGGTACGAGTCGCCCTTCTTGCCGAGCGCCGGGCGGATGATCTGGTCCCGCACCGCGAGGATGGCAAGCTCGCCCAGGGACTGCGTCCGGCCGGGGATCATCTTGGGCTTGCGGAACGCCGCCCAGAAGAACCCGATCACCGCGAGCCCGGCGATGATCGCGAGCAGCTCGGGCTTGGTGAAGCCCCAGGAGCCGATCGTGAACAGCGGCTTGAACTCGAAGTTGTTCAGCCCGGGCGCCGGGTACCCGCACCCGTTGTCGAGGTGCGAGTTGTTGACGGTGCAGTTTGCGGGCGTGGTGGCCGCGAGAACTCCGGTCACCGATCATCTCCCTTCGGGGGATTCCCCAGCTCGTGCGGCCTGCCGTACCGGTAGATGATCCAGCCGACCGAGATAGCGAGCCCGACCAGCATGCCGATCGGGAAAAGCAGTGAAATATGCGTAAAGTGACCGATCAGCCAGCCGATGCCGCCGTAGGCGAGCATGCCGGCGATCAGGTAGCTGAAGATGGTGTAGCCGGTGCCCTTGCTGAGCCTGTCACTCGCGGCGTCGTCAGGGTAAGCGCGCAGCGCGCTGACCCGCTCCGGACGGCGAGCACTCCGCATGCCCGTGATCACGGCGCGACCTCAGCCGTTCCCGTCGGGCTCGACGTAGAGCATCTTGAGCTTCATCGAGGTGATGACCTGGGCGGCCGACCAGGCGAGGATGCAGGCGAGCGCGGTAAAGCCCAGCATCTTGCCGTTGAACGCGGTGGAGTGCCGCAGCAGGGCGAGCACGATCATGAACGCGATGATCTTCCCGAGGAACGTGCCGAGGGCGGCGACCATCATCGCCATCGGATTGATCCGGGCGGCCCGGCCGACCACGATGATGCTGATCGCGAAGAAGGCCGTCACGACCCCGACGCCGATCAGCGCGCCGTAGGCGCCCTTGGACCCGCCAAGCGCGGCGCAGAGCACCACCGCGACGGCGGCAACCACGCTTGTCAGCGCCAGCGACCACCGTACAACGCGGGCGTACTGCGTCGTCATTGACTGACTCCCTGAGGACTAGCTGAATGCTTGTGAAGGCTATCACAAAGTTCTTGACTTTAACTTTACCTTGCCGACGACTTTACATGACCATTGGGGGGTGCGCGAGGGGCCCCTCCCTAACGAAGGGTGGCCTTCGCAGTGCTTCGCCCCAAAGTCTCGCACGCGCGGGCATCCTCCGCCGAGGCGCCGATCCCGCAGGTTACCGCAGATTAAATCACAGATCGCCGGTCTTGCCCCGACGGGGGAGGCGGCGGGGTAAGGCGGTGGCCCGGCAGCGGCGGCTTCGCGTGCGCGCCGTTGCCCGGCCCCGTGCCGTTGCCCGGGCCGTGAAGCCCCGTGCTGTTGAGGCCAGTGTCGTTGTGCGTTTGGCCGTTGGCGGACGGGGCCCCGACGGGCGGCAGCAGGCCGGGTACCGGCCCGCCCACCGGTGCGGCGAGGTCGGGGGTGGCGGAGAGCGGGTCGTCCGAACGGATGCGGCTTCCTCGCGGCCGTTCCCGCGTGCCGCCACCGGTGGCAGGCCACGTGCGGAGCTTGGGCACCGTCGCGAGCACGAGCGCGCCGAAGGCGGCCAGCGTGATGAGGGCGAACCAGATCAGCGGGATCCGGACGACCGACAGGCCGACGACGAGGCCGGTGAACACGGCCGTCCACAGGTACATCAGCAGCGCCACCGAGCGGTCGGAGTGGCCGAGGTTCATCAGCCGGTGGTGCAGGTGCTGCCGGTCGGCGGCGAACGGGGACTGGCCCTTCAGCGTCCGGCGAACGACCGCGAGCAGCATGTCCGTGTACGGGATGACCCAGATCGCGATCGGGATGATCAGCGGCAGGATCGTCGGGAACCGGTTGGCCGGGTGCTGCGTCCCGTACGTCGTCAGGAGGTTCTGGTCCAGCGAGGCGAAGGACGCGATGGGCCCGTAGGCCAGCATGAGGCCCAGCAGGTAGGCCCCCGCGTCGCCCATGAAGATCCGCGCCGGGCTGAAGTTGTGCGGCAGGAAGCCGAGGCACATGCCGGCCAGGACCGCGGACGCGACCGCGGGCACGGACTGCGACTGGATGTGCACCGAGGTCGTCAGCTCGTAGGAGTAGACCAGGTAGCCGACCGCGGAGATGCCGACCACGCCCGCGGCGAGGCCGTCGAGGCCGTCGATGAAGTTCACCGCGTTGACCGTGGCGACGATGATGAGGATCGTGATCACGTAGCTCAGGTCGGGCTCAAAGGAGATGCTCGTGCCCGGCCACGGGAGCCACGGCAGGTACACCCCGGACCAGACGATGATGCCGCCGGCCGCGATCTGGCCGGCCAGCCTGCTGACGACCCCCAGCCCGCAGCGGTCGTCGACGGCGCCGATGAGTACCAGCAGGCCGCCCGCCAGCAGCAGCCCGTCGATCGTGCTCGGGTGCCCGTGCGGCGTGGCCGGGAAGGCCTGCGCCAGGTAGCTGAACCGGTCGGCGACGAGCAGCCCGGCCACCAGGCCGCCGTACATCGCGACGCCGCCGAGCAGCGGGGTCGGCTTCGTGTGCACGTCCCGCGCCCGCGGGGCGTGCTGCGCGTTGACCGCGATCGCGCCCCGTCTCACCAGCGGGGTGAGGAGATAGGTCACCACCGCCGCGATGATCAGGATGAAGAGATACTCTCTCACGGCGGTCGGCGATCAGTCGTCCGGTTCGGGGTCGTCCGCCGGATCGTCCGGCTCGACCGTTAGTCAGCGGCATTGGCGGCATTAGCCGCGCCGGCCGCGTTCGCGGCGGCGATCGCTTCCGCGGCCCGCCGGTCGGCCGGGCTGAGTTCCGGCTCGCCCGACGCGCTCGGCAGGTCGATCACCGGGACAACCTTCCTGAGGTCGTCGACGGAGAGCGCGCCAGCGCGCAGCATCCGCGGCACCGTCCCGGTCAGGTCGAGGATCGTGGAGGGAACGTTGTCCGCGCACGGCCCGCCGTCCAGGTAGACGGAGATCGCGTCACCGAGCTGCGTCTGCGCCTCGTCCGCGGTCGTGGCCGCGGGAAGGCTGTGCCGGTTGGCGCTCGACACGGCCATCGGGCCGGTGCGGCGCAGCAGGTCGAGGGCGACCGGGTGCAGCGGCATGCGGACCGCGACCGTGCCCATCGTGTCGCCAAGGTCCCACATGAGCGTCGGGCTGGAACGGAATACCAGGGTCAGCGGCCCCGGCCAGAACTCGTCGATCAGGTCCTGGCCGAACGCGCCGAGCGACTCCGTCAGCGCCGCGGCCGCCCGCACGCTGCCGACGAGCACGGGCGGCGGCATGTTCCGGCCCCGCCCCTTGGCGGCGAGCAGGTCGGTCACCGCCTTCGGATTGAAGGCATCCGCGCCGAGCCCGTAGACGGTATCGGTCGGAAGCACCACAAGCTGGCCCTCCTGCACGGCGGATGCCGCCGCGATCAGGCCCTCATCCCGCTGCTGCGTGTCGGCGCAGTCGTATCGAGCGCTCATCGGTTACATCCTAGGCGCTAATGGCCCGGCCAGGTCGCCGTAACGAAACGGTCCCGCCGGGCGAGATCCTTATGGTTGGTCGTGTCCCGCCAGCCGGCTTCCTCGGCGAAGACCCAGAAGACGGCCGCGCCCTGCACGTCGGCGTGCTCGACGGCCACCAGGCCGCCGGGCCGGAGCAGCCAGCGGGCCACCCGCTCCACCGCGCGAATGGCGTCGAGTCCGTCTTGACCGCTCCAGAGCGCGGCCGGCGGGTCGTACTCCGCCACTTCCGGCGTCACGATCGAGCCGAGCGGGATGTACGGAGGGTTGGAGACGACCAGGTCGACGGTCCCGGCCAGGCCGGCCAGTTCGCTGAGCCCCGAGCGCGGGTCTGGCGCGGTGAAGTCGCCCGCGTGCAGCAGGACCCGGCCGGCCGTGTAGCCGTCCACGTACCTGGTGATGTTCCGCTCGGCCCAGGCCCGGGCGAGCGGGTCGGCCTCCACGGCGTGCACGCTGGCCCGGGGCACCTCCTGGGCGATGGACAGCGCGATCGCGCCCGAGCCGGTCCCGAGGTCCACGACGACCGGCTCCGCGACGTTCATCGCGCGCAGCCGGTCGATCGCCCAGCCGGTCATCACCTCGGTCTCCGGCCGCGGCACGAACACGCCGGGGCCGACCTCGAGCTCCAGGTACCTGAAGTACGCCTGACCGGTGATGTGCTGCAGCGGCTCGCGGTTCTCCCGGCGGCCGATGTCGACCCAGAACCGCGCGTCGAAGTCCTTGTCCGGCACGGTGTGCAGCTCGCCGCGCTTGACATTGTGCACGTGCGCCGCGATGAGCTCGGCGTCGGCACGCGGCGAGTCGATGCCGGCCTCGGCCAGTCGCGCCGTGGCGAGCGCGATCTCATCGAGCAGGAGGCTCATCCTTGGGTCACTGCTCCGCCAGTCGTCACTGCTCCGCCAGCTTCGCTTCCAGGTCGGCCGCGGCCAGGGCGTCGATCACGCCGTCCAGGTCGCCGTCGATGACCTGGTCGAGGTTGTACGCCTTGTAACCCACCCGGTGATCGGAGATGCGGTTCTCCGGGAAGTTGTACGTGCGCACCCGCTCGGACCGGTCGACGGTGCGGACCTGGGCCTTGCGCTCGGCGCTCGCCTTCGCGTTCGCCTCCTCCTCGGCCGCGGCGAGCAGCCGCGACCGCAGCACGCGCAGCGCCTGCTCCTTGTTCTGGAGCTGGCTCTTCTCGTTCTGGCAGGAGACCACGATGCCGGTCGGCAGGTGGGTGATGCGGACCGCGGAGTCGGTCGTGTTGACGGACTGGCCGCCGGGGCCGCTCGACCGGTAGACGTCGATGCGCAGGTCGTTGTCGTTGACCTGCACGTCGACCGGGTCGGCCTCCGGCGTCACGAGCACCCCGGCGGCCGACGTGTGGATCCGGCCCTGGGACTCGGTGACCGGCACCCGCTGCACGCGGTGCACGCCACCCTCGTACTTCAGCCTGGACCAGGCGCCGCTGCCGCCCTTGCCCGCCTTGACGGCCATCGTCGCGTCCTTGACGCCGCCGAGGCCGGTCAGCGTGGAGTCGATGATCTCCGTCTTCCAGCCGTGCCGCTCGGCGTAGCGCTGGTACATCCGCAGCAGGTCGCCGGCGAACAGCGCGGACTCGTCGCCGCCCTCGCCGGCCTTGACCTCGACGATGGTGTCGCGGTCGTCGTTCGGGTCCTTGGGCACGAGCAGCTTCCTGAGCCGCTCCTCAAGCTCCTCGCGCTGCTTGGCGAGCGCGTCGGCCTCATCGGCGAACGCCGGGTCCTCCTGGGCCAGTTCCCTGGCCGCCTGCTCGTCGTCGCTGGTCTGCTGCCACTCGTGGTACGCGTTGACGATCGGGGTCAGCTCCGCGTAGCGCTTGGCGAGCGTCCTGGCCTGGTCCGCGTCCGCGTGCACGCCGGGATCGGCCAGGGCACGCTCAAGCTCGGCATGCTCGCTAGCCAGATCGCCTAGCCTGTCGAACACGGTTAACAAGCCCTTCGTTACTTGTGGTACATCCGACGTTACTTGTGGTACCTCCGACAACATAGCGAAAGCGCCCGCGTGCCAGTCAGGCACGCGGGCGCTTCAGCGACGCTACTTCTTGCCGGACTTGCCGGCAGTGCCCTGGACCTTGCCCTTGCCGAAGCGGGCCTCGAACCGGGCCACCCGGCCGCCGGTGTCGAGGATCTTCTGCTTGCCCGTGTAGAACGGGTGGCAAGCCGAGCAGACGTCGGTGCGGATCACGCCGTTCTGCGCGGTGGACCGCGTCACGAACGTGTTGCCGCACCCGCAGGTCACGGTCGTGACCTCGTAGGTCGGGTGAATCTCGGACTTCATTACTCTGGGCTCCTTGCCTCAAGCGGCCGCCGGGTCGTCGCGCTCCTGCATCTGCTGCGGGCGAGCGCTTCTTGACGTGAACCGGAGCCGCGAACTAGCGGCTTTAAGTTTGCCACACGCCTAAACCAGAAGTGACAGTGTCCGCATTCCCGCTCGCAGATCGCCGGGCGGCGTTGCGAGTCCGGCTGTCGCCGGCCGCAACGCCACCCGCGCGCTCGTGACGATCCTCGGTGCTGGACGATCCTCGGTGCTAACGGTCCCGCTCGCTGCCGAGGGTGGTCTTCTGGACCTGCATCAGGAACTCCGCGTTGCTGCGGGTCTTGCGCATCTGCTCCATGAGCAGTTCCAGGGCCTGCTGCGGCTCGAGGGCGTGCAGCACGCGGCGGAGCTGCCAGACGATCTTGAGCTCATCCGGCGCGAGCAGGATCTCTTCCTTACGGGTGGACGACGCGTCCACGTCGACCGCGGGGAAGAGCCGCTTGTCGGCGAGCTCGCGGCGCAGCCGCAGCTCCATGTTGCCGGTGCCCTTGAACTCCTCGAAGATGACCTCGTCCATGCGGGACCCGGTCTCGATGAGGGCCGTCGCCAGGATGGTCAGCGAGCCGCCGTTCTCGATGTTGCGCGCCGCGCCGAAGAACCGCTTCGGCGGGTAGAGCGCGGTCGAGTCGACACCACCGGACAGGATCCGGCCGCTGGCCGGCGCCGCCTGGTTGTAGGCGCGGCCGAGCCGGGTGATGGAGTCGAGCAGCACGACCACGTCGTGCCCCATCTCGACCAGCCGCTTGGCCCGCTCGATGGCCAGCTCGGCGACCGTGGTGTGGGCGTCGGCCGGGTTGTCAAAGGTCGAGTGGATCACCTCGCCCTTGACCGTGCGCTGCATGTCGGTGACCTCCTCAGGCCGCTCGTCCACGAGGACGACCATGAGGTGGCACTCCGGGTTGTTCTTGGTGATCGCGTTGGCGATGGCCTGCAGGATCATCGTCTTGCCGGCCTTCGGCGGCGACACGATCAGGCCGCGCTGGCCCTTGCCGATCGGGCTGATCAGGTCGATGATCCTGGTCGCCATGTTGGTCGGGTCGGTCTCAAGCCGCAGCCGGTCCTGCGGGTAGAGCGGGACCAGCTTGGAGAATTCCGGCCGGCGCACCGACTCCTCGGGGTCGAGGCCGTTCACCTTGTCCAGGCGGACGAGCGCGTTGAACTTCTCCCGGCGCTCGCCGTCCCGCGGCTGGCGCACCGCGCCCTCGATGACGTCGCCCTTGCGCAGCCCGTGCTTGCGGACCTGGGAAAGCGAGACGTACACGTCGTTCGGCCCGGGCAGGTAGCCGGTCGTCCGCACGAACGCGTAGTTCTCAAGCACGTCCAGGATGCCCGCGATCGGGACAAGCACGTCGTCCTCGGCGATCACCGTCTCGGGCTCGCTGCCCTGCCGGTCGCCGCGGCGCCGGTTGCGGTTGCGGAACCGGTCGCGGCCGCGCCGCCCGCTGCGGTCATCGTCGTCGTCGGGCCGGTTGTCCGGCCGGTTGTCCGAGCGGTTGTCCGGCCGGTTGTCGACCCGGCTGTCCGAGCGGTTGTCGGCCGGTTGTCCGGCCGGTTGTCCGACCGGCTGTCCGGCCGGCCGCTGACGTTTCCGCCCTGGGCGTTCTGGCCGTTGCGGCCGTTGCTCGCGGCGGCGGGCTCGCGGTTATCGCGGTCTCCGGTTGTCAGAACGCTCGCGGCGCTGGTCGCGCCCGTTGCCACCCTGCTCGTCGCGGCGCCGGTTGCGGTTGCGGTCCCGGCGGCGCCTCCTGGCCCTGGCGACTCGGTGCCCGCCTCGGCGGGCGCCTCCACGGCGGCTGCCGCTCCGGAGTGCGACTCAACGGAGGGTGCCGCGTGCTGCGCCGCCACGGTGGCCGTGCGCTCGGCCTCACCCACGCCGGAATGACCGGCGCTGGCCGGCGCATCGCCGATGCCGCCGCCCGCTGCCGCGGGTGCGGCCTCGCCAATGCCAGACCGGACGGATGTGTCTGCTTCCATAGCGTCCTGATTCAGGGGGCGAGGCGCGTCGGCTCCCGCGGACGTGCCCCGCGTGGCTGATTGACTTGCACTGCGTGCGGTAGAGCGACCGCCACCAGTCCGCTCTTGGATCGCGGCGACGAGGTCCCCCTTCCGCATCCGCCCGGTCCCTGAGATACCAAGTTCCTGGGCGATCCGCTGCAGATCAGAGACGAGCAGCTTGGACAGGTCACCGCCGCCACTCCGGCTCGATGACCGTGGGGCGGCACCGGCGGGCTCGGCGGCCGGGTGACCGATGGGGGATTCCTCAGGCGCGGGGGCCGCGCCGCTGAGGACTTCGGTGGTGTCGCTCACTAATGGTCCTTCCATTATGATCCTCGGCCGCCTGGGTGTCTTCTCGACCCCGGTCCGCCTGCGCCAGCCCGATCCGTATCGCTTGCGAGGCTCTCACTAAGGCATGATTTCGCTCGCAACTACGCTCGACATCTCTGCCGGTACGTCGCGTTTGTCCGTGTTCTGCGGACTAACCGGGACTGCCAGCGTAACGATGTGCAACGGGGTGGCGCTCAGGGGAACGTGCCGCTCTCCTGGGGTGACGCCAAGAGCCCGATCCCTGGGCAGGTATACGTTACCCCCCAGGCGACGCGTGGATGAACAGCACCTGCCCCGCATTGGGGCAACCGATGCTGCACCCAGCCTAACACCGACAGCGCCCACGGCATTCCTTTGCAGCCATCCATGTCGCGGAAAAGGGGGTTTAACCGGCTAGGCGAGGACTACTCGGCATCAGCGTCACCGGGCACTGGGAACGCCCGGTGTCACGCTGGCGCCCTGTCGCTCGACGGCTAGCGGGCTTATGTGCCAGTCGATACCCGTTTCTGCCGCGATCGAATCCAATCGTTTTAGGTCATCCTGGGCCGGACTTTCCGTCAGGAACGCGAGCACGGACGGCCCCGCGCCGGAGACGACCGCGGGCACGCCGGCCGCGCGCAGCCGGGTAACAAGATCGTGCGAGTGCGGCATCGCGGGCGCGCGGTAGTCCTGGTGCAGCTTGTCCTCGGTGCCGTCGAGCAGCGCGTCGGGCCGTGCCGTCAGCGCGGCGATGAGCAGCGCCGCCCGCCCGGCGTTGCGCGCCGCGTCGGCGTGCGGCACGTCCGCGGGCAGCAGCCCGCGCGCCACCTTGGTGGACACCGGCCCCGGGGCGATGAACGCGACCGGCTGCACCTCGGGGCGCGGGTCGAGCCGGATGGCGCGCGCCGCGGGCAGGCCGGCGGCCGCCGGTCGTGACCCAGGCGATCGTCAGCCCGCCGAACAGGCAGGGCGCCACGTTGTCCGGGTGCCCCTCGAGCACGTTGGCGAGCGGCAGCACGTCCTCGGGCGCGACGCTCGCGCCGGCCAGCGCGCGGGCCGCGAGCAGGCCTGCCACGATCGCCGCGGCCGACGAGCCGAGGCCGCGCCCGTGCGGTATCCGGTTCACGCAGCGCAGCGCGAAGCCCGCCGGGCTGGGGAATGTCCAGCTCGTCGAGCGCGACCCGCAGCGCGCGGACGATGAGGTGCTTCTCCCCCGCGTCCGCGACGTCCGCCGCTCCCTCGCCGGTCACCTCGATGTCCAGCCCGGACGGCGTCACGCGCGACCTCGACCTCGTCATACAGGCCGAGCGCGAGCCCCAGCGTGTCAAACCCCGGCCCAAGGTTCGCACTCGTCGCGGGCACGCGCACGCGCACCGCCCTCAGCCAATCCCATCAGCCCTCGCTCCAGAGAACTTCACTGTTTCCGTCCCCGCCCGGCAGGACGCCGGCGATGTGGGATACAAATGGCCCCCAGGGGGCTCGTTGTATCCCATATGATGTCCGACCGCCCGACGCCGGCTAGGCCAGGCCAAGGGCGGCCGCCGCCGAGGCGGCGTCGACCGGGACCGTGGTCGGGGCGGGAGCACCGGACAGGGCCCAGTCCGGGTCCTTCAGGCCGTTGCCGGTGATCGTGCAGACCACGCGGGAGCCCGCCGGGATCCGCCCGTCCGCCGACGCGGCCAGCAGGCCGGCCACGCTGGCCGACGAGCCGAGCTCGCCGAATACCGCCTCGTCGCGCGCGATGATCCGGTACGCGGCGAGGATCTCCCGGTCGGTGACCTTGTCGATCAGCGCCGCCGGAGGCGTCCCTCGCCTCCTCGGCGAGGTGCCAGGACGCCGGGTTGCCGATCCTGATCGCCGTCGCGATCGTCTGCGGGTGCGAGACCGGGGCGCCGTCCACGATCGGGGCCGCGCCCGACGCCTGGAAGCCGAACATCCGCGGCTTCCTCGACGCGAGCCCGATCGAGAAGTACTCCTGGTAGCCCATCCAGTAGGCGGTGATGTTGCCCGCGTTGCCGACCGGCAGGCAGTGGATGTCCGGGGCGTCGCCGAGCGCGTCCACGATCTCGAACGCCGCGGTCTTCTGGCCCTGGAGGCGGTCCGGGTTGACCGAGTTGACCAGCGCGACCGGGTACTCGATCGAGAGCTTGCGCGCCAGCTCCAGGCAGTCGTCGAAGGACCCGTCGACCTGCAGCAGCTTCGCGCCGTGGACGAGCGCCTGGGCGAGCTTGCCGATCGCGATCTTGCCCTTGGGCACGAGGACGGCGCAGGTCAGGCCCGCCCGGGCCGCGTAGGCGGCGGCGGACGCGGACGTGTTGCCGGTCGAGGCGCAGATCACTGCCTTGGCCCCCTGGGCGGCGGCCACGGTGATCGCGGTCGTCATGCCCCGGTCCTTGAACGACCCGGTCGGGTTGAGGCCCTCGACCTTCAGGTACACGTCGCAGCCGGTGCGCGCGGAGAGCACCGGCGCGGGCAGCAGCGGCGTGCCGCCCTCCTGGAGGGTCACGGCGGCATCCCGGCCGTGACCGGGAGCCGGTCCCGGTACTCGGTGATGATGCCGCGCCACGGCGCGCGCGCCCCGGTGCGTCGGCTGCCCAGTGGTCGGCCTGTCCGACCTGAGCTCATACTGGTCTCCCTCCCCTTCGACCCGCATCACGCTCGCCACCGCCCGGACGACCGGCAGCGCCTGGAGCTCGGAAATCGTCGCGGCGAGGTCGGCGTCCCGCGCCTCGTGCGTGACGATGATGAGCAGGGCGTCCTCGCCCCGGCTGGTCTGCCGCACCGCCTGGATCGAGACGCCGTGCCGGGCGAACGCCTCGGCGACCGGCGCGAGCACGCCGGGCTTGTCGGCCACGTCCAGCGATACGTGGTACCTGGTCAGGGTATCGCCCATGGGCAGGACGGGCAGCTCCGCGTAGGTAGACAGCTCGGGGCCCCTGGTGCCGGCGAGCCGGTTGCGCGCCACGGCAACGATGTCACCGAGCACCGCGGACGCCGTGGGGGTCCCGCCGGCCCCCGCGCCGTAGAACATCAGCCGTCCCGCGGAGCGCGCCTCGACGAACACCGCGTTGTAGGCGCCGCCGACGGCCGCGAGCGGGTGCGTGCGCGGGATCATCGCCGGGTGGACGCGCACCGCGACGCCGTCTACCTGACCGCTCGCAGATCGCGAGCAGCTTGACGATCCGGCCGAGCGCCTTCGCCGACGCGATGTCCGCCGCGGTCACCTCGGTGATGCCCTCGCGGTAGACGTCGGCGGCGGTGACCCGGGTGTGGAAGGCGAGCCCGGCCAGGATCGCGGCCTTGGCGGCGGCGTCGAACGCCTCGACGTCGGCGGTCGGGTCGGCCTCCGCGTAGCCGAGCGACTGCGCCTCCTCCAGCGAGTCGCCGAAGTCCGCGCCCGAGCTGTCCATCCGGTCGAGGATGAAGTTGGTGGTGCCGTTGACGATGCCGAGCACCCGGTGCACCGTGTCGCCGGCCAGCGACTCGCGCAGCGGGCGGAGGATCGGGATGGCGCCCGCCACCGCCGCCTCGTAATAAAGGTCGGCGCCGAACGCGCGGGAGGCCGCGTGGATCTGCTCGCCGTGCTCGGCGAGCAGCGCCTTGTTGGCGGTGACCACGGACTTGCCGCTTTCCAGGGCGCCCAGGATCAGCGCGCGGGCCGGCTCGATGCCGCCGATCACCTCGATGACGACGTCGACGTCGGGACGGGTCGCCAGGCCCATCGCGTCGGTCGTCAGCAGCGCGGGGTCCACGCCGGGCCGCGGGTGCGACAGCCTCCGCACCGCGATGCCGGCGACCTCGAGCCGCGCGCCGGTCCGCACGGCGAGATCGTCGGCCTGCTCCGCGAGCAGCCGGGCGACCTGGGTGCCGACGACGCCGCAGCCGAGCAGCGCCACCCGGAGCACCTTGCCAGGTTTATCATCGCTGAAGCTCATCCGACGTCCAATCGCAGCAGGTCATCCAGTGTCTCGCGGCGGACGATCTCCCGCGCCGCCCCGTCGGCCACCGCCACCACGCCGGGGCGCGGCAGGTGGTTGTAGTTCGAGGCCAGCGACCGGCAGTACGCCCCGGTCGCCGCGACCGCGAGCAGGTCGCCCGGCGCCAGGTCCGACGGCAGGTAGCAGTCCTTGACCACGATGTCGCCGCTCTCGCAGTGCCTGCCGACCACCCGGGACAGCATCGGCGGCGCGGCCGACGAGCGGGACGCGAGCACGCAGGTGTAGGACGCGTCGTACAGCGCGGTGCGGACGTTGTCGCTCATCCCCCCGTCCACGCTCACGTAGGTCCTGATCCCGTCCACGTCCTTGATCGTGCCCACCTCGTAGAGGGTCACGGTCGACGGCCCGACGATCCCGCGGCCGGGCTCGATCGTCAGCCGGGGCACGGGGATGCCGAGGACGATGCACTGGGACGCCACGATCGCGCGCAGCCCGGCCGCCAGCGTCTTCACCTCGGGCGCGTCGTCCTCGGGCACGTAGGCGATGCCGAACCCGCCGCCCAGGTCGAGCTCGGCCACGTGCACGCCGTGCTCGGCGTGGATCCGCCCGGCCAGCTCGAGCACCCGGTGGGCGGCCACCTCGAAGCCGCCGGTGTCGAAGATCTGCGAGCCGATGTGCGAGTGCAGCCCGGCGAACTCAAGCTGCGGGAGCGCGAGCACGCGGCGGACCGCCTCGTCGGCGGCGCCCGAGGCGAGCGAGAAGCCGAACTTCTGGTCGTCGTGCGCGGTCGCCATGAACTCGTGCGTGTGCGCCTCGACCCCGGTCGTCACCCGGACCAGGACGCGCGGCCGGACACCCGCCGCCTCCGCGTAGATAGGCGAGCCTGGCGATCTCCTCGAAGGAGTCGACCACGATGTGCCCGACCCGGGCGGTCACCGCCTGCTCGATCTCGGCGGGCAGCTTGTTGTTGCCGTGCAGGGTGATCAGCTCCGGGTCCACTCCCGCCGACAGCGCGACCGCGAGCTCGCCGCCGGTGCAGACGTCCACGCCGAGGCCCTCTTCGGTGACCCAGCGGAGCACGGCGCGGGAGCAGAACGCCTTGGACGCGTAGTAGACCTGCGCGTCCTCGCCGAACGCGTCCACGTACTCGCGGGCCCGGCTCCGCACGTCCGCCTCGTCCATGATCAGCGACGGCGTGCCGAACCGCGCCGCCAGGTCCCGGACGTCGATCCCGCCGAGCGTCAGGACCCCGCCGACCGCGGTGCGCGCCGCGCGGCCAGATCGCCGGGTCAAGCGCGTTAAGGTCGTCGGGCGGCGTCGGCGGGTGATCGGCGGGCAGCACGTCCCCATGACGTGGCCCAGCCGGGTGGGCGACACGGCTCACAGACTTGGCTCCCTACTATGTCTCGTGGCGTAACAGGCGGTCTGGCGCGCTACGACCCCGAGCAGCCCGAGCCCGGCGGCCAGGCCGGTCCGCGCCGCCCTGGCCAGGCTCAGTCTGTCACTTCCAGGTGCCCTCGTGCCTATTGGGGCGCTTCCTGGGTGGCTCGCGGAACTCAGGACGTCAAGGGTGACGTTGGCCAGATCCTCCAGGTAGCGGGCGAACTCGTCGGGCCGGCCACGGCGCGCGGCGGTGGCGACCCGTTCCGGGAGCCACGACAGCGCGTCAAGCAGTGCCAGCTCCCCGGTCGGCGGGCGGGCACGGCCGGGCCGCTGTCCATCCCCTGATTCGAGCGGGTCCGGGAAGGAGGTCGTCTCCCCCGGGAGGTGACGGCCCAGCGCACCCCGGACGCGGCGCGGGCGTGCGCGTACCTGACAGCATAGGCGGGATTGCCAACCACCCGCCTCGCTATTATTTGCGGATCGATCACGCACCGGCTTCCCGGGATGGCTCTGGCCAGGGCAAACGTGACCGCGTCGCGGCCCGCGAAGGAGACCGCCGCGGCCACTTCGGCGCGAATCGGGAGAAGGTGGGTGGGCGGGGAGAGTAGGCCGATTCCGTTCGGTAGCGGCCCAGTTCGGCGACCGTCGCGCCCGCCGCGGCGGCGAGCCGGGCGGTCAGTTGCGCGGCGAGTGCCGCTCTCGCCTTTTCCCAGGTGGGAGCGGTCAGCGGGTCGCCCGGGGGTGCGGCCGGGACGGTCTCGCCGGCCAGGGCGTCGCTGGTGACGCAGGCGGGGCCGGCGGCCGTGACGGTGTCCGCGACGGCGGCGAGGGCCTCGGGGGTGACGGTGATGGTGAGGTAGCCGGGGCCGGTGACCTCGGCCGTGGCGATCCAGTCGGCGGACCGGAGCGTGGCCGCGACGGCCGCAGCCGTCACGCGGGGATGCGCGCCGAGGGTCAGGGCCACGCTGGCGGCGTACTGGCCCGGGATGCCCGTCGGGCGCAGGCCCGGATCGGAGGCGCCGGTCAAACCCGGCGGCGGCGACCGCATGGTCGATCGCGCTGCGCAGGTCCCTAGTGATCACGTGCCCAGGCTACGGGCCAGCGCGTGACCGCGGGCCGCGGACTGACACCCGCGGCCCGCGATCGACGGCGCTAAGCGCTCGGCTAGCGGCCGGGCCGCTTAGGAGAACTGCATGACTATCGAAGTCCCGTCGCCGGTCCCTGCTTGGTAACCGCCGGACAGCGCCTCGGCGGTGCCAGGGATCTGGGAGACCGAGATGATAGCCGCCCCAAGGTTCACCTGAGTGAGCTGGCCGGCCGAGTAGTGGAACAGCAACCCGGGCACGCGGCCAGGGAAGTCTTCGGCCGCGATCCACAGGCCGCCCTTCCCGTCGGACGCGAGCGTTTCGCCCGGAGTGTTGGCGAAGCTGCCGTCCTCGGCCACCCTGGTCCAGGCGTGGCCGTTGAAGTGCAGGAGCACTCCGGGGCCACCCCTCGGGTTCGTCTGGCTCGCGCCGCCTTCCGCCGTCGCGTAAACGTTGCCGGCGCCGAGCGCGAGGATGTTGGTCAGATAGGAAGGACCCCCCGTCGACGGCGGGAGCAGCTTGGCGAGGTTCGTCGTGGTCCACTTGCTGCCGTTGTAGTGCTCCACGTTCGCGCCGCTGATGGCCCAGACGTTGCGATCGCTGAGCGCGGACCCGCCGATCGGCGTCGCCGAGACCTCCGTCCACCGGTGGCCGTTGTAGTGATAGGCCCCGCCGGATGCGCTGAACACCCACACGTCCGCGGGGCCGAGCACGGACATCGCGTCGATCTGGCCCTGGGTGAAGGTCGTCGCCAGCCCCCACTTCCTGCCGTTCCAGCGGTCGAGCTGAGTGACCGCGCCGCTGCGGTACGCGGCCCACACGTTGGACGGCGAGGACGCGCCGCCGAGGGTGACCGCGCCGCCAGTGCCGGGGAACCCGACCTTCTTCCACGTGGTGGCACCAGTGCGCTCGTAGGCGGCCGTGCTGTTACTCAGGAACGCCCAGCCGCTGGTCTTGCCGGTCGCGATGACCGTGTCAATCTGATTCGGCGTCCTGCCGTTCGCCGCGGAAAGAATCGTGTGCCAAGAGGGTGCGTGCGCGGCGGGCGCCTGCGGCGACGCTGTGGCGGCGTAGGCACTGGATGCCAGGCCGACCGTAAGCACACCGCCTGCGCTAAGAACCATGGAAATGCGGGACAGCTTGTGCCTCATGACCTCTCCATTCCTATTGCGCTAATAGCCCTCACGGTCTTTTAGACGCATTACGGAAGGAAAGGTTGCATCCTGCTGGAAAAAGTTGCTTTATAGCAGGTCAACGGACATCTAGGTCAACGGACATCTAGGCAGGCGGGGCACCGGCTAGCTCGCGGACCACGCGGATCATCTCGCCCGGGTCGAAGGGCTTGGTCAGGTAGGCGTCGGCGCCGACGTTCGTGCCGCGGACGATGTCGTCTTCCTGGGCCCGAGCGGTGATCAGCACGACCTTGATGTGCGCGGTCTCCGCCGTCTTGCGCAGCTGAACCGCGGTCTCCCAGCCGTCGAGCCGCGGCATCATCACGTCGAGCGTGATCACGTCGGGAGCGATCTCCTGGACGTGGTCGAGGCAGTCCTGGCCGTCCACCGCCGTCGCCACCTCGAAGCCCTCGAGCTGGAGGTTCACCGCGATGAGCTGCCGGATCACCTCGTCGTCGTCAACAACGAGCACCCGCCCCAAACCTTGCGTCACACTCGGTGAGGGTACCGCCTTTCTGGGGCAGTTGCCTAAAGAGCGGCGGTAACTTGGCTGAGGACTCCCTGAGGGACCGGCAGCGCGGTCGGCGCGGGTGTCACAAGCGCCGTCCTGGACTGGTAGCCTTTCTCCGTTGGTGAGCCCCCATAGCTCAGGGGATAGAGCACTGGCCTCCGGAGCCAGGTGCGAAGGTTCGAATCCTTCTGGGGGCACTCAAGGCATCGGTACATCCCTCATTTTGCGTGAGCTGCGGAAACGCAGCCCTGCAGGGATTCCGATCACTCTTCTAACGGCGGGTACCGATGCCAATTTCGCTGCCGGCCCGGTTGCCGGCTTCGCCGTTCGGTTCCGTCGTCCGCCCGGGGGACCCGGGGAACGAGAAGCCCTCTGCCCGGTGGGCCCAGGCGCCGTCCAGCGGCTAGGAACCGCCTGCCCGAACGGGTTAGCGGTTTCAAGTGGAACCTGCGGGGCACCGGGGACCCGTCACGCCGCAGCGACCTTCCAGTTCTCCGCGCCCGGCGTGATCTCAGCCCAGTCCGCCTCTTTTTACCGGTAAGTGAGCCTCATGAACATCACCGAATGCGTCCCGCTGGCCGGCCGGGGCCTCGTCGCGCGGCGCGGTCACCTGGTCGCGCTGACCGGCGGCACGGACGCGGGGCCCGACCCGCTGCTGACCGCGCTGACCGCGGTCGCCTACGCGAACGGCGACGGGGCCGCCCTCGTGCTGGCCGGAACGCGCGCCGCCGCGGAGCGCGGGGGGCGTCCCGCGTGGGCCTGTGCCGGGGTGACATCCGGCGAGGAGGTCGCGGTCCTGGTCCACGGCGAGGCGGTCGCGCTCGTCTCCGTTGACGGCAGCCCCGAGGCCCAGGTCACGGCCAGCGGCTCGATGATCCCGGTGGTGGGCACCTTTACCGGAGCGGTCGTCACGGTCCGGCTCGTCATCGGCCCCCCGGCGCCACCGGACCCCAGGCTCTGGCTGGAGGCGGGAACTGTCTTCGGCGGCGGCATCGCGCTCACCATCAGGCAAGAGAAACCCAGCAACCTCATCCCGAACGATCCGTATGCGCCTGTCGCAGCCACCATGCGCCCGGCAATGGAGCAGGCCGTCGTGAACATGGTGCTCCGTCCGCCCGCAGCGGGGCCCGCAGTCCCGACGGTCCCGGCGCCCCCGGGTGTGGCGCCTGGTGAGGTGTACCCAGAAGACGTGCTGCGGTTAAGGCGAGGCGCGCGGAACGCCGAGTATGTAGGTCTAGCCACCATGCGCTACGCGGACTAGGTCTACGCGCAGATCGTCCAATTCGGTGGCGGCGGGGCCGGGGCATCCATCGCCGTATGAGAGCGTCCAATGCTGTCAGCATTCGGGCTGCGGCAGCGTTCACGGCGCGGTGCGCCGCCCCGCCATTGGGCCTTAGGCGGCGGCATGCTTCCGCCGCCTTCTATTGCGCTAGCAGATGCGGGCGTATCCTCCTTTCAGGAGCCGGGCCCGTGGTCTGCTGACCGGGCCGGGAATCTGCGTCCTGCCTGGGAGGTGGGGTCGGTGCTACTTGAGGTGGACCTTCCTGACGAGTGGCCGCCAGGCCTGGGACTTGCTGTCGCGGCGATGATCCGCCGGTCGCTCAGGGATGGCTTCCCGGTCGTCATCCCGATCCGGCGGGATGCCACGCCGGAAGAGCTGGAGGTGGCGCTCGGTGCCGTCACGAGGGTCATCCAGGAGGCGGGGCTCGCAGCCTAGGGCGCGCCTGGCGACGGCCTGCCCCGTCTCGGCGGGGACCGCGGTCCCCGATTGCTCAGGCAAGGCCAGCAGCGCCGAGCGACCATGAACCATGGTAGAGACCGCGCCGCCTCAGGTCCGCGCATATTGCCTTCGGCCCCGCCGGAGCGCCGAGCAGGCGGGGGTGGCTGGAGGGGCGGCCGCGCGATGTCTCTCGCGCCATCCATCGTGGCCGCTCGACGGAATACCGGCCATGAAGTCAGGCTCACTTTGCTGGTGAGCCTAGGTCGGGTCACGCGAGTTCTTCCGGCAGAACCTCGTATATCACCGATAGGCTGAAAGTGTGGGTATTCGGGATAAATTTGAGGTTTCGCGCTGGGCCGGGCCTGCCTTCCTCCTGTGCTCGGTCGCGCTCATCCCGTGGACCGCGTACCTGGCGTTCTCCCTTCCCTCGCGTCAGGTCTCTTCTCACTACAACGTCGCCTGGGTCGGATTTGACGTCCTCCTGCTGGTCACCCTGGGCGCCACCGGTTTCTTCGCGCTACGCCGGTCCCGGTACCTGGCTCTGACGTCAGCCTCGGCGGCGACGCTTCTAGTCGTCGATGCCTGGTTCGATGTCCTGACGTCGCCCGGGCGTCAGGTGATTGAGTCGATCATCCTGGCGGTGGTCATTGAGCTTCCGCTGGCGGGTATCTGCGCGTGGCTGAGCTACCAAACCGAGCATCTCGCGGAACGCAGCTTTAGCGTGCTGCCCTGGAGACTGAACCGTTCCCTGCACCGAAGAGGACGGTTAGGCTACGCCACCGTAACAGCGGGAACTCCGGGGAAGAAGTCGCTCATCACGGTGGCGCCGGCATCGTTGGCCGTCAGCGGGGCCAGACCCCAGGCGAGTTCGATAGTCCGCAGAAGCGAGTAGTGGTTGTAGGCCACCGCGGACCGGAATCCGGGCGGCACGCCGTCGGCGATAACGAGGGTGGCTACCTGATTTCCTGGCGCATTGTCGTCCTCGTCCCAGGTGATCACCAGCAGGGACCGCTGCTGGGTCCAGGCGGGAGAGGAGAGAAGCGCTGGGATCTGGCTGGACAGCCAGGTGTCGCCTTGCGCGATGGTGCCGTCGTGCATGTCGTGAAGCATGCTGGGAGTGATCCAGCCGAACGCCGGGGTGGTTTGCGCGGTAGCAAGATCGGTCGCGAGCTGGTCAAGGGGGACGACTTTGGCCAGTTGCGCCGGGTCGGTGCGCAGGTCGTCGTAATAGACGAACGGGTCATGTTTTTGCATGTAGGGATAGGCGTCGCCGAGGTAGCCCGGCGAGGGCATCGACTCCATGTAGGCGCGCCACGTGCGCCCGGACGGGTCAATACGATCCACCGCCAGGTTAGGGGCCTGCTGAAAGCAGTCGGTGCAGTCGGTGGTGACCCCGAAGGTGTCGCCACCGGTCAGCGCCAGGTAGTTCGGCAGGCTGGGATGAGCGACCGAAACATAGTTGGTGGCCAGGCCGTAGCCCGCGGCAAGCTGGTTGATATAGGGCGCTTCCGCGTTGCCAATGATCTCGTCGTAGCCATGGTTTTCCATGATCACGAGGAAGATATGGTCGAAAAGAGGGCACCGGCGGCTGAGTCACGCTCGCAACTCTAGCGGCCGGTCACCTAGGTGCCGAGCTCCTGCCGCGCGTCAAAACGTGATGACCCGCCGGGTGCGCGGAGCAGAGCTTACCGTGAGCCGGACTCACGGTACAGAAGACCTGTTCTGTAGTTGCCAACTGGGCAGTGCAGAGCATCTCAGAGACGCGCTGCTTCTCCATGCTCGCCTGGGAAGGCCGCACCGCCCAGCAGATGTGGGGCGAGGGAGAACCGGAAGTCAAGTACGATATCCGCGTGAACTGTGACTTATGAGGCAAACGGCTCCGCACCCGGCAGCAGGCGGGGAGAGTACGAGCAAACAACCAAGCGCAGGCGGGAACATCGGAGGCCGCCAGCGCGCTGAACTAGTGGCGCATGACCTCGACCTCTACAGCTGGCGGTTCGCCTGCTGTGGTTCGGGGGACGTGGCGGTGGCTCAGTACACCGCGAGAAGCTATTCGGCCGAGATGCCGAGACGTGTGGCATGTACCGCTGGCTTCGGGACAAAGGCTTCCCCGAGGGATTCCAGATCTTGCGCCTGTCCTGCAAGGACTCCAAAGGAGATAAATGCCGAAGAGTGACTTCATCGAGACCGAGGGAACTGTCATCCGGATGCGCGGGCACGGCTTCTACACCGTGGCACTCGCCAACGGGCACGAGGTGCTCGCGAGAATGTCGGGGCGGATGACGAAAAACCACATCCGGGTAATCCAGGACGATCGCGTGCTGTTGGCGATCAGCCCGGCAGACTGGTCGCAGGGCCGCATCGTTTACCGCTATAAGTGATTCGCGTTACGACTATTGGTAGGCCCCGGTCCTTGGACTCCCCCGCGCGGGGGCATCATGGCTCGCGGGCCGTGCGAATGCCGAGGCGCTGCAGGTGATCGTTGCTGAACGTGCCATCGGGGTCGAGGCGCTCGAACAGGTCTCTCGCGCGGGCGAGCTTGGGATACGTGGGGTCTAGGCTGAATCTCCGCCAGACTTTCCCCCAAGCGTTGAGGGCACATACACCTTCGCCATCGGCCGCTGCGGGCCCAAAGCGACGAGGGCGTTGCGGCCCGCGGGAAGTCGCCCTAGTCCTCCGCGAGCGGGTGCCGAAGCTGGCGTAACGCTGGCCGGGGCGGGGGGAACAGGCGGTCCAGGTGATAGTCGATGACCGCCTGGGCCTGCCCGGCGGTGGACTGGCCGCCCAGGATGCTGGTGCCCAGGCCGCTGGCCAGGGCAAGAAGGCTGATGGCTTCCACGTCCGGGTCCAGGCCGGCGGGCGCGTCGCCGGCGGCCTGGGCCGACCGCAGCTGGGAGGCGACCACGTCGATCACGACGTTGGAGTTCTTCACCAGGGGGCCGACCGCTAGAGCGGGATCGGTCAGCGAGAGGGCGAAGTAGGCCGCGTTGAGGACCGTGAAGGTTCGCCGCTCGTCGTCGACGGGCAACGACTGGGTCAAGATGGCGGCGATGACCTCGCGCGGGCTAACGGGGTCTTGCGTCTCCTTGACCTTCCTGATCCGCTCCATGGCCCGCTCGCCGAACTGGACGGCCAGGTGGTGCATGGCGGCCAGCAGGAGCTCTTCCTTCGTCCCGAAGTAGTACTGGACCAGCCGCAGGGACACGCCGGCCTCGGCCGCGACCTCGCGCATCCCGGTGGCGTGCAGTCCGCGGGTGGCGGCCGCCCGCAGCAGCGCCTCCGCGATCTGGCGCCGCCGCTCCTCGTGGTCGACCCGTTTCGGCACCCGCCCACCGTATCCCTTACCGCTCGCCGATCCTCTTTATGATACCGTGGTATCATAAAACGGCGCAGCCACGAGGAGGCTGAGCATGCTGGCACCTAAGGCCGACGTGGGGCACTGGGTAAGCGAGGCGGCCAGGGAGAAGTTCATGGTCGCGTACGAGCGGGCCTTCGCCCTCTGGCCGCAGCCCTGCGAGGAATTCGACATCGAGACGGCGACCGCGACCACGCGGGTGCACGCCTACCGCCCGAATCCAGGCGGGGAGCCGGTCGTGCTGCTCTCCGGCGCCGGGTCCAACGCCGCCTACTGGTACCTGCACGCGGCGGCACTGGCCGAAGACGGCCCGGTATTCGGGATCGACATGCCGGGCGACCCAAGTCCTAGCATCTGGCGCGCCCCGCTCACTCCGCCGGAGTCCTGCGCGGCCTGGCTGGACGAGCTGCTCGGCAAGCTCAGCGACCGCCCGGCGCACCTGGTCGGCCTGTCCTGGGGCGGCTGGGTCGCCATGAACCAGGCGATCCGCGCACCCGGGCGGGTCGCGTCCATTACGCTGCTCGACCCCGCCGGGCTGACCAAGCTTGACGCCCGCTTCTGGTGGTGGCTCACCATCAGCGGCCTGGCCACCCTGACCCCGATGCCGGTGCGACGCCACCTCGCCCGGTGGCTCGACAGCCCGATCATGGTGGACCAGGAGCTGATGACGCTCATGTGGGCCGGCAGCCGCGGCTACCGGATGGAGCCGAAGTTCCCCGCCATCCTGACCGACGACGAGCTCCGCGCCATCGACGTGCCAGCTCTCCTGGTCACCGGTGCGCGCAGCGCCCTGCTCAGCCCTAAGGAGGCCCGGGCCCGGGGAAGCCTCATGCCGCACGCGGAGGTTGCCGTCATCCCCGGCAGCCACGGCGGCTTCAACCGGATCGACGAACTGAACGACCGGATGGCCGCCTTCATCAAAGCCCACGCCAGCCGACAAGCAGCCGGGTGAGGCGGCGCCAGCGAACCGGCTTGGGGAAGGTTCCTGAATCCACTGATCGTGGACATGAACCAGGCGCCAGAAATCTGTCTGATTCGTGGGTCGATGGCGGTGTTGGCACCTTCTGCCAGCTGAAGCGGCCGCCGCTGCGGTCCGGGGGCACGCGGAATGCCCGCCGTGTCCCCCGGTTGCGTTGTGCCCTCGTGGCGCACACGGCCAGAAATGTTTGGCCTTGTCGGACACGCGGACCGACGATTACTCGCCTTGTGGCAGACGCGGACCGAAGATTTCTGGCCATGCGGCACACGCCGTCCGAGCATTCTGGCCTTGTGGCGCACAGGGGCGGCTCTATCGGCCTTGTGGCGCGCCAGGGCAGAAAATTCGGGCCGTGGGTGCCACAGGCCCAGTGCTCCGGGACGGCGACCCGGGTTGGCTGGCGGCACGCGAATAGCCGTCTTTTCTGTTGGCCGACGGCACTGGTCGGAGCGGGCTCGTTGAGAGGAAGCGGGGACCGTTCGGGAAAAGAAAAGGGGGAGCGCCTTCACGGGGAGGTGACCTCGGCCAGCTACCGGGCCGTCGCTCGTTGGGCGCCGGTCGGGGCCGGGGCCGCGCCGTGCGGCGGGGCCGCCAGAGCGCCGGGTGGGCCCGGCACCTAGGCCGGGGCCGAGAGAGGGCGGGTGAGGCCCGGCACTGAGGCCGGGCGCGCGAGCGCCGGGTGGGCCCGGCGATGAGGCCGGGCCCACCCGGCGCGGGTTTCCCCGTGCTGGGCTTGGGTTGCGGTGCCCCTGCTTGCGGGGCGGCGGGGTCAGGTCACTGCGCGACGGTCCATACGAAGGTGGCCGTGCCCGAGACTCCTTCCGTGTCGGTCGCGGTGACGGTGACGGTGTAGGTCCCGAGCGTGGTGCCGGCACCGGAGATCGTCCCGTTCGAGGCGATGCTGATGCCGGGCGGCAGCCCGGTGGCGGTGTAGGTGAGGGTCTGGGACGGGTTGGAGTCGTCGGCCTGCATGGTGAACGACACCGCCGCGCCCTTGACCGCGCTGTAGCCGTAGGGGTTGACGACGCCGACGGTCTCCGCGCCAGGGACGCCCGAGTTCGCGGTGACGTTCGCGCTCACCGCCGTGTTGGCCGGCGAGACGCCCGCGCCCGCGGCGCCCGCGGCGACCTGGCCGGTCAGCTTCTGGGCGAGGCTGGTCGAGCCGGTCAGCGGCCGGTTGACCGAAGAGTCGCCGACCGAGATCCCGTAGGTGCCGGCCGGTGCCTCCCAGGCGTTGTCGGCCGGTGACCACGAGGCCAGGTTGTGGATGGTCAGCGGGAAGGTGACCGTCGCGCTCTGCCCGGGGTTGAGCGTGACGCGCTGGAAGCCCTCCAGCTGCTGGGGCGGGTCCTGACTGGCGGCCGGGTCGCCGACGTACAGCTGCGCCACGTCCGCGCCCGCCCTCGACCCGGTGTTGGTGACCGTGGCGGTCACCGTCGCGCGGCCGTTGGCGTTGAACGCGCCGACGTTCAGGTTGGAGAAGGAGAAGGACGTGTACGACAGCCCGTACCCGAACGGGAACGCGGGCGTGATGTTCTGCGACTGGTACCAGCGGTAGCCGATGTCCACGCCCTCGCTGTAGGTGACCCCGGTCGAGGTGCCCGGCCACTGCGCGGTGGTCTGCGCCGGGACCTGGCTAAGGCTGGACGGGAACGTGACCGGGAGCTTGCCTGACGGGTTGACGGTGCCGAAGATCAGCGCGGCCATCGCGGCGCCGGTCTCTTGCCCGCCGTACCAGTTCTCGAACACGCCCGCCGCGCTGTTAAGCCATGGCATGACCACCGGGGAGCCGCTGTTGATCACCACGATGGTGTTCGGGTTAGCCGCGGCCACTTGCGAAATCATCGACTCGTCAGTGGCGGAAAGGTCGAGGGTGGTTAGGTCGGTCTCCTCGCCCTCCGGTGCGTTGACGTAGATGATCGCGTCGGTCGCGGCCTTCGCCGCGGCGACCGCCTGCGGGATGTCGGTGGTGCCGTTGTCATTGCCCGGCGTGTAGGTCACCTTGACGTTCGGCCCGGCCGCGTTCTGGATTCCGGTGATCGGCCAGATCGTGTTCGAGCTGGTGACCGTGCCGCTGCCGCCGCCGGCGAGTTCTACCCCGGCGCCGGCGTCGGTGCCGATAACCGCGATGGACTCGGTGCCTGCCGGGTTGAGCGGCAAGATGCCGTTGTTCTTCAGCAGGACCGTGCCCTCCTCGCCGAGCTGCAGCGCGGTCTGCTGGTGGGCCGCGCTGGTGACGGTGGCGGAGAGGGAGCCGGCCTGCGGGTTGTCGAACATGCCGAAGGCGAACATCTGGGTCAGGATGCGGCCGACCGCCTCGTTGATCGTGTACTGGCTGAGCGCGCCGGACGTGATCGCGTTGGCCAGGTCGGCCGGGATCGAACCCGGGAACGGCATCCCGATGTCCATGCCGCCCTCGACCGAGGCGACGTTGTTGTAGTCGCCACCCCAGTCAGAGGTGATGAAGCCGCCGAAGTTCGCGTTGTTGTCCAGCCCGTCTATCTGCATGTAGGCGTTCTGGCAGGAGGCGTTGCCGTTGACCACGGCGTAGGAGCACATGAACGAGGCCGGCGCGGACTGCTTGATGGACGTCTCAAAGGGCGCCAGGTAGAGCTCTTGCAGTGCCTGCTGGCTGACCGTCTCGTTGTTGTTGCCGTTGGGGTACTGCTCCTGGTCGTAGGCGGCGACGTGCTTGACCATGGCCATCACGTCCTGGCTCTGGATGCCGGTGACTTCCGCCGAGGTGATCTGGCCGGCCAGGTAGGGGTCCTCGCCGTAGGTTTCATAGGTGCGGCCCCAGCGCGGGTCGCGGACCAGGTTGGTTGTCGGGCCGAGGGAGACGTTCACGCCCTTGCCGGCGAACTCCGCGCCCACCGCGGTGCCCTCCTGCTGGATCAGTGCCGGGTCCCAGGTGGCGGCGGCGTTCTCGCCGTCGGGGAAGGCGGTCACGCCGCCCGTCCCGTCGCCGACGCCGTTCGGGCCGTCTTGCATGTTGATCGCCGGTATGCACAGGTTGGGGATGGCGGCGACCTGGCCGATGTAGGACGAGCCGCCGTCGCCGGAAAGCATAGTGAACTCCTCCGACTGGTCCATGGTGTTGAGCACCTGCTGGACCCGGCTCGCGACCGACGCGGTGGAACCAACCCAGGGGCAGACTCCGTTGCCGCCGTTGCCGTTGCCGCCGGTCAGCGGGGCGGTGGTGGTCAGGCCGTAGACGTCGAACTCGAAGATCGAGTCGCCCCACTGGGTCGCCCGCTTGGTGGCGTACACCCGGATGTAGCGGCCGGTCGCCGAGAAGGTGAACGACTCGCTCCCGCCGGTGGCCGTTGTGGTGGAGTAGACCGTGCTCCAGTTCGCGTTGTCGGTGGACACCTGGATCTGGAACGCCGAGGCGTAGGCGGTCTCCCAGAGCAGGCTGGCGCTGCAGATCTGGGTCTGGGACCCGAGGTCGACCTCGAGCCACTGCGGGTCGGTGTACGCGCTTTCCCAACGGGTGCCCGGGTTGCCGTCGGTGGCGGCGGACGCCAGGTTGCCGGTGGCGGAATAGGTCGAGGAGGCCGTCGTCGGCTGGTCGAGCGCGAGGTCCTGCGTGCCGCAGTACTCCGTCGGGCCGCCACCGCCACCGCCACCGCCACTCGATCCTGCGGTGAAGGCCAGGTAGTGGAGGTTCCAGCCGTCGGCGTCCTGGTCGACAGTGAGCGTCTGCGCGCCGGCCGGCAGGGTGACATTGGCGGTGACCGTGGTCCAGGCCTGGTAGCCACCGGTGGCCGGTACCGCGACCGCGCCGGTCAGGTTGGTACCGGAGGAGTTAGCGATGTGCAGGGCGTCGGTCACGGCGGCGGGTGCCGCCACCCGCAAGCTGACCGTGTAGGTCCCGGCGGTCGCGACGTTGACGGTGTACTTGAACCACTGCCCGGCGCTCGTCCAGCCGACGTCGTACGCGCCGCCGGCCGGACCGGTGTCCGACGTGTCGGCGGTGGCCTCGAGGTCGACGCCGTCGGGGCGGTAGCTGTTGGCGGTGCCGTTGGCGGCGGTGACGTTGTAGGCGACGCCCTGGCCGCCGGTGTCGTAGTTGGCGGCCTGGACCGTGCCGGGCACCGGGGCCGGCGTCCCGCCGAACGGCTGGTCACCGCCCGAGCCGCCGCCGCCGCCGAGGCAGGGTGAAGGTCATGAAGTGGAAGTTCCAGCCGTTGGAGTCCTGGTCGACCGTCAGCGTCTGCTGCCCGGCCGGCAGGGTGACGCTGGCGTCGACGGTGGTCCAGGTCTCGTACCCGCCGGTGTTGGGGACGGTGACCGAGCCGGTCAGGCTGGTGCCGGAGGAGTTGGCGATGTGCAGCGCGTCGGTGATCCCGTACGGCGATGAGACCCGGAAGGCGACCGTGTAGGTGCCGGCGGTGGCGACGTTGACGGTGTAGTTGAACCACTGCCCGGCCGTCGTCCAGCCGATGTCGTCGGCGCCGGCGCCGGCGTTGTCCTGGGTGTCGGCGGTGGCCTCGAGGTCGACCCCGTCGGAGCGGTAGCTGTTAGCACTGCCGTTGGCGGAGGTGACGTTGTAGGCCACGCCCTGCCCGCCGGTGTCGTAGTTCGCCGCGTAGACCGTGCCCGGCACCGCCGCCGCCGTGCCCCCGTAGGGGGCCTCGCCGGCAGCGTAGGCCGCGTGTTGCCCGCCGGTCACCACCGTCAGGGCGGCCAGGACCGCGACCGCGAGGACCCCAAGGCCCCGGCGGCCCCGCCATGGCCTGGCCCACCGGGGCCAGGCCAGTCGCGGGACGTGAAGTGATCCCATTCCTGTTACTCCTCTTCTCATTCCGGCCCAGGCTGAGGTCTTGTCCCCTTGTCGGGTGGGCGCGTGCCATGAGTCGACGGAATTGATCTGGAAGAACGACAGCGCGCTGGCCTGGGCCACGAAGGCTTAGCGGCTCCAGATTCAAGGCTTATATTAAGTCGTGATCTACCATTGCCCTACGGGTTCGTCAAGGGGATCCAGGCCGGGGGTTCGTGACGCCGCACGTGGGTTCGTGACGGCCGGCCGTGGTTGGTCCTGGGCGAGTACGGCGCCCGGCGGCGACACGGCGGCGACACGGAATGTCTCGTTGCGGAGACTTTGCCGAGCCCCCGGCTCGCGCTGCTAACCTGCTGCATTACACTTTTTAGTACTTGATTTAAGTGTCGCTTAAGGGGGAACGCCGGCGTGGCGGGACGCAAGCGGTCGACGGTTCGGGACCTGCGCAGGGCTAATCGTTCGTCGCTTCTGTGGTCGCTGTTCTTCGGCCAGCCGTTCAGCCGCCAGGACCTGAGCGAGATCACGGGCCTGAGCACCGCCTCGGTCAGCAACGTCGTGCGCGAACTGATGAGCGACGGCATCGTCACCGAGGTGGGCTCGGTGGACTCCGACGGCGGGCGGCCCCGGATGCTGCTGCACATGAACCCCGAGTACGGGCGGGTAATCGGGGTGGACGTCGGCGAGACGCGCATCCGCGTCGAGATGTTCGACATGACGATGACGGTGCGGGCCAGCGCCAACTACCCCCTCGACCCGCAGGAGCACGGGGTCGACGTGGTGGCCGATCGGATCCGCGTCGGGCTGGCGCAGGTCCTGGCGGACAGCGGGTGCGATTCCTGCATGGTCCTGGGTGCGGGAATCGGGGTGCCGGGGGTCGTCGAGCACGAGGGCCCAGAGACGCTGGTGTACGCGCAAACCTACGGATGGGACGCCGTCCCGTTCGAGCGGCTGCTGCGGCCGGTCGGCGATTTCCCGCTGTACATCGAGAACGGCGCGAGGACGATGGGCCAGGCCGAGCTGTGGTTTGGCGCCGCCCGGGGCGCGCGGCAGGCCGTGGTCGGCCTCATGGGTTCTGGCCTCGGCGCCAGCATCGTCACCGGGACTCCGGGGCTGGGCGGGACGGCGACGGCGGTCGAGTGGGGGCACACGACGGCGGTCCTCGGTGGCCGGACCTGTCGCTGCGGGGCGAAGGGCTGCCTCGAGGCATACGTTGGCGCCGAGGCGATCCTGGAGCGTTACGGCCGGCCACTGCCCGGCCAGGACGAAGAATCGGCACTCGCCGCGCTCCTCGCCAGCAGCGACGCGCGCGCGAGCGAGATCCTCGAAGAGACCGGACGCTACCTCGGTGTGGGGATCGCCAACCTGGTGAACCTGTTCGGACCTGAGCGGGTCATCCTCGGCGGCTGGGCGGGACTACTGCTCGGCGAGCGGATCCTGCCCACCGTCCGCGAGGCGGCCGGAGAGCACGCGCTGGCGCACCGGTTCGCTCAGACCTCGATCGAGTTGGGCGGGCTCGGCCCGGATGCGGTGGCGCTCGGAGCCGCCACGCTGCCGGTTGAGCGTTTCCTCGACGACGCGCTGCTCATGCATTCCCAGAACCGCAAGGCGGGCTGAGCGCCCTTCCTCCCAGGTCTGCGGTTTTCTGGGTCATTGTGTGCTGTCCGGTCTTGTCAGATCGGCGAAAACACGTAAGATCCTAGTTAATTCAAGGCTTAGATTAACTCAAGGAGCCATTAATGCCTCCGCCCTCCCGGTCTTAGCGCCCGCCATGCGGGTGCGACTCACCGGCCGTGGTCCCCCAGTCCGTTCGGAGCGGCGGCGGACCGCCGGCCAGGATCCGCCTTTTGATGACGCGTGCGCACTGGCCACGGAATTACTCGCCATGGCCCGAGATGGCCGCGTTGAACCGCCCCCGAGCCCCGCTCCGGTCGAGCCGGGCACCTTGAGCAGCGAACTCGACGACGCCAACGTAGGTTGGCGGGACTCCCGCGGGCAGCGGTACTAAGGTCCCGCGCTTCGCTACTCGACTGATGGGACGTGCCTGCCCAGGAACGGCCTGCCCAGGAACGGAACGCAAGCCTCGTCCTGGGCCGGAGAGTAGAGGAAGTACGAAAATGGGAGCTTTTCCCTTCCCTCGGCTGATGCGGTTCCGGCGCGCCGGATCACGCCTCGGCCGTCTTAGCCGCGCCGCCCTCGCGGTCGCGCTGCTGGCCGCCATGGCCCTCGCCGCCGGCGGCGCGCACTACGCGGCCCGGGCCGCCACCGACGCACCCTACGGCGGTACCCCGGCGGCGGTGCCCGGCACCGTGCAGGCGGCCAACTACGACACCGGCGGGCAAGGGGTGGCCTACAACGTCACCTCGGTCAACGGCACCGCCAACAGCTACCGCTCCGACGGGGTCGACCTGGAAGCCTGTACCGACACCGGGGCCGCCGGGTGCGGGGACGACATCGGCTGGACGGCGCCCGGGCAGTGGTTCAAGTACACGGTCAACGTGGCCACCGCGGGCACCTACTCCGTAAGCCTGCGCCTGGCCTCGCCGTACGGGGAAACCGACGGGCTGCACATCGCCAACGCGGCCGGTACCAACCTCACTGGTTCGATCGCCGTCCCGAACACGGGCGGGTACCAGGACTGGACGACGGTGACGACGAGCGTGACCTTGCCGGCCGGCGTGCAGACGCTGACCGTCGATCAGGACAGCAACGGCTGGAACATCCGCTACCTGACGTTCGCGGCGGCCGGCGGTGGCGGCGGCGAGGGTCCTTACGGCGGTACCGCGGCGGCGGTGCCTGGCACCGTGCAGGCGGCCAACTACGACACCGGCGGGCAGGGGGTGGCCTACAACGTCACCTCGGTCAACGGCAGCGCCAACAGCTACCGCTCCGACGGGGTCGACCTGGAAGTGTGCGCCGACACCGGCTGCGGGTACGACATCGGCTGGACCGCGTCCGGGCAGTGGTTCAACTACACGGTCAACGTCGCGACGGCCGGAACCTACACCGTCAGCCTGCGGCTGGCGGCGCCGTCCGCCGTCACCGACGCGCTGCACATATCCAACGGCTCCGGGACCAACCTGAGCGGGAACGTCAACGTGCCGGCGACCGGGGGCTACCAGACCTGGACCACGGTGACGACGAGCGTGACCTTGCCGGCCGGCGTGCAGACGCTGACCATCCACCAGGACAACGCCGGCTGGAACATCCACGACCTGACGTTCGCCACGGGCTCTGGCGGCGGCACCGGCTACGGCGGCTTCCCGTCGGCGTTCTGGGGCAACACCAGCAGCATCCCCAGCGCGTCGGGCGCCATCGAGTTCGACTTCATCAACGCCACCAACGGCGCGTACCCCGACAGCGAGGTCTACTGGGACGTCAACGGCGTCGAGGAGACCATCGCCCAGTCGCCGTACTACACGATGACCGCCTGCAACTCCTGCCGGATCTACTTCTACCTCGGATCCCCCAGCAGCCAGTACTACGACTTCATCGAGCTGAACTCCAGCGGCACCACGATCAACGCCGACACCTCGCGGGTCGACGCGTTCCGGCTGCCGCTGGCGATCCACCTGCACAACTCCGACGGCACCGACACCGTCGTCGGCGAGGACGACCAGGTGTTCTCCGAGAGCAGGACCGCCCTGTTCCAGCAGTTCGAGAACTCGGTACCCGCGGCGTTCCAGCAGCTCGCCACCGTGGAGGCGCCCTACGCCATCCCCGCCCCCAGCGATGTCGCGGCCTTCCAGCCGGGCGGAGCGGACGCGAGCTACATGACCTCGTACGCCGCCTCGGTGGGAGCCACCGAGACCACGCAGGAGGTCTTCGGCTGCGCCGGCGGGGGCAGCCCGGCCCTTAACGGTGACCCGACCCTGTGCGCGGCACTGAATCGATGCGTGGCGCAGTTCTCGACGACGGTGCAGAACACGCCGTCCGACTACTACCAGAACGCGCCGTGCAACTACTACTCGGCGTTCTGGCACTCGGTCGCCGTCAACGGCCTGCAGTACGGCTTCGCTTACGACGACGACAACGGCCAGTCCTCCGATTTCAACACCACCGATGCCCAGTACGTCCAGGTAGCAATCGGATTTTAGCCAGGCATCCCACCCCGGATAGGCCGGCCAGGCGCGGTACGCCCAGTACCGCGCCTGGTCGCGTCCAGCGGGGTTTGTCGCTTGCGGTAGAGCGCGCGTCCGGGAGGTCGCAGGCGGAGCCCCGGGTTTGAAGAGTGTTAATCATGCGTTTCCGGGTCTTGCGCATCGCGGTTACTGGGGTCATGTTTTGTAGGCGAACGTGGAGTTTGTCTAGTCCAGGCCCCAGGCCCCGCCGCGATCAGTGATGTCAGGAACCTCATGAGCAGAAAGTTCCCCAGGCGTCGGGTTGGCGTTGCGGTTGCCGTGGCCGCGCTGGCCTCGCTCGGCGGCCTTGACGTCACGCTGGTCACCGCCGGCCGTGGCTCCGCTCCGGTGGTCGCCGCGGCCGTGGCCGCTCAGGGGACGCCGGTGGCGTCTAGCCAGGCTCTCGCCTCGCCTACGGAAACTGGTCCCGCCGAGGTGCCGTCGGCACCGGTGACGGTGTCCGCGCCGCCGCCGGTCAAGGAAACGCCCCCGCCGGTCGTGGACGGGGTGCGGCGGGCCAACGTCGGGTCCGCTCACTCGCCGCAGCTCCTGCAGCAGCTCGCCGCGGCCCCGGCCACGATGCCCCCGCCCGCCGATGCCGGCGCGCTGGGCATTGACGTGGCCGACCACCAGCATCCGGGCGGCACCGCCATCGACTGGTCGCAGGTCGCCGCCGCCGGGTACAAGTTCGCGTTCATCAAGGCCACCGAGGGCGACTACTACGCGAACCCCTACTATGCCTCCGACCTGGCGCAGGCTAAGGCGGCCGGGCTGTACGCGACGGGCTACCACTTCGCCATACCCAACGTCAGCGATGGCGCTAGCCAGGCCGACTACGCCCTCGCGGACGGCGGCTACGCTCCGGACGGGCGGACCCTGCCGCTGGCGCTTGACATCGAATACAACCCCTACGGCCCCGAGTGCTACGGGCTGACGCCGGCGCAGATGGTCGCGTGGATCTCCGCGTTCACGGCCGAGGTCCAGCGGGTCACGAGCCAGCAGCCGATCATTTACACCACCGCGGACTGGTGGGGCACCTGCACCGGCGACACCACGGCGTTCGGTGCTGACCCGCTGTGGGTGGCCGCGTACCGCGACGGCAGCCCGCCGATGCCCTCCGGCTGGGGTAGCTGGACGTTCTGGCAGTACAGCAGCCGTGGCAGCGTCCCTGGTATCACCGGAAACGTCGACGTCAGCTACTTCCTCCAGGCCGCGGTGCGCCTGCTCGATCCCAGCAGCCAGCAAGACGCGGCCGGGACCGCGATCCAGTTGCAGGTCACATCGCTCAACGCCGCGGACGGGCAGGCGCCGCAATTCGCCGCGGCGGGACTGCCGCCCGGCTTGTCGATCAGTAGCAGCGGGCTGATCACCGGCACCATAGCGCCGACCGCGGCGGGCGCGTATGAGGTGACCGTCACCGCGACGTCCTCGGCCGGCGCCACGGGCTCGGTCAGCTTCCTGTGGACGGTGACCGCCAAGCAGCCGTCTCCGACGGTGTCGCGGTCCTCGTCGCCGTCGACGTCGCCGTCCGGCTCGGCGTCGCCGTCTGTTTCTCCGCCAGTTTCTCCGTCCGCGTCGCCGTCCGATTCCGCGTCGCCGTCCGACTCACCGACGCCCTCCGAGTCCGCCTCGCCGTCCGACTCACCGACGCCGTCTGACACCGCGTCGCCGTCTGACACCGCGACGCCGTCCGACTCTCCGACGCCGTCTGATTCCGCGTCGCCATCCGACTCCGCGACGCCGTCTCCGTCACCGTCCCCGTCGCCCTCCGACACCGCGACGCCGTCCGTATCCCCTGCCGCCTCAACGTAATCGACGGCACTGCGTAATCGGCGGCACTGGGCCGACGCGGTCACCTCACCAGCCCGGATACCAGGTTGACGCACGTCGCGATGATGACGGCGTCCAGTGGGAACGACAGCCAGGCGTGCCGCAGCGTGGTGCGCCTGATCTGCTTTGACGAGATCGCGGTATCGGACACCTGGAACGTCATCCCGATGGTGAACGCCAGGTAGGCGAAGTCGGTGTAGTCGGGGGCGCCGCTGTTGTTGAAGTCGATCCCGCCGGGCGGGTCGGAGTAGTAGAGCCGCGCGTACTTCAGCGTGTACAAGGTGTGGACCAGGATCCAGGACACGAAGACCGAGACGAAGGCCAGTGCCGCCCGCATGTACCGCGCGAGTTCGCTGGCGGTGCTCTCGCCGAAGAGGATCACGCCCACGGCGGCCAGGCTGGCGACCGCCGCGCCCAGGAGCACCAGGTCGCTAAGCTGCCAGCCCGGGTCCTCGCGCTTGGCGTCGGCCTCGGTCGCCGCCGGGTCGAGCCGCCACACCGAGAACCACACCCAGCCGCCGTAGACCAGGGCCAGGATGTCCCAGCCGATCAGCGGTGTCGCCCGGGCCCAGCCCACGAGGGCGGCGGACCCGCCGACGACGACGGCCGCGACGAAGGAGACGAGGAGTTTCGTTCGGGCCGAGATCACCGACCGGGCGGGGGCGGGCGCGGGCTCCGCGAGTTCAGGCGGCATGCCATCAATATGTCAGTCGCGCCTCGCGGCGTCACATCCGCATGGCCGCCATCGGCGGGCCCGCGTCCGCCTCGTCGGTGAGCAGGTCCGCGGCCGCCTGGTTCCCGCGGACATGGCCGCGCAGCGAGTCGGCCGAAGTGAAGGCTTCGTAGCCAAGCTCCTCGAGCCGGGCCAGGTCCGATTCCGCCGGGTCGAGCACGAGGATGACGGGATTGCCCTGGCCGGGCCGCAAGCCTTCCGGCCAGCACGCCTCGGCCACGGTCAGCACCTCCCCCGTCGCTGGATCCGGCACCTCGCAGTCGACCGCGGGGTCGGCGCAGCCCAGCCCGACGAGCTCCGCGACGAGGGCCCGCACCTGGTTGCCTTCTTCCGGCCCCCCGGTCACCACCGTCAGTCGTTCCAGCGACTGGCCTGGCCGGGTCGGGCGGCCCGAGCGCAGCTGGTCAAGGAAGCCGTTGGCGGCCGCGGCGATCAGCTCGCGGCGGGCCGCGAGGAAGTCGGGGTAGCGGTCGACGGCCCACAGCGCCGGGTCGGGCGGGACCCACTGCGCGGCGAGCACGCCCGGGTGCCTCGCCTCAACCGCGCCGCAGTACTCCCCCGGCTGGCGTTTCGCGATGATCAGGCTGGTCTCCCTGGCGAGGAAGCAGAGGTTGGCGACGTCGTTGACCTGGCTAGCCGCGTACCCGGCCGCGGACAGCGCGGCCTTGGGGAAGATGTGGTGGGCGCGCAGGGTGGCGGGGTCACCCGACCGGTGGGCCTGGAGCGGCAGGCCGTTGCCGAAGTCCCTGGCCCCGTGCACCCGGGTGAGCAAGTACAGCAGCGGGTAGAAGCGCGCGCCCTGGCCAGGGCCGGCGAGATCCTCGCCGGCGATGACCAGGTTCCCGCCCCGCCAGCGTTCGAGCGAGCTGATCAGGCCCCCGATGCCGGCCCGGCCGACCGTGTCGCAGTCTTGGCTGAGCACGGTCTCGCCCGCGGTGGCGAACCGTCCCCAGAGCGCCGACTGAAGGTACCAGTACAGGACGCGAGCGGTCTCCGCCTTATCGGCGAAATGGCCGCCGCCGAGATGAAGCAGGCGGCAGATTACGGGGAATGCGTGCCGGCCAATCAGCACCCGATTGTGGTCAAGACCGAGCTGCCCGATCACGACGTCAAGGAACTGGCCGACGTACCCGGCGGACGCCTCAAGCGCCCGCCGGAAATCGGCGGTACCGACCCGGTCAAGTGCGTCGAATCCGGCCTGGCCGGTCGCAACCGCGCTGGTGCAGCGCAGCAGCCAGTCCGGCGTGAAGGAAAAACCCTCTTTTTCCCACCGGTCCAAGTGGCTGCGCATGACGGCGCGACTTTCCGGCCAGTGAGCGCATTTCCTGGCGAGCACGAGATCTCCTTTGGACAATTTTGTCCCGCCGGAATTGACCAGGTTGAAGATGTCGACCACGACATCGATGCTCTTATCCACCCCGGTTATCTTTTCCTGGTGGAAGTCCCGTTCGAGCACCTGCCGCAGCCGGGCCAGGCGCTCCACGTAGCGGACGATCCGCGGCCGGGTATGACGGTGGGCGTTCAGCGCCCAGATATGCGGCTCAAGACCGCGCGTGTACAGCGACGTCAGGTCGATCCACCGCGGGTCATGACGCATCTTGGCCAGCGCGTAGAACTCGAACGCCTCGTCGTCCAGATGGAACCACAGCCCGGAGAAGACCTTCTCGTCGCCGTGGAAGAAGGCCGGCGGCCGCCCGCGGATGATGCCGTAGAGGGAGGTGATCCGCTGCTGCCCGTCCAGGATGAGCACCCGCGGCGCGGCGGCGCCGCGCTCCAACGCGTTCCCGGCCTGGGTCTCCCAGGTGAGCAGGCTGCCCACCGGGTAGCCGAGGTACAGGGACCGCATGAGCCCGCGCACCTGGTCGCGGTCCCACACGTAGCCGCGCTGGAACTCGGGCAGCAGCATGCTTCCCGAGTCGATCTGGTCAAGAATGGCGGCCAGCCTGGTCACGACGCTCCCGTCACGTGAGTCTTGCAAGGGCGCAGGCAGGAATATAGTTGACCGGCGTGGGCTAGGCCGACCCGCCATCTACTTGCTGCGGACGATCGTTGCGGCGTCCAAAGCTGGACAGATTCATCGGAATTGAATCTTTTCTTTCACCATCGCAAGTGGTGCCGAGCGGTCTAGGGGCCGCTCTAGACGGCCTGGTTTCTGGGACAGTGACAGGGGGACAAGGCGTTGGCACGCCTGGCGATTGGTAAGGGCTTTCTGACTGAATACGGGAGGCTGGACAAGGATGTGCAAGGTGCCGTTGACGCGGCAATAGCCAAGTTCGCTAAACATCCCCACCCCGGTTCCCACCTGGAAAAGCCGCAGCGCAGCTGGGACGACCGGATCCGCACCCTGGAGGTAGACAACCGCTGGCGCGGTATCGTGCTAGCTCCCATGACCGGTGACACGTACTGCCTAGTAACGATCTTGCCGAAGGACAAGGCGAAAGCCTACGCCACCAGCCACCGGTTCAGCGTCAACCCAGCGCTCGGCGTGCTGGAAGTCCGCGACGAGGAAGCGATCCAGCGGCTGCGGCGGCAGCTTCAGGAGGCGGTCAAGCCGACCGACAAGCGGCTGTTCGCGGACGTCACCGACGCCGACCTGGCCCGGCTTGGCGTCGACGCGCAAATGTTGCCCATGATCCGGCTGATGACCAGCGAGGCGGACCTGGAAACGCGGCAGACGGCGTTGCCCGAGGCGCAGTACGCGGCGCTGCACGCCCTGGCCTGCGGCATGACCTTGGACGAGGCGCGGGAGGAGGTCGGACGGCTTTACTCCGCTGGCCCCCCGCCCGAACGGGTAGATCCCGACGACCTCGTCTCCGCGATGGAGCGCAGCCCCGGTCAGGTCTCCTTCGTATCCGGGCATGAGGAGCTGCGACTGATCCTCGCCCACCCGTTCGCGGCCTGGCGCATGTTCTTGCACCCGAGCCAGCGCAAGATCGCTTACCGGACCAGCTACTCCGGCCCGGCTCAGGTGACGGGCGGCCCGGGGACGGGCAAGACGGTCACCCTCCTGCACCGCGCGGCCTTCCTGGCCGCGCGCTCGGTGCGGCGGCCGGCGAGCGAGCCAGGGGCGGAAGGCCGCCAGCCGCCCTGGCCCGACCCGGACGACGGCCAGGTGCTGGTCACAACCTTCAACGGCACCCTCGCCGACGCGCTGGGAACCCAGCTGGACCTCCTGATCAAGGACGACCGCGCGCGCCGCCTGATCGAGGTGCTCAACGTCGACCGGCTGGCCTACCGCATCGTCAAGGAGGCCAGGGGCGCGCCCGTCATCGCCGACGAACGGGTGCTGCGCAGCCAGTGGGCGAAGGCCGCGGCCACCGCGGGGCTTGACTTCACCCCGGCGTTCCTCAAGAACGAGTGGGAGCAGGTCATCCTGGCCCAGGACCTGCACACCGAGCAGGCGTACCTGACCTGCCTGCGGACCGGCCGCGGACGACCGCTGACCAAGCTGCAACGCAGCCAGATCTGGCAGGCCGCGCAGCAGGTCAGCGCCGAACTCGCCGCCGCCCGCCAGTCCACCCACCTGCAACTGGCCAATGAGGCCACGCACCTGCTTCGCCAGCCGGGAGCGCCGCGTTACCGGCACATCCTGGTCGATGAGGCCCAGGACCTGCACCCGTCGCAGTGGCGGCTGCTCCGCGCGGCCGTGCCGCCGGGACCTGACGACTTGTTCATTGTCGCCGACCCGCACCAGCGCATTTACGACAACCGGGTCTCCCTGGCCAGCATGCGGATCAGCGTACGGGGGCGGAGCCAGCGACTGTCGCTGAGCTACCGAACCACCCAGGAAGTGCTGTCCTGGGCGGTGTCGCTGCTTGGGACGGAGCCGGTGACCGGCCTGGACGGCGAGGTGGACTCGCTGCTCGGCTACCGCTCGCCGATGCACGGCCCGCAGCCGCGGCTGCGGGTGACGGAAACCCGCGCGGAAGAGTTCGGTCAGCTCGCCGAGCAGATCCGCTCCTGGCTCGCACTCGGCATCGAGCCGCAGGCCATCGGGGTCACGGCCAGGTCCGCCAGCCTGGTTCGGGAGGCCCGCGAGATGCTGAAGGCCGAGGGCATCGTGACGGTCCCGCTCAGCGGGCGGCACACCGCCGAGGCCGTCCGGGCCGGAACCATGCACGCGATGAAGGGCCTGGAGTTCCAGGCGGTCGCGGTCATCGGCGTCGAGCGGGGGCTGGTTCCCGAGCCGGCCACGATCACCCCGGAAAGCGAAGACCCGGCCGCGCACGTCCAAGACCTGCAGCGGGAGCGCTGCGTCCTGTTCGTTGCGTGCACCCGGGCCCGGGATCACCTCTACGTCTCTGGCACCGGCCAGCCGAGCACCTTCCTGACGGATTGCGAGCCAGATCCGGCGGCGCCCGGTCGCGACAGCGCCGCCCCGGCCGGCCAGGGAGAGTCACTGAGCCCGGTTACCGCCGCCCCGCCAAGGTCGGCATGCGGGAACTGCTCTGGTCGCGCGAGGACGCTTGGCGCCCGCGGCTCAGGAGTGCCTCCCTCATCGCGGAAGCGGACCTTCGTCCTGACCACACCCGCCAGGTCGCGGTGGTCCTCGGCCGGCTCTACGCCAGCCTGCCGGAGCCCGGGACCGAAGGCGACTCGCTGCTGTCGCGCTGGCCTGCCTGCCTGGCCGCGGCGATGGCCGGCGTGGCCGCGGCCGACAACGAGGGCGAAACCTACTGGCACGCGCTGTGGGAGGCCACTGGTTTCGACGGGACGCCAGAAGACGAGGGCATCTGGGGTCGCGCGTTCAACACCGCGATCGGCCGCCTCGGGATGGCGCTGTTCCCAGAACTTCCCCTGCCCACCGCCGGGCCGATCTTGCTGCACGCCGGCGTGCCCGGCTACTGCCTGGGTGACTTCTTCCGGCTGCTGCTCTCCCGCCGTCGGCTTGATCCCGGGACGGACGCGGAGAGTTTTCTCGCCTGGGCGACGGCGGCCGGCCGCGAGACGCGGCTGGCTCAGCTGGGCGAGCCCGCCCGGCGCTTCCTGCTCAACGGGGGCGACTACGCCCACGACCTGGTGGACAGGACGCTCAACCTGCTTGACCGGCTCGCCGAGCGAGAGCCCGACCTCGCCGGCGTCGGGCTGCCCGGTTACGTGGTCGAAGCGGCGAAGACCGAACTCGCCAACGGGCATCTTGACCTCTCCGGGCGGCCGGCGCCGGGCGGGTGTCCAGGGTGCCCGTGCTCATCGGGCGGCCGGTGAAGCCGCGGATCGCGCTCGACCCTTACGGGCTGGGCGTGCACGTGCTGTTGCCGGCCGTCGAGGAAATGCCGGCCGGCGTCGCGTCCTGGCGGATCACCGCTGATGGCGACGCCCATCCCATGCATGGCCGGACCCTGCGGGCCGCCGCGCCCGGGGCAACGCCGCAGGCCGGCTTCCCGCTGCAACCGGTCCGGACGGTGCTCGTCGCACTCGCCGGCTACGAGGGTCCGGCCGCCGAACTGCGCGTCGTCGACGACGCCGACCCCGTGCTCTTCTTCGACGAGGACGGCCGCCGGCTGGCGGACACCGCGTCCCTGCCCCGCGGGCGGGTCTGGATCATCCACCCGGCCGACCGGGAACTTGAGTTCACCGGGCAGACCGGGCAGGTCGTCGAGCAGACGGTCCCCGCCGGCTGGGACGGCTGGCTGCTGCGCCTCGTCTCGCTGGATCACGTGCAGGCCGTCAGCCTGCGCGGCGGCGGCTCGCACCCGGTCGAGGCGCGGGTCAGGCCGCGGCTCATGCTTGACGATCCGCTCCCCGGCGTCGCGACGCCGAGTGGCTCGCCGGTGTACTCCGTCCCGCCGCCGCTGCGCCTGCCGCGAGACCTCGGCGTCAACATCCGCTGGCACGCCGAGGTGAGACAGGTCGGCGGCGGTGCGGCCGGGCGCCGCGTCATCGGCCCGGCAGGCGAGGTCGACATCTGGGAGGGCATTCCGCGCCCGGTGCTCGGCGCGTTTGAGATCACCGTCCGGGGGCCGCTTGGCCGGGGACTGCGCCGCACGGTCTTCGTGGCGGAGGGCTTGTCCGTCGCCTACCAGCCGCGGGTCCGCCAGCTGACCGGGGCCGGGCTGGCCGCCGGGGCGGCCCGGGTCACGGCGGAAGCCGGCGCGACGGCGCAGCCGGCGGCCCTGCGCTTCGGCCCGCGGGAGCGGACGCACGTCATCGAATACCAGACTGACGCGGCGCGTGAATCGCTGGTCGTCACGCCGCCGCACGTCGCGGTGCTGTGCCCGGGCGCTGGCGTTTCGACCTGGACGACGGCCCAGATCCACGTGGTCGCCGAGGACTTTGGCAACGCCGGCCGGCTGCTCATCCGGGTCCCTTCGCCCGGCCAGCCCGGCCAGCCCGGCCCGGCGGCCGCGAACCGCGGCGAGCGCCGGCCCGGGCTCGCGGTTCTCGTCCGCGGGCAGCAGGTTCAGGTCATCGAGGCGAGCGGGCACCAGTCACCCGGGCTGGCCGGGTTCGAGCTGGCCCACGCCGCGGACACGATTGCCGCCTACGGTCGCGCCGAGCTGGCCGTGGACGTGGGCGGCGGACTCATGCCGGTCGGCCACGTCCGTCCGCGGCGCCTGGCGCTGGGCGTAGACAGCATCTTTAACGGTCCCTGCTGCTCCCGCCCGTAGCTCGCAGCCGGAGTTCGCGGCGCAGCAGCTTGCCCGTGGGTGTCTTCGGCAGGTCGGGGAGGACCTCGACGTACCGGGGGTACTTGTACGCGGCCAGCTCCGCCCGGCAGAACTCGATGAGTTCCGCCGGGGTCGCGGCGGCGCCGGGGCGGAGGCTGACGTAGGCCCATACCGTCTCGCCCCGGTATGGGTCGGGGACGCCGATCACGGCGGCCTCCCGCACCGCCGGGTGGCGGACGAGGGTGTCTTCCACCTCCCGGGGCCAGACCTTGTACCCGGAGGCGACGATCATGTCTTTTCTCCGGTCGACCAGGTAGAACCAGCCGTCACGGTCCATGAAGCCGACGTCACCGGTGCGCAGTTCACCGCCCGGCAGCGTCCGCTCCGTGGCGTCCGGCCGGTTCCAGTAGCCCGGCACCACCATCGGGCCGCTCGTGGCGATCTCGCCGACCTCGCCTGGCGGCAGTTCCTTCCCCTCGTCGTCAAGGATCCGGACGACGGTGTTGAACACGGGAACCCCGACCGACAACGCGCCGCTCGCCGGGTCGACCGGGGCGCGGCGACCCAACGGCACCGCGTGTGACGGCGAGGTGGTCTCGGTGAGCCCGTAGACGTTATGAATGTAGGGGCCGACCTCGCGCTCGAACCGCTCGACCATGCTCGGCGCGATCGGCGCGCCGCCGCTGTAGGCCTTGGTCAGTGACGACAGGTCGGCCGCCGCGGCCGCGGGATCGTTCGCCAGCGCGGTGAACGCGGTGATCGCCATCACCGTAAAGGTGCAGCGGTAGCGTTCGGCCAGCCGGATGATCGTGCCGGGCTCGAACCGGTAGCCGAGCACGATGGGCATCGGCACCAGCATCCCCACGGCGACGTGGGCGATGAGGCCGGTGATGTGGAACAGCGGCGCGCCGCCGAGCACCACGTCCCGCGGCGTCAGGCTCATCCAGTCGCGGAACGTGCAGGCGTTGAACACCACGTTGCCGTGGGTGTTCATCGCGCCTTTCGGATCGCCGGTCGTGCCCGAGGTGTAGGTCAGCAGCGCCACGGCCGCGGGGCCGAGCGCGACCGGGGCGGGCCGTTCCCCGGCGTGCGCCCGCACCAGCTCGCCAAGATCGGCCGCGCCCGGGGTCGCCGCCCGGGCGACGCCGTCGAGCGCGGACGGCGGCGGGTGATCGAGGTAATCGAGCGGGCTCGTCGTGATCGCCGCCACGACCTCGGTGCCCTCGACCGCCCGGACGCCGACGGCGTTCCAGAGGTCTTGCAGGCTGATGACGGCCTTCGCGCCGGAGTCGGCGAGGATGTAGCGCAGCTCGCGTTCCTTGAGCATCGGGTTGACCGGGACGACGACCGCGCCGAGCTTCCAGGTGGCGAGCATCGCGATGACGAACTGCGGAACGTTCTGCAGGAAAAGCGCGACGCGGTCGCCCCGGCCAAGGCCGCGCGCCGCGAGCGCGACGGCCAGCGCGTCGCTGTCCCGGTCCACGTTCGCCCCGGTCACCGCCGTGTCGAAGTAGTAGAGGAACGGCTGGTGCGCTGCCTCGCCGTTCCCCGCCCCGCCCCGCCACATGGCCAGCGCGTCGGGGTACTCGGGCGTGATGTCCGACGGCTTGCCTGGCTGGTAAAGACCGAGCCACGGCCTTTCCTGGTAACCACTCACGCCTTCACTCCAACACCGGGCCCCCGCCCGCGGTCAAGCGAGCCCGCCGATTCGACCTTCATAAATTCCAACAGCCGGTCTAAACGCCCTGCTGCTCGACGGCTTCCGCGCCGCGGGCGCGCACCCGCTGCCGGAGCCGCCGTTGCCCGCGGAACACCCTCACCAGGCGCCGGCACGGCCCCACGACTAGCGGCGCTGCGAGGCACAATGGGGCGGTGGCTAACGTTCCGGCCGCGCGGCACCTGCTGCGGGCCAAGGATCTCGCGGACGCACGGTACTTCGAGCCGCTTACCGTGGCCGACCTGGCCGCGGCCGCCCGGCTGTCGCCCGCCCACTTCAGCAGGCAGTTCAAGGCGACCTTCGGCGAGTCACCGCACCAGTACCTGCTGACCAGGCGGCTTGAGCGGGCCGCCGCGCTGCTGCGCGCGACCGACTGGTCGGTGGCCGCCATCTGCTTCGCCGTCGGCGCGCAGAGCGTCGGCTCGTTCACGGCCAGCTTCCACCGGGTGTTCGGCCTGCCACCGCTCGCCTACCGGGCCGCTTACCCGCCGGCCGAGTCACACCTGCGCGTACCGCGCTGCGTGGCCCTGGCGTACGGGCGGCCGAAGCACCGCACGTTTCGAGAAGACAAGGCGGTCCCATCTTCATAGCGTTGACCTCAGCAAACGCGCTAGGAGGACCAATGATCAAGATCGGGAACGCGCAGTTCTGGGTGCACGACCAAGACGAAGCCCTCGCCTTCTACACGAAGAAGCTCGGCTGGGAAGTCAAGGCCGACGTGACGATGGAGGCCTGGCAGTTCCGCTGGCTCTGCGTCGGGCCGCCCGGCCAGGACGGTACCGGGCTGGTGCTCATGCCGATCCCCGGCCCGCCCATGCTGGACGACGAGGACAGCGCCAAGCTGGCCGACCTGGTGGCCAAGGGCGCCGGGGGCACGCTGTTCCTCGAGACCGACGACTGCCAGGCCGCCTACGACGACCTGGCGGCGCGCGGCGTCACGTTCAACGACCCGCCCACCAAGCAGGCCTACGGCATCGACACGTCGTTCCGTGACCCGTCCGGCAACAACGTCCGGCTCACCCAGGTGCTTGAGTTCGACCCCGGACGGGGCTAAGGCCAGCCAAACCCATCATCCGGAACGGATTCGGCTTGCTCTGGCCGCGCGCCCCGTCTCCCGAGGCGGGCCGCCGCGGGCGCCAGCTAACCGAGAGACTCGAGGTAGGCGGGACGACCGTCCGTGCGGGCCTGCCACGCTCCTTCGAGCCGCAAGGCCCCTGGCGCCGCCATCCGGGCGGTCGCCTCATCGAGCGGCAGGAAGGCGAAGTCGTCTAGTTCCGCGTGCTGGAGGCGTATCGCGCCCGGGTCGGTCAGGACGCCGCAGTCGAAGACGAACGCGAAGGTGGCCCGGCGCGGGCCTTCGGGTGGCATCCAGTGCACGGCCAGCAGCGTGGTCGCGGTGACGGCGATGCCGACCTCCTCCGCGGCCTCGCGTTCGGCGCACTGGCGGGGCGACTCCGCCGCCTCGGCGACCCCGCCCGGCAGCTGCCAATCGTCTCGGTACCAGGGCTTGACCAGCAGCACCGCTCCGGCCGCATCCGTCAGCAGGGCCGCGCCCGAGGCGGTAAAGCCAGGCAGGCTGGCGTACCAGTCGGCATCGTCCATGAGCGGCTTCCTGCCGCCTTGCGGCTGCGCCATCACGTACCTCATCCCGGTAGCTGTGCTGGTGAATTCTCTCATCCCAACTCATCTCCCGGCTGAACACGAGGCGGCCCCCCGTGTGGTCGGGTCGCTGTGGTGGGTCGCTGTGGTCGGGCCGCCCGTGGTCCGGTTGCTAGCGCGGGACCGTGTCCAGGTCGCTGACCGGGACGCCGGCCCAGCGGGCCGCCTCCGCCAGCGCGCCGTCGAGCAGCTGGGCGTCGCGCAGGGCCAGCTGCGGACGGCTGGTGAGCGGCTCACCGGGCAGCGCGTCCGCGACCCGCGCGAACAGCGACGCCGAACGCACGTAGCGCCGGCCGGGCGGGGCCTGGCCGCCGTCGGCCGCGGCGGGCGCGAGCGCCCCGGTGACGGCGGCCACGGAGTCGGCGAGCTGGCGCCGGGCGGCGGCGAGGCCGTCGGTGGCCCGCGCGTCGAGGTCGGCGTACCTGGTGGAGGCGTCGAGCAGCAGGTTCCTCGCGTAATGCCGGGCGGCGGCCGCCGTCGCCGTGAACCCGGCGACCCGGGCGGCGAAGCTGCCGAACAGCGGCGTCCGCATCGGCCTCACCGTTGCGACGAGCGCCTGGTAGGACACGTCCACCCGGCGGGCGGCGGCGCGCAGCTCCAGGTCGGAGCCGGCGGCGCTCGCCGGGTCGGCGAGCCGGTCAAGGCAGCGGTCGGCCAGGTCGGCGAGCGCCTCGAGCTGCTGGCGGGCCGCGACCCGGGCCACCCGGCCGACGTGCAGCGGCAACACAAGCAGCACGGTCAGGATGGCCACCCCCGCGCCGACCGCGGTCTCCCCTAGCCGCAGGATCAGCAGGTTGTTGGAGAATTCGTCGAGCTCCACGTACAGCTGCGACACCATCACGGTGATGCCGATGGTCATGAACGCGTAGTTGACCCTGAACAGGTACAGGCCAAGGAAGAGGGAGACAAGCACCACCGTGATCTGCAGCCACACCCGGTCACCGACCAGGTGCGCGAGCACGGATCCCGCGATCACCCCGACGACCGTCCCCGCCACCCGGAACACGCTCTTGCGGAGCTGCTCGCCGGCGGTGTTGGCGCCCATGAACGTGATGAACGCCGCGATCACCGCCCAGTAGAACCGGCGCCCGGACAGCGCGTCGCCCGCGATGATCGCGCCACTCACCGCGATGCCCATCTGGATCGCGATCCGCGCGTACGGCGCCAGCCGGATCCGCTCGATCAGCCCGCTGCCGCCCCGCTCCAGTGAGGCCGCGCCCGCCACGTTGGCCGAGCCGGGCAGCCAGCCGCCGAAGGTGAACACCTGCGGCTGGAACTCCGTTTTCCCCGGGTTGTCCAGTGCCGTGTCGTCAAGCACGGGGTTGTCACGCCCCGTGCGGATGAAGAAGCCGAGGAACGCGCCCATGAACGCGAGCATGCCGCCCATGAACCCGGGCGGCCCGAAGCGCCTGCAGTACGTGCCGACCGCCAGCACGACGGCGAGCAGGGCCAGCGACACGACCCGAACGTGCACCGACAGCCCGACGGCGAGCAGGGCGAGCATGGGCAGCGGCAGGTAGAGGAGGAGCAGGAGCTGAGCGCGCGCCGTGCCGAACATGCCGATGCCGAACCCGCCGATCAGCGCCAGGATCGCGCCGAGCATCATCGCGATCACCGTCAGGGCGTGGTTCAGCATCCACAGCTCGGCCGCCGGGCAGGCGGGCGTCCGCGGCGGGATCGGCACCTGCAGGGCGCCGGTGACCCGGACGAAGAGCCACTCGGCCGCGAGGACGACCCCGATCGCGAGGACGATCTCGGTGGCCATCCGCAGCCGCAGCTGCCCCGGGTCGGTCGCGTCGAGCCAGTCAAGCCAGGCCGCTCGTCGCCGGGGCGGCGGCGGGGGCTCGTCGTCGTAAGGACGGGTGCCGGATGCTGAATGTACGGAGTGCGCCGTCACCGGCGGACACAAGAAACGAGACCCATAACATTTAGTTTACCTTCAGCAACTATCTGGGCCATCGGCAGCCGTCTAAGCTACCGGCTCGGCCCCGGGCCGCCGGACGGCGTCGACGAGCAAGTCGAACATGCGCGCGCGCTGCTCTTGGCCGCCCGCCAGGGACGTCGCGGTGAACGCGCCGACAACCATCGCGACGACGTCCTCGGGGCGCACGTCGTCGCGCAGCGTCCCGTCCGCGACGCCGGCGTCGATGATCGTCCGCACGGCGACCGTGAGCTCCTCGCGCGCCTGGGAGACGGTCACGGCGCCGGCCGCGAACACCGCCCGGAGGGCGTCCGCCATCTCTCGCTTAGCGGCGACATAGTCCGCGAACAGGTCCATCCAGGCGCGCAGCGCGCGCACGGGCGGCTGCGCCGCCAGGAGGTCGCCCGCGGCGGCGCACAGGGCCGCGAGCTCCTTCCGGTACAGCGCCTCGACCAGCGCCTCGCGGGTCGGAAAGTGCCGGTAGAGCGTGCCGATCCCGACCTCGGCCGCGCGCGCGATCTGCTCGAGCGTCACCGGCGCCTGCGCGGAGGCGAACGCCGCCTTGGCGGCGTCGAGCAACCGGGCGCGGTTGCGCTCCGCGTCGGCCCGCGGGCGCTTGGCCTGAACCTGATCCGACATGAACCGGAGGGTCCTCCGTTTTTCTGCTACGCTGAACGTAGAACCGGAGGAACCTCCGGTTCTACTCCCTATGCTACGACGCTACTAGCGGAGGATCACGCGATGACAGAGTTCGCTCCGAGAGGCCCCCGTCATCAGGAAAGCTCTCTCGACCGGGAAAGCACAGTCGAGCTGGCCGGAATGCCGGTCGCCCGCATCGGCTTCGGCGTCATGCAGCTGGAGCGGTCGGCCCTCGACAAGGACGCGGCGCTCGCCATCTTGCGCCAGGCGGCCGACGCCGGCGTCAACCACCTCGACACGGCGCGGTTCTACGGCGCCTGCAACGAGCTGATCCGCGCGGCCCTGGCGCCCTACGACGCGGGCCTGGTGCTGGTGAGCAAGGTCGGCGCCGCCCGCGACCCGGACGCCAAGCCGCTGCCGCTCGTCCCGGCCCAGCGCCCCGCGGAGCTGCGCGCCCAGGTGGAGGCCAACCTCGCGTCGCTCGGCACCGACCGGCTGAGCGTGGTCAACCTGCGGCGCCTGGACGCGCCGCCCGGCATCATCGCCGCGGGCGAGCAGCGGGTCGACCTCGACGACCAGCTCGCCGAGCTCAGCGCGCTGCGCGACGAGGGCAAGATCGGCGGCATCGGGCTGAGCAACGTCTCCGCGGGCCAGCTCCGGCAGGCGCTGCCCGCCGGGATCGCGTGCGTGCAGAACTCCTACAGCGTGCTCGACCGGACCGCCGAGCCCGTGCTCGACGTGTGCCGCGAGCACGGCGTCGCCTGGGTCCCGTTCTTCCCGCTCGGCTCGGCGGGCTTCCGCAACATGCCGCGGGTGACGGACAATCCCACGGTGCGCGCGGTCGCGGCCGAACTCGGCGTCACCCCCGCGCAGGTCGGCCTGGCCTGGCAGCTCGCGCACTACGACCGGACGCTGCTGATCCCGGGCACGGCCAGTCCCGCCCACCTGGCCGAGAACATCGCCGCCGGCGAGATCAAGCTCACCGGGGAATCCCTCGCCGCCCTGGACGCCCTGGGAGGCGATCAGGCATGAGCGCGAACAGCCCGCTGGCAACGGTCGAGCGGTTCCTCACGGCGGTGGTCAGCCCGACCCCGGGAGACATCGCCGACTGCTACGCCGAGCAGGTCGTCATCGAGATGCCCTTCGCCTCGGGGCTCGTGCCCGGGCGCGTGGCGACAACGCGCGCGGAGCTGCGCGAGCGCTTCGCGGCCGGTGTAGCGGCGCGCCGCTACACCGGGCTACGGGACGTGCGCGTCCACGAGACGGCCGACCCCGACGTCGTGATCCTCGAGTACGGCATCGACGGGACCCGGGTCGGCGACGGCGAGCCGTTCACGATGACCTTCGTGATGGTGCTGACCTTCCGCGACGGGCTAATCGCGCACTCCCGCGACTACACCGACCCGATCGCGGGCGCCCGCGCCCTCGGCCGGTTGCCCGAGCTGGCCGCCACGCTCGCGCAGGGCGCTTAGCCGCCGCCAACTTCGCACCTTCCGGGACCGGACCGCGGGCCGGCTGGAGGCCGAGGAGCCTGGCGATCAAGCGCTCCTTGACGCCGACCGGGAGGCCTGCGAGCACCCCGGCCAGCCGGGCCTCGGCGCCAACGGTGTAGTGGCGCCTTGGCCTGGCGGCCCGCACGGCGGCCGCGATCGCCTTGGCCACCGGGTCCACCGGGGCGGTCCGCTGCCTGGCCGAGGCCTTCGCCACCGCGGCGAGCTGGCGCTCGTAGAGCGCGACGCGGCCGGGATCGGCGGACTTGAGCGAAATCGTCGCGGCGGCCGCCGCCTTGGCGAAGATCTGCGTGTCGGTGGCGCCCGGTTCGACGACGATGACGGGGATGTTCCAGTCCGCGAGCTCGAGCCGAAGCCCGTCGGACATGGCCGCCAGGGCCGCCTTGCTGCCCGACAAGGCAGCCAGGTGCGGCATCGGTACGCGCGCCGTCGGCGCGCTGACGTTGATCACGCGCCCGCCCCCGGCGCGAAGCAGCGGCAGGAACGCCTGGACGACGTACGCGGGGCCGAGGGTGTTCACGGCGAACTGCCGCGCAGGCTCGGCCGGCTCCATGAGCTCGACCGGGCCCTGCCGGATGATCCCAGCGTTGTTGACCAGCACCCGCAGGCCGGACCGGCCCGCCTGGCCCGCGACCGATTCGGCCGCGGCCGCCACGCTGGCCGGATCGGTCACGTAAATCGGGACCGGCCGCACGCCGGCGATCCGGTCGAGGGAACCGCGGTCGGAGTGCACGCCCGCGTAAACCGTGTAGCCGTCGGCGGCAAGCCGCCGGGTCACCGCGGCGCCGATGCCCGCCGCCGCGCCGGTGATAAAGACGTTCCAGCTGGGATCCGCCGACACGGTTCCTCCATGTGTCTGAAGTGACATGTTAATCTCAACAGGTGAAACGAGCCTTTCATGTGTGCCTAGACATGTCAATAGCGACATGTTCTTTTGAACATGTCCTCAAGGGAGCGTCATGTCGCTGAGGCACGCCCTGATCGGGCTGCTCGCGGAGCGGCCCGCCTCCGGCTGGGACCTGGCCAGGCGATTCGAGGAGGTGCTCGGCGCGGTCTGGCCCGCCGGGCACCCGCAGATCTACGGCGAGCTGCGCAAGCTGCGCGAGGACGGGCTGATCGAAGTCGAGTCGGAAGGACCACGGGGCCGGACGACCTACCGAGCCACGGACGCGGGGCTCGCGGAGGTCCGCGCCTGGCTCAACTCGGCCGCGGTCGACCACACGCATCCGGCTGGAGTCCCTGCTTCGCTCGGTGTTCTTCTGGCTGATGACGCCGGAGGAACTCGCCGACCACCTCGACCGGGAAGCGGATTACTTCCGCGCGGCCGCGGCGCGGTACCGGGCGCTCGCCGAGGCGAAGGACCGCGGCGACTTCGGGCACAGCGCGCAGACGCAGTCGTTGCGGATCGCGGCCGAGGCTGGCATCAGGATCACCGAGTCGCTCGCCGGCTGGGCGACCTGGGCGAAGGAATCACCGCCAGGTTCCGCCGGGTGATTCCCGGCCCGGCTACCGGGCGTGGCGCAGGTCCTGCCAGTGGCGCCAGGGAGCCATCGGGTCAAACGAGCCGCAGGTCGGCGGCGCTGTCCCACGGCGGGATCGTCTGGCCCCAGGGCGGCTGGGCTGACTGGCTGGGGGCTGACTGCGGGCGGGCCGACTGCGGGTGGCCGCCCGGCGAGCGCGGGTCCGGGTAGCCGGCGGCAGGACCCCACGTCCCTTCGGTGACGCCGCGGGCCGGCGGCCGGTCGGTCGGCCCCGACGCGGGTGCCCGGCCGGCGAACGGGTTGTCGCCGCGCGCCCGCGGCCGGGCGATCGTGTCACCGCCCCGGGTTTCCCCCGACGGCTCGTCGGCGGGCAGGATGGGGTGGGTGAGCGGGAGCCGCAGTTCCTGCTCGATCGACTGCAGCCCGCGGATCATTTCCATCGCCGACTGGGGGCGGGCGGCCGGGTCCTTGGCCATCGCCTGGCGCAGCAGCCGTTCAAGGCTGTCCGGGACGTCGGCGCGCTGCGTGCGCGGCGGCGGCTCCGACTTGATCCGGCCCATCAGGGCGAACGTGCCGTTGTCGCCGCCCGGCTGCTCGAACGGCGACCGGCCGACGAGCAGGTGCCACAGCGTGGCGCCGAGCGAGTAGACGTCGGCGCGCTGGTCCCCCGGCGAAATGCCGAACAGGATCTCCGGCGGCGACCACGGCACGGACAGGCCCTCGGGCCCGTCGCCGCCCGTCGTGGTCGCGATGCCGAAGTCGGTCAGCGCCGGCTCGCCGTAGGAGTCCGTCAGGATGTTCTGCGGCTTGATGTCGCGGTGCAGGACATCGCGGCGGTGGCTGGTCTCGACCGCGCTGCCGATCTGGATGCCGATGCGCAGCACGTCGGCCACGGAGAAGTGCGAGCGGCGGGCCCGGATCGACAGGTTCGGCTGCGGGTAGTACGGCATCACGAGGTACGGGCGGCCGTCCGCCGTGACGTTCGCGTCGAAGACCTGGACGATGTGCCGGTGGGCGAGGTCCGCCGTGACGTTCGCCTCCGCGGTGAACCGGCGGCGGGCCGCCTCGGAAAGCGTGGACTCGCTGAGCACCTTGACCGCCACCTTGCGGTGCGGCAGGTCCTGCTCGTACAGGTAGACCTGGGCGTTGCCGCCCGCACCGATGTGCTTGATGAAGCGGTACCCGGGAAGGTCGGGCGGCTCGACGTCCGGCGCGGAGGTCGGGCTCACTCGGCGACCTCGTAGCGGAAGTCGATGCCTTCGGCGAGCGTGACGACGGTGCCCGGCTGAATCGGCACCGGCTCACCGGGGCGCAGCTGCTGCGGGTCGCGCCCGGGCAGCGTGACCAGCGTCCCGTTGGTGGAGTTCAGGTCGGTGACGAGCACGTGCCAGCCGTCCAGGGTGACGCGCAGGTGGGTACGGGAGATGTCGCCGTCCGCGCTCGGCAGCTTGACCACGTGCGGCCGTTCCTCGCCGTCGGTTCCGGCGAAGTCGGTGCGCGGGTTGCGTCCCATCAGCACGCCGCGGTCAAGCGCGATCACGTCGCCAAGCGACAGGCGGAGCACGCCAAGCACCGGCCGCGGCACGGGCACCGGGTCGTGCGGCAACGGCGCGCCGCACCGGCGGCAGGTCGCGCCGCTCGGCGGGTTCACGTGCCCGCTCGGGCAGAGCAGGGCGGGGACCACCGGGCCGATGCGGTCCGGCGGGGAGGTCACCGCGACGTACTCGGGGAGCTCGCCGCGCTTGACCGTGGACCCGGACTCGCCGGGCCCGGGGTCCACGCGCGGCGCGCCCGGCTGGCTTGGCCGCGGCTGAATTGGCTGCGGCTGAGTCGGCTGATACTGAGCGGGCTGATACGGGGCATCGACGGGTCCCGGAGCCAGGGGCACCGGGCAGGCCGGGGCCTGGCCGAGCGGCACCTGGCTCGTCGGCATCCCGGTGTTAGGGCCCGGCCCGGTGGGCGGCTGGCCTAGGGGCGCCAGCCCGAGCGGCGGTTGACCGCCGGGCGCGGGGCCACCGGGGCCCGCCAGCCACGGCGGCGCGTCAATAAGGCCAGGGGACATCCCGTGCTGGGGCATGCCGCCGGCCGGGTTCTGCGCGCGGCCGGGCAGCGGCGCGGACGGTAGCACCGGTCCGGGCAGCGGCGCGCCGGGTGGCGGACCGCCGGACCAGGCCCCGTCGGACACGGGTTGCCAGGGCTGCGCATCGGGCGGCGCCGTCACCCGGTACTGCGCGGCCGGTTGGCCGCCCGCGCCCGGGTACCCTCCGGCCACCGGGGCGCCTCCCGGCGCGAAAGGACCGGGGGAAGCCACGTCATCCTCCCCGGCGGGCCAGGCCGGGCCGTCGGCCACGGTCCTGGCGGGAGCGCCGGCGGCGCGGCGAGCCGATCGGGCTGGCGAGGCGGGAAGGCACCCAGAGCCCGGGGCGTCCGTCCGGACCGGTCCGAACGGCTGCGCGGGGCCCGCGGGCATGGGCGGCGCGGGCGCGGGGAAAGCACCCGAGCCCGGGGCGTCGGGCCTGGCCAGGCCGGCGGCGGCCCGGTCGGCGAGGCTGCCGGGATGCGTCATGGTGATCGTGTCGGGGAAGAAGACGATCGTCTTCTTCCGCTTTCCCGGTTCTTGCGGGTTTACCTGCTCTTGGGGGTTTCCCAGCTCTTGGGGGCCCGGCTGGTCCTGCTCGTACGAGACGGTTTCCCTGCCTGCGGCGTTGGTCAGGTCGATGATCACGGAGCCGGCCAGCAGCACGCCGGAAGCCGCGGGCAGGCGCAGCGCGCTGTCGGGCGGCGCCGGCCCGAGGAAGATCCGGTCGGCGCCTTCGATGACCTGCTCACGCCAGGTCAGCAGGCCGGCCCCGTTAACGCGGGTCGCCGTGGCCTGCCCGTTGCCCGTGCCCGCGGCGGCCGCGTCCCTGACCACCGTGGCGCCGACCGTGCCCCGGCAGAACAGCCGGTGCTGCCCGCCGGTCCCGGCCACCAGCAGGGTGAAGCCAGCCGTGCCGTCGAGTCCGTCCGCGACCAGGCCGGCGAGCAGCGCGTCCGCCGTGGCCCCCTGGCCGAGCCGCTGCCAGGTCCTGGCGACCGCCGGGGAGTCCGGCGTGACCTCGACGAGCGCCCAGCACTGGTCGCCGACCACCGCGGTCAGCGCACCGGGCACGTAGCTGACATCCACCGTCGGCATGCGGCTACCGGCCCTCTCGGGACTGCGTTTCCCTGGTCAGGAACTCACGCGGGAGCGTCGTCTCGTCCACGTCCATGTCGTCGTCGTCGGAGTCGACGTCGACCACAACGGCGGTCACGTTGTCCCGCCCGCCCGCGTCGTTGGCCGCCGCCACGAGCGCCTCCGCGGCTTCCTGGGGGGTGCCGACCGCGAGCAGCGGCAGGATGACGTCATCGGGCAGCTCGCTGAACAGGCCGTCCGAGCAGATCAGGTACCGGTCGCCGCCGATGGCGGGCAGCAGCCAGTGGTCGGGAAGCAGGCCGACGTCGCTGCCGAGGGCCCGGGTAACGACGTTCCGGCGCGGGTGGGTCCGCGCCTGCTCCCTGGTGATGACGCCGGCCAGGACGAGTTCCTGCACCTCGGAGTGGTCCACGGTCAGCTGCTCGAGGCGGTCACCGGAGAGGCGGTAGACGCGCGAGTCGCCGATGTTGAAGACCATCAGGTGATCGCCGCCCGCCGTCTCGAGCGCGGCGAGCCCGGTCGCCGTGGTGCCCATGCGGTTGGCCGCGTCCCGTTCGATGATGTGCCGGTTGGCGTGCTCAAGGGCGGTGAGCACCGCCTCGGCGAACAGCGGGCGCAGCGCCACGCAGGCGCTCATCTCCTCGATCGCGATCCGGCTCGCCAGGTCGCCTGAGCCGTGCCCGCCCATCCCGTCGGCGACCACGAAGAGCGGGGGAACCGCGAGGTAGCTGTCCTCATTCACGTGGCGCACGCGGCCCACGGAGGTGGCTGCGCCATGGCTAAAGCTGATCATGTCACCTGCCGAGGGAGCGCTAGCGCGAGCGGTACGGGGATCGCCACTCCACGCCCTCCCATCGTGGCCGGTATCCGCTGCAGTATGCCAGAGGATTTACGGATTTGGGGTGTAATGCTGGGTTGTTGACAGGGGTCGCGGTACCCGGGTGACCAGGTCTCTCCGCCCCTGATGAGTCATGGTGCGGGGCCACTCGAAGGCAGCGGTCGTTCGGGATAAGTTTGTTGCTTGTCGATCTCGCCGAAGGGGAGCGCATGCCGGAGCCGGGGGTTGCCCTGCAGAAGCTCGGATTCCTCACGATCGGGCTGTTCGACGGGCCCGACCCGGGGCCGGGGCACCAGGTGACGCTGGAGACGATCGAGCTTGGCGAGCGGCTCGGCTTCGACTCCGCCTGGGTGCGGCACCGGCACCTGCAGTACGGGATTTCCTCCCCCGTCGCCGTGCTCGCCGCCGCCACGCAGCGGACATCCCGGATCGAGCTCGGGACGGCGGTGATCCCGCTCGGCTGGGAGAACCCGCTGCGGCTGGCCGAGGACCTGGCGACCGTGGACATCCTGTCCGGCGGGCGGCTCAACCCGGGGTTCAGCGTCGGGCCGCCGCGCAACTGGGCGGAGGTGCGGGAGGCGCTTTATCCCGACACCTGGCGGGACGAGGACTTCTCTTATGAGCGAGTCTCCCGGTTGCTGCGGTTCGTGGCCGGCGAGACGGCGGCGCACCTGCCCAGCCAGCAAGGGTTCGAGCAGTTCTCCTCGCGGGTGGAGCCGCACTCGCCCGGGCTGCGGTCGCGGATGTGGTACGGCGGCGCGTCGCTGGCGTCGGCGAAGTGGGCGGGCGAGAACGTGGTCAACTTCCTCGTCTCGTCCGTGGTGAAGGCGGAGGAGGCGGATGACTTCGCGTCGGTGCAGCTGTCCCACATCCGGGCGTTCCGCGGCGCGCACCCCGCGGGACCGGCGGCGCGCGTGTCGCAGGGGCTCGTGGTGATCCCGACCGATTCCGCGTCGGCCGCGCAGCGGGCGAAGTACGCGGCGTACGTGGCGGCCCGCACGCCGCGCACCGCGGCGCCGATCGGGCCGGAACGGCTGCTGTTCGCGCGTGACATCATCGGCACGTCGGCGGAGATCGCCGCGGAACTGTACGCGCACCCGGCGTTCCGCGAGGTGACCGAGGTCGCGTTCGCGCTGCCGTTCACCTTCGAGCACGAGGACTACGTGCAGATCCTCACCGACATGGCGACGAAGCTCGGCCCGGCCCTCGGCTGGGCACCCAGGGCCTGAGCGGGAGGAGGTGCGCGTTGCCGCGGCTGCTGGTCGTCCACCACACGCCGTCGCCCGCGCTGCAGGCGATGCTCGAGGGCGTCATGGCCGGCGCGCGCGACCCGGAACTGGCGGGAGTCGAGGTCGTGGTCGTGCCCGCGCTTGCCGCCGGCGTCCCCGACGTGCTCGCGGCCGACGGCTTCGTGCTCGGCACGCCCGCGAATATCGGGTACATGTCCGGCGCGCTCAAGCACTTCTTCGACCAGGTCTACTATCCCTGCCTGCTCGCCAAGGCGGGCGCGCCCTACGGGCTCTACGTACACGGCGCGAGCGACACCACGGGCGCGGTCCGCGCCGTGCGGTCGATCGCGACCGGGCTCAGCTGGCGGGAGGTCAGCAAGCCGGTCGAGCACGCCGGCCAGGTCGGGGCGGACGTCGAGCGGGAGTGCTACGAACTCGGCGCGACCGTCGCGGCGAACCTCCTCGGCTAGCGCTTCTCGTTACGGCCGTAACGGCCGGGAGTTGGGCATCCATACGAGCAATGCTCATGACTTAGCATCGGTCAGTCTTGACTGCCGGAACGTCCGATATGGCTAATTTGTCCGGTGGATCGAGCGCTGATCGACATATTTAGTACGGAAACTTTTCCTATGACGGAATATTTGCATGCTATAGCCGGTAAAAGTTTCCGCGCTCGGAATAGTTTCCGCATTAATAGCCCGGACCAGCCAAGGCGGCGGCGCGCCAGCCTGCAATCGCATCACGAAGGCACCACGATTCGCTTAAGTCAGCCTTCCTGGCCAGACATCACCTCGGCGGGGTCGTGGCCGAGGTCGTGCAGGAGGACCATGGCGGCGTTGCGGCCGGGGGCGCCGGTGATGGAGCCGCCCGGGTGGGTCGTCGCGCCGGTCTGGTAGAGGCCGGCGACCGGCATCCGGTGCGCGGCCCAGCCGGGAGCCGGGCGCAGCGCGCCGGACTGCGCGACTCCGCGGTCGCCCCCGTGGAACGCGCCGTGCACCATGTGCGGGTTGAGCCGTTCGTAGTCCCTGGGCGACTTCACCAGCTGGGCCAGGATCACGTCGTCGGTGAAGTTCGGCGCGGCCCTGCGCAGGTGGTCAAGCTGGCGCTTCGCGTGCTCGTGCTTGTCCGCGTCCCAGTCGGGCCGGTCGTAGACGTTCTGGCTGAGCAGCTTGACCGTGTGCCGCCCGGCCGGCGCCCGCGTCGGGTCGGCCAGCGTGGGCGTGGCGACGAGCAGCCACGGGACGTCGTCGATGAACCGGCCTGCCCGCAGGTCCGCGCCGAGCCTGATCACGTCGCCCGGCCAGCCGACGGTGCCCGCCGAGACCGCGGTGCGCGCGGCCCCGTCCGGCGTTTCGAACACGGGCGGCGCGCTCGTGGCCAGGTACACGCCGAAGCCAGGGATGCCGAGGTCGTACGTGTCGACGCTGTAGTGAAACTCCTCCGGCCACAGCTTCCTCGGGGCCATGTCGCGCAGGTGGGTGACGTGGATCGTCGACAGCACGGCCTGCGCGGCCCGGTACTCGCGCCGTCCGCGGTCGCGACGCCGACACAGCGGTCGCCGTCGATGAGCAGCCGGGTGACGGTCTTGCCGGTCAGGATCGTCGCCCCGTGGTCGGCCAGGTAGCGGGTGAGCGCGTCGATCAGCGTGCCGGAGCCGCCGGGCAGGATCGACCAGGACCGCTGCTGCCGCCCGAAGACGAGCGAGTAGGCCAGGACCCCGGAGCCGGGCATGTCGACGGCCTGGTTGGTCTGGAACGCCATCCACAGCATGAACGCCTGCACGTGCGGGTCGGTGAACTCGTGCCGGATGACCTCCCACGGCGACAGCTGGCTAATGCGCTGCCACACCCGGCCGCGCGGATGCTCGGCCAGCCGTTGGTCCAGCGACGGGCCGAAACCCACCGGGGTGAACTGGGCGCCGCTGAACGCCGACTTCACCTCGTCGTAGTCGGCGAGCAGGCGGCGGTAGGCCCGCGCGTCATCCTGGCTGAAGCGGGCGATCTCGTCGATCGTCCGCTCCTTGTCCAGCCACATCGTGAGCTGCTCGCCGTCAGGGAACGCCACGTGGGCCACCGGGTCGGGGTCGATGTAGCGCAGCCCGTAGTTCTTGCTGAGGCCGAGCTCGTCCCTGGTCAGCAGGGGGTTGACGCGGATCAGCGTGTGCCCGGTGGCGCAGGTGTCGATCTTGTAACCGGGGAGCAGCAGCTCCTCCGTGGTCGACCCGCCGCCGGGCACGTCCCTGGCGTCGAGCACTAGGCACCGGTACCCGGCCTTGGCCAGGTAGCAGGCGGCGATCAGGCTGTTGTGCCCGGCTCCGGCGACAACAACATCCGCGTCCATGACATCCGCACCCATATGCAAACGTTCGCATTGGTGCCCGGCTGACACAAGGGGGGCGGCACAAGGAGCCGGCACCAGGGGCCGGCCGAAGCCCTTAGGGGAGGGAGGCGATCAGCTGGGTCCAGGCCATGGCCGTGGCCTCGGCCAGGCAGCCGTCGACCACGACGTCGGTGCCGTGGGCGCTGACCTTGACCTCGGGCAGCACCGGGGCGATCTCCGCCAGCGCCGCGGTGACCGCCTCGGCGAAGCCCGGCGCCTGGCCGATGCCGCCGCCCAGGACGATCAGCGACGGGTCGACGACCGTGATCACGCAGCAGATCGCGGCGGCGACCAGGCGGGCCTCGCGGCCACCACGGCGGCCGCCCGCTTGTCGCCCGCCGCGGCCGCCTCGAACACGCCCTGCGCCGTGACCAGGCCGGTCAGTCCGGCCCGGCGGGCGGCGCGGACGATCCCGTCGGCGCCGCCCGCCGCCTCCATCGTGCCCCGCCGCCGCGCCTCCGCCGGGTCGATGATCACGCCCTCGGGGCCGGCGGTCACCCGCTCGTCGGGGGCGCTGGAGGCCGCGTCGGCGCCCGGCGGGTCGGCCCAGGCCTGCGGGTCACCGCCAAGCGGCATGAAGGCGATCTCGCCGGCCACCCCGTGCACGCCCCGGTGCAGCCGTCCGCCGAGCACCAGGCCCATGCCGATGCCGGTGCCGACGTGCACGAACGCGAAGTCGTCGGCCTCCTGGCCGACACGGAGCGCCCGCTCGGCCAGCGCCGCCGCGTCCGCGTCGTTCTCGATCGCGAGCGCGGGACCGAACGCCGCGCGCAGCCTGATTACGGCCTCCGGCTGGTCCCAGCCGGGCAGGCAGCCGGTCAGCGCCATCAGGTCCCGCTGCGGGTCGTAGACGCCGGGGCTGCCGACGACCGTCTGGGTGACCTCGGCGCGCGTTATCCCGACGCGCGCGCACAGCTCGTCGGCGAGCGCGACGAGCTCGGCGACGCGGTCGGCCAGCGTGATCGCGTGCACCGGCACCGACAGCCGGGCGCGGACCTCGCCCGCCAGGTCGGCCACCGCGCCGCGCAGGTAGCGCAGGCCGATATCGAGGCCGAGCACGAACCCGGCCTCCGGCCGGACCTCGTACAGCAGGGCGGTGCGGCCGGGCAGCCCCGTCCGCTGGCCCGCCAGCCGGACCAGGCCGGCCCGCTCAAGGTTCGCCAGCGCGAGCGAGACGGTCGGCTTGGACAGGCCGGAGACGCGGGCCAGGTCGGCCCGCGAGTAGGGGCCGGACGTGCGGATGTGATCGAGCAGCAGCTGCTCGTTGAGCGCCCTGATCAGGGCCGGGCGCGCCGCCGTGAGCCCGCTCGGCGGCATGGTATCGACTGGGACCTCGGCCACGGTGCCTCCCCCGGTTCGCGTATCACGGTTTAGCGACGAGGGCTAGTCAGCCCATCGATAGTTAGGATACTGTCCTAACTATATCGCAAAGGCGACAAAACCCACACAGCGCCCAAACGTCACGGCAGCACCAGCGATACATCCGACGCGACACTCTGTGGAGGCACCCCTATGAGACGCATTCTCATCACAGGGGCGGCGGCGCTGCTCGCCGCCGCACTAGCCGCCTGCAGTTCCTCCTCTCCCTCGGGATCGTCCGGTACGGGTGCCGGCTCCAGCACGGGCAGCGGCCCGAGCGGCACGCTGACGATCTCCAACGAGCAGGGCACGCAGTGGAACTGCAGCTTCAACCCGTTCAACCCGGGCAACCTCGGCGAGGGCATCACCATGGGGCAGGTCTACGAGCCCCTGGCGTTCGTTGACACGCTGGAGAACGCCAAGGCGACCCCCTGGCTCGCGACGAGCTGGGCCTGGAGCAACGGCAACAAGACGCTGACCTTCACGATCAGGAAGGGCGTCAAGTTCAGCGACGGCACGCCGATGACCGCCGCCGACGTGGCCTACACCTTCAACCTGATCAAGAAGGTGCCCGCCCTCGACGTCAACTCCGTCTGGTCGGTGCTCAGCAGCGTCACCCAGTCCGGCGACAACGTCGTGATGACGTTCAAGGCCCCGTCGGTGCCGTACTTCTACTACATCGCCGACCAGGTGCCGATCGTGCCCGAGCACGTCTGGTCGAAGATCGCCAACCCGGTCACCTACGCCGACTCGAACCCGATCGCCACCGGCGCGTACGTCGTCAAGCCGTGCACCCCGGAGAACATCACCTACGTGGCCAACCCGGACTACTGGCAGCCGGGCGAGCCCAAGATCGCCAAGGTGCTGTACCCGGCGTTCACCTCCAACGACCCGGCGAACACCTACCTGGCCACCGGCCAGGCCCAGTGGGGCAGCCAGTTCATCCCGAACATCCAGGCCTTCTACACCTCGAAGTCGGCGAACAACCACTACTGGTTCCCGCCCATCGCCAACGTCTCGCTGATCCCCAACCTGACCCTGCCCGGGCTCAGCAACCCGCTCGTGCGGCAGGCGATCGCCTACGCGATCGACCGGAGCAAGGTCGCCAACATCGGCGAGTACGGCGAGGAGCCGGCCGCCAACCAGAACGACATCGACACGCCGACGTTCACCTCCTGGATGGACACGACGGACGCCGCCAAGTACAACTACGGCTACAACCCCACCAAGGCGAAGCAGTTGCTCACCCAGGCGGGCTACACGCTCGGCAGCGACGGGATCTACGCCAAGGGCGGCCAGAAGCTGTCGTTCAGCGTCATCAACATCGGCGGCTACTCGGACTGGGTCGCCTCGATGTCGGTGATACAGCAGGAGCTGAAGGCCGTGGGCATCCAGCTCACCGCGCAGAACCTCGCGCAGAACGACTACCTTTCCCGGCTGTACGCGGGCAACTTCCAGTTCGCCTACTACGCGCAGACCGGCGGCCCGACGCCGTACTACGAGCTGCGGCAGTGGCTGTACTCGGCGAACTCCGCGCCGATCGGCAAGAACGCGTCGTCTAACTGGGAGCGCTACAGCAGCCCGGCGACCGACCAGCTGCTCAACGCGTACGCGGTGACCACCGACGCGGCCACCCAGCACCAGATCGTGGACCAGTTGCAGCAGGTCGTGCTCAGCCAGGTGCCGTTCATCCCGATCACCGAGGAAGTCGGCTGGTTCCAGTACAACACCGCCTCGTTCACCGGCTGGCCGTCGCCGAGCGACCCCTACGCGCTGCCGGCCGCCTACGCCTACCCCGACATGGGCCAGGTGCTGCTGCACCTCTCCCCCAAGTAAACCTAGCGCTCAAGTAACAGCTCCCAAATAATGAAATTTCCGGAATGTCGGGCGCGCCAGCGCCCGACATTCCGGAACCCGAGCCGTGAACACCAGCCGAGAAGACGAACACGGCCGAGAACACCAGCCGAATACACGGGCCGAGAACACCAGCGGAGCCACGAGCGAGGAGTTCGCCACGACATGCGATTCGTACTGCGCCGGGCAGGGTTCTTCCTGCTCACCCTCTGGGCGGCGGTAACGCTGAACTTCTTCCTGCCGCGGATGATGCCGGGCAACCCGGCCATCGCGATGATGGGGAAGTTCCGCGGCAAGGTCGGCGCCCAGGAACTGCAGACGCTTGAACAGATCTTCGGCGCCGACAGCGAACAGTCCCTGCCCTCGCAGTACGTCCACTACCTAGGCGACATCTTCAGCGGTAACTTCGGCACGTCGCTCTTCTACTTCCCCTCCCCGGTCATCGACGTGGTGCGGGGCGCGATCCCCTGGACGCTCGGCCTCGTCGGCGTCGTCACGATCCTGGCGTTCGCGTTCGGCACCGGGATCGGCATCCTCTCCGCCTGGCGGCGCGGCGGGCTGACCGACAGCCTCGCGCCGCCGCTGCTGGTGATCGCCTCCGCGATCCCCTACTTCTGGGTCGGGATGATGTTCATCCTGATCTTCGGGCTCAAGCTGCAGTGGCTTCCGTGGTCGGGCGGCATGAACCTCACCGACTCGCCCGCGTGGACGCCCTCGTTCATCGGCGACGTCGTCGAGCACGCGCTGCTGCCGGGCCTCGCGCTGCTGATCACCACGGTCGGGACCTGGACGCTGACCATGCGGAACAACATGGTCACCACGCTGGCCGACGACTACGTGCGGATGGCGCGCGCCAAGGGCCTGCGGCCGCACCGGGTCATGCTCAACTACGCCGCGCGCAACGCCATCCTGCCGAACCTCACCGGGTTCGCGATGTCGCTCGGCTTCGTGGTCAGCGGCGCGATCCTGATCGAGTACGTCTTCAACTACCCCGGCGTCGGCTACATGCTGCTGCAGGCCGTCGAGAACGAGGACTATCCGCTGATGCAGGCACTCTTCCTGCTGATCACCGTGGCGGTGCTGGTAGCGATCCTGCTGGCCGACATCGCGACCGCGATCTTCGACCCGCGTACCAGGAGCAGCCGGTGACGGGGCGGTTCTGGCGCGCGCTCGCCCGCTCGCCCAAGGCCACGGCCGGCGCGATACTGCTCGCCGCCTTCATCGTGCTCGCGCTCTTCCCCGGCCTGTTCGCGCGGGACAGCCCGACGGCGGAGGCGTACGCGCGCAACCTCGGGCCGAGCGCGGCGCACCTGTTCGGCACCACCGGGCTCGGCCAGGACATCTTCGCCCAGGCGGTCTACGGCACCCGGCAGGTGCTCGAGATCGCGTTCGGCGCCGGGCTCGCGTCCACCGTGATCGCCGCCCTCATCGGCGTCGCGGCCGCCTACCTCGGCGGCTTCTGGGACGGCGCGCTCAACCTGTTCACCGATGTGGTGCTGGTCATACCGCTGTTCCCGCTGCTGATCGTGATCGCCGCCTACGTGCACAACTCGGGCACCGGCGTGCTGATCGCGGTGCTCACCTTCACCGGCTGGTCCTATACCGCCCGCCAGCTGCGCTCCCAGGCGCTGTCGCTGCGCAGCCGGGACTTCCTCGCCGCCGCGCGGGTCCGCGGCGAGCGGGGGGCCTACATCATCGTGGTGGAGATCCTGCCCACGATGGCCTCGCTGCTCATCGCGGCGTTCCTGATCAACGCGCTCTACGACGTGCTGTTCGCCTCCAGCCTCCAGTTCATCGGCCTCGGCGACCCGAACTCGGTCGCCTGGGGCACGATGCTCTACTGGGCGCAGAACAACGAGGCGCTGCAGACCGGCTACTACCTGCAGGCGATCGTGCCGGGCGCGGCCATCGCGCTCCTCGGCGCGGCGTTCGCGCTGCTCAACTACGCGTTCGACGAGGTCGGCAACCCGGCGCTGCGTCCCGTGCGCGCAGCCAGAACCGGCCGGTGGCGGATCAGGAGGCTGGCTCTGTGAATCTTTCCTCCTGATGTTTCCGGCCACTCAAGTACTGAAGGGCAGGACGAAAGATTCATGCTTGAGGTATCCGGCCTGACCGTCGAGTACGCGACCGGCAAGAACCCGGTGCGCGCGGTGGACGACGTGTCGTTCGACGTGGACGCGGGCGAATTCGTCGGCATCGTCGGCGAGTCGGGCTGCGGCAAGTCGACGCTGCTCTTCGCGGTCGCCCAGTTGCTCTCACCGCCCGCCGCGATCACCGCGGGCTCGGTCATGTTCCGCGGCCAGGACCTGGTCGCGCTGTCCGGGCGGCGGCTCAACGCGATCCGCTGGCAGAACCTGTCGGTCGTGATGCAGTCCGCGATGAACGCGCTCAACCCGGTCATGTCGGTCGGCGCGCAGTTCGCCGACGCGCTGCGCGCGCACGGCATGACCTCGCGCAAGGCCGTCGCCGACCGGTCCGCCGAGGTGCTGCGGCTGGTCGGGATCGACCCGGTGCACCTGAAGAGCTTCCCGCACCAGCTGTCCGGCGGCATGCGGCAGCGGGCCATGATCGCGATGGCGCTGCTGTTCACGCCGGACCTGGTGATCATGGACGAGCCCACCTCGGCGCTCGACGTGGTCGCCCAGCGCTCGCTGATGACGCAGATCAAGGAGCTGCAGCGGGAGATCGGCTTCGCGGTCATCTTCGTCACCCACGACATGTCGCTGGTCAGCCACTACTCCGACCGGCTGCTGGTGATGTACGCCGGTCAGCTGGCGGAAGCCGGCCCGACCAGGCGGATATTCGACAACCCGCTGCACCCGTACTCACGCGGGCTGCTCGAGGCCTTCCCCAGCATCAGGGGGGCCAAGGTCCCCCTGCAGGGAATCCCGGGCGCGCCACCCGATCTTTCGATCATTCCGAACGGATGCCGGTTCGCTCCCCGCTGCCCATCGAAACTGCCGGAGTGCGAGACGACGGCGCCGGCGCTTCTGGACCGCGAGGGCGTGAGCGTGCGGTGCCTGCTTTACGATCCGGCGGCGGTAAAAGCGACGCACACCGACCAAGAGCCACGCCAGGCGAAGGAGACGGCTCAGTGACGGAACTGCCCGCAGTCACCGAACTTCTTCGAGCCGACCACCTGACCAGGCACTTCAAGATCGGCGGCGCGCTCGCGGGCGGCACGCTGCACGCCGTGGACGACGTGTCGTTCAGCATCGGCGAGCGGGAGATCGTCGCCCTCGCCGGGGAGAGCGGCAGCGGCAAGTCGACGGTGGCGCGGCTGCTCGCCCGGGTGTACCGGCCGACAAGCGGCACGGTCACCTACTTCGATGAGGCCGGCCACGGCAAGTCGCTTTCCTCGCTCCGGTCCCGGCGCGCCGGCCTGCGGTACAGCGGCCAGGTGCCGATGGTGTTCCAGGACCCGTTCAGCTCGCTCAACCCCGTGTTCCGGGTCTCGCACGGCGTGCTGCGCGCGCTCAAGCTGCACCGGACCGAGCTGTCCGCCGGCGAGCGGCGGGCCGAGGCGGCGCGGGTGTTCGACGTGGTGGGACTCGGCGCGGCCATGCTCGACCGCTATCCGCACGAGCTGAGCGGCGGGCAGCGGCAGCGCGTCGGCTTCGCCCAGGCGCTCGCCACCAGGCCGCGGCTGATCCTCGCCGACGAGCCGGTGTCCATGCTCGACACCTCGATCAGGATCGGCCTGCTGAACCTGATGGCGAAGCTGCGCGACGAGGAAGGCGTCTCGATCCTCTACATCACGCACGACATCGCCAGCGCCCGGTACGTCGCGGACCGGCTGATCGTGATGTACGCGGGCCAGGTCGCGGAGGCGGGGCCGATCGAGGACGTGCTCGCGGCGCCGAGGCACCCCTACACCCAGCTGCTGCTGTCGGCCGTGCCCGACCCGAAGGCGCCGCCGCCCGGCCTGGAGGCCCTGGCCGCGGCGACCGGCGAGCGCGGCGAGCCGCCGAAGGTGATCGACCCCAAGCCCGGCTGCCGGTTCCAGCCCCGCTGCCCGGTAGCGATCGAGATCTGCGCCACCGTCACGCCGCGAGCTGAAGCCGCTCGGCAGCGGGCGAGGTGGCGTGCCACGTCGCGCAGACCGGCGCGGAGGTAAAGGCGTTCTCGTGAAGCTTGCGGTTATCGGCGGCGGGTCGACCTACACGCCCGAGCTCGCGGACGGGCTCGGGCGGCTCGCGCCCCAGGTCACCGAGCTGGTCCTGGTCGACCCGGACGAGGCGCGGCTGGCCGTGGTCGGGCCGGTGTCGGCGCGGATCATGCGAGCGCACGGGCACCGGGCGACCGTCCGGTGGACCACCGACGCCGACGACGGGATCGACGGCGCGGCCGCGGTGCTCATCCAGCTCCGGGTCGGCGGGCAGGCGGCGCGCGACCGGGACGAGACCTGGCCGCTCGACTTCTGCTGCGTGGGGCAGGAGACGACGGGGGCGGGCGGGCTCGCCAAGGCGCTGCGCACCGTGCCGCTCGTCCTCGAGATCGCCGAGCTCGCCCGGCGGCGGGCCGCGCCAGGCGCGTGGCTCATCGACTTCACCAACCCGGTCGGCATGGTCACCAGGGCGCTGCTCGACGCCGGGCACCGCGCGGTGGGGCTGTGCAACGTGGCGATCGGGCTGCAGCGGTACTTCGCCGCGCTGCTCGGCGTCGCCCCCGAGTCCGTGTCGCTCGACCACGTGGGGCTGAACCACCTCACCTGGGAACGGGCGGTGCGCGTCGACGGCACGGACCGGCTGCCCGGGCTGCTCGCCGGCCACCTCGCGGAGATCGCGGCCCACGTGCAGTCACCCGAATCCGTTCTGGATGCCTATTCCTTTGTTCCTTCTTACTACCTGCGGTACTACTACCTGCACGATTCGGTCGTGGCGGAGCAGCGGAAGGCGGGGACGCGGGCCGCCGCGGTCGCGGCGATCGAGGCCGAGCTGCTGCGGCATGTACGCGGACCCGGCCCTCGACCCAAGCCGGCGCTGCTCGGCCAGCGGGGCGGCGCGTTCTACTCGGAGGCCGCGGTCGCGCTGCTCGCGTCCTTGCTTGCCAACACGGGGCTCGGCGATACGGGGCCAGCAGCCGGGGACGTGCAGGTGGTCAACGTGCGCAACGGCGGCACCTTCGGCTTCCTCGCCGACGAGGCGGTCATCGAGGTGCCCGCGGTGATCGGGGCCGGCCGGGCCGGTGCCGGTGCCGACCGCGCCGCTCGCGCCGCTGCTGCGCGGGCTCGTCGGGCACATGTCGGCGTACGAGGAGCTCGCGGTGGACGCGGCGCTGCGCGGCGGCCGCGCGCGGGTGGTGTCCGCGCTGCTCGCGCACCCGCTGATCGGGCAGTACGACCTCGCGGAGAAGATGGCCGACCGGCTGATCGCGGAGAACGCGCGGTTCCTGTCCTGGGCATGACGCGCATGACGGAGGCAGGTTGGCTGACGGCCAGGCCGCCGTGCTCGCGATCGACGGCGGCAACAGCAAGACGGACCTGGCCCTCATCGGCTGGGACGGGACGGTGCTCGCCGCCCTGCGCGGTCCGGGCGCGTCGCACGAGGACACGGCATCGACGGCGCCATGCGCCGGCTCGGCGAGCTGGTCCGGACGGTGGCGCGAGCAAGGCCGGCATCGACGGCGCCGGCGTCATCGCCAGCGCACGTCTCCGCGTGCCTGGCCGGCGCCGACCTGCCCGAGGAGGAGGCGGCGCTGACGGCGGCGCTGCTCGCGGGCGGCTGGTCGCAGACCGCGGTGGCGATGAACGACACGTTCGCGATGCTTCGCGGCGGGCTGGACGACCCCTGGGGCGTGGCGGTGACCTGCGGCGCGGGCATCAACTGCGTGGCCGTCGCGCCGACGGGCGACGGTCGCGCGCTACCTGGCGCTCGGCACGCTGACCGGGGACTGGGGCGGTGGCCTGGGGCTGGCCCAGGCGGTGATGTGGCACGCCATGCGCGGCTGGGACGGCCGGGGCCCGGCGACCGGCGCTCGGCGCCGCGGCGGCCGACCACTTCGGCCTGCCCTCGATACGCGACGTGGCCATCGCCGTGCACAAGCGCGACCTCGGCGAGGCCGACCTGCACCGGCTGACCTCGGTGCTCTTCGCGGTGGCCGCGGACGGCGACCCGGTCGCCCGGTCGCTGGTGGACAGGCAGGCGGCGGAGATCTGCCGTCATGGCGGCGGCCGCGATGCGGCAACTCGGGATGGCACCGGCGGGAGTGCCCGTCGTGCTCGGCGGCGGCGTGCTCGAGTCGCGCGATCCGCTGCTGCTCGCCGCGGTCGACCGCCAGCTCGCGGCAGCCGCGCCCGGCGCGGTCGCGCGCGTGCTCGACGTGCCGCCGGTGGCGGGCGCCGCCCTGCTCGGGCTGGATTACGTCGGGCGCGCCCGCCGCGCCGAAGCTGCGGCTCCGCGCCTGCTACCGGCCCGTGCCGTGAGTACCGGTGCCTTGACGATCGGCGGCCTGCCAAGTGCCGGTCGCCGTGGCCTCTCCCTGCGGCGAACATCTCCGGCTGCCACGAGCCGGGGACGCGCGCCGCATCCCCCCCAAATGTTGCGGCCACGGCGACCGGGTCCCTGTTGCGTCGCGAGCGGTCCCCTCACAAAACCGGCCGCGACGGGGCACCTACGGCATGCCGAGCAATGAGCCCACACATCTCAGCGAGCCCGTCGCAACGGGCAGGCAAAAGTGAAGCTCTCGGGTGCCCAACTAGGCATAGAGGCTAAACTGAAAGGCCATCGCGTCGCATCATCCGAAATATGTAAGACGGTATGCAGATGCGGTCCCATCCGCCACTGGGGCACCGGCTGTCCCGGCTCCGGATCGAGGTACTGACATAAGGTCACATCTGCCAGCCGAACCCAACAGCTTCGTCGGCCGTGAGCGCGAGCTCGACGAGCTGCGGAAGCTCGTGTGCGCGACGCGGATGGTGACGCTGACCGGCCCCGGCGGCATCGGCAAGACCCGGCTCGCGCTGCGCGCGCTCGGCGTGCTGGCCGACGATTTCCCCGACGGGGTGCGGTACGTCGAGCTGGCGGACGTGCACCAGCCCCGACCTGGTGGTGGCGCGGGTCGCGTCCGTGGTCGGCGTGGCCGAGGAGAAGGAGCGCGCCGCTCCTTGACACGCTCGCGGCCGCGCTGAGCCCGCGCGCCATGCTGCTCGCGCTCGACAACTGCGAGCACCTCCTTGAGGCCTGTGCCCGGCTGTGCCAGCGGCTGCTCGCCGCCGCGCCCGACCTGTCGCCTGGTCGCCACCAGCCGCGAGCCGCTGCGGGTCGCCGGCGAGACGGTCTGGCAGGTCCCGCCGCTGGCCGTCGCGGCGGCCGACGGGGCGGTGGCGGAGGCCGTCCGGCTGTTCACCGACCGGGCGGCGGCGATCGCTCCCGGGTTCGCGCTGACCCCGGCCAACGCGGACGCGGTGGCGGCGATCTGCCGGTCACTCGACGGCATACCGCTCGGCGATCGAACTGGCCGCCGCCCGGGTCCGCGCGCTGTCGGTGGAGCAGATCCGGATGCGGGTCGCCGACCGGTTCGGCGCTGCTGACCACCGGCGACCGGGCGGCGGCACCGCGGCAGCAGACGCTGCGCGCCGCCATCGACTGGAGCCACGACCTGCTGACCGCGCGCGAGCAGGCGCTGCTGCGGCGGCTTTCCGTCTTCGCGGGCTGGTCGCTGGAGATGGCCGAGCAGGTGTGCACCGACGAGCTGGTGCCCAGGTCGGCCATTCTCGACACGGTGGCCGCGCTCGTCGACAAGTCCCTGGTGGTGCGCGAGCCCGAGGCGCTCGGCCAGGCCAGGTTCCGGATGCTTGACACGATCCGCGAGTACGCGGCGGAGAAGCTGGCCGCCGCCGGGCGAGACGACGCAGGATCCAGCACCGCTTCCGCGACCACACGCTCGCCGTCGCCGAACGGAACTTCGCGGTGGGCATGGCGCTCGTGCCCGCGCCCTGGCGGGACCGGGTCGACGTGTTCCGCCGGTACGACGTGGACGCGGGCAACGTCTGGCTGGTGCTTGGCGAGTGCCTGGCCGAGGGCGACGTCGCGACCGGGCTGCGGCATCTGCACGGCGATCCGGCCGTGCATGCTGGTGCGCGGCGAGTTCGCGCTCGGCTGCGAGTGGGTGGACGCCTTCCTCGCCCTGCCCGAGGCGGCCGCGCGTGGACCAGCGGATCAGGGGGCAGGCGCTCATCGGGCGCGCGCAGCTGTCCATGTCGATCGACCCGGCCGGCGCCGAGCCCGGCGCGCGGGCGGGCCTTGACCTGTGCCGGGCGGCGGGTGACGCGTTCTGGACGGCGGCCGGGCCTCAACCTGCTGAGCGAGATCGCCGTGCACACCGGCGCGCCCCGACGAGGCGGAGACGCTCGGCCGGGAGGCGACGGCGATCGCCGAGGCCGCGGACGACGGCTGGAACGTGGGCTGGGCGCTCGGCATCCGCGCCGCGGTCGCCGCGCTGCGCGGGAACATCCGCGAGGCGGCCGAGCTGGCCAGGCGCGTCGATCGAGGTCATGCGCTCGATCGACCACCGGTGGGGCGTCGCCCGCGCTCAGCTCGGCCTCGGCGACCTCGCCCGGATGCGCGGTGACCTGCGACGGCGCCAGGCGACATGTACGCCGACGCGCTCGGCTACCTGCGGGAGATCGACGCCCGCCCGGAGATCGCCCGCTGCCTGTCCGGCCTCGGCCGGGTGGCGCTCGACCTCGGCGACCTCGAGGCGCGCCAGGGAGCACCTGGCGGAGAGCCTGCGGCTCAGCCGGGACATCGGCACCCACATCGGGATGGCGCGCGGCCTCGAGTCGTGCGCCGCGCTCGCCGCCACGGAGGGCGCCGCCGAGCGCGCGGTGATGCTGGCGGCCGCGTCGGCCGGGCTGCGCGCCGCCTCGGGCCTGCCGCCGCTGCCCGCCGGGCGCGCCGACCGCTACCTCGCCGCCGTCCGTCGTCACTCGACGAGGGCGCGGCCGCGCTGCTGTGGGCGCGCGGGCTGGCCCTGTCCCCCGAGGCCGCCATCGACCTGGCGATCGGGCAGGCCCGGCCGAGCCCGCGCCCTGGTCTTCGCGACCCAGGCGCGGGCTCGGCGGGCGACGCCGCGTCGGCGGCGCCGCACGGCGGGCTCACCGCCGCGGGAGCTGGAGATCGCCGCGGCTGATCGCGCGCGGGCGGAGCAACAAGGCCATCGCCGCGGAGCTGGTGATCAGCCCGGCCACCGTCGCCAGGCACGTCGCCAACATCATGGCGAAGCTCGGCTTCCGGTCCCGCGCGCAGATCGCCGCCTGGATCACCGGCCGTTCGCAGGCGCCCGGCTAACCGGCGGTTACCTGCTGGCCTTGGCCTCCTCCACGGTCAGCTCGGCGGCGGGGTCCGCCTCAAGCCGCTGCGTCGGGGATCGGCTTGCCGCTGAGCACCGAGCGCCCGTAGGTGCCCGCCTCGAGCCGGGCGAGCGCCCGGTCGATCGCGCCGAGCCGCTCGCGGAGCTGCGCGGCGACCGCCTCGTCCTTCGCCTCCTCGGTCAGCGGCAGGCCTGCGTCGCCGAAGTCGGTGGCGCTGTCCGGCGCCTGCCAGGTCGACCTTGACCGCTTCCTCGGTCTGGCGCAGGAGCGTGGCCACCTCGGCCCGCTCGGCCCGCAGCAGCGCTCGTGCCCTGCTCTCATCCATACGTCGCACGCCCTTTCATTCGCTCGGCGGGCAACATACCCTACGCCCGCGCGACACACACGGTTGTCTTCCCTGGGCCGATTCCGGGCCCAGTAACAGCTTTACTCCTCCGCCAACCCCACGAGTGAAGTCGGCGGGGAGGATGACGTCGGCGGGGATCAGGTCGCGGACCGACTCGCGGCCGAGCGCGAGCAGGGCCGAGTCGATGCCCGCGCGCAGGATGTCGAACACGTTGCGGACGCCGGACGGGCCGCCGGCGGCCAGCCCCCACAGGCAGGGGCGGCCGATCATGACGGCGCGGGCGCCAAGGGCGAGCGCCTTGACGACGTCGCCGCCGCGCCGGATGCCGCCGTCGAGGAGGATCTCGGCGTCGCCGCCCACGGCGGCCGCCACCGCGGGCAGGGCCCTGACCGCGGCCGGGCGTGCCGTCCAGGTTGTTGCCGCCGTGGTTGGAGACGGAGATCGCGGTCGCGCCGGCGTCGACCGCCCGCCGCGCGTCATCGGGCCGCATGACGCCCTTGACCAGGAACGGGCCGCCCCACCGGGCCCGCAGCCAGGCGATGTCGGCCCAGGTCGGCGGCGGAACGGCGGTCCACGCGCGGTAGGCGTCGAAGAAGCCGGGCGCGGGGCCGCCCGGGCAGCGCCATGTTCGGCACCGTGAGGTCGGGCAGGCCCGCCGTGGCGGAGCCAGTCGATCAGGTAGCCGGGCCGGGCGAGGCCGGCCGGGGCGAGCCGGGCGAGCGTCTTCAGGTCCAGCCGTTCCGGTATCGCGGGGCTGCCCCAGTCCCGCCCGCCGGGAAACGACCAGTCGAGCGTGACGATCAGGGCGGTCGCGCCGCCGGCGCGCGCGGTCTCGGCCCGCGCGAGCAGGACGTCCCGTCCGCGGACCAGTGCACCTGGAAGAACAGCTTCCGGTTGACCGCCGCTACCTCGGCGGCCGGCTTGCTCGCGAACTCGCTCAGTCCCATCGCCGTCCCCGCGTCGCGCGTGCCCATGGCGACGGCCGACCTCGCCGAGCGGGTGGACGGCCTGCGCGCCGACCGGCGACGGCGATCACCGGCAGGTCGAGCTCCGTGCCGAGCACCGTGTGCGCAGGTCGCGGCGGGCCGGGAGGTCGGCCAGCCGGGGCGGCGCGAACTTGATCTCCGCGAACGCGGCCACGTTGTCCGCCCGGGTGACGCCCGCCTCCGCGCCGGCCTCGAGCGCCATGAACACCGGGCGGGGCAGCCGCCGCCGGGCCCGCCGCCGCGCCTCGGCGACGCTCTCAAACCAGTCCCGCGTAGACGCCACGGCTCACTCTAATCACCTGCTGGGCGGCCAGGCACCGGGCCACGCCGCCGCCCACTGACGGACCCGCTATCGCGGCGGCTCCGTCCCGTGGGATAGAAAGGGCCCCTATAGGGGCTCTTTCTATCCCACGTCTTCATCAGACCAGTGCGGAGACAGGAGTGCGGCGCATGGAGATCGACGACGCCATCGAGTACGTCAGGACACACCACCACGCGGTCCTCGCCACCCTCAAGAAGGACGGCTCGCCGCAGCTGTCCCCCGTGACGGCGGGGGTCGACGCGGAGGGCCGCGTGATCATCAGCACCCGGCAGACCGCCTACAAGGTCAGGCACGTCCGCCGCGACCCGCGGGCCTGGCTGTGCGCCTTCCCCGACGGCTTCTACGGCCGCTGGGCCCAGCTCGAGGGCACGGTCGAGATCGTGGAGCTGCCCGAGGCCATGGACGGCCTCATCTCCTACTACCGCGACATCTCGGGCGAGCACCCGGACTGGGACGACTACCGCGCGGCGATGGAGCGCGACCAGCGCGTCCTGCTGCGCATCACGATCACCAAGGCGGGCCCGAACGTCAGCGGCTGAACCGGCGTCAGGACTCGACCGGGCGGAACTGGTAGCCGACGCGGTACTCGGTGACCAGGCAGCGGCCGTAGTCGGGGCCGAGCTTGCGCCGGAGCCGGCTGACGTGCACGTCGACGGTCCGGCTGTCGGCCGTGAAGTCCCGCTGCCAGACCTTTTGCACCAGGTCGGCGCGGCTGAACACGGTCGCCGGGTGCGCCGCGAGGAAGGCGAGCAGCTCGAACTCCTGGAAGGTCAGCGTGACCTCGGCGCCGTCCACCGAGACCCGCCGCTGCTCGTGATCGAGCAGCAGCCCGGGACGCTCGGCCGCGGGCCGGCCGGCCCCCGCGACGGCTAGTGCCGCGGCGGCGAGCACCTGGCCGTCGCCAACCAGGCCGACGGGGACCGGGCCGACGCGACCGCGCCGGCGGAAAAGCGGCCGCGGGAAGAAGCCCGCCGAGCCCGGCCCGCTCCCGAGCGCCGGGACCGGGTAGCCGACGATCGCCAGCGACGTCCCGGTACCGGGGATCGGCACCACGGCGAGCAGCGTCCCGTCCGCACCCGGCGGCCGCACCGGCCCGTGGTTGCCAGCTCCGTGGTTGGTAACCCCGTGCTGGCCAACACCGTACTCGTCACCGCGAGGCTCATCGGCTGGCGGGCCGCTGTGTTCATAGCCACGGGGCTCACGACCACGGGGCTCACGGCCGGGCCCGTCACCGGCGTCCGCCGCGGCGCGGCCCGGCATTCGCGTACCGCTCTGCACCTGCCCTGGCACCTCCTCGGCCTTCCTTCGGCCTCTGGTCCCCCTAGAAATAGTCTAGTAATTTGGTCGGCTTTGTCAAGAAACAGACTAGTGAACAGGGCCAAGCGGAAATACCTGTAAACAAGCGCTACCGGGAGCGCGCCAGCCAGCCGAGCGCCCTGCGGACCTTCTACCTCTTGGTCCTCCCCGTTAGTTACCGCGAAGGCCTGATCCAAGACGAAGAAGGTCCGTCCGGCAGTTCCTCGCCGTACCAGTACTCGATCAGCCGCCGGGCGATCGAGGAGCTCGGGCGCGATGCCGAGCTCGCCCGCGCTCGATCGCCGCGCGCAGCTCGGCCCGGCTGAACCAGCGCGCCTCGCCGATCTCCTCCTCGTCGACGGCGATCTGCTGCCCGCCCGCGGCCCGGGCCTCGTAGCCGAGCATCAGCGAGCGCGGCATCGGCCACGGCTGGCTGCCCAGGTAGCGGACCTGGTTGACCACGATCGAGGTCTCCTCGTGGACCTCGCGCGCCACCGCGTGCTCGGCCGACTCGCCGGGCTCGACGAACCCGGCGACGACCGACATCCGCCCCGGCGGCCACAGCGCGTTCCGCGCCAGCATGAGCCGGTCGTCCGGGTCGATGACCAGCATGATCACCGCCGGGTCGAGCCGCGGAAAGTGCTCGGTCCCGTCGTTGGGGCAGGTGGTCAGGTGCCCGGCCGGGGCCGGCACGGTGGGGGTGCCGCACCGCGGGCAGTGCGTGTGCGTTTCATGCCAGTAGGCCAGCGCCACCGCGTGCGTCAGCAGGCCCGCGTCGCGGTCGCTCAGCAACGCGCCCGCCTGCCGCAACGCCATCGGCTTCGCGTCCGGGAAGTCCGAACGGGCGCCTGGATCCTCGTCGAGCGCCCCGCTTACCCCGAAGTAGGCGACGCCGTCGGCGTCGAGGCCAAGGAGGAACCGCGTACCCTCCGGGGCGTCCGCCGGTGACACGAATACCAGCTCAAGCTGGCCGTCGCGGGTCGTGACAAGCGCCTGGGAATCGCGCACCACCAGCACCCGGGTGCGCGGGTCGGCCCAGGCTTCCGCCAGCCACTCGACGTCGCCCCGGCGGTCCGTGGCCCGGTCGACCGCGGACCGTGACAGCGCGAGCCGTCCGAGCGGCCCGTCGTCTAGCTGGTCGATGTCAGGAGCGCTCACGCCGTGCCTTCCGATTGATGCGCGCGCCGGGTACGGTCGCGTTTCTTGCCATCGTCTTGCCATCGCGCGCACGGTGAGGGGGTATTGAGGACCTTCGCCGGCCCGACGACCATGCTCACGCGATACCCGGTGCGTCGGTAGCGCCCGCGAGCTCTTCCCACAGGTAGGCGACTGACTCGGCGCCGCGCAGCAGCCGGGAAAGATCCACATACTCATTGGGTGCGTGAATCCGGTCCGCGTCAAGGCCGACGGCCACGAAGACGAGCGGCGCGCCGAGGATGTCGGCCAGGTCGGCCTCGGGGCCGCTGCCGCCCTCCTTGGTGAACAGCACCTCGCGGCCGAACGCCCGCTCCATGGCGCGCCGGGCCGCGGCAACGGCGGGCGAGTCGATCGCCGACCGGCAGGGACGGACTCCCGGCTTGGCCGTGAGAGTCACCACGCACCCGTTCGGACGTGGCTTGCCTTGAGGTATTTGCCGAGCGACTCCACGACCTTCGCGGGCTCCTGGTCGGCGACCAGGCGGAACGACAGCTTGGCGTGCGCCGCCTTCGGGATGATCGTCTTGCCGCCCGGGCCGGTGTGCCCGCCCCACAGGCCGTTGACCTCGGCGGTCGGCCGGGCCCAGATCCGCTCAAGCGTGCTGTAGCCGGCCTCGCCGTAGGTCGCGCGGCTGTCGCCGGCGTCAGCGAGCCAGCTCTGCTCGTCGAAGGGAGCTTGGCGAGCAGCGCGCGCTCCTCCGTCGCTGAGCGGCAGCACGTCGTCGTAGAAGCCGGGGAGGGTGATCCGGCCGTTCTCGTCGTGCAGGCCGGCGAGCAGGCTCGCCAGCACGTGCGCGGGGTTGGGGACGCCGCCGCCGAACGAGCCGGAGTGCAGGTCGCGGGACGGGCCGGTGACGGTGATCTCGGCTTCCGCCAGGCCGCGCATGCCCGTGCAGATCGACGGGGTGTCCGCCGCCCACATCGTCGTGTCGCTGACGACGATCACGTCCGGGCTGAGCTGGCCCTTGCGCTCGGCGAGGAGCTTGGCGAAGTGCGGCGAGCCGGACTCTTCCTCGCCCTCGATCAGCAGCGTGAGCGTGACCGGGGGCGCGCCGGGCCGCCGCCGTGCCGTGGCCGCGGCGGTGCGGCGGCACTGGCGGCGGCCCGGGCGCCGAGGGCGTGGAAGAGCACCTGGCCCTTGTCGTCGGAGGCGCCGCGGCCGAAGATCTTGCCGTCCTTCTCCTAGCGGCGCGAACGGCTCGTGGTCCCAGCCGTCGGCGAGGGCGGCGGGCTGGACGTCGTGGTGACCGTAGACGAGGACCCGCGGCGCGCCGGGGTCGGCGGCGGGCCAGTGCGCGTAGACGGCGGGCAGCCCGTCGGTCTCCCAGATTTCCGCCTCGGGGAAGCCTGCCTGCTTGAGGTGGTCGACGAGCCACTGCGCCGACTTCCTGACGTCGCCTGGCAGGGCCGGATCGGCGGAGACCGACGGGATGCTCAGCCAGTCGCGCAGCGCTCGCGAAAATTCGGCGGCATTGGCCGCGATGAAGTCCCGGACATCCATAGGACCTAACGTACCGGCGGAATCTCATTCGTTTGCCCCGGCCCCAGGGTCTCATCAGCTCAGGACGGTCAACGGAATAAGGTTCCGCCCCGCGACTAGCCGAGCGGCCCGAAGGTGTCGCCCTTGCCCTTGAGCCCCAGCGGCCGGGATCGTGACCGTGCGGCCGGGCTCGCCGGTGACGGTGCCGATGCGGGTCGCGTCCTCGCCCGCGGCCTTGAGCGCGTCGAGCGCGGCCTGCAGGTCGTCCTCGCCGACGACGACGCAGAACCCGATCCCCATGTTGAACGTGGCGTACATGGTGGCCGCGTCGACGTCACCCGCGCTGGCGATGAGGCCGAAGATCTCCGGCGCGTCCGGCAGGGAGTCGAGCACGTACGACACGTTGGCGGCGAGCCTGGTGATGTTGAGCAGGCCGCCGCCGGAGATGTGCGCCATGCCCGCGCGGCGTGATGCCCGCCGCCCACAGCGCCTCGGCCGCGTTCACGTACACCCGGGTCGGCTGCAGCAGCGCGTCGGCGAGCCTTCTGCCGGTGCCGGGGACGGTGTCGCCAAGGCTCAGCCCGCCCTTCTTGAACAGCGCGTGCCTGGCGAGCGAGTACCCGTTGCTGTGCAGGCCCGAGCTCGGCAGCCCGATCACCGCGTCGCCGGGCCGCACGTTGCCGCCGTCGAGCGGGGTGCGCTCGCTGGGCACGGCGCCGATCGCGGTGCCGACCAGGTCGAGCGTGGGGCCGCCGTTCTCCGACTTGGCGAGCATCTCGCCGATCTGCGCGATCTCGCCGCCGGGGATGGCGATGCCGGCCAGCTCCGCGCCGAGGAACAGGCCGCGCGCCACCTCGTCGAGCACGCCCTCGTCGATCCGGTCGGTGGCGATGTAGTCGAGCAGCGCGAGCGGGACCGCGCCGACGCAGATCAGGTCGTTGACGTTGTTCGCGACGCAGTCGACGCCGATCGGCTCCCAGCGGCCTGGCCTCCTCGGCCAGCATGATCTTGGTGCCCACGCCGTCCGTGGTCAGCGCGATCGCCGGGCCCGGCGGCAGGTGCATGATCGTGGCGAAGTAGCCGCTGGCCAGGCCGGTGATGCTGGTGACCATCGGCGACCGCACCTTGGTGCGGGCCAGCCACGGGCGCATCACCCGGGCGAACGCGACCTGTTCCCGCTCCTCGTCCACCCCCGCCTCGGCGTAGGTGGACGGCGTCGGTTCGGGTGCCTGCGGCGTCGCGTTCATGGCCAAAAGGTTAACCCATGCCCCCGTGCAGGCCTTTTACGGGGCGGGCTAGCCTTCGTAGTCATGCTCATCGCTTTCTCTGTCACCCCGCTCGGTGTTGGCGAGGGCGTCGGCGAAATCGTCGCGGAGGCCGTGCGCGTCGTGCGCGCCAGCGGGCTGCCGAACCAGACCGACTCGATGTTTACGATGATCGAGGGCGACTGGGACGAGGTCATGGCCGTCGTCAAGGACGCGGTGGACGCGGTCAACGCCCGGGCCCCGCGAGTGAGCCTGGTACTGAAGGCGGACATCCGCCCGGGCGTGACCGACGGCCTGACCTCGAAGGTCGAGACGATCGAGCGTTACTTGGAGCCCTGAAGGGCCGAGTTGACCACGCCGCTGACCGGGCTACCGCTGAGGCCAGAGGTGATCGCGCCGCCGTTGACCGGGGTCCCGGCCACGTTGGTGTTGACCGCGTCCCCGTTGGCCGGCTGACCGGGCAGGTTAGAGGTGGAGGTGACGGCGCCGTCGTTGGCCGTGTTGTCACCCTGGCAGGGGCACTTGCCGTGCTTGGGGCCGCCCATGCCGTTCTGCCCGGTGCCGTCCTGGTCCGCCCAGTTGTGCCCGTTCTGCTGGTTGCTCGCCGAGGCGCAGCCCTGGTTGTTGACGGCGGTGGCCTTGGTAACCGACGACGGCGACAGGGCCGAGATCGCGCCCGCGAGGCCGTACAGCGGCACCTGGCCGCCGATCCCGTTGATGAAGACGTCGTTGCCGCAGACCTGGACCGGGATCTGGTTGTTGCTGACGTTGACCAGGCTCGCTCCGTCGTCCCCGTGCTTGTTCTGCTGGTTGTTGAACTCGACGCAGCCGCGGTTGTTGACCCCCTTGGCCACGGTGTACGACCCCGGGCTCAGCAGGCTCGCCACCAGCGCGTCGCCCGCCACCGGGACCTGACCGCCGATCACGTTGCCGTACACGTCGTTGCCGCAGAGCTGCAGCGGGATCTGGTTGTTGCTGACGTTCACCAGGCTCGACGGGCCCGACACGGTGGCGGCACCCGCCATCGGTGCGCCGAGGCCAATCAGCCCCGCGGTCGCTACGCCGAGCACGAGAACGTGGCTCTTCTTGAGCATTACTTCCCACTCCCCCTTTTTACTAATTAGCGCCAGAGAGGCTCCGGCGATCAATTCGCGGGCTCTTGCCCGTCGCAAACCATACCTGAGGAGAACACGGTTAGCGGCGAAGATGACGCAGCTTAGCGAGACTTCGGCCAAGAATTCAAAACGGCGACGTCAATTGTTGCCGTGTTGTCCCTTTATTCCCATCACCGACACAGTCGCCTAATTCGGTGCATGCGGCGCGGTCCAGCCCCTAGACGCTGGAAGTAGCGGGTACGTTGCCCGGGTGCGGCCGGTTCATATCGCAATTCGGGGCACCATGCCGTCAGTGTCCGATATCCCGGCCGAGTGGGCCACAAGGCCAATAACGGTCATGCGCCGGGTGGGCCACAAGGCACTCGTTTCATGATTGTGTGAATTCTGCGCACTATAGACGTACAAAACTCGCACAATCATGGCAGACGGGGGCGCTTATGGGCCTCGTGGCACACAAGGTCAGTAGGCGATCGAGCGTTAGCCGAAGTCCTGACGGCCGAGCGCGGTTACGCGTCCGCCGGGCGGACCAGGCCGTAATGAATCTGTGCACGTGGCCCACAAGACCAAACGGTTGCCGGCCGGGGTGACACTAGGCCACTAGATGCGTGCTTGTGTGCCGCGAGGCCGGATTATTTTGTCCCTGGGGCGCGCAAGGCCGGATGAGTCGGCGGCCGCCTCCGGAAACCCGTTCGACATGGGGGGCGGAGGCGGGCTGGCGCGCGTCCGGTATCACCTTCCGGGCCTGGCACACCCGCGGCGACGACTCGGTCCGGGCGCACAACCTCACGTCGTTACCCGTCCGCGACGGGCTGGGCCTGCCGGTTACTTTCTCATCCGTCCGGAGCCGGCGTCCGGGTCGCGGAAATTCGGGGCGGCGGGCCCCAGGTCGGTGGCCCCCAGGTCGTCGTCGCCGATCAGCTCGAACTCGCCCTCATCCGGCTCGTCCGGTCCCACCCCGCCATCGCCGGCGGGCTGGCCGACGGGCCGGCGCGGCCTTTCGCCTTGCTGGTGTACTCGCCGAGCGGCCCGCAGCTCGTCGACGTCTTCATCGTGGGACTCGGCCTGCGGGTCATGCCTTGCCGTGCTCTGGCTCATGCCTTACCTCCGCTGTCGGCCGTCAGCGGCGCCGACTCCGGTTACCTGCCCGGTCTGGCGGCGCCTTAACAGCGGGAATGGGAGGGTTTACGCCGGCCGCGGCGAAAGACGGGCAGAGGGCCGCGTGACGGTTCAGCCGACGCTCGGCATCCCTGCCGCTGGCAGGCGCCGCGCGGTAAGTTGCATTCGTGAGCACGCGAGTAGCGCCGATCTTTCCGGTCAGTAACCTGGTCACTGCCCTTGCCTACTACCGCGGGCTCGGTTTTGGTGTCCGCCACTGGCACAGCGGCGGGTACGGCTTCGTCACCTTCGACGGCGCGGAGATTCACCTCGGCGTGGAGCCTGACCTCGATACGCGACTAGACCGGCGGGCGTCGGCCTACCTGTTCGTCGAGGATGCCGACGCGCTGGCCGAGACGTGGCTCGCGGCCGGCGGCGACGTGCGGCTCCCGGAGGACACCGAATGGGGCCAGCATGAGGGCGTGCTCGTCGACCCGGACGGCAACATCATCCGGTTCGGCTCGCCGATGAACGCGGACCCGGATCTGGACTAGCGGTGCCCGCCACCCGGTGACCGGGTCCTAGCTGGCCACCGGGACGCTGACGATGAGGGCGCGCAAGCCGTCGGCGTCGAGGAGGTCGGCGGGGCGGACCGTGCGGTCGTAGCGGACGTAGTAGAACGCGGCGCGGACCTTGTCCAGGGGGACGTCGGCGAGGGAGGACCAGGCGAGGCGGTAGGCGGCCAGCTGGACCGCGACCGCGTCCCGCTCCTGCCGGGTGCGCGGGAGCTGGCCGGTCTTCCAGTCGACCACGTCGTAGCCGCCGTCCGGGGCGGCGAAGATCGCGTCGATGCGGCCGCGGATCTGACGGTCGCCGATCTGGGTGTCGAAGGGGACCTCGACCTCGCGAGGCCAGCGGCCGCCCCACTCGCCCGCCTCGAAGCGGGCCTTCAGCTCGATCAGGTTGTCGTCAAGCTCGGCGACGGCCTCGTCGAGGAACAGCTCCTCGTCGTCGATCAGCCGCTGCTGGCCGAACCGCTCCTCGAGCCACAGATGGAACGCGGTGCCCCGGCGGGCCTGCCTGGCGGGTGGCTGCGGCATCGGGCGGCGCACCTGGCGGGCCAGCTCGTCCGGATCCCGGGCCAGGGTGACCAGGGCGGACACCGACAGGCGGGCGGGCAGCACCACCTCGACGGGGCCGTCGCCGCGGGCGCGCTGGGCATCCCGCTCGGCGAGCAGCAGGCCCGTGTCCAGGTCCCAGGCCGCGACCAGCTCCCGCTCGTCGTCCGTCAGGCCCTCGTCGGCGGGGCGCTCTACGGTCGCGTCCTCGTTGTCGGCCGCGCCGCGCGCCGCGCCGACCAGGGCGGCCGCCGCCGCGACGGCGGCGTAGTGCCGGCCGGCCGGGCTTGCCGGCCAGTCCGCCTCGTCCACCTGGGCGAGCAGCGGGTTGTCGGCGTCGTCGGCGGGCCGGTCGGCCCACCGGGCCACCGTCCCCGCGCCCGCCTCGCACGCGGCGCGGACCTCGGTGAGGAACGCCGAAGGGCCGAGCGGCGAGGTCGCGTCGCCCCACCAGTAGCCGGAGCAGCCGAGCCAGAACGCGGCCCTGGTCGCCGCGACGTACGCGAGGCGCCGTTCCTCCGCCAGGTCGCGGCCCGCGCAGGCCTCGTTGAACTCGGCGAGCGAGTCCGCGTCGAGCGCGGTCAGCTCGGGCAGGTCGCCCCGGTCGCCGCGCAGCGGGAACGGGATCAGCCGCGGGTTGTGCGTCCACCTCGTCGGCACTCGCGGCCGGGCCGGGAAGACCTGCGACTTCTCCCCCGCGGCCAGTCCCGGGATGAAGACCGCGGGCCACTGCAGGCCCTTGGCGGCGTGCACGGTGAGCAGCTTGACCGTGTCCGTCTCGCCGACCCGGCCGGTCTCCAGGCCGAACTCCTCCTGCTGGGCGGCGGACAGGAAGGCGAGGAACGCGCCGAGCGTCGGCTCCGGCTGGTCGCCCGCGAACGTGGCGGCGACGTCGGTGAACGCGTCCAGGTCGGCCCGCGCCGCGGCCAGGTCGCCGCCCGGCCTGGCGGCCACCTCGATGTCGAGGCTGAGCGCGCACTCCACCTCGGCGATAAGGTCCGCGAGCGGCCGGGTGACGTGCTCGCGCAGCCGCCGGGTCTCCGCGGCGAGCGCCGACAGCCGCGCGTACCCGGTCACCGAGTACTCCGCCGGGTCGCCGAGGTCGTCGAGCGCCTCGACCAGCGACGCGGCGCTGCCCGCCGTGGTCAGGTCGGTGACCGCCTCGGCGAGCGGGTCCAGGGCCTGCGGCCCGGCCGCGGTACTGGCCTCGCCGGTGTCATCGGCCTCGCCGCGCGCAAGGTCACGGGCGCGGCGGCCGAGTGCCACCAGGTCGCGGGGGCCGACCCGCCAGCGCGGCCCGGTCAGCAGGCGGGCGAGCGCGTCGGAGGAGGCGGCGTCGTGCAGCACGCGCAGCGTCGCCACCACGTCCTGCACTTCCGGCACCGACAGCAGGCCGCCGAGCCCCACCACCTCGCACGGGATGCCGCGCGCGTCGAGCGCCCGGCGCAGCGGCACGAACTGCGACCGCTTCCGGCACAGCACGGCGATGTCCGACGGGCGCACCCCGGCGAGCCTGCCGTCCGGCCACAGCTTGCCGTCCGGTGCCATCCCCGCGGGCCGCGCGAGCAGCGCGGCGGCCTGGGCCGCCACCCATTCCGACTCGTCGATCACCGTCGGCAGCAGCGCCGCGCACACCTCGCCGCGGCCGCCCCGGTCGGGCGCGGGCTCGAGCACGGGAACGTCCGGCGCCTCCGCCCGCAGCTCCGCCTGCAGCACGGCCGCCGCGGCGAGCACCCGGCCGGCGTTGCGGAAGCTCGTGGCCAGTTTCCGCACCGTGGCCGGGCTGCCGGAACGGGCCGGGAAGTCACCGGCGAACCGGCGCAGGTTCCCCGCGCTCGCGCCCCGCCAGCCGTAAATCGACTGGCACGGGTCGCCGACCGCGGTGACCGGGTGCCCGTTCCCGAAGAGGGCGTTCAGCAGCTTGAGCTGGGCGTGGCTGGTGTCCTGGTACTCATCGAGCAGCACCACCGGGTAGCGGGTCCGCTCGGCGGCGCCGACCTCCGGGTGACGCATGGCGATCTGCGCCGCGAGCCTGACCTGGTCACCGTGGTCGAGCACCTCGCGCGCCCGCTTGGCCTCGGCGTAGCGGTCGACCAGCGGCAGCAGCTGCTCCCTGACCCGCTGGGACTCAATGACCCGGCGCACCCCGGCGAGGGTCCGGCCCGGCCACCTGGCCGCCTCGGCGGCCAGCCACTCGCCCACGCCGCGCACGTCGTCGGAGGACCGCAGGTGCTCGGCGAGGTCGCCCGCGAGGTCGAGCACCGCCGCGGTCACGGTCTGCGGTGTCCACTGCACCTGGTCCATCGGGCCGTCGTAGGCGGCCACGATCGACACGGCGAGCTGCCAGGACAGCGCGGCCGTGATCAACCGCATCGACGGCTCGAGACCCTCGCGCAGCGCGTGGTCGCTGACCAGGCGGCCCGCGTAGCTGTGGTAGGTGCTGATCACCGGCTCGCCCGCCCACGGGCCCGCCTCGTCATCGGCCGGGCTGCCCTCGAGCCCGGCCCGGCGCAGCGCGTCGAGGCGCAGCCGGACCCGCTCGGCGAGCTCGGCCGCGGCCTTCCTGGTGAACGTCAGGCCAAGTACCCGGTCGGGGCGGACCATGCCGTTGGCGACCAGCCACACCAGCCGGGCGGCCATCGTCTCGCTCTTGCCTGACCCCGCGCCCGCGATGACGGCGAGCGGGCCGAGCGGCGCCGCGATGACCGCCGCCTGCTCCGCGGTCGGCTCCGGCAGCTTGAGCACCCGCGCCAGCTGACCGGGGGTGTACTTGTCCACACCTCCATTCCAGCAGACCACACCGACATTCGCGGGGCGCCGGCGGAAGGACGCGGGCGCAGACGGAAGGACGCGGGGCGCGGCGGAAGGACGCGGGGCGCCGGCGGAAGGAGGCGGCCTCGGCGACCGGCGTCCTCGGCCGCGGGCGGCCGTCAGCCGACGAGCGGCGCGGTGGTCCACGACCCGTGGGTCTACGCCGAGGACGCTCAGGTGAATGAGCACGGCGGTGATGCCGCCGGCCGGCGCCCCGGTGGTGTCGAGCTTCAGGTCGGCGAAGAGCGTACAGCCCGTGGTCCGGCCCCTGGGTACAGGCCGTCGCGTCATTGCTGGACGGCGCGGAGGCTTGCGTCGACTTCTTGCCGGTCGCCACGATGGGCGTCCGCACCACGCCACAGCCGGCTGCCGGCCTGGGGGAACAGGGAGGTCATCGTGCCGGTCTGAGCTGCCGTCGGACTGCACGCGGCAGGTGTTGCCGTTGACCTTCGCCGTCGCGCCCGCGTCGACGATGAGGCCCGTCACGCCGTGGGCCTCGTAGTCGGCGGACGGCGCCACGTCCAGCTCGTTCGCCAGGTACTCGCCGGCGGCGGAGACGGTGTACGTGGCCGAGACCGGGCGCCAGTCCGCGGGCACCGCGCCGAACAGCTTGAAGGGGAAGACGATCGGCTTGGTCTGGCCGAACTTCACGCTCGCGGCCATCCGGGGCAGCAGGGTTTGCGCCTGCCCGTAGGGGAACATCGAGTTGCCGCTGCTCTGCGCCTGCAGCAACGCCCACGAGTCGGGCGCGTACTGCCAGGCGAGGTCGAGGCCGCCGTTGCCCCAGTAGGCGATCCTCCCGTTCACGTCGGGCGCCCGGCCTGAGTCCTGGCCGGTCAGCGTCGAGCACCGGTTGATCTCGGCCAGCGTCGCGGACCACCCGGGTATGCCGCCGAGCAGGCCCGAGCAGCCGCCCTTGGGCATGACGGAGAGCTGAATGAAGTAGTCGCCGGCGGGCTGGGCCGCGGTGATCGTCAGGTTGTCGACGGTGGACAGGAAGCCGTCGTGGATCGCCGACGGCGTGACGTCGAGCGCGTAGCCTTTCGGCAGGTAGCCGAAGGCCGCGTACGGGACCAGTGGGTTCAGGTAGGCGGGTGGTCGTCGGCTTGGGCTTGACGGCCTTCGACGTAGCGGCGGGGTTCACGCCGACCTGGCCAGGAGCGACGGCGGAGGTCACCGCCCGGGGGATCACGACCGACAGGGCGACCACGGTCGCCACCCCGACGGAGAGCGCGGCGCGGCGGGCCCACAGGCGGCGCAGGCCGCGGCGGCGGGCGCGGTCGATGTCGATCTTGGCGCGGGCTCGGGCCGGTCGGCGAGGTCGTGCAGCAGGGCCCGCACGTTGTTCTCGTTCATGGTCAGGCCTCCTCGGCCATGATCGGGCCGAGCGCGCGGCGCAGCGCTTCCAGGCCCTTGGCGGTCTGGCTCTTGACCGTGCCCGGCGTGCAGCCGAGCTCGCGCGCGGTCACCTCGACGGGCAGGTCGCAGTAGTAGCGGAGGACGAGGGTGGCGCGCTGCCGGGGCGGCAGGGCCGCCAGGGCGGCGCGGACGACCAGGCGGGCATCATGGTCGGGCGGCGCGGGCGGGTCGTCGTGCGCGGGGAAGGTGTCGTAGTACTCGGGGAAGAGCGTGACCCGCCGCGCCCAGGCGGAGCGGCGCTCGGAGATGAAGACCCGCACCATGATCGTCCGGGTGTAGGCGTCGATGCTCGCCGCGTCGCGCGCCCGTGCCCCAGTGCGTGTACAGCCTGGTGATCGCGGACTGCACCAGGTCGTCGGCCGACTGCCAGTCCTGGCACAGCAGGTAGGCCACGCGGCGCAGCCAGGGCAGGCGTGACTGGACGTACTCGGTGTACTCGGCGTCCCTGGCACTTCTCACGCGGGCTCCGCCTTCGCTGGACTCATACCTACCTGACATCGGCGGGGCGCCCGCCGGTTGCCCGGCCGGGGAAAATCATGGTGCGCGGACGGAGGAAGCCGATTTCGTTCGGGATGATCGGGCCGAGAAGGGGGCACGGCGGGACGGCCGCGCGCGAGCCCGGCCGGCGCGGACCGTCGCTACTCGCCCGCCGTCGCGGGCCCCGTGGTGGAAGGCACCGTGGTGAAGGCCTGGTCGAAGGCGCCGCGGTGGGAGACCCCGTGGTCAAAGGTGCTGGGCCGTAACGGTCGATGCCCTCCGCCGAGCGCTCGCGGGCCAGCTGGCCGCGGGCGACGAGCACCTCCAGGTGGGCGGCGGTCTCGCCGGTGGCGAGCAGCTGGTTCATCACGTCGAGCTCGGCCAGACGGCGCTGCCTGCGGGTCCACGGCAGCGCGCCCGCCACCTGGAAGGCCGTGACGGGGCCGGCGGCCGCGGCCGCGAGCGTCTGCTCGAGCCTGGTCTCGTGGTGCTCGAGCAGCTGGAGCACGCGCGCGTGGGTGGACGGCTGGACCGGGCCGTGCGCGGGCAGCAGCCGGCGTGTCCGGCAGGGCGAGCATCAGCCGCAGCGAGCCCAGGTACTGGGTGAGCGAAGACCGGATGATGACCGGCTGGAAGCCGATCGACGGGGTGATGTGCGGCAGCACGTGGTCGCCCGCGAACAGCAGCCCGGCCGCCGGGTCGTGGAACACGACGTGACCGGTGGTGTGCCCGGGCGTGTGGATGGCGCGCAGCGTCCGGCCGGGCAGTTCGATGACCGCGCCGTCGGACAGCCAGCGGTCGGGGTCGGACCACTCAAGCTTCGGCTGGGGGTCGGCGAACCGCGGGCCAAGCAGCTCGCGGACCGCGACGGCCAGCTCGGCGGCGCCCATCCTGGGCAGCATGTCGATGAACCCGACCTCGGCCCGGCCTTCCGCGACGTCCCTGATCGCGTCCATGTTGGCCCGCTCGGCGGCGCCGAGCGTGATCAGGGCGCGCAGCGTGGTGCGCAGTTCGACCGCGAGCGTGTAGTGGTCCTGGTGGATGTGCGTGATGAAGAAGTTCCTGATGTCCGGCAGGCCGTAGCCGAGCTGGGCGAGCGCCTCGGTGAGCCGCTCGCGCGCCTGTACGAGGGCCATGCCCGCGTCGATCAGGTCCACGCCGTCGTCGCCGGCCAGCGCGTAAACGTTGACCGCGGTCAGCGCGTCGCCGGGGAGGGGCAGCGGTATCCGGTACAGGCCGTCGCCGAGGTCTTCCACCCCTGGCTCCGCCCAGGCGTTCCGGTCCTCTCGCGCGGCCGACGCCCGGCTTGTCACGTAATCCACGGATGGTACCTCCTGCCCGTCCAATGTACAGGCAGGTGAAGTTTCAGTTAATGCGCCCGGACCGTGTCGTAGCGCCCGTGACCGCTTACGGCGCCACCTGCCCGCCGTCAGGGCTCACCGGGCAGCAGGACGCCACGGGACAGGTGCGGCAGCCGGGGTTGACCCGGGCCCGGTACACGGGGCCGGCCATCCCTTCGGCCACCGCGTCGACGAGCTTGAGCGCCCAGTCGGGGTCCGGGTCGTCGGGCAGCGCGCGCTGGCGCTGCACCTTCGCCTTGGCGCTCAGGCCGGCCTTGCCGACCTGGACGAGCTCGGCGCCGCCCGGCTCGATCACGCCGAGCTGCTCGAACGCGCCGAGCAGGACGGCGAGCTGGTAGACGCCGAGCTGCGGGTGCCGGTCAAGGTCGTCGTCGTGCGGCGCGGACCCGCCGGTCTTCAGGTCGACGATGACGCCCCGGCCCTGGCCGTCACGTTCCAGCCGGTCCACCCGGCCGGTGATCTCCACCCGGCCGACTTGCACCTTGAGCGCCTGCTCGGTCGCGACCAGCTCCCGCGGGTTGGCCGCGTGCCAGTCGAGGAACTTGCGGACCATCTTCTCCGCGAGCTCCCGCTGCCTCGTCCCGTACCAGACGCTGCCGAAGTCCAGGTGGTGCCATATTTCGTCGATCCGCCCCGCCACCTCCTGCTCCGTGGCGCCCTCGGCGATGAGCTGGGCGGCGGCGTGGATGACCGTGCCGAGGTGACGCAGCACGTCGGGGTGCCCGGCGCCCACGGCGGACTCAAGCAGCCAGCGCAGGCCGCAGCGGGTGAACGTCTCCAGGTGCGACGGCGACAGCCGCACCCGCTCGCCGTCGCCGACGATGGGGGCCGCGTCGGACAGCCTGGTCAGCGCGTACCAGTCCGCCAGGGTCGGCGCCGCGCACGCCGGCGTCCGCGAGCCGGGCGAGCTGGCGAGCCGCGGCCCGCCGGAGCGGGTCGGGCTTCCCCGGATCGGACGCGGTCCTGCGCAGGTCCGCGACGAGCGCCGGCAGGGAGAGCCAGCGGGTGGCGGCGCTCGCCCGCTCGATCTCGATGTCGTCGCCCGCGAGCTCGGCGAGGAACCGCGACGGGCGCTGGTCCTGCTCGTCGCCGCCGGACGCGGTCACCACGAGCAGCTTCCGCGCCCGGGTGGCCGCCACGTAGAACAGCCGGCGCTCCTCGGCGAGCAGCCGGGCCGCGCGGGCCGCGGCGGCCACGTCCCGCGGGCCCTCCGCCGGGTTCACCTGCGGCCCGCCGGTCGCCTCGGCGAGCTCGTCGGCGCCGAGCAGCGAGCCGCGCAGCCGCAGGTCGGGCCAGACCTCTTCCTGCACCCCGGCGACGACTACCACGTCCCACTCGAGGCCCTTGGCCCGGTGCGCGGTCAGCACCCGGACGGAGTCGTCACGGACCGCCTGCTCGGCGAGCGTGTCGCCGGCGATCTCCTGGCCGGTCAGGCGGTCGAGGAAGAGCCGGGTGCTGCCGGGCGGAAACGATTCGGTGAAGCGCGCCGCGGCCTCGAACAGCGCGAGCACCGCGTCCAGGTCATGGTCGGCGGCGCTGTCCTGCTCGGCCCGCTCCTCCCACTGCGCGGCGAGCCCGGACTCCCGCCAGACCGCCCACAGCACGTCCTCCACGCTCTTGCCCGCGTCGAGCTGCTGGCCGGCGGTCGTCAGCAGGCTGGCCACCCGCCAGGCCGGCGCGGCCACCCGGTCGCTGACCGCGCGGAGCTGGCGCAGGTCGGTGAGCACCTCGCCGAGCGGCACGCCGCCAAGTGCCCGCTTCAGCTTCCGCAGGCCGAGGCTGTCGGTCTGGCCGAGCGGGCCGGTCAGCAGCTCGGTCGCGGTCTCTTCGTCGAGCCTGGCCCGGCTGCAGCGCGCAGCGCAGCAGCGTGAGCAGCGGCCGCACGCCCGCCTCGGCCGGCAGCGGCAGCTCATCGCCGGCCACCGTCACCGGCACCCCCGCGGCGGTCAGCGCCCGGCGCAGGGCGGGGACCTGCCGCTGGGCGGAGCGGACGAGCACCGCCATCCGCTCCCACGGCACCCCGTCCGCCAGGTGCGCCCGGCGCAGGGTGTCCGCGACGACGGACGCCTCCTGCGCCTGGGTGTCCGCGACGCAGATCCTGACCTGCCCGGCCGGCCCGCCGGCGCGCGGGATGAGCTGGCGGTGCGCGGCGATGTCACCGCCGTGCCGGTCGGAAGGACTGGGTTTGTCGGAAGCACGGGGTTGATCGGAAGCATGGGGTTGATCGGAAGCGCCGGGTTGTTCGGAAGCTCGGGGCGGCGCGGGCAGCCGGCGCGCGACCCGGCGGGACGCGGCGAGCAGCACCGCGCCGCTGCGGCGGCTGGTGCGCAGCGCGACGACCGGGGCGGGCGCGCCGTCCGGGCCCAGGAACTGGTCGGGGAAGCTGGTGAGCACGCGCACGTCGGCGCCGCGGAAGGCGTAGATCGACTGGTCGGGGTCGCCGACCGCCACCAGGTCCCGGCCGTCGCCGGCGAGCGCGCGCAGCAGCGCTTCTTGCGCCGGGTCGCAGTCCTGGTACTCGTCCACGAACACCGCGTCGTACGCGTCGCGCTCCCGCTGCCTGGTCGCCTGCCTGGTCAGCAGGCTGGCGGCGATCCTGACGACCTCGGCGTAGTCGTAGGCGGGCACCGGCGCCAGGTCGAAGCGGGCGGAGTAGCGATCGAGGAACGCGCCCGCCGCGACCCAGTCGTCGCGGCCCGACTTGCGCCCGAGCTGGCGCAGCGCCTTGCCGTCGAGCCCGCGCTCCGCCGCGCGCATCAGCACGTCGCGCAGCTCTTCCGCGAAGCCCCTGGTGGCCAGCGCCGGCCGCAGCCGGTCCGGCCAGTTCCCGCTGGCGTCGGCCGCCTCGCCGCGCAGCATCCGGCGGATCTCGAGCAGCTGCTCAGGGGCGGACAGCAGCCGCGGCGGCTGGTCGCCCGCGAGCACGAACTCGCGCCGGACGAGCGCGTAGGCGTAGCTGTGGAAGGTGAGCGCGAGCGGCTCGGAGGTGGTCCGGCCGAGCCGCGCGGTGATCCGGTCGCGCAGCTCGCCCGCCGCCTTCCGGCTGAACGTGAGCACCAGGATCCGGCTCGGGTCGGTGCCGCGCCGCTCGATCCGCTCCGCGACCGCTGCGACGATCGTCGTCGTCTTGCCGGTCCCCGGGCCGGCGAGCACGAGCAGCGGGCCGCCCTTGTGGTCGACCACCCGCTGCTGCGCGGCGTCGAGCACCGGCGGGGCGGGCGGCGTCAGCGGCAACGCCCGCCGGACGAGTCGGTAACCGTTCATCAGGATTCGATTCCATCACGGGCCACCGACATTCGGCGCTATTTCAGCTGGTCCCCCGCCAGCGGGCGCGGCGCATGTCCACCCGCACCGGCGGGGCGGCCGAGCGCAACGGCGTGCCCTCGGCCAGGTAGTGCGCGAGCGCCTGGGCGTCGTGTCCCGGCGCCGGCGTCCCGTCCGCGTGGATGACCCGCCACCAGGGCGCCGCGCCGCCGTACTGGGACATGACCCGGCCGACCTGGCGCGGTCCGCCCGCCCCGAGGTACTCGGCGACGTCGCCGTAGGACATCACCTGGCCGGCGGGAATCGCGTCGACCACGTCAAGGACGCGGGCGGAGTAGTCGTCGATCTCCGTCCATCAGCGCTCACCGCGCGGCTCGCGGGTCTTGCGGACCCAGGCGAGCCCGGCGAGCGCCACCGCCAGCGCTACGACCGCGAGGACGGTGAACAGCGCGCGCTGGCCGTCGCCGCGCGGCGCGACCGGCGCCGCGGGCACCGCCGCCGTGCCGCCGCCGAAGTGCGCGCTCAGCGGGACCGGCGACGCCGCGGGCCGCTCCTTGGCCAGCTGTCCCGCCTTGACCAGCGCCGCGTCCGCGTCGACGATGCCGAACCCGGTGTTCACGTCGTAGCTACCCGACGGGGTCTGCTGGGCGGTGCTCGTCAGCGCCTCGGTCACCAGCGCCGGGGAGATCTTCGGGTACCTGGACTCGATCAGCGCCGCGACCCCGGCGACGAGCGCGCACGCCGGGCTCGTCCCGTCGACGGTGTAGTAAAGGCCGTTCCTGCCCTGGGCGGGGACGCCCTTGCCGGGCGCGGCGACCTGGACGGAGAGGTTGCCGCTGGAGAAGCTGGCCTGCGTGCCGTCGATGGTGACCGCGCCGACGCCGAGCACGCCCGGGTACTCGGCGGGGAACGACACCGGGGCCATGCTCGGAGCTGGTACCGTGCCGCGTGTCGTTGATGCCCGAGTTGCCGGAGGACGCGACCAGCACGGCGCCGTGCTGGTAGGCGTACGCGATGGCGTTGCGCACCACGCCGCTCGGCGCCGAGTAGCCGATCGACATGCTGATGACCTGGGCGTGGTCCTTGACCGCGGTCATGATCCCGTCGGCGAGCTCGTTCTGGATGGTGCTGCTCGGGCTCGTCGTTGTACGCCTGGTAACCGGGGTCACCCTTGTCGGGTATCACCCGAATGGAAAGGATCTTCGCCTCCGGCGCGATCCCCATGATCCCGTCGTAACCGCCGTCGTGCCGTGCCCGGCGATGATGGACGCCATCCACGTGCCGTGCTGGCCCCAGTTGGCGTTCTGCGGCGAGGTGTTCAGCCCGGTGAAGTCGGGGCCGGAGATGACCGTGCCGCCCGACAGGTCGGACACGTTGGGGTACACGCCGCTGTCGATCACCGCGACGGTGACGCCCGAGCCCTCCGTCACCTGCCAGGCGGGCGCGACGTTCATCATGTTGAACACCCACTGCTGCGAGTCCCGCACCGCGTCGCCCGGCGCGTTGACCGCCGCGGCCGCGGGCAGCGCGGGCAGCAGGCCGAGCGTCGCCGCCAGGCCGCCGCCGGCCAGCGCCCGGCCGAGCATCCTCGGCGTCCTCAGCATCCAGGCGTCCCCGGGCAGCTGGGCGGCGGCACCGGCGCGGCGAGCACCGACAGCACGTCGTGGGCGACCCCCGCTCCCGCGCTCTTCATCTCCGCTTCCGTGTAGCCGTCGCCCGTGACGGGCTCCTTGGGCCGGCTGTCGGCGTAGCCGACGGTATAGAGGACGACGTACGGGCCGGCCGACACGAGGCCGGACAGCTGCCGCCGCTTGTCGGTGAACGCGGCGGCCGGGCGTGCCGGCGACCGGCACGGCGTGCACCGCGGTGCTCGCCGCGGCGACGTCGTCGATCGCCCGCGCCGCGGCCGCGGCCTGGGCGGTGCCCGGCAGCACCGCGGCGCCGACCGTCACCACGTAGCTGTCGGTCGCGTCGACGTAGGTGGCGCGCAGGATGGCCGCGCAGCCGTCGCGGCCGAGCACCGCCGCGGCGGCGGGATCGGTCACCGCGGCGCAGGCGGCCTGCTTGGCCACGCCGACCCGGTTCGCCGACAGCGTCAGCCCGGGATCATCGTCGAGCGCCGTCGGCGCGGGGTAGCTGACCGACGCGGAGAAGATCGCGCCGGCCGTGAGGTCGCGCCAGCGCTTGCCGTACTCCCAGTCGGTGATCTGCTGCCGCTGCGCGGCCGTGAACTTCCTTGGCATCGCCTGGGCCAGTGCCCCGATGCCGAAGCCGACGAGGCCGAGCCCGCCGAGCGCCAGGACGGCGATCGCGAGCATCCGGGTGCGGCGCCGCCCCAGCAGCCCGCGATCCGGCGGCGGCGGACCACCGTAAGGCGGGCCACCGTAGGGCGGCCCCCCGTAGGGCGGCCCCTGGGAGGGCGGGCTACCGTAAGGCGGGCCCCCGTGCGTGGGAACCGTCATGCGGGGGTCCTGCGTAGGGCGGCCGGTAGGGCGGCTGGCCCGCGTACTGCGGCTGGGCACCATGCCACGGAGGTCCGTCGTTCGTGCCGCCGTAGTCCGTTGCCACACGGAAATGTTAGGGCTTGTTGCGACCGGACGGTCCGCCCGTATGCCGTTTTAGTTATTACCTGAACTGCCCGGCGACCGCCGTCATGGCCGCTCACCAGCGCGGCCCGCGGTCACCGACGATCACCCCAGCCGGTCCGCCGCCGCGGCCGGTCGGACCCGGCCGGACCCGGTCGCAGCGATCGGCCACGCGGCCGAACGACGTGGCTTTCCCCTCATTCAGGGTCACAAGATTCAGTTATCCCGAACGGCCGCTGGCTCCTCCCGCCCGGCCGCGCTCCAGCCGGGTGGCGGCGGTGGCCTGGGCGGTAGTGTCAGAAAAATGAAGCTGACTAAGCACGAGCACGCCTGCGTTGTCCTTGAGAAGGACGGCGCGTCCATCGTCATCGACCCGGGCTCGTTCTCCTCCGGCGCGGCGGAGATCATCGCGGGCGCCGACGCGATCCTGATCACTCATGAGCACATGGACCACGTCAACGAGGCGGCGATTACCGGGGCGCTCGCCGCGCGGCCGGACCTGCGGGTGTACGGGCCCGCGCCGCTTGGCGCCATGCTTTCCGCCCAGCAGGACCAGTTCACCCCGGTCGAGGCGGGCGACGAGCTGGCCGTCGGGTCCTTCGCGGTCACGGTGCACGGCCGCGAGCACGCGGTCATCCACCCCGACATTCCGGTCATCCCCAACGTCGGCTACCTGATCGACGGCAGCCTCTACCACCCCGGTGACGCGTACTTCGTGCCCGAGGTCCCGGTGTCCGTCCTGCTGCTGCCGACGAGCGGCCCGTGGATGAAGATCGGCGAGGCGGCCGACTACGTGCGCGCGGTGCGACCGCAGCAGATCATGCAGATCCACGAGATGCTGCTCAGCGACATCGGCCTGTACCTGGCGAGCAACTTGCTCGGCGAGCAGGGCCTCACCGGCCTCCCGCTGACCGCGGTCGAGGCGGGTAAGTCACTCAGCGTCTGAGACGGCCCGTCACTCGGCGTCGGACACGGCTCGCTCCGCGAGCCGCGATCCGGACCTGGCGCACCGCACGACGTCGCTGATCGCGGTGGTGACCAGGTCCGGGTCGCCGAAGTTCAGGTAGTGGTCGGGGCTGTCCGACAGGACGTGCCGGCTGTTGGCGGACAGCCCCGCCAGGTCGCGGTGCAGGTCGTGCCAGGCCTGGTAGACGCGGTCAGGGACCGTGGGATCGCCCGGCGCGCAGGTCAGCACCACCAGCGGCCGGTCACCGAGGCCACCGGGCGGCAGCGCCGGCGCCGCGTCGGTGGCCCGGCGGAACGTTCGCCACTCGCGGATGATCGAGCGCCGGTCACCGCCCCGGCGCGACTGGCGCGACTCGCGGATGATCGCCGGGATCATGAGGGCGGTATCCAGCCGGTTCTTGGCGGACCGCAGCGGGTCGAGCACCGGCCGCTGGCCCTCGTGGCTGGACTCGACGAGGACCATGCCGGCCACCCGGTCCAGGTGCGCCGCGGCGTAGGCGCGGACGTAGAGCCCGCCCGCGGAGTGCCCGACGAGCACGAGCGGGCCGGTCACGGCCAGCTCCCGCAGCAGGCGGTCCAGGTCGGCGGCGATGTCGCGCGGCGACCGCGCGTCCCGCGCGGCGCTGCTCGCGCCGTAGGGCGCCCGGTCGTAGGTGATGACCGTCGTCTCCTCGGCCAGCGTCCGCGCGATCTTCTCCCAGTCCTCGGCGGCGCCGCCGAATGAGGGTTCGATGACCACGGCCGGCGAGCCCTCGCCAAATACCGTCGCCGCGAGCTGGTGCCGTCCCACCGAGATCATTGCCGTGCCGTCCGCCATACTCCACCTGCCCGAGAACAATTAGCCGCGTAATTGACCGTGCGCATTACGGTAACTGTTCTGCTTTGCGGTGACTAGACGCGAAACGGTAAATTGCCAGGAATTCAATTTGCACGTCTAAATGCGATGCCCATCTGCACGTGCAGATGCATTTTCAAACGGGCACAGAAATGCACCGCGCGCGCCGCTAGGAACTCCCCGGAATCGAGACCGCTACCTGCGATGAACAGCGCGGCGGGGCCCGACGCGGTCACCGCGCCGTCGGCCGCGGACAGGTAGCAGGATTCGCCCTTGGCGACCTTGAGCGAGCCCGAGCTCGCGCGCAGCGCCCCGACGCCCTCGACGCACAGCACGATCCGGGCGCCGCCGTTGCCCGGCAGGGTCACCTCGCCGGGACCGAGCTCGGCCCGGTACAGCCGGAACTCGGGCGCGGGCGAGTCGTAGACGGACACCCCGCCGCCGATCGGCCGCGGCTCGATGACCGGCACGGCGACCGCGGATCGGTGAGCTTCAGCAGCTCAGGGACGTCGATGTGCTTGGCGGTGAGCCCGGCCCGCACGACGTTGTCCGAGTTGGCGAGCAGCTCTACGCCGGTGCCGTGCAGGTAGGCGTGCAGGCCGCCCGCGGGCAGGAAGACCGCCTCGCCCGGGCCGCAGCACCGCGTGCCTGAGCAGCAGGGACGCGACGATGCCGAGGTCGCCCGGGTGCTCGCCGGCCAGCCGGACGGCCGCGGCGCACGCGGCCGCGTACTCGCCGCCGCCCGCCGCGACCCGCTCGCAGGCGGCCACGACGTCGTCGACGAGCGCGCCGCGGTCCGCGGCGGGCCAGGCCAGGATCGTGGCGAGCGCGCGGAGGCCGGGGCGGCCGGGTCGGTTACCAGCTCGGCGGCGAGCGGCACGAGCTCGCGGACCGCAAGGGCGCGCAGCAGCGCGGCGGCGTCCGCCGCGGTGCGCATCCCCGCGAGGACCTCGAACGGGGTAAGCGCGCAGAGGATCTCCGGCTTGGGCCAGTCGTCGACGTAGTTGCGTGACTTGTCGCCCGGCGCGAGGCCGCGCTCGTTCTCCGCCCGGTAGCCGGCCTCGGCCTGCTGCCTTGACGGGTGCACCTGAATGGACAGCGCCTGCTCGGCGGCCAGCACCTTGAGCAGGAACGGCAGCCGCCCGCCGAACCTGGCGGCGCACTCCGCGCCGAGCTCACCGGCCGGGTCCGCGGCGATCACCGCGTCCAGGGTGGTCCTGGTGCCCGCGCGCTCCACGCCGGACGGCGCCGACGGATGAGCGCCCATCCACAGCTCCGCCTCGGGACTCGGCGGTCGGGGCGGGCCGCCCCTGGAGTTCGGCGATCGCCGTGTGCGATCCCCACGCATACGGCTGGGTAACCGGCTCAAGTAGATCCACTGAGGAATGCTATTGCACCGGATCTGGCCACTGCATCAGCCAGCGGTGGAGGTGTCGGCGGGGTGCTCGACGAGCGCGATGATCCGGCTCGCCATGAACCGGGCGGTGCGCACCACCGTGCCCGTCCTGGTGACCTCGGTCACCTCCACCACGCCGCGTATGGTGCTGACCTCGACCCGCCGCCCGGCCCGGTGGCGCTACCTCGTAGGTCTTCGCCCCGTCCCCGGTATCGACCACGATCTCGACGCGGTCCCCCTTCACGGCACCCCCTGGGACGGAACGTATGTTCTGTTACATACCACCCGGCACCCCGCCGGAAACCCGGCCCGCCGACCCACGGCTACGCGGGTCCGCGCGGGCTTGAGACCACTACGGCTCCCATGCAAGGGATAGTGGACGTTTGTGCACACCGGCGTGTGCAAAAACATCCACTATCTCCGGTGTGCCGCAACGGCAACGGGAGACGGCCAGCGGACAGCGGCGGCGGTCACTAATTAAGCAACGCCGAAATGGTCCTGGCAAAAATTTTCAGGAATGCCGAAGCGCGGGACTTGGCCTGGGTAAGGCGAGCGGGGCCGTCGGGGCGTAGCCGCGCCTCGTTCCGGGATGACCGGGGCGGAAGCGGCGGCGGCCGGCGGCCGCGGGACTACCGCGGCCGCCGGCCACCAGCGCGTTCTACTGCCTTTAGTAGGTCGGGAGCGACGGGTCGACCTGGCTGACCCAGGCAAGGACGCCGCCGCCGACGTGCACCGCGTCGGAGAAGCCCGCCGACTTCAGTACCGCGAGGACCTCGGCGCTGCGGGCGCCGCTCTTGCAGTGCAGCACGATCTGCTTGTCCTGCGGCATCTGCTCAAGGGCGGAGCCGTTCAGGAACTCGCCCTTCGGGATCAGCGTGGCGCCGGGGATGTTGACGATCTCGTACTCGTTCGGCTCGCGGACGTCCACCAGGAAGATGTTGTCGCCGCGGTCAAGCATGCCCGCCAGGTCCTTGGCGCTGATCGTCGACCCGACCACCGCCGCCTCGGCCTCCTCGGAGACCGCGCCGCAGAAGGCCTCGTAGTCGATCAGCTCGGTGACCGTCGGGTTCTTGCCGCAGATGGCGCAGTCCGGGTCCTTGTTGACCTTGACCGTGCGGTAGTTCATCTCCAGGGCGTCGTAGATCATCAGGCGCCCGGCGAGGCTGTCGCCGATGCCGGTGATCAGCTTGATCGCCTCGTTCACCTGGACCGAGCCGATCGACGCGCAGAGCACGCCGAGGACGCCGCCCTCGGCGCAGGACGGGACCATGCCGGGGGGCGGGGGCTCCGGGTAGAGGCAGCGGTAGCAGGGGCCGTAGTCCGCCCAGAACACGGACGCCTGGCCGTCGAACCGGTAGATCGAGCCCCACACGTACGGCTTGTGCAGCAGCACGCAGGCGTCGTTCACCAGGTAGCGGGTCGCGAAGTTGTCGGTACCGTCGACGATCAGGTCGTACGGCGCGAAGATCTCCATCACGTTGTCCGGAGTCGAGCCGCGTCCTTGTGCAGGATGACCTTGACGTACGGGTTGACCTCTTCGATCGACTCCTTGGCCGACTCGGCCTTGGACTTGCCCACGTCGGAGACGCCGTGGATGATCTGACGCTGCAGGTTCGACTCGTCGACCGTGTCGAAGTCGACGATGCCGAGCGTGCCCACGCCGGCCGCGGCCAGGTAGAGCAGCGCCGGCGAGCCGAGGCCGCCCGCGCCCACGACGAGGACCTTCGCGTTCTTCAGGCGCTTCTGCCCGGCCATGCCGACATCGGGGATGATCAGGTGACGCGAGTAGCGCTTGACCTCATCCACCGACAGGTCCGCGGCCGGTTCAACCAGCGGTGGCAGCGACCCAGTGGTTAGCGACACTGTGCAAACTCCAGTCAGATTTGTTGTTACGTCATCGAGCATCAACCGGGTCGCGACGGCCTGAATTCCCTGCGTCCTCGACCACGGATCTTCGTCCACCATCTCACGGAACAGGGCCGCGACGAGGCCCGGCCGCTCCATCTGCGCGAGATGCCCCGTCTCGGGGAGGACGCGCACCCGGGCGTCGCGGAAGACGCGGGCCGCACGGGCCGCCAGCCTCGGGTGCACCAGGCGGTCGTCCTGGCCGAACAGGACGAGGCACGGCGCCGTCACCCGCGCCGCGGCCCGCCACAGCGAGAGCGGCGCGGGCCGGAGCGTCTCGCCGACCAGCGTGCGCGCGGCGCCGACGAGCGAGGCGGCCTCGTAGCTGAGCCCGTCCCGGCGGCGCAGCGCCTCGACCTCGGCGGCGAACCGGTCCGGGTGCAGGCGCGACGGGTCGGAAAAGCAGGTCTCGAAGACGCCCGCGACCCGGTTCTCCACCGGGTAACGCAGCGCCCACTGGCGGACCAGCCGCTCGCCGACGAAGGGCAGCGCGAGCAGGGGGAAGTGCGCCACGGAGCGGCGCACCTTCAGGTCGGGCAGGGCCGGGGAGACCAGCGTGAGCGTCCTCACCAGGTCGGGCCGGCGGGCCGCGACCCGGACAGACACCGCGCCGCCCATCGAGTTGCCGACCAGGTGCACGGGACCCCCGTGGCTGGCGGTACCGTGCCCGAGGGCCTCGATCAGCCGGATCACGGTGCCCGCCTGCGCGCTGACCGAGTACCCGGCGCCACGTCTTCGGCGGCGGGGAGAATCCCGGACCCCGGCAGGTCAAGCGCGGCGCAGTCGAAGTCGGGCGCGAGCTCGGCCATCAGGTCGGTCCAGTTGGTGGCCGCACCGGACATGCCGTGCACGAACAGCACGAGTTCCCGCTTGGCCGGGCGGCGTTTCCGCGACCCAGACTTGCTCGCCGCTCGCCAGGTCGACCATCCGGCCCGGCCAGTGCGGGACTGGGGGCGTCACGCGCTCTTCTTCCTGCGGCTGGCCGCGGGCTTGCGCTGCTTGGACGGCGGCGCCGACCCCGCGTCGCCGTCCGCGTCCTTGGCCCGGTTCGCCTTGGCGGCCTCGACGCTCGCGCGGAGCGTCTCGGTGAGGTCGGCGGGGCCGCCCGGGGTGCCCGCGGGGATCGCCGTGCCCGCCGGGCGGACCACCTCGTTGCCCTCGATCTTGGCCTGGACCAGCGCCTCGAGCGCCTCCCGGTACGCGTCCTTGTACAGCGACGGGTCGAAGTCCTCGGTCATCGTGTCGATCAGCGACGCCGCCATCTTGAGCTCCTGCGTCCTGATGTCGACGTCCTCGTCGAGGAACTTGAAGTCCGGCGCGCGCACCTCATCGGGCCAGAGCAGCGTCTCCAGCACGAGCACGCCGTCCCTGACCCGCAGCGCGGCGAGCGCCTCGCGCTGCCTGATCGCCACCTTGGCCACGGCGACCCGGCCCGACCGCTCGAGCGCGTCACGGAACAGCACGTAGGCCCGCACGCCGGCAGGCTCGGGCTCCAGGTAGTACGCCTTGTTCGCCAGGATCGGGTCGAGCTGGCCCGCCGGGCTGAAGTGCAGCACGTCGATCCGTTTCGCGGTGGCGAGCGGCAGGTCCTTCAGGTCCTCGTCGGTCAGCACGACGACGTCGCCGGTGGCGAGCTCATAGCCCTTCGCCACGTCGGAATACGGCACTTCGTTGCCGTCCAGCGAGCAGAAGCGGCGGAACTGAACACGGCCGCCGTCCTCCCGGTGCACCTGCCGGAACGCAACGTCCCGCTGCTCGGTCGCCGCGTAGAGCTTGACCGGGATCACCACCATGCCGAACGAGATCGCACCGGCCCAGATGCTCCGCATGGCTTCTTCCCTACCCAGAACGCGCCCCCGCTGATACATCCGGCGTTGTCCGAATTTACCGATTCGGCAGTACTTTCGAGTCCATTTCCGCCAGCGACCTCACCGACCTACAATGGCCCGCAGGGGTAAGCCAGTCACTGGTCGCGGAGGTCGGGCAATGAGCGAGCTTGCGAGCGAATCAGCAAGCACAGTGCGTCCGCGAATGCGGACTCCGAGCGCCAGCGAGGTGACCGTATGAGCGAGCTCAGCATAGAGACGCCGGACGAGGACGCCGCCGAGCAGGCCCGCCAGGTCCCTGAAGCGGACGAGGAGGAGCTCTCGGAGGTGCCTTTCGAGGTAGACGAGGCCGACGCCGCCGAGCAGATCAGGGACGCGGGCTATGACGGTGACGACGAGGACTATCGTTAGTAACCATCGTCCCAACCCGGAGAACATCGTGACCGCCACTTCTACCACTCGCCCAAGGGGAACCCGCCTACCGCGGCTCGCTCGCCGTCGGCAGCTGCTCGACGCGGCCATGGCGGTCTTCGTCGCGCGCGGCTACCACGCCGCGGCGATGGATGAGATCGCGGAACGGGCCGGCGTCAGCAAGCCGGTCCTCTACCAGCACTTCCCCGGCAAGCAGGACCTCTACCTGGCGCTGCTCGACGAGAGCGTGGGCCGGCTCGTCGAGGCGGTGACCGGCGCGATCCGCTCAACCTCGGACAACCGGCAGCGGGTCAACGCGACATTCGCGGCGTACTTCGAGTACGTGGCGGAGCACAGCGGAACCTTCAAGCTCGTCTTCGAATCGGACTTCACCAACGAACCAGCCGTCCGCGCCAGGCTCGACGCGGCGAACCAGGAATGCGCCGACCTGATCAGCCAGGTGATCAGGGAGGACGCCGGACTGGCGGACGACGAGGCCTACCTGCTCTCCATCGGCCTCCTCGGCATGGCGCAGGTCAGCGCGCGGTACTGGCTGAGCACGCTCGGCTCGATCCCCAAGGAAACCGCCGAGCAGCTCGTCGCGCGACTCGCCTGGCGCGGCATCAGCGGCTGGCCGCGCACGTCCGACCAGGGCGAACCCCACTAGAGGGAGAATCGTGGAAGTCAAGATCGGAATACAGTCGATTCCGCGCGAGCTCGTCGTGGACACGGACGCGACCGCCGAGGAAATCGAGCGCGACCTGGCCGCGGCGCTCAGCGCCGCCGACGGCAAGGCCATCTTGGCGCTCTCCACCCAGAAGGGCGGCCGGGTCCTCGTCCCCGCCGACAAAATCGCCTTTATCGAGTTCAGTACGGATTCGGCGCGCAGGGTCGGTTTCGGTAACATCGTTTGATTCGGGAACATCATGTGGTTCCCTAGGGAACATCATGTGTTCCCTGGAAAGCTCCAGGGTACGGGGGTCGTCCCCGGGGAGACCACAGGAATGTCATAGAGCCAGTTCGCGTTGGGACTAACGCGGCCGCCCGTATGCCGCGTGCCTGAACATCAGGCGCGGGCACGGGTAATGCGCGCACGGAGGAACCCCTGACAACTCAACCAACCAATTCCGAGGCCGGCGACGAGGCACCAGCCAGCCCCCCGGCAACCGGGCCGGCGCACGCGGTGCCGTTCCGCGACCTCGGTATCGACGAAGCGATCTGCGCCGCGCTGGACGACGCGGGCATCTACACGACCTTTCCCATTCAGGCGCTGACGCTGCCGCTGGCCATCGACGGCCAGGACATCATCGGGCAGGCGCGCACCGGCACCGGCAAGACCCTGGCATTCGGCGTGCCGATGCTGCACCGGCTGGCGACCACGGTCGCCGCCGCGCGGGCGCCCAAGCAGCCCGCCTGTCTCGTCGTGGTACCCACCAGGGAACTGGCCATTCAGGTCGCCGACGACCTCAAGCAGGCAGGCAAGCGGCTCGGCGCGCGCGTGCTCACCGTCTACGGCGGGCGAGCCTACGAGCCGCAGATCGAGGCGCTGACGGCCGGCACCGACATCGTTGTCGGCACCCCGGGCCGGCTGCTCGACCTCGCCAACCGCAAGAACCTTGACCTGAGCCAGATCCGCGCCCTCGTCCTCGACGAGGCGGACAAGATGCTCGACCTCGGGTTCCTGCCCGACGTGGAGAAGCTGCTGCGGCTCACCCCGGACGACCGGCAGACCATGCTGTTCTCCGCGACCATGCCCGGCGAGGTCGTCACGCTGGCCCGGCGCCACATGCGCCGCCCCACCAACATCCGCGCGGAGGAGCCGGACGAGTCCGCGCCCCCGCCGCTGACCGCCCAGCACGTCTACCGGACGCACCACCTGGACAAGATCGAGGTTCTCGCGCGCGTCCTGCAGGCCAAGGACCGCGGCCTGGCCATCGTGTTCTGCCAGACCAAGCGGGCCGCCGACCAGGTGGTCACCGCCCTGTCCGACCGTGGCTTCGCCGCCGCGGCCGTGCACGGCGACCTCGGCCAGTCGCAGCGCGAGCGCGCGCTGCGCGCGTTCCGCGCCGGAAAGGTGGACGTCCTCGTCGCCACCGACGTGGCCGCCCGCGGCATCGACGTGGACGACGTCACGCACGTGATCAACTACGAGTGCCCGGATGACCAGATGGCGTACGTGCACAGGATCGGCCGCACCGGCCGGGCCGGCCGGACCGGCATCGCGGTGACGTTCGTTGACTGGCGCGACCTGCACCGCTGGAAGCTGATCAGCGACGGACTCGGCCTCGGTCAGCCGGAGCCCGCGGAGACATACTCCACCTCTGAGCACCTCTTCGCCGACCTGGCCATCCCGCCCGGCGTCACCGGCACGCTCCCCCGCGAACTGCGCGGGGCCAGGGCCGGGCTGGCGGCCGAAGCGGAAGAGGACCTGGGCGAGACCGGTCCCACCCGGTCCCGGCGGCGTTCATCCGGCGGAGGGTCACGGAGCCGCACCAGGTCGAGGAAGGCCGGCGACGGCACGAGTCCCCGTCGCGACGACGTCGTGCTCACCAAGACCGACGCGGACAGCGAGCCAGGCGACGCCGCCGCGCCCCGCACCCCGCGTCGTCGGCGCCGCACCCGCGGCGGCCGTGACCTGAGCAGCGAAGCGGCCGCGGACTCGACGGTGTTGCCGGAAAGCACAATCCCGCAGGAGACCACCCCGCAGGCATCCTGACATGTCCACGCCGACCTCGCTTGAGCTCCCCGAGGGGACGCGGCGAGCCACCGTCGTAACCGCGCGCGGCGCGTTCGCCGTGCTTGACGCGATGCCGGCCGCCGGTCCCGGTTTGCTGGGCACCGCCCTCCTGGTGCCCGGGTACACCGGCAGCAAGGAAGACTTCATCGCCGTACTCGGGCCGCTCGCCGCGGCCGGCCGCCGGGTCATCGCGGTCGACCAGCGCGGCCAGTACGAGACGGCCGGGCCGGATGACCCGGACGCCTACGACCCGCGGGAACTCGGCGCCGACGTGGCCGCGCTGGTCGCGGCCACGCACGCGACCCACCTGCTTGGCCATTCCTTTGGCGGCCTCGTCGTCCGCGAGGCGGTGCTCGGCGGCTGCTCGCCGGCGTCGCTCACGCTGCTGAGCTCGGGCCCGGCCGCGCTGCCGGGACAGCGCGCCGAGGACCTCCACTTCATGCTCAACTTCCTGGACGGCACGCCGACGTCCGGCCTGGGCGGCAAGATCGCCGAGCTCTGGTCCGGCGTGCTCAAGCCGGAGGCGGTCGCGGCGGGGGTCGCGCACCCGATCATGGACTTCCTCGAGGAGCGCATGCTCGCCAACAACCCCACCGGCCTGGTCACGATGGCGAGCCACCTGCTCAAGGCGGAGGACAAGACCGCCGAGCTCGCCGCCCGCGGCATCCCCGCCTTCGTGCTCTACGGCGAGGATGACAACGCCTGGCCGACCGCGCAGCAGCGCGACATGGCGGGCGTGCTGCACGCCGAGCGCACCTGCATCCCCGGCGCCGCGCACAACCCCAACGTCGAGGCCCCGGCCACCACGGCCCACGCGCTCACCAAGTTCTGGGACACGGTCGAGCGCTAGGGGATTTACAGCTCCGCCAGCGCGTCCCATGGCCGGTGCGGCGCGGCGGCCGCCTGGCCCGCCGGGCAGCTCCGCCGGTAGTCGCACCAGCCGCAGCCCGGGCCGGTCCGTGGCGGGAACACCTCGTCGTACTTCTCCCTCGGCAGCGAGGCGCGCATCCGCTCGTCGGCCTCCGCGCACTCGGCGGCGACGTCTTCGGCCCGCCGCAGGTGCCGCTGGAGCGTTTCCTCGGTGTGTTCCCAGGCCAGCACCTGCCCGGACGGCAAGTGATGCAGCTCGACCCGGCGGCACTCACGGCGCAGCGCGCGGGAGGCGGCGAGCGCGTAGAGGGCCAGCGCGAGCGAGCTGCGCGCGTCATCGACCGACAGCAGGTGGCGGCCGGTCTTGTAGTCGACGACGACGAGCTCGGTCCCCTCGGCCGCGGCGGCATCGTCGGCACTGGTCTCTTCAGTGCGGGCCGGGCGGGGGCGGGCGTCGAGCCGGTCGATCCGCCCGGAGACCGCGATCTTGTCGGTCCTCGTCGCCACCGTCCGCTCCACGCCGACCGGCTCGTCGGCCGGGTCAAGACCGTGGACGTAGTCTTCCACCAGGGACCGGGCCCAGTCCCGGTAGCGGGCCGACTGCGCCTCGCTCGCGAAGCCCTCGCCGATCCAGCCCTGCGTCACGAGAGCGCCCGCCGCCTGCACCGTCCGCCGGGGCAACGGCAGCCGCCACCAGCCCGCCAGCGCGTTGTGCACGGACGCGCCGAGGCTGTTGTGCGCCCACGGCGGTCCCTTCGGCGGGACCGGGCGGTCCAGGTAGCTCATCCGGTACCGGCGCGGGCAGTCAAGCCAGGTGGTGAGCCGGGTCGGCGTACACGAGTACAGCCGCCTCGGCATCCCCTCGAAACCCAGCTGTTCCATCATCGGAGGCTAGCGGTCCCCGCCGGGCCCGGCCGACACCCAGTCGGCGAACCGCTTGGCGGCGTCGCCGATCGTGCTCTCCTCGCCGTGGCCGGGCAGGACCCGGGTACTGGCCGGCAGGTCAAGCAACCGCTCGCCGATCGCGGTGAGCTGGGCGGGGAAGTTGACGAACAGCCCTTCGTGGCCCACCGGGCCGTTCGCCGACAGCGCGTCGCCGGTGAACACGACCTCCAGGCCTTCGCAGTAGAGGCTGACCGAGCCGGGCGTGTGTCCTCCCGTGTGGATGACCTCAAGCTGCACGTCCGCGACGTCGAAGCGGCCGCCGTCGGCCATCTCGATCTCCGGTTCGCCGCCGTGCTCTGTGCGCCACAGCAGCCGGTCCGCGCGGTGCAGCGCCACCGGCGCCTCGTCCCGCTCCGCGACCTCGATCGCGGCGGCGATGTGGCTCGGGTGCCCGTGCGTGCAGATGACCGCGAGGATCTCGCGCTCGCCGACCTGCTCGAGCACGCTGCCCGCGTCCTCGCCCGGGTCGATGACGATGACCTCCTCGTCGTCACCGATGAGCCACGCGTTCGCCTCGCTGGTCTCCGGCTCCCCGGCGTCCTGCTCAGCATCGTCAGCGGGGGCGACCGACTCTCCCACGCGTGGCGACCACACCCGCTCGATACGAGCTTCCACGAACCGCACCTCCGCCACGGGCGCTCCAGCCGAGCGCCGATTCCGACCCCACTGTGTTAGCGGCAACTCTAGCCGTACCCGCCTGCGCGCGCGGCCTTGGCGAGCAGTCGCGCGTACTCCGCCGGCGGCGTGGTCTCGGCGCCGAGGCCGCCCGCTCCCTGGGCTTGCCCGCCGGGCTGGAACAGCCCGTGATCGTCGCTGCCGCCGGTCATGATCAGGTCAAGCGACCGGGCGAGCGCGGTGAGCCGCAGCCGCTGCGACTGATCATGGTCGAAGTGGAACACCTCGATGCCGCCCAGGCCCGCGCCGGCGAGGCCCACGATGACCTCGTCGGGGATCTCGTACCCGGGCGACCGGGGATGCGCGAGGACCGGTACGCCGCCCGCCGCCCGCACCAGCCCGACGGCCCGGGCGAGATCGGGGGCGTAGCGGTCGACGAAGGCGCGGCCGCCGTCCGCGATCCAGTCGGCGGTGAACGCGTCGGCCGGGCTCGCCACCGCGCCGGCGGCGGCGAGCGCGCGGGCCAGGTGCGGGCGGCCGACGACCGCGTCGCCGGCGATCGCGGCGACCTGCTCCCAGGTCACGCCGGCACCGAGCGCGCGCATCTTGTCGACCATCGCCCGCGCGCGGTAGACGCGGTCGTCGCGGATCTGGGCGGTCTCGGCGCGCAGGGCCGGGTCCTGCTCGTCGAAGAGGTAGCCGAGCAGGTGCACGCTCCTCCCCGCGAGCTGGCAGGACAGCTCCATGCCGGGGATCAGCGTGAGGCCGTCGGGCAGCGCGGCCCTGGCCTCGGCGAGGCCAGCCTGGGTGTCGTGGTCGGTGAGCGCCACCACGTCGAGCCCGGCCGCCGCCGCGCGGCGCATCACCTCCGCGGGCGCGTCGGTGCCATCGGAAGCATTGCTGTGCACGTGCAGGTCAATACGCACGCCGGCCATGCTAGCCCGAACAGGGAGACCACGCAGTGCCTCCCCGGCTCGCCTCCGCGCGCCCGAGGCCCGTGTTTTCTCCCTCGTCGGTCAGTCGCTCGTCCCTCGCTCCCTCCCTCCTCAGTCCGAAAACACGGGCGCGCTTCGGCTCGCCGGGAGGCTCCCTCCTCCCTCAGGCCGGGGGCAGGGGCGGGCCCTTTGGCTCGCGCTCGGCTAGGCGGGCAGGTGCGGGGACAGCGCGCCGAACGGCAGGTCAAGCTCCTGCTCGGGGTCGCGCAGGTCGCGCAGCGGCAGCGGTTCGAAGAGCAGCGTGCCGGCCGTGTCCGGCCACAGCACCAGCCACAGCCAGCTCGCGGACACCTCGCCGACGAAGACCGCCTTCCCGTCCGACTCCACCAGCCAGAGCGGCGCCTCGTGGTGGGCGACCTTGACGGTAGCGTGCGGCGGGCTGGCCGCGAAGCCGTCGCCCGGGTCGGGACCCGGCAGCCCGGCCAGGCCCGCGCCCAGGCCCACGCCCGGCTCCTCGGCGATGATCAGCATCTCCGCCGGGCCGCCGAGCGGGTTCGGCCCGGACAAGGCCAGGGCGGAGCCGCGCGTTCCCGTCCGCTCGTCGCCCGCGCCAGTGAAGCCGCTGACCAGCCAGCCGGCCGGCAGCGGCCAGGGCAGCCAGACGGGGACCTTCGCGTGCCGCGCCAGCACCTGCAGGCCGTCCATCGACGGGCGCCGCGCCGGGGCGAGCGGGTGAATCTCGCCGTGCAGGTCACAGCGCCACGCGCTCGACCACGCCGTCGGAGCGCGCGCTTCACGTCCGCATCGCGGGCATACCGCTCTCATCACCACGTTGGCCCAATATCTACCCCTGCGGGTCGAGGCCACACCCGGTCGGTTACAACCCCGCGGCCTTCCCCTTCGCGACGATGGCCAGCGCGAGCTTGCGGGACGCCTCGTCGATCATCTCGCCATCGAGCATGACCGCGCCGCGCCGGTCCACCGACGTGGCCAGCTCGTAGGCGTCCAGGATGCGCTCCGCCCGCGCGTAGTCGCCGGGCGGCGGCGTGAACGCGTCGTTGACAACCTCGACCTGGCCCGGGTGCAGCACCCACTTGCCGTCGTAGCCGAGCGCGGCGCTGCTCGTCGCCGCGACCCGAAGCCCTTCGGTGTCACCGATCTTCGCGTACGGGCCGTCGATGGCCTGCAGGCCGCGCGACTTGGCCGCGACCAGCATCCGCATCAGCGGGTAATGGTGCGCGTCGAACGCGTAGCCCGCGGGTTGCCCGCCCACCATCAGCGAGCGCATCCCGATCGAGGCCATGAAGTCGGCGGGGCCGAAGACAAGCGAGACCAGCCGGGGCGACGCGGCGGCGATCGCCTCGACGGCCGCGAGGCCCGCCGCGTCCTCGATCTGCGCCTCGATGCCGATCCGGCCTGGCGCCAGGCCGGCCGATTGCTCAAGCTGGCCGAGCAGCACGTCGAGCCAGACGACCGCGCCCGGGTCGCTCACCTTGGGCAGGATCAGCGTGTCGACGGCGCCGGGCGCGCCTTCGGTGACGGCGATGACGTCCTGGTAGGCCCAGGGGGTGGTGACGCCGTTGACCCGCACCGCGACGAGCTTCCCGGCCCAGCCGCCGGCCCGCAGCGCGCCGACCGCGAGCTCGCGCGCCGCGGGCTTGGCGTCGGGGGCGACCGAGTCCTCCAGGTCGAGCATCACCTCGTCGACGGGCAGGTCGCGGGCCTTGGCGACAAACCGCTCGCTGCTGGCGGGCACCGACATGCAGGTCCGGCGCGGCCGGTACGTACTATCCACAGCCGCGACGATACCGCCGGGCCAGGAGAGGGCAGCGGCAGCCCCCGGCAGTCGGCCGGCGATCTCATGAAATATCCGGGAATGTCGCGGCGCGCCAGCGCCCGACATTTCCGGATGCGGCCGACAGTATGACCGGGGCGCGTATTGCCCGGGTGGCGCGGGGCTAGCCCGCTCCGGGGTCATGGGACGCGACCGGGTGAAACACGCGGTCGTTCGGACGAAATGATGCCTTTGACTCTTATCGGCAGGTTGATGGGTGGTTATGAGCAGGTGAACGTTTAGTTCGGCGGCGTACCCGCGGGGTGCCCGGCGATTTAGGTAAACCTATGCTGGCTTCTGGCCGGCCAAGCTCCCCGCGCGGCGGCACACGGATCACCCCGAGGAATGCCGGATGGTTATGCGTCGCAGATGCCTGCTCCCGACCGCGCGCACCGTGGTCACCGCCGGGCTCACGGCGGGCCTGGCCGCGAGCCTCGCCGCTTGCAGCGGCGGTGCGGCGCCGCCGTCGAACGTGATCGACGTCAGCAGCAACCAGTGCGGCGGGAACTGGTCCGTTACCGGTCCCGGCTGGCACACCCTCCAGATCAGCAACCAGGGCACCAGCGGGGCCGAGATCGACCTGGTCAACCCGGCCAACGGGGCGGTGTACGCGGAAATCGAGAACACCGGCCCCGCCACCGTGAACCCGATCACCATCGACTTCGGGTCGGGGAAGTACGCGCTGCTCTGCCTGTTCAACGACTTCAGCCCGCTGCGGGGGACGACGGTCACGGTGGCCGGGCACGCCGCCGGGCACGCCGGCGGTCTTGCCGGTCACCTACAACGACCTCATCCCCTACGCCAAGAAGTACCTGAACGAGGAAGAAGCCGCGATCAAGGTGCTCGCGTCGGAGACGGCGACTCTCGACGCCGCCGTGCACAGCGGGAACCTGGCGGCGGCGCGCCGCGACTGGCTGACGGCGCACCGGCAGTACGAGACCCTCGGCGACGCCTACTCCGCCTTCGGTGACTTCGACACCGAGATCGACGGCCGGGCCGACCCGACCGGGGTCAACAGCCCGCAGTGGACCGGGTTCTTCCGGCTTGAGTACGGGCTGTGGCACGGGCAGTCGCTGGCATCGCTCGCTCCCGTCGCCGACACCCTCAACGGCTACGTCAAGCGGCTCGTCACCTGGTGGCCGACGCAGCAGGTGCCGCTCGCCGACCTCGGGCGGCGGGCGCACGAGGTCATCGAGAACGCACTCGAGTTCCAGCTCACCGGGCACGACGACTACGGCAGCGGCACCACGCTCGCGAGCACGGACGCCGCCATCACGGCCAGCCGGGTGCTGCTCGCCCTGCTGCGGCCGCTGATCGCGCCCAGGGACCCGGCGCTGCCTTCGGTCTACTCCGGCCTTGACCAGTTGCAGGCGCTCTTGGAGAAAGAGCGGCTACCGAACGGATGGTGGGTTTCCGAATCAGCCCTGCCCGGCGGCCACGCGGCAGGCGATCGACGCGGCCTGCGGGCAGGTGCTGCAGGAACTCGCTCCCATCGCATCGATCACCGAGCCGAGGAACACCGCCAGTGACTTCTGAACGGCAGGAACCGTCTTCGGCGGAGTCGACGGAACCCAAGCCCGCCGCGGAACCGCCGGCCCCCGGCCGGGGCGGCGGTCGTTCCTGCGCGGCCTGGCCGGCGGCGTCGCGGGCGGCGTGGTGGCCGGCGGGGCCGCGGGCGCGGCCGCCGGGTACTTCGCCAAGGGCACCCCGCCCGATCCCGCCGCGGTCGCCGAACGAGGCCACGGTGACGGGGCGACTGCCCGCCGTGCCATTTCACGGCAAGTACCAGGCGGGCATCTTGCCCAAGCCGTCCCGGGCCACGGCGGTGGTGTCGTTCGGCGTGACGGCGGACGACAAGTCCTCGCTCGCCGACCTGTTCCAGACGGTGACCGACCGGGCGCGCTTCCTCACCGGAGGCGGGACGCCGCCGCCAGTCGGGATCGACGGGCCGCCGTCCGACTCCGGGGTACTCGGGCCGACGGTGGTGCCCGACGGGCTGACGGTAACGCTCGGCGTAGGCTCGACGCTGTTCGATGACCGGTACGGGCTCACCGCCCTCCGCCCGCGGGTCCTAACGCCGATGACGTCGTTCCCCAACGACGACCTGGACCCCGCCCAATGCGGCGGCGACCTGGTCCTGCAGCTTTCCGGCCGGGTAACGCGGACACGGTGATCCACGCGCTGCGGGACATCGCGAAGAACACCCGCGGCGGCATGCAGATCAACTGGCGGATCGACGGGTTCTCCTCGCCCGCGCGCCCTTCCGGCACGGTGCCGCGGAACCTGATGGGGTTCATGGACGGGATCGCGAACCCGTCGGTGACGTCCGCTCAGCAGATGAACTCGCTGGTGTGGGTGGATCCCGGCGCCTCCGGCGAGCCATCGTGGACCGCCAACGGCAGCTACCTCGTGGTGCGGCTCATCCGGATGTTCGTCGAGTTCTGGGACCGGGTGGACATCGAGGAGCAGGAGACCATGATCGGGCGGCGGCGGCGCCACCGGCTTCCCGCTCGACGGCAACTCGATCTACGCGACCCCGGACTACGCGGCCGACCCGACCGGCGACGTCGATACCGCTGACCGCGCACATACGGCTGGCGAACCCGCGCACGGCACAGACCACGTCGAGCCAGATCCTGCGCCGGGGCTGGAACTACGACCGGGGCCTCGACCCGGTGGGCGACCTGGACATGGGGCTCATCTTCACCTGCTACCAGCAGGACATCGAGCGGCAGTTCAAGACGGTGCAGACGCGGCTGGTCGGCGAGCCGCTCGTCGACTACATCAGCCCGTTCGGCGGCGGCTACTTCCTGGCGCTGCCCGGGGTGACCGGGCCGAGCGACTACTACGGCCGGACGCTGCTTGCCTAGTGGTTTCAGCGTTTCTTGAGTTAAGACGACCTTTTTCGGGATTTGTTGACCTTGCGTTTGCCTGCCGGTCAGATTGACCGCGCTGGAAGGTCATTCGGCGATGAAACGGTTCTGCGCCGGGGAGGTGCTCCGCACTGCCCCGGCGGCGGCCTTGCCTGGCTCGCCGGCCGATGAAGTCCCGCAGAACTCTCAGGAGGCTGAGCATGGGCGTTAGCCCACTAGGCAGGGGCCGCAAGCGGCTTCGGCCTTACCTCGTCGCCACGGCGGCGGTCGCCCTCGCCGCCGGCGCGGCGGCAGGCGCCACCGCGGCGAGCGCGAGCACGTCGTCGAGCCCCGCGTTCGCCGGCTACCAGGCGCCCGTCGACGGTGTCGCAGACGCTTTACCGCGGCAGCACCACCACGCCGATCAAGCACCTCGTCGTGCTCTTCGACGAGAACGAGTCGTTCGACCACTACTTCGGCACCTACCCGTACGCGGCGAACACCGACGGCACCACGTTCACCGCCAAGCCGGGCACCCCGACCGTCAACGGCCTGTACACGAAGATCACGAAGTCCGGCCCGGTCGGCCCGCTGCTCACCAGCAACCCGAACGAGTACAACCCGCAGCGGCTGACGAACTCCGAGGCGCTCACCTCCGACCAGAACCACGGTTACACCGCCGAGGAGAAGGCCGAAGACGGCGGCAAGATGGACCAGTTCGTGCAGAACACCGAGTCCGCGACGCCGTCCGCGGGCTGCGCCCCCGCGTACTGCCCGCCCGGCATCGTCATGGACTACTACGACGGCAACACCGTCACCGGCGCTGTGGAACTACGCGCAGAACTACTCGATGAGCGACAACAACTGGGACACCACGTTCGGCCCGTCCACCCCGGGCGCGCTCAACGTGGTCTCCGGTGACACCCAGGGCGCGTCGGCCCTCACCCCGACCTGGTCCTCCACCCCGAGCCAGCCGGCCACGTCGAGCGCCGTCAACGGCGGTTCGATGAACGGCGACGTCGACCCGTACTACGACGAGTGCTCGGACACCAACCACACCACCACCGGCGCGCTCGGCGTGATGAGCGGGGAGAACATCGGCGACCTGCTGAACGCCCAGCACGTCACCTGGGGCTGGTTCCAGGGCGGCTTCGCGCCGACCTCGACCAACGCGGGCGGCGCGGTCTGCGGTGCCACCTCCACCAACATCGCGGGCGCCGTCGACGCGGAGTACTCGCCGCACCACGACCCGTTCCAGTACTACGCCTCCACCGCGAACCCGGACCACCTGGCGCCGACCTCGCTGAAGGAGATCGGCTACACCGACCAGGCCAACCACCAGTACGACCTGTCGTACTTCAGCGACGCGCTGAACGGCACCGGCGGCGCGACCCTGCCCTCGGTGTCTTACCTCAAGGCGCCGGAGGCCGAGGACGGCCACCCCGGCTACTCGGACCCGATCGACGAGCAGAAGTTCCTGGTCAACACCATCAACTCGATCGAAGAGTCCAAGTACTGGGCGTCGACCGCGATCGTCATCACCTACGACGACTCGGACGGCTGGTACGACCAGCAGTCGCCCCGACGATCATCAACGGGTCGAACGACGCGACGGATGACGCCGCGATCTGCACCTCGGTCCCGGTGACGGTCGGCTCCACCAACGACCGCTGCGGCTACAGCCAGCGGCTGCCGCTCGTCGTGATCTCGCCTTACACCCGGGACAACTACGTCAGCAGCAACAACACCAACACGGCCTCGGTGGTGAAGTTCATCGAGGACAACTGGCTGCGCGGCGAGCGGATCCCGAACTCGTTCGACGCGACCTCCGGTTCGCTCGACGCCCGGGGCGGCGTGCTCGACTTCAACATCTTCCCGCACTTCAGCCCGGTGATCCTGAACCCGACCACCGGTGCCGTCGTCAGGGGCGGCAAGTACTAATCCCGCGGTTACGGCAAGTACTAATCCTGCGGTTAAGGTCCGGGCGGGCCGCCTCGTGCGGCCCGCCCGGCCTCTTTCATGACCGCTTCTATGACCGCGCACGACGCCACGTAGCATAAGGGGCATGAGCTCCCCGCATTCCCACCCGCGATCAGGTGCTGACCGCGCTGGCCGGCGTCAACGACCCAGAGATCGGACGCCCGATCACCGAGCTGGGCATGGTCAAATCCGTCGAGATCGGTACCGACGGGCTCGTCGCCGTCGGCGTCTACCTGACCGTAGCGGGCTGCCCGATGCGCGACACCATCACCAGCCGGGTCACCGGCGCGGTGGCGCCGCTGCCCGGCGTGACCGACGTCCGGGTCGAGCTCGACGTGATGAGCGAGGAACAGCGCAAGGAGCTGCAGAGCCGTGTCCGGGGCGGCGCTCCTGAGCGGGTGATCCCCTTCGCCCAGCCGTCCTCGCTGACCAAGGTGTACGCGATCGTTAGCGGCAAGGGCGGCGTCGGCAAGTCGTCGGTCACCGTGAACCTGGCGGCCGCGCTCGCCGCCGCGGGGCACAAGGTGGCCCTCATCGACGCCGACATCTACGGCCACTCCGTGCCCCGGATGCTCGGGGTCACCGGGGCGCCCACGAAGGTCCAGGACATGATCATGCCGCCCGCCGCGAAGGGCGTGAAGGTCATCTCCGCGGGCATGCTGAAGCCGCCCGGCCAGGACGCGCTGCCGGTCCGCGGGCCGATCCTGCACCGGCTGCTCGAGCAGTTCCTCGCGGACTTCTACTGGGGCGACCTGGACTACCTGCTCATTGACATGCCGCCGGGTACCGGCGACGTGGCCCTCTCCCTCGCCCGGCTGGTGCCGGGCGCGGAGCTCGTCATCGTGACCACCCCGCAGGTCGCCGCCGCGGAGGTCGCCAAGCGCGCGGGGACGCTGGTCACGCAGACCCACCAGCGGGTCTTCGGCGTGATCGAGAACATGTCGTACCTGCTCTGCCCGCACTGCGGCGAGGCGATGGACGTCTTCGGCGCGGGGGGCGGCGAGGCCGTCGCCACCGCGCTCACCCAGCTCACCGGCGCGGAGGTGCCGCTGCTCGGCCAGATCCCGCTGGACGTGCGGCTCCGGGAGGGCGGCGACAGCGGCAACCCGCTCGTCCTCGCCGACCCGTCGGCGCCGGCCGCGATCCAGCTGGCCAAGGTCGCCGAGTCGCTCGCGAGCAAGGGCCGCGGCCTGGCCGGCCGGATGCTCAGCCTCAGCCCCCGGTAACCGGAGGGGCTTAGAGCGGCGCCTGCCCGCGAGCCGAAGCGCGACCGGCGGCCTGGCGGACTCGAGGAGCGAAGGAGCGAGGAACGAGCGACTAAGCGACGAGGGAGACAGCCGTTCTGGGCGCGCGGAGGCGACCGCGGGAGTTAGGTCGCTTCGACGTCGAAGGGCGGTTCCGCGCCGTCCAGCAGGGCGGCGCGGGTACCGTTCGCGATGGCGGTGCCGACCGGGGCAGCGCTCGCGGCGCCGTTGCCGAGCACCGCGTCCGACGTGCTCTTGAACTCATCGATCAGCGGCTGGGTGTCGTCGAGCAGGTGCTTCTGCACGAACCGGCGCGGGTTCAGGTCCTGGAAGTCGAAGTTCTCGTACTCGGGGCCGAGGCCTTCCCGCAGGTCCGCCTTCGCGCCCTCCGCTATCCGCCGCAGGTCGCGCAGCGCGCGGCCGACCTGCGCGGCGATCTTCGGCAGCTCATGCGGACCGAACACGATAAGCGCGATCACCGCGAGGACCACCAGCTTGAAAGGCGAAAGGTCAAACACTTAGGACTCCGTCAGCGGTCGCTCGGCACTCATACCCACTCTAAACCGTATGGGCGGCAGTGTGGCCAGCGCGGCCAGGCTCACGGTTCATTTACCCGAACGGGTTGATCACGCGAGCGAGCCGGCTGAACCCCCGCCCCAGGCGGCTCAGCACGCCCGGCGAATCGCTGCGCGGCAGCGTCCCGACGACCGCGGTCATCGTCTCCGGTGGCGCGTCCGCGATCATCGTGTACACGAAGCCCAGGCCCGACCAGGTGACCGAGTGTCCGGACACGAAGGCCTGCTGGCCGCCCACGTCCACCGGCTGCCAGCCCGCCATGTTCGCCGCCAGCGTGCCCCGCTGCACGAAGAGCGAGACGACGTAGAGCCCGTCGGAGTACTCAAGGTCGACGACCTCGCCGCTCGTGGTCTTGGTCGACGCGGCCGCGTAGAGCGGCAGGCCCCCGGGCAGGCTCCCAGGCACCTGCCAGCCCTGCTCGTTCAGGGACGCGGCGAAGGTGGCCGGCGTGGCCGTGGCTACCCAGGCCGGCTGGGCCGACTGGGACGACGGCGGCGCCGCCGTCAGCGCCTGCGCCTTGACCACGCCCGCGGCCGCCACCGCGGGCCGGGGCGCGGCGGGCGCGCCGAACTTGACCTGGACGAACGAGTCCTCGCTGATCACGTTGTCGGACGTGTCGAAGAGCTCGCGGCGCAGCGGCACCATCGTCTGCTTGTCCAGCCAGTAGCGGGCGGCCAGTGACCCGTCGAAACGGTAGAGCTCAACGACCGTGGCCGCCCGGCCGACGGCGGCGCCGCCGCCGCCGTACACGGCGACGTAGTGCTTGCTGAGCAGCGCCACCAGGGACTTGGTGACGCCGAACACGCCCTCGGGCGAACCGCTGACCGGATCGGAGCTGGCCACGTTGGTCGCGGGCCGCGCGGACGCGGACACCGTCGTGCCGTCCGATGTCTCGACGAGCGTCACCCCGTCGCCCTGGTGCCACACCTGGGAGATCATCTTGACGCTGCCGTCAACGCCCGACTGCGAGATCAGCTCGGTGCCCCGGTACGACGTCGTCAGGCCGGCATCCGCCGCGCCGATGAGCAGGCGCATGCCCATGACCTGCTGCCCGACCGTCACCCGGCTGAGCACCGTCACCGGTGTGCCGGCCGCTCGCTGCGCCCCCGCGACGCTGTTCCTGACCATGGCGCGGGCCGACGCCGCCGCCACGGGAAACGGGCCGGACAGCGGGGTGCCGTCGAGCGCCGCCGGCGCGCTGACGCCCGCCTCCGCGGCGATGTGCTCGTGCCCGACAACCGCGAGCATGGCGAGCACGCCAGGCACGGTTACCGTCGCCACGGCGGTCAGCAGCAGGCCGTGGCGCATCACGGGGTCGCCGCCACCACCGGGACGCGCGCGGACACGTCCGCCGGGTCATCGAAGGGGACGTCGCCCGAGGTGATCGCGTGCTGTATGTCGAACACCTCAAGCTGGGGGGTTATCCGCGGCCCCGGGCTTGGGCTGCCACCCCCGAGGCCGAAAGGCCGCGCCGATGCCCACGACAACGAGCGATACGGTGCTCCAGAGCACGTAACGGCCCCGCCGACGGCGGACGACCCGCCTGGACGGCTGGGCGGCGTACGGGTCGGCCAGGGCGCGGCGGCCCACCGCCAGCCGGCGCCGCCTGGCCCGGTCCCGCCCTAGCTGCCGGGCGGGCACCGGACTAGCCGGGCCTTCTCGTCCCGCCTGGCCGCCGGTGCCCTTCATCGCGAGCAGGCGCCTGGTGATGTCGTCGGAATCGGTCACCTCGGCGAGCGCGCGCAGCTGGTGCTTGAGGCGGCGCAGCGCGTGCGCCTCAACGCGGCAGGCACCGCAGGCGGCGACGTGCGCGTTCGCCCGGTCAAGCTCCGCCCCGCTCAGCTCGCCGTCCACGAGGGCGGACAACAGGTCTCCAAGATGGCCCTGGCTCACTGCTTACGCACCCGCCGATCCCTGTCCCGGTGCGCAAGGGCCGCGCGCAGCTGCGCCCGGCCCCGGTGGATGCGGCTCCGCACGGTGCCGAGTTTCACGCCCATGGTGGCCGCGATCTCCTCGTAGGAAAAGCCTTCGATGTCGCAGAGCACTACCGCCGCCCGGTAGTCCGGGGGGAGCGCCTGCAGTGCCGCCTGGATGTCGCCGTCGAGGTGCGTGTCGTCCCATGCCTGCGCCGGCGACTGCTCGGCGCCGGGGATCCGCTGCTCGACGTCGTCCCCGAGCCCCTCGAACCTGATCCGCTGCCTGCGGCGGGCGCTGTCAAGGAACAGGTTGGTGGTGATCCGGTGCAGCCAGCCCTCGAACGTTCCCGGCGTATAGGTGGCCAGGGAGCGGAAGACACGGACGAAGACTTCCTGCGTGAGGTCTTCGGCGTCGTGCTGGTTGCCGGTCAGGCGGTACGCGAGACGGTAGACCCGGGTGGAATGCGCGCGCACGATCTCGTCCCAGCTGGGCGGCACCCACTGGGCCTCGGGATCACGATCATCCTGTGCGGGAATCGCCGGCTCTGTCACCAGGTAGAGGCTCTCGCTCATCGACTTAACTAACGGTCCCTACTAGCTTAAGGTTCCACGGACCAGCGAAATTAGCTAGGCTCGCGCGTGAAAAGGCAGTGTTTGAACGGGCCGTGTTTGAACAGGCAGTGCTCAAGGGGGCAGCCATCGACTATGACGAGGCGGCGTACGCGGTGGAGGACGAGCCGCTGCTCACCGCCCGCGCCAACGCCGCGGATCTCGGCGGTACCGTGCCCGTGCAGCCGTCCGCCGGGGCCACGCTCCGGTTCCTCGCGACCGCGATCGGCGCGCGCGCGGTCGTGGAGATCGGCACCGGCTGCGGCAGTTCCGGGATCTGGCTGCTGCGGGGCATGCGCCCGGGCGGCGTGCTCACCAGCGTGGACACCGAGCCCGAGTACCACCGCCTGGCGCGCAAGTCCTTCGCGCAGACGGGCTTCGCGGCCAACCAGGCGCGGCTGATCCTCGGCCGGGCGCTCGACGTGCTGCCCCGGCTGTCCGACGGAGCCTACGACCTGGTGTTCTGCGACGCCGACCAGGCCGCCTACCCGGAGTACCTGACGGCCGGGCTGCGGCTGCTCCGCGCGGGCGGCATCGTCGTATTCAACGACGTGCTGCCGCCCGGCGCGGGGCCGGCTACCGATGGGGTGCGGGAACTCGCCGACATGATCGGCAACGATGAGAGGCTGGTCCCGCTGCTGCTCCCCATCGCGGGCGGCATGCTCGCCGCCATCAAGAGATAAAAGAAGATTCATCAGAACGGGTGCGTGTTCCACGTCACCGGCCTCAACCAACGACCTCCTGGAGTGCGGCACCGAGCTTCGCGGCCTCATCGGCGGACAGCTCAACGACGAGCCTGCCACCGCCTTCCAACGGGACGCGCATCACGATGCCCCGGCCCTCCTTGGTCACCTCGAGCGGGCCATCGCCCGTCCGCGGCTTCATCGCCGCCATGATGCATCCCCTTCCTTAACCCACACCTCATGCGAACCGCGCCCGGCCAGGCCCCGCCGCGACCACACCGGACAGCAACAACCGTGTCGATCCGTCGCCCTATTATCCCGTGTTCGGACGCAGAATGGTAATGATCAGCTACGCGCGCCGCCTAGCAAACCCTCCAAATCGGGGTGCTGGCCTGCTTTGGTGATGCCTCCCTGGCCTTCGGACATGACTCTGGCTCGGTTGGGTCGCGGGGGCGGCGGGGCGCTCCCGCGCGCCCGTCGGCGCACCGATAAACCCGTTCGGTGCGCCGAACACGCGCGGTCGCACCCCGCCGCCCTCCGCTCGTCAGAACAGGGCTGCCCGCGTTAGGCGCTCGCCGAGACCGTCGAACCCCCCAAAGGCGAGCATTACTGCTAGCAGGATCACGCTGCGCCATGGCGAGAGTTAGTTCAGCGACACGCCAAATTAGAGGAGGCACATGAACCTGATTTCGATAGCATGAAGTTATGAATAATCGAGTTTGTACCGAGTGCGGCCGCACCTTCCAGCCATCTAGTGGGCATTTGCGTTGCCCTTCGTGCCGCTCCCACAACATCTGTGCGTGCGGGGCGCGGAAGCAAGTACATTCGGCCACCTGTTACGCCTGCCGCGACGAGAGTGGGCCCTCGAATGGCCACTGGCGAGGCGGCCGCACGCGGCACAAGCGGGGATACATGATGGTTCTGTCGCCAGGGCATCCGCGGGCGGACAAGGCAAGGTACGTCTTTGAGCACGTTCTCGTCATGGAGGAGATGCTCGGCCGGTATCTCCTGGCCGGAGAGAACGTTCATCATCGCAATGGCGTCAAGGACGACAACCGGCCAGAGAACCTGGAGCTGTGGACGCGTCCACAGCCTGCAGGGATACGCGCCGCGACGCGTTGCGTGGGCACGCGAGATACTCGCACGCTACGAGAGGGAGCCCAGCCCCTAAACACGACGGTGATGCCGACCGGCACCACGGCCCGGAACAGCGGAACGCGCCGAGCGGCTGAGCCGTCGGCGCGTTCCGCAACAGGGACCCCCAACGCCGTTCAGGTTTTCGAAAAAACTGAACGACCTTGGAGATGTCGGGATTCGAACCCGAGTCCTCCGGGACCTTTCCAAGTCTTCTCCGAGCGCAGCCTGCTGTGTTTTTCTCAGCCCCGGCGATCACGCAGGCAAGACGCCGACGGGCTCAGTCACTGTTTGGTTTCCTAGCCGGTCCCGTGACCGGACTGGCTAGTGGAGCCTTCTAGCGACGCCAGGTCCCGGGCCGAAGGCGGTTCCCGGGCTGACGGTCTACTCCCGAACTCGCTTAGGCAGCGAGAGCGAAAGCGGCCTTGGGGGCCGCGACAGTGCTCTTAGAGTTGGCACTTATGGTTTGCGGTCGCATTTTTACGAGGTTACGTCCGCCACCCTCGGCTCGCTTCACTTGGATTAACCACCGAAGTCGAAACCAGTCATCCCCCTGTTGAGTTGTAGTCGACCACGCGTAGCGTGACCGCCACCCATGATCTTACTTCCCACAACACCGGCCCGCCAACGGAGATTCCCGGACCGAGGCAGCGGACCAACACCGGCGACCACTGGATACGGACTCGGCGCCGCAGGCGCCGTCCCGGGCGCCGCCCGGCGAGGGGGCAGTGGGGGAGGGACTCCCCCATGATTTGGGGGTCACCGGGGGGATCATTCCCCCGGGGAAGGAAGGGACCGAGGCCCACTTGGGGCGGGGGTCACGGCGACATGAGGCGGTTGCGGTCCAGAAAAAGAGATGGCCCCCGCGGGCGCTGGCGGTGGCCGAAACGCGCCCACGGGGGCCGACCGGCAGGGTCGGAGCCGGCCTTTAGAAGTCCGGGCCTCCCCCGAGATGAGGCCCGGCTCTCACGTGACTGGGCCGCAACCCCCCAAGCGAGCCTCAGTCATATGTAAGGACGCCGGAGAGCACCCGAATGGTTGCTTACGGTGATCAGGATTTTGGTAAACGTTTGGTAACGGCGACCCTGCCCGCGGAAACCCTTTACCCATCGGCCCTCCCACCAGCAAAAATCCCCGCCTGACCCACCCGTCGCCCGCGCCTAGCCGACCGGAAGCCGTCCGGCGGATGGCGAGCTTTGTAACGGAGAGTAGTCAGGCGGGGATTCCGGACGGGCTTACGCGACCTTGTGGATCCAGCCGAACGGGTCCGGCTTGTGCCCGTACTGCAGGCCCACGAGTTCTTCCTTCAGCCGCAGGGTGACGGGGCCGGGGGTGCCGTCGGCGATCGTCCAGCCGCCCGACGGGCCGTCCACCGCGCCGATCGGCGTGACCACCGCCGCGGTGCCGCAGCCGAAGACCTCGGTCAGCGCCCCGGAGGCGCAGTCCTGGCGCCACTGGGTCACCGAGACCCGGCCCTCTTCCACCGGGATGCCAAGCGTCGGCGCGAGCTTCAGTAGCGAGTCCCGGGTGATGCCCGGCAGCAGCGAGCCGGTCAGCTCCGGCGTCACCAGCCGGGCCGACTCCCCGGACCCGTACACGAAGTACAGGTTGTTGCTGCCCATTTCCTCGACCCACTCGCGGGTGGTCGCGTCCAGCCACACCACCTGGTCGCAGCCCTTGTCCACCGCCTGCTGCTGCGCGGCGAACGAGGCCGCGTAGTTGCCGCCGGACTTGACCGCGCCGGTGCCGCCAGGCGCGGCGCGCGTGTAGTCCTGCGACAGCCAGACCTTGACCGCCTTGCCCTCAGGGAAGTACGACGCGGCCGGGGAGGCGATGACGCAGAACAGGTACTCGGCCGACGGGCGGTTGACCCCGAGGCCCCGCTGGGTGGCGATCATGAACGGGCGCAGGTACAGGCTCTTTCCCTCGCCCTCGGGCACCCACTCCCGGTCCGTCGTCACCAGGAGCTCAAGCGCCCGCAGGAACGTCTCGTCGGGCAGTTCTGGCATGGCCATCCGGCGGGCGCCCGCGTTGATCCGCGCGGCGTTGGCCTGCGGGCGGAACAGCACGATCGAGCCGGATGCCTGGCGGTAGGCCTTGAGGCCCTCGAAGAGCTCCTGGCCGTAGTGGAACACCGACGTGGCCGGGTCCAGGGAGAACGGGCCGTACGGCTCAAGCTTGCCGTCGTGCCAGCCGCGCTCCTCGGTCCAGCGCAGCGTGATCATGTGATCGGTGAAGACCTGACCGAACCCCGGCGCTGCCAGTACCCGCGCGCGCTCGGCGGCCGGCACCAGCGTCTTGGAGGGGTGAATCTCGAATTGGATCTCGGTGTCGAGGCTTGAGGTCATCGCAGGTCAGGTCCTTTCGGGGCGATATACGACTGTATCGGTTCTGTGGCGCCAAGTGAGCTTCTGGCTGGCCGGCGCTGCCCGCACGAACGTGCCATCGGTGTTGCCATAGTGACACCGATGGCACGTTCGCGCACGTGGCAGGCGCCGCGTTGCGGGGATGAGCCCCCGCTAACCGGCTACTCGCTTGGCGATGTCGTCACCGACCTCAGCGGTCGTCCTGGCCGCCGGCCCGCCCGCGCGCGCGAGCACGTCGTCGGAGACCGCCTGCTCGATCTTCGCCGCCGCCGCGGAGAGCCCGAGGTGCGCGCAGAGCATCCCCGCGGACAGGATCGCCGCGGTCGGGTCGGCCTTGGACTGGCCGGCGATGTCCGGCGCGCTGCCGTGCACCGGCTCGAACATCGACGGGGCCGTGCCCTCCGGGTTGATGTTGCCGCTCGCCGCGAGGCCGATGCCGCCGGCGACCGCCGCACCCAGGTCGGTGAGGATGTCGCCGAACAGGTTGTCGGTCACGATGACGTCGAACCGTTCTGGCTGCGAGACGAAGAACATCGAGGCCGCGTCCACGTGCTGGTAATCGACGGTGACCTCGGGGAACTCCGGGGCGACGGCGTTCACCGTGCGCTGCCACAGGTCGCCCGCGAACGTGAGCACGTTGGTCTTGTGCACCAGCGTGAGCTTGCGCCGCGGCCGCGCCTGGGCGAGCGAGAACGCGTACCTGGCAACCCGCTCCACGCCGAACGCGGTGTTGAACGACTCCTGGGTGGCCAGCTCCTGCGGGAGTGCCGCGGCGCATCACGCCGCCCGCCCCGGTGTAGGGGCCCTCGGTGCCCTCCCGGACGACCACCATGTCGATCGTCTCGGGCGAGCCGTTCCGCAGCGGCGACACGGTGCCCGGGTAAAGCCGGACCGGCCGCAGGTTGACGTAGTGGTCGAGTTCGAAGCGCAGCCGCAGCAGCAGCCCCCGCTCAAGGACGCCGCTCGGCACCGACGGGTCACCGATCGCGCCGAGCTGGATCGCGTCGTGCGCCCTGATCTCCGCGAGGACCGAGTCCGGCAGCGTCTCGCCGCTCTTGTGGTAGCGGCGGGCGCCCAGGTCATAGTCGGTCGTCTCCCAGGTGACCGCGGGCGTCGCCGCCCGCAGCACCTTCAGCGCCTCGGCCGTGACCTCGGGCCCGATGCCGTCGCCGCCGACGACGGCGAGCTTAAAGCTCGTCGCCATGTAAGAAATCCGCTCTCCTCTCGCGCGATCGATGGCGGTTTTTGCCGTCGATCGCGCATCGGGGGGTCCGGGGGGTCGTCCCCCCGGGGATATCGATGTCTAACGCGCCCGATATGATGGCGGTTTTTGCCATCGGGCGCGTTAGATCCTCCTCTCGACAGCCAGCTCATCAGCGGGCGGAGCTTGGCGCCGACCTGCTCGATCTGCTCGGCCTGCTCGGCCTCGCGGCGCTTGGAGAAGTTCGGCTGGCCCGCGTCGAACTCCTCGATCAGCTCGCGGGTGAAGGTGCCGTCCTGGATCTCGCCGAGGATCTTGCGCATCTCGGCGCGGGTCTGGTCGTTGATCAGCCGCGGGCCGCGGGTGTAGCCGCCGAACTCGGCCGTGTCGGACACCGACCACCACATCTTGGAGAGGCCGCCCTCGTACATGAGGTCGACGATGAGCTTCATCTCGTGCAGGCACTCGAAGTACGCGGCCTCCGGCTGGTACCCCGCCTGGACGAGCGTGTCGAACCCGGCCTTGATCAGCTCGGACACGCCGCCGCAGAGCACGGCCTGCTCGCCGAACAGGTCGGTCTCCGTCTCCTCGGTGAAGGTGGTCTTGAGCACGCCGGCCCGGGTGGCGCCGATGCCCTTGGCGTAGGACAGGCCGAGCGCGAGCGCGTTGCCCGTGTAGTCCTGCTCGACCGCCACGAGCGCGGGCACGCCGCGGCCCTCGTTGAACTGGCGGCGGACGAGGTGGCCGGGGCCCTTCGGCGCGACCATGACGACGTCCACGTCGGCGGGCGGCTTGATGAGGCCGTAGCGGATGTTCAGGCCGTGCGCGAAGAACAGCGCGTCACCCGCCACGAGCGACGGCGCGATCGCCTCCGCGTACACCTGGCGCTGCAGCGTGTCCGGGATCAGGACCATGACCAGGTCGGCTTCCTCGCACGCCTCGGCGGGCGTGAGGACGCGCAGGCCATCGCTTTCCGCCTTCTCGCGGCTCTTCGACCCGGGCTGGAGGCCGACCCGGACGTCCACGCCCGAGTCCCGCAGCGACAGCGCGTGCGCGTGACCCTGGCTGCCGTAGCCCAGGACGGCGACGTGCCGCTGCTGGATGAGCGAGAGGTCGGCGTCGTGGTCGTAGAAGATCTCTGCCACTTTGATATGGCCCTTTCATCGTTGTTGAAGATCAAAATCATTTCGTCCGAACGTTCGCGGCTGACTCTAGCCCGTCCACCTAACTGCTCGGCGGGGCCGGCGCTGCTGGCCTTGTGTCCCACAAGGCCAATACGTTCTGGGCCCGGGGGGCCACAAGGCTAGGAAACCTCGTGTCCTTGTGGTCCCCGAGGCCAGAACGCTCCGCGCCCGTCCCACCGAGCCCGGGCACCTGTTGGCCTTGTGGGCCGCAGGGCCAGTTAATTCTGGCTCTGGGGGCCACATAACCAATAGAGCTGTGCCGGTGTGCCACAAGGCCAAAACATTTGGGCCTTGCGGGCCACAGTGCTGGAACGTTCCGGCCCTGCTCCGAGATTCGGTGGCTCTCGGAGCAGGGGCCAGCGAGCCGGCCTGGTTGACCGGCCGGGGGACGGTGGGCGACGGGAGTCAGCCGCGGTCGTTCGGGATGATCCGCTGTTTAGTTGTTAGTCTTCAGGCGGAGCGCTCCAGCGGGCGCAGCGTGCGGTCCGTGATGGACCGGCCGCCGCGGCCGACCGCGATCGTGCCGGACTTGACCAGCTCCTTGATGCCGAACGGCTCGAGGATCCGGACCAGTGCCTCTAGCTTGTCATGGCTGCCGGTCGCCTCGACCGTCACCGCGTCGAGTGCCACGTCGACGACGTGCGCGCGGAACAGTCCGACCGCTTCGAGCACCTTCGACCGGCTCTCGGCGTCGGCGCGCACCTTGATCAGCATGAGCTCGCGCTGCACCGCTTGTGACGGTTCCAGCTCCACGATCTTGATGACGTTGATCAGCTTGTTGAGCTGCTTCGTCACCTGCTCAAGCGGATGCTCCTCGCAGTTCACCACGATCGTCATCCGGGAGATCTCCTCGTGCTCGGTCGGCCCGACCGCGAGGGACTCGATGTTGAAGCCGCGCCGGGAGAACAGGCCGGCGATGCGGACGAGGACGCCCGGCTTGTTCTCGACCAGGACCGACAGAGTGTGTTGTTCGCTCATGAGGCCACCTCGCTGGCGCTCGGAGTCCGCATTCGCGGACGCACTGTACTTACCGATTCGCTCGCAAGCTCGCTCATTAATCTGTTGCTTCCCACTCGGGCGCGATGTCGCGGGCGTGCTGGATGTCGTCGTTGCTTGTCCCCGCCGCGACCATCGGCCAGACCATCGCGTCCTTGTGCACGATGAAGTCGATCACGACCGGCTGGTCGTTGATGGCCATCGCCTGCTCGATGACCGCGTCCACGTCTTCCTTGCGCTCGCAGCGCAGGCCGATGCAGCCGTAGGCCTCGGCGAGCTTCACGAAGTCGGGCACGCGGGTGCCCTGCAGCTCGGTCTTCTTGTCCCCGAGGTTGGTGTTGGAGTAGCGCTCGTTGTAGAACAGCGTCTGCCACTGCCTGACCATGCCGAGGTTGCCGTTGTTGATGATCGCGATCTTGACCGGGATGCCCTCGATCGAGCAGGTGGCCAGCTCCTGGTTGGTCATCTGGAAGCAGCCGTCGCCGTCGATCGCCCACACCGTGGACTCCGGCAGTCCGACCTTGGCGCCCATCGCGGCGGGCACCGCGAAGCCCATGGTGCCCGCGCCGCCCGAGTTGATCCAGGTCCGCGGGTTCTCGTAGCCGATGAACTGGGACGCCCACATCTGGTGCTGCCCGACGCCGGCCAGGTAGATCGCCTCGGGGCCCGCCAGCTTGCCGATCCGCTCGATCACGTACTGCGGCGCCAGGCTGCCGTCGTCCGACTCGTCGTAGCCCAGGGGGTACTTCGTGCGCCACTGGTCGAGGGTCATCCACCAGTCGGCGTAGTTGCCCTGGAGGCCGTGCTCGCGGTCGGTGGTCACGGCGGCGATCAGCTCGGTGATGACCTCCTTGCAGTCGCCGACGATCGGCACGTCGGCGCGGCGGTTCTTGGAGATCTCGGCCGGGTCGATGTCCGCGTGCACGATCAGGGCGTCGGGCGCGAAGGAGTCAAGCTTGCCGGTCACCCGGTCGTCGAACCGGGCGCCGAGGGCCACGATGAGGTCCGCCCGCTGCAGCGCGCCGACCGCGGCGACCGTGCCGTGCATGCCGGGCATGCCCAGGTGCAGCGGGTGGCTGTCGGGGAAGCCGCCGCGCGCCATCAGCGTGGTGACGACCGGGGCGCCGGTCAGCTCGGCGAGTTCCCTCAGCTCCGCGCTCGCGTCCGCCTTGATCACGCCGCCGCCGACGTACAGCACCGGGCGCTTGGCCTCGGTGATCATCCGCGCGGCCTCGCGCACCTGGCGCGAGTGCGGCCTGGTGACCGGGTGGTAGCCGGGCAGGTCGAACGGGACCGGCCAGGTGAACTCGGTCGTCGCCTGCATCGCGTCCTTGGCGATGTCCACGAGGACCGGGCCCGGGCGCCCGGTGGACGCCAGGTGGAAGGCCTCGCCGATCGTGCGGGCGATGTCTTCCGGCTTGGTGACAAGGAAGTTGTGCTTCGTGATCGGGTAGGTGATCCCGGAGATGTCCGCCTCCTGGAACCCGTCGGTGCCGATCAGGTTCGTGGCGACCTGGCCGGTGATCGCGACCACGGGAACGGAGTCCATGTAGGCGTCCGCGAGCGGGGTGACCAGGTTGGTCGCGCCGGGGCCGCTGGTGGCCATGCACACGCCGGTGCGGCCCGTGGCCTGCGCGTAGCCGGTCGCGGCGTGCCCGGCGCCCTGCTCGTGCCGGACCAGGATGTGGCGGATCTGCTTGGAGTCGAGCAGCGGGTCGTAGGCGGGGAGCACGGCACCGCCGGGAATGCCGAAGACCACGTCGACGCCGACCCGCTCGAGGGCGAGCACGAGGGCCTGCGCGCCGGTGACCCGGACCGGGGTCGCGGGGTGCGGCCGGGACGCGGCCGCGGTTTGCTGCGCCCCGGGCGGGCGGCGGGCGCGCTGCTCCCCGGCTGCGCTGTGCTTCCTGAGTGCCCGGTGCTTCCTGAGTGCCCGGTGCCCGATGCCCGGTGCCTGAGTGCCCGGTGCTGCCTGGGTGGGCTGCGCCGCCAGGCATGGTGGCCGGCCGGGGTGGGGCCGGCTTGGCTCCGGCTGTCCTCGCCGGGATGTCCAACGGGGAGGGAGCGTGCGCCTTGGAGGGGACTGGGCTGCTCTGCTCGGTCATCGGATGGCTTCCTTGTCACGATGTGCGCGGCTGTTTGTCTGTCGGGGGATCCCCCGTCGCCCCGCGGGGCATTAAAAAACCCCTCGTGCCGGGTGGCAGGCGAGGGGCGCGCGCAGGAACTGGACTGGTCAGCTCTCTGCGCGCCAGCCAAGTACGAGAATGTGGTTCCGCTTCACGGGTACCACCCTCACCCACAAGCCGGCCTCTCGTCAAATTATCACGGCCATCGTCTCAGCATCCGAGACGACCCGTCCGGCAGATCCACTATTTGCGGCCCCGGGCCACGGGCTCGCTGACCAGTGGCCCGCGGGTCAGGCCGCGCGGAACGCCCGGCTTGGTCTTGCCGGGCCCGGCCACGCCGGTCCGGATGAGCGCTTCCACGCCGGGAGCGGCCATCGGCCTGGCCACCAGGAAGCCCTGCCCGTAGCCGCAGCCCATCTCGCGCAGCTCGGCGAGCTGGCGCGGCTGCTCGATCCCCTCGGCCACCACTTGCATGCCAAGGTCGCTGCCCACCTGCACGATCGTCTTGGTGAGCATCGTCAGCACGGGGTCCTGGCCGAGGCCGGAGACGAACGACGGGTCGATCTTGATGATGTCCGCGGGCAGCTGGCGCAGGTGGGCGAGCGAGGCGTAGCCGGTGCCGAAGTCGTCGATGGCCAGCTTGACGCCAAGGTCACGCAGCTCCGCCAGCCGGTCGGCGATCAGCCCGGCGTCCTCGACGAGCATCCGCTCGCTGAGCTCGATGGTCAGCGCGCTCGGCGGCAGGCCGGTCTCGGCCAGGGCCGCGGCCACCTGGGCGGGGAAGTGCGGCGCGTTGAGCTGCCGCAGCGCGATGTTCACCGAGACGCCGACGTCCCACGAGGCCGCCCGCCAGGCCGCGCCCTGCGCGCATACCTTGCGCAGGACCCATTCGCCGAGCGCGACGATCAGCCCGGAGTCCTCCGCCACCGCGAGGAACGCGCGCGGCGGGACCGCCTCGTCACCGCGCCACCAGCGCACGAGCGCCTCCGCGCCGGTGACCCGCGAGGTGGCCAGCTCCACGATCGGCTGGTACTGCAGCTGAAGCTCCTCGCGGGCGATCGCCCGCTGCAGGTCGCTGGCCATGTCCAGGCGGCGCACGACGTCGGCGTGCATGTGCGCGGCGTAGACCTCGACCCGGCTGCCGCCGCTGTCCTTGGCCCTGGCCATCGCCACGTCCGCGTTGCGCAGGACCACGCCGGGCGCGCTTCCGTCGGCGAGCGCGACGCCGACGCTCGCGGTCAGCCCGATGTCCCGCTCGGCCACCCGGAACGGCTCACCCGCGATGATGCCGGCCAGCCGCTCGGCGAGCTCGATGATCTCCTGCGCGCCCGCGGCGTTCTCCATCAGCACGGCGAACTCGTCGCCGCCCCAGCGGGCGACCGTGTCCTGCGCGGGCACGACGGCCCGCAGCCGCCTGGCCGCCTGGGCGATCACCAGGTCGCCCGCGCCGTGCCCGATCAGGTCGTTGACCGCGGTAAAGCCGTCGAGGTCGAGGAAGATGACGCCAGCGACGCGCTCGCCCGACGGCTCAAGGGCCTCGCGCGCGCGCTCTTCCACGTACGCGCGGTTCGGCAGGCCGGTCAGCCCGTCGTGGAAGGTGAGGTGGGTCACCTGCTGCCGCAGCGCCACCTGGTCGGACACGTCCCGCACGCTCAGCAGCATCCTGGCCGGCTCGCCCGGCACCCGGTAGAGCAGCACGGCGCACTCAACGTGCCGCCACGAGCCGTCGGCGGCGCGTACCCGGCAGGAGAACCGGCCGCTGTCCGCGGCCGTGCTCGCCTTCTTGGCCGACTCCATCGTGATGCCGAGCGCCGCGGCCGCGTCCTCGGGCAGGCCGATCACGAAGGCGATCGCCGCCCGCGCGGCCCCGATGTCCTCAGGGTGCACGAAGTCGCTCAGCGACTTGCCGACCAGCGCGCTCCGCCGGGTAGCTGTACCCGGAGGCGAGCGGGCTCGCGTAGCTGATCGTCCCGTCCAGGTCGCAGATCAGCACCATGTCGCCGGTCCGGTCGGCGAGGTCGCGCAGGCTGTTGCTCGCTTCACGCCACATCCGCATCGCGACGCCGTTCTCCCGCACCAGCATCAGGATGCGCACCGCGACGACGAGGACGGCCGCGCCGCCGGCGATGACCAGCGCGAGCCCGGAGGCGGGCGCGCTGGCGAGGCCGTTGACGATGACGACGAGCGCGGCGATAACCACGGTGATCGCCGCGATGATCGTGGCCGCGCCCGCGCTGGTGACCGGCGACCGGCGGACGCCGAGCAGGCTCGGCAGGCCGCCGTCGGCGGACCGGGTCTGCCGCTGGCCGACCCACGAGGCCAGGTCCAGGCGCGCGGCGATCAACCCCACCCAGGGCGCGACGCCGAACAGGCAGGCGGCGGCGATGACGGCGAGCTGCTCGAGTATCCCCTGGTGGTTCCCCGCGATCTTGGCGCCGACGCCAAGCGAGTCCGCGAAAGTCAGCGCCATCAGCCCGATGTAAGGAACGGTCACCCGCCGCCAGGCGACGGTGAGCACCGGCAGCAGCGCGCCGAGCACCGCCAGGTCCGCGAGCGGGTGCAGCAGGTCCTGGAGGAAGGTGCCCGGCCGCTCGTTCAGGTGATGGAACTCACCGCCGAACGCGACCACCCAGCCGATGACGAGCAGGGCGACGGCCATCACGTAGCCGTCGGCTAGACCGGGCAGCACCGAGCCGGTGTCGTCCCGTTTGTCGTCCTCGGCCAGCACCATGACGCCGCACGCCGCGGTGGCCAGGCCAAGCAGCGGGGCCACGTCGGCGAGCGAGAGCGGCTCGCCGGTGGCGCCGGAGCCGGCCAGCACCTGCGCGATGATCAGCCCGGCGAACCAGAAGAGTCCCGCCGCGCCCAGCCAGCGGTACCCCCGCGCGACCGCGCCGGTGTGCCGTCGCGCCCCCACGAGCAGTCCAACGACGGCGCCGGCCGTGGCGAGCATGGCGAGGACGCTCACGGGGCTCCTTCCGGGTTGGGGCCGCTAGGTGGGTCACTGGGTAGCGTGCGGCTTGCGGTTGTTACACGGCTGAGTATTAGGCAACGGATGGGCAACGATCTGTCACCGATGACGGGTACGCTGCGGCCTCCGTCGATGGCCCGAACCAGCCGTCCTCCGCCGACTGGCTGCGGCACCGACCATACCGTTCACTCTACGTACCCGAGATCACGCTTCGGTTGAGGAAGGGCGTAGACCGGGAGACAAGTGCGGTCACGGTTACCGGCGGTACCACGGCAGCGGGGCACCGCGCGGCCATCCCAGAATAGCCGCGCCTGGCAGGCTCTGTTGATCACGTTCCGGAGCGGTTATTTCCCGGGGGACGGCCCCCGAACCTCCCGCCTTCTGTATCTCCCGGGGGACGACCCCCGTACCCCAGGCCGTCGGCGCGGGGGTTCCGCGGACGGACAAGAACTGGCGGGTCTGTGCGGACAAGGATGCGCTGGCGGACAACAATAGGGAAGTCGAAAGAGTGCCCGGAGTCTGCTGAGGCGGTAGCCGAATTGCGGAAAGTCCTGATCGCGAACCGCGGCGAGATTGCCGTCCGGGTGGCCCGCGCCTGCCGTGACGCGGGCCTGGCCAGCGTCGCTGTCTACGCCGAGCAAGACCTGGACGCGCTGCACGTCCGGGCCGCCGACGAGGCGTACGCGCTGCACGGCGCCACCCCGGCGCAGACGTACCTGGACATCGAGAAGATCATCGCCGTCGCGGCGCGCTCCGGCGCCGACGCGGTGCACCCCGGCTACGGCTTCCTCGCCGAGAACGCGGCCTTCGCCCAGGCCGTGCTGGACAGCGGGCTGACCTGGATCGGCCCGCCGCCCGCGGCGATCGTGGCGCTCGGCGACAAGGTGAAGGCACGGGAGATCGCCAAACGGGTGGGCGCGCCGCTCGCGCCGGGTACCGACGGCCCGGTCAGCGGCCCGGAAGAGGTCGCGGACTTCGCGCGGGAGCACGGCCTGCCGATCGCGATCAAGGCGGCCTTCGGCGGCGGCGGCCGCGGCCTCAAGGTCGCCCGCACCTTCGCGGAGATCCCCGAGCTGTACGAGTCGGCGGTGCGGGAGGCCACCGCGGCGTTCGGCAACGGCGAGTGCTTCGTCGAGCGTTACCTGGACCGGCCGCGGCACGTCGAGACCCAGTGCCTCGCCGACTCCCAGGGCAACGTCGTGGTGGTCTCCACCAGGGACTGCTCGCTGCAGCGGCGGCACCAGAAGCTGGTGGAAGAGGCGCCCGCGCCGTTCCTGTCGGGCGCGCAGGTCAAGCAGCTGTACGACGCGTCCAAGTCGATCCTGCGCGCGGCCGGCTACGTCGGCGCGGGCACGTGCGAGTTCCTCGTCGCCACCGACGGCTCGATCAGCTTCCTCGAGGTGAACACCCGGCTCCAGGTCGAGCACCCCGTCTCGGAAGAGGTCAGCGGCCTCGACCTGGTCAGGGAGATGTTCAGGATCGCCGCGGGCGAGCCGCTCGGCTATGACGATCCCGAGCTGCGCGGGCACTCGATCGAGTTCCGGATCAACGCCGAGGACCCGGCGCGCAACTTCCTCCCCGCCCCGGGCACGATCACCGAGTGGGACCCGCCGTCCGGGCCCGGCGTCCGGCTCGACGCCGGGTACGCGGCGGGCCAGACGGTGCCGCAGGCGTTCGACTCGCTGATCGGCAAGCTCATCGTGACCGGGGCCAGCCGTACCCAGGCGCTGGAGCGCGCCCGGCGCGCGCTCGCCGAGTTCACCGTCGGCGGCATGCCCACCGTGCTGCCCTTTCACCGGGCGGTCGTCGACGATCCCGCGTTCGCCGGCGACCAGTTCGGTGTGCACACCCGCTGGATCGAGACCGAGATGGCGGCGGCGTTCGAGCCCCAATATTTCGAAACCCGGGTGGTCGAGCCTGCGGTGTTCGGAAGCACGGGGTTCGGGAGCACGGGCGCGGCGCCCGCGCGCGAGGCGATTACCGTGGAGGTCGGCGGGAAAAGGCTTGAGGTGACGGTGCCGTCGGCACTGTCGGTGCCTGCCGCGTCCAGCGCGGGCCGCGGGGCACCGCAACGAGCGCGGGCGCCGCGTGCTGCCGCTCGCCGCTCCCCCGGCCAGGCGAAGCGGCGGACCGGGAGCGGCGACTCGCTGGTCTCCCCGATGCAGGGCACGATCGTGAAAATCGTCGCCCCGGAGGGGACGCAGGTCAGCGCGGGCGACACCGTGGTGATCCTGGAGGCGATGAAGATGGAGCAGCCGCTCACCGCGCACAAGGACGGGACGGTCACCGGCCTGGCCGTTGCGGTCGGCCAGACCGTCACCGCCGACACCGAGATCTGCCAGATCAAGGACTAACCGCCGGCAACTGTTAGCGACCTCGTTAACTATTACGGCGGATGTGAGGGGCTGAGGGACATGCCGCGGCTGCCAGGGGATCCGAGCGTCGCCGGGTGGCTGCTGTTCGCGGTCGGGTTCCGGCTCCCGCCGCGGAACCGGGAATGGGTGCGGCACGAGCTGACCGACGCCGGCTGGCGCGGCCGGACCATCCGGCGGCTCATGGTGCTCATGGTGCCGATCTGCGTCGCGCTCGCCTTCCTCCCCGGCCCGGCCTGGCTGCGGATAGCCGTACCCGGTCTCGCGCTCATCGCCAGCGTCGGCACGGTGCTGATCAGCGCCGACGACGTGCGGGCGGCCCGCCTCAAGCAGCACGGCCTCGAGGTGCCCAACGACCGCGACCTCGGCCGCCCCGCCCACTGATGTTCGTCGTCGCCGTCGACGGGCGGTCGGGGTCGGGTAAGACGTCGCTCGCGGCCCGGCTGCGGTCGGGACTGCGTGCTCCCGTGGTGACGCTTGAGGATCTCTACGGCGGCTGGGACGGGCTTGAGCGCGGGATCGACCTGCTGGTTTCCGAGGTTCTTGAGCCGCTCGCGGCCGGGCTGGCGGCGCGCGTGCCGAAATACGACTGGGTGGCGGGCGCGTGGGCGGCGCCCTGGGTGCTTGAACCGCCCGAGGTACTGATCGTCGAGGGCGTCGGGGCCGGCGCCCGCCGGGCCGCCGCCTATGCGAGCCTGTTGATCTGGGTGGAGGCGGCCGAATCCGTTCGGAAGCAGCGGGCTCTTGACCGTGACGGGCAGGCATTCGCCCCGTACTGGGACATGGTGGGCCGCGCAAGAGGACGCGGTCCTCGGCCCGCGGAGCGCACGGCGGAGCGGGCGGACATCGTCGTCGACGGCACGACGGGCCAGGCTCGCGACAGATGTGCGAGCCGCTCAGGGTCACCGCGGCAGCCGAGCGTCGGAGGCGGCGGAGCGAGTGCGGGGGGACGGGAAACTGGTTAGAGGATCGCGTCGGTGCCGAATTCCATGACCGTGCGGGCGGCCTCGGTGACGGAGCCGGAAAGCGACGGGTACACCGAGAACGTGTGGGCGATCTGGTCGACGGACAGGTTCTGCTCGATCGCGATCGACAGCGGCAGGATCAGCTCGCTGGCCCGGGGCGCGACGACCACGCCGCCGAGCACCATGCCGGTGCCCGGGCGGGCGTAGATCTTGACGAAGCCGTCGCGGATGCCGCCCATCTTCGCCCTCGGGTTGGTGGCGAGCGGCAGCTTGACCACCCGGGCCGCGACCTCGCCGCGGTCCACCGCGGCCTGGGAGACGCCCACCGAGGCGATCTCCGGGTCGGTGAAGATCGTGGACGCCACGTGGCTGAGCCTGATCGGCTGCACCGCCTCGCCAAGCGCGTGCCACATCGCGATCCGGCCCTGCATGGCCGCCACCGAGGCGAGCATGAGCACGCCCGTGCAGTCGCCCGCGGCGTAGACGCCCGCCGCCGACGTCCGCGACACGCGGTCCACCTCGATGAACCCGCGCGAGTCAAGGTTCACGCCGCGCCTCGAGCAGGCCGATCCCCTTCGTCGACGGCGCCATGCCGACGGTGAGCAGGCAGTGCGAGCCGGCCACCTGGCGGCCGTCCGCGAGCGTCACGAGCACGCTGTCGCCCTTGCGGTGCACGGCCTCGGCCCGGGACTTGCCGAGCACGTTCATGCCGCGCCGCCGGAAGACGCCCTCGATCACCATGGCGGCGTCCTTGTCCTCGTGCGGCAGCACCCGCTCCCGCGACGAGACCAGGGTGACCTGGGTGCCGAGCGCCTGGTAGGCGCTGGCGAACTCCGCCCCGGTCACTCCCGAGCCGACCACGATCAGCTCTTCCGGCAGCTCGGCCAGGTCGTACAGCTGGCGGCAGGTCAGGATGCGCTCGCCGTCGGGCACCCCCTCGGGCAGCGCGCGCGGCGTCGCGCCGGTGGCGATCAGCACCACGTCGGCCTCGACGGTCACGCCATCGGCCGCGATCGAGTGGGGCCCGGTGAGCCGGCCCCTGGCCTGGATGATGCGGATGCCCTCGGCGGCGACGTGCTCGGTGATGTCGTTCGACTGCGCGGCGGCGAGCGCCTTGATCCGCGCGTTCAGCGCCGGCGCGTCGACCTCCACGACGGGGTTGGCGCCGTCGGCGAGCTGCAAGCCGAGCGAGGCCGAGCGGCCAAGCGAGGTCATGGTGGAGGAGGACTCGATCAGCGTCTTGCTCGGGACACAGTCCGTGAGCACGCAGGCGCCGCCAAGGCCGTCTTCATCGACGACGGTGACGTCAGCACCCAGCTGCGCGGCGACGAGGGCGGCCTCGTAGCCGCCGGGACCGCCGCCGAGGATGGCGACTTTGGGACGAGGCAGTGTCACGTTAAGCAATTATCCCGCACGTGTACCACCGGGTTGTACGCCGGCTCGAACGATTACCCGTACGCTTAGGCAGCGTGGCCCTTTACGCCGCCTACGGCAGCAACATGGATCCGGCGCAGATGCTCCTGCGCTGCCCGCATTCCCCGCAGCGGGGCACCGGGTGGCTTGAGGGCTGGCGCCTGAGTTTCGGGGGCGAAGATCTCGGCTGGGACGGTGCCCTCACCACGGTCGTCGAGGACCCGGCGCACCGGGTCTTCGTCGCGCTCTACGACGTTCCTGAGATTGACGAGAAGGAACTCGATAGCTGGGACGGGGTTAACCTCGGCTTCTACAGCAAGATCAAGGTCCGGGTGCAGACCCTGGAGGGAGACGCGCTCGCCTGGCTGTACGTGCTGGACGCGTACGAGGGCGGGCTGCCGTCCGACCGGCGGCTGTCCATCCTGGTGGACGCGGCGGTCAAGGCGGGCGCGCCCGTCGACTACATCGACTGGCTGAGCGCCAGGCCGTCGAACCCGCCTAGCGCGTAGCGGAGTTGACCGGGCGCGGGCTACGCGAGGGCGATGACCAGCAGGGCGAGCCCCGGGATGACGACCGTCGCCACGGCGAACCAGTCCCAGCTCGAGACCGGGGCCGCCGCCTGGGTGCCCGCCGCGTTCAGCCGCGCCTCGGCCCCGCGCTCACTGAGCGTGGCCACGACCTTGTTGGCGTCCAGGCGGAGCGGGTCGCCCTCGGGCGAGGGCTCCGAGCCGAAGGCGCCGGCCAGGCCGAAGCCGCCAAAGCTGGTGACCCCGCCGAAGCCGCCCTGGCTCCCTGGCCTGGACTGGCGCCGGGCGCGCATCTCGGCGGCGACCTGCCGGCGCCGGGATGAGTGCACCGCCCAGGAGTAAATGGCCCGCCGGGCCGTGCCCGTCCCCTCCGGCCACTCGCACCGGACGCGGAGCAGGTCGGTGGGGTCGGCCCCGGCGACCGTCGCCCAGCCAACCCGGTGATCGCGGACCGGGTTAGCGATCGTCAGCCCGTCCTCGTCGGCGATGATCCGGGGCCGCAGCGCGGTGATGTACACGATGCCGGTCACGAACAGCAGGATGAACGCGGCCACCAGCGACAGGTGGTCGCGGCCCTGCACGGCCAGGTCGATGAGGTTGCCGACCGCGAACAGGACCCAAATCCACCAGACCACGACGGCGCCGACTGATCGGAACACCTGCCGCCCGTTCTGGTCCTGCTTGTCACTCACGCGGCCACTCTAGTCAGCCGGCGGAGGGGAATTGCCATGCTCGCCGGGGCGCTCCGCGGCTGCCGGAGTCGTCCCCCGGGCGACAACTGCCGCCAGCACGCGGACTCCGGCGCCGATCGCCCGCTCGTCGATGTCGAAGGTCGGCTGGTGCAGGTCGCCGACCGCGGGCCCGCCCGGCGCGCGGGTACCCAGCCTGGCCATGGCGCCGGGCACCAGGTGCAGGTACCAGGCGAAGTCCTCGCCGCCGAGGCTCTGCGGCGTGTCGGTGACCGCGCCGGGGCCGAGCACGTCGGCGGCCGCGGCGGCGAGCATCGCGGCGCTCGCCGTCTCGTTCACGGTCGGCGGCACGGCGCTGAGGTACTCGACCTTGGCCGTCACCCCGTACGACGTGGCCACGGACTGGACCAGGTCCTCGATGAGGGCGACGGCCGAGCGCCACACGTCGGTGTCGAGACAGCGGACCGTGCCCTCCACGATCCCTTCGTCAGGGATGGCGTTCGCCGCCGAGCCCGCGCTCACGTGACCCCACACCAGGCTCAGCCCGGCCCGGGGATCCACCCGGCGGGTCAGGGCGGCCGGGACCTCGGTGACGATCTTGCCGAGCGCGTAGACCATGTCGGCGGTCAGGTGCGGGCGGGCGGTGTGCCCGCCAGGCCCGCTGAGCGTGACCTTGACCTTGTCGCAGGCGGCGGTGATCGCGCCGGCCCGCACGCCCAGCAGGCCGGTGTCCAGCCGCGGGTCGCAGTGCAGGGCGAAGATCCGGCTAACGGAGTCCATGACCCCGGCGGCGATGACGGCCTTGGCGCCGCTCGCGGTCTCTTCCGCGGGCTGGAAGATCAGCCGGGCGCCGCCTGGCAGCCGCCCCGCCGCCGCCCGCTCCGCGAGGAACAGGCCCGCGCCGACGAGCATGGCCGTGTGCGCGTCGTGGCCGCAGGCGTGGCACGCCCCGGGAACCGTGGACCGGTACGGCACGCTCTTCTCGTCGTCCATCGGCAGCGCGTCCAGGTCGGCCCGCACCGCGACGCGCGGCCCCCCGGGCCCGATGTCCGCGTAGAGCCCGGTCGACTCGGGCAGCAGCACCGGGCGCAGCCCGGCCGCGGCCAGCCGGTCCGCGACCAGGCGCGTCGTGCGCCGCTCGCCGTAGGCCGGCTCCGGATGCGCGTGCAGGTCCCGGCGGAGGCCGATCAGCTCCGTCTCATACCGGGCCAGGAACCCGTCCAGGGCCTCGGTGAGGTCATCCCCCATGCCCACCATCCCCGCGGAGGACGAATTTGTCCTCCGCGAACTCGGTGACGAGCGCGTCCACCACGCTGGTCAGGTCGCCTTCGCCGCCGTGCACCGCCCGCTGCCGCTCGTAGGAGGCACCGTACTCAAGCACCTCGGAGGCGACCGCGAGCTCTTCCGCACAGCCGAGCCGCCATGCTACCGGCTCCAGGTCACGGAGGAGCTCATATATCTCATCGCGCAGCGGCACGGTCACGCCGGCCTCGTTCGTGACGATGTTCGCGTCGAGCCCGTACCTGGTCGCGCGCCACTTGTTGTCGGCGATGACCCAGGCGGGGCGGGTCGGCAGGCGGTAACCCCGGTCCAGCTGGGTGTCGAACAGGTGGGTCAGGCACTGCACAAGCGCGGCGAGCATGCCGACCTCCCTGAGGGTGGGCACGGCGTCCGCGATCCTGACCTCGACCGTGCCGTAGTCCGGGTGCGGGCGGACGTCCCACCACACTTCCTTGATCGTCCGGATGGTCCCCGCGCGCAGCTGGCCCGCCATGTAGTCCTCGAACGACTTCCAGTCGGGCAGGCCGAGCGGCGGGCCGGTGTGCGGCAGCGAGCGCGAAGACCACCGACCGGGTGGACGCCAGGCCCGTGTCCTCGCCGCACCAGAAGGGGCTCGACGCGGAGAGGCCGAGCAGGTGCGGCAGGTAGACGGCCAGCGCGTTAATGACCGGCATCGCCCTGTGCTCGTCTCGTAGCCCGACGTGCACGTGTACGGCCATGGTTTGCAGCCTGCGGGACGGCCACTGAATCTCCTGCACGAGCTCCGCGTAGCGCTGGCTCGGCGCCATCTTCCCGTCCCGCCAGTGACTAATGGCGTGCGTGCCGGAACTGGCAAGCACCATGCCCTGGGACTCCGCCACCCGCTGCAGGTCCTTCAGCGACAGGGCCAGGTCCGCTTTAGCCTCCGCGACCGTGCCGCAGACGCCGGTCACCACCTCGACCGTGGACTGCATCAGCTCATGACGCATCTTCGGGTGCTCGCCGCTCTCCAGCAGGCCAGGAAGTCCAGCAAGCACCAAGCCGGCGTCCTGCCTGAGCATCCGGGTCCGCGCGTCGACGAGTTGCACCTCCCACTCGACGCCAAGGGTTGGGCCGGCGGAGGAGTTCCACTCGATCGTCATGACAGGCCTCCAGGGGGATCCACGGGGGTACCCGCGGCGGATTCCGCCATACGGGTGCCTCTCTAGCGTTTCCACCCTTGGAATATTGAATCGTCCCGCGATAGACCTGTTTGACCAGTTGAGTCCTGTTACTCCCGTGTCGACTTTTACCAGGAAATTAACCCGCGTCCGGAGGCCGGCCGGTGCCCGCACCCGGGCGGGCAATTGGCCGGCGGAGAGTCGGCCGAGTCCGTTCGGACGAATGGCCTTAGGGCTTGACCGGGGGGAAGCCGCAGCGGTCGCGGACCTGCACCATGGTCTGGCTCGCGATCGCGCGGGCCCGCCGGGCGCCCTCGTTGAGCACGGTGTCCAGGGACTGCGGGTCGGCCAGGTACTTGGCGGTGCGCTCGCGGATCGGGGCGAAGGTGTCGGCGACCAGGTTGCCGAGGTCCTTCTTGAAGCCGCCGTAGCCGCCGTCGCCGTAGCGGGCGGCGATGTCGTCGATCTTGTCGCCGGAGAGGGCGGCGTAGATGCGGAGCAGGTTCGTCACGCCCGGCTTGGCCTCGTCGTCCGCCCGGACGACCGACTCGGCGTCGGTCACCGCGCGGTTGATCTTCTTGCGGATCGCGCCGGGCTCGTCGAGCAGGTCGATGATGCCCTGCGGCGACGAGGACGACTTCGACATCTTGCTGGTCGGCTCCTGCAGGTCGGTGATCTTGCCGACCGCGGGCAGGATGTACGGTGCGGGCACCGTGAACGTCTCGCCGAAGCGGTGGTTGAACCGCTGCGCGAGGTTCCGCGACAGCTCGAGGTGCTGGCGCTGGTCCTCGCCCACCGGCACCTCGTCTGTCTGGTACAGCAGGATGTCGGCGGCCATCAGCATCGGGTAGGTGAACAGCCCGACGCTCGCCTGGTCCGCGCCGCCCTTCGCCGACTTGTCCTTGAACTGGGTCATCCGGCTCGCCTCGCCGAACCCGGTGATGCACGAAAGCACCCAGGCCAGCTCGGCGTGCTCCTGGACCTGGCTCTGCACGAACAGGATGCAGCGCTCCGGGTCGAGTCCCGCCGCGATCAGCTGCGCCGCGGCCACCCGGGTGCGGCGGCGCAGCGTCTCCGGCTCGTACGGCACCGTGATCGCGTGCAGGTCGACCACGCAGTAGATCGCGTCGCGGCTGTCCTGCAGGTCCACCCACTGCTTGACGGCACCCAGGTAATTGCCCAGGTGGAACGAGTCAGCGGTTGGCTGGATGCCGGAGAAAACGCGCGGGGTACCCATGGCGATGAAGTCTAACGGGGGCACCGCTACGGGGCCGCGGCGCTGGCGGGGTGACGACCACTTCTACCCGCTGGAACTCCTTCAGCTCCGTGTAGCCGGCGGTCGCCATCGTGCGCTTGAGCGCCCCCATCAGGTTCATCGAGCCGTCCGGGACGGTCGAGGGGCCGAACAGCATCTGCTCAAGCGTGCCGATCGCGTTGACCTTCACCCGCGCGCCGCGCGGCAGCTCGGGGTGGTTGGCCTCGCTGCCCCAGTGGTAGCCGCGGCCCGGCGCCTCGGCCGTGCGCGCGAACGGCGAGCCGACCATGACGGCGTCGGCGCCGAGGGCGAGCGCCTTGGCGATGTCGCCGCTGCGGGTCATCGAGCCGTCGGCGATGACGTGCACGTACCGGCCGCCGGACTCGTCCAGGTAGTCGCGCCTGGCCGCCGCGACGTCCGCGATCGCGGTCGCCATCGGCACGGCGACGCCAAGTACGGCGGCGGTCGTGTGGCCGCTGCCGCCGCCGAAGCCCACGAGGACGCCGGCCGCGCCGGTGCGCATCAGGTGCAGCGCCGCCGTGTAGGTGGCGCAGCCGCCGACGATGACCGGGATGTCCAGCTCGTAGATGAACTGCTTGAGGTTGAGCGGCTCGGCGCGCCCGGAGACGTGCTCGGCGGAGACGGTCGTGCCGCGGATGACGAAGATGTCCGCGCCCGCGTCGAGCACCGCCTTGTAGTAACGCGCCGTGCGCTGCGGCGACAGGGCGGCCGCGGTGACCACGCCGGCCCGCGAGATCTCCTCGATGCGGCGGCCGATCAGCTCCTCCTTGATCGGCTCGGCGTAGATCTCCTGCAGCCGCCTGGTGGCCGGCTCCTCGCCGAGCTCGGTCACCTCGGCGAGCACGGGCTCGGGGTCCTCGAACCGCGTCCACAGGCCCTCAAGGTCAAGCACGCCGAGGCCGCCGAGCTTGCCGATCGTGATCGCCGTCTTCGGCGACACGACGGAGTCCATCGGGCAGGCGATCAGCGGGATCTGGAACCGGTACGCGTCGATCTGCCAGGCGATCGACACCTCTTCCGGGTCGCGGGTCCGCCTGGCGGGAACGATGCCGATCTCGTCGAGTGAGTACGCCCGGCGGCCGGTCTTGCCGCGCCCGATCTCGATGTCAGTCACTGTTTAGTCTTACTTCCTGCCGCTGTAGTTCGGTGCCTCGACAACCATCTGCACGTCGTGCGGGTGGCTCTCCTTGAGGCCGGCCGCCGTGATCTGGATGAACCGTGCCTCCTGCAGGTCGCCGATCGTGCGGGCGCCGCAGTAGCCCATGGCCGCGCGCAGGCCGCCGACGAGCTGGTCGGCGACCGCGGCGAGGTGGCCACGGTAGGGTACCTGGCCCTCGATGCCCTCCGGGACCAGCTTGTCCTCGCGCAGCACGTCGTCCTGGAAGTAGCGGTCCTTGGAGTAGGACTTGCCGCGCTCCCGGTTGCGCATCGCGCCGAGCGAGCCCATGCCCCGGTACATCTTGTACTGCTTGCCGTTGATGAAGACCATCTCGCCGGGGCTCTCCTCGCAGCCGGCCAGCAGGCTCCCCAGCATGACCGTGTCCGCCCCCGCCGCGATCGCCTTGGCGATGTCGCCCGAGTACTGCAGGCCGCCGTCGCCGATCACCGGGATGCCGGCCGGCCGGGCGGCCTGGGACGCCTCGTAGATCGCGGTCACCTGCGGGACGCCGACACCCGCGACGACCCGCGTGGTGCAGATGCTGCCCGGGCCGACGCCGACCTTGACGCCGTCCACGCCGGCGTCGATGAGCGCCTGGGCGCCGGCCTTGGTGGCGACGTTGCCGCCGATCACCTCGATGCCGGTGTTGGCCTTGAGCTGCCTGATCATGTCGAGCACGGACTGCGCGTGACCGTGCGCGGTGTCCACGATGAGGAAGTCGACGCCGGCGTCGATGAGCGCCTGCGCCCGGCCCTTGGCGTCCTCGCCGACGCCCACCGCGGCGCCGACGACCAGGCGGCCGCCCTCGTCCTTGGTGGCGTTCGGGAACTTCTCGCTCTTGGTGAAGTCCTTGACGGTGATGAGCCCGCGCAGCCGGCCGGCGTCGTCGATCAGCGGCAGCTTCTCGACCTTGTGCTCCTTGAGCAGCGTGAGCGCCCGCTCCGCCGCCACGCCCACGGGGGCGGTGACCAGCGGCATGGGGGTCATGACCTCGGCGACCCGGCGGGAAAGGTCGTTCTCGAAGCGAATGTCGCGATTTGTCACGATACCGAGGAGCTTGCCGTCATCGCTGGTGACCGGCACGCCGGAGATCCGGTAGTGCGCGCACAGCCGCTCCACGTCCGCCAGCGTCGCGTCCGGGCCGCAGGTGACCGGGTCGGTGATCATACCCGCTTCTGACCGCTTGACCAGGTCGACCTGCTGCGCCTGCTCCTCGATGGCGAGGTTCCGGTGCAGCACGCCGACGCCGCCGTGCCTGGCCATGGCGATCGCCATCCGCGCCTCGGTCACGGTGTCCATCGCGCTGGACACGAGCGGCACGCGCAGCCGGTACTTGCGGGTGATCCTGGTGCCGGTGTCCGCCTCGCTTGGCATCAGCTCGGAGTGGGCCGGCAAGAGCAGCACATCGTCGAAGGTCAGGCCTACCGGGGAAAACTTCGGAGTCTCCGTCATGATGCCCTCACGGCTCGTCGCTGCCCTCGTGCTCGTCGGTGCACTGGGTAGCAGCAGGTAACGGTGGGATGTGTCTATCCTAGCCAACCGGATCGGGCGGCCCGGCCTTCCTGCCCACGGCGTGGCATCCCTCACCGTCGGCGTCAGGCCTGACCGTCAGGCGTCACCGTTAGGCGTCAGGGCCGCCGTCGGGTCCAGGCTCGGCACGATGTCCTCCGCCTCTAGGCGCATCAGGTCGTCCCGGTGCCACGGCCGTCCCGGTTCGGCGGCGAGGCGGTGGGCGTGCCGCAGCCGCGCGCCTTCGAGCACGTTGCGGACGCTGCGGGCGTGGGCGAACCGAGGCTGTTCCTTCTCCACCGCCAGGTAGTCGCGCAGGGCCGCCTCGGCCTCGCCCGACAGGTAGTAGGACGACCGGTTCAGCATCAGCTGCCCGATCGCGAGCAGCTCATCCGTGCGGTACGGGGCGAAGTTGACATGGTGGGCGACGCGTGAGCTCAGGCCGGGGTTGGAGTCGAAGAAGCGGTCCATCCGGTCCTTGTAGCCGGCGAGGATCACCACGAGCCGGTCGCGCTCGTTCTCCATCACCTGCATGAGGATGTCGACGGCTTCCTGGCCGTAGTCCTTCGAGTCTTCCGCCCGGTACAGGGAGTAGGCCTCGTCGATGAACAGCACGCCGCCCATCGCGCGGGCGAGGACCTGCTTGGTCTTCGGCGCGGTATGCCCGATGAACTCACCGACGAGGTCGTCCCGCATGGCGTGCACGAGATGCCCTTGCTCCAGGTAGCCAAGCCGGTGCAGCATTTCCGCCATCATCAGCGCGACGGTGGTCTTTCCCGTTCCCGGCGCGCCGGTGAAGCACATGTGCAGGCTCGGCCGGGTCGAGGAGAGCCCGAACCGCAGGCGCGCCCGGTCGACCAGCAGCAGCGAGCCGATCTCGGCCACCTTCTGCTTCACCGGCAGGAGCCCGACCAGGTCACGGTCCAGAGCGGCGAACACCTCTTCTATGCCCGTTTCCTGGCCCTCGTCGGCGAGGGTGACGGTGGCGTCCGGCTTCAGCGCGCTGACCCGCTGGGGTTGCCGGCCGCCCCGCCCGGATTGCCGGCCGCCAGCGTTCCGGCGGGTTGCCGGCCGCCGCCGCTCTGGGCGGGTTGCCGGCCGCCGACCACCCGGGCGGGCTGCCGCCTGGCGGCCGACGGGTCCGGCTGGCGCCGGAACCGGTTTCCTGGCGGGCGCTTGCTCCCGCGCGACGGGATCAGGGGCGCGTATTCCCGGCGCAGGCCCGGGTCGTACACGGGCAGGGTCCGGTCGTCGGCGTAGATGCCCCGCGCGGCGAGGTTATCATGGTTGGTCTGGCGCCAGGTGTCCCAGCCGGCCGCGGACAGCGACCCGAAGAAGACCAGGGTGAAGGCAATGGCCGTGAACACGAGGTGGCTCAGCCGCAGCCAGGCAAACAGCAGGCCAACAACGAGGACGAGCAGGAACAGGCCAAGTCCGGAATAGCGCAGTCTGACGGTCCACATGTCAAGAGCGAGGGTAGTCAAGCAAGAAGCCGCTGGTCAATTACGAGCCAGCCGGACTTGCCGCTCGAAACGACGAACGCCGGGGCACGTATCCCCGCCGCGTCGTCCCCACCATCGGTCGACCCGCTTGTCGATCGCGGCGGTCCCCGTTCGTGAACATTACGAGGACCCGGCCCGCCTGGAAGCGATCGCTGAGTTTCCGCTCCGGCCTCAGTCCGAACTACGCCGAACGGGCCAGGAAGGCCGCCGCATCCGTGAGAGGAAAGACCGATGCATGACCGTTCTCGCTGGACCGCCCTGGTGGTGTTGTGCACCGGGATGCTGATGATCGTCCTCGACATGACGATCGTGAACGTGGCGCTGCCGTCCATCCAGGCCAGCCTGGGCTTCTCCCAGGCGAACCTGGCCTGGGTCGTCAACGCCTACCTGATCGCGTTCGCCGGCCTGCTGCTGCTAGCCGGGCGGCTCGGCGACCTGGCGGGCCGGAGGAACGTCTTCCTGGCGGGCCTCGGCGTCTTTACCGGCGCCTCGTTGCTGTGCGGGCTCGCGGCTAACGAGGAAATGCTGATCGCCGCGCGGTTCCTGCAGGGCGCGGGCGGAGCGCTCACTTCGGCCGTGATCCTCGGCATGATCGTGACGATGTTCACTGACCCGCGGGAACAGGCGAAGGCGATCGGTGTCTTCGCGTTCGTGGCGTCGGCGGGCGCGGCGGTTGGCCTGCTGGCCGGAGGAATAATCACCCAGTTCCTGAACTGGCACTGGATCTTCTTCGTCAACCTGCCGATCGGCGCGGTCACCGCCATCGCGGCGCTGCGCCTGATCCGGCCCGATCGCGGCCTGGGACTGCGGGCCGGGGCCGACGTGCTCGGGGCACTGCTGATCACCGGGGCGATCATGCTCATGGTCTTCACGATCGTCGGCCCGGCCGCGCAGCAGGGCTGGCTGGCCGCCCGGACCCTCACCTTCAGCGCCTGCTCGGTCGCGCTATTCGCCGGCTTTGTCCGCAGGCAGCGCACCGCGCGCAACCCGCTGATGCCGTTGCGGATCCTCTCCTCGCGCAACCTGGTGGGCGCGAACCTGGTCCAGGTTCTCGGCACTGCGGGCATGTTCGGTATGTCGTTTCTCGGCACGCTCTTCCTGCGCCAGCTTCTCGGCTACGACGCGCTGCAGATCGGCCTGGCCTTCCTGCCCGTCGCCGTCGCGATGGGAACGCTGTCCGTGGGCTACACCGACCGGCTGGTCATGCGCTTCGGCGCCCGCGGGACGATGTTCCCCGGGCTCGCCCTGATCGCCGCCGGACTGGCCCTGTTCGCCGTCGCCCCGGCTGGCGGCGGGTACCTGGGCCACATCTTCCCGGTGACGCTGCTGATGGGCACCGGCGCGGGACTGTGCTTCCCCGCCCTGATGTCGCTGGCCATGTCGAGCGCAACCCCGCAGGACGCGGGGCTGGCCTCCGGCCTGGTGAACACGACCGCGCAGATCGGCGGCGCGCTGGGGCTGGCGGTGCTGGCAACGGTTTCCGCGTCGCGGAGCAGCAGCCTGATCGCGCAGCACCAGCCCGCGGCGGCCGCCCTGACCGATGGCTACCACCTGGCCTTCTGGATCGCGTGCGGCCTGGTGGTCGCGGCCGCCGCGATAGGTGCCCTGGTGCTGCGCCCGCAGCGGAGCCTCCCGCCGGCCGCCCGCCCGGCGCCCGAGCTCGCCCTGGCCGCCCGGGCCGACTGACGGGTCGAAAGGCGGAGGCGGGGCTCGCCACGGCGGCCCCCGCCTCCGCGCCGTGTCGTTGCAAGCTTAGGAAGGTACAGGGTGGGGTGGGACAGTCAGCCGCTGCCGTTCGGGATAATCCTGGTTTTCTGTGACGATGAACCACGGCGCTGAAACACGAGGCCAAAAGATCCGCCGGTGAAATGACGAACGCGGGGCGCACGGGAACCCGTGCGCCCCGCGTTCGCGGGTACTGCTGGCCGGACTAGTGGCTGTGGCCGTGGCCATGCCCGTCGTCGGACGCCTTCTCCTCCTCCGGCTTCTCGACGACCAGGGTCTCGGTCGTCAGGAGCATGCCGGCGATGGAAGCGGCGTTCTGCACCGCGGAGCGGGTGACCTTGACCGGGTCGATGACGCCCTGCGCCATCAGGTCGCCGTACTCGCCGGTGGCGGCGTTGTAGCCGTGCCCGGCGGGCAGGTCGACGATCTTGGCGACCACGACCGAGCCCTCCTGGCCCGCGTTGAGCGCGATCCAGCGGGCCGGCTCGGACAGCGCCTTCTTGACGACGGTCACGCCGGTCGCCTCGTCCCCGGTCTTGCCGAGGTCGTCGAGGCCGGACGCGACGTGCACGAGCGCGGCGCCGCCGCCGACGATGATGCCTTCCTCGATCGCGGCCCGCGTCGCGGAGATGGCGTCCTCAAGGCGGTGCTTCTTCTCCTTGAGCTCGACCTCGGTGGCCCCGCCCACGCGGAGCACGCACACGCCGCCGGACAGCTTGGCCAGCCGCTCCTGCAGCTTCTCGCGGTCCCAGTCGGAGTCGGTCGCCTCGATCTCGGTCTGGATCTGGCGGATCCGCTCCTGGATCGCGACCGGGTCGCCGGCGCCGTCGATGATCGTGGTGTTGTCCTTGGTGACCACGATGCGCCGGGCCGAGCCGAGCTCGTCGAGGCCCACCGACTCCAGCTTCATGCCGAGGTCCTCGGACACGAGGGTGGCGCCGGTCAGCGTCGCGATGTCGGCGAGCATGGCCTTGCGGCGGTCGCCGAAGCCAGGGGCCTTCACCGCGGCGATGTTCAGCAGGCCGCGGATCTTGTTGACGACGATGGTCGCCAGGGCTTCGCCCTCGACGTCCTCGGCGATCACGAGCAGCGGCTTCTTGGTCTGCGCGACCTTCTCGAGCAGCGGCAGGAAGTCCGCCATCGAGGAGATCTTGGCCTGGTTGACGAGGACGTAGGCGTCCTCGAGCACGGCCTCAAGCCGCTCCTGGTCGGTGACGAAGTACTGCGAGATGTAGCCCTTGTCGAACTGGAGGCCCTCGGTGAACTCCAGCTCAAGGCCCATCGTCGGCGACTCCTCGACGGTGACGACACCGTCCTTGCCGACCTTGTCGAACGCCTCGGCGATCAGCTCGCCGATCTTGGCGTCCTGCGCGGAGATGGTCGCGACGTGCGCGATCTCCTTCTGCTCGGTCACCTCGCGGGCCGACTTGAGCAGCGCCTCGGAGACCGCGGCGGCGGCCGCGTCGATGCCGCGCTTGAGGTCCATCGGGTTGGCGCCGGCGGCCACCGAGCGGAGGCCGAGGTGGACCATCGCCTGGGCGAGCACGGTCGCGGTGGTGGTGCCGTCACCGGCGATGTCGTTCGTCTTGGTGGCGACTTCCTTGGCGAGCTGCGCGCCGAGGTTCTCGTACGGGTTCTCGAGCTCGATCTCCTTGGCGACGGTCACGCCGTCGTTGGTGATCGTGGGCGCGCCCCACTTCTTGTCGATGACGACATTGCGGCCGCGCGGGCCGAGCGTCACCTTCACGGTGTCGGCGAGCTTGTCCACGCCGCGCTCAAGGCTGCGGCGGGCGTCCTCGTCGAACTCCAGGATCTTGGGCATTGACTTACCTCAACCTACGGGTTGGATGTCGGGACAGGCGACGAGCCTCCGGCCGCGTTGAGGCGGCCGGAGGCCCGCACGACGCTGGAACTACTTCTCGATGACCGCGAGCACGTCACGGGCCGAGAGCACCAGGTACTCCTCGCCCGAGTACTTGACTTCCGTACCGCCGTACTTGCTGTACAGCACCACGTCGCCGACCTGAACGTCGACGGGCACGCGCGCGCCCTTGTCGTCGAAACGACCCGGGCCTACCGCCAGGACCTTGCCCTCCTGGGGCTTCTCCTTGGCGGTGTCCGGGATCACGAGCCCGGACGCGGTAACCTGCTCGGCCTCGAGCGGCTGGACCACGATGCGGTCCTCGAGCGGCTTGAGAACAACCTTGGTGGCGGTCGACACGCTGACCTCCCCCTTCGGAAATGTCTGTGGGTGAGTTGCTTTGCGAGGCGACCAGGGGGCCTGCCGTCGCGGGTGCCAGACCTGCCTCGTCGCATTAGCACTCTACATCAGTGAGTGCTAACCCCGAACCCTAGCCGCCGACTTTGACCGCGTCAACACGGGCGGATAACGGATCACGAGGAACGAAGCGGCTTGTCGCGCCCACGGTCGGCCGCGAGATTTAGCAGCCAGTGCACGCACGGACACGATGAGCTACTAAAGTGATCGCACTCCACAGCCGGAGCGCACGAAGGAGCAAGATGGATCAGTCGGGCAACAATCACCTGCTGTTGCGCGCTAGCCAGTCCTCCCCTCCCGCCCTGAACGGACAGCACGCCGCCGCTGACCGGATGCGCGAACTGCTCGCGCGGACGGTGCACGATCACATCGTCGAGGAGCGATCGGTCGCCAGCGCGCTGCAGGAGATCCGCCTGCGGCTGGACGCCATGGACGAGACGAGCGTGACAGCGATCGCGGCCACGATCGACGGCCTGGCCGCGACCCTCGGCACGCTCGACAGCAAGCTCATGGCCCGGATCGAGCGGCTCGACGAGCGGCTCGACGACCAGTACGACCGGGTGCGCTCGATCGACGGCAAGCTTGACGCGCAGGGCGCGGGCCTGGAGGACGCGGTGGCCAAGGCCGTCGAGGCCGCGACCGCCGAAATCATCGCGCGCGTCGCCTCCCTGGAGGACACGGTGCTCACGCTCGCCGAGGCGCTGCTCCGCCCCGCCCTCCGCGTCCCGCCGCCGTCCACCGCGGCGCACAACGGCCGGGGCTGAGCAGGTGAAGGTCAAGAACAGGAGCATCCAGAACGGAGGCGGCCGACTCTAAGCGCTCCGGTCGTTACTCACTCCCACTCGATGGTGCCCGGGGGCTTGCTCGTGACGTCGAGGACCACGCGGTTGACCTCACGGACCTCGTTGGTAATCCGGGTGGAGATCCGCGCGAGCAGGTCATAGGGCAGCCGCGCCCAGTCCGCGGTCATCGCGTCCTCGCTCGTCACGGGCCTGATCACGACCGGATGGCCGTAGGTCCGCCCGTCGCCCTGGACGCCGACCGAGCGCACGTCGGCGAGCAGCACCACCGGGCACTGCCAGACGGCCTGGTCAAGCCCCGCGGCGGTCAGCTCCGCCCGCGCGACCGCGTCGGCCTCGCGGAGGATCGCGAGCCGCTCCGCGGTGACCTCGCCGATGATCCTGATGCCGAGGCCCGGGCCGGGGAACGGCTGCCGCCAGACGATCTCCGCCGGCAGCCCGAGCTCCTCGCCGACCTTGCGCACCTCGTCCTTGAACAGCCAGCGCAGCGGCTCGACCAGGTGGAACTTGAGGTCGTCGGGGAGGCCGCCCACGTTGTGGTGTGACTTGATATTCGCGGTGCCCGTGCCGCCGCCCGACTCCACCACGTCCGGGTAGAGCGTGCCTTGCACCAGGAAGTCCGTCGCCTCGCCGTGCGCGCCGGCCTCGGCGGTGATCTCCCGGGCGGCCCGCTCGAACGCGCGGATGAACTCGCGGCCGATGATCTTGCGCTTCTGCTCCGGGTCGGTGACCCCTTCGAGGGCGGCCAGGAACTCGGCGGACGCGTCGACGACGTGCAGCTTGACCCCGGTCGCCGCCACGAAGTCGTGCTCGACCTGCTCCGCCTCGCCCTTGCGCAGCAGCCCGTGGTCGACGAACACGCAGGTCAGCCGGTCACCGATGGCCCGCTGGACCAGGGCGGCCGCGACCGCGGAGTCCACGCCGCCGGACAGCCCGCAGATCGCCCGGCCGTCGCCGACCTGCTCCCTGATCCGGTCGGTCTCCTCCTCGACGATGTTCAGCATCGTCCACGTCGGGCGGCAGCCGGCCGCGTCGAGGAAGCGGCGCAGGATCTTGGTGCCGTACTCGGTGTGCATCACCTCGGGGTGGAACTGCACGCCGTACAGGCCGCGGGCCTGGTCCTCGACGGCGGCGGCGGGGGTCGCGGCCGTCTGCGCGGTCACCGTGAACCCGGGCGGCGCGGCGGTCGAGGTGTCACCGTGCGACATCCACACGCTGAGCTCGGGGCCGAGCCCCGCGAGCAGGCGCCCGGCGTCCGCCAGGACGTGCAGCGGCGTGCCGCCGTACTCGGCCGCGCCGGTCCGCTCGACCGCGCCCCCAAGCTCACGGACCAGCACCTGGTGCCCGTAGCAGATGCCGAAGACAGGAACGCCCGCGTCAAACAGCCCGGCGGGCGCCGCCGGGGCGCCCTCGGCGTACACCGACGCGGGGCCGCCGGACAGGATGATCGCCTTCGGGTTCTTGGCGAGCATCTCGGGCACCGGCATCGTGGACGGCACGATCTCCGAGTACACGTGGCACTCGCGCACGCGGCGGGCGATGAGCTGGGCGTACTGCGCGCCGAAGTCAACGACCAGAACGGTGTCAAACCCACCAGGTCCGGACACACTTATCCCTTCCACCAGGGAGTTTCCCCGTGTAGCCGCAAAGTTTAGTTCGCCGGGCGGCCCGCGATGGACCGGATGGCCGCGCCGGGCCTCACGACGCGCGATCCGTCGCGTCGGGCGCCGCGCCTTGGTCCGCGCCCTGCTCCGCGGCCTGCTCGGCGGCCTGCTTGGCGCCCGGCTCCGGTTCTGGGAGCGGGGTGACGCGGAGCCGGGCGATGCGGCGGCCGTCCATCTCGGTCACCGCGATCGTGTAGCCGGGGATCTCGACGGCGTCGCCCGGCGTCGGCAGCTCGCCGAGCGCCGCGAGCACGTAGCCGGCGACGGTCTCGTAGGGTCCCTCAGGGAGCCTGATCGACGTCTGCTCGGCGAACTCGTCCAGGTTGAGCAGGCCGTCGACCTCGACCTCGCCCTGCGGCAGCTTAGTGGCGGGCGCCTCGCCCGAGTCGTACTCGTCCCTGATGTCGCCGATCAGCTCCTCGACCAGGTCCTCGAGGGTGATGATGCCGGCGGTGCCGCCGTACTCGTCGACCACGATCGCCAGGTGGACGCGCTCGCGGCGCATCTCGGACAGGGCGGACAGCACCGTCTTGCTGATCGGCAGGAACTTGACCGGCCTGACCGCCTGGTCGACGAGCGCCGCCTTGTCCGGCGCGCCGGGGCCGAGCAGGTCCCTGATGTGCACGAAGCCGACGACGTTGTCGTACGACCCCTGGTACACGGGCAGCCGCGAGTAGGGCACGCTGGCCGCGATGCGCGCCGCCTCGCCGACCGTGGTGCCGGCCGCGAGGAACTCCACCTCGGTGCGCGGCCTGAGCACCTCGCGGATCTGCCGCTTCCCCGCGTCGAAGACCTCAACGACGATGCGCCGCTCGTCCACGCTCAGCGTCTGCGTCCCGGCGACCAGCTCGCGGACCTCCTGCTCGGTCATCGCCTGACGGCCCTGCCGGGGGTCGGCGCCGAGCAGGCGGACCACGACGTTGACCGAGACGGACAACAGCCACACGACCGGCCGCGCGAGGCGGGAGATCACGTCGAGCGTCGGCGCGGCGAACAGCGCGATCGACACGGTGCGCTGCAGCGCCAGCCGCTTCGGCGCGAGCTCGCTGAAGACCAGGGTGAGGAAGGTGATGCAGACGGTGACGATAGCGAACGCGAGCGGCGCGGCGACATCGTGCGCCAGGTGCCGGCTGACCAGCCAGTCGCTCAGCAGCCCGGCCAGCGTGTCGGCACCGTAGGCGCCCGTGACCAGCGTCGCCAGCGTGGTGCCGATCTGCACCGACGCCAGGAACCGGTTGGGGTCGGAGGCAAGCCGCGCGGCCGTCGCCCCGCGCCTGCCCCGGCGGGCGAGCGACCGCACCTGGCCCTCGCGCAGCGAGACCAGGGCCATCTCCGCGGATGCGAAGAACCCGCCGATGGACACGATGACAAGGACGATGATTACGTCCAGGACGACCTTCACGTCGCGATCGCCGACTTCCTGCCCTAGCTGTAATCCCCGGAGGAACGGCGCCGCATCCCGCGACGGGAATCTGGTAGTCCGCCCCAGCGCCTGCTCTGTCCCAGGCCAGTTACTGGCGCCAGTGTAACCGGGTAACGTATCCGTCCCGTGGGTAGCAGAAGCATCGCAGGAAAACCGAGCGGTCTTTGGATAGTGAGATGACGGCGGCGGAAGTCTGGTTCGCTCCGGGGCGCGCCAACCTGATGGGCGAGCACACCGACTACAACGAGGGCTTCGTGCTGCCGTTCGCGCTGGCCCAGGGCGTGACCGCGACCGCCAGCGGGCGGGACGACGGGCTGCTCGTGCTGCGCTCCAGGCAGGTGCCCGACGTCCCGGTGACGGTGGACCTGGACGCGCTCGCGCCGGGCTCGGTGACCGGCTGGGCGGCCTACCCGGCCGGCGTGGCCTGGGCGCTGCGCGCGGCCGGGCACGCGGTGCGCGGCGCGTCCGTCGACGTCGACTCCGACCTGCCGGTGGGCGCGGGCGTGTCGTCGTCCGCCGCGCTCGAGTGCTCGGTGGCCCTGGCGCTGTGCTCGCTGTCGGGGGTGTCGGTGCCGCGCCGGGCGCTTGCCGCGATCGCCAAGCGCGCGGAAAACGAGTTCGTCGGCGCCCCGACCGGCATCATCGACCAGTCCGCGGCGCTGCTGTGCGAGGAGGGCCACGCGCTGCTCCTCGACTGCGCGACGCTTGGCACGACCCAGGTGCCCTTCCGGCCCGCCGCGGCCGGCGTGTCCGCCCTGGTGATCGATACCCGCGTGACGCACGCGCTCGTCTCCGGCGAGTACGCGGCGCGGCGCGCCGAGTGCGAGGCGGCCGCGCGCCTGCTCGGCGTGCCCGCCCTTGGCGCGGTGACCGATGTCCGCGCCCTGAACCGGCTCACCGACCCGTTGCTCCGCCGCCGGGCGCGGCACGTGGTCACCGACAGCGCCCGGGCCAGGGCGATCGCCGCGGCGCTGGAGGACCCAGGCGCGGTCGACGCGGCCGTGGGTGCGAGCAAAATATACGCATTTATCGGGAAATTGCTGGTCGAGGGTCACGCCTCGCTCCGCGACGACTTCGAGGTCTCCTGGCCGGAAGCCGACGCGACGGTCGAGACCGCCGTCGCGGCCGGCGCGTACGGCGCGAAGATGATCGGCGGCGGCTTTGGCGGGTCAGTGCTCGCGCTGCTTCCCGCGGGCCGACGCGGGAGCGCTCCGCGCGGCCGTGACGGAAACGTTCACCGCGCGCGGCTGGAAGCCGCCCGAGTTCCTCGACGCGGTCCCGTCGCCTGCCGCCCGTCGCCTGTCCTAACCCCGCGTGCTTAGTACCGTGCGTTTAGTACCGCCCCGGTTACGTCCTCGTCCTCGTCGTCGAGTTCCTCGTCGTCTTCGCCGACGACGTGGACCGCCGCTTCCTCGGCGCTCGCGGCGCCGCCGTCGATCCCGGTGTCCTCGCCGAGGAGCTCGCCGTCCTGGACGCCGGGCACGTCCTTGTCGGGGTTCCCGTACACGTCCGCCTCGGTGGTCGCCAGCCGCCCGGCCCGGGGATCGGCGTCCTCGTCGCGTTCGAGGCGCGCGACGTCATTGCCGGTCGCGTTCTCGTCCCACGACTCCTCGTCCTCGTCCTCTTCGTCGAGGACGTCCGGCTCTTCCTCGGCGAGCAGCTCGTCGAGGGACTCGGACTCCTCTTCGCCCTCGAGGGCGTACCGCGTGCCCGCGGACCAGCGGTCGGGCGCGGCGACCCCCCGGTCGAGCGGGTCGTCGCCCGGGTTACCGTCCAGGGTGTCGTTCGCGTCGAGAACCTCGTAATCGGTGAGGTCCTGTGACTCGTGATTCCTGCTGGGGTCAGCCATGGCCTCACCTTAACCGATATGCCGCAAAGCAAACGGCCACCCCCGTCCTGGCACCGCGGGAGCACTGTGAGGGACGGTACGTATACCCGCCGTGTGACCACGTTGTAGCCTGCCAGTCATGAGCACTCCCGTGACCGTGACTGTGACCGGCGCAGCCGGGCAGATCGGCTATGCCTTGTTGTTCCGTATCGCTTCCGGACAGCTTCTCGGGCCCGACGTGCCGGTCCGACTGCGGCTCCTGGAGATCACCCCGGCCCTGCAGGCGGCCGAGGGTACGGCGATGGAACTGAACGACGGCGCCTTTCCGCTGCTGGCCGGCATTGACATCACCGATGACCTCAAGACCGCCTTCGATGGCACCAACGTCGCCCTGCTGGTCGGCGCCCGGCCGCGCTCCGCGGGCATGGAACGCGCCGACCTGCTGGAAGCCAACGGCGGGATCTTCGGCCCGCAGGGCAAGGCGATCAACGAGCACGCGGCTAACGACATCAAGGTTCTCGTGGTCGGCAACCCGGCCAACACCAACGCGCTGATCGCGCAGCGGAACGCGCCCGACGTGCCCGCGAGCCGGTTCACCGCGATGACCCGCTTGGACCACAACCGCGCGGTCTCGCAGCTCGCCGCCAAGCTGTCGGTCCCGGTCACCGCCATTGAGCACATGACGATCTGGGGCAACCACTCCGCCACCCAGTACCCCGACCTCTACACCACGGTGGTCAACGGCCGCAGCGCCGCCGAGCAGGTGGACGAGGAGTGGATCACCGGCACGTTCATCCCCGAGGTCGGTCAGCGCGGCGCGGCGATCATCAAGGCGCGGGGCGCGTCCTCGGCCGCTTCCGCGGCGAGCGCCGCCATTGACCACGTGTACGACTGGGTCAACGGCACCGCCTGGACTTCCGCGGCGATCGTCTCTGACGGCTCCTACGACGTGCCCGAGGGCCTGGTCAGCTCTTTCCCGGTCCGTTCAGCGGGCGGCGACTGGGAGATCATCCAGGGCGTGCCGGTCAACGACTTCTCCCGCGGCAAGATCGACGCCTCGGTCGAGGAGCTTGTCGCCGAGCGGGACGCCGTGACCAAGCTCGGCCTCATCTAGGCCGCAGCTCGCGAGCGAAGGCCCCCGGAACCCAAGCCAAGGGGTTCCGGGGGCCTTAACGCGTCCGGGATGCCGGAGACACCACGCCGGACTCGCTAGTCGTACGAGGGGTCGTCCCGGGGAGGTCAGAGTGCCGCGAGCGCGTCGTTGAAGGTCTTCGACGGGCGCATCACCGCAGCGGCCTTCTCGGCGTCGGGCAGGTAGTAGCCGCCGATGTCGGCCGGCTGGCCCTGGACGGCGAGGAGCTCCTCGACGATGGTGCCCTCCTTCGCCTCCAGGGTGTCGGCCAGTCCCTTGAACGCCGCGGCCAGCTCGGCGTCGTCGGTCTGCTTAGCCAGCTCCTGGGCCCAGTACAGGGCGAGGTAGAAATGCGAGCCGCGGTTGTCGATCGTGCCGAGCTTGCGGCCGGGGCTGCGGTCCTCGTCGAGGAACGTGCCGGTCGCCCGGTCGAGCGCGTCGGCGAGCACCTTCGCGGCGGGCACGGCGGCGAAGTCGGCGTACTGCTCGAAGGCGGGTACCAGCGCGAAGAACTCGCCAAGCGAGTCCCAGCGGAGGTAGTTCTCCTCGACCAGCTGCTGTACGTGCTTCGGCGCGGAGCCGCCGGCGCCGGTCTCGAAGAGGCCGCCGCCCGCGATCAACGGCACGATGGAGAGCATCTTCGCCGAGGTACCGACCTCGAGGATCGGGAACAGGTCGGTGTTGTAGTCGCGCAGCACGTTGCCGGTCACCGAGATCGTGTCGAGCCCCTGCCGCATGCGCTCGAGTGAGTAGGCCGTGGCCAGCTCGGGCGAGAGGATCCTGATCTCCAGGCCGTCGGTGTCGTGCTCGGGCAGGTAGGCGTTGACCTTCTTGATCAGCTCGGCGTCGTGCGCGCGGGACTCGTCGAGCCAGAAGACCGCCGGGGTCTGGGCGGCGCGGGCCCGGGTGACGGCGAGCTTCACCCAGTCGCGCACCGGGATGTCCTTGGTCTGGCAGGCCCGCCAGATGTCACCGGCCTCGACGTCGTGGGCGAGCAGCACCTCGCCGGCCCGGTTGACGATGGTGACCGTGCCGTCGGCGGGGATCTCGAAGGTCTTGTTGTGCGAGCCGTACTCCTCCGCGGCCTGCGCCATGAGGCCGACGTTGGGGACGGTGCCGATCGTCGCGGGGTCGAGCGGGCCGTTCCGCTTCACGTCCTCGATGACGGTCGCGTAGACCCCGGCGTAGGAGGAATCAGGGATCACCGCGAGGGTGTCTTCCTCGGCGCCGTCGGCCCCCCACAGCTTGCCGCCGTTACGGATCAGGGCCGGCATGGAGGCGTCGACGATGACGTCGCTCGGCACGTGCAGGTTGGTGATCCCCCGGTCGGAGTTCACGTAGGACAGCCGCGGGCCCGACGCGAGCGCGGCGTCGAAGGCCGCCTTGATCTCCGCGCCGTTTGGCAGCGACGGCAGTCCGGCCAGGATCGCGCCAAGGCCGTCGTTGGCCGCGAGGCCCGCGGCCGCGAGCTCGTCGCCGTACTTCGCGAAGACGTCCGCGAAGTACGCCTTAACCACGTGGCCGAAGATGATCGGGTCGGAGACCTTCATCATCGTCGCCTTGAGGTGCACCGAGAAGAGCACGTCCGCGGCCTTGGCCTGGGCCAGCGCGTTGATCAGGAAGGCCCGGAGGTTGGCGGCCTGCATGACCGTGGCGTCGACGACCTCGCCTGCCAGCACCGGGAGCGACTGGAGGAGCACCTTGCGCTCGCCCGCGATGCTCTCGAAGACGATCTTGAGGGTGTCGTCGGCGAGCAGCGTGACCGACTTCTCGTTGGACCGGAAGTCGTGCGCGCCCATCGTCGCCACGGAGGTCTTTGAGCCTGGCCGAAGGGCTTGTTGGTGTGCGGGTGCTTGCGCGCGTAGGCCTTCACCGAGAGCGGGGCGCGCCGGTCGGAGTTGCCCTGGCGCAGCACCGGGTTGACCACGGAGCCGATGGCCTTGGCGTACTTCGCCCGGAGCTCAGCCTCGGCCAGCGTCGCCGGCACCTCCGGGTAGTCCGGCAGGGCGTACCCCTTGCCCTGGAGTTCCTTGATGGCGGCCTTGAGCTGCGGGACCGAGGCGGAGATGTTCGGCAGCTTGACGATGTTGGCCGCGGGCCGTTCGGTGAGCGCACCGAGCTCGGTCAGCGCGTCGTCGGCCAGGCCGAACTGGGCCAGGATGCGCCCGGCCAGCGAGATGTCACGGGTCTCGATCTCGACGCCGGCTTTATGAGCGTATGCGGAGACGATGGGGAGGAAGGAGTACGACGCAAGCAGCGGCGCCTCGTCGGTGTGGGTGTAGATGATCGTGGCCATCTCGTTGCCAGCTCCTGCTTCTGAAGATTCTTCTCGACGTCAAGATACCTACCGGGCGGCCGAAAGAAAACCGGTGCCGCGCACTCGAACCGCCTTAACGGGTCGGCCTTGCCCCTATCCCGGCAAAACCAGGCCCGCGACCAGCAGGCCCACGCCGAAGATGGTGAGGGTGACGACGTCATTCGTCCGCTTGCGCATGGCGAGCAGCCCGGCGAGCCTGGACGGGAGCAGCAGCCGGGCGAGCGCGGCGACGAGCAGCGCGCATCCACCGACGACCCCTCCCTTACCGCCGCCGGCCGAGCCCTGATGCCAGGCGATGTACACGCCGGCGACGGTGACCACCAAAACGGCCAGCAGCGGGATGACCCTGACGATACTCGCGTCTTCCGCGAGGCGCTTCGCCTCCGCCTTCGACCGCGGGGTGGCGGGCGACCGGGGGGTGGCGGGCGACGGCTCGGCGACCGCGCCCCACTGCCCGGTCCGCGCCGCGCGGGCGGCCCGCCCAGAATCCCCTCGCGGGGGGTACCGGGGGGCGTCCCCCCGGTGGGCATCTGTCCGCGCCTGCTGCGTCTCGGGTGTCATGATCGTCTCCCGCGGTCAGCCGTGTGCGGTCGACCGGCCTTTTGGCTGCTCACCTAGCAGTTTACCGGCGACGCCGCCAGGCGGACGCGCACGCCACCGCGATCCTGCGAGGACCTGGGCTTATCCGGCATTCACTACCTTACGCCCGCTATTGGAAACCTTTCACGCCCCGGACGCACCGGGCGAGAGTAACGCTAAAGTGAGATAAGCGTCACGTCTCGGACAGACGGGAGGGTCGGCGTGGACACGCCTTACATTCGCATAGAGGACACCGGGGAAGTAATTCCGCTGCGCAGCGAGGTCACTACGGTCGGACGTGGCCTTGGGGCGGATGTCCGGCTAGACGACCCGAGCGTTTCCCGGTTGCACGCGGAAATCGTCCGCCGTGGCCCCTACTATTACGTCGCCGATCTGGGATTATCACGTAATGGCACACGGGTGAACGGGCGACCGGTCGCCCGTCGTGTGCTTGACGACGGTGACGTCCTCACGTTCGGCGCGGCCCGCTGCCGGGTCGAGGGGCTGCCGATGGAGGAACTCGCGGCCGAAGCGGAGCTGCGCCGCTCCGCGGCTCCCGAGCTGACGCGACGCGAGCTTGACGTGCTGATATCGCTGTGCCGCCCCGCACTCTCGGATGACGCGTTCGTCATGCCCGCCACGGCGAAGGAGATCGCGGGCGACCTGGTCGTGACCGAGGCGGCGGTCAAGCAGCACCTGCTCAGGCTCTACGTGAAGTTCCGCGTGCCCGAGGGAACCAACCGGCGCACCCGGCTGGCCAACGAGGTGATCGCGCTCGGCCTGGTCCGGCCGCTCGCCGAGCACGGCTCAGGGCAGGTGCAGCATGCCCACGGTGTTGCTCAGCAGCCACTTCTGCAGGGAGTGGAGCGTCCCGCCGAGGGACGGCAGGCCGGGCATCAGGTGCGGGATCGTTGAGCTGGTCGCCGGCCAGATCAGCGGCGGCTGCGAGAACGCCGAGGAGACGACCGCGAGGGCGAGCGCCCAGGCAGAGATGAAGGCGACGGTCAGGGCGGCCCGGCTGCGGATGACCGTCGCGCTCATCCGGCGCAGCTGCCTGCGCGGTGCGCGCGATCCCGGGCCGACGCAGTAGAGCGCGACGGCGGCGCCGGCCGCCCAGCTGAGAGCCCCTGGCAGCGTCCCCGCCCTGGTGAAGATCACCGACGCCGCCGCGGCGGGCAGCCCGACGATGATCGCCAGCGGCGCGAGCATGACCGTGGTGAGCGCGGCGCGGACGACGGTCCAGGGGGCCGTCATGATCACGATCACGATGTCGCTCGGCCGGGCGCCGCGCAGGCTGCGTCGCTCGGTGAAGTCCGTCTGGGCCCGGTCCGCTGCCCGCAGCAAGGTGATCACCGCGAGCGAGAGCGCCGTGCCCGCCACGGGAAGCAGCACGCTCAGCGCGACCGCGGCCACTCCGGCCGCCAGGCTCAGCAGGCCAAGTCCGGTCGGCTGCCACTCCGGCGGCCGGGGCGCGGCCGCGGGTGCGGCGGCCGGGGCCTGCGACTGGCGCCGTGACGGCGCGGGGGGCGGCGCGACCGGCGGCAGCAGGTCGGCCACGTCCCGCGCCGCCTCCGCGGGCGACCGGTAGGCGGCCCGGGCAGGCGGTGACACCAGCGGTCCGGGCGGCCGGGCGGCCATCGGGGCCGGCGGTGGTGACATGGTGCGCGTGGACGGGTAGTCGAAGCGGGTCGATGCCGCGTAGTCGGCGCGAGTCGCGGCCAGCCGGGTAGCGCTAGTCGGCATGCCGAGTTGTCCCGCCAGCCACCGCGCGCTCGGCCTGGCCTGCGGCGCGGTCGACAGCGCGGCGGTGACGAACGGCAGCAGGTGCGGCGGGATTCCCGCGACGTCCGGCTTCCCCTCGAGCACCCGGAAGAAGATGGTCTGGTACGTGCCGGTTCCGAACGGCTGACGGCCCGTGCCGGCGTACGCGACCGTGGCGCCCCAGGAGTGCACATCGGACGCGCCGCTTGAGGATGAGCCCTCGATCACCTCCGGGGCGAGGTATCCCGGGGTGCCCATGACCAGGCCGGTCTTGGTCAGCCGGGTGGAGTCTTGAATGTGCGCGATCCCGAAGTCGATGATCACCGGCTGGCCGGCGTCTACCATGACGTTGCCCGGCTTGAGGTCGCGGTGGACCACGCCGGCCGCGTGGATAGCGGCGAGCGCCTCGGCCAGCCCCTCGGCGAGCGCGTCGAGGGCCATGCCCCGCAGCGGGCCGTCCTGCCTGACCGTGTCCTCGAGCGTCCGGCCAGGGACGTACCTGGTGACGATGTAAGGCGCGGGTCCCTGCACGTCCGCGTCGAGCACCTCGGCAACGTAGCGGTTCCTCACCCGGCGCATGGTCTCGACCTCGCGGGCGAGTCGCTGCCTGGCGCTCGGGTCGTTGGCCACGGCCGCGCCGAGGACCTTGATCGCTACCCGGCGCCGTTCCGCGTCGATGCCAAGGTAGACAACGCCCATGCCCCCCTCGCCGATCTTCTCGATCACGCGGTAAGGGCCGATCTTGCGCGGGAGCGAATCCAGTGCTGGCATCGTCCTTTCAGGGTACGGCTCGTTTCCAGGATTTCTATAAAACCTTGGTTACGAGCCCCGCGGCGCTGCGGGGTTCGCTGCTATCCCGGGGGCCGCACGCGTTACCTCGCGGCGGCTACGAGCCGATGACCAGGCGGCGGAGCGCCTCCGCGGCCTGCGCGTTGGACTCGGCGTGACTCATCAGGGCGCTGGCAAGCGCCGCGGCCCACTGCTGCACCGAGACCGGCTGCGTGGACAGCACGACGCCGCGGACCGCGCGGCAAATCTGCGCCGACGTCCGGCCGTTCTTCACCGCCAGGGTCATGACCTGGTCACCAAGCTTGACTTCGACCTTCGAGATCTCGCCAGGGCGGCCGTGCATCCGGTCGGACATGGACCGCTCGCGCTCCACGGTCACGTAGCCAGGGGGCAGCGCCTCGCTCAGCGACTTGGTCAGCACGCTCGCGTAGATCGCGGCGTCGTCGCTGTCCAGCCGCAGGGCGGCCATGACCATCTCAAGCGAAAGCCCATCACCGTCGGATGGCACAATGTCAGCGGGAGGCTCAGTCACACCTCCGAGTATGTCACCTGCGGCAAACTACCTTCCCTCGAAGACGGCCTTACCCGGGCCGTCCTCCAGGAAGCTGCGCATGCCCGACTTCTGGTCCTCGGTGGCGAACAGCGAGGCGAAGTGCAGGCGCTCGATCTCGAGCCCGGTGGCCAGGTCGACCTCGAGGCCCTTGTTCACCGCCTGCTTGGCGGCGCGGAGCGCGAGCGCGGGGCCCGCCGCGTACCGGGCGACCAGGTCCTTCGCGGCCTGGTAGACCTCGGCGTCGGGCACGACCTTGTCGGCGAGCCCGATGGCCAGGGCCTCGTCCGCCGCCACGTGCCTGCCGGTGAAGATGAGGTCCTTGGCCCGGCCAGGCCCGATCAGCCGCGGTAGCCGCTGGGTGCCGCCCGCGCCGGGGATGACGCCGAGCAGGATCTCCGGCTGGCCGACCTTCGCCGACTCGCCGAGCACCCGGAAGTCGGCGCAGAGGGCGAGCTCAAGGCCGCCGCCGAGCGCGTACCCGGTGACCGCGGCGACGACGGGCTTGGGGATGTCCGCGACGTCGTTCAGCGCCGCCTGCAGCGCGGCCGCCCGCTCGGACATGGCCGCGGTCCCGAGCGGTGCCATCTCCTTGATGTCGGCGCCTGCGGCGAACACCCGCTCGCCGCCGTAGAGGATGACGGCGCGGACGGCGTCGTCCGCGGACACCTCGCCGCGGCCGCCGCGATCTCCGCCTGGACCTGGAAGTTGAGCGCGTTCATCTTCGGCCGGTCCAGCCGGATCGTCGCGATCTGGTCCGCTACCTCAACCCGCACGAACTCGCCCACACTCCACCTCTCCCCGGGGGGACGACCCCCGCGTACCCCCCGGCTGTCAGAGCTACCGGGATGTCTCTTTCCCCTCGCTCTGCCGTCGGTGCGGACGAGAGGTGCTGGGCAGCCTACGTTACAGTGTCGCGTTTCCCGGATCCTCGGGGACATGGACCCGCTGAGGGCGGTACGAACGCCTGGCCGCCGGGCGGGTTCAGGCCGCGAACGTCAGCGGCGGATGCGGGCGCAGGGGACGGTGTAGTGGTGGCCGCCCCAGGCGTTCAGCGTGACGTCGCCCGCCGGGTCCTGGGTGCAGGCGGCCACCAGGCCCTGCGCGTAGGGCCGCCAGCGGCCCGCGTTGATCCGCTGGGAGACGTACCGGAAGTCGCTGACCCAGCCGAAGCCGAGCACGCAGGCGAGGACGCAAGCGGCGACCAGCGGGCGGACGTCATCGCGACGGAGGCCGCCGCGGCGCCGGACGTAGGACTCCACGGCGACGATCCCGGTCGCGGTGATCAGCAGGACCGGGATCGTCGAGTAACGCGCCGCCGCCATGAAGTCCGGGGTGGGCGGCTGGAAGACCACGTACTGCGCGATGGTCGCTTCGAACATGGTCTGCGCGAAGCCGGTGAGCAGCGCGATCGCGGCGAACAGGCGGACCGGCCGGTCGCCCGCGGCGAAGGCCCAGCCGAGGGCCAGGGCGAGGAGCGCGCCGACGATGACGGTGGCGCCGTTGTACCCGGCGGCCGACTTCAGCCAGACCGACAGGTGCCAGCCCAGCGCCCGCAGTACGACGTTGTGGCAGTAGAACGCGAGCGCCTGGCCCGGTGTCGCGAGAGCGCCGAGCCGCTGCTTGTGCTGGGTGTAGCTGAGCAGGACGACGGGAACCTGGAGCGCCAGGCCGAGCAGCCAGCCGGCGGTGACCGCGTGCTCGCGCACCCTGGGCAGCGCGAGCAGCCGGATGAGGAGCAGCGGCGCGTAGATGAAGGCGACGATCTCCGACGAGCTCGCGTAGCAGGCGACGAGCGCGGCGGCCAGCATGCCCGGCCATGACCGCGGCCGCCACAAGACCGCGAAGAACAGCGCCGCCATCGCGTACCAGGGGGAGTCGACCGCGCTGTCGATGATGTCGAGCGGGGCGATGGGCAGCAGGACCAGCGCCGCCCCGAGCAGCGCCCGGGCCCACCGTGCCCGCAGGTAGCCCGCGCTGGCGTGGTACAGGAACAGCCCGGTCGCCGCGCCGATCAGCGCACCCGCGATCGCGTAGGCCGCCGACGCGTCCACGAGCGGCAGGAACGAGGCGATGACCTGCCCGATGACCCGCGGCCCCAGCTCCAGGTAGCCGCTGTAGGGCACGAGCAGGTGCCAGGGCCGGACCAGTCCGTCGACCAGGAACACGCCGTTGTCCTCGGCGTAGGTGCCGTCCCAGGCCGGGATGCCGGCCACGCGGAGGAGCAGGACCGCGGCCGCGGCGCACACCACCGCGGCCTGCACCGGCGACGCTGACCGCCCGCCGGCGACGCCGCGTGCTCGGCGCGCCCCCTTCCCCGGGAACCCCCGCGTCGGGAACCGCTGCCTCAGGAAAGAGCGCGGCAAGCCGCTCGCGCCATTCGCCCGCGCCGCCGCGGCGCTTCCCGCCGAGGCGAGGACCGCGCGGTCCCGCCTCGAGCAGTACGGCATTCTCCGCCATCCCGCCATCCCCCGCCAGAAAGGTATTAGCTGCGTCGCAGCGTTATGAAATACCGCAGAGGGGGGACTGCTGGTGCTCACAGAGCTTACAGAGAAATCCGTCGGCGCACCTTTCTAACTCGCCAACTCTCCGTTTACTCCGCAATTATCAAATTCGCACCATGTAAGGCACTTTCGCGAAAGCTGGTGCCGTGGTTCCTCACGCTAAACACCGAATGGCGGGATGTCTCACGGCCCCTGTGGCAGCTGGGAGTTCCTGTGGCAGCTGGGACTACTGCCATTGTGGCCTTGGGGCACACGAGGCCACAGAATTCTGCCCTTGTGGCGCACACGGGCGGCTCTAGTGGCCTTGTGGCACCCCGACACAGACCGTAGTGGCCCTGGGGCACCCGGAAACAGGCGCGGACTGGCCCTGGGGTATCCAGGGCCAGTCCGGATTCGCGGTGTTTTGCGGGTTTTGCGGGGGTTGGCTAGCGCAGGTCGCCCGTGGACATGCCGGCGGGGCCTTCTGGGTAGGTGACCAGGCCCAGGTCGGCGCGGCTGGCGAGCAGCGGGTGGGACGGGAGGACCCGGACCGTGTAGCCGAACGGGCCCGGCTGGCCGAGTTCCACCGCGCCGGAGAACCGGGTGTGCGGCGCCTGCGCCGAGTCCTCGGCGGTGAGCGTCACGTAGGACGGGTCGACGAGCTCGTCGTCGTCGCCGAGGCGGCCGTAGACGACCTCGACGCAGACGTCGTCCGGCGGACAGGCGGCCGAGCGAGGTGGTGACCCGGACGTCGAGCACCGCGCCGAGCGACGGCTCGGCGCCGTCCGCCTCGACGTGCTCGATCCGCACGCCGGCCCACCCCTGGCGGACGCGCGCCTTCCACGCGGCCAGGCCGCGGGCCGTCCCGTTGTCGGCCGCCGCGAGCGCCCGCGACGCCTGCGCGGCCGGCGCGTACAGCTTGGTCACGTAGTCGCCGACCATGCGGTCCGCCTGGACGAGCGGGCCGAGGCTGCGCAGCCCGTGCCTGAGCATCTCCACCCAGCCGTGCGGCACGCCGTCGGCGCCGGCGTCGTAGAACAGCGGCGCGACCGACTTGGCGATCAGCTCGTAGAGCGCGGACGCCTCGAGCTCGTCCCGGCGCGACGGGTCCTCGACGCCGTCCGCCGTCGGGATCTCCCAGCCGTTGCCGCCGTCGTACCACTCGTCCCACCAGCCGTCGCGCACCGACAGGTTCAGGCCGCCGTTGAGCGCCACCTTCATGCCCGACGTGCCGCAGGCCTCGAGCGGGCGCAGCGGGTTGTTCAGCCAGACGTCGCAGCCCTGGACGAGGAAGCGGGCCATCGCCATGTCGTAGTCGGGCAGGAAGACGATCCGGCGCCGCACGGCCTCGGAGTCGGCGAACCTGACCATCTGCTGGATGAGCCGCTTGCCGCCCTCGTCCGCCGGGTGCGCCTTGCCCGCGATCACGATCTGGATGGGCCGGTCCGGGTCGAGCAGCAGCCCGGCAAGCCGCTGCGGGTCGTTCAGCATGAGCGTCAGCCGCTTGTACGACGGCACCCGGCGGGCGAACCCGATCGTCAGCACGTTCTCGTCGAGCACGTCGTCGATCCAGGTCAGCTCGGCGCCGGACGCGCCGCGCTGCTGCCAGGACTCGCGCAGCCTGCGCCTGGTCTCGGTGACGAGCCTGGCGCGCAGCTGGCGGCGGATCGCCCACAGCCGCTCTCGGCCGGCGCGTCCGCGGCGCTCTCCGAGTCGCCGAGGTCGGAGACCTCGCGCGCGACCCAGGTCGGCGCGTGCACGCCGTTGGTGATCGAGCCGATCGGCACCTCCGCGGTGTCGAAGCCCGGCCACAGGCCCGCGAACATCTCCCGGCTGACCTCGCCGTGCAGCAGCGAGACGCCGTTGACCCGCTGCGCCAGCCGCATGCCCATGACGGCCATGTTGAACATGTGCGGGTCGCCGCCCGGGTAGGTCTCCGCGCCGAGCGCGAGCACCCGGTCGAGCGGCAGCCCGGCGCCGGCGGCGTCCGACGGTGAAGTACCGCTCGATCAGCTCGCGCGGGAAGCGGTCGATGCCCGCGGGCACCGGCGTGTGCGTCGTGAAGACGGTGCCCGCCCTGGACAGCTCGAGCGCCTCGTCGAACGTCAGCCCGGCCGCCACGTACTCCCTGATCCGCTCGAGGCCGAGGAAGCCGGCGTGCCCCTCGTTGGTGTGGAACACCTCGGGCTCCGGGTGGCCGGTGATCGCGCAGAAGGCGCGCACCGCGCGGACGCCGCCGATGCCGAGCAGCAGCTCCTGGCGGAGCCGGTGCTCGCTGCCGCCGCCGTACAGCCGGTCGGTGACCTCGTGCTGCGCGGGCTCGTTCTCCTCCACGTAGGAGTCGAGCATCAGCAGCGGCACCCGGCCCACCTGGGCCAGCCAGACCTGCGCGGTCAGCAGCTTGCCGTCGGGGAACGGCACGGTGACCTTCACCGGTTCGCCGTCGGCGGAACGCAGCAGGGTCAGCGGCAGCCCGTTCGGGTCGTCGGCCGGGTACCGCTCGGCCTGCCAGCCGTCGGCCGACAGCGACTGGGTGAAGTACCCGTGCCGGTACAGCAGGCCGACGCCGATGATCGGGACGCCGAGGTCGCTCGCCGACTTCAGGTGGTCGCCCGCCAGGATGCCGAGGCCGCCGGAGTACTGCGGCAGCACGGCGGTGATGCCGTACTCCGGCGAGAAGTAGGCGATCGCCCTCGGCAGCGACTCCGCCCCGTCCTGGGCCGACTGGTACCAGCGCGGCTCGCTCAGTGTAGCCGCGCAGGTCGGCCACGGCCGCGTCCAGGCGGCGCAGGAAGTCCTCGTTGGCGGCGAGCGCGGCGAGCTGGCCCGGCCGCATCGAGCTGAGCATCGCCACCGGGTCGCCGCCGGAGGCGGCCCACCCGGCCGGGTCGATCGACTCGAACAGCTCGACCGTGGGCGGGTGCCAGGACCAGCGGAGGTTCAGCATCAGGTCATGCAGCGGCGCCAGCGGCTGCGGCAGCGTTACGCGGACGGTGAAACGTCGGATCGCTCTCACGGGCAGTCATCATACGGGCCTTTTATTACACCTGAGTGAAGAGATGACATCCGGGTAGCTGTGCGACCCTGCATCCTTCGGCGCAGGGAACCTGCTCCCTTCGGCGCACGGAAGCAGGGACGTCAGGGCCGCCCCCCGGGGGAAATCTATGAATCACAACTGGGTACGGTAACCGCGTGATCGGACGCATCCCCATCCTCGATATCGAGCCCGTCGTGGAGTGCGGGCGCCGCCCCGCTAAGGCGGTCGCCGGCGAGACATTTCAGGTCACCGCGACCGTCATCAGGGAGGGGCACGGCATGCTCGGCGCCGCCGTGGTCCTGCGAGATCCGGCGGGCAAGAACGGCCCGCTGATCAGGATGCGGGAGCTCGCGCCGGGCACGGACCGGTACGGGGCGGACGTGACCGTCACGAGCGAGGGCACCTGGTACTTCCACGTGGAGTCGTGGTCCGACCCGATCGCGCACTGGGAGCATGACGCGGGCATCAAGATCCCCCGCGGCCAGGACGTCGAGCTCATGCTGACCGAGGGGGCGCTGCTCTTCGAGCGGGCCGCGCGGGCGATCAGGCAGCCGCCGGGCGCCGCCCGCCCCGCGGCGGCGCGCACCGACCTCAACGCGCTCGCGCGCAAGCTCCGCGACCGCAGCCTGCCGCCCTGGGACCGGCTCGCCGCGGCGCGGACGCCGCGGGTCAAGGCGATCCTCGCCGAGTACCCGCTCAGGGACCTCGTGACCAGGTCGGGCCGGATGCCGGTGCTCGTCGAGCGGCAGCGCGCGCTCTTCGGGTCCTGGTACGAGTTCTTCCCCCGCTCCGAGGGCGTCCAGTTCGACCCGATGGGCCGCCGGGAGCCGATCTCGGGAACGCTGCGCACCGCCGCGCGCCGGCTCGAGGCGATCGCCGACATGGGGTTCGACGTCGTCTACCTGCCGCCCGTGCACCCGATCGGGACCACCTTCCGCAAGGGGCGGAACAACACGCTCGAGGCCCGCCCCGGCGACCCGGGCTCGCCCTGGGCGATCGGCGCGCCTGAGGGCGGGCACGACGCCATCCACCCCGACCTCGGCACGTTCGCCGACTTCGACGCGTTCGTCGCCCGGGCCAGGGAACTCGGCCTGGAGATCGCGATCGACCTGGCGCTGAACGCCTCGCCCGACCACCCCTGGGTGAAGGAGCACCCGGAGTGGTTCACCACCCGGGCCGACGGGTCGATCGCGTACGCGGAGAACCCGCCGAAGAAGTACCAGGACATCTACCCGATCAACTTCGACAACGACCCCGAGGGGATCTTCGCGGAGGTCGAGCGGATCGTCCGGCTCTGGATGAGCCACGGCGTGCGCATCTTCCGCGTCGACAACCCGCACACCAAGCCGCTCAAGTTCTGGGAGCGGCTGCTCGCCGCCATCCGGCAGACCGATCCGGACGTGCTGTTCCTCGCCGAGGCGTTCACCCGCCCGGCGATGATGGCCAGCCCTCGCGAAGGTCGGCTTCCAGCAGTCCTACACGTACTTCACCTGGCGCAACACCGCCGCCGAGCTGACGGAGTACCTCAAGGAGCTGTCCGGTCCGGCGTCGGCCTACATGCGGCCCAACTTCTTCGCCAACACGCCGGACATCCTGCACGAGTACCTGCAGCACGGCGGCCAGGCGGCGTTCAAGATCCGGGCGGTCCTCGCGTCAATGCTCAGCCCGAGCTGGGGTATCTACTCCGGCTATGAGCTATGCGAGAGCACGCCGCTGCGCCCGGGCAGCGAGGAGTACCTGGATTCGGAAAAGTACCAGTACCGGCCGCGCGACTGGGACACCGCGGCACGCGACGGCCTGGGCATTAGCGGATATATCGCTGACCTTAACCGGATCCGGCGGTCGCATGTGGCATTGCACTGGCTGCGTAATCTACGCTTTCATCACGTGGATCAGCCTGAGCTGATCTGCTTCTCCAAACGCCTCTACGGGGCCGGTACGATCTCGGAGAGATCCTCCGGGCAGGCAGGGCCGCGGGCGGGGGAACAGGGCGGCGACGCCGCAGACACCGTCCTGGTTGTTGTGAATCTTGACCCGCACCAGGCCAGGGAGGCCACGGTGTGGCTTGACCTGCCCGAGCTGGGAATGGACTGGCACGAGGGGTTCATCCGTGAGGGATGAACTCAGCGGCGAGATCTACAGCTGGGGCCAAGCCAACTACGTGCGCCTGGACCCTGCCGTGCGACCAGCACACATCTTCACCGTTACGCATGCCTAAGGCGAAAGAAGTCCGGTTAGCCTGGCATGCGCGACGGTCGCGCACATCCAGGAGAGTCACGCCGTGTCAGAGCACGAGCCGGCTATCGAGCTTCCAGCAGCACCAGAAGCGGTCGCGGCAGCACGCCGTTCGCCGCGCCGCCGGGTGAGCGGGTACCCGACTTCACCCTTGACCGCCCCCGGGATCCCGATTGGTACAAGCGGGCGGTGTTCTACGAGGTGCTCATCCGCGGCTTCCAGGACGCCAACGGCGACGGCACCGGGGACATCAAGGGGCTCACGTCGCGGCTTGACTACCTCCAGTGGCTGGGGATCGACTGCATCTGGCTGCTGCCGATCTACCAGTCGCCGCTGCGCGACGGCGGCTACGACATCGCGGACTACCTGCAGATCCTGCCCGAATACGGCAACATCGCCGACTTCGTCGAACTGATCGAGCAGGCGCACAAGCGCGGCATCCGGATCATCGCCGACCTGGTCATGAACCACACGAGCGACGCCCACCCGTGGTTCCAGGCGAGCCGCAGCGACCCGGACGGCCCCTTCGGCGACTTCTACGTCTGGGGCGACAACCCGGACAAGTACGCCGACGCGCGGATCATCTTCGTCGACACCGAGACCTCGAACTGGACGTTCGACCCGGTGCGCGGCCAGTACTTCTGGCACCGGTTCTTCTCCCACCAGCCGGACCTGAACTTCGACAATCCCAAGGTCCAGGACGCGATGATCGAGGTGCTCAAGTTCTGGCTCGACCTCGGCATCGACGGCTTCCGGCTCGACGCGGTGCCCTACCTGTACGAGCGCGAGGGCACCAACTGCGAGAACCTCAAGGAGACGCACGAGTACCTGAAGCGCGTCCGCGCCGAGGTCGACGCCGCCTACCCGGACCGCGTGCTGCTCGCCGAGGCCAACCAGTGGCCCGCCGACGTGGTGGAGTACTTCGGCGACGAGGAGACCGGCGGCAACGAGTGCCACATGGCGTTCCACTTCCCGCTGATGCCGCGCATCTTCATGGCCGTCCGCCGGGAGCAGCGCTACCCCATCTCGGAGATCCTGGCCCAGACGCCGAAGATCCCGGCCGGCTGCCAGTGGGGCATCTTCCTGCGCAACCACGACGAGCTCACGCTCGAGATGGTCACCGACGAAGAGCGCGACTACATGTACAAGGAGTACGCCAAGGACCCGCGGATGAAGGCCAACATCGGCATCAGGCGCCGGCTGGCCCCGCTCCTCGACAACGACCGCAACCAGCTTGAGCTGTTCACCGCCCTGCTGCTGTCGCTGCCCGGCTCGCCCGTCATGTACTACGGCGACGAGATCGGCATGGGCGACAACATCTGGCTCGGCGACCGGGACGGCGTGCGCACCCCCATGCAGTGGACGCCCGACCGCAACGGCGGCTTCTCGCTGCAGCGACCCGCAGCGGCTGTACCTGCCGCCGGTCATGGACCCCATCTACGGCTACCAGGCGCTCAACGTCGAGGCGCAGCAGCGTCACCCGCAGTCGCTGCTGCACTGGACCAGGCGGATGATCGAGATCAGGAAGCGGCACCCGGTCTTCGGCCTCGGCGCGTACGAGGAACTGAACAGCAGCAACCCGAGCGTGCTGGCGTTCGTCCGCGAGTACGACGCGGCGGGGACCCTCGCCGCGCAGCGGGCCGCTGGCGAACACGGGACCCCTGTGGAGCACGATTCCGCCGACCGGATACTCTGTGTAAACAACCTGTCACGATTCCCGCAGCCAGTCGAGCTTGACCTCCGCAGGTTCATGGGCGTAACGCCGGTGGAGTGCATGGGCGGCGTCACCTTTCCGCCCATCGGCGAACTCCCGTACCTGCTGACCTTGCCCGGCCATGGCTTCTACTGGTTTCAGCTCCCGCCTGCGAGGGAGGAACATGACCGATGAGCGTTGTGTGCTCTAATTTGCGAGGCTGATAAACAACCCAGCCCCGGCCAGGGCTCGGGGTCGTCTCCTGGGGGTAAGAAGTCCAGGGAACCCAGACATCCCGCAGCTTTGGTCCGCGCGGGCGGGCCTGATACGATCGCGGTCTTTGCGATCAGGCCCGCCCGGGCGGACAGCCGGGGGTACGGGGGTCGTCCCCCCGGAGGAGAACAGGATGGCGATCGAGGACGCGCTAGCGGCATGGCTAGGTAACCAGCGCTGGTTCGCCGGCAAGGGACAAGCGCTGCGCGATCTGGCGATCGTGGCGGACACCGAGCTCGCCTCAGGCGATCCCGAACTCGGCACCTGATCGTCGCGGTCTCGCACGCTACCGCCGTCGACTACTACCAGATACTCATCGGCCTGCGGCGGCGGCTGCCCGCCCGGCTCAAGCACGCGAGGATCGGCCCGGTGGGCGGCGGCTCAGCCGGAGGCGGCAGAATCGCGTACGACGCGCTGCACGACGCCGACCTGACCAAGCCGCTGCTCGCCGGCATCGCGGCGGGCGCCGAGATCGGCTCGCTCCGGATGCGGGCCATCCCGGGTGCGCGCTTCGACACCGGTCTCGACAGCCTCGTGCTCGGCAGCGAGCAGAGCAACACGAGCCTCGTCTACGGCGAGCAGTCGATCCTCAAGGTGTTCCGCCGGATCTCCCCTGGTCCCAACCCGGACCTGGAGGTGACCACCGCGCTCGCCCGGCTCGGCTCGTCGCAGGTGGCGGAGCCGCTCGGCTGGATCGAGACCAGGCTGGAGGGCGCGCCCACCAGCCTGGCGATCTTGTCCAGGTACCTGCGGCTGGCCACCGACGGCTGGACGCTCGCCGCCACCAGCGTGCGCGACCTGTACGCGGCCGTCGGCGACGCGAGCGACCGGGACCTGAACGGCCAGGACCGCGGACGGCACGCCCGCGGCCAAGGTCCGCGCGGCCGACGCCGGCGGTGACTTCGCCGGGGAGTCCCGCCGGCTGGGCATCGCGACCGCCGCAGGTGCACGCCGACCTCGCCGCGGCGTTCGGCACCGACGAGCTCGGCGCGGACGCGGTCGGCGAGCTGACCGAGCGGATGTACCGCAAGCTCGACCTGGCCGTCGCCGCGGTGCCCGAGCTGGCCAAGCACGTCGACATGATCAGCGACGCCTACTCCGAGCTCGCCAAGCTCAGCGGGCCCTTCCCGGTGCAGCGCGTGCACGGCGACTACCACCTGGGCCAGGTGCTGCGCACCGAGACCGGCTGGGTGGTGCTCGACTTCGAAGGCGAGCCCGCCACGCCGCTCGCGCAGCGCCGCGCCCGTTCCTCCCCGCTGCGCGACGTCGCGGGGATGCTCCGCTCCTTCGACTACGCGGCCCGCCACCAGCTCATCGGTCATCCGGGGCAGGCCGCGCTGCAACGACGCCGCGCGCGACTGGGTGCGCAGGAACGCCAGCGCGTTCTGCGTCGGATACGCCGAGGCAGGCGGGCTCGACCCGGTGGCCAACCAGGTCCTGCTGCGCGCGTTGCAGCTGGACAAGGCCGTTTACGAAGTGCTGTACGAGGCCAGGCACCGTCCGTCCTGGCTACCCATCCCACTTGACTCACTGGCAGAGTTCTAACGTGCTATCGAAAAACGAGACGGTCTCCCTCGGCGAGATCGAGCGACTCGTCGCGGGCCAGCACCACGACCCGCACTCAGTGCTCGGCGCCCACGCGGCGCCCGACAAAGGCCCCGATTCCGGCGAGGGCGTGACGATCAGGGCCCTGCGCCCGCTCGCCACCTCGGTCACGGCGGTGCTGGCCGACGGCAGCAGGCACCCGATGACGCACCGCCACCTCGGCGTGTTCGAGGTGACGGTGCCTGGGAGACGCCGAAACCGTTCGGCCGGTTACCGCCTTGAAGTCGCCTACGTCGACGGCGAACCGCAGCTGCAGGACGACCCGTACCGGCACCTGCCGACGCTTGGCGAGCTCGACCTGTACCTGATCGGCGAGGGACGGCACGAGCAGCTGTGGCACGCGCTCGGCGCGCGGCCCATGGAGGATGGCGGCGAGGCGGGCACCGCGTTCGCCGTCTGGGCGCCGAACGCGCGCGGCGTCCGCCTCGTCGGCGACTTCAACTTCTGGGACGGGCGGGCGCACCCCATGCGGTCGCTCGGCGGCGCGGGGGTCTGGGAGCTGTTCGTGCCCGGCGTCGCGCCCGGCACCAGGTACAAGTTCTCCATCTGCGGCCCCGACGGGGCCTGGCGGGAGAAGGCCGACCCGATGGCCACCTTCGCGGAGATGCCCCCGGCCACCGCGTCGGTCGTCTACCAGTCGGCCTATGAGTGGAGCGACGCCGACTGGCTCGCCGAGCGCGACCGCGCGGCAGCCGCTGTCCAGCCCGATGTCCGTCTACGAGGTGCACCTCGGGTCCTGGCGGCCCGGGCTGTCCTACCGCGAGCTCGCCGTCGAACTCGCCGCCTACGTGACCGACCTGGGATTCACGCACGTGGAGTTCCTGCCGGTCGCCGAGCACCCCTTCGGCGGGTCGTGGGGGTACCAGGTCACCTCCTACTACGCGCCGACCTCGCGGTTCGGCACCCCCGACGACTTCCGCTTCCTCGTCGACACGCTGCACCAGGCGGGCATCGGCGTCATCGTCGACTGGGTGCCCGCGCACTTCCCCCGCGACTCCTGGGCGCTCGCCGAATTCGACGGCACCCACCTGTACGAGCACTCCGACCCCCGGCTCGGGTCGCACCCGGACTGGGGCACGCTCGTGTTCAACTTCGGCCGCTCCGAGGTGCGGAACTTCCTCGTCGCCAACGCCATCTACTGGCTTGAGGAGTTCCACATCGACGGGCTGCGGGTCGACGCGGTCGCGTCGATGCTGTACCTGGACTACTCGCGGCGGGACGGCGAGTGGGCGCCCAACAAGTTCACGGCGGCAGGGAGAACCTGGAGGCGATCTCGTTCCTCCAGGAGGTCAACGCCACCTGCCTACAGGCGGGTGCCGGGGATCATGATGATCGCCGAGGAGTCGACGGCCTGGCCCGGCGTGTCGCGGCCGACCCACCTGGGCGGGCTCGGCTTCGGGTTCAAGTGGAACATGGGCTGGATGAACGACACGCTCGAGTACTTCAAGCTCGACCCGATCTACCGGCAGTACCACCACAACGAGATCACGTTCTCCATGGTGTACGCGTTCTCCGAGAACTTCGTGCTGCCGCTGTCGCACGACGAGGTCGTGCACGGCAAGGGCTCGCTGCTGCGCAAGATGCCGGGCGACGAGTGGCGCCAGTTCGCCGGGCTGCGCGCGCTGTTCGGCTACATGTGGGCGCACCCGGGCAAGCAGCTGCTCTTCATGGGGTCGGAGTTCGGCCAGGGCAGCGAGTGGTCGGAGACGAACGGGCTCGACTGGTGGGTGCTCCAGTACGACTACCACGCGGGCGTGCAGCGGCTGGTGCGCGACCTCAACGCGACCTACCGTTCGCTGCCCGCGCTCTGGTCACAGGACACGGTGCCCGACGGGTTCTCCTGGATCGACTCCAACGACGCGCACGGCAACGTCGTGTCGTTCCTGCGCTTCGGCGCCCAGGAGTACGGCGTGCCGGTCCTCGCCTGCGTGGCGAACTTCTCCGCGATGCCGCACTCCGAGTACCGGGTGGGGCTGCCGCTGGCGGGCCGCTGGCGCGAGGTGCTCAACACCGACGCGGCCAGCTACGGCGGCAGCGGCATGGGCAACCTGGGCACCGTGCACGCGATACCCAAGCCGTGGCACGGCAGGCCCGCGTCGGCGTCGATCGTGCTGCCGCCGCTGTCGGTGCTCTGGCTGGCCCCGGAGGTCTAGGCGCCTGGCTCCGCGCCGCGGACGGGTTACGCCCGGTCAGGCGACGCGGCGCGGCGCGCGCTCGCCCTGCTGGATGGCGGGCAGCACCGTGGTGAGCGCGGCGCTCGCCTGCGGCGGCGGCCGTGCGGTCCTGCGTGCTCCCGCTCGGCCTGCGCCACCACGGCGTTGAGCCGGGCGGCGACCGCCTGGCGTCTTCCGCGCCTCGCTGCCGGGCCGGCGATGAGGTAGGCGGCCAGGCAGGACACGCCGAGGACCAACAGTGCGGCGAGCACCAGTATCACGTACATGCGCATCAGGTTCCGGTCGATGGCGAACAGGAGACCCACATCGTGCGATGCAGGGGTGAGGGGGATTGGCGTCAATGTTACCTGGCTACAGGAGCCTCAAGAGCCATCCGGGACCGACAACCGACGCGTTAAGCTCCTCGCAGCGCTGCCGTAGCTCCCGGTCCGCGGTCACCACCAGGCAACTCTCGTCACCGGCGACCGCCTCGGCGACCACTCCGACGATCGCGTCATCTCCCGAGCCGGGAGCGGACACCAGCCGTACCGGGGCCGTCCCGTCCGGCCTGGCTCCTCATCCGCCGCGGCGGCACCCAGTCGTCCGCCGGCGCGGTCTCCTCGGCCAGCGCCGTCTCCTCCTCCAGCAGCGCCACGGCCTCCCTGGCCTGCCCCTCAAGGACGAGCACCCAGGCGCCCGCCGTCTCGTCACCGCGCCGGGCGAGCGCGATCACCTCCCGGCAGAGCCGCAGCGCGGCCCCCGCCCGGTCCCGCCACCAGCCGTCGGCCCTGGCGCCCATGACGTTGGCCACGTCGACCACGACGACGGACGCGGTAGTAGCGATGAGGGTCACCACCTCACGTTCGGACGGACTCTCTTTGATCTTCTTCCCCACGTAAGCTAGCCGCATGGCAGACGCGAGGCTGGCCGCATCTCTCGTTCGCATGCGGCAGCGCAGGACGGGGCCGCTCATCCTTGAGCTTGACCTGACGGACGGCATCGCCGAGGGACCGCCGGCCGACCCGCTGTCCGCGCTGCTCACCATGCGCAGGACGCGGCTGCAAGACCTGCTTGACGGGCTGCGGCGGGCGGCCGACGACGACCGGGTGCGGGTCCTCGTCGTCAAGGTCGGCGGGTCGCGGATCGGGCTCGCCAAGGTCCAGGAGCTGCGCGCCGCCATCGGCGACTTCCGCAAGTCCGGCAAGCTCGCGGTGGCGTGGGCCGAGTCGTTCGGCGACTTCGTGCACGGCAACGTGCCCTACTACCTGGCCACCGGCTTCGACCGGATCTACCTGCAGCCGTCGGGCACGCTCGGGCTCACCGGCGTCGCCGTCGAGCAGGTGTTCCTGCACGGCGCGCTGGAAAAGCTCGGCATCGACTTCGAGAGCGCGAAGCGGTACGAGTACAAGTCCGCACCCGATCAGCTGACCGAGTCCGCGTTCACCGGGCCCGCCCGCGAGGCCGCCGCGCGGCTCGCCGAGTCGGTGACCGAGCAGCTCGCCGGGGTGGTCGCCGCGGGCCGCGGGCTCTCGGTCGAGCAGGCCGTCGGCCCTGCATCGCCCGCGGGCCCTTCCTGGCGACGCAGGCGCTCGCCGAGGGCCTCGTCGACGGGCTGCTGTACCGGGACGAGGTGTACGACCAGGTCCGCAAGGAGGCCGGAGCGGACGCCACGCTGCTCTACCTGCAGCGGTACCAGCGCACGCAGTCACTGAGCGACCTGCCGCGGCGGCGTCGGCAGCACGCGTCCAGGGCATGGCGCCCGGCCAGCACGAGCGGTTCGTCGCGACGATCTACGCGCACGGCGCCATCAGGCACGGCCGCAGCGGCCGGGGCGGGCCCGGCGGCGGCGGGATGGGCTCGGACACCGTGGCGGCGGCGCTGCGGGCCGCCGGGGCCGATGACGGGGCGCGCGCCGTCGTGCTCCGGGTCAACAGCCCGGGTGGCTCGTACACGGCGTCCGACGTGATCTGGCGCGAGGTGGTCAGGCTGCGCGCCGCCGGCAAGCCCGTCGTCGTCTCGATGGGGGACGTGGCGGCGTCCGGCGGGTACTTCATCGCGGCGCCCGCGGACGTGATCGTCGTCCAGCCGGGAACGATCACCGGGTCCATCGGGGTCTTCATGGGGAAGCCGGTGCTGCGCGAGCTGCTCGGGCGGGCCGGGGTGACGACCGACTCGATCACGGACGGCACCGGGCGCCGCGAGCGCGACGATGTTCTCCTCCTCGCGGCCGTTCTCCGATGCCGAGTGGGCGCGGATCAACGCGTGGCTCGACGCGGTCTACGCGGACTTCACGGACAAGGTGGCGTCCGGGCGGCGGATGTCCGCCGAGCGGGTGCACGAGCTGGCCCGCGGCCGGGTCTGGACCGGGGCCGACGCGATCGCCAACGGGCTCGCCGACGAGGCGGGCGGGCTGCGCGAGGCGATCGCGATCGCCCGCAAGCGCGCCGGGCTGCCCGCGGACGCGCCGGTGCGGATCTACCCTCGGCTCGGCCCGCTCGACCAGCTCAGGCCCGCCGAGTCGAGCGAGGCCAGGCCGGCGGCCCGGGCCCAGCTCGGCGCGGGCGCGCTCGCCGCGCTGTTCGCCGACGGCTGGGGTCCGGCCTGGCGGTTCGCGGCGGCCGCGGGGCTGCCGCCGTACGGCCCGCTCACCCTGCCGGGAACATGGACGATCAGCTAGCTTCCGAACGGAAGCGGGTGACTGCCAGCGACCTCCCCGCCGCCCTGTCCGCGTGGGCGGCCGGGGTCACGCTGGTCACGATCGCCGATGACCGCGACGACATCGGCACGACGGTCAGCGCGTTCCTGCCCGTCTCCCTCGACCCGCCGCTCGTCGCGGTGTCCCTCATCGCGGGCTCCTACCCGGCCGAGGTGCTCAGCCGGCCCTCGATCCCGGCCTTGACGTTCGCCGTCACGCTGCTGTCCGCTGCCCAGAAGGTGATCGCGGGCCAGTTCGCGGCGGAGGGGCGGCCGAGCGCGCGGCTGATCCTGGCGGCGACGCCGCATGCGCGGGGGGCGTTTTCTGGGGCGCTCATCCCTTCCGGCGGGCTGGCGGCCCTGGAGTGCTCGGTCGCCCGGCGCGTCCCGGCCGGCGACCACCTGCTGGTGATCTCCGCGGTCGAGGACGTGGCCTACGTGGCCGAGGCCGGCGACCCGCTGGTCCGGTTCCGCGGCCGCTACCCGGTGCTGTAAGCGCTCACCGGTCTGGTTCGGTCAGGTCAGCCTGCGGAAGGAGTCCGTCTGCCGGCTCACGCGGGCGGCGCCCGACTGGTAGACGGCGTGGACGAGCGGGACGCCGGGACGGTAGGCCAGGTGGGCGTGGGACGGCGCGTTCAGCATGACCAGGTCGGCCCGCGCGCCGGGGGCGAGGTAGCCGACGTCGGGGCGGCGCAGCGCGCGGGCGCCGCCCGCCGTCGCCGACCAGACCGCTTCCTCCGTTGTCATGCGCATGTCGCGCACCGCGAGGGCAATGCAGAACGGCATCGACGTCGTGTAGGACGTGCCGGGGTTGCAGTCGGTCGCCAGGGCGACGGTCACGCCGGCGTCGAGCAGGCGGCGGGCGTCCGGGTAGGGCTGCCTGGTGCTGAACTCCGCGCCGGGCAGCAGGGTGGCGACGGTGCGCGACGACGCGAGGGCGGACACGTCGGCGTCGGTGAGGAACGTGCAGTGGTCGGCCGAGGCGGCGCCCAGCTCCACGGCGAGCCGGATGCCAGGCCCAGGCCCGAGCTGGTTGGCGTGGACCCGCGGCAGCAGGCCGCGCGCCATGCCCGCCGTGAGCACCGCGCGCGCCTCGTCCGCGCCGAACGCGCCGCGCTCGCAGAACACGTCGACCCAGCGGCAGTGCGCCGCGCACGCGGCCAGCATCGGCCCGCGCACCAGGTCGACGTAGCCAGCGGGATCGGCGGCGAACTCGGGGGGCACCACGTGCGCGCCGAGGTAGGTGACTTCCCGCGTGAGCTCGGCGGCCAGCGTCACCGAGCGGGCCTCGTCGCGCGTGGTGAGCCCGTAGCCCGACTTGCACTCGAACGTCGTCGTGCCCTGCCTGAGCATCTCCCCGGCGAGCCGGTGCAGTCCGGCGCGCAGTTCGGCCTCGGTCGCGGCGCGGGTCGCGGCGACCGTCGTCCTGATGCCGCCCGCCTGATAGGGACGGCCCGCCATCCGCGCCGCGAACTCGGCGGACCGGTCCCCCGCGAACACCAGGTGCGCGTGCGAGTCCACGAACCCGGGCAGCACCGCGCGGCCCGCCGCGTCGAGGACGTCGTCGGCGGCGGGCGCCCTGGCGGCCGGCCCGGTCCACGCCACCCGGTTACCGTCGATGACCAGGGCCGCGTCGGTAATGGCGGCGAACCCGCCCGGCTCACCGGGGCCAGGAGCGCTGGCGTCGGGAGCGTTGGTGACCAGCTCGCCGATCCTGGTGATCAGCAGGGAGCCGGCCATGCCCGCCGCCCGCTACGCGAGCACCGCGCCGATGGCGGCGGCGAGCTCACCGGGCACGTCGTCAACCAGCGGGTGGCGCCCGTCGCGCACCACGTCCGCGCCCGACGCCACCACGTGGCGGACGTCGGCCGCGGTCCCCGCGGCGAAGACCGCGGCCAGCGGGTCGGTACCGCCGCCGGCCAGCCGGGGCGAGTCGAGGGGCAGCGTCACGAGGTCAGCGTACGCGCCGGGCACGATCTCCCCCGCCTCGGGCCAGCCAAGGCAGGCGTGTCCCGCGACCGTCGCCGCCGTTACCAGGTCAACGGCGGTGAAATGCCCGCGCCGCCTGGTCACCAGACGCTGGGACAGCTCCAGCCAGCGCGCCTCGCTCGAACAGGTCGATGACGCTGTGCCCGTCGCTGCCGAGCGCGAGCGGCGACCCGGCCGCGGCGAGGGCCGGGGCCGGGCCGACGCCGTCGGCGAGGTCGGCCTCGGTGAGCGGGCACATGCACACCGTCGACCGCGAGCCGCCGAGCAGCTCCACGTCTCGCTCGGTCAGGTGCGTGGCGTGCACGAGCGTCGTGCGCGGTCCGAGCGCCCCCGCGTCGTAGAGGAGCTCGGCGGGGGTCCGGCCGAAGGCGGCCAGGCACTCGGCGTTCTCCAGCGGCTGCTCGGACAGGTGCGCGTGCACGGGCGCGCCGTGCGCGTGCGACCACGCCATGATCTCCGGCACCTGGTCGGGCGCGACCGCGCGGACCGAGTGGATGGCCGCGCCGAGGCGGGCGTGCGGCGCCGCCATGCCGAGTGAGTCGCAGCCGAAGCCGGCCACCCGTTCCGCCCAGGCCTGCGCCGAGCCGTCGCCGAAGCGGAGCTGCACCCCCGACAGCGGCACCGGTTTGGCGACCCGGCAGCGCCGCCAGGTACGAAGCCGGCGGCCAGGTAGCAGGCGTCGAGCAGGGTGATCCGCACGCCCGCGGCCGCGGCGGCGGCGATGAGGACGCCGCCCGAACTCGTTCGGATCGCGGTACCGGATCCCGCCCGCGGCGTGGTGGAGGTAGTGGAACTCGCCGACGCAGGTGACGCCGGCGAGCGCCATCTCGGCGTAGACGGCGCGGGCGAGGGCGAAGTAGCGCCCGGGGTCGAGCCGCTCCGCGACCGCGTACATGCGCTCCCGCCAGGTCCAGAACGTGTCCGCCGTGCGGCGGCAGCCGCGCAAGCGCGCGGTGGAACGCGTGCGAGTGCGCGTTGGCCAGGCCGGGCAGCGTGAGGCCGGGCAGCCGGACCGTGCCAGGCGGGACGCTCGCGGCGGGAGTCCCCGGGGTGACGGCGGTGAACCGCGCGCCGTGCGCCTCGATCAGCACGTCGCTGGCGAGCGGGGCGCGGTCGTGGCGGTCGTCGCGGCCGTCGCGGCCGGCTGACGGCCAGGCCGCGGGGCGGGCCAGCCAGGCGAGCTCGGCGTGCCAGCGGCGCTGGCGGGCCCGTCGCCCTCCACTGTCGTCACGCCAACATCATGCCCGCGCCGCGTCCGGCGAGAACTCGGTGAGAGCCCTCGTCCCTACAATGTCAACGTGTCGACCGGCGAAAAAAATCAAGCCGAGCACCACTATCCCGAGCACCGGGACGTGTCGGGCGGCTGGCTGCGGCCCGCCGTCTTCGGCGCGATGGACGGGCTCGTCACCAACGTCTCGCTGATCGCCGGCGTGGGCGGCGGCGGCGGCTCACAGCACGCGATCCTGCTCACCGGGCTCGCCGGGCTCGCGGCCGGCGCGTTCTCGATGGCCGCGGGGGAATTCGTGTCCGTCTCCTCGCAGAACGAGCTGGTCGCAGGCCGAGGTGGACAAGGAGCGGCACGAGCTCACCCACAACGCCGCCGCCGAGCAGATCGAGCTTGTCGGCATGCTGCGCCGCCAGGGGCATGAGCGCGGCCACCGCCCGGCAGGCCGCCGCGGAGATCTCCGCGCACCCGGACCAGGCGCTCGCCGTGCACGCCCTCGAGGAGCTCGGGGTTAACCCGGCCGAGCTGCCGTCGCCCTTCGTGGCCGCCGGCGGCGTCGCTCGTCTCGTTCGCGATCGGCGCGATCATCCCGCTGCTGCCCTACGCCCTCGGGTTCGACGCGCTGTGGGTGGCTCTCGCGCCTGTCCGCGCTCGCCGCGGTCGTCGGCGGCGGCGTGGTGTCCCGGCTCACCGACCGGCCGTTCTGGCGCGGCGCGCTGCGGCAGCTGCTGCTCGGCGCGCTCGCGGCGGGCTTCACGTACCTGATCGGCCTCGCGGTCGGCGGCATGGCGGCAGGCTGACTAACCGGCCTAAACCGACACCATTGCTCGGGGGGTCACCGGGGGACGGCCCCCGGGAGGATAGAGTGCCCCGTGGCCTCAGTGAACCGTCCGCTGCGCATAGCGCTGCTGTCGTACCGCAGCAAACCGCACTCCGGCGGCCAGGGCGTGTACGTGCGCCACCTGAGCAGGGAACTCGCCGCGCGCGGGCACCACGTCGAGGTGTTCTCCGGCCAGCCCTACCCGGAGCTCGACGCCGGCCCAGAACCCGGGGGCCCGGTGCTGCGCGCGCTGCCGAGCCTTGACCTGTACCGGGACGACGACCCGTTCCGCACGCCGCGGCCTCGGGGAGCTGCGGGACTGGGCGGACGCGCTCGAGGTCGCGATGATGTGGGGCGGCGCGTTCCCCGAGCCGCTGACGTTCAGCCTGCGGGCGCTGCGGGCGCTGCGCGCCCGGCCCGGTGAGTTCGACATCGTGCACGACAACCAGGGGCTCGGCTACGGCATGCTCGGCGTCCGGCGGCTCGGCCTGCCGCTCGTCACGTCGATCCACCACCCGATCTCGGTGGACCGGCGGCTCGACCTGGCCGGCCGGAGCTGGCTCGCCCGGCTGGACAAGCGCCGCTGGTACGGGTTCGTGCGGATGCAGGGGCGGGTGGCGCGGCGGGCGGGGCCGCTGATCACGGTGTCATCCTCCTCCAAGGACGACATATGCCGCGATTTCCGGGTAAATCCCGGAAATGTGCACATCATCCCGCTCGGCGTGGACACCCGGCTCTTCCGCCCGCGCCCCGAGCAGCCGCGCGTCGCCGGCCGGATCGTGACCGTGACCAGCGCCGACTCACCGCTCAAGGGACTGCCCACGCTGCTGCGGGCGGTGGCCAAGCTGGCCACCGAGCGCGACGCGCACCTCGTCGTCATCGGCACGCCCGTCCGCCGCTACCCGGCAGCAGGTCGCCCAGCTGGCCCTCGGTGACCGGGTCACGTTCGCGAGCGGGCTGCCCGACGCGGAGTACGCGCGGGTCCTCGCCAGCGCCGAGGTCGCGGTGATCCCGTCGCTGTACGAGGGCTTCTCGCTGCCCGCGGTGGAGCACATGGCCTCGGGCACGCCGCTCATCGCCAGCCGGGCGGGCGCGCTGCCCGAGGTCACCGGGGACGCCGCGCTGCTCGTGCCGCCCGGCGACCCCGAGGAACTGTCCGCCGCGCTCGGCGCCCTGCTCGACGACGAGCCCGGCCGGGCGCGGCTGGCGTCGAGCCGGCCTGGCGCGGGTACGGGAGCGGTTCGCGTGGCCCGCGGTCGCCGCCGCGACCGAGGCGCTGTACCGGAAGGTGATCAACGGGGAGCCCGGTTGCTGACCGTCGATTTCACGAAATTTCCCATTAATCCAGGTGACCGGGTCCTCGACCTCGGCTGCGGCGCCGGGCGCCACGCCTTCGAGGCCTACCGGCGCGGCGCCCGCGTCGTGGCGGCCGACCTTGACCGGAAGGAGCTGCCGCCGGTCAACGACATGTTCGGCGCGATGCGGGCCGCGGGCGAGGCCGGGCCGCCCGCGGCGGCCGCGGCGCTGTCCGCGGACGCGACGCGCCTGCCGTTCCCCGACGGCGCGTTCGACGCGGTCATCGCCGCGGAGATCCTCGAGCACATCCCGGGCGACGCCGCCGCGATGGCGGAGATCGCCCGCGTGCTCCGCCCCGGCGGCACGGCGGCGGTCACGGTGCCCGCCTGGCTGCCGGAACGGATCTGCTGGGCGCTGTCGAGCGAGTACCACGAGGTCCCGGGCGGCCACGTGCGGATCTTCACCCGCGCCGAGCTCACCGCCAAGCTGACCGCGGCCGGCCTGCTCCCAACCGGCGGGCATCACGCGCACGGCCTGCACTCCGCCTACTGGTGGCTCAAGTGCGCGGTCGGCGTGCACGACGACGCGCACCCCGCCGTGCGGGCGTACCACCGGCTGCTGGTCTGGGACATCATGCGCAAGCCCGCCCTCACCCGGCTGTCGGAAGCCGCGCTCAACCCCGCTCATCGGCAAGAGCCTCGTCATCTACGCGACCAAGGTCAAAACCACCGAACCCGCTCATTCCGAACGAGCCGTCTGCTTACTCCCCATGCGCCACGCTAAGCCCGCAGCCCCCGCCGACGACGTCCTGCGGACCGCCCGCGTCGATCGCCGGCGGGACAGCGAACCGACGGCGCGATCCCCTGGCCAGACGGTCACGTGGACCCGTGGGACCACGTGGAGTGCGCGATGGCGCTGAGCGCCTGCGGGCTCGCCGTCCCCGCCCGGCTCGCCTACCAGTGGCTGCGCGACACGCAGCGGCCAGGACGGCTCGTGGCCGCGGACCACCGGCGGCCCCGGGGCCGCCACCGCCGAGACCGGTGGCCGACCAGGCGGCCGAGAGCCACCACGCCGCCTACGTCGCGGTCGGCACCTGGCACGAGTACCTGGTCACCGGGGACCGCAAGTTCACCGAGCGGATGTGGCCGACGGTCCGCGCCGCGATCGGCTGGGTGCTCGGCCTGCAGGCACCGCGCGGCGAGGTGGCGTGGGAGCGGGACGCCGCGGGCCAGCCGGGCGCGTTCGCGCTGCTTTCCGGCTGCTCGAGCATCCTGCAGGGGCTGCGCTGCGCGATCTCGCTCGCCGGGCTGGCCGGCGAGCCGCAGCCGGACTGGGAGCTCGCCGCCGTCCAGCTCGGCCACGTGCTCGCCTGCCACCCGGAGGCGTTCGCGGACAAGAGCCGGTTCGCGATGGACTGGTACTACCCGGTGCTCGGCGGCGCGCTGCGCGGCGCCGCCGCCGCCGAGCGGCTCGCCCGCGGCTGGGACACGTTCGTGGTGCCGGGCCTCGGCGTCCGCTGCGTGAGCGACCAGCCGTGGGTGACGGTCGCGGAGACCTGCGAGCTCGTGCTCGCTCTCGACGCCTGCGGCCAGCGGGAACGCGCCGCGCGAGGTGTTCGCGACGATCGGCAGGCTGCGGCACGAGGACGGCTCCTACTGGACCGGCTGGCAGTACGTCAACGAGAACCACTTCCCCGCCGAGCGGTCGAGCTGGACCTCCGCCGCCGCCGTGCTCGCCGCCGACGCGCTGGCCGGCTTCAGCGGCGGGGCGGCCATCTTCCGCGCCGTCCCCGCCTCGGCCGGCTCCCGCTCGCCCGCCGACCCCGCCGCCTGCGGCTGCGAGGCCACCGCGGCGGACGCGCTGACCGGCCACGGCTAGCGCAGCGGCCTCACCGGCAGTGCGGGATAACGGTCACGCATGGGGCACTGACCCGCGAATCCTTCGGCTCCGCGGAGGCTGTCAGCCTCAAGATCCTGGAGCGTGCCGAAGCGATCGCGGATCCTGAGGCGTGGCGTGGCGGCGGACCAGCCAGACGGTGCCCGCGACGAGCAGCGCCGACAGGGCCAGGAGCCAGCCGGCCTCGAAGACCTGCATGGGCCAGAACGTGCTGACCGGGTAGTGGTCGCGCAGGTAAAACCAGGTCGCCGCGGCGAGGGCGACGTAGACGCCCAGCGTGGCGGCCATCGCGGGGAGGACCCGCCGCATGAGCGTGCCGAGGAACGCGCCGAGGCAGAACGCGGTCAGCGTCCAGGCGGCGTACGCGATGCCGCGCGTGTCGAACACCGGCGGGGCTGAGGACGGTCAGGTTCTGCCTCGCCAGGAACGGGGCGAAGAACCAGGTGAACAGCTGGCTGAGCGACAAGCGCCAGGATCGTGACCAGGGAGCCGAGGAAGGCGAGCTTGGCGACCGTCCAGCGCACCCGGCCGATGCCCTGGGTCCAGGCGTAGCGGAACGTGCCGTTCTCCAGTTCCCTGGCGATGACCGGCGGCCCGGCGAACAGCGCGAGCAGCACCGGGGCGGCAAGCAGCGCGACGCGGATGCCGTTCCCGTAGGTGCCAGTCGTGCTGTTGAAGTAATTGCTCAGCTGCACGCAGGCGGCCGAGGCCGCCGGATGGCAGGCCGCCAGGATCGCGTAGTCATGATGGATCTTCGGCCCGGTGACCAGCATGAAGGCCACCGCCGCGGCGAACACGGCCGGGACGCTGATCAGCAGGCCGCGGTGCTGCCGCCAGGTGACCCACAGCATTCCCTGCCACGGGACGGGCCCCGGTCCGGCGCCGGTGTCCCGGCCCGGCTGGACGGGCCTGGTGAGGACGGTCATCGGCTTGTCTCCATCGGCTCGTTCCATCGGCCCGGTCTAGGCGGCCCGGCGGCGGACCAGCCAGACCGTGGCCGGCGCCGCAGGCGCAGCGCGAGGACGAGCAGCCAGCCGGCCTCGATGAACTGCATCGGCCAGAAGCGGCTGACCGGGATGTAGCTCGTCCAGTACTTGCCGCCGCTGGTCCAGGAGGACAGGAACCACGGGGAGTTGGGCGTGCTCGGACCTGAAGTGAAGGGGATGCTGCCCGGGTTATCCGTGACCACCGCCACCGGGTAGTGCTTGCGCAGCGGCCAGATCCCGAGCGCGAGGACCAGGTAGACGCCCAGGGTAACGGCCATCGCGGGAATGATCCGGCGCAGCAGCATGCCGAGGAACGCGCCGATGCTGAAGGCGGCCAGCGTCCAGGCGGCGAACACGATGCCGCGGGTGTCGAACACCGTCGCCTCGAGGACGTTCATGTTCTCCTGAAGCAGGAACGGTTCGAAGAACCAGTGAACAGCTGGCTGAACGCCCAGGCCAGCACGCGTAATGACGACCGCGAGCATGGCGAGCTTGGCGATCGTCAGGCGCACCCGGCCAACCCCTTGCGTCCAGGCGTACCTGAAGGTTCCGGCTTCAAGCTCCCGTGGCCAGGAGCGGCGCGCCCGCGAACATGCCGAGCAGCACCGGGCAGGAGTTGCATCAGGATGTTAAGGATGTTCGCCCATGGTCCAGTCGGTGCCGTTGAAGGTGCTGGTTGAGCGTCTCGCAGGCGGCCGAGCCCTCGGGTGGCAGGCGGTGAGCGCGGCGTAGTCGTGATGCACCTTCAGCCCCGCGAACAGCAGGAACAGGGCCAGCGCGCCGAGCACGGCGGGCACGCTGATCATCGTGGCCCGGTGCTGCCGCCAGGTGACCCAGACCATCCGCCGCCATGGCACGGGCGGTGGAGCGGTGTCGTGGCCCGGCCGCGCGGGCATGGTGAGCACGGTCATCGTGCCACCTCCGTTGGCTCGGTGTGGTTCGTGTTCGCTGGCTTCGGCAGTGCCTCGGCGTGCCGCGAGCGCGCAGGTAGGCCAGCGTGAGCTCTTCCAGGCTGACCGGGTGCGCTTCCCAGCCGGGCGGCACCGGGATCGTCTGTCCCGCTTGATCTGACGAGCAGGTGGGCCTGCGCCGCGGCGCGCTTGACCTGCACGACCGATAGCTGGCTCGCGTAGCGGTCCGCCTCGGCGGCCGGGCCGGTCAGGACGCGGTGGGTCGCGAGCAGGTCTTCGACCTCGCCAGCGATCCTGAGCTGGCCACCGCCGAGCACGATGAGGTAGTCGGCGACTCGCTCAAGCTCGGCGAGCGCGTGCGAGGACAACAGGACGGACATGCCTTCGTCGGCCATCGTCGTCATGACCGTGGCCATGAAGTCCTGCCGGGCAAGGGGGTCAAGCGCCGACAGGGGCTCGTCGAGGATGAGCAGCCGCGGCCGCCTGGCGAGCGCCAGGGTGAGCGCGACCTGCGCCTGCTGGCCGCCGGACAGCTTGCCTGACTTCTTCTTGAGCGGGATGCCGAGGTCGGTCGAGGCGCGCCCGGGCAAAGGGCCCGTCGAAGCGCCGGTTCAGGTTCCTCGTCAGGTGCAGCATGTCCGCGACCGACATGTTCTTGTACACGGGCGCGTCCTGCGCCATGAACGCGATGTCGTCGAGGGCGACCGGCGACCCGGTGGCCTGGCCGTCGAGCACGGTGGCGGTTCCCTCGGTCGGGAGGGTCAGGCCGACCGCCATGTTCATCAGCGTGGACTTGCCCGAGCCGTTCGGCCCGACGAGCGCGGCCAGGCACCCTTCCGGCACGGTGAGGGTGCAGTCGTGCAGCGCCCACGCTTTCCCGTAGCGCTTGCCAAGCCCGGTGGTCTCGATGACGTTCATGCGACGCCCTCCGTTTCCTGCGTCCGTCGCGGGCACGGCGTCGCGGCTGGCGCCCTCGCGACGCTTAAAGAAATCCCGCAGCACGCTGGTGAACAGGGCCACCATCCCGTCCTCGTCAAGGCCGGCCTCGTCGGCGGAGGCGAGCCAGCCGAGCATGGACCGGCGCAGGCCGCTCAGCTCGGGCAGCGTGACCTGGTTCAGGCGTGGCCGTGACGAAGGTGCCCTGCCCGGGGCGGCCCGCGGCCAGCCCCTTGGTCTCAAGCTCCTTGTAGGCCTTCAGCACCGTGTTCGGGTTGATGGTCAGGCTCGCGACCACGTCCCTGACCTTGGGGAGCTGGTCACCTGGCTTGAGGTAGCCAAGCCGCAGCGCGTGCTCCACCTGCTGCACGAGCTGCAGGTAGGTCGGCACCCCCGACGACGGGTCAAGCCGGAACTCGATCGGGCTGCTCCCTTTATCTATAGTCATAAGACAAGGGTACAGCGATCGAGCCCGGCGTCAACCCGTGGATCACGATGCGCACGGCGCTCGCCGACTAGCCGATGCCGGAGGCGGTGCGTTCCAGGATGCGGAGGGAGCCCTCCTGGCGGACCTCCGTGAAGGCGCCGGAGGCCAGGGCGCGCTGGTAGATCTTGAACGGGGCCTGCCCGCCGTCGGCCGGGTCGGGGAACACGTCGTGGATGGCCAGCGCCCCGCCGAGCGCGACCCACGGGGCCCAGCCCTCGTAGTCCCAGGTGGCGGCGGCGTCGGTGTGCCCGCCGTCGATGAACAGCATGCCGAGCGGCGTCCGCCACAGCCTGGCCACGTCCGCGGACTTGCCCACGATCGCGACCACGTCGTCCTCGATCCCCGCCGCCGCCAGCGTGGCCCGCAGCCGGGGCAGCGTGTCGATCCGGCCGGCCGCGGGGTCGACCATGGCGGGGTCGTGGTACTCCCAGCCGGGCTGGTGCTCCTCCGAGCCCCGGTGGTGATCCACGGTGACGACCTGCTGCCTGATGCCGAGCTTGCGGGCCGCGCGCACCCCGGCGGCCAGGTAAATCGCGGACTTCCCGCAGTAGCTGCCCACCTCGAGCACCGGTCCGGCCGCGGCGTACTCCTCCGCCGTCTCGCACAGGGCCAGGCCCTCCGCCTCGGGCATGAACCCGGTCGCGGCCTCCGCCGCCCGCCTCAGCTCAGCATCCACTCCGGCACCATAGCGCGTGACCGGGAATCACGCCGATTCGGTCTGGAGCACCACAGCGGGGGCCGGCCGCGCGAGCATGCTGGCCGGGATGGCGGTCAGCACCATCAGTCAGCCGTCCTCAGGGTCTTGGCGACTGAGCTATGCGTGCCGAAGCGGGCCGGAACGGCGGTGAGCAGGGTCATTGCCAGCAGGGTGCCGACTATTGTGATCCCGACCCAGAGTGCCGACGGCATGGTCGCCGCTCCGCCGTTGCTCACGGCGGCGTAGAGGCCCGACGCCAGCCGGGACGCCGATGACGGCACCCGGGAGCGCGGGAAGCAACTGGGATGCGGACAGGCCCGCTCGGAGTTGGTACGGAGTAGCGCCGAGCGCGCGGGCCAGGGTGGCCGGGTACCTAGTGTCGACCACCGTCGCCCAGGCGATGAAGACAGCGTTGACGGCCGCCAGGATGACGAGCGCGACCGTGAGGACCAGCATCACCTGGCTGACCGGGTCGGCTGACGGCCCATCCGCTACCGCTGCCGCACTGGGCGGCGGCGAAGAGTTGCTCGCGCGGTAGATCAGCACTGTGATCAGGGTGGTGACCGTGATCGCCACGCTGACCCCGCTGAGCAAGCTTCGGCGCGGCCGCCGGGCGGCGAGCCGGAGGCCGAGCAGCAGCGGCACGGGGAGCCTGGCCGAGAGCGCGGTCAGGCGGGCGTGGCGCCGTGGCGTCCGCGCCGCGTCGGCCAGCGCACGCACCGTACTGGTCCGCGCTGCGCGCAGCGCGGGCACGAGAGTCGCGAGCGCGGCGAGCGCGAGAGCAACGGCCAGCACGAGCGCGCCCGTTGTCAGCGTGACGGACGGCTCGGCGGGCGTGGCTCGCAGCCCGGCGAAGAAGCTGAAGCTGGTAAGCATCGGCGCGGCGAGCCGTCCGGCAGCTAGCCCGGCCGCTGCCGCGGCAATCGCCAGCACCAGGTATTCGGCGAGCAGCACTACCGCGACGAGTCCCGGCGTGCCACCGACCGCCTTGAGCAGCCCCACCCTCCGGGTCCGCTCGGCCAGCCGACCGCCGACCAGGACGGCGACGCTGGCCACCGCGAGCAGGCCAAGCAGCCAGCTGCCCACGTCGAGGACCAGTTGCTCGTTGGCTACCTCCTTGGCGTCCTGGGCGGCGATCGCCTGCCAGGATGTCCAGTTCCCGGTGAACCCGCCCGGTCCGGCGAGCACCGCCGTCGCGGCCGGGTTCGTCAGCTTCACATCAACTGTGTAGGTCAGGGGAGCCGCGGACGTGGCGAGGCTCTCCGCGTCGGCGCGGGTTAGCCAGACCAGGCCGGGATCGCTGCCTATGTCGTGCGGCATGAAGCCGGTTTCCGGGTACGGCGGGCTCGCCGCGGTGACCGCGATCCCGGTAACCCGGAAGGTCTTGCCGCCCAGGGTGACTTGGCCTCCCACGTGCAGGCCGAGGGCCGCCGCGAAGCTCCGCTCGACCACCACTCCGCCGGCGCGGACCCAGGTTCCCTGGGTCAGCGCCGGCTGGTCGACGGCCGCGGGCGCCGCATCACGCCCCTCGGCGGTCACGCCAGCCGTGTAGCTGTCCGCCCGCATGGTGACCGAGGCGACCGGGTATGGCCCGCCGATCGCCTCGGCGCCAGCCTTCCGCGCCTGGGTAAGCAGGCCGGGCAGTTCGGGTGCGGACACGTTGTTCGCGACCACGTCCGGACCTGCCGTCGCGGCCTGGGTCTGCTCGTACGAGGGAACGGTCGCGACCCCGTGCAGCACAAGCCCGAGCGTCAGGGTGGCGGTCGCCGCCGTGATAGCGACCAGCACGAGCAGTGCCTCGACAGGCCGGTGCCGCAGGTCGCGGAGGGCCAGGCGACTGATGAGCAGGAGGCGGCCCATCGGTCAGCCTTCCAGTCCGGCGAGCCTGCCGAGGCTGCCGCTGGTGCCGCCGGTGAGCCTGGTCTCGTCGACGAACGCGCCGTCCCGCATGGCGATCAGCCGGTCGGCGGTGGCGGCGATCCGCGAGTCGTGGGTGACGACGACCAGCGTCTGGCCGGCCGAGTGCAGTTCATCAAAGAGCCGGAGGACTTCCAGCGTGGCGGCGCTGTCCAGGTTGCCCGTCGGCTCGTCGGCCAGCACGATCGAGCGGCTCGTTGGCCAGCGCGCGGGCGACCGCGACCCGCTGCCGTTGGCCGCCGGAGAGCGCGGACGGGAGGAAGCGGGCGCGGTCCGCCAAGCCGGTCCGGTCGAGCAGTTCGAGGGCGCGCCTGCGGGCGGCGCGCGGCGAGCGGCAGGCCAGCAGGGCCGGCAGCTCCACGTTCTCGACGGCGGTGAGCTCGTCCATCAGGTGGAACGCCTGGAAGACGAAGCCGACCCCGTCGCGGCGCATCCGGGCGAGACCGCGCTCGCCAAGCTTGTCGACCTGCTTGCCCGCGAGGGTGATCTGCCCGGAGTCGGGCCGGTCGAGCCCGCCGAGCAGGTGGAGCAGGGTGGACTTGCCGCAGCCGCTCGGCCCCATGATCGCGACGGTCTCGCCGACCGCGACGTCGAGGTCCACGTCGTCGACCGCGCGGACGAGCGCGTCGCCGCGGCCATGGGTCTTGCGTACCGCGCGGGCGCTCAGCAGGGGGGTCATCGGGTGTTCCTCCGGGTTATCCAGGTCCGCTCGCAGGCTTCGAGCCAGCGCAGGTCCGCCTGCAGCCGGAGCACGATGCCCTCGAGCAGCAGTGCCGCGTCGGAGGTATCCGGCTCGACGAGGGCGGCCCGCTGTGCGTCGCGCAGCCGCCGGAGCAGTTCCCGGCGCTGCGCGTCGATGATGGCCAGCGGGTCCGCGAGCCGGGCGGCGAACGCGGCGACCAGCTTGAGGTGAAACTCCGCCAGGTCGGGCTTGGGCCAGCTCACCTCGGCCAGCCAGGCGGCGACCCGCTGCTGGCCTTCCGGAGTCAATCCGTAGACCTTGCGGTCCGGGCGCTCACTGACGCCTGGGGTGGTCTCCGAGACGACGAGCCCGGCCTTCTCCAGCCTGGTCGAGCGTCACGTACACCTGGCCCGCGTTCAGCCCCTCGCCGACCGGCCCGAGCGCCTGACGAAGCCTGGCCCGCAGCTCGTAGCCGTGCGTCGGTTCCTTCGCCAGCATGGCGAGGATCACTTCCTGCTGCACGAGGCCTCCCTAACGGTTATCTAATAGATAGCGGTTATCCATTTCCCTGTCAAGCGAACGCAGCTCTCCCGGCAGGCCATCAACAGGCCGGGGAACGGGTCACGGGCAGCGACTGGGGGGCCGCACAGTCTTGCGCGGCGGGGTGTTACTGGCTAGTAATAAGAAGCGGCGGCGCGGGCCGCCGCACGGGAACCTTTTCATCCTGCCCTTCCGACCGGATAATCCGACAAATCGCTACTGTCACGATGAAAAGGGCCCAGAAGGAGGCGCGCGTGAGCACCTACGACATGTACACGTCACCGGTCGCCACGGAAACCTGGGACGTGCCCGCGACCGGGGCGGCCAGGTTCTCCTGGGAGTACGACTCCGGGCGGCAGCAGCTACTCGACCTGTACCAGCGCGGCAAGGACAAGCAGTGGGACGCGACCAAGCGGATCGACTGGGACCAGCCGGTCAACCCGCTGCGGGTGATGGAGACCGGCGAGGAGATCGTGCCGATCTACGGGTCGCGCCAGTGGGAGAAGCTGAACCAGGCGGAGCGGGACGAGCTGAGCCGGCACCTGTCGTCGTGGCTGTTCAGCCAGTTCCTGCACGGCGAGCAGGGCGCGCTGACGGTGGCCGCCAGGATCGTGGAGTCGGTGCCGGACATGGACTCCAAGTTCTACGCCGCCACCCAGGTCATGGACGAGGCTCGGCACGTCGAGCTGTTCAACCGGTTCATCAAGGAGAAGGTCGGCCTGTACTACCCGGTGAACGACCACCTGGCGCAGCTGCTCGCCGACGCGCTGTCCGACTCCCGCTGGGACCTGCCCTACCTCGGCATGCAGGTGCTGATCGAGGGGCTGGCGCTGGCCGCCTTCGGCGTGCACCGCGACATCACCGGCAACCCCCTGGTCAAGCAGCTGCTCGCGTACGTCATGCAGGACGAGGCGCGGCACGTGGCGTTCGGCCGGCTGGCGCTGCGCGACTACTACGCGGAGCTCACCGCGGCGGAGCGCGCCGACCGCGAGGAGTTCGTGGTCGAAGGCTGCTACCTGATGCGCGACCGGTTCGTCGCGCGCGAGGTGTACGAGCGCCTTGACTTCGATGTCGAGGAGTGCGTGGAGTTCGCCGACCGCTCCCCCACCCAGCTGGCATTCCGCCAGCTCCTGTTCAGCCGCATCGTGCCCTGCGTGAAAGACATCGGCCTGTGGGGGCCGAAGGTGCAGCGGGCCTACGTCGACCTCGGCGTGATCGACGCGGCCAACAGCAGCCTCGACGCGCTGATGCGCGACGACGAGGACACGGCGGACCGCCTGGAGCGCGAGCACGCCGCGGAGTTCGCCGCGCGCAAGCAGGAGGTCGACGTCGCGATCGCGTCGGGCGCCGAATAGGTGCCGCGTGCTTCGCTAGAAGCGGTTGAGCAGGGCGAGGGAAACGCGGGCCGAGGGACGGGCGACCAGTTCGGACAGGGAGGCCTCGCTGCGGCACATCTTCACGAAGGCGCTCCAGCCCTTGGGGCTGTTCAGGCCCCGGTGGAAGGTGCCGGCGTGCCGGGTGAACGCCGTGAGCAGGGTCCGGCCCGCCCGCATGTCGGGGACCAGCCTGGCGTTGACCGCCGCGACGTAGCCGTCAAGGTCGCCCTTGGCGGCGTGCTCGCCGGCCAGGGCACCGGAACGGAGGGCGAAGCTGATGCCCTCGCGCGTCCAGGGGTCAAGCAGGCCCGCGGCGTCGCCCGCCACGATCACCCGGCCCTTGCGCAGCGGTGAGCCGTCCGTGCGGCAGCGGGTGAGGTGGCCCGAGTCCTGCACCGCCTCGTAGCCGCCCAGGCCGAGCCGGTCGACGAACTCGCGGAGGTACGCCTTGGTGGCCTCCCCCTGGCCGCGGGCGGCGATCACGCCGACCGTGAGGCGGTCGCCCTTAGGGAAGACCCAGCCGTACGAGGCCGGGATCTTGCCCCAGTCGAGCAGCACCCGGCCCGCCCACTGCCCCGCGATCCGGTCCGGCACGGCGATTTCCAGCTCGAGCCCGAGGTCCACCTGGCCGAACTCCGCGCCGACGTGCCGCGCGGTGACGCCGGACGAGCCGTCGGCGCCGATGATCGCCTTCGCGGTGACCTCGGTACCGTCCGCGAGCCTGGCCGTCGCGTGCCCGTCGGCCTGGCCGATCGCGCGGACCTGGACCCGTTGCCGGATCCGCGCCCCGTTGTCCTCGGCCCGCTTCAGCAGGGCCGCGTCGAACTCGTCGCGCACCACCATCGCGAGCAGCGGCTCGGCGTGCGCGCGGGTGAACTCCTGTCCGCCGCGCAGCGTGACCGTGGCCCGGCGGATCTCGTCGCGCGCCGGGACGTCGATCAGGCCGCCCGCGGCGGCCCGAGACGCGCCGATCAGGCCGCCGCCGCAGGTCTTGTACCGCGGGTGCTCGGCGCGCTCAAGCACGATCGTTCGTGCCCCCGCGGCGGCCGCGGCGCTCGCGGCCGCCAGCCCCGCCGGCCCCGCCCCGACCACGGCGACATCCCACACATCACGTTCCTGCACACCAAGCAGCTTAGGCGACCGACATGGACCCAACTGTCGCTCCCACCGCGAGCTTTTGCCTAGCCCCGGGGGCACTCCCGCGGATGCCAGGGCGCCCCAGGCCATCGCCTCGATGGCCTGGGGTCACATACGGCCAATAAGTTCTGTCCTTGTGCGCCCCACAGGGTCATGGCTGTTGCAGCCTTGTGGCGCACGGAGCTTGAATACTCCGCCCTTGTGGCACTCACGGGCAGCTCTAGTGGCCTTGTGGCGCCCCGGGCCAGCACGTTTTAGTCGTGCGGGCCACATGGCCGGAACAGTCAACGGCGATCGGCGGCGGTCGGCGGCGGTCGCGGCTGGGGCGTAGAACCCGGCGAAGATCTGCGGAAAAATCCGCAGAAAAGTTGTTGGCATCGGCGGGTCGCCCCCTCTTACCAATGCAGGACATGGGGACGGCAGGGATAGCGAGGCCTGGCGCTTTTAGGGGAGGGCGGGCCACGCGGCTCTGCCCGGTCCTGCGTCGGGGGGACGGGACCGGGCCGGCGTTTAAGTGGGCGCCGCCCGGACCCGCCCGAGGTCCTGGGTGATGGGGCTCTTGCTAGGAGTTCAGGTAGGCGAGGACGGCGAGGACGCGGCGGTTGTCGTCCTCGGACGGCGCCAGGCCCAGGTTGGCGAAGATGCCGGCGGCGTGCTTGCTCACCGCCTTCTCGGTGATGAACAGCTTCGCGGCGATGGCGGCGTTGGAGCGGCCCTCGGCCATCAGGGAGAGGACCTCGCGCTCGCGGGGGGTCAGCGCGGCGAGCGGGCCGGATCTCGCGCGCTTGGTCATCAGCCGGCTGACGACCTCGGGGTCGAGGACGGTGCCGCCCGCGGCGACGTCGCGGACCGCGTCGGCGAACGCGGCGTCGCTGAATACCCGGTCCTTGAGCAGGTAGCCGACGCCGCCGGCCTGGTCCGCGAGCAGCTCGCGGGCGTACAACTGCTCGACGTACTGGGACAGCACCAGGAGCGGCAGCCCGGGGCAGGCCCGGCGCGCCTCGATCGCGACGCGCAGGCCGTCGTCGGTGAACGTCGGCGGGAGCCGGACGTCGACGATGCCGACGTCGGGCTTCAGCTCGGTCAGCGCCCGCAGCAGTTCGGGAGCGCTGCCGACCGCCGCGACGACCTCGAACCCGTGCGCCTCAAGCAGCCGGACGAGCCCGTCCCGCAGCAGGAAGAGATCCTCGCCGATAACAACGCGCACAGCACCCTCGATCGCACGCCCATATGTTGAAATTTCCGGAATGTCGTGGCGCGCCAGCGCCCGACATTCCGGACGTCAGCTCCGAACGGTCAGATCAGACACTCCAACGGTCAGATGAGCGTCCGTCTGCCTGAGTCGCACAACGCGGCAGCGGCGCGACCAGCGGGCGGCAGCGCGCAGGGCACCTCGATCACGACGATCGTGGGGCCGCCTGGCGGGCTGGTGACCGCCAGGATGCCGTCGAAGGTGGCCAGGCGGCGCTCGACGCCGGCCAGGCCCGTGCCGCGCGACGGGTCGGCGCCTCCCTGGCCGTCGTCGACGATCGTCGCCCGGAGCACGCCGTCGGAGTGACCGATGCCGATCTCGACCGCGTCCGCCCCCGAGTGCCGCACCGCGTTGGTCAGGGCTTCCGCGATGGCGAAGTAGACGGCCGCCGCGACCGGCATGGGCGGCTCCTCCTCGAGGGTGATATCCGTGTCCACGGCGAGCGGGGCGTCCAGGGCCAGGGCGCGGACCGCGTCGGCGAGGCCCCGGTCGGCGAGCACCGGCGGGTAGATGCCGCGCACCAGGCCGCGCAGGTCGTCCAGGGCGCGCGAGGACGTCTCGCGCGCCTCGGCGACCAGGGCGCGCGCGGCCTCCGGGTTGGCGCGCATCAGTTCCTCGGCCGCGCGCAGGGACATGCCGACCGCGACGAGCCGGGCCTGGGCGCCGTCGTGCAGGTCGCGCTCGATGCGGCGCAGCTCGGCGACGGCCACCTCCGTGGCGTCGCTGCGGGTCTGGGTCAGCCGTGATCACCCGCTGGGTCAGCGCCTGCGCCCGCGCCGCCATCGCCGAGTCCGCGTCCCACCGCAGGAGTCGGGGAGCGAGCAGGGCACCGAGAGCGAGAAGGGCGACGCCCTGGACGCCGGCGAGCAGTTCCGAGGTGCCGGCCTGAACCAGCACCGCACCGTAGACCGCACCGTAGAACGACGGCATCCCCACCGGCCGGAACCCGTGCCCGCCGGTCACGATCCATTGCAGGCCCCACCAGATGCCGAGCAGGCCGAAGAACAGGAGGCCGATGACCACCAGCGTCGCGGCGGTCTTCGGCTGCCACCGCACCAGGACCCAGCCCGCGGCGAAGATCGCCACCGTCAGCGCCGACACGTCCATCCCCCAGCTGCTCAACCAGTTCAGGTAGGTCATGACCCAGAACCCGGCCACGAGGGCGAGCACCGGCAGCAGCGCAAGCGGCGGCACGGTCTTCGGCTGCCCGTCGCCGCCGCGCAGCTGCGCGATGGCGCGCCGGATCGCGGGTCCGCCCGGCGCGCCGCTCACCGCGAGCGCCACCGTAGCCACGACGGCGAAGACCGCTATCTCGGCCAGCATCGGCCCGAACCCGGTCGTGCGCGAGGTGAGTTGAAACCCGCCTGGTATCGGGGCTACTGCGCGGGACGCGGTCACCAGCCCGTAACGCACGCTCTGCGTCTCATAGATCACCAGGGAATGCAGCTTGTACAGCCCGTAGGCGCTGTAGGCGAACACAGCGAACGGTGCGAGCTTCGCGCTCTCCGCCGGGGCGAGCAGAACGAGGACCGCCGCCACGATGACAAACGACAGCGTGACAGTGCCGTTGTACGAGCCGATCAGCGCGATCGGGACCAGTGGCAGCAGCAGGGCGGGCCAGTGCGTCAGCCACTGCCGCGACGGGTTCGCCAGCGGGACGCCGTGGTATCTCGTCATGGCGTCCATCCTGGTTGCCACGCCGGGCCGCCGCCATGGGCCTAGGCCTACATTCCGCGGCCGAGGACGGAGAGGCGGCTGAGTGCCTCCTTGAGCACCTCGGGGCGCTTGCAGAACGCGAAGCGGACCATGGTGCGGCCCTCTTCCGGGTGGTCGTCGTAGAAGACGGCGCTCGGGATCGCCACCACGCCGGCCCGGTCGGGCAGGCCGCGGCAGAACTCCATCGCGTCCCGCTCGCCGAGCGGCGAGATGTCGGTGGTGATGAAGTAGGTGCCATCGGGCTCGTAGACGCCGAAGCCGATCTCCCGCAGGCCCGCGGCCATGAGGTCGCGCTTGGCCTTGAGGTCGGCGGCCATGTCCGTGTAGTAGCTGTCGGGGAGGTCGAGTGCCTCGGCGACGGCGTACTGGAAGGGGCCGCTGCTCACGAAGGTGAGGAACTGCTTGGTGGTGCGGACGGCGTTGATGAGGTCCGGGCGTGGCGGTGGCCCAGCCGACCTTCCACCCGGTGAACGAGAACGTCTTGCCCGCCGAGCCGATCGAGACGACGCGGCCGCGCATGCCGTCGATGGTGGCGAGCGGGTATGTGCTGGCGGCCGAACGTGAGGTGCTCGTAGGCCTCGTCGGTGATCACGAGGAGGTCGTGGTCGATGGCGATCCGCGCGATCGCCTCGGTCTCCGCGCGGGTGAGCACCATGCCGGTGGGGTTGTGCGGGCTGTTGAGCATGAGCAGCCTGGTCTTGCCGGTGATCAGTGACTCCAGCTTGGCCAGGTCGGGGCGGAAGTCGGGGGCGGTGAGGGTGAGCGGCACGCGCGTCCCGCCGGCCATCGCGATGTTGGCGACGTAGGAGTCGTAGTACGGCTCGAACGCGATCACCTCGTCGCCGGGTTCGAGCAGGGCGAGCAGGGCGGCGGCGATGGCCTCGGTGGCGCCGGCGGTGATCAGCACCTCGGTGTCCGGGTCGTAGCGCAGGCCGTAGAACCGCTCCTGATGGCGGGCGACGGCGCTTCGCAGCTCGGGGATGCCGGTGGCGGGCGGGTACTGGTTGCCCTTGCCCGCCAGGACCGCGTCGGCGGCGGCCTTGGCGATGCCGGGCGGGCCGTCGACGTCGGGGAAGCCCTGGCCGAGGTTGACCGAGTTGGTGGCGACGGCACGGGCGGACATCACGCCGAAGATGGAGTTGCCGAGGCCGTCGAGACGGCGGTTGAGCAGCGGTCGGGTCACGACTCCATGAGATCAGCGCTCAGGACCATCGCGGCGGGCCCGGTTATCGTGGCGGCATGCGTATCGCCCTGTGCCAGATCCCGGTCAGCTCGCGACCCCGACGTCAACCTGCGGCGGGTGCGGCTCGCACTCGACGAGGCCGCGGCAGGCCGCGCGGACCTCGCGGTGTTCCCCGAGGCGACGATGACCCGCTTCGGAACCGACCTGCGGGCGGCGGCGGAGCCGCTGGACGGGCCGTTCTGCTCGGGCCTGGCCGCGGCGGCCAAGGAGACGGGCGTCGCGCTGGTCGCGGGGGTGTTCGAGCCGGCGCCCGACGGACGGGTCTACAACACCGCCGTGGTGATCGACGGCGGCGGCGCCCTTGTCGCCTCCTACCGGAAGCTGCACCTGTTCGACGCGTTCACGCAGCGTGAGTCCGATTCCTGGTGGCGCCGGGGTCCGCCGTGCTGGTGACCCCGGTGGCCGGCGTGCCCGTCGGGGTGCAGATCTGCTACGACATCCGGTTCCCGGAGCTGACCCGTGCCCTCGCCGTTGGCGGTGCCGCGCTGGTCACGGTGAGCGCCGCGTGGCAGGCGGGGCTGTTCAAGGAGGAGCACTGGGTCACGCTGCTGCGCGCCCGCGCGATCGAGAACACCGTGTGGATCGCCGCCGTCGGGCAGGTGCCCGACCCGGACGAGAAGCCGACCCGCGCGCCGACCGGGGTCGGTCGGTCCATGCTGATCGACCCGCTCGGCGTGGTGCGGGCCGACCTGGGACCGTCGCCGGGTGTTGTCGTGGTCAACGCGGATATGTCGCTGGTGGACACCGTCCGCAAGACGCTGCCGTCGCTGGCCAACCGGCGGACGGACATCTTCCCTGAGTACAAGTAGGACAGTGCGGGCGCCCGCCCGCGTGATGGCTCAGACGGGCGCGTAGCGAGCAAGCCGCTGTCGTTCGGGATGATCGGTTTCGGGGTTTCAGGCGTCGCGGGCGACCTGGAACGGGGCGAACGACTGCGCGGTGGCCATCAGCTCGATCGTGTTCACGTTGACGTGCTGCGGCATGGTGGCCGCCCAGTGGATCGACTCGGCGATGTCGTCGGCGGTCATCGGCTGCATGCCCGCGTAGACGTTGTCCGCCTTGCCCTGGTCGCCGCTGAACCTGACCAGGGAGAACTCCGTGTCGGCCATCCCCGGCTCGACGCACGTGACCCGGACCCCGGTGCCGTGCAGGTCGCTGCGCAGGTTCAGGCTGAACTGGTGGACGAACGCCTTGGTGCCGCCGTACACGTTCCCGCCGGGGTACGGGTAGGTGCCCGCGACCGAGCCGAGGTTGATCACGTGGCCGCGCCCGCGGGCGACCATGCCGGGCAGGATCGCGCGGGTGCAGTAGACCAGGCCCTTGCAGTTCGTGTCGATCATCTGGTCCCAGTCGTCAAGGTCGGCGTCCTGGGCCGGGTTCAGGCCGAGCGCGAGGCCCGCGTTGTTCACGAGCACGTCGATGGCCGCGAACTCCGCGGGAAGCCCCGCGACGGCCGCGGCGACGGCGGCCCGGTCCCTGACGTCAAGCGCCAGCGGGAGGATCCGCGGGCCGAATTCGGACGCGAGTTCCTCCACCCGGTCCACGCGGCGGGCGGCCGCGACGACGCGCGCGCCGTCGGCGGCGAACCTGCGGGCCACCGCGGCGCCAAAGCCGCTGCTCGCGCCGGTGACAAAGACGGTGTTGATCACTTACGTCATCGTAGTCAGTGACGTCGGCCGCCGACGGCCGGGCTCAGTTCCTGATCGGTGACTGCCAGAGCGTCGGCTGCTGCGCGCCCGGCATGCCGGACCCGGTCAGCTCCGCGGTGAACCCGACGCCGGTCAGGGTGGCGCCGTCGGCGGCGAGCGCCGTGATCGCGTTTTCCGCCTTGGCGCTGGCCAGGCCCGTGCCCTGCGGGGTGGCGGCCGCCCACGCGGTGCCGTCGGTGACCGGGGTGCCCGCCGGCAGCGTCCAGATCACGACCTCGGGCCCGGCCTGGGTGACGTAGGTGCCGGCCGCGGTGAACCCGCCGCCCGCGGCGGTCAGCGCGGTGACCGTGGTGCCGGTTCCCGGTCCGATGTCCGGCACGGGCAGCTGGACCTGCGTCCACGTCGCGCCGGCGTTGGCCGAGACCTCGGCGAACGGGCTGCTCGCGCCCGCGGCGGAGAACTCGGTGCCCGCCGCGACCACGGCGCTGCCGTTCGCCGCCACGTAGTCGAGCGCCGCGCGGGCGGCGCCGGCCGGCAGCGGCACGGCAGCCTGCCGCCACGTCTGGCCGGTGGCCGAGAGCCAGGCGGCCGGGAGGGTGTCCGCCGCGCCGACGGCCACGAACCCGCGCGCCGTCGCGGTCACCGCGTTCATCGTCTGGCCGCCCGTCGTCCCCTGCTTGCCTTGCGCGGTGACGGTGGCGGTGCGCCACCCGGTCAGGCCGGGCGCGTACCAGGCGGCGGCCGCGCTTGCGCCGCCGGCCGTCTGGTGGCCGACGATCACGTACCCGGCGGGGCCCGCCGCGACCGCCGCCGCGACCGCGTTCCCCGCGAGGCCGCCGGTCACGGTCCACGTGCGCGCGTCGGGCGAGGAGGCCACGAGCGCGGCCGCCGTGCCCCGCGAGCGTGGTGCCGACGGCCAGCCAGCCGGCCGTTGCCGTGGGCGACCGCGGCCAGCTGGCCGGTGCCCGCCCCGGTCATCGCCGCCGGCCCGGCGAGCGCCGCGCGCGTCCAGGTGGTGCCGCCGTCGGGCGAGGACCAGAGCGCCGGTCCGCCGTTCACGCCGCCCGCCGCCACCTCGGTGGCGCCCGCGGCGCCGATCGCGGTGAGGGTCACCCGCGTGGTCCCGGCGGCCCGGTGAAGCTCGCCCCGGCGAGCCGGGCGGGCGGGAAGCCGGCGGCGAGCGCCGACGGCGCGTCGCCGCCGCTGCCCCCGCCGCCGGTGATCACCACGACGGCGATGCCAACGACGATCGGCGGCCACGATCGGCACCGCGAGGCCCATCAGCCAGTTCCGCCTGCGCATGACGCTGAGCACGCCGCTGCTGGCGGCGCGCACCGATGACTTGGGTGGCTGCTCCGGCTCGACCCGGAACTGGCGGAGCTGGTCACGCCCGAATTCAGACCTAGGGGCCTGCTCCGGCTCGACCCGGCGGAGCTGCCGCCGCGGGTCATGACCGAGTTCGTGCCGTGGGCCGCTCGCATGACGCGGGCCGCGCGGCACCTCGAACTCGTAGCCTGGAACCTCGCCTCTGTTCATTCACTCCGAGCGTAGCGCCCTGTCCCGCGAAAGGCGGCGAAACGCGGTCGGCGACCGATCGCGACCCAATCAGCAGGCCAATCCGTCGATTAGCGCCATAACCAAGAAATGAGCCCGGTAGCCGGCCAGCGCGCGCTACGGTGCGGGGTGCGTGCGCGGCGCGAGGCGGGTTCCCGCTGACCCTCGCCGACCGCGAACGCAATGCGTGCAGGGCACGGCGGGCGTGATTCATGCCACACGGGCCGCCTACGCCATGGGGGTACCATCCACACCCCTGTCCACGCAACCGGGCGGTAACCTAAGAAGCGGGAGTCAGTTATCACATCTATTTTTTCGGAAGAAGGCGATGTCCGCCGTGTCTTCTGAGTCGCCGCTCGCTGCCGCAGATCTCAGCGCGCCCTCAGCACACCCTTCGTCACCGGCTCAGCCCGCTGATTCGGCCGAGCCGGGCGCCGCTCCGGCTAGCGCCGACTTCGGCCCCAACGAGTGGCTGGTCGACGAGCTGTACGAGCGATACCTCGACGATCCCGGTTCGGTCGACAAGGCATGGTGGTCGTTCTTCGCCGACTACCGGCCGGTCCGCGGCGTGAACGGCACCGGGCCGCAGCCCGTGCTGACCGCGGCGCCGCCCGCCGCCCGCCGCCAGCGCGGCGCCGCCAGGCAGCCCGCGAAGCCGGCGCCGCCCGGCCAGGCCAGCCAGCGGCAGCCAGCCGCCGGTCACCGCGCCGCCGGCCGACGCCGACGTGAACCGGCTCCGCGGCGCCGCCGCCCGCACCGCGCAGAACATGGCGGCCAGCCTCAGCGTGCCCACCGCCACCAGCGTCCGCGCCGTGCCCGCCAAGCTGCTCATCGACAACCGGATCGTCATCAACAACCACCTGCAGCGCGGCCGGGGCGGGAAGATCTCCTTCACCCACCTGATCGGCTACGCGCTCGTCCAGGCGGTCAAGGCGCTCCCCGAGATGAACGCCTCCTACGCCGAGGAGGACGGCAAGCCGGTCCTCGCCATGCCGCACCACGTGAACCTCGGCCTGGCCATCGACCTCAAGGCCAAGGACGGCAGCCGCCAGCTGCTCGTGCCCAACATCAAGGGCGCCGAGGAGATGGACTTCCGCCAGTTCTGGACGGCGTACGAGGACGTGATCCGCAAGGCGCGCAACGGCAAGCTGACGGTCGCCGACTTCCAGGGCACCACGATCTCCCTCACCAACCCGGGCACGATCGGCACCGAGCACTCCGTGCCGCGCCTCATGCCCGGCCAGGGCGCGATCATCGGCGTCGGCGCCATGGAGTACCCCGCCGCCTACCAGGGCGCGAGCGAGGAGACCATGGCCAGGCTGGCGATCAGCAAGACGGTGACGCTGACTTCCACCTACGATCACCGGATCATCCAGGGCGCGCAGTCCGGCGACTTCCTGCGGGTCGTGCACCAGCTGCTGCTCGGCGAGAACGGCTTCTACGACGACGTCTTCGAGAGCCTGCGCATCCCCTACGAGCCGGTGCGCTGGGTCAAGGACTTCCCGTACGGGCACGAGGACGACGTCGCGCGCTCGGCCCGCGTCCAGGAGCTGATCCACGCCTACCGGGTCCGCGGCCACCTGATGGCCGACACCAACCCGATCGAGACCGTCCAGCGCAAGCACGCGGACCTGGACATCATCCAGCACGGCCTGACGCTGTGGGACCTGGAGCGCGAGTTCGCGACCGGCGGGTTCGGCGGCAAGCCGATCATGCGGCTGCGCGAGATCCTCGGCGTGCTGCGCGACTCCTACTGCCGCACGGTCGGCATCGAGTACATGCACATCCAGGACCCGGAAGAGCGCAAGTGGATCCAGGCGCGCATCGAGGTCCCGCCGGCCCGGGCGAGCCACGACGAGCAGGTCCGCATCCTGTCCAAGCTCAACGTGGCCGAGGCGTTCGAGACGTTCCTGCAGACCAAGTACGTCGGCCAGAAGCGCTTCTCGCTCGAGGGCGGCGAGGCGCTGATCCCGCTGCTCGACGTGGTCCTCAGCGAGGCCGCCGACGCACGGGCTCGACGAGGCCGTGGTCGGCATGGCGCACCGCGGCCGGCTCAACGTGCTCGCCAACATCATCGGCAAGTCCTACGGGCAGATCTTCAAGGAGTTCGAGGGCAACCTCGACCCGAAGTCCACCCAGGGCTCCGGCGACGTGAAGTACCACCTGGGCGCGCACGGCACGTTCACCGCCGCGACCGGCAGGCAGATCGAGGCCTCCCTGGTCGCCAACCCCAGCCACCTGGAGTGCGTCGACCCGGTGGCCGAGGGCGTCGTCCGCGCCAAGCAGGACGTCCTCGACAAGTCGCAGGACGGCTTCACCGTGCTGCCCGTGCTCATCCACGGTGACGCGGCCTTCGCCGGCCAGGGCGTCGTGGCCGAGACGCTGAACCTGTCGCAGCTGCGCGGCTACCGCACCGGCGGCACCATCCACATCGTGGTGAACAACCAGGTCGGCTTCACCACTTCGCCGATGGAGTCGCGCTCGAGCGTGTACGCCACCGACGTGGCGCGGATGATCCAGGCGCCGATCTTCCACGTGAACGGCGACGACCCGGAGGCCGTCGCCCGGGTGGGCCGGCTGTCGTTCGCCTACCGCGAGACGTTCCGCAAGGACGTCGTGATCGACATGGTCTGCTACCGCCGCCGCGGGCACAACGAGGGCGACAACCCCAGCTTCACCCAGCCGCTGATGTACGACCTGATCGAGGCGCGGCGCTCGGTGCGCAAGCTCTACACCGAGTCGCTGATCGCCCGCGGCGACCTCACGATGGAGGAGGCCGAGGCGGCGCTGCGGGACTACCAGCAGCAGCTGGAGCGCGCGTTCACCGAGACCAGGGAGGCGGCGGAGCTCCCGCCGCAGCCAGGCACGGTCATGCCGCGCGAGATCGGCGACCGCCCGGTCGACCACGCGGCCGTGCCCACCGCGATCACGCTGGACGCGGTGAAGCAGATCATCGACACCCAGGTGTCCATTCCCGACTCGTTCACCGTGCACCCGCGGCTCAAGCCGCAGCTTGACCGGCGCGCCACGAGCGTCAACGAGGACACCATCGACTGGGCGACCGGCGAGCTGCTCGCCTTCGGCGCGGTCCTGCAGGACGGTCATCCGGTCCGCCTGGTCGGCCAGGACTCCCGCCGCGGCACCTTCGGCCAGCGGCACTCGGTGCTCGTCGACCGGACCAACGGCTCCGAGTACACGCCGCTCAAGAGGCTCGACAACGGCAAGGCGCGGTTCATGGTCTACGACTCGCTGCTTTCCGAGTTCGCCGCGATGGGCTTCGAGTACGGCTACTCGGTCGCGCGCCCGGACGCGCTGGTGATGTGGGAAGCGCAGTTCGGCGACTTCATGAACGGCGCGCAGACCATCATCGACGAGTTCATCAGCTCCGGCGAGCAGAAGTGGGGCCAGACGTCCAGCGTCGTCCTGCTGCTCCCGCACGGCTACGAGGGCCAGGGCCCCGACCACTCCTCCGCCAGGATCGAGCGGTTCCTGTCGCTTGTGCGCGCAAGACAACATGACGGTCGCGCTGCCCACCACGCCGGCGAACTACTTCCACCTGCTGCGCTGGCAGGCGCTCAGCGGCCGGCACAAGCCGCTGGTCGTCTTCACCCCGAAGTCGCTGCTGCGGCTCAAGGCGGCCACGTCGCCGACGGTGGACTTCACCCACGGGTCCTTCCAGCCGCTGATCGGCGAGCCGGCCGGGTTCGACGCGGGCAAGGTCCGGCGGGTGGTGCTCTGCACCGGCAAGATCTACTACGACCTCGCCGAGCACCGCGCCAAGGCCGGCATCACGGACACCGCGATCGTCCGGGTCGAGCGGCTTTACCCGATCCCGGCGCAGGAACTGCAGGCCGAGCTGTCGCGCTACCCGGCCGACGTCGAGGTCGTGTGGGCGCAGGAGGAGCCGGAGAACCAGGGCGCGTGGCCGCGGATGGCGCTCCGGCTGCCGCAGCTCATCGGCCGCCTGCCGCGGCTGGTCGCGCTGCCCGCGAGCTCGGCCCCGGCCTTCGGCTCGGCGAAGGTGCACGCGGCGACGCACCGTGAACTGATCGAGACGGCCATCCCAGCGGAGGGCTAGCGATGTACTTCACCGACGCCGGGATCGAGGAACTCGATGACCGTCGCGGCGATGAGCAGGTCAGCGTGTCCTGGCTCGCGGAGCGACTGCGCGATTTCGTCGACCTGAACCCGGAGTTCGAGACGGCGGTGGACCGGCTCGCGTCGTGGCTGGCGCGGCTGGACTCCGACGGCGACTCGGACGCAGACGAGGAAGAGTAAAAGCGACGAGATTAATCCGAACGGGTGCGTGTCTTCGCGCTCCGGGTTGCCCGTCTCCGCTCGGGGCAGGCAACCCGGGGAACGTTCCCGTAGACGCGATACATCTTGACTTTGCCACGACACGATATATCGTGGTGTGTACCTAACCGATGTGTCGCCTAGGAGGACCGCGATGACCACTGGACCGTCGACGCGCCCACGGCGCTCGAATTCGATGAGCGTCACCGAACTGAACGTGCGCCTCGTCGGCGGCACCGTGGCCGTGCTCGCGTCCGACGACAGCCCCTCGCTCGCGGTGAGCGAGCTGTCCGGACGGCCGCTCCGGGTGAGCCACCTCGACGGCGTCCTGACCGTCAGCTACGAGTCGCTGTCCTGGGAAGGACTGCTCGGGTTCCTGAAGCCGCGCAAGGACAGGGCCGTGGTCACCATCATCGTCCCCGCCGACTGCCGGATCCAGCTCGGCGTGCTCAGCGCTTCGGCGGTGGTGGCCGGGCTGCGCGCGGGCGCCGCGGTGAAGGGCATGTCCGGCGACATCACGCTCGACGGCGTCACCGGCGACGTCTCCGCGGAGACGATGTCCGGCGAGGTGGCCGCCTGCGACATCGACGGGGAGATCCGCTTCAAGTCCATGTCCGGCGGGCTCACGCTGGCCGGCGGCTCCGTGGGCTCCCTGTCCGTGGACACGATAAGCGGGCAGGTTACCGCCGACGTCTCGCTGGACGAGGGCGGCAGCGTGCACGTGAGCACGATGTCCGGCGAGGTGACGCTGCGGCTCCCGGCGGACAGCGACGCGCAGGTGTCGCTGCGGTCCACGTCGGGCGCCGTCAGGACAGAATTCGAAACACTGCGGACCGTCAAGGCTCCTGCCTCACATACCGTAAGCGGTAACGTTGGCGCAGGTACCGGACACGTGTCCGTCACCACCATGTCCGGTGCGGTCACGCTATTGCGACGTGCGCCGGTAGGGATGGAGAGCAAGACCCAATGACCCCGGTTTTCCGCCATGGACGCCTTCGGCTGTACCTGCTGCGCCTGCTCGATGAAGAGCCACGGCACGGCTACGAGGTGATCAGGCTACTGCGCGATCGCTTCATGGGCGTCTACGCCCCCTCGCCCGGCACCATCTACCCGAGGCTGGCTCGCCTCGAGGAAGAGGGCCTGGTCACGCACGACGAGGAGAACGGGCGGAAGGTTTACCGGATCACCGAGGCGGGCCGCGAGGAACTCCGCAGCCGCGGCGACGAGCTCGACGAGCTCGAGGAAGAGCTTTCCGCGTCGGTCAGCGACATCGTCCGCGAGGTCCGCGAGGACGTCAGGGACACCGTGCGCAGCCTTCGCGAGGAGCTGACCAGGGCCGCCAGGGAGATGCGGGGCGCGGAGCGGGACGCTCGGGACCAGGCTCGCGGGCCCGCTCGCGATCAGGCTCGCGAGCAGGCCCGCACGGCCAGGGAGAGCGCCAGGGAGGCGGCCGACGCCGCGCGCGAGCGGGCCCGCCAGGCCCGCGAGCAAGCGCGTGAGCAGGCCCGCCAGGCGCGCGACGAGGCGTTCGCGCACGCCCACCGGCTAAAGGAAGAGGCCGGACGCCTCCGCGACGACACGAAGGACCAGTGGGGCGGCTGGGGCAACTGGGGCGAATGGAGCCGCTGGAGCGAGTGGGCAGGCCGCCCGGGCCGCGCGGGCTGGCCGGGCCAGCATGACCTCGGCGCGCTCCGCGACTTCGAGCGCCTGGCCCGCGACTTCGTCACCGACCTCCGCTCGGTCGCCTGGGACTCCGGCACGATCCTCGGCACTGACGTTATCCCGACCCTGCGCGACATCCTCGCCGACACGCTGGACCGGATCCGCGAGGAAGTCTTCGACATCCACCACGACTCGCCTCACCCCGATGAGTCGGCTCAGGATGAGCCTCCTGCTGCTCCTTCGGATGACAAGCCGGAGTGAGTTCCTGACTTAAAGGCTGTTCAGGAACGAGGCGACCTCCGGGCCGGCGAACTGGGCGCCGTAGCCGGCGTTGACGACCAGGCACGCGACCGCGATGTCCTTCGTCGGGTCGAACGCGACCAGCCAGCTGTTGGGCTGTTCCTGGCCCTGGATGTCGGCGGTGCCGGTCTTGGCGTAGACGGTGGAGCCGAAGCCGAGCCCGGCCGCCGTTCCCTGGGTGACCACGTCGCGCATCATCTCCTTGAGGCCCGCGTCCGTGGCGGCGGGCAGTGGCGTCGCGGTCACCTGCTTGGCCTTCGCGGTGAGGATCGGCTGCTTGAAGGTCCCGGTGTCCACCGTCGCCGCCACCGAGGCCATCGCGATCGGCGAGGCGACGAGCTGTCCCTCGCCGAACGCTTCCTGGGCGAGTTCGGACCCGGACGCGCTGGCCGGGGCGTTGAAGTACGAGGCGGACAGGTTCCCGATGCCGATGTTCCAGCTCTGGTCGAGGCCGTAGTACGTCCTTCGCGGTGCTCGCGAGCTTGCCGGACAGGTGCGGCCACCACTGGGCTGAACGCGTTGTTGCACGACTGCGCGAAGTCGTAGGACAGCGGCGTCCCCGCGGGCTCGGACTCGCCCTGGTCGTTGTGGTAGGTGATGCCCTGCACGGTGAACGTCGAGGGGCAGGCGACCCCGGTGTTCGCCGTGGCCAGCCCGGCGTTGAACAGCGCCGTGGACGTGATGATCTTCATCGTGGAGCCGGGGGCGACCGCCGCGGTCAGCGCGAAGTCGTTGTCCTGGGCGTTGTTGGCGATCGCGAGGATCTGGCCGGTCGACGGCTGGATCGCGACCATCGCGCTGCCCTTGTGCGCGCCGACCGCGCTGCGCGCGGCGGTCTCGGCCTTCGCGTCGATCGTGGTGGAGAGCGTCGGGTAGTTGCCCGGCGCGACGATCGGCGCCTGGCTGTTCGCGACCGGGGTGCCCGACTTGTCCTCGATCTGCCACGTCAAGGCCGGCGTTGGCCCCCTCGTTGGTCGGCGCCTGCGCCTTCAGCAGGCCGGCGATGGTGCTCAGGCCGGGGTCGCCGTAACGGGTGAGGTTCTCGCCGCTGGCGTCGGTGACCATGCTGACCGTCGGCGGGACCTGGACGGCCGCCAGGTGCGTGGCCGCGGTCAGGTTGGGCGCGACCACGTCGGGCTGCCAGGCGACGAACCAGACGGACGAGTTCGGCTGCTGGTAGGCCACGAGCGAGGAATGGTACGCCCACTTGCCGCGCACCGCCGACGTGCCGCTGCCCGCCGCGACCGAGGCGCTGACCGCGAACGTGACGCTCTCCCTGGGGCTTCGCGGCCGTCGACCCGGTCGCGGCCGGCGACGGCGCCGGGCGAGGCGGCGAACTTCTTCAGGTTCAGGTCCTTCGCGTAGGCCGCGAGCGCCGCCGACGCGGCGGTGGCTGGTCGGTGTAGTTCGCCGCCTTCGCGAGGTCACCCTGCTGCCACGCGGTGAGGAACGCCGCGGCGACCTGCTCTCCGTCCTGCTGCGGCGAGTTCCCGGTCGGGATGATGCCGTGCGCGGGCGGCGGGTTGCTCGACTTGAAGACCGTCAGCACGAGCACGAGCGCCACCAGCAGCACGGCGAGCGCCCCGGCGGTCAGCCGTGACGGCGACGTGCGCCGCCTTGCCGGCTTCGGCTCCTGCTTGCCCCCGTACACCGCGCTCGTGTGATAGACGGTGCTGCGCCGGTCCGCCGGTGCGAGTGGGGCCGCTGGGCGGCGGGCTCCGACGCCACGGGCTCCGACGCGGCGGGCGCTGCGCGGCGGGCTCAGGCGCGGCGGGCTCCGGCGCGGCGGGCTCAGGCACAGCGAGGCGGCGGCGGAGGCAGCCGGGGCATCCCCTGCGTGGCCTGCTCGCCCCGGTCTTCCGGCTGCGCCGGCATCGGCGCGGTCGGCGGGGCCGACCCGCCGGGCGCGACGTCCGGCTCGTCCGATGAGTCCGACGGGTTAGCTGGAACTGGTGCCGTTGTCTCGCTCGTCACCTAATCGACCGTACCCATGCCCCGGGCCTGCCGCGAACTATGCAGGAAAAACCGAGAGGGACTCGCTCAGGGAGTGCTACGGAACGAAGACGATCTTGCCGGTCTGCGTCCCGTCGATCATCGCCGCGAAGCCGTCCCTGGCCTCGGCGAGCGGGATCACCCGGTCGATCAGCGGACGGGTGCCGGTCTGCTCGCAGAACCGCAGCAGGCGGCCGAGCTGGTCGCGGGTACCCATCGTGGAACCGACCACCGATAGCTGCGTGAAGAAGATCCTCGTAAGCTCGGCCGGGGGGATGTCGCCGCTGGTCGCGCCGGAGATGACGATCCGGCCGCCGGGCTTGAGCGAGCGGACCGAGTGAGACCAGGTCGCCTGGCCGACCGTCTCCATGACGACGTCGACGCGCTCCGGCAGCCGCGCGCCGGTCGGGAAGGCCTGGTCGGCGCCGAGCTTGACCGCCGCGTCGCGCTTGGCCTCGGTGCGGCTCGTCACCCACATCCGGTAGCCCGCCGCCCGGCCAAGGAGGATCAGCGCCGTGGCGACGCCGCCGCCCGCGCCCTGCACGAGGATCGTCGAGCCTGGCTGCGCGCCCGACTTGTCGAACAGCATCTTGTAGGCCGTCAGGTACGCGGTGGGCAGGCAGGCCGCCTCCTCGAAGGACAGCGCCGCTGGCTTGGGGATCAGGTTCGCCTTCGGCACCATGACCTTCTCCGCGAACGTGCCCTGGTACCGCTCGGAGAGCAGGGAGCGCCGCGGGTCGAGGGTCTCGTCACCGCCGCCCGCGTTGGCGTCGCCGATCACGCCGTGCACCACGACCTCGTTGCCGTCGTCGTCGATCCCGGCGGCGTCGCAGCCCAGGATCATCGGCAGCCGGTCGGCGGCGAGCCCCACGCCCCGCAGCGACCAGACGTCGTGGTGATTCAGCGCCGTCGCCTTGACCGTGACGGTGGCCCAGCCAGCCGACGGCTCGGGATCCGGCCGCTCCCCCGTCTCCAGGCCGCTCAGCGGATTCTCGGCATCGATACGCGCGGCGTAGACGGCAAACATGATCATGACCCTACCGGGGTGGCCGCCGGCCAGGAAGGGCAGGCGGCCACCACGATGGGGCGGGCGAACTAGCGGCGGGCCACACCGTCCAGCCGGGCCTGGGCCGCGACCGCGGCGGCGACGGCCGGGGCCACCCGCTCGTCGAACTGGCTCGGGATGACGTAGTCCGGTGCCGCGTCCTCGCCCACCAGGCCGGCGAGCGCGTCGGCGGCGGCCAGCTTCATGTTCTCGGTGATCGTCGGTCGCCCGGACGTCGAGGGCGGCACGGAAGACGCCGGGGAACGCCAGCGAGTTGTTGATCTGGTTCGGGAAGTCGCTGCGGCCCGTCGCCACCACGGCCACGTGCCTGCGGGCGACGTCCGGGTGGACCTCCGGCTCCGGGTTCGACAGCAGGAACGCGATCGCGCCCGGCGCCATCCGGCTCAGCGCCTCCTCGGGGAGGACGCTGCCCGACAGCCCGATGAACACGTCCGCGCCGCGCAGCGCCGACTCCACCGAGCCGACGTGCCCCGAGGCGTTGGTCCGGGCCGCGAGCGCCGCCTTGACCGGGTTCAGGCCGTCGCGGCCGTGATAGATCATGCCCTTGCTGTCGGAGACGCCGACCTCGCCGACGCCGGCCGCGAGCAGGATCTTCGACACCGCGATGCCCGAGGCGCCGGCACCGCAGACCACCGCCCGCATCGCGGGCAGTTCCTTGCCGACCACGCGGGCCGCGCCGCGCAGCGCCGCGAGCGCCACGATCGCGGTCCCGTGCTGGTCGTCGTGCATGACCGGGATGTCGAGCATGGCGCGGAGCCGGTCCTCGATCTCGAAGCAGCGCGGCGCCGAGATGTCCTCCAGGTTGATGCCGCCGAAGCTCGGTGCGAGCGCCGCGACCACGCGGACCACGTCGTCGACGCCCGTGACGTCGATGCAGACGGGCACCGCGTTGATGCCGGCGAACTTCTTGAACAGCAGCGCCTTGCCCTCCATGACGGGCATCGCGGCGGCGGGCCCGATGTCGCCGAGGCCGAGCACGGCGGTGCCGTCGCTGACCACGGCGACGGTGTTGCCGACCCAGGTGTAGTCGCCCGCGAGCTCCGGCTCGTCGGCGATCGCGCTGCAGACCCGGGCCACGCCCGGCGTATAGGCCATGGCGAGCGCCGCCCGGTCGGGCACGTCCACGCTCGGATTGACGTCGATCTTGCCGCCCCGGTGCATCGCGAACACCGGGTCATCGTCCAGGGCGGTCGGGGAACGGGAAAGAGTAGCCTCGTCGGCCACGATTAACCCCCAAGGTTCAGTACTGCAGGTGACGGGTCGGCCGTCCCGCTGGCTGCGGTGGCGGGGTAGAGCCGCCTACCGGTCGCGCGGACGGTGATCACACCAGGTACGGGGGTTGCCCGTTGGTTCAGTGTGCCATGAGCGACTTGCTGCTAGCGCTGTCAGCGCCGTTCTGTAATACTCATGAACGGCACCAGCCTATTACAGAAGTCTTACCACCACAGCGGGGATTCGCGCGTGGACCTGTCATCTTATGCTGAACTCGCCGTCCGGCTCGTGAACACCGCCAGCCTCGGGCACGAGGGCGGCGACCTGCTCACGTCCACGGACGGGCTGCGTGCCCTGGTGGCCGACCGCGAGCACCTGAACCACGGCATCACGCGCGCCGACCTCGACGCGCTCCGCATGCTCAGGGACGAGTTCCGCGGGTTCTTCGTGGCCTGCTCGCAGGGGAACGGCGCGGACGCGGCTGACCGGCTGAACGAGCTCCTCATCCAGTACCCGGTCCATCCCCAGCTGTCCGGCCACGACGGCCAGCCCTGGCACGTGCACTACACCGAGAGCGGCTCGATGTCCGACAAGTACGCCGCGGGGGCGGCGATGGGCCTCGCGGTCCGGCTGACCGAGCTTGGCCTTGAGCGGTTCGGGGTGTGCCAGGCGGCGCCGTGCTCCGGCGTGTTCGTCGACACGTCGGCCAACCGCACCCGGCGGTACTGCTCGGACCGGTGCGCGAGCCGGGCGAACGTCATCGCCTACCGGGCCCGCAAGCGCAGCGAAGAATCGGACGTTTAGGCGGAAATTCCCGAATACCTTTCCCCGCAGGGCCAATCGCCTGCTCGTGAATGCTTTCACAAGCCCTTTGCACCTACTGATGCCCGGCAGGCGGGGCCGATAAACCTCCCCGACTTGAAACCCTCAGGTAATTCAGTAGACACGGGCGCGTGACGTCGCACATGTGTGATTGCTTCGGCCCAAACCTGGCCTAGGCCCATGACCTGCGTTATAGAACCGAATCCGCAGCAAGACTTCTCATAGCTATAGATCATCTCTACGATGTTCTTCACTCTGCACAACTGAAAGCTCAGTCGCTCTGGCGGGACCCGCGGGGCATTGAGCATGCCCTTCGGGGCACGATCGAGAAGAGAAAAGAGCTATCGATCATGGCAACTGAAACTGGCTCCGCGGCTGTTAGTTCGCCGGCGGACGTTGGCCTAAAGCGCGAGATGGGGTTCATCGGCGCCACCTGGGCGTCGGAGAGCTCGATCATCGGCTCGGGCTGGCTGTTTGGCGCGCTCTACGCCGCGCAGGCCGCTGGCCCGGCGGCGATCATCGCCTGGGTCATCGGCGGCGTCGCGGTCGTCGTCCTCGGCGCTGATCCACGCCGAGCTCGGCGCGATGTACCCGGTGTCAGGCGGAACCGCGCGGTTCCCCCACTTCGCGTTCGGCGCCGTGGCGGGCACGTCCTTCGGCTTCTTCTCCTGGCTGCAGGCCGTGACCGTCGCGCCGATCGAGTGCTTCGCGGTCATGCAGTACGGCGAGCACTGGTGGAGCAGCCTCTACAACACGACCACGGGCAACGTCACAAGCACCGGCTTCGTGATGTGCATCATCTTGATGGTCATCTTCACCGCGCTGAACTTCCTGGGCATCCGGCTGCTCGCGCACACGAACAGCACGATCATGTGGTGGAAGATCGCCATCCCGGTGCTCACGATCATCGTGCTGCTGTTCAAGTTCCACGGCGGCAACTTCGGCTCGTCCTCGGCGTCCGGCGGGTTCATGCCGACCGGCATCAAGGGCGTGCTGTCGCGCGGTCGTCGGCGCCGGCGTCGTGTTCTCCTACCTCGGCTTCGAGCAGGCCGACCAGCTCGCCGGCGAGATCAAGAACGCGCAGAAGAACCTGCCGCGGGCGATCATCACCGCGGTCGCCATCGGCACGGCCATCTACATCCTGCTGCAGATCGTGTTCATCGGCGCGATGGACCCGTCCATCCTGACCTCAGCCACGGCTGGACCGGCCTGATCTGCCCGGCCACCGGCACCTGCAACGCGAACATCTCGACCATCACCTCCGGTCCGTTCGCCGGCCTGGCCGGGGTCGTCGGCCTCGTCCTGGCTGGCGTTCGTCCTCCGGCTCGACGCGATCATCTCCCCGTTCGGCACCGGCCTGATCTACCAGACCTCCGGTTCCCGGGTTGGTTACGGCCTCGGCCGCAACCGCTACTTCCCGCCGATCCTCACCAAGACCGACAGCCGCGGCGTGCCGTGGGTCGGCCTGATCCTCTCGTTCGTCGGCGGCCTCGTCTTCCTGCTGCCGTTCCCGAGCTGGCACTCGCTGGTCGGCCTGGTCACCTCCGCCTCGGTGCTCATGTACGCGGGCGCGCCGCTGTCCCTGGGCGCGTTCCGCGGCCAGGTGCCGGACGCTACCCGCCCGTACCGGCTGGGCGGGGCGTGGTTCATGGCCCCGCTCGGGTTCATCATCGCCAACTTCATCATCTACTGGTCCGGCTTCGAGGTCATCTGGAAGCTCGGCATCGTCATGGTCATCGGCTACGTGCATCATCGGCGTCTGCATGGCGTTCGACCCGCAGCGGCCGAAGCTGGACGCGAAGGCGTGGCGGGCGGCGAGCTGGCTGCCGGTCTACCTGATCGGCATGGGCATCATCTCGTGGCAGGGCCAGTACGCTGGCGGTCGCGGCTGCGCCGCTGCCCGATCAACACCGGCAACATCCCGCTCTGGTGGGACCTGCTGATCCTCGCGGCGTTCAGCCTCGGCATCTACTACTGGGCGATGTACACCAAGCTGCCCCGGACGGAGATGCTCGAGCTGGTCAACGCGCAGTCCCGGAAGTTGACGTGCCGCCGGAGACGCCTCATCTAGTCCCCGGAACGGTACGACCGCACAGGAACCTGAAGAGCCCCGCCCTGCCCGGGCGGGGCTCTTCGGTTATCGCCGGCGGCGCAGCGGCCAGTAGCGGAGCAGCACCACCGCCACGATCTTCTCCGCGGGCACCGGGCCGAAGCGGGCGCTGTCCACCGCGCCGGCGGCCGGGTTGTCCGAGGCCAGCCACCACGCCCCCGGCCTCGCGCCAGGCCGCGCGCTTGACCAACAGGAAGCCGGGGCGCTGGGGGTGCCAGGCGAGCACTACCTGGCCGGGCCGGACGCGCCGGGTACGCCGGGCGAGCAGCCAGTCGCCCGGGTGCAGGGCGGGGAGCATGGACCGCTCCTCGACCGCGACCCGGAGCAGCGGCCAGCGGTTGAGGCGGGCGTGCACGTTTAACTCCAGGCGGGCAGAGTAGTGTCGGAAGTGAAACCCTACTGATCTGGTACGGAGAATACGGAGAAAGGGAACCGATGAGGCTGCTCACCCGGCTGCTCGCGCCGAAGTCCGTCGCCCACGCCCACTGCGACCTGCCCTGTGGCGTCTACGACCCCGCGCAGGCGATGATCGAGGCTCAGTCCGTGAAGGCAATCGCGGAGAAGTACGCCGCGAACGAGGACCCGGCCTTCCGCGCCCGCGCGATCTTCATCAAGGAGCAGCGCTCCGAGCTAGTCAAGCACCACCTGTGGGTGCTGTGGACGGACTACTTTAAGGCGCCGCACTTCGAGAAGTACCCGCAGCTGAACACGCTGTTCAACGAGGCCACCAAGCTGGCGGGCGCCGGCGGCACCAAGGGTTCGGTGGACGTGGCCGTCGCCGACCAGCTGCTGGCCAAGATCGAGGAAATCTCCAAGATCTTCTGGGAGACGAAGCAGGCGTAAGACCAGGCACTTCTCGTTAGGGCTGACCCCGGTGGAACAGGGGCCAGCCCTAACGCGTTCTCTCGTCAGAGGCGCGACGGCCCGGCCCGACGCAGCGTTCTTGCCACTAAAAAGGTCATCGACGCAGCTCTTAGTCGTGTCGCGCGGGCCTGATACGATCGCGTTTTTTGCGATCAGGCCCGCGCGACACGACAGCCGGGGGGTACGGGGGTCGTCCCCCCGGAGGAAAACAGCGGTAAGTTGCAATCAGCGCCGGCATGCGTCGCCGGCCCCGTGACAATGAGCGACGGAGAGACGTGACCGAAGATACCGCCGCACCTGCGGCACCCCCCGGGGGCCGCGAGACGGCAGACTACGTGCAGGTCAAGATGCCGGCCGAGAGCGCCTACCTGTCCGTGCTGCGCACCGCCGCCGCCGGGCTCGCCGCCCGGCTTGACTTCACCCTCGACGAGATCGAGGACCTGCGCATCGCGATCGACGAGGCGTGCGCGATGCTGCTTGCCCAGGCCATCCCGGGAACGGACCTGGAGTGCGTCTTCGAGCTTGGCACCAGCCTGGTGACCATCACCGTGTCGGTGACCACGACGGAGCCCAGGATGCCCGCGCGCGACACGTTCGCGTGGACGGTGCTTTCCGCGCTCGCCGGGTCCGTCGACTCCAGGCTCGAACCCGACGACCGGGTCTCGATCGTCCTCGCCAAGCGCCGGGGCGGATGAGTTGAGCAGCGAATACGAGGTCCAGGTGACTGACGAGTTCGAGGTTGAGGTCGAGGTTACGGTCAGCGAGGAACCGCCGCCGCCGCCGCCGCGGTCCGAGCACTCCTCGCCCGACCGGACGCAGGCCAGGGAGCTGTTCGAGCGGCTCACCGTGCTGCCTGTCGGCGACCCCGAGCGCGCCAGGATCCGGGCCACCCTGGTCGAGCTGCACCTGCCGCTTGTCGAGTACCTGGCACGGCGGTTCCGCAACCGGGGCGAGTGGCTCGACGACCTCACCCAGGTCGCGACCATCGGGCTGATCAAGTCCATCGACCGGTTCGACCTGGAGCGCGGCGTCGAGTTCTCCACCTACGCGACGCCCACCATCGTCGGCGAGATCAAGCGCCACTTCAGGGACAAGGGCTGGGCCGTCCGCGTGCCGCGCCGGCTGCAGGAGCTCAAGCTCTCGCTGACCAAGGCGATCGGCGAGCTGGCGCAGCGCGAGGGCCGCGCGCCCACCGTGAGCGAACTCGCCGCGCACCTGCAGATGTCGGAAGAAGAGGTGCTCGAGGGCCTCGAATCGGCCAACGCGTACTCCACGGTGTCGCTGGACGCGCCAGACTCCGGCGACGAGGACGCGCCGGCGGTGGCCGACTCGCTCGGCATGATCGACGAAGCCCTTGAGGGCGTGGAGTACCGCGAGTCGTTGAAGCCGCTGCTCGAGCGGCTGCCCCCGCGGGAAAAGAAGATCCTGCTGCTGCGGTTCTTCGGGAACATGACCCAGTCGCAGATCGCCGCCGAACTCGGCATCTCGCAGATGCACGTGTCCCGGTTGCTCGCCAGGACGCTGGCGCAGCTGCGCGAGGGGCTTACCGTCGACGACTAACAGCCGGTAGCCGATGCCAGTAGCCCGCCGGCGCCGTGGCGGCGGGCGACTGTGCTTTCCCGCTCGCCTCCGGGCGCTCGGGACCCCTGTCTCCTCCTTCGTCGCTCGTCCGCTCGTTCCTCGCTCCCTCCCTCCTCAGTCCGGGGACAGGGGCGCGCCCTTTGGCTCGCGGGAGAAGCTAACGCTCGCGGGTCAGGGCCCGCAGGCTGGCCGGGGCGAACAGCCCGGCAAGGGCCGCGACGGCCAGCACCAGGGCGGGAACTCCCCAGCCGTAACGGTGCGCCTGGAGCAGCCAGACGGCGATCAAGATGGTGAACAGCTGGGTCATCACCGCCGGGGTCCGGCTCCACGGCCGGACGCGGGCGATCCCCCACGCAACCCAGCCCACGCTGGCCGCGACGATGGCCTCGATCACGATGAACGCGATCGCGTTCGAGGTCGTCCACGCGTCGCCGGACACCGAGTCGATCAAGTTGAGGATGACCGCCACGAACAGGCCGACCGCCTCGGCCGCCTGCGCCGCGGCGGCCACGAGCAACATCGGCGTCTCCCGGAGGGAACTAAGGGACATCTGTCCGGAAGATGGCTGCGGGCCGGGGACTCCTTCGGCGGAACGCGTACCCAATAGACTCACATCCTTTCCGGCACCGTTAATCTGAGCAACGTGCGCGCGCTGCTGATAATCAATCCTCGCGCGACTTCCATGACCGGACGGGATGCCGGTCTGGTTGTCCGCGCGCTCGGCTCCCGGCTCGAACTTGATACCAGGCAAACACAGTATCGCGGCCACGCGGGCAAGCTCGCCGCCGCGTCCGCGGCCGAGGGATACGACCTGGTCGTCACCTTCAGCGGCGACGGGACCGTGAACGAGGTCGTCAACGGGCTGATGCGGATACCCGAGCCGACGGACCGCCCGGCCATCGCGCCCATCCCCGGCGGCGGCGCCAACGTGTTCGCGCGCACCCTCGGGCTGCCGCCCGAGGCCGGCCAGGCGGTGCAGCACATTCTCGGCGCGGTCGCGTCCGGCGAGCGGCGCAAGATCGGGCTCGGCCTCGCCGGTGACCGCTACTTCACGTTCAGCGCCGGACTCGGGATTGACGCGGAGGTCATCGGCGACATGGAGCGGCAGCGGGCGCGCGGCCGGCGCGCGTCCGTGGCGGCCTACCTGCAGACCGTGGTGCGCAGGTACTACCGCACCGACCGCCGCCGCCCGGCCCTCACCCTCCTTACTCCCGGCCAGCCGCCGGTGCACGGCCTGTTCATGGGCGTCGTCACCAACAGCTCGCCGTGGACCTACTTGGGGAGCCGCCCGGTGCGCCTCGCGCACGCGGACTTCAGCTCCGGGCTTGACCTGTTCGCGATGCGGCGGCTCCGCACGCTCACCACGCTGGCCGCGCTCGGGCACATGATGCACTCGCACGAAGGAGACCTTCCGGCGGGGCGGGACGTGGTCAGCGCGTCCGCGCTCAGCGAGCTGGCCTTCGAGGCCGACCGCCCGATCGCCTTTCACATCGACGGCGAGTACCTGGGCGAAACGGAGTCGGTCGCGTTCCGGTTTGTGCCCGACGCGCTCTGTGTTATAGCGTGACGTAACTCTCGTTCTGTGACGGATCTGACATTAATTTCAGCTCCCCTGTTTGCCGCGCCCTCTTGCGCTTGGCTCCGCCCTGTTGAGAGGCTAGATCCGGTGCCTGGGGCGACGTAACCCAGCGCGTTCGAACACGGGCTGGCGCAGGCTACGTCACCTCCGGACGCGACCGGGCTCTACCGGGTTCCGGCCGCGAACCAGTTGGCATCACCAAGATCGGGAATATCACGATATTCCCGACATATCGCAAAGCTCGTGAATTACTTCACAAGCACGGAGTGGCGAGTGGCGGACCTCACCGATGACCGACCGCTACGCCGAGAAGGAGTGGACTCCATGGACTGGCGCCACATCGCCGCCTGTCGCGAGGTAGATCCAGAGCTGTTTTTCCCGATCGGAAACAGCGGCCCCGCGCTCCTCCAAGTTGAAGAAGCCAAGCAGGTCTGCCGCCGGTGCACGGTACTCGATGAGTGCCTCCGCTGGGCGATCGACAGCGGCCAGGACGCCGGCGTCTGGGGCGGGATGAGCGAGGACGAGCGGCGGGCGCTCAAGCGCCGCACGCTGCGCCTGCGCGCCCGCGCGGGCGTTTAACCGACAACCGAGAAGTTAGGCTTTTCGCAGCCGGGGAGCGGTGGCTCCCCGGACGATGAATGGTAACCGCATAGCCTCTGGCTCATAGCGGACGGGCAGGTCGACGACGGCGATCGTGCCGCCCCCGGCCCTCGGCCGCAGGTTGATCTGGCCGCCGAGTTCGCCTTCAACCAGGGTCCTGACGATCTGCAGGCCAAGGCTCGTCGTGTTTTCCAGGTCGAACCCGGGCGGCAGCCCGGCGCCGCTGTCGGTGACCGTCACGGTGAGCAGCTCAGGCGCCCGCTCCGCCACCACCTCGATGATCCCCTCATCCGTGCCGGACGACCGCTGTACGGCCCCGAACCCGTGCTGCAGCGCGTTCTGCAGCAGCTCGGTGAGCACCATCGCCAGCGGGGTCGCCACGGTCGCCGGCAGCATGCCGAACTGGCCGGTGATCTTCGGCGTCACCCGCACCTCGGGCGATGAGACCTCGCCGGCCATCATCGCGACCCGGTCCGCGATGTCGTCGAAGTCCACGATCTCCTCGGGCGCGTGCGACAGGGTCTCGTGCACGATGGCGATCGACCCGACCCGGCGCACCGCCTCCTGGAGCGCGTCCCGCGCCTCGGGCGCGGACAGCCGCCTGGCTTGCAGCCGCAGCAGCGCGGCGACGGTCTGCAGGTTGTTCTTGACCCGGTGATGGATCTCCCTGATCGTCGCTTCCTTGGTGAGCAGCTCGCGCTCCCGGCGGCGCAGCTCGGTCACGTCGCGGACCAGGACAAGCGCCCCGGTCCGCTGGCCGCCGACCACCAGCGGGATCGAGCGGAGCTGCACCACCGTGCCGTTGACGTCGATCTCGGTTTCCCTGGGCGCCCGGCCCCTGGTAACCAGCATCAGCGACTCGTCGACCGGCGCCCCGGTGGCGGCCAGCTGGGCCGTCGCGCTCCCAAGCTCGGTGCCCATCAGGTCCGCGGTGAGCCCGAGCCTGCGGTAGGCGGACTGCGCGTTGGGGCTCGCGAAGGTGACCCGGCCCGCGGCATCCAGCCGCAGCATGCCGTCACCGACCCGCGGCGAGCGCACCAGCGTCGTGTCGTGCCCCGGGTACGGGAACGTGCCCTCGGAGATCATCCGCGACAGGTCGTCGGCGCCCGCCAGGTAGGTCAGCTCGAGGCGGCTTGGCGTGCGCGCGCCGTTCAGGTTGGTCGACCGCTCGATCACCGCGATCACCTTGCCGTCCCTGGTCACCGGGATGGCCTCGGCCCGGACGGGGACGCCGGACGTCCAGTCGGGGTCGCTCTCCCGGTGAATGCGCCGCTCGATGCGCGCCGTGTCGAGCACCGGCCGTTCTCCCGGGGCGACCCGAGAGCCGACCACGTCGTCGGGGAACGAGGTCGGTCCCGTCGTCGGCCGCATCTGCGCCACCGCCACCCAGCCCGAGTTGCGCGCGGCCTCCGGCGCTCGTGTCGGCACCCACAAGATGAGGTCGGCGAACGACAAGTCGGCGAGCAGCTGCCAGTCCGACACGAGGGAGTGCAGCCACTCCAGCTCGGGCCCGGAGAGGCTGGTGAGGTTTCTGGCGAGGTCGGTAAGGGTCGGCACGCTCCCATGATGACACGGGCCGGCCCGGCACAGTATTCCGCGTCCGGGCCCGGGGCGATAAGATCGCCTTTTTTGCGATTGGGCAAACACCGGCCGAACATCAGAGGGCGCAGGGGGTCGCCCCCACGGGAATTAGCTGTCATCATGACCGGAATACCGCAAAAGCGGGGAGGTACCACCCATGACCGCGTTCCCGATGCCGGCCGAAGACAGCGATGGCGTTCCCGCCTCCCTCGAGGACATCGCCGCGCCTCCCGCCCTGCTGCGGCTGCCCAAGTACTACCAAGTCAAGAGGCAGCTGCTGGACTTCACCGCGGCCATGGCCCCCGGCAGCCCCGTCCCCCCTGAGCGGGAGCTCGCCAAGCGGTACGGCACGTCCCGCACCACCGTCCGGCAGGCGCTCGCCGAGCTGGTGATCGAGGGGCGGCTGCTGCGCATGCAGGGCAAGGGCACCTTCGTGGCCAAGCCGAAGGTCGCCCAGCCGCTTGAGCTCGCCAGCTACACCGAGGGAATGCGGCAGCACGGCTTGCACCCGCTGACCAAGATCCTCGACATCGGCTACGTCACCGCCGACGAGAAACTAGCCGCGCTGCTCGACGTGCGGCCCGGCGGCCGGCTGCTGCGCATCCACCGGCTGCGGCTCGCCGACGGCGAGCCGATGTCCATCGACACCTCGCACCTGCCCGCCCGCCGGTTCCCCGGCCTGCGGCGGCAGCTTGAGCGGCACGCGTCGCTGTACGAGACGCTGCGCACCGGCTACGGCATCGAGCTCGCCGAGGCCGAGGAGACGATCGAGACCGTGCTCGCCGACCCCCACGACGCCCAGCTGCTCGACGTGGACCCCGGCATCCCGCTGCTGCTGTTGTCGCGGCACGCGATCGACTCCACGGGCGAGCCGGTGGAGTGCGCGCAGTCCTGGTACCGCGGCGACCGCTACAAGTTCATCACCAGGCTCCGCCGGACCGCGCCCAACTGACACCGCCCCTCTAGCACCGTCCGTATGATCGACCGCATGACCCCCGGTCAGCTGGCACTCTGTTCATCACCGGCACGGGGACCGGCGTCGGCAAGACCATCGTGACGGCGGCGATCGCCGCGCTGGCCCGCGCCGCGGGCCAGCGGGTCGCCGTGGTCAAGCTCGCGCAGACCGGCGTGCGGGGCGGTCCCGGCTCCGACCAGCCCGACCTCGAGACGGTCACCCGGCTGGCCGGCGTCACCGACACCCACGAGCTCGCGCGGTTCCCCGACCCGCTCTCCCCCGAGGCGGCGGCCCGGGTGTCCGGACTGCCCCCGGTCGACCTGGACGCCGCCGCCGAGTACATCGCCAAGCTCGCGGACTCCGGCGACCTCGTTCTCGTCGAGGGCGCGGGCGGCCTCCTCGTCCGCTACGACCGGGCGGGCGCCACGATCGCTGACCTGATCGCCGGGCTGCGCGCGCCCGCCGTGGTCGTGACGACCCCGGTCCTCGGCACGCTCAACCACACCGCGCTCACCCTCGAGGCGCTGGCGGCCAGGAAGATCGTCAGCGCCGGGGTGGTGATCGGCAGCTGGCCGGCCCGGCCCGGCCTCGCCGAGCTCGCGAACCAGGCCGACCTCGAAGTCGTCGCGGGCGGCCCGCTCGCCGGCCTGCTCCCCGCGGGCGCGAGCGCGCTGGACCGGCGGGCCTTTCTCGCCGTCGCGACGGCCGGGCTTATCCCGTCGCTTGGCGGCACTCGGGGCGGGTACTGAACGCGCCTTATCCCAAGGTGTCTGCAATCTACAGCATACAAAGCATTGCCTAATCACCTAACTCGGCGCACCATAGTTGCAATCACGTGACCTCCATCACATCCGCCCGTGCGAGGACGCCGAGAGGACCTGATGAATATCCCGAGTGCAACCCCCAGCGCACCACGAGGCCCCGAAAATAGCGCGATCACTCAGGCGAAGAACCCGGTGGCTGCCCACCCAATCACGTCAGCCGCAATCTTCGTCCTGGTGGCCGGCTCAATTCTCTGCACGCTGATCGTCCCGATCTACGCCCATATCACGCCGAAGATCGGTGACTTCCCCTTCTTCTACTTCTATCTCCTCGCCTACATGCCGCTCGTGGCGATCGCGCTCTGGGTCGCCACCCTGCTGCAGCGCAGGCTGGGGACGCCGGCGGGCGAAAGCGGCGACGCGGAGGTGGCTCGATGACCAACGTCAACACGGTCGTGTTCACGATCGTCCTCGTCCTCTTCGTCATCGTCACCGTGGTCGGCTTCCTCGCGGCCCGCTGGCGCCGCCCGCCGGTCATGGCGCACCTGAACGAGTGGGGACTGGCGGGCCGCGGGCTTCGGCACGTTCATCACGTGGTTCCTGCTCGGCGGCGACCTCTACACCGCGTACACGTTCATCGCCGTGCCCGCGCTGGTGTTCGGCTCGGGTTCGATCGGCTTCTTCGCGGTCTCCTACACGATCATGGCGTACCCGATCGCGTTCATCTTCCTGCCCCGGCTGTGGTCGGTCTGCCGGGTGCACAACTGGGTCACGCCCGGCGACTTCATCCGGGGCCGGTACGGCTCCCGCGGTCTTGCGCTGGCCATGGCCTTCACCGGCATCCTGGCGCTGATGCCGTACATCGCGCTGCAGCTCGTCGGCATCCAGGCGGTCCTCACCGTCATGGGGGTCGGCGCCAGCTCCACCAACACGTACGTCAAGGACCTGCCGCTGTTCGTCGCGTTCCTGGTGCTGGCGATCTTCACGTACGTCTCCGGGCTGCGCGCGCCGGCCGCGATCGCGTTCATCAAGGACACGCTCATCTACGTGTTCGTCATCGTGGCGGTGTTCTACATCCCGACCAGGCTGGGCGGCTGGGGGCACATCTTCGGCGCGTCGCAGGCGCACTTCGCGGCGATCAACCCGGCGACGAAGGCGCCCAACGGCACGTTCATCCCCACCACCAAGTCCACCGGCAGCACCCAGTTCGACTTCGCCGCGCTGGCGCTCGGCTCCGCCATGGCGCTGTTCGTGTACCCGCACATCATCACCGGCGCACTGGCCTCCAAGGGGCGCGGCATCATCAAGCGGAACATGTCGCTGCTTCCCGTCTACGGGGTGCTGCTCGGCCTGATCGCGCTGTTCGGCTACATGGCGGTCGCCGACCCGGTCACGGCGGCGAACGTCAAGAAGGCGGGCAACCCGCAGCTCGCGGTGCCTTACCTGTTCCAGCACATGTTCCCGAGCTGGTTCACCGGCATCGCCTTCGCCGGCATCATCATCGGCGCCCTGGTGCCCGCCGCGATCATGGCGATCGCGGCCGCGAACCTGTTCACCCGCAACATCTTCAAGGAGTTCTTCAAGCCGGACGCGAGCCCGGCGCTGGAGACGCGGATGTCGCAGTGGGCGTCGCTGGTGGTCAAGTTCGGCGCGCTCGTGTTCGCGGTCGAACTGCCGCACACGTTCTCCATCAACCTGCAGCTGCTCGGCGGCGTCTGGATCCTGCAGATCTTCCCGATGCTGGTCGTCGGCCTGTACACGCGCTGGTTCCACCGCTGGGCGCTGCTCACCGGCTGGGCGGCCGGCATGATCTACGGCACGCTCGCCGCGTACAACGTCAAGAACGCGACCACCTCGCACTGGGCGGGGTCGTCGGACATCGTGTTCGGGCACAGCATCTACATCGGCATCACCGCGATCATCATCAACGTCGTGATCGCGGTCATCCTGACGCTCATCCTCAGGGCCGCCAGGGTGCCGGAAGGCACCGACGAGACCCTCCCGCACCAGTACACCGCGGACCCGGAACAGGCACCCGCACCCGTGCCGGCCGGCGTCGGGGCGCGGCTGGAGGGATAGGCGAAGCCACGCCCCCGTTCGGGATGCTGGTTTAAAGACCTTGATCCCGAACGGGGGCGGGGTGCCTCCCTCCCCCTCCACAAATGCTCAGCTCACAGGTAACGTGCCCCGGGTGAGCTCTCTTTCTGGACACGCGGGCGCCCAGGCCGTCGCGGTCGCGCAGCAGTACGGCGTGACGACCATGTTCACCCTCTCCGGCGGGCACGTGTTCCCGCTCTACGACGGCGCGGTCAAGGCCGACCCGCCGGTGCGCCTGGTGGACGTGCGGCACGAGCAGACCGCGGTGTTCGCCGCGGAAGGGATCGCGCGCCTCACCAGGACCCCCGGCCTCGCCGTGGTCACGGCCGGCCCGGGCGTCACGAACAGCGTGAGCGCCGTGACCTCCGCGTGGTTCAACGGCGCCCCGGTCGTCGTGCTCGGCGGCCGCGCGCCCGACTACCTGTGGGGCAAGGGCGCGCTGCAGGAGATGGACCACGTCCCGCTGCTCGCCCCGGTCACGAAGCGCGCCTGGACCGAGCACGCCGTCGCCGGCGTCGCCGCCTCGGTCGACGAGGCGTTCCGGCTGGCGACGACCCCGCACCGGGGCCCGGTGTTCGTCGACTTCCCCCTGGAGACCATCTACGGCGAGGCGACCGTCGACTACCCGGAGAGTGCCCTGTTCGCGCCGGACCCGCCCGACGCCGAGGACGTGGCCAGGATCGCCGCGCTGCTGGCGGAGGCGCGGCGCCCCGTTCTCGTGCTCGGCTCGGACGTCTGGCTCGGCGGCGCGGAAACGGCCGCCCACTTGTGCGCGGAAGCGCTGCGGCTTCCGGTGATCGCCAACGGCCAGGCGCGCGGCGTGCTGCCTGGCGGCCACTCGCTGCTGGTCAGCCGGGCCCGCTCGCTGGCGTTCGCCGAGGCCGACCTGGTGATCGTCGTGGGGGTGCCGCTGGACTTCCGGCTGCGCTACGGCTCGTTCGGCCCGAAGGACGCGCCCGCTTCCGTCGTGCACGTCGCCGACTCCCCGGCCGGCATCGCGACGCACTGCCCGCTGGCGGCCTCCGCGTCCGGTGACCTGTCCCTGTTCTTCACCGCCCTCACCGACGCGTGCGGCGACCGCCCCGCCGGCGACATGGAGTGGCTGGCGAGCCTGCGCGGCACGGCCCGGGCCGCCGCGGCGGCCGACGCCCCGCTGCTGGAGAGCGACGCCGCCCCCATCCACCCGATGCGGGTCTACGGCGAACTGCTGCGCCAGCTTGACGACGACGCGGTCGTCATCGGCGACGGCGGCGACTTCGTCTCGTTCGCGGGCCGCCTCATCGAGCCGGCGTTCCCCGGCCGCTGGCTCGACCCAGGCCCCTACGGCTGCCTGGGCACCGGCCTCGGCTACGCCATGGCGGCGCGCCTCGCGCACCCGTCGTCGCAGGTCGTCCTGATGCTCGGCGACGGCGCGGCAGGCCTTTCCCTGATGGACGTAGACACCCTGGTGCGGCACAACCTGCCGGTCGTCATGATCGTCGGCAACAACTCGCGCCTGGGGCCTGGAAAAGGGCCCCATGCAGGCCGTCTACGGCTACGACGTGGCCGCCGACCTGCGCCCAGGAACCCGCTACGACGAGGTGGTGAGCGCCCTGGGCGGCGCCGGCGAGCTGGTGACGAAGCCCGGGCGAGATCGCGCCGGCGCTGCGACGCGCCTTCGACGCGTCCACCCCGTACCTGATCAACGTGATCACCGACGTCGCGGCCGAGTACCCGCGCACGACGACGGGCGTCTAGGCCCCCGGCTCCGGAGGCTGCGAAGGCGGCGTTAGGCGATCTTGGGGATGACCAGGTTGCTGAGGGCGTCGACGACCTGGGGGTCGTACTCGGCGGCGGTGTCCAGGCGGAGCCGCGCGACCGCCTCGGCCGCCCTGGACGGGTCGGGCGAGCTGCCCACCAGGTCGTCGTAGGCGTTGGCGGCGCGGATGATCCGGCTGGACAGCGGCGGCGGCTGGGACCGGTCGGCGGGACGGCACGGGTCCGACTGCCGCCGCACGATGTCGGCCACCGAGTCGAGCACGCGAGCCTGCTGGATGACCTCCGCGCCGTACTCGGCGATGCGCCGCTGCTCCTCGCGGGCGACGAGGACGGTCGCGCCGCCGGGAACCGGGTCGCGCAGCGACAGCTGCCCGATGTCGTGCATCAGCGCGGCGTACTCAAGCTCAAGCAGCGCCGCCTCCGGCATGCCGAGCTCCCGGCCGATGGCCACCGCGAGGCGGCTCACCCGGGCGGAGTGCCCGGTCTCCACGTACCCGCCGATCTCCGTGACCCGGGCGAGCGCCCGCACGGTCTGCAGGTACGTCGCCCTGATCCCGGCGTACCGGCGCAGCGCTACCTGGGTGACCAGCAGCGGCGCGGCGAACACCGCGACCGCGGCGAGCCCCATGACCTCGGCGGCGAACGCGATGAGCAGCGCGGAAGCCCCGGTCGCGGCGGCGATCGCGAACTGGACGCGCAGCTCGTCGCCGAGCGCGACGCCGAACCTGGTGCGCAGCGCGTCCGTCCTGATGAGCGCCGTCACGACCGACTCGAGGAGCCACGCCACGATGATCAGCCCGAGCATGATCGGCAGCTCCGACCACCACCGGCTGCCGATCAGCCCGGCGTTGGCGAGCGGGCGGAACGTGGCGGCCACGCACGCGACCGCGAGCAGCCGCGCGGACATCGCGGTGAGCCTGGCCGGCCGGCCGACCGCCAGGTGCGGCAGCGCCCCCACGATCATGGCGATCGCGGTCACCGCGATGACCTGCGCCGCGCCCCGGCCTGGCCGGGTCATCGCCGATCCTGCAGCACCAGCGCGTAGGCCATCGCGCCCGCGGTGGCGATGGGCGCCGCCTCCCTGTCTCCCGGCAGGTTCAGCCGCAGCAGCTCACCGAACGCGATCAGCGCGCCGAACGCCAGCGCCGCGTGGACGTCATGGACGCCGCTGACCGCGGTCTGCGCGACCGACCAGATGATCAGCAGCCCCGCGAACGCGACCAGCGGCCACTGCGCCGGAGTCCAGGGCGTGCCGGGGCAGCCCGCGCGGCTCGTACCATCGGCCGGCCACGGGCTACAGGCTCTCGATGGTCCGCAGCGGCTCTTCCGCGGGCACCGGCTCCGGCGCCGTCCAGCCGTCCCGCTCGATCGCCGCGACGAACGCGTCCACGAAGGCCGGGTCGAACTGCTTGCCCGCCCACTTGCGCAGCTCGGCGACCGCCTCGGGAATCGGCCGCGCGCCCCGGTAGGAGCGGTCGGAGGTCATCGCGTCGAAGGCGTCCGCCACCCCGAGCACCCGGGCGAACTCGGGGATCTCGTCGCCCGCCAGCCCCATCGGGTAGCCCCGGCCGTCGATCCGCTCATGGTGGTGCATGATCCCGGCGAGGGCCTCGTCGAGGAAGCCGATCTCCCTGACGATGTCGAGCCCGCGCATCGGGTGCAGCTGGACGGCGGCGTACTCGTCGTCGGTGAGCGAGCCGCGCTTCTGCAGCACCGACGTCGGCACGCCGAGCTTGCCCACGTCGTGCAGCATCCCCGCGTACCGGATCGCCCCGACCCGCTCGGGGCGCATCCCGATCTCCGAGGCGATCATCACCGCGCCGCGCGACACCCGCTCGCTGTGCCCCCTGGTGTAGAAGTCCTTGGTCTCCACCGCCTGGCACAGCGCGCTGACCGTCGCCTCGTAGGCCCGCTGCTGCGCGGCGAACTGCGCCACCGCCCAGCGCGCCACGAACACCGGGATCAGCACGAGGACCGGGGTGAACGGGCCGAGCACCGACCAGAGCGCGGCGATCAGCACGCCGAACGCGCCGTACCCGAGGTCGGTCAGCCAGCAGCTTGAAGTCGAGCCCGATCCGTGTCGCCGCGCCGCCGGGCTCCCTGGTCAGCCAGAACACGCCGTGCAGGAGCATGAAGTTGACGGCCACGTGCACGACGGCCGCCGCGGCGAACGGCCCGATGAGGCCGGGAAAGGAACTCTGCCCCGGGCGTGCCCACGTGCCCGCCGAACGCGAGGAAGGCACGGCCGGCGAGGTAGGCGCTGAGCGCGTACATGCCCGTGTTGAACAGCCGCTGGACGACGGACGGCCCGCGCCGGACGCCGAGCAGCGTGCCGCAGCTGACGAGCACCGCGCCGACCGGGCCGCACAGCACCACGGCGGCAAGCGACGCCATGGTGTTGGCGGACCAGGCCAGCCCGCGCGCGTTCAGCAGGGTGGCGGAGGACTCACAGGCGACCAGGAGCAGGCCGAGCACCGCCGATCTGGCTCCAGTCGAGCCCGGTGTACGGCCCCCTGGCGACCACGATAACGGCGGCGGCGATAACCGCGCCGATGTACAGCCACGCGATGCGCGAGAGCTTATCCACGCTCCCCCTCGTAGCCAGCCGCCGTTGACCCGAATCGCACCTATCGCCGTCGCTACCCCCAGGAGACCCCGGAAGTCCTCATCGGGACAGTCCTCCCTCGCGCGGAAATGCCAACGACCGCCTACGCCGTGCCGCCGATGTCAGGATAACGTGGCCGCGCTGATTAGCGCAGACCTAAAACCTGATCACCGACGACCGGTAAGCGGCCGTTTACGTCCGTGGGGCTTATTCAGTTACTTCGATCTCGGCCTGGACCTGCTTGATTCGCACCAGGACCTTGCTGCGCAGCTCGCTCGGCACCGGGTCGCAGCCGCAGTGCTTGGCGACGAGGCGTTTCACCGCTTCCTCGAGGCCGTACTCGCGCAGGCAGGGCCCGCACTCATCGAGGTGCTGGCGGATGTGGTCGCAGTCGTCTTCCGATACCTCGCCGTCGAGATACCAGTAGACCCGGTCGAGTACCTCGCTACACGGCGTCTCATGGGGCTTTCCGCAGCTCATTGCCCACCCTCCTCGGCATTCGCCCGGACCAGGCCCTGCTCGGCGGCGTAGTCCTGGAGCAGCTCCCGAAGCTGGCGGCGGCCGCGGTGAAGCCGCGACATCACGGTACCGATCGGGGTGCCCATAATGTCGGCGATTTCCTTATATGCGAAGCCCTCAACGTCGGCGAGGTAGACCGCGATCCTGAACTCTTCCGGCAGCGACTGCAGCGCCGTCTTGATATCAGAGTCGGGCAGCCTTTCCAGCGCCTCGGCCTCGGCCGACTTGAGCCCGCCGGAACTGTGCGACGCCGCGCGGGCGAGCTGCCAGTCCTCGACCTCATCGGAGCCCGACCGCTGCGGTTCACGCTGCCGCTTGCGGTAGGTGTTGATGAAGGTATTGGTCAGGATCCTGAAGAGCCACGCCTTCAGGTTCGTCCCCTGCTGGAACTGGTGGAAGGACGCGTACGCCTTGGCGAACGTCTCCTGCACAAGGTCCTCGGCGTCCGCCGGGTTCCGCGTCATCCGGAGGGCGGCCGAGTACAGCTGGTCCAGGTATGGCATGACATCTGACTCAAAGCGCTCGCCGCGCTCGGCAAGTGTCTCAGGCACTGGCGTCTCTGGCACGGGACCCACCCCCTCTCGGTAACCGTAAGAGGATACCTTCCCCGTCGGCCGACGCGGGCGAGGCGGGCCGGCGTGGCGGGGCGAGTGTTGCTGAGGCTGTGGCCATGACGCGTAGAACACCGACCCGCGCCCGACAATTCCGGCTAGCAGAGTTTCCCGCACTCGCCTCCGCGCGCCGTCAGCCCGTGTTCTCCCTCGTCGCTCAGTCGCTCGTTCCTCGCTCCCTCGCTCCTCAGTCCGAAAACACGGGCGCGCGCGCTGTCGAGCTGCCGCCGCTACGCAGGCCGGGCACAAAGTTCCGGGGATGGAACCGGCGGACCGGGGAAGGGTAACCAGTGTGGGGCGCTGCGGACGAGCGCCCGGCCAGGAGCAACCCCGTGCAGGTGACCGCTAGGGCCGAGCAGGACACCGGTCCTGCCGCTGGCTACCCTCGCTTTTACGCTGCCGTCGCCCTTGCTCAGCTCACTAGCTGGCTGCCGGGCGGCAGGCGGTTCCTCATCGACATTTCCGGCCCTGGCGCCAGGACCGCGGAGGTGGCCGCCCGCGCCGGGCACCGCGTGCTGCGCGTCATCGACCCGGAGATGCCGGTACCGCCGCCCGGGCCGGCCGATGAGGCGGCGGCCGGCTGTCCACCGTGGCGGCCGACGGGACCGGCCTGGAGTTCCTCCCCGACGGCTGCGCCGACGGCGTGATCGCCGAGGAGCGCACGCTGTCGCTGCGGCTGGCCGCGGAAGACCTCGTCACCGAGATCGCGCGCGTGCTCCGGCCCGGCGGGCAGGTGCTCGCCTGCGTGGACTCACTCACCTTCGGCATGGCGCTGCTCGCCGAGCAGCACCGGTGGCCGCACCTGGTCGACGTGCCCAACGCGGACGTGGTGCTCATCCCGTGGCCGGACGGCACCATCACCCGCTGCTACGGCGCGGAGCAACTGCGCGAGCTGTTCACTGGCGGCGGCCTCGAGGTGAGCTGGATCAGGCCGCGCACCGTGCTCTCCCCCCAGACGGTCAGTTACATGCTGGCCAGGGACCCGTCAAGCTTCGGCGAGCTGGTCAACGCGGAACTCCACGCCCGTTCCGATGACTCGGTCGGCGCGCAGCTGATCGCCTGCTGCGTCAAGCGGGCCTGATCCGCCGACAAGCCGGGTTAGCGCCTGTCGCGGTCGCGTTTCGCCTGGCAGGGGACGCAGCGGGCGGTCGCGGGGCGAGCTTCGAGCCGCGGCTCGGGCACCGGGCCCGCGCAGTCGACGCAGCGACCGTAGCTGCCGTCGTCGATCCGGGCGAGCGCGGCGATGACCTCGGCGCGCTGCGCCGTGGCCGTCTCCATCGACGCGGCATTCCTGTCCGCCTCCGTCAGGTTCGCGCCAGCATCGCCCGGCTCCGCGCCACCGCCCCTGACAAGGTGGTGTTCACCCAGCAGTATCGAAACCGTCCTGTCCAGGTCGGCGCGCATTTCCTCTAGGCGCTTACGGGCAACGCTGATCTCCATCGGCGGTCCTCAGGTGAAGGAAGGTCAAGAGGGGGACGAACCGGGCGGCTCCACGTCACCGAGGGGTTCGATCAGAGACGGTCCGTTGTTCCGTACGGAATTCACGGCCGTCGAGACGGGGTGGGACTCCAGGCCGCCCGACCCCGAGGTGGTCGCGGGGCGCATGACCGCGAGCATCAACTCTTTGTCGTTGTTGGCCGGGTTAAGCCAGTCGGCCCAGCTCTCCGGGGCGATGGTCATCGGCGTCCGGTCATGGATCCGGCCGATCTCATCGGTGGCCTGCGTCGTGATGATCGACCCTGACCAGTACCAGGCGTCCTCGTGGTCCTCCGGGACCTGCGAGTTCCGCCACAGTTCGTAGATGCCGGCGAAGGCGAGGAGGCCGCCGTCCGTCCGGTAGATGTAGAAAGGCTTCTTGGCCTTTCCCTCGGTAATCCACTCGTAGTAGCCGTCCGCGGGAATCAGGCAGCGGCGCTTCGCGAACGCCGCGCGGAACGAGGGCTTGACGGCGACCGTCTCGGACCGGGCGTTGATCATGCGGGCGCCGCCGGAGGCGTCCTTCGCCCAGCTCGGCACCAGGCCCCAGCGGACGAGCCGCAGCTCTCTATCTTCCTTGTGCTCAAGGACCGTGTAGATGCGCTTTGTGGGCGCGACGTTGTAATCCGGCTCTCGGTCGGCACCCACGGCGTCACGCGTAGCGGCGAATTCCTCGAGGAGCTCAAGCCGCTTTCTAGCTGAGACGAACCGACCGCACATGTGCCCTTCCCCTTATGGCCCGGTACACGCCGGATTGCAGCTACTTAACCGCAAAATGGCTTCGGCAAACCCGAGGCGTGGTCTCTGCGGACCCTTTGCGCGTCAACCGATACCCTCAAGGTTATGGACTCCAGACGCTGGTACGCCCCCGTGGCGAGTGAACCGGTGCGCGCGAGGCTTCGACTGCCCGGTTCGAAGGTGATAACGAACCGTGCCCCGATACGGTTCCAGCCCGCGGTCGCGGAAGAACTCGTCCGGGGGGATGACTCCTGAAGCAGCGGTCGGGCTACCTCGACGAGGACGATATCCGGGTCCGCGCGGGCCGCGGCTCGAAGCCGCGCACCCGGCGGCGCCCGGCGCACGAGTCCGCGCCTGAGGGGTTCGTCGTCAGCGTTGACCGGGGCCGCTACGGGTGCGTGCTTGAGGACCCGGACGGCTCGGCTGAGCTGCTCGTCACCGCCATGAAGGCCCGTGAGCTTGGCCGGGGCTCGGTCGTGGTCGGCGACCGGGTCGCGCTGGCGGGCGACGTGTCCGGCGCGCCGGGAACGCTCGCCAGGATCGTCCGGGTCGAGAAACGGACGAGCGTGCTGCGCCGTTCCCCCGACGACACCGACCCGCTGGAGCGGGTCATCGTCGCGAACGCCGACCAGATGGTCATCGTCTCCGCGCTCGCCGACCCGGAGCCCAAGACGCGCTTCATCGACCGCTGCCTGGTCGCGGCCTACGACGCGGGCCTCAACCCGCTGCTGGTGCTGACCAAGTCCGACCTCGCACCGCCAAGGAAGATCCGCGCGTTCTACCGGCCGCTCGCCATCCCGATGCTGACCACGCGGCAGCCGCTGCCCGCGCAGACGCTGACCCGGCTGCGCAAGGCGCTCGACGGCCGGATCAGCGTGTTCATCGGCCAGTCCGGAGTGGGGAAGTCATCGCTGGTCAACGCCCTCGTGCCCGACGCCGGCCGGGCGGTTGGCCGGGTCAATGCCGTGACGGGCAAGGGGCGGCACACGTCGTCTTCGGCGATCGCACTGCCCCTGCCGGACGATTCCGGCTGGCTTATCGACACCCCCGGGGTGCGCGGCTTCGGCCTTGGCCACGTGACGGCGGACCGGGTCGTCGAGGCCTTCGGTGACCTGGTCGAGGGAACGGCGGCCTGCCCAGCGGGCTGCGATCACCTGTCACCAGGCTGCGCCCTCGACGAATGGGCGGCGGCCCATGACGCGACGGCCCGCCTGGAGTCCCTCCGCCGCCTCCTGCGCAGCCGCGAGTCCGCCGACTAAGCAAGGCCCCGGCCCGAGCGGGACGGTGCCGCCCGAGCGCCAGTAGGTGCCGTCGGGGGTGCGGGACAGGAGGTCCTCGTCGATGAGGTAGCGGCGCAGCGCCGCGTGGTCGTCGTGGAGGGCCTTGAGTATCTCGTTGACGGCGAGTTCCGGATAGCGGCGGCCGGGCTCGAAGGCTTGTGCCACCTCATCGAGCAGCAGCAGCCGGATCGCGCGCTTGGCGGGGATGGCCGAGATCCGGCCGTCCCTGACGAAAGGGCGCAGCTGGCTGGGCAGGTCACGGTTGAGGTCCATCGGGGATAATTATTCCACCGGCCGGGCGTCGGACCCCTGGCTTCGCTGCCACCGCACCTTGGCCGTCCCGCGGGCCGCTCGCCGGTCCTCCGTTGTCGGCTGGTCAGCGGGATAGCCGTGGCTGTACCGTTTCGCAAGTGGGAAGCTATGACGACGACCTGCGGTTCGCGCATGTTCTCGCTGACGCCGCCGATAACATCACGACGCAGCGGTTCCGCGCGCTTGACCTGCGGGTCGAGACCAAGCCTGACCTCACCCCCGTCTCCGATGCCGACCGGGCCACGGAGGATTCCCTGCGCAACATCTTGCGCCGGTCACGGCCGCGCGACGCCGTGCTTGGCGAGGAGTCCGGGCAGACGGGCACCGGCCCGCGGCGCTGGGTCCTCGACCCGATCGACGCCACGAAGAACTACGTGCGCGGCGTCCCCGTCTGGGCCACGCTCATCGGGCTGATGGACGGGGACGACGTGGTGGTCGGCGTGGTCACCGCCCCTGCCCTCGGGCGCCGCTGGTGGGCCGGGGTCGGCGGTGGCGCGTGGACCGGCCGGTCGCTGACCAAGGCGTCGCGCTGCCAGGTCTCCCAGGTCACCAAGCTGTCTGACGCCTCGTTCTCCTATTCCGGCATCGGCGGCTGGGCGGAGACCGGCAGGCTTGACGGGTTCCTCTCGCTGAGCCAGGCGGTCTGGCGAACCCGGGGGTACGGCGACTTCTGGTCACACATGCTGGTCGCCGAGGGCGCGGTGGATGTGTCGGCGGAGCCTGACGTGTCCTTGTGGGACCTGGCGGCGCTCCAGGTGATCGTGGAGGAGGCGGGCGGCCGGTTTACCAGCCTGTCCGGAGTGGCTAGCCCCGACGGCGGCAGCGTCGTTTGCACCAATGGTCACCTCCACGATGAAGTGCTCGCGCATCTCGCAGAAACCACCGAACTGCCATAACCGGAGACGAGGTGTGTGCCACGATCGCTACCGCGCGCTACCCTGGGGTGGAAAGGCACTTTTGCCGTAACGGGGGCACCCCTTCTTACCTGATCGCGCGCTCGTAACGGCCACGGACACAAACGATTTCGCGGGGCGGGACGCCCCGCGGCAGGCGCCGGGTGGTGAGTTCCCGCTCCAACCTCCCGGCTGCGCCCGGCTGGTTTCCCCGGCCGCCCGGGCGTTGCGGCGCCTGGTCCGGCAAATTCCCCCGTCCTAACCGGGCCAGGCGTCCGCTCACCGTCCGCTCGGCCTGTCGGCGGGTTCGCTTGGACTTGGGTCGAACTGGTGGGCGATAATTGGCGGGTGGGCGACCTCGTGACCGTGCTTGCCGAAGGTGGGGTCAGGCACGGGGACCTCGTCGGGCTTGTCGTGCGGAGCGGCGGGGCCGTTAGCGTTGCCACCGACCGAGGCGAGTGGGAAGGGTCGGCCGCCGACGTCGGGGCGGCCGATGAGAAGATCAGGCCGCGCTGGGTGGTCTGGTCCCAGGAGGACGCGCGGGGGCTGGTGGCGGCCGGGGTGCGGCTGGCTACCTGCTGGGATGTCGCCGCCGTGCACCGGCTGCTGTTCGGCGGCTGGCGGGCCGACCCGGCGTACGCCTGGGCTTGCCTGCACGGGCAGGCGCCGGCGGAGGTGCCCGCCGTCACGGCCGCGCCCGACCTGTTCAGCGCGGCCGCGGACGTCGCCGACGCGCCGGCGCTCGGCGCCCCGGCCGCGCTTGCGGCGGCCCGGCTGCAGCTCGCGGGCCTCGCAGAACCGGGAAGGCTCGGCACCGCGCGCGCGGAGTCCACCGCGGAACTGCTGTGCGCAGAGCTGTCCGCGGACGGGCTTCCGGTCGGCCTGGCCGCGATGGAGGGCCTGCTCACCGGGCTCATCGGAGCACGGCCGCGCGGGCCGACCGACGCCGCGGTCATCCGGGCGGAGCGGGACGCCCAGGTGCTGCGGCACGCTCCCGCCACCCGTACGACAACCAGCGCAGCCACCGCCGCGACCAGCGACCTGCGCAGCCCCGCGCAGGTGAAGTCGCTCCTCGCGGCGGCCGGGATCGACGTGCCGGACACCCGCGCGTGGCGGCTCGAAGAGTTCAGGGACCGCTCGCCGCTGGTCGCCGCCCTCCTTGACTGGCGCAAGGCGGAGCGGATCGCCACCACCTACGGGTACGCCTGGCTCGACGAGCATCTCGGCGCCGACGGGCGGCTGCGCGGCGCGTGGACCGGGTCCGACGGCGCGGCCGGGCGGATGACCGCGTCCAGCGGGCTGCACAACATGCCGGCCGTGCTCCGCCGGGCGGTGCTCGCGGAGGACGGGCACCTGTTCGTCCGGGCCGACCTCGGGCAGATCGAGCCGCGGGTGCTCGCCGCCGTCTCCGGCGACGCCGCGCTCGCCGCCGCCACCGCCGCGGACGACATGTACCTGCCGGTGGCAGCCGAGCTTGGCGTCGACCGGCCGACCGCCAAGGTCGCGATGATCGCGGCCATGTACGGGCAGACCACCGGCCACGGCGGCGTGGCGGGCAGGCGAATGCGGACGGCCTACCCCGTCGCGATGGGCTACCTCGACGCGGCCGAGCGCGACGCCAGGGCGGGGCGGGACCTGCGCACCTCCGGCGGGCGGCTGGTCCGCATGTCAGGCAGTTCCGCCGACCCCCCGGCGACGCAGGCCGCGCGCGGCCGGTACGGGCGCAACGCGGTCGTGCAGGGGGCGGCCGCCGAGCTGTTCAAGATGTGGGCAGTCACGGTCCGCGCCCGGACCGCGCCGCTGGCCGCCAGGATCGTGCTCTGCCTGCACGACGAGCTCCTGGTGCACGTTCCCGCCGAGCAGGCGGAGCGGGCGGCGGGCCTGGTCGGCGCCTGCCTGACCGAGGCCGCCAAGCGCTGGGCGCCGGGCGGCCGGGTCCGGTTCATCGCCGACATCACGATCGCCCGCAGCTGGGCCGACGCCAAGGCCTGAGACGGCGGTAACCGTCAGTAACCACGCCCGTCGCGACACGTCGCCCGGCGGCTACGCAGCGGCGTGAGCCGCACCGCCCGGCGCGCGGGAAGCCCGCAGGGGCTGATACCGTGGCCACCAGAAAACTTGGGACGGGGAGGGGGCCTGACGTTGCCGCGGTATAGCAGAGTCGTGGTCAAGCTCAGCGGCGAGGCCCTGTCCGGGGCCGCCGGAACGGGGGTCGATCCCGCTAGCCTCGCCCGGGTCGCCGACGAGGTGCTGTCCGTGCACAACCTCGGCGTCCAGGTCGCGGTCGTCGTCGGCGGCGGTAACTACTTCCGCGGCCGGATGGCCGAGGGGTGGGGAATCAGCCGGGCGGAAGCGGACAACATCGGCATGCTCGGCACCGTGATGAACGCGCTCATGCTGCGCGGCGCGCTCACCGCGCGGACCGACGCGGACATCCGGGTGATGACCGCCATGTCGATCCACAGCGTCGCCGAGCCGTTCATCAGGCTCAAGGCGATGCACCACCTGGATCGCGGCTTCATCGTCGTGCTCGCAGGCGGCATCGGCCAGCCGTACGTGACCACCGACTACCCGGCCGTGCAGCGGGCGCTTGAGCTGGAGGCCGACGCGCTGCTCGTCGCCAAGCACGGGGTGGACGGCGTCTATGACTCCGACCCCAAGCACAACCCGGACGCGGTCAGGTTCACCACCCTGACCTACGAGGAAGCCCTCGCGGCCGACATCCGGATCATGGACACCAGCGCGTTCGTCCTCGCCAACGAGCAGTCGCTCACCATGCACGTCTTCGACGTCGCCGCCGTGGGCGTGATGAAGTCCATCTGCGAGGGCGGCGACGACGGCACCAGGATCACCGCCAAGTAGCGGGGCTAGCTCTTCAGCTTGCGCCAGACCGGCCGCGGGATCAGCTTCAGCACCGTCGCGAGGCCGACCAGCGAGCCCGGCACCCAGACGACGGACTTGCCGCCCGCCAGCGCACTCGCGGTCGCGGCGCCAACCGCCTCCGGCGTCGTCGCCAGCGGAGCGGGCTTCATCCCCTGGGTCATCCGGCCGGTCACGAACCCCGGCCGGACGAGCAGCACCCGGACGCCGGTGCCGTGCAGCGAGTCGGCGTAGCCGCGGGCGAACGCGTCCAGGCCGGCCTTCGTCGCGCCGTAAACCGAGTTGAACTTGCGCGGCCGGACCGCCGCGATCGACGACAAGACCACGATCGTGCCGCTCCCCCGGCGGCGCATCGCCTCGCCGAACGCGAGCAGCGCCGTCACGTGGCCGGTGAAGTTGGTCTCGATCATCGTCGCGGCCAGCCGCACGTCCCGCTCGACCTGCTCCTGCGGGATCAGCACCCCGGTCGCGGCGATGACCAGGTCGGGCACTCCGCCGGCGCAGGTCTCCGCGGCGAACGTCTCGTGGGCGGCCGTGTCCACCGCGTCGTAGCGGGCGACCGTGACCGGGCGGTTCAGCGACTTGCCCACCGCCTCCAGCCGCTGCGGGTCCCGGCCCGCCAGGATGACCTCGGCGTCCGGCGCCAGCTTGAGCGACGACAGGATGGCGATACCGATCTCGCTTGTCCCGCCGAGCAATAGGACGCGGGAGAATTGGCCGCTTACGTTCGGAATGCTCATTTTCTCTTTCCGTTACTCTACGTAAAGGCCGACGCAGAACAAGATCAGCCACGCCGCCTCACTGCACAGCATGACCACGTCCCGCGTGATCAGGTCTTCCACCGGGCGCACGGTGCGGCGCCCGGCGAGCACGCCGAAGCGGACGAGCGCGGCGGCGAGCGGCAACGCGGACGCCAGGTGCCACGGCCGGGCGGCACTGCTCTCGCTGAGCGCCCACATCAGGTAGGTCGCGAGCATGCCGACCCCGATGGTCACCTGCGCGATGCGCAGCATCTCCGGCCGGTACCAGCGCATTACCGGGCGGTGCTTGACCGCGTCCGCGCCCAGGCTGGTCAGCTCGGTGTACCGCTTGGCCACCGTCACGCCGAGCGCGCCGAGGCTGCACACGAGCAGGAACCAGACCGACGGCTTCACGTGCGTCGCCGCCGCGCCGCCGAGCACCCGCAGCACGAACCCGGACGCCACGATCAGCATCTCGACGAACGGCACGTGCTTGAGCTTGAACGAGTAGAGGAACGACAAGCACAGGTACGCCGACGCCGTCGCGACGAGCAGCGGCTCGCGGATCGCCACGCCCGCGCCGACCGCGCACAGCGCCGCGAGGACGGCGAGCACGATCGCGTGCTGCTCGGGCAGCGCGCCCGAGGCGATCGGCCGGTTCCGCTTCACCGGGTGCCGCCGGTCCCGCTCAACGTCGGCGACGTCGTTGACGAAGTACACCGCGGCCGACGCGCAGCCGAAGGCGAACATGGCGAGCAGCGCGTAGCCCAAGCCGTCGTTGCGGCCGAGCGAGGCCCCGGCGAGCGGCGCCGCGAACACCAGCAGGTTCTTCGGCCACTGGCGGGGCCGCGTCGTCATGATGGCGGCCCGCAGCCAGCGCGCGGGCGAGACGGGCACCGCCGCGGAAGCGGGCACCGTGGCCTGTGGCCCCGTGTCCTCGCCCGGGGCCGCTGTCTTGTTGATGGTCACCGCGCGTAGACCGCGGTGAAGTCGCGGGTCGACGGGGTGTAGTAGGAGTACGGGCTCGGCTGCTGCGTCGGCAGCAGCGGCACCGGCGTGGGGTCGGCTCGGGTTGCCCTTGGCCTGGTAGTAGTCGAACTTCATCCAGGCCGGGTTGATGTCCATCTGCATGCCCTCGACGGCGCCCGCCCGCTGCAGCAGCAGGCCCAGGTCCTGCGCGTTGAGCGCCGAGCCGTAGACGTAGACGACCCGGCCGTCCTTGGTCATGCCGATCCCTGACCGCCAGACGTAGTAACCGCCGCCGAGCGTCGCGCCCCAGTTGCTCATCACGTCCGAGCTGGCGTTGGCCGCTACCTTGCCGTGGTCGACGAGCAGCTTGAGGTTCTGCCTGACGCCTGCGATCGACGAGTTCATCGTGAAGTCCCTGCCCCACTGGCCGATCTTGATGGTGCCGTTCTTGTAGTAGACGATCGACGCGGCGCCGCTCTCGAGCGAGCCGTGGTAGATGCCGTTCAGGTAGAAGCCGCCGCCCGCGGAGTCCAGCTTGAAGCCGCCGTTGAACGTGGCGAGCAGTCCCGTGCGCTGGCTGGCCGGGATGTAGTCGGACACGCCCCAGTTCTGGCTGGTCCCCGGGTCTTCCGAGCCCGGCCGCAGCGAGAACTTGACCAGCCGCTGGTCGATCGACGCGATGCCGTTGACCTGGGACGTGTACGTGGCGTCGCGCAGGAACGTCGTCAGGATCGCCGGCTCGCCCTTGACGTCCTCCACTACGCGCCACTGGCCTTCGCCCGCGATCGACGAGCCCGCGAGCGACTTCAGCGTCGCCGGGATGTCGGGCACGAAGGCGTTCTTGGCCTTGGTCTTCGCCGGCTTGCCGGGGCTGAGCGCCTCGCCGCTCGGCACGGCGAGGGAGAACGACGGCTTGCCGCCCTTCGGCGGCGGGTTGTAGGACACCCACTCGCCGAACGTCACGACCGGGCCGAGGTAGTGGTCCCTGGCCCACTCCGCCAGGTTCGCGGACACGCCCTGGCCGTTGTTCTTGAACGCCGCCTGGCCGGCGGAGAACATCACGAAGATGAGGAAGAGCCCGACCAGCGCGCTGACGATGCGAACGGAGCGACGACGGAAGAACCTGCGGGTGCGCCGCAACCGCACCTTGCGGGCGGGCACGACATCCGCCGACGTCTCGTCGAGGAATGCCGGGCCACCAGGCCCCTGCCCCGGCATCTCGTAACGCTGGTCGTTGAACCGCTGCGGCTGCTCGTACCGGCGCATGTTTCCCTGCGCGCCCCCACCGGGGTAGCCGCGGGGATCGCCGTTGTAGCCGCGGGGTGCCCTGGTGGCCGCGCGGGTCACCGTTCCCCTGGTTGGCCGCGCCGCCGCCCTGGTAGTTGAACGTCTGCGTCGGCTGGTTGTCGTAGCCCTGGCCCTGGCCCTGGCCGGGGGCGGGCCGGGCTGGTAACCCGGCGGGCCATAGCCTGGCGGACCGTAGCCCTGCTGGCCGTACCCGTTACCGCCCTGGCCGCGGGGCGGCTGCGGCCCGTAACCCCCGGAGCCGCCAGCGCCGCCGCGCCCAGGCCCGCCGTACTGCTGCTGATCCCGGCCGGGAGCGCCGTGCCCGTTGCCGTTGTGACCGTTATAGCCGTTGGGTCCGTACCCGTTGGGCTGGGCGCCCTGGTCGCCGTAGCCCTGCCCCTCGTCGGGCTCGTTAGGCCATTCGGCACCCGGTCCGCCACGGGGCACCCGTCGTGACATGCTTCATACCTCCCGCGTAGCTCAGTCCCGCAGGGAAGCTACCCACCTCGGTTGAAGGAATCGTTACGAGCCAATACCCACACTTCGGCTCACTTACGAGCAGCTTCCGGCGCAATCTATGCGGGAGCGCGGTTGCCCGCGCTAGATGTCAGAATATGCGGTCGGTCATCCGATGCGGGCTGATCTTCATAGGCACGTCCCAATTTGCAGCTCTGATTTCCCTCATCGCCAGCTTCCGCGTCGCCGCGTCCATCCGGTCGATAAACAGCACGCCGTCGAGGTGGTCGGTCTCGTGCTGCAGGCACCGGGCGAGCACCTCGGTGCCCACGACCTGGACCGGGTCCCCCCGGTCGGTGAAGCCCCGGCCAACCGTGTTCAGCCGCCGCTTCACGTCGTAGTAGATCCCGGGGAACGACAGGCACCCCTCCTCGCCGTCCTGCTCCTCCTCGTCGGGGAACTCGAGGACCGGGTTGACCAGGTAGCCGCGCTCGCTGCCCACCGCGTAGGCGAACACCCGCAGGCCCACGCCGATCTGCGGCGCGGCGAGCCCGGCGCCCTGCGCGTCGTCGAGCGTCTGGGTCAGGTCCTTGACCAGGGAGCGCAGCTGCTTGTCGAAGTCGGTAACGGGCTCGGCGGCGGTGCGCAGGATCGGGTCGCCGAACAGCCTGATGTCGCGAATGGCCATGCCTTGAGGGTAACCGCCGGCGGCTAGGTGGCCTCGATGGCGGACGAGGGCCTGACGCTGCCCGCCATCCGGCGGATCATCGAGCTCGAGGAGCAGCTGGCTGAGGTCGTGCGGCAGCGTGACGACCTGGCGGCGCGGCTCTCGGAAGTGTCTTCAGAACGACTGCGGCTTGCTCAGCAGCTCGCCGACTTGCTGCAACGGGCGGGCCGGGAGCGGCGGCAACAAGAGCAGGAAAACTAGGCCGCCACCGGCTGCCCATGCCCCGACCGTAAGCCGGCGCCGCCCCCGTTGCCTAGGCCCAGGAACCCCGCGGCGACCGCCGGGGGCGCCATCGCCAGCCACCCGTCCACCAGCGCCTCCTTCAGCTCCGGCGCCGTGACCAGGTCCAGCTGGACTAGGTAGGCGTTGAAGCCGTTGAAGTGCGCGATCGTGAAGAAGCCGTCCTTGCCCGCGGCGAGGATCGCCTCCTTCTCGGCCTGATCGGCGGTCCTGATCGCGAGGATCGGGCCCGGTGGCGGTTGCTCGCCGCCGTAGCGCTTGATATCGGCCTTGCTGAACGGCCGCTCCCAGGCGAACCCCTTGCCCGCCACCTGCCAGAGGCGGTGGCCGCGGTGCTTCTCCTCGCCCTCGGTTACCTCGGGCAGCTCGGCCACCAGACGGGCCACGTCATCGAAGGTCTGCACGAATAAACCGTACTGCCCGGTCCCGTCGCGGGGCCGGTTAGCCCGCGGACTTGAGCAGCGCGTCGGCGTTGCCGTAAAGGATCGCCGCCTGCTCTTCATCGGTGAAGCCGAGATCCTGGACGGCGCGGACGGCGGCCAGCGGGTCGTCGAGCGGGTAGTCGCTGCCGAAGACGACGCGGTCCACGCCCACCTTGCGCAGCACCCAGGCGAGCTGCCCGGCGAACGGGCTGTTCGCCAGCATCACGCCGGTCACCGAGATGTCGATCCACACGTTCCTGCCCCACTCCGGGTAACGAGCGAACACGTCGTAGATGAGCAGCTCGGGGAAGGCCGGGCCGTGCGCGTGAGCGAGGATGAGCCTGCACTCGGGCACGGCCAGCGCGAGGTTCACGAATTTGCCCGGCTGGTTGGCGTCCCACGGCGAGTACGCGTCGAACAAGACGGGCAGGCCGCGCTCGGCCGCCTTGCGGACGACCTTCGTGACGGCGGGGTCCGCGACATCGAGGCGCTGGGTGTTGGGGTGCAGCTTGAGCCAGGCGGCACCGGCCGCGGCTACCCGGTCGAGCTCCCGGAGGGCGCCCTGGCCGTCGGCGGGGTGGACCGAGCAGACGGGGAAGAAGAAGTCATCAGATTCCTTGGCCAGCCTGATCAGCGCGTCGTTGCGGGCACGGGTCCGGTCCAGGTCACCGCCGAGGGCGATCGTGATCGCGGCGGCACGGCGGATCTGGGAGCCAGCGACCAGCGCACGGTAGGCCTCAGGCGGGTGGGGCGCCGCGACGATTTGGTTTTCTGGATCAAGCATCGGGTGCGTGTGCGCATCGATTATCGGACCGTGATACACGGTGCAAGACCATAAGGGGCCGTGTTCTCGCGGAGCAAGAGCATAGGGCGCAATTGCGCGAAAGTCAGTAAAAATTAGACGGTTGTGACAGTTGCGACGTAACTCCTCGGGTGGCCCGTCGAGGTACAGGCAGAATGGGTGGCCGGCCGGGCCGAAAGTCGGTTCTCGCCCGGCCGGGCATCGTCGCTACAGGCCCATGTCCTTGGCGATGATGGTCTTCATGACCTCGGACGTGCCGCCGTAGATGCGGTTGACCCGGTTATCGGCGTAAAGGCGGGCGATGGGGTACTCGTTGATGTAGCCGTAGCCGCCGTGCAGTTGCAGGCAGCGGTCGATCACCCGGCTGGCGACCTCGGTGCAGAAGAGCTTGGCGGACGCGGCCTCGGCGGGGGTCAGCTCGCCCGCGTCGTGCGCCTCGAGCGCCCGGTCGACGACGGCCTGGGCGGCGTCCACCTCGGCCTTGCAGGCGGCCAGCTCGAACTTCGTGTTCTGGAACGAGGCGACGGACTTGCCGAAGACGAGCCGCTCCTGCGTGTACCGCTTGGCGAACTCCACCGCGGCGGCCGCCTGGGCGTAGGCGCCGTAGGCGATCGCGAGCCGCTCCTGCGGGAGGTTCTGGCCCAGGTAGGAGAAGCCCTTGTGCTCCTCGCCGAGCAGGTCCTCGGCCGGGACCTTGACGTCGCTGAACGCGAGCTCGGCGGTGTCGGAGACGTGCAGGCCGAGCTTGTCGAGCTTGCGGCCGACGGTGTAGCCCGCGGACTTGGTGTCCACGACCAGCAGGGAAATGCCGTAGCGGCGGTCGTCTTCCTTCTGCGGCGCCGTCCGGGCGCAGACGATCACCCGGTCGGCGTGCACGCCGCCGGTGATGAAGGTCTTGGCCCCGTTGAGCACGTAGTGGCTGCCGTCCGCCGACAGCGTCGCGGTGGTCTTCATGCCGGCCAGGTCGGAGCCGGTGCCCGGCTCGGTCATCGCGATCGCGAACATCATCTCGCCGGAGGTGAACTTCGGCAGCCACCGCTTCTTCTGCTCGTCGGTGCCGAGCTTGAGCAGGTACGGCAGGCACAGCGCGACGTGAACGCCGGATCCGCCGAAGCTCACCGCCGGCCCGGTGTATCTCCTCGGTCTCGATCGCGGAGTACTTGAACGACTTGATGCCCGCGCCGCCGTACTCCTCTGGCACCTCGATGCCGAACAGGCCAAGCCCGGCGAGCTTGTAGTAGAAGTCGCGCGGCACGATCCCCGCGTCGTACCACGCCTGGTAGTTCGGCACGACCTCGGCCTCGATGAAGTCCCGCAGCACCTTGCGGAAGGCCTCGTGGTCCTCGGTGAACACGGTACGACGCATGACTGCTCCTCACTGCCCTTGACCCGCCCTGGAGTCTGCCCTGATCGGACGTGCGGAATGCGGACGCGCGCCACATCGCTCAGGATTATTACCCCAGTATCCCAGGCGCGGAGAAGTTCACGCGGTCACGTCCGCGCGAGCGAAGGTGAGCGCGAGCGCGGCGATGAGCGCGACGCCAGGTAGACCGCGCCGACGAGCAGGCCGTGGCGAAGTTCGGGCCCTCGCTGCCGCCGGTGGCGACCGTTTCCAGCGCCATGCCGGGCAGCCACTTCGTCGGTGCTGGGGACGATGCGGGCGATGATGTTCTCGATGGCGATCATCCAGGCGAAGCCAGGCGATGACCGCGAAGACCGCCGAGCGCACGAAGCTGGCCGATGCGAGCCCGAGGACGCTGTAGCCGACGACGGCGAGCGCGATGTCGCCGAGCGCGCGGAACAGGTCGGCCATGCCGGTGCCGGTGAACCAGGCGTGGTCGAGGCGTGCCGGGCGTGCGCCATGACCACGGCGACCACGAACGCGACGACCGCCGCGAAGAGGAACGCGAGCAGCATGAAGGTGATCACGCCGAGCATCTTGCCGACCAGCAGCATGACCCTTCGCGGCTGGCTACCAGCAGCTGGCGGAGCGTGCCGAGGCTGTACTCGTCGCCGTCTGCGCGGCGGCGATGCCGAACGCCACGATGCCGAGCAGCATCGTCGCCCGGTGACGCCGACGATCAGGCCGTTCGGCCGGGCGAGCTGCTGCAGCGACGGCAGGCCGCCGCCTGACCCGGTGGCAGGCGCTTGGCTGAAGATCAGGATCACGAAGGGGAGGCCGCCACGGCGAGGCCGAGGAAGGTGGAAAGCAGCAGGGTCTTGCGCTTCAGCTTCGTCCATTCGCTGGTGAACGCTGCCCAGGTCACTTGATCGCTCCCATCTCCTGGCCGGGGCGCACGCCGGCGTCGTCGGTTCCAGTCAGTGCGAAGAACGCCCGCTCCAGGCTCCTGGTTTGCTCGGCGAGCTGGCGGAGCGTGATGCCGTTGCGGGCGGCGAGCCGGTTCAGGTCCGCGGCGCTGAGGCCCGCCGTCTCGATGCGGACGGTGTGTTCGGCGGGCTGCGACGGTCGCCGTGCAGCCCGCGGCCTCAAGGACCTTGGCCAGCTGCTCGAGGTCCGCGTCGTGCTCGGGAGCGGCGATGACGATCTCTTTGCTGCGTCGCCCTGAGGTCCGCCACGCTGCCCTGGTGGACGAGCGCCGGCCCTGATCATGACCACGTAGTCGCAGATCTGCTCGATCTCGGAGATCAGGTGGCTCGACACCAGGACCGTCATGCCGTCGTCGGCGAACGACCGGATCAGGCCCCGCATCTCGACGATGCCCGCCGGGTCGAGGCCGTTCGTCGGCTCGTCGAGTATCAGCAGCTCGGGGTCGGGCAGCAGGGCCGCCGCGATGCCGAGGCGCTGCTTCATGCCGAGCGAGTACGAGCGGTACTTGTCGCCGGCCCGGGCCGTCAGGCCGGCCCGGGCGAGGGCCGGCGCCACGGTCTTGAGGTTCAACTGGCCGAGGCGAGCGAGTGCCCTGAGGTTGTCCTGTCCGCTCAGCTGCGGGTAGAACGCGGGCGCCTCGATGAGCGCGCCGACCTTGCGCAAGTAGGTCGGCGGGCTCGGCAAGGCTGCCGCCGAGGATGGATCCGCCGCCCGCCGTGGGGCGGATGAGGCCGAGGAGCATCCTGATCGTGGTGGTCTTGCCTGCACCGTTCGGTCCGACGAATCCGCAGACCGAGCCCGCCGGGATGGCGAGGTCGACCCGGTCCACGACGGTGCGGTCACCGAAGCGCTTGGTGAGGCCGTTGGTCGAAACGGCAAGCGGGGCGCTTGGCTGCTCTCCAGTCCCCCGCATCGCCTGAGTCACTGTCATGGCGGGAACCCTACAAATCGGTTCGGCCCGGTAGCGAACCGCTCTCAGCCGCCTGTCAGCAACCTAAATTTCCGCTTTACCCGGCGGCTTGCCGCCGGGGCGGCGCTCCTCGTGGTAATGGTGGTCGCGGATGATCAGCCGCTCGACCTCGGCCAGCTTCCTTGGCGTCGAGCTGCCCCTCGGCGGCGCGGACGAGATCGCGCAGCTGCGCGGTCGACGTGAGTACCTCGACCCCGACGTCCGGTGCGGACAGGGTGACCCTGGCCTTCGGGTGGTTAAGCAGCACCACCGGGCGCATCCGCACCGACTGCCCGCGGGTGGCGAGGAACTGCTCGAGCGCCGCGAGCGGCTCCGCGAGCTGCACGTTCGGCGGCCGGCGGCGCGCGTCCTGGAGCAGGCCCTCGCCGACCTGGTTGCCGTAGTTGTCGTACCTGACGTACCGCCAGCGCTCCCGCGTGATGGCGAACGTCCCGTTGACGTACTTGACCTCGATCGCGAACATCCCGCCGGGGCCGAGCAGCAGGTAGTCGATCTCGCCCCGCCGGTTGCGGTACCCCTTGATGAGCGTCCACGCGTCGCCGAGCGCGCCCCGCAGCACGTCGGCGACCTCCTGCTCGCCTCTGATGCCGCCCAAGATCGCCTCCTCGCCGTGGGAGGGGCGGGGGCCGCGGGCGGCCGCGGCGGCCGCGCGAGCCGCCGCCACCATGCGACCAGTCCCCAGCGCAGCCGCGACAGGAGATCGCGCTCGGCTCGCGCCTTGGCCACGCGCTCGTGCGCCTCGGCGATCCGTGCCTCGTGGGCGGCGAGGCTCCCGCCGGTACTGCCGCCGCTTCTCCTCCGGCGGCCTCGCGTTCCCTGCGGGCTTCGGCCAGCATGTCGCCCGGATGATCGGAAAGCGGGACAAATCGCATACGGCGAGTATTGACGCGCTCACATCATAAGGCAACGGTCCCCAGCCCCGGGTGCCGTGGCCGGAGGGACGGGCCGTTTCGGGTCTTGACGGCGGCCATGCGCGAGGGCTTAGCGTCTTATCCGAAATAAATAGGAAACTTTCCTATTTATGCGTTCACCCCTAGCCGCTGGCCGCGGTTGGCGTATGACCGCGCTCGCGCGGCGGACTGACTCTTGCTCGCCCGTTTCGCACCAAGTAAGGGGATTCACGCGTGAGACGACGAAAGGCAACCCTCCTGGCCGCGCTGGCCGCCGGCAGCACGGCGCTGCTAGCACTCGGCATCACCGCAACCGGCGCCGCCGCGGCAACCGGCAGCGCGGGCACCGGGCCCTGCCCAATTTTCACGGCCGCTGCCCAACCAGGTCTTCGCTCCCTACTACGAGATGTACGACACCAGCACCGACCTTGCCGCACTGTCACAGCAGTCGGGCGCCAGGTACCTGTCGCTCGCGTTCCTGGAGACCGCGGCGTCCGGGTCGTGCACCGCCTACTGGGACGGCGATACCACCCAGCCGATCGCCCCGGCGAGCTACGGCGCCGACATCGCGGACATCCAGGCGCACGGCGGCAACGTGATCCCGTCGTTCGGCGGCTACACCGCCGACACCACCAATACCGACATCGCCGACAGCTGCACGAGCGTTCCTGACATCGCCAAGGTGTACGAGAGCCTCATCACCACCTACAACGTGCCCCGCATCGACCTCGACGTCGAAGCCGACTCGCTCACCAACACGGCCGGGATCAACCGCCGCAACGAGGCGATCGCGCTGACGGAGGCGTGGGCCGCGGCGCACCACCGGCAGATTCAGTTCTCCTACACCCTGCCGACGTTCCCGACCGGCCTGACCGCCGCCGGGCTGGGCGGTGCTGCAGAACGCCGTCGCCGACGGCGCCAGGATCGCCACCGTGAACCTGCTGACGTTCGACTACTACTTCGGCACGCAGCAGGACATGGTGGCCGACACCGAAAGCGCCGCGGCCGGGCTGTTCAGCCAGTTGCAGTCGCTGTACCCGACGGCGCCGGCCGGCAGCTGTGGCACATGATCGGGGTCACCGAGATGCCTGGCATCGACGACTTCGGGACGGATGAGACCTTCTCCACGGCGAACGCGGTCACGATCTTGAACTGGGCGCGCCACCAAGGGATCGGGCTGATCTCGTTCTGGGCGCTGCAGCGCGACAACGGCGGCTGCCTGGGCACCAAGGGCGCGGGCACCTGCTCCGGCGTGAGCCAGCCGACGTGGTACTTCAGCCACGTCTTCGAGCACTTCACGAGCTAGCGAAGCCCGGCACCCGGGATAGTGGATCGTCGTAGCCCGCCACGGCGTTACCGGCGATCCACTATCCCGTCCAGGACGGTCAGGCGACGTCGATCAGCGGCTGCGGGTAGGCGAGCCGCTCCCGCTGGCCGGCAGCTTCCACGGGGTGTGGATGTAGTGCCTGGTCAGCCCGGCGAGCTCGGGGACGTAGCGGCGCACGTAGTCGCCGTCGGGGTCGAAGCGCTGCGCCTGCCTGAGCGGGTTCAGCACGCGGCCGGGCCTGGGGTTGTTCCCGGTGCCCGCGACCCACTGCCAGTTGCCCGCGTTGTTGGCCACGTCCCCGTCCGCCAGCAGGGCGGCGAAGTGCCGGTACCCGTGCCGCCAGTCGATGCCGAGCGTCCGGGTCAGGAACGACGCGGTGATCATCCGCGCCCGGTTGTGCATGAACCCCTCGGCGGCCAGCTGCCGCATCCCCGCGTCCACGACCGGTCCCCGTGCGCCGTCTCGCCAGGACGCGAGCGCCTCCGGGTCGTCCTTCCAGCTCTGCTGCCCGTCGCGGTACTGGCCTCCGCGATCCGCGGGAACGCGGCGGTGACCTGGTGGGAGTCCCGCCAGGCGAGCTGGCGGCAAAACTCGTCACCGCCGGGCCGGGTCCTGGCGGCCCGGGCGACCCCCACCGCTCGACAGGCAGCCGAACCGCAGGTACGCGCTGAGCCGCGCCGTGGCGTCGCGGTAGCGTCGTCGCGGGGCGTCGGCGTAGCCGGCCAGCGGGCCCTCCACCCAGCGGCAGGGGCCCGCTCCCGCGCGGCCCGTTCGCCGCCGGGCGCGAGCCGCGGTGAGTACCCGGAGGCGACGTGCGGGGGTCGCGGTCGGTACCGGGTCGCCGGCGGCGGGCAGCGCGATCGCCCGGGGCGGCGGGTGCTCCTCGCGCCAGGCCGCGGCCAGCCACGCCGCGCCAGTACGGCGTGAACACCTTGTAGTGCCCGCCGCCGCGGGGTCACCGCGCCGGCGGGGACGACCGCGTGCTGGGCCGTACGGCGCGTGTGCGGCCGCGGTCCCGCGCTGGCGCCGACCGCGTGACCGGCCAGCTCAAGCCGTGTGCCTGGCGCACTCCGCCGCCAGCTTCTCCGGCGGCGGGCGACCTGGTCACGTCGTCGGCCACGAAGACGGCCCGGGCGCCGGTGTCGGCGGCCAGCCGCAGCGACTCGGCCACCGGGTCGCCGCGCCGGATCAGCAGGTCGCCGCCGCGCTCGCGCAGCGCGCCGCGGAGGTCGGCCAGCGACTGGGCGAGGAACCGCGCGCGGTTGGGCGGCACCGCGAGCGCCGGATCCACCACGAACGCGGGTACTACCTGTCGGGCCCGGGCGCACGCCGCGGCGAGCACCGGGTTGTCATGGACCCGCAGATCGCGGGTGAATAGCACGATCGCGACGTCCATGGAGCCCCCAGCTACGTTTCGTGTCCGGGCGTCACAGTATGCCAACCGGTAGGCTGGCGTGGCGGCGCGGCCCGCGCCGCGGACTGAATGTCGTGCGGACTGGAGCCGCGATGAGTGGCGTGCCCGGATACTCGGAGGCGCTCCGCGTGCTGCGCCGGGGCGCCGACGCCGACCTGCACCGCATCCTCACCGCGGCGGGCGAACCAGTCCCGGCCTGGGACCCGGTGGTCTACCTGGCCGGGTTCTCCGCCGAGGTGCTGTTCCCGCTGTCCGCGGGCGTGGCCGAGGAAGACGTGGCCGGGACGATGGCGGGCCGGGCGTTCACCAGCGGGCAGCCCGTGACCAGCGAGCGGGACGGCGCGGTCCGGGTGTGGGTGCCGGTGGTCGAGCAGACGACGCGGACCGGCGTGCTCGCGGTCACCGTGCCCGAGGCCACCCCGCGGATCGTGGAGCAGGCCGAGCTGCTTGGCGTGTTCGCCGGGCTGGTCACGGCGCTCACCGCGCGCGTCAGCGACGTCCCGCACGTGCGGCGGCGCGGCCGGGCCATGTCGCTGCCGGCCAGCATGCAGTGGGACCTGCTGCCGCCGCTTAGCACCCGCACCGACGGTGCGCTGATCGCCGGCCTCCTGGAACCCGCCTACGACATCGCGGGGGACGCGTTCGACTACGCCCTCAACGAGGGCGAGCTGCACTTCGCGATCCTCGACGGGATGGGGCACGGCCTCGGCTCGACGATGCTCGCCGACCTCTGCGTCGGCGCCTACCGGCACGCCCGTCGTCAGGGGGCGCCGGTGGCCGCCATCCACGCGGCGATCGGCCGGGCGCTGACGGCCCAGTACGACGACCTGTCCTTCGCCACCGGGATCATCGGCAGGCTCACGCTCGCCACCGGGCGGCTGGAATGGTCGTGCGCCGGGCACCCGCCGCCGCTGCTGCTGCGCGGCCGCAAGGTCGTCGCGGAGCTTTCCCGCGACCCGGCGCTGCCGTTCGGGCTGAGCGCCGACCCGCCCGTGCTGCACCACCAGGACCTCGAGCCGGGGGACGCGGTGCTGCTGTACACCGACGGGGTGATCGAGGCGCGCACGCCGCAGGGCGAGTTCTTCGGGCTTGAGCGGCTGACCGACCTGCTCGAGCGCGAGGCCGCCAGCGGCCAGCCGGCCGAGGAGCTGCTGCGCAGGCTGGTGCAGACGGTGCTCGAGCATCAGGCCGCCAAGCTGCGCGACGACGCCACGCTGCTGCTGGTGCAGTGGACCGGAGAGAACGACTAAGGGCGGATGACGCGGTCCTCGGTGACGATCGCGGTGACCAGGTCGGCCGGGGTGACGTCGAAGGCGTAGTTCAGCGCCCGGCTGCCCGCGGGCGCGACCCGTACGCCCTGGAAGGAGGTGACCTCCGCCTCCGCCCGGAGCTCCAGGGGGATGTCCGCGCCGCTGGCGGTCGCCTCGTCGATCGTGGACTCGGGGGCGGACACCACGAACGGGATGCCCGCCCGGTGCGCGGCGAGGGCGAGGGAGTAGGTGCCGATCTTGTTGGCCACGTCGCCGTTGGCCGCCACCCGGTCGGCCCCGACGACGACCGCGTCGGTGTGCCCCTGGCTGATGAGGAAGGGCCCCGCGCCGTCGACCGCGAGGTAGTGCTCGATGCCGAGCTGGTCAAGCTCCCAGGCGGTGAGCCGCGACCCCTGCAGCAGCGGGCGGGTCTCGTCCGCGATGACGTGCGCGAGCGCGCCCCGGTCGCGCAGCGCCCGGATGACGCCGAGCGCGCTCCCCCAGCCCAGGCAGGCGAGGGCGCCGGTGTTGCAGTGGGTGTGCACCTTCAGCGGGCGCGGGCCGCACTCCTCGACGAGGAACGCGGCTCCCCGCTCGCTCAGCCGCTTGCTGACCTCGATCGCGGTGTCGCGCACGGCGCGGGCGGCGGCCTCCACCGCGTCGGCGCCGTCGGGGAGCCTGGCCGCGACGGCGAGCACCTCGCGGCGCAGGTTGACCGCCGTCGGACGCGCGTCGGCGATCCGCTTGACCTCGGCGTCCAGCCGGCCGGCGTCCCAGCCCTCGCGCTCGGCCTGGCGAACCGCGAGCGCGACGCCAAGCGCGCCGGCCACCCCGAGCAGCGGCGCGCCCCGCACGACCAGCCTTGTGATCGCGTCGACGAGCTGGTCCACGGTGGTGAGGCGGAGCACCGAGAGCCGGTGCGGCAGGGCCGTTTGGTCAATGGCGATGATGTGCCCGTCCCGCCAGCCGATAACGTCGTCAAGTACGTCGCCGCCCGCAGCGTTCCTAACCACAGGGTCGCTAACCACAGTGCCGACGCTACACCTGGAGGTCCGTCATGCTGCTCCCCGACGCCCGCGCGGCGATCGTGGCCACCTGCCGGGAACTGGCCGCCGCCGGGCTGGTCGTGGGGACGGCGGGCAACGTGAGCGTCCGGCAGGGCGACCTCGTGGCGGTCACCCCGAGCGGCCTGCGCTACGCCGCGCTGACCCCGGAGCTGGTGGGAGTGCACCGGCTCGACGGCACCGCGGTCGAGGCGCCGCTGGCGCCGACCAGCGAACTGCCGCTGCACCTGGCGATCTACGCGGCCCGGCCCGCGGCGGGCGCGGTCGTGCACACGCACTCGCCCGGCCGCGACGGCGCTGTCCGCGCTGGTGGATGAGGTGCCGGCGGTGCACTACTACGCGGCGATGTTCGGCGGCGCGGTGCGGGTGGCGCCGTACGCCACCTACGGCACGGAAGAGCTGGCGGGCAACGCGGTGCGGGCGCTCCGCGATCGCACCGGCTGCCTGCTCGGCAACCACGGCGCGGTCACGGTCGGCCAGGACCTGGCGACCGCGCACGACAAGAGCGTTTACCTGGAGTGGCTGTGCGACGTGTACCTGCGCGCCGCGGCCGCGGGCACCCCGCGCCTGCTGTCGGACGCCGAAATCGCCGCCGTCGCCGCGAGGCTCGCGGGATACGGCCAGCGGCCGCCCGGCGCCGAACGCCGTTACGGGTTCCCCCCGACGTCGTTGATCGCCTCGAGCACCCGGCGGTGGTCCTGGCTCATCGTGTCCCAGTGGGCCTTGGCCAGGGCGGCGGACCGGAGCAGGGCCGACCGGGGCGCGATGCGCAGGGTGGCGTCGAGCAGGGTCCAGGAGAGCTCGTTCAGTTCCTGCCGCAGCGTCGCCGGGTCGTGCGTCCGCGCGCAGCTCTCATCGAGCCTCGACAGCAGCTTCGGCAGCCGCGGGTCCGCGGCGAACCGCAGCCGGAACGCGTCCGCGCCCGGCCCGGCGGGGCCCGCCAGGGCGGCCGTCTCGTACGCGTTCAGCAGCGGGCTCACGTCGCCCGCGGTCAGCGGGTCGTACAGGCCGGGGAACGGCACCTGCTCGTACCCGGCGTCGTACCCGCTGAAGTAGACGGGGACCGCGGCCCCAGTCTCCGCGAGCACGCCAAGCGCGAGGTCGAGCAGGCAGACCGGCCAGCCCAGGTCGGTGATCGCGTGCACGCGGAACTCGCCGCGCTCGGCGCCGAGGAAGGCGTGCAGCAGCAGTTGCGCCGACTCCTGGGCGGACTGCGCGTAGAACGCGATGGAGGTGTCGTGCAGCCTGATCGGGGTGTCCTGCGGGCCCGCCGCCCACGATCGCAGGCGCCGGTAGATGATCGAGTTATCGACGACGTGGGTGAAGCGCGCCGCGGAGCACAGCAGGTCCCCGCCGGCCGCGGCATCGGCCGCGACCCACTCGGCGGCCCGCTTGGCGGCGGTGTAGATGTCGGGCGAGTAGGGCCGCAGCGCCTTGCCGGTGGACGCGTGCACCACCTGCGGCACCCCCGCGGCCGCGGCCGCCGCGAACACGTTGCGGGTGCCAAGCAGGTTGGTCGACACGGTGCGGTGCACTTCGGCCTCGGCCAGGCCGGGGTCGCGCTGCGCGGCCAGGTGGAAGATCACGTCCGGCCGGATCGCCGCCACCAGCCGGCCCACGGCGGGCCGGTCACTGATGTCGGCCTGCACGTACTCGACGCCGTCGCGGGGCCGCGCGCAGCGGGTGACGCCCCGGCTCGCGCTCACGAGCCGGCCCGCACCCAACTCGTCAAGGCGGGCAAGCAGCGTCGAGCCGATACAGCCGGTCCCGCCGGTGACGAGCACGGTCCGGCCGCGCAGCCGCCCGGCCAGTTCCGCCTCCCGCGCGGGCGGCAGGACCAGCCCGCGGTCCCGCATGGCCAGGAACCGGTCGTGTTCCGCAGTAGCGTCGGGCTTGGCCGCGATGAGTTCGCGGGTGAGCTCGCGCAGCCGCCGCGCCGTCTCCTCATTCAGGCGCGGGCGGCCCGGCGGGGCGACGGAGCGCATCAACTGGATGATCCCAGAAACAGTTTCGTTCACCGCTGGTGCCTTTCTTCGCCTTTACCCGCCTTTGACGGCGGATCCGACCAAAACGGACCTATGGCATTTGTATGGCGCAAACTATCGCGCCAAGCAGAATCGGCCTTTCAGCTTTTCTAGAAAGGCTACTTGATAAACTCCCCGCGGCGGATAATAACGCCTGGCTCGCCTTTGACGGTCGGGGGCCTAATGCCGAGAGGGGTAACAGGTGACGGCGGGCATAGCGGCAAGAGAGAGCGGTCAAGCGGGCGCCGGTCTGGTGGACACCGGTCCCGCGGTGCGCACGCTCGAGCGGCCGGGACGGGGGCGGCACGCGCGCCCCCCTGGTGGGCGGTCAGTTGCCCCGGAGCAGCCGGGAGCGAGCGTTCGGCGCGCGTCGCCCGGTGCCCGCGGGCCGCGGTCGCGCCTGCCGGCGCCCGACCGCCCGGTGCTGCCGCAGCCTCCGGTGGACTCGGAAAAGTACCGGTATATCAGGCATAACACCTGGGTGCTGACAATTTGCGCGATGGGCAGCTTCCCGCTGCTCTTGTTCAGCCAGTTGCTGCTCATGATGCATTATCACTGGTTCCTGGCATGTGCGCCGTTCGTCGCGCTCGGGGCGCTTTTCCTGGCCCTTCCGCTTTTTACCGACGGCATCACCAGAAGCTTCGACATACGCGCGCACCGGCGCCTCGTCGACGAGTGGTGGCCGGGCAATTACCCCAATGTGGACGTTTTCCTGCCGGTCTGCGGCGAGCCGCTGCCCGTGTTGCGCAATACCTGGACGCACGTCGCGCGCATGATGGGCCACTACCGGGGCCTGGTCGTCCCCGATGTGCTCGACGACTCCGCGAACCCGCAGATCAAGGCCATGGCGCGGGAGTTCGGCTTCGTCTACGCGACGCGTCCGACCCGCGGCTGGTACAAGAAGTCCGGCAACCTCTGGTTCGGGTTCGAGATCTCCGAGAGCGACTACATCCTGCTGCTCGACGCCGACTTCGCACCGCGGCATGACCTGCTCGACGAGACGCTGCCGTACATGACGGCCTACCCGGACACCGGCATCGTCCAGACCCCGCAGTTCTTCCACGTCAGGGACGACCAGACCTGGATCGAGCGGGGCCGGCGCGGTGCAGGAGCTGTTCTACCGCTCCATCCAGACGGCCAGGGCCGACAAGGGCGGCGCCATCTGCGTCGGGAGCTGCGCCGTCTACCGCCGCGAGGCGCTCGCCGACAACCTGGGGATGACGCTGGCGGAGCACTCCGAGGACATGCTCACCGGCTTCGACCTCAACAGCATCGGCTGGCGGCTGCGCTACATTCCGATCGCGTTGTCCACCGGAACTGCCCGGACAACGTGCTGGCCTTCCTGAACCAGCAGTACCGCTGGTGCTCGGGCACCGTGGGACTGCTGTTCACCCGCCGGTTCTGGCGCGCCTCGCTGCCGGTCTATACCCGGATGTGCTACGTCGCCGGGTCGTCTACTACATCTACACGGCGCCTTCACGTTCGCGGTGCCGATGCTGACGATCTCGCTCCTCGCCTGGGAACCGCACCTGCTGCTGCTCAAGAACATGCTGTTCATGGTCCCTTCGTTCGTGTACTCGGCGGTGGTCTCCCTGGGTGGCACTACGCGCCGTACCGGCTGGAGGCGTGGTCGGTCAAGCTAATCGCCGGCTGGGCGCACTTCTTCGCCTACTGGGACACGATCCGGGGCAAGCCGCTGGGCTGGAAGCCGTCCGGCGGCGACAAGAAGAAGCAGGACGGCAGGCGCCGCTTCTTCGCGTGCTTCCTGTGCTGGACCGTGGGCACGTCGGCGGTGTGGGTCGGCCTAGCGCTGTGGCGCATGATGACGATGGACCCCGCGAACTTCGTCGCTTGTTCGCGCTCGGTGTCTTTGAGCTCATGGTCGCCGCGCGGGTGCTCATCCAGCCCGCGGACGCGCAGTCCTAGGGAAGCGGCGTGGCGAACCAGAAGAAGGGAACCCCGGTCTTCGGCCTGCGCGATGCCGCCAGGCCCGACATCCTGCCCATCGCGGAGACGATCGAGATCCCGGCCGCCGTGGACTTCCAGGCGCTCGGGCCCTACGGGCGGGTGCCCGCCCAGACCGCGCCGCTCGCGCTGCCGTTCTGGCGGGACCAGGGCTACGTGCCGTCCCGGCGCCGCACCCGGGTGAGCCGCCTAGCGCTGCTGGCGATCTTGAGCCTGCAGGCGCTGCTGTCGCTGCGGTTGCGCAACACCGCCTTCGAAGACGAGGCGCTCTACCTGTACGTCGGCCGCTCGAGATCGCGCACTTGCTGCACGGTGCGCCGCTGCCGGGGAGCTACGCGTCCTACTTCTCCGGCGCGCCGGTGCTTTACCCGGTGCTCGCCGCCGCGCTCAACGCCGTCGGCGGGCTGGCGCTGGCCCGGGCGCTGAGCCTGGCCGAGATGCTGGCCGTCACCGCGCTGCTCTATCCTGCACGCGGTTCCTGTTCAACGAGCGCACCGCCCTGTGCGCGGCCGCGCTGTTCTCGGTCGCGATGTCGGTCCTGTTCATCGGCAACTTCGCGACGTACGACGCCACGTGCGTGTTCCTGCTGGCGTCCGCGGCGACGATCGCGATCCGCACTTCGCGCCGCCGGTGGCCGCTGTTCCTGCTGGCCGTGCCGCTCGCCGCCCTCGCGGTGGCGGTGAAGTACGCCGGCCTGCTGTTCGTGCCGACGATCGCGGTGCTCCCGGTCCTCGCGGGCTGGCCGGCGCCGCGCGGGCGGGCGGGGCGGCACCGCGCGTGGCTCGCGGTCGCTTACCCGGTGACGTTCTGCGTGGCCGTCGCGGTGCTGCTGTACGGTGCGCTGCGGCTCGGCGGGCCCGAGTACCTGAACGCGCTGTCGACCACCACGACCGCGCGCGCCGCGGGCACCACGCCGTCGCTGACCATACTGCGCGAAAGCGCCGAGTGGGGCGGGGTCGTCGCCGCGCTCGCGGCGTTCGGCACCATCGCCTACGCGCGCCGGGCCCGCACCGAACCGGACGAGCAGATCGCGCCGGCCGGCGGCCCGCTGCGCCGCCTGGTGCTCGGCGTCGCGCTAACCGGCACGGCGCTGCTCGCCCCCGCCTATCAGCTCCATCTGCACACCGACATATCGCTGCAAAAGCACGTCGGCTTCGGCCTGTTCTTCGCCGCGCCCATGGCGGGGCTCGGGCTCGCGCGGCTCGTCGGCGATCACTTCCGCAGGCCGCAGATCGGCATCGCGGTGTGGAGCGCCGCGCTCGTGCTCGGCATGATGCAGTCCGCGCGCCTGTACCAGGGCTGGCCGTCCTCCGGACCGTTCGTCCAGGCGCTGTCCGCGTACCTCCGCCCGGGGGCCAGGTACCTGGTCGAGGTGTCCGAGGTGCCGACCTATTACCTGGAAGACCGGGCGGACGCGCAGGCGTCGCAGTTCTACTCGACGTTCTCGTTCGCGTACCCGGCGAGCGACGGGCGCCTGCTCACCGGGAACGCGGGGTTCACCGCCGCGATCCGGGCCGGCGACTTTCACGTGGTCGCCTACAACGGCGACGTGACCCCCGCGGCGGACGTGGCCATCGCTCAGGCCCTGGCCGGATCGCACGCGTACCGCCTCGCCGACGTGGTGCACCTCAGCAACTCCCAGGGGCCGGTCAACTACGACATCTGGGTCAAGCGGGCGAAAGCGCCCCGGCACCACAAAGCCGTTAAATTACCGGCTCCCGCCTCCGCGCCCGTCGCTTTATTGTGTGAGTTATGAACGTGACAGACGTCCAAAAATCACACAATCATGGCAGGCCAGGGAATTGCCCGGTTCTCGGGGTAATTGACCGATGACTATGAGCTATCGTTTGCGGGAATTACCTTCCGCATGAGGGTCGAGAAATGGATGGTGATTGGCGGCAGTACGTTTCTCATAGTCACTTCGGCCATTTTGGGCGGGAGCGCGCTGGCCGGCCCCTTGACCGGGTCGCCGCCGACACCCGTGCCAACAAGCACCGGTCCGACAACCCCCGGGCCCACAAGCACCGTCCCGCAAAGCACTGGTCCGACAAGCCCGCGGCGATTACCACTTCCCCGCCCGCGACACCGTCCTCCACCGCCGCGCCGTCCGCGACGCCGAGCGCGACGACGGGCAGCCCAACGGCGACGGGAACGGCATCGCCGAGCGCGTCCCCCACGGACACGCCGTCGTCGGCGGCGCTCTTCACGCTCGGCTGGTACCCGGCCGACAGCGCCAGCTTCGACGCGGGGATCATTGACGCGCTTCCGGTCAAGCCGCAGGTGGTCAACTACTACTCGGGCTGGGACGAGCCGTTCAACGCCTCCTTCGCCCAGGCCGCCTACGCCGACGGGATCCAGACGTTCGTCGAGATGGAGCCCTGGAACTGCTACAGCTGCGACGGCGACAGCGTCCCGGCGATGACCGACATCGCGGCCGGCGGCTACGACGGCTACCTGACCGGCTTCGGCCAGGCGATCAAGGCGTTCGGTCACCCGGTGCTGGTCACGTTCGCGCACGAGATGAACGGCGGCTGGTACCCGTGGGGTTACGACGGCAGCGAGGGGACGACCCCAGAGCAATGGATTGCGGCCTGGGATCACGTGGTCACCGTGGTCAACGCGCAGGCGCCGGGCCTTGTCACCTGGGTCTGGGCCGCGAACGTCGAGCTTGGCGCCACCTCGGTCGCCCAGTACTGGCCCGGCGCGCAGTACGTCGGTGAGGTCGGCCTCGACGGCTACCTCTCCAGCGACAGCGACACCTACCAGTCGGAGTTCGGCCAGACGGTGACGGACGTGCGCGCGCTTACCGACCGGCCGATCTGGATCACCGAGACCGGGGTGAACCAGGACGACAGCGCGGGCCAGCGGCTCGCGGACCTTGCCGCCGCCGTGAAGCAGGCCGGCGCTGACCGGCATGCTGTACTTCGACCAGGGGCCCGCCGCGTTGAGCACGGAAGAGGAGCAGCTACTCGCCGGCGTCATCGGGCCGTGGGTGACGTCCTCCCCGATCCCGCCCGTGCTGTCGCCGGCGCCCACGCTCCTCCCGACGCCGGCCACGCCCCCGACGGCGACGCCCCCCACGACAACGCCCCCCACGGCAACGCCGTCGCCGACGACAGCATCCCCGTCCCCGTCCCCCGACGGGTCATCGGGGCCGCCGACCGGCGCGGCCGAACTGCGGCTCCCGGCCGTGCCCCACCGCGGGTTCACGGTGGGGTGGGGCAGTCACCCGCCTCCGTTCTGATCAGTCAAGAACGTCAGCCGACCCGGGGCCGCGCATCGGCGATGGCGGCGAGCGCGGTTTTGCGCGGATGGCCGTCTCGGTGCTTCACTGATGGTCACCTTGCCGGTTATAACCGAGGAACCTAGCGCGAGAGCGGGTGCGCTGATGAGCGCTTCGCTGGGCCACCGTGAGCAGACGGGCCAGGCCGACCTCGGCACGCTGAAGGCCATCGAGGACCGGGTGCTGTGGCTGTCGACGGCGATCATCGATCACGCCAACCGGGTCCGCCCGAACCCGACCGGCCTGAAGGTCGGCGGGCATCAGGCCTCGAGCGCGTCGATGGTCTCGATCATGACCTCGCTGTGGTTCACGCACCTGCGGGCGGGCGACCGGGTCTCGGTCAAGCCGCACGCTTCCCCGGTCCTGCACGCGATCAACTACCTGCTTGGCCAGCTCGACGAGTCCTACCTGACGACGCTGCGGCAGTTCGGCGGGCTGCAGTCATACCCCAGCCGGTCCAAGGATCCCGACCCGGTGGACTACTCCACTGGTTCGGTCGGCATCGGGGCGACGGCCCCGCTGTGGGGAGCGCTGGCGCACCGCTACGTGGCCGATCACTTCGGCGAGCCCGCCGGCGGGCGGCAGTACTCGCTCCTTGGCGATGCCGAGCTGGACGAGGGCGCCTGCTGGGAGGCGATCGGCGACCCGATGGTCGCCGACCTCGGGGAAGTCGTCTGGATCGTCGACCTGAACCGGCAGTCGCTTGACCGGGTGGTTCCCGGCAACGGCACGCCCCGGCTGCCGGGCATGTTCGAGGCGGCGGGCTGGCAGGTGCTCACCGTGAAGTACGGCCACCGGCTGGAGGACCTGTTCGCCAGGCCCGGAGGCGAGCGGCTGCGGGACCGGATCGACCGGATGCCCAATCCCGAGTACCAGCGGCTGCTCCGCTGCCCCGCGGCCGAGCTGCGGACCCGGCTGCCCGGCCAGGGGCCGGACGCGGAGCCGATCCGGGCGCTGCTCGCGACCGTCGGCGACGACGCGCTGCGGGCGGCCTTCCGCAACCTGGGCGGTCACGATCAGGCGGCGCTGGCCGGAGCCTTCGCCGCGATCGACGACACCCGCCCGACGGTGATCTTCGCCTACACGGTGAAGGGATACGGGCTGGCCATCGAGGGCCACCCGCAGAATCACTCCGCGCTGCTCACCGAGGCCCAGCTCGGCGAGCTCGCCGCCCGGACCGGTGCGGACCCGGCTCATCCGTGGCGGCGGTTCGCGGACGGCTCACCCGAGGCGGCGCTGTGCGCGACGGCCGCCGAACGGGCGCGGCGTGACTCCGTTCCGCTGACTGAACCGCCGTCGGTGCCTGCCGACCTGGGGCGTACCCCGTCCGGCACGGCGACCACGCAGTCGGCGCTCGGGCGGGCGCTGCTCGACGTCAACCGCGCGGCCCCGGAGGCGGGCGCCAGGATCGTCACCGTGAGCCCGGACGTCAGCTCGAGCACCAACCTGGCCGGCTGGGTGAACAAGGCCGGCGTCTGGTCCTCCGCCGAGCGCACCGACTGGTTCGCCGACGACACCGACACGATCTTGCACTGGCGCGAGCGGCCCGCCGGCCAGCCACATCGAACTCGGCATCGCCGAGACGAACCTGGTCGGCGCGCTGGGCGAGCTGGGCGCGACGTGGAGCCGGACGGGGCAGCCGCTCTTCCCCGTCGGCGTGCTCTACGACCCGTTCGTGGCCCGGGCGCTTGAGCCGTGGTCGTTCGGCGTCTACGCGGGCGGCCAGTCGATCCTCGTCGGCACTCCCTCGGGCGTCAGCCTGGCCCCCGAGGGCGGCGCCCACCAGTCCGTGGTCACGCCCTCGATCGGCCTCGAGCAGCCCGGGTGCGTCAGCTACGAGCCCGCCTTCGCGATCGACACCGAGTGGGTGCTGCTGGCGGCGCTCGCGCAGCTCGGCAGGCCCGGCGGGCAGTCGGCCTACCTGCGGCTGTCCACCCGGCCGGTGGACCAGGCGCTGGCGTCGGTGCCCGCCGACCCGGCCGCCCGCGACCGGCGCCGGCGCAACGTGGTCGCCGGGGCCTACCAGCTCCGGCGGCACGCGTCCCCGGCCGTGACGCTCTGCGCCATGGGTGCCCTCGTTCCCGAGGCGCTGGCCGCCGCGGACCGGCTGGACGCGATCGGCTTCGGCGCCGACGTCATCTGCGTCACCAGCCCGGACCTGCTGTTCCGGGCGGTGCAGGCGCGGCGCGGGCTTGGCGGCGGGCCGGACTGGATCCTGGACGCCGTCTTCGCCGCCGAGCGCGCGGCGCCGATGGTCACGGTGCTCGACGGCCATCCGCACACCCTGGCGTTCCTCGCGGGCATCAACCGGGTGCCCGGCGCCCACCTTGGCGTCACGGCGTTCGGCCAGTCCGGCGACATCGACAGCGTCTACCGGTACCACCACATCGACACCGACTCAGTGATCGGCGCGGCGCTCGACCTGGTCGACTGATTACAGGTAGTCCCGCCTGCGCATCCAGACGAGGGTGGCCCAGCCCCAGACGGGCGGCAGGTACGAGGTGAAGAGGCGCTGGACGAACACCGCGGCGGTGGCGTCGGCCTCCGAGACCCCGGCCGCCGTCAGGCCCAGGATCAGGCCCGCCTCGACCACCCCCATGCCGCCCGGTGACGGCGCGATGCCGCCGATGATGGCGGCCAGCGTGATCACCACGATCAGCGTGGGCAGCCGGAGATGGTCGTCGAAGGCGCGCAGCGAAACGGACAGCGCCATGGCCACGACCAGTTCCCCGCCGAGCGAGCCGCCAAGCAGGAGCACCAGCTTGCGCGGAGAGCTGGCTACCTTCACGAGGTTGGCCCAGACGTCGCGGGCCTTCGGCCGCAGCTTCTCGGCGGCTAGGCGACGCAGCCGGGGCACGGCCAGCGCCACGCCGGTGAGCAGCGCGGCGAGCACCACGACGGCCAGGATGACCCACACGAGTTTCGAGTCACCGCCGGACTCGGGGGTCACCGTGAGGTGAATGGTGCTCCAGGCGAACGGCAGCGACACCAGGAACAGCACGGTCTTGGCGGTCCAGCTGGAGGCGGTCATGATGGCGCCGGAGCTGAGCGCGACGGACGCGTCGTACCCCTGACGCTGGAAGAACCGCACCCGGGTGGCGAACACGGCCGCCGTGCCGCCGGCCAGCCCGCTGAACGCGTTGGCGACCTCGAGGCCCGCCACCCGCGCGAACGGCAGCGGCCCGGCGACGCTGCCGACGGCCTCGACGGCCGAGGCTGCGTAGGCCAGCTGGGACAGCACGAACGCCACGACCACCCACAGCCAGTCCGCGCCGATCACGGTGTCGAAGGACTTGGAAACGTCGATGAGGACGCCGATCAGCGCCCAGCCGCCGACGAGGGTGCCGATCACCATGATCAGCGTCGGCCAGCTCACCCGGCGCGGCTCCACCAGGTCAGGCACGTCGATGGACGCCGCCTCGGCGGCGTGCTTCCTGGCCTCTTCGAGTAGCCCGCGCCGCCCGCGCAGGCTGCGGCCGATGGCCGGGTCGAGGGCGGCCTTCTGCAGGTGGCTGAGGGCGGCCGCGAGCACGCCGGGCTCCAGGCACCGGGCGGCGCAGCGCCCCGCCCGGTCGGGCCCCAGGGTCACCGCGGTCGCCGCGATGACCCCGGCCACGTCACGATCGAGCTGAACCGGCGAGGCCGTCGCGGTGGCATTGCGGAAGTCCGCGATGACGGCGGTCTGCCGCGCCGGGTCGACAAGCAGCGTGTCGCCGCTGATAGCGCCGTGCGCGATGCGGGCCGCCCGCAGCGTCAGCAGCTGCCGGTAGATGTCATCGACGGTGGCGTCGGAGATGTCGGCGGCGCTCGCTTCCGCGAGCCGCCGTCCGGCGGGCAGCCGGGTCACCACCAGCGCGTCCTCAGACGGTCCGGCGGTGCCCGCGCCGGCGAGTTCCGGCACGGACGCGCCGACCTGAGCGGCCCGCAAGGTGACGAATCCCTCGCGTTCGACCTGTTGCAGCCGGGTGATGGTCAGGCTGGGCCCGGAGTCCCGGTACAGCAGGAACCGGCCCGCCTTGGTGAGCAGCCCGGCGTCGGCGGCGTCCCGGCCGTAGACGGACACGTCCAGGCGGCGGCCTGGCGAGGTCCCTGGGCGTGTCTCGGTCGCCTCGTACTTCGCCACGCCCCAGACCTGCCGGGCCGACGGCCGCACCTGGGTCGCCTGGACGCCGAGTTCCGCCAGCAGCAGCCGGACGTCCTCGGCCGAGGGCAAGCCGAGCGGCGAGCCGAAGGCCAGGCGGACGACCGCGGTCGCCGCCCAGCCGATGGCCAGGCTCCCAAGCACGTTGAGCGGCAACCCGTGGCCCCCGACCGCCGAGGCCAGGGCCACCAGGGCGATAAAGACCTCGATCAGCCGTTGCAGGCCCCGCGCGAGGTAGGGCAGGGCGGCCGTGGCGACGGCCGCGAACAGGGCAATCTGGAAGATCGGGAAGGACAGGTAGAAACCCTGGATGACGATTCCCTGCGGTCGTCCCCCGCGGTCCCCGATCAGCCAGATCAGCAGCCCGGAGGCCGCGGCCGTGAGGGCGGCGCTCACCGCGATGTCGCGGACGATCACCCAGCGACGCGCGGCCAGCGCGATCAGCACCACGAGGGCCACGACGCCGAACGAGCCCGCCTGGTAGACCACCGTCACCAGCCAGGTGATGCTGCGCGGCGGCGGATTTATGACGGCGACGATGGCGCGGTCGATACGCGAGTTGTAGTGGATGATCAGGACGCAGCCCGCCAGCGCCACGAGCGCGATGGCCAGGCGCATTCCGTCGCTTCCGCGCCGGCGCCGCTGGCCGTCGCCGACCGGGGCGAACAAGGCGGAGCGCCAGCCGCGGACAACCCGCTCCCCCGGCCCGGAAGCGCCGAGATCGGGGCGCGGCGGCGCCTCCTGCGGACGACGTGAGCCAGTGCGGACTCCAGGGTCGCCGGCCATGCCCGCCCCCTTTCCGGTCCGCAACACGCGGCTCGCTCCGGCCAGGGATCACGCTAGTGCGGCCGACGGCAAAGCGGTTCATCCGTTCGGGGTGAGGAGTGCGGCACCAGTTCTCACAGGTCGAGCGCGACGTCGCCGCGCGGCTGCGAGCAGCAGATCAGCACGTCGCCGGCGGCCGGGTCGTCGACCGGTTCTGGCGCGTAGCCGACCTCCCCCGATACCAGGCCGGACTCGCAGGTGTGGCACACGCCGGTCCGGCAGGACCAGCGCACCGGCACGTCACAGGCCTCGGCGAGCTCGAGCAGGCTCGCGTAGCGCTGGTCCCAGCGGGTGGTCAGGCCGCTGCGGGCGAACGCGACCTCCGGGCCGGTGCCTGGCGACCCGGCCGGCTGGTGCGGCGGCACCGCGGCCTTCGCGGCGATGCCGGGCGTCAGCGACGGCCCCGCGCCGAAGAGCTCGGTCTTTATCTGGCCGTCGCCGAGACCGAGCCCGGCCAGCGCGGCCGCCATGTCGGTCATGAACCCGGCCGGCCCGCAGATATAGGCCTCCGCCGCGCGCGGCAGGTTGAGTCCGGCCAGCACGTCCGCCGACAGCCGCCGGCCGACTGGTAGTCGCGGCCGAGCACGTCGTCGGCGCCCGGGTGGCTGTAGCAGACGTGCAGGTGCCCCTGCGGCAGCTTGGCCAGCAGCGACCTGGCTTCGGCCGCGAACGGCTCGTCGGCCCGGCTGCGCGCGCCGTGCAGCCACCACACCTCGCGGCCGGACCCCGCGTCGGCCAGCGCGTGCAGCATCGCCAGCACCGGCGTGGCGCCGACGCCCGCGCTGATCAGCAGCACCGGCGCCGCGTCCGACAGCAGGATGAAGGTGCCGCGCGGCGCCGCGACCGCGAGCTGGTCTCCGGCCCGGACGTGGTCGTCGATGAACTGGCTGGCCGCGCCGTGCTGCTCGCGCTTCACGCTGATCCGGTAGGACCCGGCAGCCGGCGGCCCGGACAGCGAGTAGCTGCGCAGCAGCGGCGGCTGGTCCGGCTGAGGCTGGAGCCGGACGGTCACGAACTGACCGGGACCGGCGGCCGGCAGCGTCGCCCCGGCCGGGTCGGCCAGCCGCAGCGAGGTGATGGACTCGGTCTCCGGCTCGACCGCCGTCACCGCCAGCGAGCGGAATCCCGGCCAGGCGGGCGGCGGGCTCGCGGCGGCCAGCCCGGCGTTGCCCGATCCCTGGCCGCCGGCCGGCTGGCTGGCCAGCTCGCGGAACGACGCCTGCCAGCCCGGCGACAACGCCGGGATCCGCAGCGCCCGGCGCACCTTCCGCACCGAGTGGCCGGGCAGGTACAGCAGCGCGTCGATCTCGGCCACGGTCATGGCCTGGGGGCCGCGGGCCACCCGGACGATCTCGTCGCCCGCCGAGACCGCGCCCTCGCGCAGCACCCGGAAGTAGAAGCCGGGCCGGTGATGCGAGACAAGCAGCGCCGGGATCCTGGCGTCATTCATCCGGATGCCGACCCGGAAGCAGGTCACCCTCGGCTGCGTCACCTCGAAGAGCGCCTCGCCGATCTGGTAGCGGTCGCCGATGCAGACGTCGTCGTCGGCCAGCCCGCGGACGGTGAAGTTCTCGCCGAACTGGCCGTACTCGAAGTCGTCCCGCTTTAGCTCCCGCTCCCAGTACTTGTACGCCTCGATCTGGTACACGAACACGGCGCGCTGCTCGCCGCCGTGGCCGGCCAGGTCACCCTGGCCGTCGCCGTCGATGTTCAGCCGCCGGACGAGCCGCGGCCCGTCCACCGGCCGCTTCCACACCGCGGTGTGCACGGTGCGGCCCTGCCAGCTCACGTCGCGCGGCAGGCCCACGTTCACCGAGAGCAGGCTGCCGTCCGGCTGGTCCATCGTCACCCCCCGGGTAGCGGTGCTACGAGATCCGGCCGCCGTCGATGTGCAGGATCTCCCCGGTGACGTACGGCGCCGACTCCAGGTACATGATGCCGTCCACGACGTCGCTGATCTGGCCCACGTGCCCCATCGGGGGCAGTTTCCCCGTGAGCGCCTCGGGCCGGTAGGCCTCGGGCGGTTGCAGCGGGGTCTGGATGATGCCGGGCGCGACGGCGTTGACGCGGATGCCGCGGGAGGCGTACTCGACGGCCAGCGACCGGGTGACCGCGGCCAGGCCGCCCTTCGTCAGGGCGGTGAGCGCGGTCGGCTCCACGGAGTCGGCGCGGCCCGCGATGCTGGCGCTGACGTTGACGACGTGGCCGCCGCCCTGCTTCAGCATCTGGCCGATGGCGCGCTGGGTCAGCCAGAAGAACCCGGCCAGGTTGACCCCGGTGAGCAGCGCGTAGTCCGCCGCCGTGTAGTCGGTGAACGGCTTGGCCATGAAGACGCCCGCGTTGTTGACCACGGTGTCGATGCGGCCGAAGCGATCAAGTGCCTGGCGAACGATCTCGTCGGCCGTGGACTGCTGAGATACGTCGCCCGCGATCGAGAGGAGGTCCGGATCGTTCGACTCCTTGGTGTGCAGGGAATTCGCGACGACCGCCCAGCCGCGCTGTCGGTACGCGGCGACGAGGCCGGCGCCGATCCCCTGCGATCCGCCCGTTACGACCGCCACCCGCTGCCCCGGTTCGCTCACGACCTCGTCCTTACAGGCGGGAGACGAGCTCGGCCACGATGTCCGCCGCCGGCTGCGGCTGCCGCGCGAGGGCGACGCTTTGCCCGGCCCACATCGACAGCGCCTCGATGTCCCCGGTCGTCCCGGTCATCGGCGGGGCCGGCTCGTAGCGGACGATGGCCTCGCCGGAGGCGAAGTGCGCGATGACGTCGCCCGCGCCCGGCCGCTGCGCGAGCGGGGGGCGGCCTGCGGCCTGCCACGCGTCGGCGGTTGAGTTGCGGAGCGCGCGGTGGGGAGAGTCGGGCCACCCGACCGAGTACAGGTTGGGGTACCGCTGCGGATCGGTCTCGGCCGCGGCTATCAGGCGGCGCTGGTAGTCCTCGTGGATTGGCATCTCCTCGGCCAGCAGGAACCGCGTGCCCAGCCACGCGGCCTGCGCGCCCAGGGCGAGCACCGCGGCGACTCCGCGGGCGTCACCGATCCCGCCCGCCGCGATCACCGGCGCCGGCGCCACCGCGTCCACCACGGCGGGCACCAGCGGCAGCGTCGCGACGGTGCCCCACACGTGACCGCCGGCCTCCCAGCCTTGCGCGACGACCACGTCCACGCCGGACGCGACCGCGCGCCGTGCCTCCTCGGCAGTGCCGATCGTGTGCATGACAATGCCCCCGGCGTCGTGGACCTGCTCGATGTAGCCGCTGGGATCACCCAAGAAAAACGAGACGATCCGCAGCCCGGCGTCGAGGGCCTGGTCAAGGCGACGGTGACGATCTTCGGTGAGAACCAGGTTGCCGCAAAACGGCCGCGCGGTCAGCGCCGCCGTCTCCCGAACCACGGCTCCGACGTCTTCTGACCACGTCAGCGTCAGCATGCCGAGCGCCGCCGGCATTCGAGACCGCCGCGGCCAGCCGGGGAACCGCAACCATTGGCGCCAGGACGATCGGCTGCTCGATCCCCAGCAACTCACACACCGGTGTGATCATGTGCTTCGTTCTACATAGGAGGTCGGGGTGGCCTGCGGGGAACGCCGGTCCCAGCCGTGGAACTTCGAGTAGTCGCCGGCGTCCCAGGCCTCGCGCAGCCCCGGGGTGGCCAGGTCCCAGTCCGGGCGGGTCTCGGCCATGGCCACGCGCAGGTCGCGCCACAGGTCGTAAAACGACGGACGGCCCCAGAACCAGTAGCCGTTGTAGACGCTGTGGACGACCAGGCCCGGCTTGAGCACGAGGGTGTGCGGGATCATCGGGTTGTGCTCGGGGTCGGTGTACTCCGCGATGTCCAGGTCCTTTTGGACGACCCGCCCGGGATCGGCCAGGAAGGTCCACTGGGCGCCGACCGAGGCGCGGAACTCCTGCAGCGTGTGGTGATCGTCGGTGGCGATGGTGACGACCTGGGTGTAGGCCACCGCGATCTTCGGGTAGTTGGCCGCCAGCTCCAGGTGCTGCTGGTGCTCTTTCGGGCAGTAGTTGCCGCGCGCGAGCGTGAGGATCATCGGGTCCCGGCCCTGGAGCTCGCTCAGGGTGTGGACGGTGCCGGTCTGGTCGGGCAGCGCGTAATCCGGGAAGGTGCCACCGGGAATGATGTCGGGACGCACGTGATGAAACGCCTCTCCGCTAGGAAAACCCTGGGAGCCTGCCGGCGGGCCAGCCCGGCGACGCTCATTCCCCATACTCTCACCGCGCCGGGAAAGGGGCCGCGCGGGTGGCCGGGCTCAGCCGGGGAGGTCCTCCGGGCGCTTCGCGGCGAGCTTGCCGTGCAGCAGGCCGGTGGACTGGCCCACCTCGATGAGATAGCCGTCCGGGTCCCGCATGTAGCAGCGGGTCTCGGCTCCGCGGTCGATGGGCGGCGTGACGAATTCGGCCCCCTTCGCTTTCCATTCGGCGTAACGGGCCTGGATGTCGGCGACCCGCAGGTTCAGGAAAATCGAGGTGGTGTCGCCGGGCTCGTAGTCGGCCACCGTGATGCCTGGCTTGTCGGGCGTGGGCGGGCCGCCGGGGTTCATGATGATCCACGAGTTGGCCAGCTTGACCATGCACGGATTCTCTTCCAGGACGACCTTGCCGCCCAGGACGCGCGAGTAGAAGTCCCTGGACCGCGCGACGCTCCGGACGGTGATGAACAGCGTCATCAGGAAGCCCTCGTCGGGCGAGGGAAGGTTGGCGTAGTCGATGTAGGGCGCGGGTTCTGTCATGGTTTGCTCCATTCCGGCCGGAGATGGCGGCTCGTCGAGCGACGGCCCCGCTGGTCACCTTCCCCCGATGTGGCCGCGCGGATCACGTGGCGGATCAGGTGATGGTGAGGACCGGGTAGGGCGACTGGTGCATCAGCCGGACCGGGACCGAGCCGATGACCTGGTGCGGGACGTGATGCGACCGGCCGGTCACGATGACGGGCGGGCTGCCGGGGTCGGCGGCGTCCTGGATGCCCGCCACGGCCAGCATCGCCTCGACCGGAGCTTCCTGGCGGCGGTCGAACGTGTACGGCACACCCGCCGCGGCGGCGATGTCGGCGGCGGCCCGGCCGACGCTGGCGGCCTTCTGCTCCCGGGCGTCGTCCATCTCCGGACGGCCGAATCCGGTCAGGTCGCTGTCGATGAGCACATGGTCGGAGTACACGACGCGCAGGGTCCCGGCGCGGGACTTCAGGAGGTCCGTGCCCCAGGTGAGCGCCCGCCGGGCCGGCTCGGAGTCATCGAAGCCGATGACCAGGTTGACGTTCTGGGCCCCCAGGGAATCCGGAATGCGGGAAATGGGAGCGGCGCCGGATTCGGCGGGAACAAGCGGCGACGCGGACGGCTCGGCCTGCGCGGGGGCGGCGCGCCGGAGCGTCGCATGGACGATCAGGCCGGCGAGGCCCGCCAGGGCCCAGGCGGCCAGCACCCACAGCCGCAGGGCGGTGGCGTTCCCGCCGAAGTAGACCACGTTGCGGACGACGTTAGCCGCCACCCCCAGCGGCAGGGCCGGGTCGAGCACGCGCAGGAACGCGGGGCTGAAGCTGGCCAGGTTGGCCGGCCCGCCGCTGACCGGGATCCCGAACACGATGAACACCAGCACGGCCACGCTGACCAGCGGCGGCCAGATCCGCGCGAGCAACGCGGTGGGCGCGGCCACGGCCAGCGAAAACAGCGCGACGGTGCCGGCGATCGCGGCGTAGTTGCCCAGCCCGGCGATGCCGTCCGCGACGGCCGCCGACACCAGCCCGATGGCGACGGCCACGGCCACCGGCGCGGCGACGGCCAGCGCGGGCCGGGCCCGGCGGAAGGCCAGCGCCGACCCGGAACCCGCCGCCAGGCTCGGGATCAGCGCGGCCAGCAGGACGAAGAACGGCGACAGGGCCTGAGTGTCACTGGGCAGCGTCGGGACCACGTCGGTCACCGTCAGCTGATGTCCCGACCGGGCCGCCACGGTCCCGAAGGCCTGGGTCAGGAACTGGGCGGGGGCGGAGCCGCCGCCCTGGGCGACAAGCAGCCGCAGGCCGCCGCCGGAGGCGACCAGCGCCCCGTCGACCTGACGGTGCGTGACTCCCGTGAGGGCGCTGGCCGCGCCGTTGTAGGCGCGGAAGCTGAAGCCGCCGGGGACCGCGTTGTTCAGGGCGTGCTCGACCAGGCTGGTCACCGCGGCCGGCCCGGCCAGGCCGACGGGAAGGTCATGCGGTCGCGGCGCGTGGTAGGCGCTGAGGACCAGCGCGACGAAGACCGCGGCGAAGGCCGCGCTGGCCACCATGAAGCCGACGAGCGCACGGCGCCGGGACGGGTACCTGCGGGCATGTTCTGGGCGCCTGCTCACTGGGGGTTCCCTCCTGGAATGCCAACAGCCGTTGGCATGAAACTAGGCACAGTGTAGGCTATGCCAACACGTGTTTGCCAACGTGTGTTCGCAGAAGATAATTCCGGGCGAGAGAACCACGATCCGCGCTGTCGCCGCGCGGGCGGGCGTCGACGACGCTTGGGCGGGAGACACCACGAATCGTTCGGGATAGCGGTTTAGATCTTCGCCCTTCTCCTACTTTCTGGAATCGCCGCGGCGGGCTTGCGCGGTGGCGCGCTGTACGGTCGCGGTCGGCCGGGCCACATGCACCGAGCGGACCATGTAGCCTCGGCGCGACATGAGGATGGAAGTGGCGTTCGTGTATGTTCCGGGCAGGCTTGACTGGCGGGTCCGGCGCGGCGGGCTGGAGCATCGGGTGGCCTGGCTGGCCAGTCTGCTAGGCATCACGGAGCGTGTGTGATGACCGCCGTACAGCCACGCCCGGGCCAGCTCGGAGTCGAGCGGCCTCAGGGTGCTCCAGCTACGCCCGAGCGGCGCGGCCGCCCGTCCCTCAAGGACGAGTTGCGCCGCTGGCTATCGCTGTCCGGCTTGGCCCGCGAGCTATTCAAGCGCAGCCCGGCGACGATGTGCTACCTGGCCGCGGTTTGGGCCGCCGGGCTGGCCACCGGCAGCATCGCGCACGGGCCACCCGGTTGGCTGTCCGGCTATGTCAGCGCTGGCTTGCCGTCTCTCCGGCACGGCTATTGGTGGACTCCGCTCAGTGCGGGCCTGTGGGAGTCCGGCCTGGGCAGCTACCTGGCCATTACCGTGCTGGGCCTGCTGATCCTCGCCCCAGCCGAGCACCGGACGGGGATAACCAGGACGTTCACCACGCTGCTGGTCAGCCAGGCGGCCGGTCTGCTGCTGGCCGTCGGGCTGGTCAAGCTGGCCGAACTCGCGCACGAGCCGTGGCTCGGCGCCCTGGGCGGCGAGACGGCCGTCGGCGCCGTGCCTGGCGTGCTCGGCGTCGGTTTCGCGCTGAGCGGCTCGCTTAGCCCGTTGTGGCGTCGGCGGCTGCGGTTGCTGCTGACCACGGTCGCCACGATCAGCGTGATCTACATCGGGCAGCTGGAACCGGTTGCGCTGGCATGCGTCGCGGCGGTCAGTCTCGTCGCCGTGGCGCTGACGTACCACCGCGCCTGGCCATGGGCGAGACTGCGCGCGCTCCAGCACGACATGCGGGTGCTGGTCGGCGTGCTCGTCGCGGTGCCGGCCCTCGGCAGCATCCTGGCCGCTTTGATCGCCAACCCGCACGGGCCGATGTCGCTGTCCTCCCTCCTGCTCGCCGCCCAGGGACCTCGTCCGGGCGACCTGGCGGCCAGTTGCCCGCAGGCAGGGCTGGCCGCCGCCTGCCGCGGCATGCACGAGCAACAGCTCTACGCCGCTTGGGCGGGCGTGCGGGTGCAGGCGGGCCCGGCATTGCTCCTGCTGCTGTGCGCTTACGGGCTGCGCCGCGGTCGCCGCCTGGCCTGGTGGCTCGCGGTGGTCATCAACCTGGCCGTGCTCGCGGTCGGCATCTGGGTCGCCTATACGGCCGACTCCGCCTCCAGCGCGCACATTGCCAGGCTCGATACCTGGGCCCGAGTGATCCTGCCAGCCAGAGAGGCGGTGGGCCTGTCGGCGGTGACGCTGATGACGCTGCTAATCACCCGCCGCCGCTTCGACCAGACCTCCGACGGTCGGGCGGTCAGGAAGCTGACGGCCACCCTGGCCGCAGCGCTGGGCGTGAGCGGGGGCGCGTTCCTGCTGCTCGGCTACCTGCTGCGGGACGGTTCCAGCACGCGCCTGGAGTTTGGCGGGCCGGCGCCGGATCTCCCGATGCGCTTTCTGGCCAGCATGGTGTTCAGCAACCGCTTCCTTCCGGCGAACCTGGTCGGGAGGCTGCTGTACGCAGGGGTCTTCCTGTTGTTCTGGATCGTGGCCCTCGGCGCTCTTACGGCGTTCTTCCTGCACACCTGCACCTGCACCGCGAGCGACGCGGACCGGGTCGACCGGGCCCGCGCCATCCTCACCCGCGGTGGCTCGACGCTTTCTTACATGTCGACCTGGCCGGGAAACGCGTACTGGATCAGCGCGGACGGGCGAGCCGCCATCGCTTACCGGGCCATCGTCGGAGTCGCGCTCACCGTTGGCGAGCCATACGGCGACCCGGCCGCCTTCGATTCCGCGATTACGGAGTTCGCCGGGTTCTGCCGGCAGCGCGGCCTGCAGCCGTGCCTGTACAGCGTCACGGCGCGGGCCAGCGACGTCACGCAGCGGCTCGGCTGGCAGTCGGTGCAGATCGCCGAGGACACCCTGCTCCCCCTGGCAAGCCTGCAATTCTCGGGCAAGAAGTGGCAGGGCGTGCGGGCAGCGCTCAATAAGGCAGCCAGGGAAGGCATCACCGCCGAGTGGTGGAGCTATCCGGAGATGCCGCTTGAACTCCTCGGCCAGATCCACGAGATTTCCGGGAAATGGATGGAGGAGAAGGGCCTGCCCGAGATGAACTTCATGCTGGGCGGGCTTGGCGAGCTCAACGACCCCAACATCCGCTGCCTGATCGCGGTGGGCGCGGACCGCAAGCTGCATGCCGTCACGAGCTGGATGCCCGTCTACGACAGCGGCCGCTCGATCGGCTGGACGATCGACCTCATGCGCAGGAACACCGAGGGTACGGTCCGCGGCGTGATGGAATTCCTGATCGCCACGGCGGCGCTGACCTTCCAGGAGGAAGGAGCGCGCTTCGTCAGCCTTTCCGGTGCACCGCTAGCGGGGATAAACCGCAACGACAGCGGCGGCGAGCCATGCGCGGTGCAGCGCGTGCTCGGCATGATCGCCGACACCATCGAGCCGGCCTATGGCTTCCAGTCACTGCGGCAGTTCAAGGACAAGTTCCAGCCGGTCTACCAGCCGCTCTACCTGACCTACCCCGATCCGGCCGCGCTCGGCCCGATCGCCATCGCGATCGGCTGCGCCTACCTGCCCCGCCTCACGTCCCGGCAGGGCCTGCGCCTGCTGACCAAGATGCGCCGGCCGCACACCAGCAGCGGCCCGGTACAGCAACGCGAGGAAGGCGTACCCGACGCATCATCCCGAACGGGTTCGTGATGACTCCGTGGGGCACTCCTCTTCTGTCCGCTCGCTCGGCGGGTTCAGGGGGCGTGGACCCCGCTCTGGTTTGTCTCGCTGGGCTTGTTCTGCTGAGTCACGCAGGCGGGATGGCGCCCGGCCGGGACTGACTGCTCCTGCACCGCCACGAGGGTGACCCTGCCCTGGGCGCAGACCTGCGGTCTGGGCAGCATGAGGCTGAGGGTGAGCAGCGCACCCGCAACCATGGCCAGAGTGACGACGGTAATTACTCCCGGCCGCATCCGTCCGCCGCCGCCACGGCCACGGCCACGGCCGGGCGGTGACCCGCTCAATCACGGGCATTGACTCGCCGCCGGTCAAACTAGCGAAGATGGCGAACAGCGGTCCAAGGCCGGAACGATCGTCCGCCGCCAGCGTTTTCTCGATCTGGTTGAGTGCGCGCCGCTGACTGCCCGGCAGGCTCATCACGCGGTCCTGGCCCGCAACGCCTGGGACATGTCCGCGCCTCCGGCAGTACGCCAAAATTGGTCACCGGGGTCTGGGGCATTGCGACAGTGCGATCAAACGGCCGACCCGGACAAACGGGACGATCCAGCGATTGCGTTTCCAGGGTAACGACACGTCCTGGCCCGCAGCAAACGACGCACCTCCGCCCGCCGTCGGCCGCGAGCCTTGGCGGCAGACCGCTGTATGTGCCGCTGACCAGGCCTGATCGTCCCCGCACGCCCCAGCCTGATGCGGGGTAATCGGCTCCGGTGATAGGCCCTTCGCTGATCGGCTATTTCCGGCAGGGCGCGGGCGCGCTCGACTCAGAGGAGAACGTGCCAAGCCCGCGCTCGCGCTCCTGCTGCCGGCGGGCCAGTTTGCCTTCGCTGCTCGAGACCCTGGTGGCGTAAGCCCCGAGCGGTTGCTCGGAAGACGTCCAGGAGGACAGAGCGACGATGTCAGCAGCCCCCGGTCTTCCTGCCCTACAGCTCGACCTCCCCTCAGCCGCGCACGGACCGCCTGCTGCCGTCGATCCCTCGACGGCTGGCTTTCGTGCACTGGCGTCGCAGGTGCGGTCGATGGGCCTGCTTGACCGCAGGCCGGGCTACTACCGGGTGAAGATCACCCTGACTATCTTCGCCTTCTTCGCCGGCTGGGCCTTGTTCGTCATCGTCGGCAACTCGTGGGCGGCCCTCGCGGTCGCCCCGCTGGTGGGGTTGATGTTCACTCAGCTGGGCTTCCTCGGCCATGACGCGGGGCACAACCAGGTTTTCCGCAGCCGCCGACGCAATCGCCTGCTCGGCCTCATCGTGGGAAACGCGCTTATCGGGCTGAGCTTCGGCTGGTGGGTTCCCAAGCACAACGCCCATCATGACCATCCCAACGAGATCGGCCGCGACCCTGATATCGGCGAAGGATCCGCCCTGCCCTCATCGGACGCGCGGGGGTCTGGCATCGTGGCTGGCGCGCTGGCAGGCGCCGCTCTTCTTCCCCCTGATGCTGCTGCGCAGCAGCGGCATGCACGTACTCGGCATCCAGCGGCTCGCGCGGCGGCGAGACCGTGCCGCGGCGGCAGAAGCCTGCCTCATCCTGCTGCACGCCGCGCTGTACCTGACGGTGGTGCTGTGGGTGCTGCCCCCGCTCAAGGCGCTCGCCTTCGTCGTCATCCAGCAGGCGGTCTTCTCGGTGTACCTGGGCATCAGCTTCGCGCCCAACCACAAGGGGATGCCGATCATCGAGTCCGCGTCGGAGGCCGGCTTCGCCCGCCGCCAGGTGGTCACTGCCCGGAACATCAGCGGCGGCCGGCTCACCACCTTCATGCTCGGCGGCCTTAACTACCAGATCGAGCACCACCTGTTCCCGTCGATGCCCCGGCCCAACCTGCGACTAGTCCAGGGCCTGGTCAGGGACTTCTGCGCAGCGACCGATCTCGGCTACAGCGAGGAAAGCTTCGTCGAGTCATTCCGCCAGATCATCCAACACCTCAGCGACGCCGGGGCAGCCACCAGCCGCCGTCGTGACTGAACCGCCGGCCGCCGCCTTCACGTCCCCAGGGACGCTCGCCGCCTCGGGGACCGATCCTGGCCGCGGTGCCGGGCAGGAGCCGAAAACCGCCCGGCTTCGGCTGGGAAACGGCCGGAAGCTTCTCCGCACCGTGCTGTCGGCGGCTGTCGTCGCGGTGATCTTCTGGTTCGCCCTCCCGCGTTTCGCGTCCTATCGCAGCGTATGGGGAAGCTTCGGCGCGATGACATGGCCGCAGGCGCTGTTCATCGGCGCCGCAGCGGCCGGCAGCATGATCTCTGGCTGGATCGTGATCTGCGCGGTACTGCCGTCGATACGACTGCGCGAGGCGGCGGCGGTCAACCTCGGCTCCAGCGCAGTGGCGAACACCCTGCCCGCCGGCGGCGCCCTCGCCATGGGGGTCAGCTGGGCAATGCTGTCCGGCTTGGGCATCAGCACCGCGGACTACGTCCTCTACAGCCTGGTGTCAGGAACCTGGAATGTCTTCGCCCGTCTTAGCCTGCCCGTCGTCGCCCTGCTGATCCTCCTGACGGACGGCCGGCCGGATGCCGGCCTGCTCGCCGCGGCGGCGACCGGACTCACCCTGCTCACCGCCGCGGCGGCCGGACTCGCCCTGCTGCTTCGCAGCGAACCCTTCGCGCTCCGGGCCGGCCGCGCCCTGCAGTGCGTGCTGGTCTTCGCCTGCCGGCTAATCCGCCGACAGCCTCCCGCCGACAGCCCAGGATCGCTGCTCGGCTTCCGCAACCGGGCTGCCGCCCTGCTCACTACCCGTGGCTGGAGGATCACCGCCGCCACGGTGGCGGGCAACCTCACCTTGTGGCTTGTCCTGCTGGCATGCCTGCGTGGCACCGGCCTGTCCCAGGCCCAGGTGCCATGGCAGACCTCTCTGGCTGCCTTCGCGGCTGTCCGGCTGCTGACCGCCCTGCCGGTCACCCCCGGCGGCCTCGGGATCACCGAGCTCGGCCTGGTGACCATCCTGGCCGACGCTGGCCACGGGGCCGGCGTGCAGGTGACCGCCGCTGTGCTGCTGTACCGGGCCGTCACCTATCTGCCCCCCATCCCCCTCGGCGCCCTCGCCTGCCTCACGTGGCGGCACGCACCCGCGCTGATACGGATCAGCCCGCCCATTGCCGGCCAGGCCAGCTAGCGCACTGGTCAGGGTTCTGGGTCCGCGGGCCCAGGCTGTGTCGGCTCGCCGAAGCTGACGTCGACGTTCTCGAAGCTCTTGTGTCGTTCAGTCTTGGCGTAGGAGGTGTACGCACGCCGGTCCGCGGTGGTGAGTGCCGCGTTGTCGGTGAACGGCGCGAGCAGGCTGCGCGGCCACAGTTGCCCGGCGCGCACCGCGTTGAATTCCGCGCAGATCACGGTGGTGACCGCGCCGAGGTAGATCCAGGCGAGCAGGCCCAGGACGAGCGCGAACAGCCCGTAGGTGGCGGTCGCTCCCTTGAGTTTCTGCCCCAGCAGCAGCGTTCCTGCCCACTGCAGGGCCTGCCAGGTCACGGCGGCGGCGACCGCGCCGGCGCGGATCTGCCGGATGGTGACGGGGCGCCCGGTCAGGACCTTGAACGCCACGGTGAACAGGGCCACGTTCAGCAGGACCGCTGCCGCGGTCGCGATTGCCCGCGCGCTGCCGCCCAGGCTGGCACCGTAGGCACCCGCGGCGGCACCAAGCGCGGACAGTACCGTGGTGGCGATGACGCTGGCGCCGCCGAAGGCCAGCAGCAGCAGGCTCCGCAGCCGGGCCTTGACCGGGTCCGGGCGGGAGTTACGCGGCACTCCCCACACCTTGTTCAGCATGCTCTGCGTGGCCTGGACGATCCCGAGGCCGCCGTAAACGCAGCCCAGCATGCCGATGACCAGGCCGACCACACTGCCGTGGAAGGAGCGGATGTCCGCGGTTATCTGACCGCCGATGACGGGGAACTGGGCAAGCGCGGAGTCCAGCACCTGGCGCTGCAGGTGCGGGTTGCCGTGGAGCGCGTACCCCAGGAGCGTGGCGAGCAGGAGCAGCAGCGGGAACAGGGCCACGAAGCCGTAGTAGGTGATCTGCGCGGCGAGGTAGGTGCCCTGATCGTCGGCGAACTTGTACAGCACCGCCAGCGGCAGCCCCGCCCAGCGGTGCCGTCGCTGGTAAGCATCGACCCGGCCCACGATGCGCATCCCGGTCGACATGAAGTCACCTGATTCATTGTCAACGACCGCGGTCGCGTGAATTAGCGACCGCGGTCGTCTGATTTACCAAATCTCAGTCAAGCGAATAATCCAGTCGAGGGAAAGAAGCGGAAACCACAAACGTCATCGCCCATACTGATAACCAGCCGGCGTGGAAATCTCTGCCGGCCAGGACGGCGATTCTTGGTGACGGAGCGTATGCTTGGGCGGGGTACTTACTCAGGCAGCCGGAACGAGTTTCCCGATCGGGTCTAGACAATATGCCAGTCGGGACATCGCCTTACTGAAATTCCTGCGCCTACTAGGCGGGACCGGTCACTGGCGCCATGGCAACAGAACATGATGACAGGCCGGGCGTTTCCGGCTGCCAGTGCTCGACTAAGGGGTGAACATGGCTGTGCGTCGTTCTGCCCCCTCGGTGTCGGCGCTGCGGGCCCGCTATGAGCAGCGGGTCGAGCGCCTGACCGCGCTGCGACAGGTCCGCAGCGAACTGGTGAGCCTGGCCGGTCTGATCGGAAAGCCGGTGCTCAACCAGTCCGGACAGCAGATAGGCCACGTGGTCGGACGTAGTCGCCCGGTGGGACAGCAACCAGCCTTACCCGCCGGCGACGGGGCTGATCGTGCGGGTTGGCCGACGCCGGGCGTGGCTGCCGATCGATGCGGTAGAAGAAGTCCACCGCGACCGGGTCCGGCTGCGCACGGCGCGGCTGGACCTGCGGGACGTCGCGCTCCGTCCCGGCGAGGTCGAGCTAGCGCGTGATGTCATCGATCACCAGCTTGTCGATACCGATGGCGCGCGGGTCATCCGTGCCTCGGACCTGTACCTGGCGCGGGTGGCCGGGGTGGTGCAGCTGGTCGGTGTGGACGTCGGCTTCAACAGCCTGCTGCGACGGCTCGGCCCGGCGCGGTTCCGGTCCCGGCCGACCCCGGACAAGGTCATCGACTGGGCCAGCATCACGAGCTTCGGCTCCCAGCACGGGCCGGGCGGCACGCTGCAGGCGGCGGAACACGGCCTGCAGCGGCTGCGGCCGGGTGAGCTGGCTGACCTGCTGGAGGACCTGGGCCGGACCGAGCGCCGCGACCTGCTCGCCCGGCTGCCACCGGAACGGGCGGCGGACGCCCTGGAGGAGATGCAGCAAGAGGAGCTGGTGCGGCTGCTGCGCGAGTCCGGCACCGCGGAGGCCGCGGCGCTGCTGGGCCGGATGGAGCCGGACGAGGCCGCCGACGGGCTGCGTGACCTGGACCTGGACGAGCGGCAAAAGCTACTCGCGGCGATGCCCGCCGAGGCGCGCAACCGGGTGGCGACGCTGCTTGGTTACAGCGAGCGGACGGCCGGCGGGATCATGACCACCGTCCTGGTCACCGCGACCCCGGCGGAAACGATCACCCAGGTGCGGGAGAGGCTGCGGGCGAACCGGGAGCATGACGAGGACCTGGCCGGCGTCATCGTGCTCGGAGATGACGGGCAGCTGCTTGACGACGTGACGATGACCGAGCTGTTCCTCGCCGATCCGGAAACGACCGTGGATGACCTGGTCGGGCCGCCCTGGCCGGTGACCGTCACCGCGGACGCGGACCTGGATGAGATCGCCGAGCGGCTAGTGGAAACCCGGCACTCGTCGGTGGTGGTGGTCGATGAGGAGGAGCGGCCACTGGGCCGGATCCTGGTCGATGACGTGCTGGACATGCTGGTCCCGCACCGGCCCAGGTTCCGGTTCCCCCGGCGGCTGTCATGAGCGGCGTGCGGGAGGGCGCGCTGCCGTCGCCGAGTGAGGTGAAGCCCGAGTCGCGCCCTCGGCCCGGGCCGGCCCGGCGGCCGCTGCGCCGCCGGATCCTGCTGCTGCTGGCGTTCATGGGGCCTGGGATCATCGCGGCCAACGCGGGTAACGACGCGGGCGGGATCGCGACCTACGCCAGCGCCGGGGCCCAGTTCGGGTACCGGACGCTGTTCGCGATGGTGCTGGTGACCGTGGCGCTGGTCGTGGTGCAGGAGATGTGCGCGCGGCTTGGCGCCTACACCGGAAAGGGCCTCGGCGCGCTCATCCGCGAGCAGTTCAGCATCCGCGTCACGGCGTTCGCGCTGCTCGCGCTGATCGTCGCCAACGTCGGCCTGGTCGTCTCGGAATTCGCCGGGATCGCGGCCGCGATGGAGCTGCTTGGCGTCTCGAAGTTCATCAGCGTCCCGGTGGCGGCGGTCGCGATCTGGGCCCTAGTGGTCTTCGGGTCCTACAAGTACGCCGAGCGGCTGTTCCTGGTGCTGAGCCTGGTGTTCTTCGCCTACCCCGTCGCCGCGTTCCTTAGCCACCCCGATTACGCCCAGGCCGGTGCGCAGCTGGCCTACCCGCACTTCCTGGCGACCAAGGCGTTCCTGCTGCTCGTCGTGGCGCTGATCGGGACCACGATCACCCCGTACATGCAGTTCTACGTGGCCTCGGCGGTCGTCGACCGCGGGATCGGCCCCGCTGAGTACCCCGGCGAGAAGCTCGACACCGTCGCCGGGTCGATCTTCTCCAACGTGATCAGCATCTTCATTATCGTGGCGACCGCCGCGGCGATCCACGTCCGCGCTCCGCTGGCATCGGCGAAGCAGGCCGCCCAGGCGCTCGCCCCCGTCGCCGGCCGGTTCGCCACGCAACTGTTCGCGGTCGGCCTGCTGGGCGCCAGCGCGCTAGCCGCCGCGGTCGTCCCGCTCGCGACCGCCTACGCGATCAGCGAAGCGGCCGGCGCCGAGCGCAGCGTCAGCAAGTCCTTCCGCCAGGCCCCGCTGTTCCTCGGGCTGTTCACCGGCCAGGTCTTTATCGGCGGAGCGATCGCCCTGATCCCCGGCAACCTCATCCAGCTGCTCGTCGAGGCCCAGGTCCTGAACGGGCTCATCACGCCTATCCTGCTCACTTACGTTCTTGTCCTCGCCAACCGCGCCAGCGTGCTCGGCGACGCCGCGAACGGCCGCGCCTTCAAGATCGTCGCCACCATCAGCGTCACCACCGTGGCGGTCCTGTCGGTAACCGTGCTCGCGCAGACCATCCTCAGCGGCCTCGGCATCGCCTAACCACGGTGGTGCGCCTCCCCGCGTCCGGTCATGGCCGGCCCGCCCGGTCCTATGCACGGCGGTCTTCGCGGCGTAGCCTGGCTGTATCGCCCCAGACCCCGGTGACTAGGTGCGGCCGCGATCAGCACGGCTGCCCGCAAGGGGTCAGGAGCGTTTTTCATGCGCGGAAGCGCCGTAGCAGCCCCGGGAACTACGCAAGACCGCGTGGCGCCGGGCGGACAGTCCCCGGCAACGTCCGGCACCAAGACGGGCCGGACAAGGACTTGGCGGCGGGCATGGAGCTACGGCAGCTGCGCTACTTCGTGACGCTGGCGGAGGAACTGCACTTCGGCCGGGCGGCCGAGCGGGAGCACATCGTCCAGTCGGCGCTGAGCCAGCAGGTACAACGGCTCGAGCGCGGCCTCGGCGTCCGCCTGCTGGAGCGCAGCACCCACCACGTCGCGCTGACCCCCGCCGGCGCGGTGTTCCTCGTCGAGGCACGGCAGATCCTCGAGCACGCCGCCCGCGCCGCCGACGCCGCCCGCAGCACCGCCGGGGCCGCCGCGCCGCTGCGCGCCGCCATCACCGACTCCAGCTATGACTCCATGCCGCAGATCCTGCACGAGGTCCAGGCCCGCTGCCCCGCCCTGGTCATCCACCAGGTCGAGGCCAGCATCCCCGAGCAGTACCGCCAGCTCGCCGGCGGCCGCCTCGACGTCGGCGTCGGCCGCGCCGCCCACGCCCCCCCGCAAGTCGCCTCCCTGCTGATCCGCCACGACCCCCTCGGCGTCCTGCTCCCCGACGCCCACCCCCTCGCCGCCCTCGCCGCCGTCCCCGTCGCCGCCCTCGCCAGCCAGCCGCTCCTGCTCGCCGAAGAGGCCACCGCCCCCGAGCTCAACCAGCTCACCGCCGAGACCTGCCGCGCCGCCGGCTTCACCCCCGCCCCCTACCGCGGCACCGTCGAGAGCATCCGCGCCGCCGCCGGCCTCGTCGCCGCCGGCCGCTGCCTCTACTGCGTCCCCGCCCCCAGCACCGCCGCCCTCCCCGGAACCACCTGGCGCCCCCTCACCGACCCCGCCACCGCCTACCCCTGGTCCCTCCTATGGCGCGCCACCGACCACTCACCCCACGTCCAAGCCGTCATCAACTGCGCCCAGGCCATCTCAAAACGCCTCGGCTGGCTCACCCCCGCCAGCGCGGCGGTGCACTGAACGGTCTCCATCCGCCCGCACGATCACTCACATCCCAGGCAATTGGGCCGATCGATATAGTGGTGCCGGTGGGCGGCCGGGCAGGGCAGGACGGTGGCGGGGAGTCGCTGCTCGCGTTGGCTCGGGATGGCGATGAGGGCGCGTTCCGGATGCTGGTGGAAGCCCACCGGGCGGAGCTGCACGCCCACTGTTACCGGATGCTGGCCTCTTACCATGACGCTGAGGACGCCCTTCAGGAAACCTTGATACGGGCCTGGCGGGCGCTGCCGGGCTTCGAGGGACGCAGCACGGTGCGTGCGTGGCTGTACAAGATCGCTACCAATGCCGCGCTGGACGTCGCTAAGCGCCGGTACCGGCGCGAGCTCCCTGTCTCCTACGGTCCGCCGACAACGGCGGGGGGCGGGGCTGGCGCCTCGCTGGCCGAGACGACCTGGATCGAGCCCTACCCTGACCGCGACCTGGGGGCGGGCGGGTCGCTGGCTTCCCCGGAGGCCCGTTACGACCAGCGCGAGAGCCTTGAGCTCGCGTTCGTCGCCGCCTTGCAGACGCTGCCAGCCTCGCAGCGGGCGGCGCTGCTGCTGCGCGAGGTGCTCGGATTTTCTGCCGCGGAAATCGCCGACCAGCTCGGTATCTCCGTGCCAGCGGTGACCAGCGCCCTGCAGCGGGCCCGGGAGGGAGTACGGCGCCGGAACGGCGAGCCGGCCCAGCAGCAGGCGCTTCGCGCGCTGGGCGACAAGCGGGCCCGTCGCCTCGTGGAGGCGCTCGTCGACGCGCTCGAGCGAGCCGACGTCGGCTCGCTCGTCGGCCTGCTCACCGAGGATGCGACGTGGGCGATGCCCCCGCTGCCCGGCTGGTACCGGGGACCTGCGGCCATCAGCGAGTTCCTCGCCGGCTTCGGGTTCAACGAACGCTGGCGGCACCAGCCGAGCACGGCGAACGGCCAGCTGGCCCTCGGCTGCTACACGGTCGATCCCGCCACCGGCGCCTGGGTGGCTTCGGCGCTCATGGTGCTGTCGGTGCGGGGCGAGCGGATCGCCGGGGCCGACTACTTCCTCACCGCCGAGCTCCTGCGGCGCTGGGGTGACGATCCGGCCGTCGACGGAGCCGAGATGTTCGCCCGCTTCGGGCTGCCTGCCACCATCTCGTAAGAAATTCTGGCCAGGACCAGTTAGTCGGGGGCACTGCTCGCAGTCATATAGGCGACCGGCAGCGGACGGCCCGCTGCACCAGGTCACCGTGAGGAGAACCTGTGAACGCCAAGGTAATCGCCACCGGCGCGGCCGTCGGCGCCGCACCGATCGACTGGGAGGAGGCCGGCCGGCTCTTCTCCGCTGAGCGCTCGTACTGGGTCGCGACAACCAGCGACGACGGCCGCCCCCACGTCCGGCCGGTGCTCGCCGTCTGGGTCGATGAGCGCGTCTACTCAACCACCAGCCCGGCCGCCCGCAAGGGCCGGAACCTGGCCAGCAGGCCATCGGCCGCGCTCACCGCCCGGGCGCCGACGATGGACATCGTCATCGAAGGGCCGGTCGCCTGGATCCGTGACCCTCAGCGACTCCGGCGAATCGGCGCGGCCTACCAGGACAAGTACGGATGGCCCGTCACCGTCGTCGGCGACGCGTTCCACGCTCCGTACGCGGCGCCTACCGCCGGAGACCCCCCGTACCGGGTCTACGAGCTCACCCCCGTCGTCGCCTACGCCTTCGGAACGGGCGACAACCTCGCAGAACGCTCCACCAGATTCCGCTTCAGCGCATGAACGGCCACGACGACGGCACCGTCCAGGCGGAGCCCACCAGGACCGCATCGAAGGGTGGAGTTAACACCACTGAGTCCGACCGCCTTCAGCGACCACAATAGAAACCGGAGCGGGCACCTGGCCCCGGTGAGGGCTGGTGCCGCATTGGGAACAGTGCCGAGGGGCGCGGAGGTAACGATGGCTGACGTTGGCGAGAGCGTTGCGGAACTTGCCCGGCATACCCTGCGGACGTGCGTCCGGGGTATGGCCCTGGCGGCTAGCGCTGTCGCGGGACTCCCGTTGTTCGTCGCCTCCCTGGCTTGCGTTCTCCTGCTGCCTGTCGGGCTCGGGGTCGTGCTCGCTCCGAAGAGCCTGCTTGCGGTGCGCCGGCAGGCCGACCTGCAGCGCCGCTGGGCGCGTGAGTGGTCGGAGGTGACGATTGCGGTACCGTACCGGCCGCTGTCGGCCAAGCCGACTAATCGGCTGTTCCTGGTGTTCCGGCGCTGCCGGTGGGTCCTTGGGGATCCGGCGACCTGGCGGGACCTGCTGTGGACACTGGTCAACGTGCCGGTCAGCGTGGTGCTCGGGCTGCTGCCCGCGTTCCTGCTCGCCGCCGGCGCGTGGACCGTGGGGTGCGATTGCTGGTCATTGCTGGAGGGATGGACGAACGCCGCGCCCCGCGGCTTCCTGCTGCAGGTGCTCTTCCTCAGCATGCTCCCAGCCTGCGTCATCGCGGGGCCATGGCTGCTGAGAATGCACGCCACTGCCGCATCGTCGCTGCTGGCGCCCACCCGGAAGGAGATGGCAGCAAAGGTAGGCCAGCTGACTGAGTCGCGCTGGGAAGCCGTGGACGCGTCGGCGGCAGAACTGCGCCGGATCGAACGTGACCTGCACGATGGAGCGCAGGCCAGGCTGGTCGCCGTCGGCATGAACATCGGCTTCGCCGAGCAGATGGTCAAGGACAACCCTGACCTTGCGCTGACGCTCATGGCCGAGGCGCGCGAATCCAGCGGTCAGGCACTGTCCGAGCTGCGCACGCTGGTACGCGGCATCCATCCTCCGGCACTAGCCGAACGCGGTCTGGACGGGGCCGTGCGCGCGCTTGCCCTCAGTCTGCCGCTGCCCGTTGACCTGCACATCGAACTGCCTGGCCGCCCCGCCGCGCCCGTCGAGTCGGCCGCATACTTCGCCATTGCCGAGATGCTCGCCAACGTGGTCAAGCACAGCGGAGCCGATCGGGCCTGGGTCCAGCTGGAGTACGAGCACGGCAGGCTGATCGCGATCGTCGGCGACAATGGCGCGGGCGGTGCACATCCGCGGGCCGGAGGCGGACTGCAGGGCATCGAGCGACGGCTGAACGCCTTTGACGGTACGTTCGCCGTGACGAGCCCGGCAGGCGGGCCGACCCAGGTGACCATGGAGCTGCCGTGCGAGTTGTCCTTGGCGAGGACCTGACCCTGCTGCGGGACGGCCTGATCCGGTTGCTCGGCGCCTACGACATGGAGGTCGTAGCGGCCGTGGACAGCGGGCCAGAATTGCTGCGCGCGCTCGTCCACCACCGCCCGGACGTGGCGGTGGTGGACGTGAGGCTGCCGCCTACCTTCACGGATGAGGGACTGAGGGCAGCGATCCAGGCGCGCACCGAGCTGCCTGGCCTGCCGGTGCTCGTCCTGTCCCAGCACGTCGAGCAGCTCTATGCGAAAGAGCTGCTGTCTGCGGGGGCAGGAGGCCTCGGTTACCTGCTCAAGGATCGGGTCTCCGACGTGCTGAGGTTCATCGAGGCTGTGCGTACCGTGGCCGGCGGCGGCAACGCCATGGATCCCGAAGTCGTGTCGCAACTGCTGGCCCGCCGTGACCGGGATGAGCAACTGGGCCGGCTAACCCCCCGGGAGCGCGAGGTTCTCGCGCTGATGGCTGAAGGACACAGCAATGCCGGTATCGCCTCCCGGCTGGTAGTCACCGAAAAAGCGGTCAACAAGCACATTGGCAACATATTCACCAAGCTGGGGCTGTATCCCGCCGAGGACGCCAACCGCCGTGTCCTCGCCGTACTGACCTATCTCAACGCCTGAAGACCGCGGGATTTCCCGCGCCCGTCGCGCCAGCCAGTTGCGCCGGAGCGATTCCTTGCAAATAGTAAGCTGGCAACGTGGATGACGAATGGCGAGTGAGCCTTATCGCCTGTTGCCAGCTGGCTTCTGGGAAGCCGGTTTCCGCTGATTCCGTTTGTGACCTGCTGCGCAGCCACGCAGGTGAGGATGTCTCCGTCACCGCGGGAAAGACAGGCGTGTTTTTGTACGCTGCTACGGCGGACGCCGCCGCGACCGCGGAGGCGATGGCGCGGGAGGTGCTCGCCCGGCAGGGCCTGGCCGCGGACATCCGGCTGCACCGGTGGGACCCGTCTCGCGAGGCCTGGCTGCCGCCTGGTGATGCGGCTGCCGCTGAGCTGCCGTCAGGGCAGGAGCGTGACCCCCGCCGCAGGCGCCTGCGCGCGGCCGGCGCGGTCGTCACGGCCATCTTCGATGGTCTCGGCAACGCCGATTTTTGAGCCCGGGTCAGCCACGTCAGCTGTCGCGGAGGGAGCTGCCCAGGGAGGGGTCACCGCGCAGGCCCCACGTCTGCGGCTCGGGGTCGAACAGGGCCGACAGCCGCATGGCCGGGCGCTCACCACCAGTCATGCAAGGCAGTCTCGCACGGCAGGCAAGAGCCGCGGGTCAAGCCCGGCGCTAGGGTGGCCCAACGCAGGGCCGACGCTATCGGGTTGTCAGTTGATGTCGAACTCGTTGCCCTCGGGGTCTTTCATCGCCACCGCGTAGGCGTCGGCCCCGTCGTCGTCTTCCTCGCCGAGCGGGCTGAGGATCGTCGCCCCGAGGCTGGCCAGCCGCCTCGCCTCGGCGTCGACCCGCTCCCTGCGGGTCGCGAGCGGTACCGCCCGCCCGCCGCTGGCGTGCACGTCAAGGTGAAGGCGGTTCTTAACAGTCTTGACGTCCGGCACCATCTGGAACCAAAAGCGCGGCCCGCTGCCCGCGGGGTCGATTATGCAGTCCGTGCCGTGCCCGAGGAACGACTCCGGAAGCCCGATGTGGCGGTAGTAGTCATCCCAGACGGCGAACCCCTCCGGGGGCGGCTCCAGCACGTACCCGAGGGCCGCGGCCCAAAAGCGCGCAAGCGGCTCAGGCTCGGCACAGTCAATCACCACTTGGAACCGCACACCCATCGGTCTCCTCCTAAGCGTCCCGGCGAGTCGGATACTCGTTCCCACGGAGTCTAAGAGACTGGCCGTTCGTTCGTCCATGAGTTCGAGCATTGCGCCACCGCTTGTCTCACGCCGCCGGATGGGCACCATGGTCGGGAACAGGCGGTCGCCAATGCACAGGGCAAAAATTAAAGCATCATCCGAACGGGTGCGTGATGACTCCCCGGGGCCACCCCTCTTCCGGCCGCCCGGCCGGCGTGCGGGCCGGAATGTCGGTGGCTCGGAGTAGTGTTCGATTAACAGCTTCGAATGAAGCGGCCGATCGAACGGAGCGACTCCATGGGATGGCAGGCAGGCGACAACCCGCGGCCGGGCGAGGTGCCCGGCCGGGGCGGGTGCCTGCCTGCGCTGCTCGCGGGCTTCGCGCACGGCGGGCCGTGGGCCGGTGCGCCGCCGTCCGCGGCGCTCGCGGCGGCGCTGGAGGCCGCCGCGGGGCCGGATGCCCTGTACGACGGCGCGGACACCGACGCGCTGGTCGGGATGGTCCGGCAGTGGGCGGCGCATCGAGTCGTGGGCGGCGGCGGGCATGCTCGCCGCGCTGCGGGCGATGATGCGGGAGGACGGCGACGGGGCGCCGCTGCTGCGCCGCCGCAGCGACCTGCCCGACGGGTGGGACGACTCGCTCAACTACGAGATCGCCGCCGCCCTGGCCATGGGGCCGGTGTCGGCGGGGAACCTCGCGGGCCTGGCCTGGACGCTGGGCGCGCGGCTGCCCGGCATCGGCCGGCTGCTGGCCGACGGGACTCTCACGCTGGCGAAGGCGAAGCTCATCGCGGCCACCTTCGAGCCACTGGATGAGGGCGAGGCGGCCCGTGCCGAGGCGCTGATCCTGCCGAGGTGGCGGGGAAGACCTACTTCCAGGTGGAGCGGCTGGCCTGGCGGGCCGCGCTCGCGGTGGCCCCTGACGTGGCGGAGCGGCGGCGGTCGACAGGCGGAGCGGGAGCGGGCCCGGGTGACGGTGTTCCGCGAGGAGTCCGGGGCGGTCGGCCTGTCCGGCCGTGACCTGCCGGCGGCGCAGGCGCTGGCCGGTCACGCCAAGGTCGTTGCCCGCGCGAGGCAGTACGAGGCGTCCGGCGCGTTCCCCGGCCAGGCGACAAGCGGCCTGGAGGCCCTGGCCTACCTGCACCTGCTCAACGGGGTGACCGCCGCCGACGCGATCGCGTTCGCCCGCGCCGCCACCGCGGAACCCCCGGACGGCCCGGGCAGGACGGGGACGACGGCGGGCGACGACGGAAGGACGCGCGGCAACGACGACTCGCGGACGAGCGGCGGCCGGCGGCGCCCGTGCACGGAGCCCTCGCGAGGCGGCAGCGGGAGCGACGGTGACGATCAGGAGCCCTGACGGCGACGCGGGACCCGGCGGCGGCAGACCCGGGCGACCCGGGGCCAGGCGGCGGTGAGGCCCAGGTAACGGCGACGGCGGCCCGGGCGCGGGGGGAGCCAGCCGGCGCTGCCCGAGGTAACGGTCCCGCTGGTCACCCTGCAAGGACACGCGGCCCGGGCGGGGGATAACCGGCTGCTCGGCCCCCTCGACCCGGCCCTGGCCCGTGACCTCGCCGCGGCCGCGGCCCGGTCTCCCCGTCTCCCGCTGGGAAGTGACCGTCGTCGACGACCACGGCTACGCCGTCGGCCACGGCATCGCCCGCCCCGGACGTGGCCGACGGCAGCAGCCGCAGCCGCCGGGCTGCCACGACTACGCGCTGCCCGCGCGCGTCAACATCACCGTAACCGAGGCACGGCTGCGTCAGCTGGCGGCACAGGCGGCCGAGCCGCGCTCCGGCGCCCCGCCCGGCGACTGGGAACTCATCCCGCGAACGGCCGGACACGTGGACACTAACCCTGCCCGGCGGCCAGGAACTGGCCGTGCGGTTCGACGTCGTGCCCACGCATGCCTGCGACCACGCGTACGAGGTCAGCACCTACCAGCCGAGCGAGCGGCTGCGCCGCCTGATCCAGGTCCGCGACCACGAGTGCACGTTCCCGCCCTGCTCACGACCTGCTCGTGAGAGCGACTTCGAGCATGCGGTCCCTTACGACAAGGGCGGAAGGACGGACGCGTGCAACGCCGGGCGCCCGCAGCCGACGATGCCATCAGGTCAAACAGATCGCCCGGCTGGACAGTCACCCAGCCCAAGCCAGGCTGGCACGAATGGACGACCCCGACCGGCCGCACCTACACCCAGGAGCCATGGCGGTACACCGCCTAACTCCCTATGGCTGTACATGGTTCGACGGGGCCGGGCAGCCGTACGCCGTTGTCCCGGCCGCGTCCTACAATCACTGCCTGGTGGTCCGCCTTGCCCTGGATTCCGGTCAGCAACTGGCGGCGGCGCCCGTCCGAGCCCGGCCCGAGGGCATATCCCCGGTACACCACCCGGATGGCTGGGTTGGCCTGTCCGAAGGAGAAGGCCAAGAAGCGGCCCAGGCCGATGGGTCCGGTCAGCGGCCCAGCCGGCAGGGCAGCTGTGCATCGAGATACTCGACGGCGGCTGGGGCGACTGGACCTCGTCGATGTGGATCACGAACTGCCATCCGGCTGTGAGTGGTGAATGACCGGCGCCCCGACCCGCGACCCGACCTGGGACCTACCGCTTAGGAGAAGGCCTGCCGCCCGTCGAGCCGTCCGGGACCGCGAACCGCGCCAGCCCTTCCTGCCTACATGGCTGGTCAGGACTAACGAATTCTAGCAGCGGTGTCGCTGTGGGCCGGGTAAGGCCCGTTCGTCGTCGGTGAATAACCTGGGGGATCACCCCCGAGGACCCGGACTTGTGGGGATTCCGCACGGGAGTAGATGGCTTCGGGGGTCCTGCCGCACTAGCCTTGACTGGTGATCACGGCGCACGTTGTACGCGGCGGAGCACCCACCCCTGCCCGTGCCGTCGCAGGGCGGCCGACGTCCGCTTATCTCGCGGGTCTAGTGAGTTCGGCGGCTAGTGAGCGGGCTGCCTTTTCGTCGAGGGGCGCGTGGCCGATCAGGAGGCGGTAGTAGAGCACGCCGTAGGCCATGTCCACCAGCATGTCGAGGTCTGTGTCGACCGGGAGTTCCCCGGCAGCCTGGCCGCGTTCCAGCAGGGCGCGCAGCGCCGCCCGCCGGACGGCGGTGAAGTCCGCGAGGACCGCCGCGACGTGCTCGTCGCGCTGCGCTTCGGTGACGATCTGCCGGAGCCTGTCGGCATAGCCCTCGCTGCCGCAGGCCCGCGAAGCTGTCGATCAAGAACGCCGCCAGGTCTCCGGCGAACGAGCCGGTATCCCGTTCGGGGACCACCACCTGGGCGTGCCGCGCCAGGGCATCGGCGACCACCGCGCCCTTCGACGGCCACCAGCGGTAGATCGTCTGCCGTCCCACGCCGGCTTCCGCGGCGATCGCGTCGATCGTCACGCGCCTCTCCCGGGTCGCTGAGCAGCCGGAACGCAGCGTCGAGGATTGCCTCCTGCGCCGCCTCGTTGCGCCGTCGGCCGGTGTGCGGACGGCGCGGGGACCGTCATCCATGACGGGAAGCTTATCAATTTGACGAGACTGCCAGTACCGGTAAAGTTTGTCAGAGACAGTCAGTCTCGACAAGCTGAAGGGCCGGGCACCATGTCATTCGACGGGCAGCGGGTAGTGATCATCGGCGCCAGCGCCGGGATAGGCGAGGCGGCCGCCAGGGCCTTCGCGGCGCGAGGCGCCGAAGTGACCATCACCGGCCGGTCTAAGGAACGCCTGGACCAGGCGGCCCAGCGGATCGGCGGTTCTGTCGTTGCGGCCGAACTCGACGCGACCAGCCGCTCGGCGCTTGACGCCTTCTTCGCCACCGCCGGAACGATCGACCACCTGGTGCTTGCGCCAGCCCCGGCGCCGTGGGCGTGGGCCCGATCGCCGACCCTGGACGAGGTCGCGCTCCGGCAGGCGTTCGACGGGAAGTTCTTCGCCCACGTGAAGGCGATCCAGGCCGCGCTGCCGCGGTTGCGCGGGGACGGCTCGGTGACCCTCGTCACCGCGGCGTCGGCCCGGGCTGCATTTCCCGGCACGGCCGGGATCGCCGCGGCCAACGGGGCGCTGGAGGCGATGGTTGCGCCGCTCGCGGTGGAGCTTGCCCCGCTTCGGGTCAACGCGGTCTCGCCGGGCGTTATCGACACGCACTGGTGGAGCGGCCTGCCCGAGGATCAGCGGCGGGCCTACTTCGAGTCGGTGGCGGCCGTCAGCCCGGTGCGCCGGGTCGGGCGGCCGGATGACGTCGCCGAGGCCATCGTCTACCTGGCCGGCGCGGGCTTCGTTACCGGCACCGTCCTGGAGTGCACCGGCGGGTTCAACCTCACCGCCGCGGCCCTCGCCAGCTGAACCCGGCGCCGTATCGGTCAGGGCGCGGGCGGCGCCCTGACCGATACGTCGAGCTGCGATGAAGCCACTCGATAGCCGAGGCCCGGCCTCATCCATCCGCTATCTTCCCGCCGGAGCTTCCATCGTTGCACCCGGGCCTCACAATCATTACTTCCTGGACAACGAGAAAAGACATTAGAAATGCGAAAAAATAGCTGAGAATTCAGGAAACGGGCGATTCGGGTGCCGAGTAAGTTGGCTGACCAGTTACCGAACCGTACACGTCGCGGGTGCGTTGATAGCAGTGAGACCGTTTGCCACGCTGAGTGGCCCGCAGACAGAAGGATCAAGCCCATGAGTAACCCGGATTGGACCGGCGCGCAGCCGGGCAGCGTAAACCAGCAATTCAGCCCCGCAAGCCAGTACGCTTCGTACGGCTACCAGCCGCAATACGATGCATACCCGGGGCCGGCCGTGCCGCAGTACGGTGCCTGGCAGCCGCAACCCCCGGATTACCGAGTCTGGGTCATCGCCGCCGTGGTCGGCGGCGTGCTGTTCAGCCTCTTGCTGGGCATGCCACTGGGCCTGGTCGCGCAGCGGAACTCGCGGCGCGTCCGCAGCAGGTGGGAATCAGGAGACCGCGACGGGGCGGTAAAGGCTTCCCGGTCGGCCCGGTCATGGGCGATCGCCTCCATGGTCTTCGACGTGCTCGGCCTGCTCCTGGCCATCGTCCTGCTCTCCCATTCCGGCCAGCCGACGGGCTAGCCTCCGCTATTCGGAAGGCTCTCATAGGCGTTAAGAACCGAAAGACGGTACCGGGGACTACCAGTGGCGGCGCCAGCATCACGACCGCCCGGCCGCGATGACGGCGGCGGTGCCGGCGCGTCCCAGGTCCGGGATGTACGGGATGATGCCCTTGAGGTACGCCTCCACCTGGATCTCAAGAGGCAGGCAGCGGGCGTCGAGCGGTATCCCGTTCACCTCGATGAACCAGATCATCGGGCTGCCGTCGACCTGCTCGGCCCGCAGGAATTCCGGCGTCCCCCAGGTCATCTTCAGCATGTCGCGTACTTGCCTGGCCTTCTGCCCCAACGTGGACTTGCTGAGGCCGAACACTTCCGCCAGGTCGTCATGGGAGACGTACGGCTCGCTGGACCGCTCGAAAAGGAAGTTGACCTGCCCGAGCGCGTAGATCACGCCACCAGCCCAGGTCGCGGCCCGACCGGATTGCAACGGTGACGGGCGCTTGCGCGCCAGCTTCGCGACCACGTGCCGGGCGAGGCCGGCGTACTCCTCATCCAGCAGCTCGGCGCACACGGCGTCCGTCAGCGTGATGACCTGCTCCGCAGCGGCCCTCATCGCCACCGGGATCCGCAAGTCCTCCAGATCAGTCACGAGAAAGCACTATCTCATAGCTGGGCGGAATGCGAGTTCGGCTCTCGTGGGGGACCCGATGCGGCAGGATCGGCGCGTGGCCGTGAGGGGCAGCGAGCGTCCCTCGCGCAAGCTGAACGGAGGCGGACGTTGAGCTCCTGGCTGCGTTTCCATGCCCTTGGTGTCGGGCTGGCCTTACGCCGCCTCGGTGCCTGCTCCGCTTCCGCTCCGCCCTACCACACGTTAAACGCAACCGCAGCTTTCACTTTATTTGCGCTATACACATGCGACACGTCAAGCGATTCCTCGGCCCGCTCGATGATCTGATCAGCCACATATTGCATGGGGGACTAACCAATCCGGAGAAAGGATGCTTACAACGGGCCATATCGCTGCCTGGCCTCCGAATATACGATATTAGCCCCAGAGGACGACCCAATATTGAACCATAGGCGCGTTCATGCCGTTCTCCCTGTTGCAGGCACTGGCGGGCTAGGCAAGATCCGGAAAGGGGCTCGGAATGGACGGGCGGCTGATGGCCGACCTTGCCAGGATCAGGCAGGTGTCGGGACGGCTCGGCTGGATCGAGCGCGAGTTCAGCGACACCACCCAGTTCACTGGCGCCGATGCCACCTACCTCGGGTCCGCGGACCTCGCTTCTGCGCTTGACTCATGCGTCAACGGCTGGAGCCAGCAGCGCACGGCACTCATCTCCCAGCTCTCGAACGTCGCCCGGCTGTCTACCCTGGCCGCCAACTCCTACCAGGAGACCGACGACCAGCTCACCGCCGCGCTGAATAAGGCCATGAACCGCGGGACTGGAGCCCACGGGTGAGCCGCCCTGCCGACTGGTCGCCGCTGGCCGCCGCCGACCCGGTGCCCGGAGACCCGCTGGAGGCTGCCTCGATCGGCGGCCAGCTGACCAATGTCGCCGCGCAGATCCACGCTGACGTCACCTGGCTCCAGTCACTGTGCACCGCGCAGTTCTGGGACTCCGGCGCCGGGCAAGCGTTCCAGGGGCAGGTCGACGACGCGGCGGCCAAGCTCACCCGGGCGCACGAGCGGTACCTGGCCGCCGGGCAGGCCCTCGGCACCAGCCCGGTCGCCCCCACCGGGTACGCGTCGGCACTCGACCAGGCCCAGGCCCTGTCCTTGCGGGCCCTCACCCAGGCCCAGGGCGCCTGGGCCGTGATGCGCACCCAGCTCGCTGCCGCCGAGATCGCCAACAAGGGCATGGTTCCTTACCAGGGGTCTAACCTGTACGCCAGCCTCAACCCGGTCCAGCCGGTGCTTGACTCGTCGGGCAACCCGGTGCTGATGTTCACCCCCGCCGACGCGAGCCCGCCTCTGCGGACCGCAGTGGCCCGGTACAACGCCAGCGCGCTGGACTACAGGACCGCTAACGGCTGGCTCGCCGAGGCAGTCGCCGCGCGGGACGCGGCGGCCGCCAGCGCCGCCGCGGCCATCCGAGCCGCCCTCGGCAGCGACGGGCTGCAGGACCAGACCGGCCTGTGGCACGACATCACCTCCGCCGCCGACGCCACGTTCGGCTGGGCCGAGCAGCACTGGGCCCAGGTCGTCGGCGACATCGCCACCGTCTGCGGCTGGATCGCGACCGCTCTTGGCGTCCTCGCCCTCATCTTCGCGTTCATCTGCCCGCCGATCGCCCTCGCCCTTGAGGGCATGGCCCTCACCCTGACCGAGGTGGCGACCGTCTGCAACCTCATCCTTGCCATCTTCGGCAAGGGTTCTTGGATGGACGTAGGGCTCGACCTAGTCGCTCTCGCCACCTTCGGCTGGGGCCGCAACCTGCTTCGCGCCGGAGAGGCCACCGTCGAAATCGCCGACGAGATCGGCATGGAAGGCGTGGTGGCCCGCGCGGACACCCTGTCCGCCGGGCTCAGTAGCGGCGATGCCGGACTCCCCGACATCAACGACATAACAACCGCAGCGGGGCGTGCGGAGGATGCTGCGATCGTCAAATTCGGCGAGGCGGCACGTGTTCCCGGGATCATCGGTAAGTTCGCCGATAAGGCACTCCAGGACTTCAAGCCAACCAACCCCGTCACCGTGTTCAAGACCGCGCGGGATACCGACTGGGAGAGCGTCCTCGGCAAGCAGCCCGCTCAGACGATCAAGAACGCTGCTGTGCAGGCAATGCATTTGCGCAGCCCCGAGATCGCCGAGTCGCTCAAGGAGGTAAATGAGATTCCGGGGATCGCGAGAATCTCCAGGCTCAGCGGAATCAACTTCCCCAACAGGATCACGTACTACGGCCGGGTCTGGACCGGCACCCAGATCGGTACGCTGACCACCGACGCAGTAGACAAGACCAACTCGGTTCTCACCCACTTCGGCAAGGACATCCCCGGGTACGACGAGCTCAAGGGGAAAGCGACCAAGGCAATTCCCGGACTATGACCGGCCCACAGGAGCTAGTGACCACATGAACAAGGGAAAAGCGAGCGAGGAACGGGCTTCGAACTGGAAGCCTGACGTTGAAAGTCCCGCCGACGACCCTGTGGCTGCCGCTCGGGAACGACCGCCGCGAAAGAGCTAGGCAGGAGAGCGCGGTCAACATCCTCGGCGGCGAAACCCCGAAAGACGACCTTAAGAAGTTCGCACACATCGTCAGCTGATGGCATCACGCGACTGCCGCGGCGCGGTGTGCGGCAAGGCGGGACTGCTCTTTTACCCCGACTACAACCGGCTGCCCCCGATCGCGAACATCGACGTCTTCGAGTACTACTCCAACAACCCTGACAGGCCAACCTCACTGGACTTCTACCGTGAGCTGTACGGGACACCGACCGAGCGGACCATCGGCCCCATCGAGGTCACGAACCTGCAGTTGCCCGCCGGGCCTGCGATCCGCTTCCACCAGCGCTACTGGCCCAAGCCAGCGGCGACCCGGTCGTAATTGACCAGTGGGAAGAGGTCCGCTTTGCGGTTACGCCCCCGCAGATCGACTCGGCCGTGGTGCTGAATGTGGGATGGGTCGAACCTCAGTTTTCTGAAGCACTGATCAACATGGCCGATGCCATCGCCCCGACGCTTGAAATCAAGCTCCTCGATGCATGACACCGGGCCCCTGCTAACGCGCCGCCGCCCAGCTGGACTACCACCAGGTACACCCCGGGACTACGCGATCACCGTGCCCGATACCTGGGTGCTTATCCCGCTCGAGCCCACGCGCCGGCGAAAGCGATCAGCGCGCTGATCCGGCGGCAGTTCGCCGGGACACCCAGCGCGGCCACGGCAAGGGCTGCGCTACGCCGGCACCTCATCGACCTCGCCGAGGCCGCCTGGCAGACCGGCGGCATCGAGTTTTACCTGTCGCTGATGTCGGCCGGGCCGCTCCCCATCCAGGCGTCCCTGCTCGTGTCCCTCATCCCCCCGCCACCGTCCGGCCCACTGCCCGTCGAAGCGGTGGCCCTGGACGCGAAGAAACGAAACCGTTCGGTGTCACTGATCCAGGCACCAGCGGGGACCGGAATCCGGGCGCAGGCCTCAGCCACGGACATGTCGTTCTACTTCTCCGTACCCGGAAGCGGGGCATGGCTGCTGCTCGCCTTCTCCGGACCGGACGGGCCGCTCGCCCCGGCGATGGCCGACCTGTTCGACGCGATCGCCGGAACACTCCGCTGGGCTGATTTGAAACCGTGATCCGGCTCCAAATCCCTTGTATCCGCGGCTGTCAGCCTGAGGCGCTCTCAAGATCCAGAAATCGATCCCTGCCGACAAGACGCATTCAATTACTCGCGCAACGATTGAACCGGGTATCCCGCTTGCCCGTGGAATTAAGTAGGGGGCATGAGCAGCGCCTACAAGAAAGGGGACGGCAATGCCGAACCTGAACGTCACCTACGCGGACATGCAATCCGCCGCCGGCCAGCTGCGATCAGGGGAACAGCAGGTTGAGGCCGACCTCGCCAGGCTGAAGCGGCTCATCGACAACCTCGTGGCCAGCGGGTACGTCACCGACTCGTCAAGCAAGCGGTTCGAGGCGTCGTACACCGAATTCAACGCCGGCGCGACCAAGATGATCCAGGGACTGACCGGCATGGGCCAGTACCTCGACGCCGCCGCCAAGGCATTCGCCGAGACTGACACCCAGCTCGCCGCCGCGCTCAAGTAACCGTCCGAAATGATCTTGGACCGCTGGTCGCACTTAGAAGGTGCCCAGCGGTCCAAGATCCGCCGCGCAAAAGTGACGAGCGGTAGAAACCGCAGGGAACAGAAAACCAGATCCCGCTAGAAGGGTCCGCTGTTATGCGGCTGGCGCTGACGATTGTCTGCCCGGAGTTTCAACGGTCGGCGAATATCGTGCTTGAGGCCGACCCCGCGGCGCCGATCGTGGAGATCGCGGCGGCGCTCTCCCGGTTCGCCTGCGGCGGCGCCGACCGCAGCGTGCCGACGATGCCGCCCTACGTTGACGGCCAGCAGCTCCCACCCAAGCTCACGCTGGTGGAGTCACCACTCAGGGACGGGGTGGTTGTCAGCCTCGGCAGTCCCGACGGGTGCGTGCCGCCCGCACCGCACGCGATATCTGACGCGTCGCTCACCAGGTCGGCGGACGGCGCGGGGGCCGACTTCAACCGGCCGCCGAGGCTGCTGCTGCCACAGCGGGCCACCAGGCTCACCCTGCCGACTCCCCCGGCCCCGGCGGAACGCCGCCCGCTGCCCATCCTTATGGCCGTCCTTCCCCTGGTCATGGGCGTGGCCATGGCCTACTTCCTGCACCAGGTCTACCTGCTCGCCATGGCTGGCCTTTCTCCCTTGCTGCTGATCGGGAGCGTGCTGAGCGAGCGCAGGTACGGGAAGAAGTCGGCGGCCGCGCGCCAGAGCGAGTACGCGGAGCACAAGGCGCGGATAAAGCGCGACGCAGCCGACGCGCTCAAAGCTGAGCGACTTGCCCGGTGCGAGCAGTGCCCTTCCCCTGGTGCGGTGCTTTCCATCGCGGCCGGTCCCCGCAGTCGCCTGTGGGAGCGCCGCCGCACCGACCCGGACTACCTGCTACTGCGGGTCGGGACGGCTGACTTGCCGTCGTCGGTCGAAGTGATCGACCCGGAAAAGGACGAGCACCGGCGCACGGTCGTCCCGCGTGTGCGGGATGTCCCGCTGACGATCCCTTTGCCCGAACGAGGCGTGATCGGGCTCGCCGGCCCGCCGGACGCCGTCCGCGCGGTCGGCCGCTGGGTCGTGGCTCAGGCGGCGACCCTGCATTCCCCTAATGACCTGCGGATCTACGTTCTGACCAGCGTTGCCAGCAAGGAGGACTGGGAGTGGGTGCGGTGGCTGCCGCACTGCCGGCCGGGCTCTGATGGCAGCTGTGCCGCGCAGATCGGCAACGACGCGGAGTCGGTAGCGTCACGCGTGGCCGAACTGCTCGCAGTCATCGCGCAGCGGCAGGAAGCACGCGCCCTTGACTCGCGCAGCCAGACGGTGGCGGGAGCGGCGGGCGGACGTGAGCTGCCGTGGTACCGGACCGAGATCATGGTGGTGCTTGACGGGGCCAGGAAGCTTCGGTCGCTGCCGGGAGTGATCCAGTTGCTGCGGGAGGGGCCGGGGGTAGGGGTCTACGTGGTCTGCCTCGACGGCGAAGAACGGCTGCTGCCAGCCGAGTGCCAGGCCGTCGCGGCGCTCGGGCCGGACGGGCAACGTGTCCAGCAGCCGCTGGCCGCCGCCGTCTCCGGCGCCCAGGCCGACCAGGTCTCACCGGGCTGGTGCGCTCGGCTCGCCCGGTCCATCGCCCCGATCAGGGACGTCAGCACCGATGAGGACACCGACGGCATCCCCGACTCGGCCAGGCTCCTCGACATCCTGGGCCTGGACGTCCCCGGCCCCGACATGGCACAAGCGATCACCGCACGGTGGCGAACGTCCGGGCGGTCCACGGTCGCCGTGGCGGGCCTGTCCTACGACGGCCCGTTCGGAATCGACATCAAGAAGGACGGGCCGCACGGGCTGATCGCGGGAACCACCGGCTCGGGGAAATCCGAGCTCTTGCAGACGCTGGTCGCGTCGCTCGCGGTGGCGAACCGGCCCGACGAGCTGACGTTCGTCCTCATCGACTACAAGGGCGGCAGCGCGTTCGCCGACTGCGCGCGGCTGCCGCACACGGTCGGCATGGTCACCGATCTCTCGCCTCACCTGGTCGAGCGGGCCCTCACTTCACTGTCCGCCGAGCTGACCAGGCGCGAGCACTTGCTAGCGGCGGCCGGCGCCAAGGACATCGAGGACTATCAGCACGCGCTCGACCGGTCGGCCGGGCCTGCGGGGCCGTTGCCCCGGCTCTTGATCGTCATCGACGAGTTCGCGTCGCTGGTCCGGGACCTGCCGGACTTCGTGACCGGACTTGTCAACATCGCGCAGCGGGGACGGTCACTCGGCATCCACCTCCTGCTCGCGACGCAACGGCCGTCAGGCGTCGTGTCCGCGGACATCCGGGCCAACACCAACCTGCGGATCGCCTTGCGAGTGACCGACCGAGGCGAATCCTCTGACGTGATCGACGCGCCGGACGCCGCCAGCATCACCAAGACCACACCCGGCCGCGCCTACGTGCGGCTCGGGCACGCCTCGCTCGTCCCGTTCCAAACGGCCCGGGTCAGCGGGCCGTACACGACCGGAATACAGTCGCGGGACGCGGCCGCCAGGACCGCCGCGGGAACCTGGCTAGCACCACTCACCTGGGCTGACCTGGGGCGCCCGGAACCGGTGCCACCGGCGCTCGCCCGGCCCGCGGAGGAGGAGATCACCGACCTGAAGGTCCTCGTCGAGCAGATACGACTGGCCGCCTCCGCGCTCGGCGTCCCCGCTCAGCCGAGTCCCTGGCTTCACCCCCTCCCGACCGCAGTGCAACTCAACGCCCTATGGCCGGCCGCTGTCGCCCGGCAGGCTCTGGTGCCATTCGGGCTGGCCGACTTCCCCGCCCGGCAAGCGCAGGAACTTGCCGGGCTGAGCCTCACCGCCTTCGCCCACCTGATGGCGGCCGGCGCGCCGCGCAGCGGACGGTCGCAGCTGCTGCGCACGATCGCCGGGGCACTCGCGCTCGCCTACAGCTGCCGGGATGTGCACCTGTACGGCATCGACTGCGGGAACGGGGCGCTCCTACCGCTCACCGGGCTGCCGCACTGCGGCGCGGTGGCGAGCCGGACCGAAGCCGAGCGGGCCGCGCGGCTCCTGCGACGCCTGGACGCCGAACTGACCAGGCGGCAGGAACTGCTCGCGGCGGGCGGGTTCGCCAGCATCACCGAGCAGCGGGCGGCGACTTCTTCATGGGAAACGCAATCTCGGCCCGGGAGCAGGCTTCGCGGCGAGGACATGCCACTGGCGCACGTCTTCTTGCTCATCGACCGGTGGGAAGGGTTCACCGCCTCGCTCGGGGAAGCGGACGGCGGCGCGCTGACCGAGATCGTCACCCGCGTGCTCAGCGAGGGGGCGTCGGCGGGGGTGCACCTCATCATGACCGGCGACCGGTCGCTGCTCGCGGGCCGGATCTCGTCCCTGTGCGAGGAGAAGCTGGTCTTCAAGCTGGCCGACCGGGAGGACTACGCGCTCGCCGGTCTGCGGGGACGGGACCTGCCCGGCGACGTGCCGCCCGGCCGGGCCTTCCGCGCCGGCAGCGGAACCGAGATCCAGGCCGCGCTACTCGGGCCCGACCCGTCCGGGCAGGGACAGGCCGCCGCCTTGCAGGCAATCGCGGAGACATGCGGGCAGCGTGACGACGCCGTGCCCGCCTCGTCGCGGCCCTTCCGGGTGGACGCCGCACCGGGACGGGTCACCTTCGAGCAAGCGTGGGCGCTGCGGCCCGCGACCGCGCTTTCTTCGGCTCCCCCGTCCGGCTTGTGGGGGCTAGTCGGCGTGGGCGGCGACTCACTGCAGGCGCTGGGACCTGATCTCGGCAAAGGGCTACCCGCGTTCACGGTCGCGGGACCCGGTAGCTCCGGGCGGTCGACGATCCTCGTCGCGATGGCACGGTCGTTCCTGGCGGCGGGAACCCGGGTAGTGATCGCCGCACCACGACCGTCACCGCTGCGTTCGCTCGCCGAAGCCGCCGGGGTGGAGCGCGTGTTCACGGGAGACTCGCTCGAGGAGGAAGAACTCGCCGCCGCTCTGGCATGCGTTGACGGGCCTTGTGTCGTTCTCGTCGACGACGCCGAGCTGCTGCGAGACTGCGATGCCTCAGCGGAGCTGAGCAGGATCCTGGCGAGCCCAGGCCGAGGGCTCGTGATCGCGGGGGATCCCGAGGCAGGGCTGTGCGCCGGATTCGGCGGCTGGCAGATCGATGCGAAGCGAGCGCGCCGCGGGTGCCTTACCGCACCAACCTCGCCCGGCGACGGGGAACTGATCGGCACCCGGCTGACCCGCGGCCAGATCGGTCAGCCGACCCGGCCCGGCCGCTGCCTGCTCAACACCGGCGACGGCCACCTGATAACGGTCACCGTCCCCTCAGCCGATCACTACATGGATCTCGGCTCCCCCGTGGGGCTGTCCACCCGCGATTGGTGAACACCAGCGTTCGGCGTCCCGGCCGCGACTCGACGCGGCGACCTACCGCTTCGGGGTCCCTGCCGTCAGCTGGCGGGGAAGTAGTGGCCGTTGTCCAAATCGGCGAGCAGGCCGGGCTGAGCGGGTTCCCAGCCGAGGGCCCGGCGGGTGATGAGGCTGGACGCCGGGTAGCTCTGCGTGACTATGTTCGCGATGAACCCGAAGTATCCCGGCACCATCAGTTCGTCCATGGGAATGCTCACGGCGGGCAGGCCCAGGCGGCTGCCGATGGCCTCGGCGATCTCGCGGAACGGGATGCCCCCGTCCCCAACCGCGTGCCAGTATCTGCAGGCCGGGCCCTTCTCCAGCGCCAAGCGGAACAAGGAGGCGACATCGCGGACGTGCACGGCGTTCCACAGGTTCGCGCCGTCTCCGGGGTAAGCGGCGGCGCCCTTCTCCTTCGCGAGCGCGATCAGCATGGGGAGGAAGCCGGCCCGATCGGTCGTGCTGTGTAGGAACCGGTATGGCCGGTTCCGCCAGTGACAAAAACGCGCATGCTGCTGCTCCTTGTGAGTGATGTGGCGCGGGAAGTGGTGGTGCGGGTGCGCTCAGCCAGCGACCTTGACGCCGAGGTCGATGTTGAACCCGGCGCCGTGGCGGGCCAGGCCCATCAGCAGCGGGCCCACTCCCTCCAGCCAGTGCGCCATCGCCAGGTCTCCGGTGTCCAGCGGGCGCAGCCCGAGGCTCTCGATGAACGCCGACACGCGTCCCTTGGCTCCGCGTCGTCGCCGGCGATGAGCACGTCCAGCGGGCGGCCCTGGGCCAGGACGTGGCCGAAGACGGTGTTGAACGCCTTCACGACGTGCGCGCTGGCGGGGGCGGCCTTGGCGATCTCCTGCGCGCCGGAGGTGCCGTCAGGGGTGACCAGCGCGGTGGCGTCGGCGTTGAAGGTGTTGGAGACGTCGATGATGACCTTGCCGGCCAGCGCGTCCCCGTACCGGGCGAGGACCGGCGCGGCGCTGGCGTAGGGCACCGCGAGGATGACGATGTCGCCGGCCGGGGCGGCGGCGAATGTCCCGGCCGTGGCGCCGCCGCCGAGCGCGGCGGCCAGGTCCTTGGCCTTGGCCTGGTCGCGGCCGGTGACCTCGACGGCGTTGCCGCCTTCGACCGCGCGGGCGCCTATGGCGCGGGCCATGCCCCCCAGGCCGATAATGCTGATGTTGCTCATGGTGTGCCTGCTTTCTAGAGCTGGACAGGACGCCGTGCCCGCCCCGTCGTCGTTAACGGTCGTGTCGTCGGTGCCGCCGAATGACGCGGTGGACGGCGTCGATCCTGATGTGCTCATCCGGTCGGCCCGCTATCGAATTTGTACGGAATTCGCCGGCACATCAGGTACGTAAAGGTGCCATTGGCCTGAGTGGGTGTCCAAGACTTCTTTCGGCGGTGGCGATAACCTGGAGGCATCGCCGTACCGGGAGGCTCCATGGATCTGGACCTGCGCAAGCGGCGCTACTTCGTCGCCGTCGCCGACACGCTGCACTTCGGCCGCGCCGCCGATGAGCTGCACATCGCGCAGCCGGCGCTCAGCCGGCAGATCCGCGCGCTTGAACACGATCTCGGCACCCCGCTGTTCACAAGGGACAGCCACGGCGTGGCGCTGACCGACGCCGGCCGGCAGCTGCTGACCGACGCCGGCCCGCTGCTGGCCTCCGCGCACGCGGTCCGCCGCCGGGTGACCGTGGCCGCGCGCGGTAGCCAGCGGCTAATGGTCGGCTTCCGGGCGGGCATCGCGGTCACCCCGGCGGTACGGCGGTTCGCCGACCGGCACCCGGACGTTCTGGTGGACGTGCAGCGGATCGAGTGGGACGACCAGGCGCCGATGCTGCTCGACGGCCGCATCGACGTCGGCTATGTGCGGCTGCCCATCGACAAGGCCGGCCTGCGCGTCGCCCCGCTGTACACCGAGCCGCGGGTGGCGGTGCTGCCCGCCGGCCACCGGCTGGCCGGCAAGGAGCAGGTCACCGAGGCCGACCTGGCCGGCGAGCCGCTGGTCTGGCAGGCCGACCCGAGCACGCAGCCCACCAGGCGCCCGCACCCTAACGCCGGGTACCTGGTGCGCGGGGTGGACGAGACGCTCGAGCATGTCGCGGCCGGCCGGGGCATCTCGTTCCTGGCCCGCTCGGCAACCCTGTTCTACTCACATCCGGACATCAGCTACGTGCCCATCCCGGATCTGGCACCCGACCAGGTGTACCTCGCCATGGCGGCAACGCGCACCTCGCCGGTGGTCGACGACTTCTTCGCCGCGGCTCAGGAGACGGCCGAGATCACGGCAGAATGCGGAAACTATGAAATGTGGCAGCGTGGGGATCACCCCTGAGGACCCGGACTTGTGGGCCCAACAGGACCCCGATCAGTACGTCGTCCTCTACACCGCCCCGCCAGGGTCCGCCGCCGCCGCAAGCCTGGCCGAGGTGGGCGCTTGTTAGCCCGCGAGGACGCCGAGGTCGACGGGAAGCGTGATCCCGGTGATGGTGGCGGCGTCGTCGGAGCAGAGCCAGACCGCCGCGCCGGCGATGTCACGGGGCGACAGCCAGGGCTTTGTCTTGAGGGGGTTCATGGCCTCGAAGACGGGCTGGACGTCTTCTTTCCCTGGATGTTCCAGGTCCGGGCGGAACAGGGAGAAGATGACGTCGTTCATCACCAGCGGCGTGTCAACGTTTCCCGGCGCGATGGAGTTGACGCGGATGCCGTGCTTTCCGTACTCAAGCGCGAGTACCCGGGTCAACATGATGATCCCGGCCTTGCTGGCGGCGTAGTCGGCGAGGTGGAGCATGGCCTTGACGCCGGCGCCGGAGCTGGTCAGGATGATCGAGCCGCCGTTGTCGGCCGCGATCATGTGCGGGAGCACCGCCTTGGCGGTGTGCCAGGCGCCGGTCAGGTTGATGTCGAGCGTCGTCTGCCAGTCGTCCTCGGAGATCTCGTGCGCCAGCGCGGACCCGCCGCTGGTGCCCGCGTTGGCGATCGCGATGTCGACGTGCCCGAACTCGGCCACGCCGGCGTCCACCGCGTGCCTGACGTCCGCGTAGTTGCGTGTGTCACCCTGGAAGGTGAGTATGCGGCGGTCGGCGGCTTCGACCAGGCGCGCGGTCTCCGCCAGGTCCTCGGGGGATGAGGCGGGGATACCCTCACGGCCTTTGATGGGGCCGCAGATGTCCAGTGCGACGATGTCGGCGCCCTCCTCGGCCAGCCGGACCGCGTGGGCCCGGCCCTGTCCCCGCGCCGCCCCGGTGACGAACGCCACCTTGCCCGCTACCTGTCCTGTCATCGCGCCTTCCCGTCTGGTTGTGAATTGAAATGCGACGGCTCGGAGCCGCCGCCGCTTACGCGGTGCCGGTCACTCCGCCGATGCGGCGGCCCGCTGCCCGGATCGGATGAGCCGGGCAGCGGACCGCGCGGGCTCAGGAGTACTGGCCGCGCTCACGGAACGCGAAGCCGCGGTGTTCCGGCAGCTCGTCGGCCGGCACCGGGCGGGCGACGTCGGCTGGCCTCGGGCCGATCCGCTGGGCGATCTCGCGGATCCTCGCCGCGTCGAAGTTGAAGACCCGCAGCGCGTTCTCCCCGAGGATCCTGCGCGTCTCGTCCTCTGGTACCCCGTGGAAGGTGTTGCGGACGGCGAGCGCGGTATTCGGCCAGGTTCCCTCCTGGTGCGGGTAGTCGGTCCCCCACATCAGGTTGTCGACGCCGACTTGGCCGCGCAGGGCGACCTCGAACGGCGCGAGGAAGCTGCCGCCGATGAAGCAGTTCTGCCGCCAGTACTCCGACGGCGGCCTCAGGCTCTTCACGAACGGCGAGACGCCGGTGTTGTAGTAGATGGACTCCAGGTCAGGCAGCGTCTGCGGCACCCACGCGGTGCGCTGCTCACAGAAGACGATCTTCAGGCCGGGAAACCGCTCGAAGACGCCGCCGAAGATCATCTGATGCAGCGCGCGGCGGCCGAGCCACAGCGCCTCGCTCATGAAGATCTCGGCCCCGCCCGGGCCGGTGATCCCGAGTGGTGTCTCGCCGCCGCCGCTATGGCAGCACAGCGGCATGTCAAGCTCCTCGACAACCCGCCAGAACGCGTCGTACGCCGGGTCGTTGTAGGCCAGCAGGCCCGCGCGCGGTGCCGGGAAGTTGACGCCTCGCAGGCCGTGCTCGTATCCCCAGCGGACCGCCTGCGCGGCGGCCTCGATGTCCCAGATCGGAACGTGGGCCAGGCCGACGTGCCGTTCCGGCTGGACGGTGACGAAGTCGGCCAGCCAGCGGTTGTAGATCTCCTGCCCGGCCTGCTGCAGCTGCGCGTCGACGCCCGCCACGCTCAGCCCCATAGGCGACAGGAACGGCAGGACCTCGTCGTTCTGCCCGCCGGCGAAGATCACCTCGGCGGCGACCCCGTCTAGGTCCATGTCCTTGATCCGTTCGTGCGGATCCTGCTGGCCGGGGCAGTCGAAGGCGAGTTGGCGGGCCTGGACGAGCGACGCCGGGAGCTCCCGCTCCGTGATCATCTCCTTGGAGCCGACGAATGCCACCGGGCAGGCGTTCGCGGTGGCGTAGGCGTCGAAGTCGTCCAGGTACTCCTGCGGGCAGTAGTCCCTGAGCTGGCCGGTGAGCGACGGGCCGACGTGCCCGTCGGTGCTCACCAGCACGTAGGGGGTGCCGGTCACCACGTCGTGGTCGGCGATGGCGGTCATGGCGGGTTCCTTTCGCGGATGTGGATCGGCGGCTCACCGGGGCACTTTTTCTTACGATGTATAAAGAATGCGCCGTCGCCCGCTGGCTGTCAATGGCCATCGTGAGGCGGCTAGCTACGGCTCAACGGGGAGTATTGCCGCGCCGGCAACCGACGGTTATCGTGATACAGCGTAAGAACTTGACGTGTTCCGCTGACCGGAGCACGAAGGAGGCACTATGGCGTCTGCGACGACGCGGTCGTCCAGCATTCTGGAGCCGGCGGTTGAGTGCATGCCCCGCGCGGAGCTCAACGCGTACCACGACGACCAGCTGGCCGAGCTCGGCCAGCTGGTCTACGGCCGGGCGCCGCTGCTGACCAGGCTCTGGGACGAGGCCGGCATCCGACCCGCCGACATCCGCGGCCGGGCCGACTTCAGCGCCAGGGTGCCGTTTCTCACTAAGGACATGATCCGCGACTACCGGTCGGCGTACGGCGCGCCGTTCGGCGGGCTTGAGTGCCGTGAGCTATCGGCACTGGACGGCGTGTTCACCTCGTCGGGCACGACCGGCGACGCCACCTTCTTCGCCGAGGAATGGCCGGACGGCTGGTCGCCGCACTGGCTCGGCGCCACTCGCGCCCTGTACGGGGCGGGAATCCGGCCGGCGACTACATGCTCGTCGGGTCGACCGGCATGCGCGGACCGCAGGCGCACCTCGCGCAGCTCCTTGGCGCGATCCCCATCTTTATGGGCCTGACCGATCCGCAATTCCTCGAGGTCGTCGAGCGGTACCGGCCCGCCTTCATGACCTTGGTCGGCTTCACCGCCGTTGAGCTGCTCGAGCCAGCAAGAGCGTGGACATCAAGCAGGTCTTCTCCTGCTTCAAGGTCATCGGCTTCGCCGGGGAGCCACTCGGCGTGGCGATGCGCGAGCGGTTCGCGGCCTGGGGCATCGAGCTGCTCACCTGGTCGACGGCGGGTGACGTCGCGCTGTGCTTCGAGTGCCTGGAACACGACGGCATGCACATGTGGGAAGACACCGGCTTCTTCGAGGTCCTCGACGTCGAGAGCGGACGGCCGGTCGAGGACGGCGGGGTCGGCGAGCAATCTCGACATCGCTGTGCAACTCGATCGCCCCGCTGGCCCGCTACCGGACCGAGGACCTGGTCCGGGTCACCCGCGAGCCATGCGCATGCGGCCGCACCCACATGCGGCAGTGGCCGCTGGGCCGCCTGGGCGACCTGATGGTCGTGCGCGGGGTGTCCGTGACACCGGGCGAGGTATGGCGCGCCCTGGAGACCGTGCCCGAGACCTCGGCGGGAGTGTTCCAGATCGTCAAGACCGGCACCCGCATGGAGCAGCTGAAGATCCGGGTGGGCTATGACACCGACCAGGCAACGGACCTGGGCGACCTGCGGGCCAGGGTCGGCGCAGCCATCTGGTCGCGGCTCGCGATCGAGGCGGACCTGGAGCTGCTGACGACCGGCGAGCTGCTGGCCAGGTCGACGACCGGAAAGATCCAGAGAGTGGTGAAGGCATCAACCTGCGGGACACGCTGACGCGAACCTCGCCCTGCCGCGCGCCCGGCTGGCCGGCGTCGGCTGGGCGGAGCTGGCCGACGGCAGCGTCCTGGCGCCGATCGGCTGGGCGGACGCCGAGGCGGACGCCGACTGGGCCTGAGCATGCTGGCCGGCTACGGCATCGGCCGGGGCGATCACTGCCTGTTCGCCACCACCGCTTGGAGTACTGGCCGCTGCAACTGGGGAACGCGGTCACCCGGCTCGGCGGTTTCATCGGCAACATCGGCGCCACCGCCTACGAGGACCGCCGTCTCAGCGTGTACCTGCGCTTCCTGCCGCCGAA